>NZ_FQWB01000009.1 GCF_900129545.1 Flavobacterium fluvii | reverse complement strand
TCTTGGTGTTTTCATACTTATTTCAAATTTAAGGATTTTGAAAACACTCTCTTATTTTTTGTCTAAATCAGTCCACTTTTTGCTGACGATTTACATTTACTACTGTAGGTGCCTTGGCTGAACTAATTCCGATTAGAGAGAACAAGATAAAAAAGTATTAGAAGACTGTCCGGGTCTGATAAACGATACCGATAAGGATATGGTTTTTAAAATAGATGCGATGATTAGCCACATTTTGCATCTACCATTCCCGGAACAGTTGGATGATGATATTTGGGCGCAAAAATGGGCTCAAGTGCAATGGCTAGTTGAAAACAATATTGTAGCCCCAAAACAAATCTAATGAACCTAACAATCGATTTATCCTTACGCTATAAATCTGCTTTCGGAATGTTGGCAGCGGGCAAGGCCATAGAAAAAGTGTTCATTGATAAAACCAGTAAACAAAGTCCTTCTTTCGAAACCTATCCGCTTGTTAACTCAAGTGTTGAATATGTGAAAATGGAAATCCCTGGACTGGAGCCGATGGAATTTGATGCGATGTTGCACGGAGACCGAGGTCGAATTTTTGCACCGCCTTTGTTGATGGGCTTTTCCCAAGAGAAAACATTCATCGAAACGGAAGTCAATGACGATGATCCGGTAGTAGTGGAGCGTTGGGGTATGAAGCCGTGGGATATTACCATAAACGGTTTATTGATTGATGTCGATAACCGGGTTTATCCGA
Source organism: Flavobacterium fluvii (assembly GCF_900129545.1). GTDB lineage: Bacteria > Bacteroidota > Bacteroidia > Flavobacteriales > Flavobacteriaceae > Flavobacterium > Flavobacterium fluvii. Next base: position 114,941 of record NZ_FQWB01000009.1, on the reverse strand, counting down.
GTGACGAAATCAGGAGGTTAAACCAAAACTGGAAACGCCATGTTGTGGCCAAGGTAATTGGGAAGCAATTTGAAGAAAGGGACATCGATAGTTTGTATTTCAGATCAATCAATTTTACAAGTGTGGAAGGTTACCAGGACACGGTACAATTTACCATCCAAGCCAGTTCAATAAAAGCCGTGAATTTCACGCTTTTGAAACCGAATAGTTAAATGAATTACCTGTATCACAACATCAGTTTAAGGATTACGATTGCTGATAATTTACAGTTTACGGTTTGTCAATCTATTCACATCGAGTCGAGTGTTCAAGTTCTTGCAAATAATGCAAAAATTGAGTTACCAAGGGAGTTTAAAAATGCGGTTGACGAGGTGGGTAAATCCATCAATATTTCGGGTAAATCTATTTTAGATTTTATGAAACGTGGCGATGCCGTCAAAATTGAATTTGGATATGATGGAAAGCTTCAGACAGAGTTTGAAGGTTACATCGAAAAAGTAGGTGCAGAAACGCCTTTGCTTTTGGAGTGCGAAGATGAAATGTTTCAACTCAAGAAGGCTCCACGGATAACCAAATTTATCAAGTCCGGGAAACTGATTGACATTTTGAAAGCTGTAGTACCTGCCAAATACACGATTGAATGTAACGGCGATTACAGCATAGGAAAATGGCTTATTGAAGATGCCACTCCTTACAATGTTTTGGAGGAACTTCGAGACAAGGCAGGCATAAGAGCCTACTTCAAAAACCCAACGACATTGTGCGTGGGAATGATAGTGGACTTTAAAGCGGAAACGGTTCATAAATTCAATTTTAGTGAAAATGTTCGACGTGGCAGCAGTTTGAAGTTTGAGCAAAAAGAGAGCAAACCTTTGGAGGTTACGATTAAATCCAAGCAAAAAACAGGAAAAGAATTAACTTATTCTGTTGGCGAAAAAGGCAGCAATACAAAGATTATTACTATGCCTGATTTGACTCAAGAAGAAATGAAAGTTTGGGGTGACCAAACTTATAAATCTTTAAGTGTCGATGGCTTCGAAGGGACGTTGGACGGTTGGTGTGAGCCAAGAACCAAGCCCGGGGATGCAGCGCAATTGTATAGGCCATTTTATAAAGACAGGCATCAGGATGGCCGCTATTTTATTGAAAGTGTAACCATTGATATTAACGCTTCTGACGGCATTAAAAGAGCCAATAATTTAAGTTACAAGTTATGAGTGAATTCGATGAACTTTTTAAACTGGCTGTTAAAGGCGCAAGAGGAAAGAAAGGCAAATTTACCTTAACGGTTGGAACGGTTACGGCGGTTGAAAATGACACATGCACCGTGGATGCTTACGAAGATGTTCGCTTAAATGCCATCGTCGAAGAATTGGAAAGCCAGTTTACGGTTTACCCAAAAGTAGGTTCTAAAGTAGTCATTGGTCGATTGGAAAACGAAGACAATGCCTTTGTATTAGGGGTTTCGGAGATTGAAAAGGTGATCATTAAAATGGGTGATCAATTGTTCGAATTCAAGGAAGGAAATGTCACGATTAAAATCGGTGACCAGGTACTTGAAATGAAGTCCGGAAAGTTCAAGATAACCAATGGTACCGTAAGTCTTAAATCGATTTTGGACAAAGGTTTTGATCAACTGACTAAAGCCATCATAATGACACCATCGGGACCAGGGAAATTTTCCCCTGCAGATATTACGGTATTTACAGATTTGAAGACCAAAACGAATCAATTACTAAGTTAAAATGGCATTAAACGATAACGCATTCAAAACAAAAATAATCGCTCTCCAGGATGAAATGATTCAGGCAGATGATTATAACGCCGCAAAGGTTGTTTATGCCGAAAAGTTGATGCTGGCCATAAAGGAATACATAATGTCGGGAACTGTTTCCGTAACTGTAGCTACCACGGGAACGGCTGTGGCTCAAACAGGAACGGGAACCGGAACAATAAGTTAAAAATGAGACAGGATATATTGAGAGATGAAAGCGGGGATTTGGTATGTATCGATGGTGATTTATCCATAGGTCAAAGTGATCAACAACATGTTGAAGATATTATTGACTTGCAACCGGGCGAACTCAAAGAATTTCCTTTTGTGGGATTTGGAGCCATCAATTATATCAAAAAAACAATTACTGCAGACGAGTTTAAACGTGATTTAAAGATTCAGTTAAACTATGATGGTTATACCGATGCAACGATTGACACCAGTAATGGAATTGAAAATTTAAACATTGAAATATGATGAGAATAATAAATTATTTTTTTAAAGGATTTGGGTTTGTCGATTTGGATGAGTTTCTAAAGAGTGCTTTCGGATTCATTTACACCTCAATTCCAATTATCAAAATCGATTTACTCATGGCTTTTATGCTCTCATCTGTTAGTTTCTTGTTTGGTTTCAATCATTTGTTTTTAATCGCTTACGTAGTGTTGTTGGTTTCGGAATGGTACACGGGTGTACAGGCCTCATTGAAAAGAGGCGAACGCCACGAAAGCCGAAAGTTTGGCAGAATGATTTTGAAAATAGCGACCTATTTAGTGCCAATTTACATTCTGAACACCTTCGCCAAAAACTCGGATTTTCTTAAAATAATGGATGTGGAATTGGATCCTTTTGCGTGGTTGTATTGGGCAGTTTTACTCGGAATTATTTGGCAGTTATTGGTAAGCCTTTTGGAAAATTTGGACAGTCTGGGTGTAAAATATGCCAAGACGTTGATTCGCATTATCAATAAAAAGTTTTACAAACAATTTGAACTAGATGAAGATAATAGCACTACATAATCAAACCTTGTCCGATATCGCCATTAGGCATTGTGGAACGATGGAAGCGGTTGCTGAAATAGCAATTCTAAATAATATGAGTATTACTGATGATCCAATACCTGGACAACTCATTGCCATACCCGCAAAAGACTACGGAAATCAGGAAGTAATCAATTATTTCAGTGCGAACAAAGTGGACCCAGCAACGGCGATGAAAATTCCTCCAATTCCTCCGGGACTTGGAATAGGATTTATGAGACTTGGAATCAATTTTAAAATAGGATAAAATGGCACGAACAATAACGGAAATTCAAAATACAATGTTTACGGCCATTGCTACCGATGCTAATTTAGCATCACTTACTTCTACGAGTAGAGTGGCTATTTATCGTCTGTTTGTTTTTGTGGTGGCTTATGCCATTTGGCTATTGGAAGTGTTGTTTGATGTTCATAAAACCCAAATCGACACAGCACTTTACGAACAAAAATCAGGTACGGCAAGATGGTACCGTAATATGGCTTTGTCTTTTCAGTACGGTTTTGACTTGCTGTATGACAGTGATAAATTTGATAATGCCGGTTATACAATTGACCAAATTGAAGCTTCGCAAATTGTAAAATATTGCTCCGTCAAAGAAAGCTTTGAGAGTAATAAATTGACCATAAAAGTTGCCGGAGAGAATGGCAATCTATTGGCACCGCTGACGGCTCCACAACTTGAAAGCTTTAACGAATTTATGCAGGAAATAAAATACGCAGGTGTTAGGCTTAACATAGTGAATAATCCAGTAGATAAATTGGTTTTGATAATGGCAATTTATCGGGATGTTTTGGTAATTGACGAAAATGGAAATAGTATTTTGGACGGTGGCAAGCCTGTTGAGACTGCCATAAAAGCCTATATGAAAGCTTTGCCATTTGATGGTGAGTTGGTCTTGAATGATTTGATTGCGAATTTGCGAACTGTACCTGGTGTGGATAATGCCCATATTTTTAATGCTACATCCAGTCATTGGAATAGTGTTGGTTTAGGTTTTAGCGATTTTGCACCAATCAATGTCAGAACCACACCAACGTCCGGCTATTTTGAAATTGTGAATTTTGACAACGTGAGCTATGTGGTATGATATAGATTATAAGAAGTTAGCGGTATTGCTCCTCCCCACGTTTTTGAGGAAACCAGTACTTACGGCTTATTTGCAAGCTTTGCTCGTGCCTATTTCGCAATTACATTATACATGGTTGCAGAAAAGATTAGACGACTGGTATGTCTTGAATCATACAGGTAAGGTTTTTTCCTTGCGAAATGTTCTAAACGATAAACTAGATGTTGCCTCAAGGCGAATTTACATCACGGACGGTAATGCTTTTCCTCGAAAGTACATTTATACAAGAGCCGAAAAGAAGCCGGTATTTCTTGGTAAATTATTCATTTACCAAAATTCTGAATACTTGAATACAGGTGTTGATTTTATTGTTTTTGTGCCACAGGAAGTAATTGACACCAAAATAAATGAATTGCACTCACAGATAAGAAAATACAAATTAGCGTCGAAACGCTATCAAATACGACCTATATGAATAGATTCAATTTTATGCAAAGCATTGGTTTTCCAATTGAGTGTGATATTCTCGATGAAATGCAAAAGGCTTATACCCTTTTCAATGCACTGGGCTATATTTCGGGCAATTTTTCAATTATTTCAGGTTGCGGACTCGTTGGAACCACCGTTGCCGATGGTGTTGTTTTTATCAACGGCGAAGTGTTGGAGTTCATAGGAGGAACCGTTCAAACTAACGTGATAATTGTAGAGGCTATTGAGGCTTTGGAATTTGAAGATTTGAGTACACACGATGTTGTTTATCGCCGACACGCCACTTTTGGAACAGCAACCGAGCAATGGCTTTGGGCAGATTTTAAACCATCTTTCCCAACAAAGGATATTTCGGAAGCTCTCGCTTTGAAATTTGATGCAGCTGATTTATCTACTATTACAGATCGAATTACCGAACTCGAAAAGAAAAATGCTGTTTTCCAAGCGGGAGGCGGGATGGTTCTTTGGAACAAACCCGCCGCTGACATTCCTAATGGTTGGCACGAAGTTGTTAATTGGCGTGACCGTATGCCGTTTGGTTGGAATCCAGAAAATGAGGGTGAGAATGTTGGTGATGTTGGAGGCGCCGCCTCGGTTGCAGTTTCCGTTCCATTAAGTGGATATGGAGTTGGCGATGGAACCTCTGGAGGAACTTCGGGACTTTTGATTGTTTCCACGGGAGCCGCTGAAGTTGGCGAAAGCTTTGAGTCCGTTAAAAAAGTTTCAACCGCTCCGACAGCTGCCACCACTAATATTATGAATCCATATCGATTAGTAATGTTTATCGAATATATATACACCGCACCAACACTTTAATATTATGGGATTACAATCTTTAAATACGATAAAAAACTGGTTTAAAACCAATTTTATACCTACTCAAGCCCAATTTTGGGATATGTTTGATTCCTTCCGCCACAAGAGCGATAAAGTAGCCGCAACTGATGTGGACGGGCTTGATACCTTATTGGCTGCTAAAGCTAGTAATGCCGTTTTTCAGGCGCACACGACAGCTGAAAATGCTCACGCTGGGTTGTTTGGAGCGTTGAGAACTTGGGTTGAGAGTCAAATAGAAGGCGTAGTAGTTGATAGTGAAAACCTTGGGGCGTTAACACCTTTGAGTACTATTCCTGATACGATAAATGTTCACGGTTTTGCGGTTGAAGAGGGAACGTATGCGAATTGTGGCGGCGTGGTTGTTCCGGCTACTTCTTATGCTTTTATTTCAAGGGTTGCTGGAGTTTGGAAGATTACGGTTACGGAGTTGGATTTGGGGGGCTATGAAAAAACTATTGATACAAATAAAAAATTAAGTAGAAAGGCGAGCACTATTGTTGGTAAAAATAAATACAATAAAAACACGGTATATCTAAACCATTTTATGGGGGAAGATGGCACCATTTACGCAGGAGATGGTTTTTCAATATCTGACTTTATTGAAGTTAATCCGTTAACAACTTATACTCCAAGTGGTATGTTAAGATTTACGACATATTTTGATATAAATAAAAATGTTATAGTAGGTGGCGGCTCTTTTGTGAATTCATTTACAACTAGTGTTGATACAAAATATGTAAAAGTAACTTTATCACTAGAGGCGCAAATTCTTACTATGCAATTAGAAGAAGGAAATGCGGTAACTGCGTATGAAAATTACAAATACATTATAAAAAATGAGGAAAATATACCTATTGTTTTAGAAAAAGAAACCGTAGCACCTGAGCAAACGAAAGGAATATTGATACCTTCAAAAAACTTGTTTAATCCTGAAACATCTACGTTTAATTCGTTCATAAGTTGGTTGGACGGAAATATACAGGGAGGTTATCCTGATGGCGTTGCATCTGATTTTATATCTGTAATTCCGGGTAATATTTATTCTTGCAACTCAAATCAAACGTTCAAGGCTTTTTATGCTGCCAATAAAGTTTTTGTTTCCGGTTCACAATTCGGAACTTTTCCGGTGACAATTCCAGCAGGCTGTTACTACATTAAAATTACGGTAGGTTCTGGACAATTAAATACCTGTCAATTTGAAGAGGGAAGCACTCAAACAGAATATCACGTTCCGGGTTGGACATCTAAATACCCATATTATGGTACTTATACCCCTCCTGTTTTAAAAAAACTTGTAACAATCGGCGATAGTATAACTGAAATGAATGCGTGGCAGCCTAAAGTTGCAACTAAATTAGAACTTATACATACAAATTTAGGTATGAGCGGAACTTCATTAAGTGGTTTCGCGGATGGAGGTGCGCCCGGTCAAGGAATGTGGACAACTCAAAGAATAGCACAAATACCAGTTGATACTGATGTTATTATTTTAAATGGAGGTATTAACGATTATGCAAGAAGCTACGTTATTGGTAGTATTGATAGTACCAATACTGATGAGTTTTACGGAGCACTAAATAAATGGGTAGAAAGGGCTATGGAAAGAGCACCAAGTGCAAAAATTTTTATTGCTACGACTACATACGGAGAATATGGGGCTTTTTCGAGTAATCCAAATTACCAAGATAATAACGGTAAAACTAGTAAAGATTTTGCAGATGCAATGCGAAATATTGCTAATAAATACGGATTTCCGGTAATTGATTTCAGTAGAGAATGTATGGTGAATAAATGGAATAGACCTGCAATGGCACCAGACAATTTACATCCAAATGCTGATTATGCCGATAGAATGGCAAATGTTGCTATTAAAGCTATGACCAATTTAATATAGTTAAATAAATAATTCTCAGGAGGACAGGAAGTAAAAATAGTCCTCTAATAATCAAAACAAAAAGAATGAAACCACAATTATTTGTAGATAAATATCTACCACATGCAAGGAAAGTAGAGGAAAAAACAGGGCTTTCGGCCGTGGCCACATTGACACAGGCGGCACTTGAAAGTGCTTGGGGTGATGTTGCACCAGGGAATATGTTTTTTGGAGTGAAAGATACCGACGGAATCAACGGAAACGAACAGCTGATTACGACAACGGAGTACACTAGAAGCATCAATAACCCTATGCCTATTCCCATTTCTTCGACTCCTGTAGTTAGAAATGGCATTAAAATGTTTAAGCATAAAGGGAAAGATTATTTTAGAAAATATGCTACTCCTGAAGACTGTTTTAATGATCACGCCCAGTTCTTTTTCAAGAATAAACGATATGCCAAAGCTTTAAAAGTTTGTCGAGACTATAACAAATTTTTTGATGCCATTGCCGAAGCGGGTTATGCCACTGATCCAAATTATGCCGATACGCTAAAAGCCGTGTCTAAATCGATTGTAAAATTTGTAAAATAAAAGTATGAAAGCATTAGGATATATAGCGTTGGCGTTGTTGGTTCTCGGTTGTAAAACGAAAACCGTGACCCTTGAAACATCGAGACAAAAGGAACTGGAAGAAATGAAAAGGCACTTCGATTCGATGTTTCAGCAGTCGGTTAAACATCAATTGGATTGGCAAAAAAGCCAGCTGGCCATCAATAGTAATTTGGTTTTAACAAGTGTTTCGGAACTGGATAGTTCCGGTACCAGGAAACCATTTCATTATAAACATTTTGTTGATGGTGACCTGAAAGAAGAAATCTATTTAGAAGGTGGCGAAATCAACTCCCAAACCGAAAAAAAAGAGACTGCAGCAACCGAGAAAAAGGATGAAACCAAAGTCGAAAAAGGTAGAATTGAAGTTGATGTCGGCCAAAAGAAAGCGACTGATAAAAGCAAGGCAAAGAAAGCAAAAGTAGCTAAAGTAAAAGGCTTTCAATTTGGGTTTTACCTATGGTTGTTCGGCATTATAGTAGTGATTATAATTCTTGCTTGGATTGGTAAAAAGTTTAAACTTCCTGATAAGTTTATATCGCTTTTCAGTACAAAAGGAGGGTAAAAAAGCCTTCCAACATTTAAAAAAAACTCTCACATTCGTTTTAAATTAACACACCCAAGGTCGTTGGAAGGCATAAGTCTTCTAATGGTCTTGGGTGTTTTATTTATGAATGTGAGAGCAGCAAAGATACAATCATTAATCATCAATCAAAAAACGAATATGAATAAATATCATCAAATATTAGATCAGATTTTAAGTAAAGGCAAGAACCAGGATAACAATAAAGGTTCTATAAAATACTTATTGAATCAAACCCTTGAACTCAAACCAATTGACTTGCTTCAATTGTTCGAAGGGCATGCAGTGGCTCGGAAAAAATTAAAAGATGAGTTGGGCTTATTTATGGCCGGTGAACGTTCTACAAAAGCTTATAGGGATGTTGGAGTTTCGTGGTGGGATTACTGTGGTCCTATATTGGTCAATAGTTACCCTACTTATTTTGAGCAATTGCCAAAGCTTATTGAAAAGATAAATCGTGAAAAGCGCACATCAAAAAATTATGTACTGTTCTTGGGTTCTAACAACACCGAGAGCAATCAACAGCCGTGTTTAAGCCTGATTCAGTTCCAAATAGAGAAGGGAAAGCTTGTGGTTAGTGCTTATCAAAGGAGTTCGGATGCCAGTTTGGGATTACCATCGGACATCTACCATTTATACCTGATAAGCAAGCAAATAAACCTTGAATTAAAGAGTATTACGCTGTTCTTGGGGAACGTACATATATACGAGAACAACATCGAAAATACTAACCAATTATTAAGAGGAGAAACAGCAACTTTTACCCTAAATACCGGTATTTAGTCACTGCCCTATACACTATAAAGATAGTGTATAACAATCAATTACGCAAACATTTAAACAAAAAAATGCAAGAAAAAAGCAAAAAAATTACGCAGGCACCATTGCCATTTATGGGGCAAAAGAGACGATTTTTAAAACAAGTTAAGGCTGTACTGGACAACTGTCCGGATGATGCCACATACGTCGATTTATTCGGTGGTTCCGGGCTGTTATCGCATACAATAAAGCAACATTACCCAAAAGCAAACGTGGTGTACAATGATTATGATAATTATAGGTTGCGACTGGAGAATGTTGGTGCCACAAATAAGTTAATTAGTGACATTAGGACTATCTTGGTAGGCTGTCCAAAGGATAAAAAGATTGTGGAACCTCAAAAAAGTTTGATTATTTCAAGGGTGCTGCAGGAAGAACAAACAACCGGATATGTTGACTATATTACTTTGTCAAGTAACATAATGTTTAGTATGAAATATGTGCTATCCTGTGAACAACTGGCAAAGGAAACGCTGTACAATTGCGTTAGAATGAGTGAGTATAATACCGATAACTATTTGGATGGCGTTGTCATTGAATCACTTGATTATAAGGAATTGTTTTCGAAGTACCAGGACAGCACGAATGTCGTGTTCTTGGTTGACCCGCCATACTTGAGTACAGACGTTGGAACGTATAAGAATTACTGGAAACTAAAGGATTACCTTGATGTTCTTGACGTGTTGGACGGCACGAATTACATTTACTTCACATCCAACAAATCAAACATAATTGAGTTGTGCGAATGGATGGCCACCAAGCCGGCATTGTACAATCCTTTTGCCGGATCAACAACCAGTACGGTAAACAATCAAGTGAACTTCGTGTCGAGTTACACTGATATAATGTTACACAAGGTAAATTATGAGTTTAAATAGGTTTTAAACCACGTTTAAACTAAATGAAGAAAGCACTCGATATGAGTGCTTTCTTTTTGTATTTTTGCGGGCAAACCTGTTGCAAAATTCTGCATATTTGGTTTTGCCGATTATATTGGCTATTGGTTGATTAAAAAAATGGTTAAGTCAGTAAAATTGCTATTTATTAATACAGGAGGAATATGCTAGGTAGAAAACCATTTTTGTATAGTAAAGCTTCCACATAGGAAGCTTTTTTGTTTAAAAAAAAAATAATATAATACTGATAATCAGTATTATTTTGTAGTTTTAGAAAATGATAAAACACTACTTGCTTTTTTTATTTTTCTTATTTCAGGGTTTTACCTGTTTTTCCCAATCAGGTGCAATTGCCGAAAACAGTATGCAAAAAGGTGTTTTGGCTTATTCAAAAGGGGATTACAAAGAAGCTCTTGAGCTATTCCAAAAATGTGCCATCCTTTATAAAAAATCCAAAAATATAGAATTATTAGGCAAAACTTACAACAATCTGGGCAACACATTTTCAAGAATTGGAAAATCGGAACAGGCACTCACTAATTATTTGTCGGCAATAGCTTTTTCAAAACAAAGTCGTGACAGTCTGAATATTGCAAAAACATATAAAAATATTGGTACTGTATATGAGGAACAAAAAGATTTCAAAAGTGCCATGTATTATTATGATCTGGCCTATGATTTTGCCAAAAAAGTAAACAATGATTTGTTGATGGCTGATTGTGAAAACAATATGGGGATTGTTTACGAGCAACAGTACAATTATGTAAAAGCTTTGAAAATGTATTCCAATGCATTTGAAATTTACAAAGCCAAAAAGGATGAAGAGAAAATTGCCATGGTACTCAATAATCTGGCGATTGTTTACAAATATTTGAAAGACTACCCCAAAGCCGTAAAAAATTATGAAGCAGCAATTCTGTTGTCCAATAAGTTGGGTGACAAGTTTATGGTTGCAGCCAACCAAAACAATCTGGGCAATGTATATGAGCTTATGGGGAATCATTCAAAATCGCTTGAATTTTGTCTCCTTGCCAATGCCAATGCAAGGGCTATCCAGGCGCAAGAAGTGATCATTGAATCCTACGACGGTATTTCGACAGCTTATGAAAAATTACATCAATACCCGAAAGCCATTAAATACAGGAAATTATTCGAAGAGGAAAAATCCAGTTTTATAAATACGCAACGCACGACCCAACTTTCTGAAATGCAGGTGAAATTTGAAACACAAAAGAAAGTGGATGAAATTCTTGTATTGCAACAAGAGAGGAAAATTAGAAATCTAAAAATCAAGGAGCAGAATTTTCAGTTGACACGAAAAAACAACCAGATGATTGTTTTTTTTCTATTTGTATTTGGTCTTGTCGTAATTGCCTTGATATGGAAAAGCAGGCAGAAATTGAAATATCAATTGATACAGGAAAAAATCATTAGAGAAACTGAAGAGCAGGAAAGATTGCGGATTGCCAAAGACATCCATGATGATTTAGGTTCAGGTTTGTCCAAAATAAATTTTTTGAGTGAAATCATTTTCCAAAAGACGGAACACCTACCCGACATTAGAAATAGCAGTGAATCGGTAAAAGAAACGGCCAAAAAAATGATTGAAAACATGCGCGATTTGATATGGTCGTTGAATTCAGACAACAACACCATCGCCAATTTGGTTGCTCGAATGCGGGAATATACCACGGATTATCTGGAAGATTTTTCGATAGATTTAAAATATTCTTTTCCGGATGAATTGCCGCAAACCAATATTACCAAGGAAGCGCATCATGAATTATTCATGGTGGTGAAAGAAACCTTGAACAATATTGCCAAACATTCTAAAGCCACGGCAGTTTTTTTTGCGATAGAGATTTCATCGCAGAATCTGGTACTTTCCATAAAAGACAACGGAATCGGCTTAGATGAAAAGAACAAAAAAGGAAATGGATTGCGGAACATGAAAAGTCGGTTGGAAGCAATAGGAGGGACTTTTGATCTTGTTTCAGAAAAAGACCTTGGCACTGAAATTAGGGTTGGTGTGCCACTTCAAAAAATAGTGAAATAATGATTTGGGTTTTTAATGGTGATGATACATATACCATTTTAGTAGTAGTGTTGAATTTAGGGAAATAGCTAATTTTGTGTTGATGATAATACATGTTGGAATCGTTGAAGACGAAAAGGAAATAAGGGAAAGCCTTGCAGTTTTAATAAACGGCAGCGAAGGCTTTACTTGCGTGCATACTTTTGAAACTGCCGAAGAAGCCATAATTGCTATTCCGACATTGAATATAGACGTTGTATTGATGGATATTCACCTTCCGGGAAAAGATGGCATTCAATGTATTGCTGAATTAAAACCACAAGATGCTGCTGTTCAATATTTAATGTGTACTTCTTTTGAAGACACCGATTCTGTTTTCAAAGCGCTTAAAGCGGGAGCATCAGGCTATTTGACAAAAACCACCCAACCCTCCAAAATATTGGATGCCATTGTCGAAGTTTATAAAGGAGGATCTCCCATGAGCAGTCACATTGCCCGAAAAGTGGTTGACTCTTTCCATTCTTCCAATCGTGAAAACAGTGAAATGAAAAAACTATCCGAACGGGAGAAAGAAATTCTGCATCTTCTTTCGCAAGGACTTCGTTACAAAGAAATTGCCGACAAACTGTTTTTGAGCACGGAAACCGTCAGGACACACATTCGGAACATATATGAAAAGCTTCAGGTAAATTCCCGCACCGAAGCCTTGAACAAGACTTCTTCGAAATAATTCATTCTATTTTTATCTTTCATAAATTACTACTTTTTGGTTATTGTCTGGCTTGCGGTTCCAGTCTAAATTTGGCTATGCAAAAGTTGCAATGTCGGATTTAATTAATTGCTAACCAATAAACTAAAGTATTATGAAAAATTTAAAAAGATTAATTGCGTTATTGATTCTTCCTGTTTTTTTTACGGGAATGATTTCTTTACTATTTTCCTGTTCCAAGGACGACGATGCTCCTGCCGTAAATTATGTATGTGCAACTTGTAAAACTACACCCGATGCTTTGGCAGCAAATGATGCCAGTGTCAAAGGAGTTTATAAAGGAATTGTCGTGGGCTCCACAGGGACGATTTCCATCAACATCCAAAACGGAAGCAGTACCATAACAGCAACAATGGTACTTGATGGAGTTTCAGTTGCTTTGACCTCCAATGTTGCCGTGGTTAACGGTCAAGCTTATGTTGCGCCTTTTACGGGAACTTTCAACGGTAGTCCCATTTCCATGACATTTTCTGTTGGAATGAGTGGAGGCTCGCCTACAATGGTGTCTTCCAGTATTCCAGGACATCCCAACACTGTTTTTCAACTGTTTAAAGAAACGTCAACATCAATGATTGAAAGTTTTGAAGGTACTTATGCTGTTTCTGATGGCGAAAAAGGAACGTTCAACATCTTGTTGTCAAGATCATTGATGAAATGGGGATATGTTGTCAAGGAAAATGGTCAGACAAGTACGGATTCTGGATCTGGCACCATCAACGGAAGCAGTCAATTGATTCTTGATTCAAAAGTGATAGCAACAATTGCCGGAGACGCATTGGACGGTTCATTCAAGGATAGTAACAATAAAACGATAACCATAACCGGTAAAAGAACTTTATAATTGTTTTCACATCAGAAAAACCAAAAATTAAGCAAAAAGGCCTTTCAATCATGGAAGGTTTTTTTGTTTTGAATAATGTATAATGTATAATTTTGATATTTAATGGGGGTTGGAAAATGCTTTTTAGGCGCTAAATTTTGGAAAGAAATAAGTACAGTTATTAGCCTAATCAGGCACAAAATAAGCGTTGAAAATTATATGACATTTCTTTTAAAACCAAATCAAAATAAGGAATGTTTAGTTTTTGTTAACTCTAGATAATCAATCAATAATATCGAGTGGCTTAATTCTCATAATCTTCTAATTGTTAGTATTTTAACAAAATTACAACATTTGTAAGTTGTTGTAAATCAAGTAAATACGAAATCGATGTTTAATACGATTAATTGGCTTATTTTTTTTAAAAACTTTTCCCTTAATTTTACTTCAGGATTTAATTTTAAGGTTATGAAAAATATTATTATTTCCAATTTCCATCCCATTTTAGTTGGGAAATTATTTGACCAGACAAAGCTCAATCAATACACCAAGTTTTTATATTATCATTTCCAAAATCTTCCAAAATTTGATAGCACAGGAAGTGATTTTATGGACAATGAATTAGTTAATTTTGGGTATATATCTGATCAGGTCGACAAGTATTCTGTTTCATCCGAAAACATTAATTTCAGGCAATGCATCATTTTTGAAGAGGTTGAGGATTTCATTGAAAATATAATGGAAATTACGTCACCTTCGGAATATCATTTTCCCATTGGTTTTGAGGTTAAGAGAGGACATTCTTTTGGTCCTAAAATTGAGGTTCGAATGGAATGGTTTAAAAGAAAAATGGGGTATGTTTTTGATCAATTTTATTCCAAAACGGCCACCAGACCCGAGAATCTTGTTCATGTTACTTGTTCGGGCTATTCTTCTCCCAGTGTTGCGCAGGAAGCGGTAATAGAAAGGAATTGGGAAACGGTACAGGTTACCCATTCCTATCATATGGGATGTTATGGTGCTTTTCCGGCCATTCGCACGGCCAGCAGCCTCATTTGTGCCAGTCCAAACAATGGGAGGTCAGACGTGGTTCATACTGAATTATTGACGGCACACTTAAATTTGACTGAGTTTTCTCCCGGAAATACCATGATTTGTTCCCTTTTTTCGGATGGTTTTATAGGCTATTCTTTATATGAAGAAAAATCATTCATGGCTGATACTTCCATTAAGGAGAAAAAAGGATTGCGAATAATAGCTTCCCACGAGGTCATCATTCCAGATTCATTGGAAGACATGTCCTGGGATTTGGGAGAATACAATTTTTTGATGACTCTTTCTAAACGAGTTCCCGTTTTTATTCGTAAAAATATTAAATCTTTTTTATCCTTTCTTTGTGATAAAGCCGGACTAGATCTTGAAGAACAGAAGTCCAAGATGCATTTTGCCATTCATCCCGGTGGCCCCAAAATTATTGATTATGTGGTTAGTGAATTAGGAGTTGAAAAAGATCAGGCTCGATGGTCTTACGAAGTATTGCGTCTCCATGGCAATATGTCTTCTGCCACAATACCTCATGTTCTGGATGAAATTATAAATGATTCCACCATCGAATCAGGCACAAAAGTCGTAGCGATGGCATTTGGTCCAGGGCTTACGGCTACAGGATTACTGCTTGAGAAAATATAATTTTTCAAGATAAAAACTTATTATTGCAGCTATATGCCCATCGGTATGTAGCTTTTTATTTTACCCCCCTTTGATTCAGTATTTAATACAAAAAAAAATATTTAAATACTCCCTTCAAACTTGCCATTTTGGCTTTCCAAATAGATGCCGTGGTTTCGAATAGACTCCAAAAAATTCTCCCAAAAGGATTCCTTCTTCATCAGAATCGGGAATGACTCTTTTATGAAGGATTAGTTTTTAATCGACTTTTTCTGATGTGTTTTTAGCTTGGCTTAGATTTGTCCAAAAAGTTGTTTTTTAAGTTAAAAAGTTGTCTTTTTTTAGGTAAAACAGCGTTAAGGATAACAATGTCCACAATGGGCTGTTTTTTTTGGTTTTTTTTATAAAATATTTGTATGTAATTAATTGAAAATTAACAAGTTATGTTAATTTTTTAGTTTTAATTTTTCTCATTGATTATGTGCTTATATTCTTAATGACAGTGTTTTTTATCGTTTATAATTGACTTTAATCGTTATTTTTATTGTTTTTACAGCCTCGTTATTTTTAAATGAATTAATTTTGATTAGTCATTTTTTGAACAGGTTTTGATTGTTGAAAATGACGGTTTTAGGGTAAAAGAAAAGATTGGTTATTAACCTTAAATAACGAAATCTTTTGAAGATGTTCTACTTCAATAAGTTATTTTTTGAAGGTATTCTTGAGACTGAAAGTTGTATATTATATGGTATGAACTTTTAGTTTTTTATTCTAGTATTATTTTATTTTCTTCTATTTATTTTTGGACAAAATTTTACGCTTTTTAAAACTAATTTTTGTTATAAAAAGAATCTGATTGCTCCCCGCAATAGATTGTCTTTTTGAGGATAGTAAACTTCATAAGTTTGTTTATGAGGATGGTGTGTGAGTTTCCTTGATTTTATGCTCCAGTCTGTAAACTTCCAGTAATTTCTAATTTTATGGTGTTAAATTACATTATATGAAACAACTTCTTTTGGATTTCTCGAAAACCCAATTTCTATCTATTCTTCCTTTATAATACTATGGTCATAAAACCATATTATTATGAAAAAATTTATTTTTTATACGATAAAAAGTGTACAAGAAAATTGTGACACTTTTTCCTGCCGTTTCAAAGCAGGCTTCTTGTCAAGGCTATGGCTCCTAGTATTGGGAACAATTCTAATGACGGATTATACTGCCAAAGCCCAAAATATTTTAGGAACGGCGCCAGTTGTTGCCCCCAAGGGCGGTTTTGCCATTGATGGGAATGCATTTGTCAATTATTCCGGAGAAGCTGGCGGAGACTTTTTATTTCAGGTGGGCGTAACAGATGCATCAGCTAATCCCGGAGGGATATTTAAACCTGTACCACCCCTATTTAATGGTCAGCCTTACACTTACCCAGACGGACCATTACCAACACCCGGTCAAACAGGTGCGGATAGTTTCTATGTTTATCCCCTCACTACTTTTTTCAGGGATAATATCACAATTAATGATCCAACTATTTTCACCAGTACCAATAAGATCAATGATAATATTTCCTCTTATAGCTGGGGTATGGGTTCTTCACCAAACAAAAATGAAATTCAAAATGCAATTGCTCATTTTACTCATGGGGATCCAATTAATTTCCCAGGACAAAATCCCCCAGTATTAGCAACCGATTTATGGCTGATTTTCGCTGCAGACCGGCAAGTAACTGACGGTAGCAGTTATATCGATTTTGAGATTCTGCAAAAAAAATTAGAAATGACCGTGACAGGAAAGGACTCAAAAGGGTATGATAAGGGTGTGTTTACCTCTTATGCGGGTACTCCCAGCGGGCGTTTGCCTGGAGATCTTTTAATAACCGTTGAGTTTACCAAAGGTGGGGTATCTGCAAATGTTGTTGTTAGACGATGGACTGGAACTGCTTATGGCGATCCAATTACCCCTCCTACAGGTGCTGTTTATGGTACAAATAACACGGCTCAAACTATAGTGCCTTATCCTATTTATAATCAAGCTCCTTTTGCCACCAATCCTAATGTGTGGGCATATGAGCCAAATCAATGGGCAGAAGGGGCAGTTAATATAACTCGAATTTTTGCAGATTTTTCTACTCCTGATGCTTGTTTTACAATCAGTACCTTATTTGTAAGAACTAGAACTTCTGGTTCTTCCGGTCAATCAGAGTTAAAGGATTTTCCCGGAGCACCTTTTCAAGTGAATTTGTGTTCGGATCAAGTTAAGCCGGTGATTTCAACTACAGCCACCAGTGGAGCTTTAGAAGGTTGTAATCCAACCGTGACACCACCGACCTTTACGGGTTTGGATAACTGCGATGGAGTATTTACACCAGTTGTAACCACAACGGGACCAACTAATATTGGATGTGCATACACTCAAACATGGAATGCGAATTACACGGATAAATGTAATAATGTAGCTGATCAGAAAAGTATCACTTATACTTGGACAAGTGATACGACATTGCCGGTTATAGCCGACAAACCTGATTATACTTTAGCAGGATGTAATCCAGACTGGCCGGCAGTGGTGACCACCACCTACACCGATAATTGTGATGCAGGCGGAAGCATAAATGGTGTTGCGGGCGATGTACAAACCAGTCAAGACGGTTGTACCCAATACCGCGATTACACCTTTAATTTCACTGACAGTTGTTTGAATGTGGCATTGACACAAACCACCAGGGTAAGCAAACATTATGATTTGACTGCACCGGTTATAGCCGACAAACCCGACGTTGTCTTGGAAGGATGTAATCCAGCTTGGCCAACAGTGGTAACAACTACCTACAGCGACAATTGTGATGCAGGCGGAAGCATAAATGGTGTTGCGGGCGATGTACAAACCAGTCAAGACGGTTGTACCCAATACCGCGACTACACCTTTAATTTCACGGACAGTTGTTTGAATGTGGCATTGACACAAACCACCAGGGTAAGCAGACATTATGATGAAACTGCACCTGTTATAGTTGACAAACCCGACGTTGTCTTGGAAGGATGTAATCCAGCTTGGCCAACAGTGGTAACAACTACCTACAGCGACAATTGTGATGCAGGCGGAAGCATAAATGGTGTTGCGGGCGATGTACAAACCAGTCAAGACGGTTGTACCCAATACCGCGACTACACCTTTAATTTCACGGACAGTTGTTTGAATGTGGCATTGACACAAACCACCAGGGTAAGCAGGCATTTTGATGAAACTGCACCTGTTATAGTTGACAAACCCGACGTTGTCTTGGAAGGATGTAATCCAGCTTGGCCAACAGTGGTAACAACTACCTACAGCGACAATTGTGATGCAGGCGGAAGCATAAATGGTGTTGCGGGCGATGTACAAACCAGTCAAGACGGTTGTACCCAATACCGCGACTACACCTTTAATTTCACGGACAGTTGTTTGAATGTGGCATTGACACAAACCACCAGGGTAAGCAGACATTATGATGAAACTGCACCAGTGCTTATATGTGCAGCAGATAAAACTGTGGCTTGTGGAACAACTGTTGTATTCGAACCTCCAACAGCAACTGATAATTGTACTGGAAATATTACCATTAATGATTTAGGTGATGGTATACCAGTTACTAATGCAGATGGCTCAATAACATATAGCCATAGCTGGAGTGCTACAGATGAATGTACAAACATTTCTATTCCATGTATTCAAATGGTAACGGTTGGCGACTGCGGTAACGGATGTACTCCTGGATTCTGGAAAACACATCCAGAACTTTGGGATAATTGTAATGATCCTGTAGTGAAAGCAATTCCTGGCGATACATGTGGTGCTGCAGGAGGCGAGTTTACAACTAGTACAGGATTTGTAGCATAC
The DNA here is from genome assembly GCF_900129545.1 of Flavobacterium fluvii. Classification (GTDB taxonomy): domain Bacteria; phylum Bacteroidota; class Bacteroidia; order Flavobacteriales; family Flavobacteriaceae; genus Flavobacterium; species Flavobacterium fluvii. The sequence goes on along the minus strand of NZ_FQWB01000009.1, from coordinate 95,784 downwards.
TTTGGCATTACTACTAATTGTGGGCAAGGTTGCAATATCAGTAATTTGCCTACCACAATGGGTGCTGCAATGGGTGCCGGTGGTGGAGGTTGTAAGAAACTGGCAAGAACCGGTGTAGCAGCATTACTGAATGCCTCAGCATTGGGCTCTAAGTATCTTGACTTCTTAGGCTTAGACTTCAACCAATTGTATATGGCTATCAAAGAAGGCTTTAATACCTGTAATTACGAACCGTTGGCAACTCAGCTTGATAATGCCAATAACCAGAATCATGATTTGTGTAGTGGTTTGCCGGGTACAATACAAACAGATGCCATTTCTCTGATAGAAGCAACTGCTAAAACCACAAGTAATGCAGTTTTCGATGCTTATCCGGTTCCTTTCAAAGACCAGTTTACCATTAGATACAAATTTGATTATGTATCTGATGTAAAAATCGAGGTGTTCAATGCGCAAGGGATATCAGTACTTACAAAAACTGATACCAATAGTTATTTGAACAAAGAAATAACACTGGATCTTAAAACAAGCAAAGGACAAGAGCAAGTGTATATTGTGAAAGTGACCACTAATAGAGGAAGCAGTACGAAAAAAGTAGTGTCCTCCAGATAATTTTCTATAATCGTCTAGTCCAAAAAATGAAAAGGATTGGAATTTAAAGACAAACCTCGGAAATGAAAATTTCCGAGGTTTTTTTATGAGCTCACAATTAAATGGAAATACCAGTATTTATAAGTCGACAATTCTGATAATTAAATTCATGATTTATTATAATAAAATGGAGGTTGGTGTTTGTGTAAGATAAAAAATTAACATATTTAATACTGATTTAATAGTCTTGATTGGATTAAAAGTGTATTTAATCGATAAAATCTGATAGTTCATGGGAAAAGTTGTTTGAATTCAAATGACTTGAATAACTTTAACATCCTCAAAGAATTTTTTGTTTAAACCTACGACAAATTCCCTCCAATCTACAAATTTAATTTCCAATAATGTGGTGTTAACTAACACTTTAACATTATGAAAAGATTTACGTTACCAGGTTTTTTAAACCTTTTCACTCCCAAAGACTTGATCTTTGAAACCAGTGAAGAAAGTAGCTTTAAGTTTGATTTTTCCAAAGACGACTTAAAGGAGAATGGGTACTCGAATCGGTCGAGTAGTGGCAGAGGTATAGGCAGTTTGATTTTACTGTTTATGCTTTTTTTGTTTTCCAATTTTTTATCGGCGCAAACAATTGTTCCGCCACCAACAATTGTTATTGATGGAAAGGCAAATGAATGGTCGTACAATAGTAGTGTTGTTCATTTTCAAGATCCATTTGGCAATGGTACAATCGACAATCAATTCACGGAAGGTTCCAAGGATTTCCTTTTTGCCAATGCTCAAGTATGGGCCGATGGCCAAACTAAAGCCAAAAATGATATTGCCAATGGTGCTGCCGGGTTGGTTAATACAGTTAGTTATTATGATCAAGCTACTAATAGTATTAAAACATTAACTGGTGGAAACTATTTGGTTTTTGCGGGTGATAGAACTTCCAATAATGGGGATGCCCAAATAGGATTCTGGTTTTATCAGAATGGCACAGGCCCAGTTGAAATAAATGGCAATAAAATATTCGATCCAGAACATTCTCGAGGAGATATTTTGGTTCTTGCTGATTTTACCGGTGGTGGTCGTTTAGGTACCGTAAAAGTATATAGATGGATAGGCGGAGGAGATGTTACTGATGAATCTAGCAGCATTGTTCCTAATACAAATGGCAACTTGGAAACTACAAATATTGCCAGTATCGTTGCTGAAAATAATACTGCAGGAGAACCTATACCCGAGGGTTGGGATTTTTTGTCAAAACGTGTTCCAAAACTATATGAGCAAAATGAATTTTATGAAGGATTTGTTGATTTATCGGCACTTGGGGATAATGTCAACAAATGTTTTTCAACAGTCTTGCTTGAGACAAGATCTTCACAATCTGTAACCGCATCACTTGATGATTTCATTGGTGGGAAATTAGCAGGTGTTCCATTGGTAACTGTAGATTCAGCAAATATTCTTTGTGTAGGGCAAAGTGCAACAATTACCGCCACTCCAAGCCCTGGTTCTCCTGGTGATTACACTTATTTATGGTCTCCTGGTGGTCAAACAACTCAAAGTATTACAGTAACTACAGCAGGAACTTATACTGTTACGGCATACAATAAAGACGGTTGTCCTACCGCTCCAGCCTCTGGAACAGTAACAGCAACTCCTTCAATACCTATTGTTGTTAATTGTTCTCCAGATGTTTCAAAAAGTGCCTGTGATTATGCAAGCCAAAATGCTTTAGATACAGCATTTGCTGCCTGGGTAGCTGGATTCACTGCTTCAGGTGGAAATGGCACATTAGTTCCTTCAGGATTATTGAACCTAAAAGCACCAAATTTATGTACTGGAGGTAGCGTAACCGTTAATTTCAGTGTAACGGATGCTTGTGCCAAGCAAGCTTCTTGTACTGCTACTTTCAGCATCAATAAAGGAGAAGCTGTTGCTGTTACAGGACCAGCAAGCATCAACAAAGCCGTTTGTGATTACACAGACCAAGCTGGATTGACGGCAGCCTACAATGCTTGGTTGGCCGAATTCAAGATAACCAATGCAGGTTGTAATGCAACAGGCGATTTCTTGACAACACCTCCAACAGTAGATTTCTGTGCAGGAGCCGACATCACGTTGACCTACAGAGCCGCTGACGCCTGTACCAATGCTTCTGTAACCAGAACATTCAAAGTAACCAAAGCTGACGCAGTAGCCGTTGCAGGACCAGCAAGCATAGACAAAAAGGTTTGTGATTACACGAACCAAGCCGGATTGACGGCAGCCTACAATGCTTGGTTGGCCGAATTCAAGATAACAAACGCAGGTTGTAATGCAACAGGCGGTTTCTTGTCAACACCTCCGACAGTTGATTTCTGTGCAGGAGCCGACATCACCTTGACCTACAGAGCCGCTGACGCCTGTACCAATGCTTCAGTAACCAGAACATTCAAGGTAACCAAAGCTGACGCAGTAGCCGTTGCAGGACCAGCAAGCATAGATAAAAAGGTTTGTGATTACACGAACCAAGCCGGATTGACGGCAGCCTACAATGCGTGGTTGGCCGAATTCAAGATAACAAACACAGGTTGTAATGCAACAGGCGGTTTCTTGACAACCCCTCCAGCCACAGTTGATTTCTGCGCAGGAGCCGACATCACCTTGACCTACAGAGCCGTTGACGCCTGTACCAATGCTTCTGTAACCAGAACATTCAAGGTAACCAAAGCTGACGCAGTAGCCGTTGCAGGACCAGCAAGCATCAACAAAGCCGTTTGTGAATACACAGACCAAGCCGGATTGACGGCAGCCTACAATGCGTGGTTGGCCGAATTCAAGATAACAAACGCAGGTTGTAATGCAACAGGCGGTTTCTTGTCAACACCTCCTACTGTTGATTTCTGTGCAGGAGCCGACATCACCTTGACCTATAAAGCCAATGATGCTTGTACCAATGCTTCAGTAACCAGAACATTCAAGGTTACAAAAGCAGCAGCAGTAGATGTAACTGGTCCAATGAACATTTCAAAAACATCATGTGATTATGCAATTCAAGATGATGTAAATACAGCATTTGGAATATGGTTATCAGAATTCAAAACGGTTAATGCAGGGTGTAACGGCATTGCCAAAATGAATCCTGCAACTCCACAAGCACCAATATTATGTGAGGGTGGTAGTGTAACCGTAACTTACAGCATTGAAGACAACTGTACTCAGGATAGTGTTAGTGCAACTTTCAGTATTGAAGCTGCAGAAAAACTGATTGTTTCATATCCTGGAGATGTAGTTGTTAAATGTGATCAAAATAAAGAAGAACTTTTTGCTCAATGGATTACTGGATTTACTTATACTGGAGGATGTTCTAATGCAGTTGTAACTAATTTGGCCCAGTATTCATTGCCAGCTGCAGGTGTTCCATTGTTAGTTGAATATGTTGTTACTGACAATTGTCAAACGGCTAGTCATAAAGCAACATTTTTGATTGATTTCTGTGATGCTCTTTGTACTTATACCCAAGGATATTACGGAAATGCAGGTGGTAAATCATGTGCTGGAGAAGAAAATGGTACTCTTTACTCAACAAAAGGATTAATAGCAAAAGCTTTAAGTTCTTATCCTTTAAATGCTGAACCTATTCCATCAAATATGATGAGAATTGGTTTGCCTGGAAAATCTGTTTTGTTGTCAAACACAACAGCTGATATAAATGCCATCATAGAAGTGTTGCCTGGAGGAGGAAGTAGTTATGTGTTGTCAAATGGTAATCCTCATATAAGTGCATTAACAGCAGCTACCTATTTGAAAAAAGGAAATATCAACAATACTTTATTGGCTCAAACCATTACTTTAGGGCTTAATTTGGGTATTAACGGTAAACTTGGAAATTTTGTTCTGCAATCAGGAAAACTGGCAACTGCTGCGCCATTAGGAGGTTGTGGTTCCAATATTCCTATGCCAAGAAGTTGTTCGTATGACATCTATACTCCAACAATTAACGAGTATAAATATTTTGACATACCAGCTTTTGTAAATGGTAAAACTGTTCAACAATTGTTCGAAATGGCAAATAAAGCATTGGGAGGAGAAGCACTCCCTGCTGGTGTGACATTGTCTGCACTTGCCAATGCAGTTGATGTGATCAATAATGCCTTTGATGGTTGTAGAATCTCAATGGGATACAATCAAACTCCTTTGACTTGTGTTGAAGAAAGAGCAGCTTTTATTGTTAATCCTGTTCCAATTGTTAGTCAAGCTACTGTTACCTATAAATTTAGTTATTCTTCACCTGTAAAAATTGAAGTGAGAAGTACTGTTGGAGGTGCCTTGTTGTTTACTTATAATGATCCTACTCCTAGTTCTTTGAACAAAGAAGTTCTTGTCCCTTATAATTTTACTGCATCGGGGTATTATTTCATAACAGTAATTACTAATATTGGGTCAACTACAAAACAAGTCATAAAAAATTAATTTTAATTTAATCTTTAATAAAAAAGCATCTCGAAAGGGATGCTTTTTGTTTTTATAATGGCTTTAAGCGGCTTGTTTTTGTTCCATTAATATCCAATATGGAATTTAGTATTCTTTTGGGAATGTTCATTTTATGGATTTATTTATCAAAGAGATGGACTGTTGAAAAAAAATATGGTGTTGCTTAGTAAGCTTATCTTTGGGCGTGAAGCCTTGTATTGCCATATATGATTTGCTTTTTTTGATGATTTGAAATGCAATTCAATTTATTTTCAATAAATTTATTGAAAATAATAATTTTGGTTTGGTTTTTGGAATAGCCTATACGAACCCATAAAAAAATAAAAAATTATGAAAAAAATATTTACACTTTTAGCCGTGATTGGAATGTTTGGTTTCCAAGGATGTACAGGACCAGAAGGACCTCCGGGTGCTCCGGGCCAGGATGGATTAATAGGTATTGTCTATGAGAATACAAGTAGTAACTACTATAATTTTACTTCGGGCAACAATTTTAAGGTTAGATTTAATTTTCCTAACACATTATATGATTCAGATGTAGTTTTGGTATATCGTTTAGGAGGAGTAGACAATGGTAAAGCAATTTGGGAGTTTTTGCCGGAAACATATTATCAACTTAACGATGCCCGAGATTTTTCATTTAATTTCAATTTTACCTATTCATACGTTGATATTTATTTGAGTGGAACAGATTTGATAACCGTTCCAAATGAATATAGATTAAATCAAATTTTTAGAATAGTTGTAGTTCCTGCTGATTTTGCTTCTACAGTTAATACCAATAATTATTTAGAAGTTATGAATGCTCTAGATTTAAAAGAAAGTCAAGTGCAAAAGATTAATTTCTAAGAAGTTTGACCCCCATAAAAAAAGGAAATCGAGAGATTTCCTTTTTTTATTTTATGATTTGAAGTTGTATTAGTTATTTTTCCTTGGAAACTTCGTCTTTGCCCAGTTGCAAAGAAACGACGACTCCCGTAATAAGTGAAAGTGCAATAAAACTCAACGATAACCATTCTGGAATTTCCAAAAAGTCTTTAAGCAACATTTTCAGTCCTACAAAAGTCAAAATGGCAATAAGACTGTATTCTAAATGGGCAAATTTCTCCAACATATGGGCCAAAAAGAAATACATCGAACGCAATCCCAAGATGGCAAAAATATTGGAACTGAATACTAAAAAAGGGTCTGAGGTAATGGCTAAAATTGCGGGAACACTATCCAAGGCAAATACGACGTCCATTACTTCAATAACGATTAGTGCCACAAATAAAGGAGTTGCAAAAGTTTTTTCCTTAATTTTTACAAAAAAATGTTCCTTCTCGACGTGATTGGTAATTGGAACTATTTTTCCCAATAGCTTGTAGATCAAGGAGTTTTTTGGTTTGAATTCTTCCTCTTCTTTGGTAAACAACATTTTTAGGGCCGTGAAAATCAAAAAAGCACCAAACAAGTAGGTTGTCCAGCTAAATTTATTGATAAGCATAACGCCAAAATAAATCATTAACCCCCTAAAGACAATAGCTCCCAAAATTCCCCAAAACAATACGCGATGTTGGTATTTTTGTGGTATTTTAAAGGAAGAAAAAATGATGGCAATCACGAATATGTTGTCAATACTCAATGATAATTCGATTAAGTATCCAGTAAGATATTTTATGGATGCAGCTGCAGGTTTTAGTCCATCGGGGTTGGCGATGTAATTGTTTTGATAGAGCCAAAAAATAACTCCAGAAAACAGGAAAGAAATTGTTACAAATACGGCAGTCCACTTACTGGCTTCCTTGGCGCCAATAACATGTGGCGTTTTGTTGAAAACACCTAAATCAAGTCCAAGAAATAGTATTATAGCTGCTAAAAATAGAGTCCAGACAATCATGAAAATAATAATTTTATAGTTCGGTAAAGATACTTTTTGATTGCTTAAGTTTAAAACTTATTTCTAAAATAAAGTATAAATTACATAATCTAGGCATAAAAAAAAAGTGCCTTCATTTCTGAAAGCACTTTTTAGTTATAATTGGATGCGAATTACAATGCTGATTTTACAGTTTTGATAATTCTTGCAGCAATTTTGTATGGATCACCATTAGATGCTGGTCTTCTGTCTTCAAGGTATCCTTTCCAACCGTGTTGTACAGTATATAAAGGGATTCTGATTGAAGCTCCTCTGTCAGATACTCCGTAAGAGAAATCATGGATAGAAGCAGTTTCGTGTTTACCAGTCAAACGTTGCTCGTTGTAAGCTCCGTAAACTGCGATGTGCTCTTCAACAACTGGACGGAAAGCTTCACATATTTTGTCATATACTGCTTTGTCTCCACATGTTCTTAGCACTTCGTTAGAGAAGTTGGCGTGCATACCAGAACCATTCCAATCGGTATCACCTAGTGGTTTTGGGTGGTATTCAATATAGTATCCGTATTTTTCAGTCAAACGATCTAGTAAATATCTAGCAACCCAGATTTCATCACCTGCTTTTTTAGCTCCTTTGGCAAACAATTGGAATTCCCATTGTCCACAAGCAACTTCTTGATTGATTCCTTCAAAGTTAAGTCCAGCAGCAATACATAAATCTGCATGCTCTTCAACTAATTTTCTTCCGTGTGTGTTTTTTCCACCTACTGAACAATAGTACATACCTTGTGGTGCAGGGTATCCACCAACTGGAAATCCTAAAGGCAATAATGTTTTAGTGTCCATGATGAAATATTCTTGTTCGAATCCAAACCAGAAATCATCGTTATCATCATCAATAGTAGCTCTACCGTTTGAAGGGTGTGGAGCTCCATCAGCAAACATAACTTCTGACATTACCAAGTATCCATTGATACGAGTTGGATCTGGATAAATAGCTACTGGTACTAATAAACAGTCAGAAGAACCACCTTCAGCTTGTTTTGTTGAAGAACCGTCAAAAGACCAATTTCCAATTTCTGCCAAAGTTCCTTGAAAATTTTCGTGTTCTTCTACTTTGGTTTTACTTCTAAGATTTTGTGTTGGTTCATAACCGTCTAACCAAAGGTACTCTAATTTAATTTTTGCCATGATATAAAATATATAAATTAATTTTTTGAAATTCTGATGCAAATATATATTAATTTAGTGATGGGTAAAAATAGAGGGGGTATTTTTTATTTATAAGAATGTTATTTTTGGTAAAATTGTAATATTAGGGGGGTATAACTAAAAAATTGTGATTAAAATAAGGTATAAAAATTAAATTCGTAATATGCGGGTTTCGAATAATAACAAATTGTTAAGTTTTTTATTGCTAAAAAATAGGGCTATTTGTTTTTGCGCTATTTGTTTTTAAATTAGATAGTTATATTTTGGGATTATGTTTCTTTAATGATGATTTTTTTTACGGTGTTTTGCCTAATGTTACCATTGTTATTGTAAATAAAACCGAAACCTATTAAATATATTCTATTACTTTTATATTTTTTATATTTGTCTTCTTGTATTTTGCAGGTAAAAATTAATTCAATAAAAAGCAATTATTATGTCAACATTACGTTTTCAAGCTTTGAAAGAAGCTTCGTCCAGAAAGGCGGTACCATTTGAAGAGACCGACAGGAAATCAATCATTTTTGGGTCAAATGTATTCAACGAAAAGGCAATGAAGCAATATCTGACTTCAGATGCTTTAAAAGGAGTACAAGGAGCAATCCAACACGGAACTAAAATTGACAGAAAGTTAGCCGATTATATTGCAATGGGAATGAAAGAGTGGGCTTTGTCAAAAGGGGTAACCCATTATACACACTGGTTTCAACCTCTAACGGGAACCACTGCCGAAAAACACGATGCGTTCTTCGAAACTTCTTATGACGGCAGCGATCCAGTAGAAAAATTTGGTGGTGGACAATTGGTACAACAAGAACCAGACGCATCCAGTTTTCCGCATGGAGGAATCAGAAATACTTTTGAGGCAAGAGGTTATACGGCTTGGGATCCAACATCTCCGGCATTTATATATGGAACGACTTTATGTATTCCAACCGTTTTTATTTCCTACACAGGAGAAGCATTGGATAATAAGATTCCATTGTTGAGAGCCTTGTCTGCCATAGATGAAGCGGCAACTGAAGTATGTAAATATTTCGACAAAAACGTGAAGAAAGTTACTGCCACTTTGGGTTGGGAACAAGAATATTTCTTGGTTGACAGTGGTTTGGCAAATTCTCGTCCTGATTTAATCATGACAGGAAGAACATTGTTGGGTCATACTTCTGCCAAGGGACAACAATTGGACGACCATTATTTTGGTTCTATTCCAACTCGTGCTTTGTCCTATATGAGAGATTTGGAGCAAGAATGCATGTTGCTCGGAATTCCGGTAAAAACGCGTCATAACGAAGTAGCTCCCAACCAATTTGAGTTGGCACCTATTTTCGAAGAAACAAATCTAGCCGTAGATCACAATTGCTTGTTGATGGACGTAATGCAAAAAGTGGCAGAACGTCACGATTTGAAAGTATTGCTACACGAAAAACCATTCAAGGGAGTAAATGGTTCCGGGAAACACAACAATTGGTCACTGGCAACAGATACAGGAGTCAATTTGTTGAGTCCCAGCAAAACGCCAATGAGTAATTTGCAGTTTTTGGCTTTCTTTATCAACACCATCAAAGCGGTAAATGATTATGAATCCTTGTTGAGAGGAGCCATTGCAACAGCCAGTAACGACCATAGATTGGGGGCCAATGAAGCGCCGCCAGCCATTATTTCAGTTTTTATTGGAGAACAATTGACCAAAGTTTTGGAAGAATTGGAAGGTGTAACCAAAGGGAAATTATCGCCAGAAGAAAAAACGGATTTAAAATTGAACGTAGTTGGTAAAATTCCGGACGTTCTTTTGGATAATACCGACAGAAACAGGACTTCGCCATTTGCCTTTACGGGGAATAAATTCGAGTTCAGGGCTGTGGGTTCATCGGCCAACTGTTCGAATGCAATGACGACTTTGAACACGATTGTTGCCAAGCAATTGAAAGACTTCAAAATTGAAGTGGATGCCTTGATTGAAAGCAAGGACATGAAAAAGGATGATGCAATATTCAATGTATTGAGAGAATACATCAAACAATCCAAAAAAATCCTTTTTGAAGGAGACGGTTACAGCGAAGCTTGGGAAAAAGAAGCTGCCAAAAGAGGTTTGAGTAATTTCAAAACAACTCCTGAAGCCTTGAAAGCCAGAGCTTCCAAACAAGCCTTGGATTTGTTCTCGGAAATGGGAATCATGAACCAAGTGGAAGTGGAAGCGCGTTACGAAATCGAATTGGAAGAATACACCAAGAAAATTCAAATCGAGGGTAGAGTTTTGGGCGATTTGTCACAAAATCACGTGATTCCAACGGCTATTCGCTACCAAAATACCTTGATCGAAAACGTAAAAGGGTTAAAGGAAATTTTTGGAGACGAGTTCAAAACGTTGGCCAAAGAACAAATTATTCTCATCAGGGAAGTTTCTGGGCATATCGAAGGAATCAATTCTAAAGTGGAAGCGATGACCAACGAAAGAAAGAAAGCCAATCATTTGGAGAGTGCCCAAAAAATGGCGGAAGCTTATTGCAATAAAGTGAAACCTTATTTCGAAGAAATCAGAAATCACTGCGACAAATTGGAGTTGTTGGTGGATGATGAAACTTGGACATTGACCAAATACAGGGAATTGTTGCTTACCAAATAAAACAGCAATTGTTGCTTATTTAAAGTGCCTATCCAGTTTTGGATAGGCATTTTTTTATGGTTTGATTTGATTATTCTGCAGTTATAGGGTCAATGATTGCAGAAACTGGGCTAACTGAATTTGCCGGAAAACCACCTAGTTTGGCATGTTCACGAACCATTTCTTCGTTTGCGGCATTGTAAATACAATAGATTTTGTCGTTTGTCACATAGCTGTGAACCCACTGGATTTCTGGTCCCATTTTGCTCAATACTCCGCAGGAAGTTTGCGAAATAGCTTTCAATTCATCCGGACCAAGTTTTCCTACGCCGGGAACTTCTCTTTCAATTACGTACTTAGGCATTTTTTATAGTTTTTTGATTTCCTACTCTTATGGCTTTTCGGTTGTGCCCCGTTTTTTTAAGTGGTCGCTGGATTCCACTTTATAAGTAGGTAGGGGTTTGGTTTAAATTAAGTTGTTTAAAGTCAAATACTTATATCAAATATAACGAAAAAAAATCGATTTTCAAGAATCAACCATAAAATTCCTTGCCCCCTTAAAAACTTGATGCATTAGTATTTAAAAATTAGTTTCTTCAATTATTTCTGATTTTACAAAATCTGCAAAAATCCGCAAAATCTGCGTGCTCAAATTTTACACAAATCTTTAAAATCTATAAGATTAAGAAATTTGTGTAATTAAAAACTAATTGAAATTTGTGTTTATTAGTGTAATTTGTGGCTAACTTTTTTTTAAAACAATGCTATGCAAAACCCAATAGGCAAAACCCAAAAAAATAATTATATTTGCGCCACAACTACACACCTATAAAATGAGTTCAGATTCTAGCAAACGTTATGCACAAAGAGGAGTTTCAGCATCTAAAGAAGATGTGCACAACGCCATAAAAAATATCGACAAAGGATTATTTCCACAGGCTTTTTGCAAAATTGTACCGGATTATTTAACCAATGATTCCGATTATTGTTTGATAATGCACGCAGATGGCGCAGGTACCAAATCGTCTTTGGCGTATATGTATTGGAAAGAAACGGGCGATATTTCAGTTTGGAAAGGCATTGCACAAGACGCTTTGATTATGAATATCGACGATTTATTGTGTGTGGGAGCAACCGACAATATTTTGCTTTCATCCACAATTGGAAGAAATAAAAACCTGATTCCTGCCGAAGTAATTTCAGCAATCATCAACGGAACCGAAGAACTGATCAAAGAATTGGATTCTTTCGGAGTGACTATTCATTCAACAGGTGGAGAAACTGCCGATGTAGGTGATATTGTTCGAACTATCATCGTAGATTCAACTGTTACGGCTCGTATGAAACGTTCTAAAGTTATTGATAATGCCAACATAAAAGCTGGAGACGTAATCGTAGGATTGGAATCTTTCGGTCAGGCGACTTACGAAAAAAGCTATAATGGCGGTATGGGAAGCAACGGACTGACATCAGCACGTCACGATGTTTTCGGTAAATATTTGGCAATCAAATATCCTGAAAGTTACGATGCTGCCGTTCCTGAGGAACTGATTTATTCCGGTCAGGTAAAATTGACCGATGCTGTCGAAAATTCCCCAATCGATGCCGGACAATTAGTACTTTCACCAACCAGAACATACGCGCCAATCATCAAGAAAATATTGGATAAATATTCGTCCAATGAAATTCACGGAATGGTGCATTGCAGTGGAGGAGCGCAAACCAAGATTTTACATTTTGTAAATAATCTACATATCATAAAAGACAATTTATTTCCGGTTCCGCCATTGTTTCAGTTAATTCAGGAACAATCCAAAACCGATTGGAAAGAAATGTATCAGGTATTCAATTGCGGTCACCGTATGGAAATTTACGTTCCCGAAGCCGTTGCCCAGGACATTATTTCGATTTCAAAATCGTTCAATGTCAACGCACAAATCGTGGGCAGAGTAGAAGCATCCGATGCTAAAAAACTAACTATTACCAGCGAATACGGTACTTTCCAGTATTAATTTTGTAGATAAATCCAATTGTCAGTTCGAGTGCAGTCGAGAACCCAGCATCTCGACTGCGCTCGATGTGACAAAAAAACAGTATTTTTCAATTCTTTAGCTTTTTCCAATGTACGAACTACTTTTTTGGCAATATCAGGACGGAATCTATCTCAACCATCACTTGGTTTATGAAGCTTTGGTCGAACAACAAGAAGTAGAAGGACTAGAAACACTTCCTGTTCAAGTTATTTTGAATCGTATTAATTCAGTTTTTTCAAATTGGGAAAAAGTAGATGAAAACAGCTGGAAAAACACCAAAGGAAAAGGTGCTTTTCACGTCAAAACCACTCCACAAAGCATCCAAATCGATTGCTACGGAACCGAAGGCAAAACGATGGATCTTCTTGCCGATACTTTGGAAGAATTCAAATGCCCATTATACGACCCACAAGTTCCGGTACGATACGATGAAATGAACGAATAGATTTTCTTCATTCCATTCAATCAAAAAATCCGTGTCCTGAGACCAAGGGTCGAACAGACGAAGTAAAATCAGTTTTATCTATGCCATCCGTGGCCCATTTTTAAAATTCCCGCAATGAAAGAAATTTTCGAAATCCCGCAAAATACAATCCTCGAAGACGACTTTGTCCTGCTTCGTCCATTACAGGAATCTGACGTTGAAAATTTATTGGAAATTGCCATCAACGAACCCGAAACCTGGAAATATTCGTTGGTTCCGGCACACGGAAAAGAAAACCTAACGAATTACATTCAGCATGCTGTAAAATCCAGAGAAAATAAAACCGAATTTCCTTTTATAGTTTTCGACAAGAAATCAGGGAAATATGCCGGAAGCACCCGTTTTTACGACATTCAGTTACCGTTCAAAACCCTGCAATTGGGCTACACTTGGTACGGAAAAGATTTTCGTGGAACAGGATTAAACAAGCATTGTAAATTCCTGCTTTTGCAATTCGCTTTCGAAACCCTTGGAATGGAACGAGTGGAATTCCGTGCCGACAACAACAATGAGCGAAGTATTGCCGCAATGAAAAGCATCGGCTGTAAAGTAGAAGGTATTTTTCGCAGTCACATGCCTGTGTTTTTAGGCGAAGAAAAAAGACGCGATAGCATAATATTAAGTATTCTTCGTGAGGAATGGTTCAACGAAGTGAAAGAAAATCTGAAAAATAAATTATAATCTACAACTGCTAATTTATGGGAACTTTCGTTATCAGTAAAAGATTTGATGATCGGTACAAATTTGTATTTACGTCCAGAAAAGGGAAAACGATTTTTACGAGTCCTTCCATGGAACTCAAGATGGAGTGCGAAGACAGCATCGAAGCGATAAAGGCCAACATCGAAAAATACACTTACGTGAAATCCAGGGCGGCAAACGGAAAGTATTTTTTCAAAATGATGCTCGAAGAAATCGTAATTGCCACCAGCCGAAAATACACCACGCCATTATTACTCGAAAAAGGCATCGACGAAATCATTCGCACCGCCGTAAAATCGGATGTTTTGGATTTTACGATGAATGAATTCGTGTTTCCGGATTAGATCATCGAAAAAGAATAATTAATTCTTGGATTTATTCAAGGTATAGATTCCTCCAAAAAAAAGAATGGCTGCCAACCCCAGAAACAGATAACCTTCTTGCTTTCCGGATTCATCGGATGCTTCGATTTTTAGGCCCAACAAATTTACTTCATTCGTGCTCTCTGCTATTTTATTGTAGCCAAGATATCCAACTCCGAAACTTGCCAAAATCAATAGTGTTGCAATTATTTTTGATGTATTCATTTTAACTTTTTTAATGTTAGTTAATCTAAATTTAGTCAATAAAATTCGCATAAAAGGAATTGGTAAATACTTTTGGGTAAAGTTTGTGATAACTGCTTAGGTCTTTCAATCATACCGCCGTAAAATCATATGTTTTAGATTTTACGATGAATGAGTTTGTGTTTCCGGATTTATATTTCTGTCGCGAAATCTTAAACTCCCATAGTGCCAGTTTTGACTTTTCCGGCTCGCTTGTAATGGGCAAGAAATACTCCGCTTGGGGTAATAGTGCTTTCTGTTAATGTAAATGCTGCTGGAATCGCATCATTGTCAAATAACTTTTTTCCTTTGCCAAGAATCAACGGGTGAATTTTGAGACTGAGTTCGTCCACTAAATCATTCTTGAGTAGTAGCTGAATAAGCTTACTGCTCCCCCAAACTTGAATATCAGGGCCTTCCGAATTTTTGAGTTTTTCGATATCTGCCAAGCTTTCGATAAATACGGTATTTTTCCAGTTTGTTTTTTTCAAGGTTTTGGACATAACGTATTTTGTGCCATCATTGATGCCTGGCCAAACGTCTTCATGTTCAGGCCAAAAGGCCTCCCAAATTTCAAACGTTTTTCTGCCCAAAAGATAATCTGCCGGTTGTTTTAACTCTTCTTGCACGACCTTACCACTGGCTTCGTCAGCATAAGGTGCGCTCCAACCACCATATTTGAAACCTTCCGATGTATCTTCCTCAGGCCCACCAGGTGCTTGCATTACTCCATCTAATGAAATAAATGACAAGATGATTATTTTTCTCATTGTCTTAGGTGTTTTTGTTTATCAAATTTACTAAAAATAGGAACCAAAAGTTAAGTTTATTAATGATGGAAATCTGAATGAAGTAGTGAGACTTCGCAAAGCAGGGGTTCATAACAACTGACAGCTAACGTTTCTTAGTAGTAGCTGCTATGCCTCGTTTTTTTCTAGCTTTTGAAGTTTGAAAAGCCATACTCCAATAACAGTTGTTATGGAATATACTATCACCCAAAGCATTTGCTGGAAACCACGCTCAACAAATCCTTTGTCAAAAATATAAAATGTAATCCAAACTGAAATAAATGAATACAGACTTAATATCAGTTTCACTTTGTTGTCATTTAAAGTAGTTGTTAGTTTTCGTTGAATTAACCAAAAAATCAATATGGCAGGTATCGATAGGACTAATCCATATACCATCATGATGGATAATATTAGCCAAGAGTCTAATATTTCATTCCATTGTGCTGAGTTTGCAGTTAACCCTAAAGTTAAAAATAGAAGTAAAGGAGAAATTGTAACTGTAAAAAGCCAAACTTTGATACTATATTTCATCATAGGTTTATTTGTTGTTTTAATTATGTAAAAACGTTTGATCGTTTGGATAAGTGATTGAAATCTTGGCATAAATATTCAGTTTCGCACAAAAGTTCAATCGAAGAAGTCCTGTTATGAGCTGGCTTTTTTAGTTACATTTTCTGTTTCTAAATCATTTAGAAAATCCAATTCATTAAGTAGACATGCTCCATTACCACCTTTTGGATTTCTATAACCAATCACAATTCCATATTTTGATTCTTCCGCTTGAATTGCTACGATTAATTCTTTTTCGTTTGTTTCTTCGTTTATCAAGTAAGCCATTTTCGGCAACTCAATTTCAAAAAAATTATGTTCGTCGCCAGCATTTTGTAAACAGAAAACCGCAATGCCTTTTCGGGCTTCTTCTTCGGTTGCAATTCGACGAGAAATTACTGGAATATGTTTCCAGTTTCTTATATCAAATTCAGGCCAATTATTTTTGGATTCCTTTTTCATATTTATTTTAAAAGGTTGTATTGAAGCTTGCTCATAACGTTGTAGTATATGTTAGCGGGTGCCGGAATATGTGGTTTAAGTCAGAATTCTAATTATAATCCAAAACACCAAAAAGATTCCTCCAATTATTAAAATTCGATTTCCCTGCTTTCTGTCATTTTCAGAATAGGCATAAATTCGGCTTCCATTTGGAAGTGTTTTTTTATAAGTTAGCAAGTGCCATCCAATAAAAATCCCCAATAATCCACCCAAAAAGGCGCTTAAATATCCTAAAATTATATAGATTTTTTGACCCTCTTCGGGTTTTGACAATTCTAAAATTCTTTGCTGTTTAATTACTTCGATTTCTTCGGGTGTAATTTCTTTGCCTTTTTCTTTAAGTAATTTTTTAGCAAGTGAAACGTCAAATTTATTCCATTCATCACTTTTTGAAATTACGTCAATTAATTCATCCTCAGAAAAACTCAATAAATAATAATCTTTATCAATGTCATTAATTTCGGTTTCCGATTTATCAGCTAATATTTTATTAGCTTTTTCAAAATCACTTTTTTTGAGTTTTATGCAATATTCTTTTTCAAAACCATTGTTAGCAAAAGTTGGGTCGAAACTCAAAGAATTGTCTTCTAACAAAAATTCAATGTTTTGTTCAGCTATTAATTCGCCTAATTCTTTTGCTGAATTTTGGTCATTAAATTTTTCAAATGTTATAAATTCTTCTTTCATACATACTTTGTTTTTCAACTGGTATCCGCTAACTTGCATATACTTGCTATAAAGTAGCAACTATATACCCAAAATCAGGTTGATTCTCGCTACTGAGTAGCGTTTGTGATTTATCAAAGATGACGATTTTTATTACAAATAATTAAAAATGAACTTGTTTCAAATCACCTAAACTTTCTCTGTTGAAAAACAAACAAATCCTGTAGTTGGATTAAAAAAGTTTATCCCAAGGATTATCGCTTCTGAAAGGAACGGCGGGTAGCCCTTCTTTGTTGATGAAATTGGATTGGGCAGCTTCGTTCCAACCAAAACGCACCGAAACAGGATGTGGAACTTCGGGAGCAGAAACGATTACCTTATTGTCGATTATTTCCGCTTTTGCCGATACGAATTTTCCATCAGCACCCGCTATGCTAAACCAGCTAAGCGGTTTTCCATTACGGCTTGCCAAACCACTTCCCGTGTTTGAAAAAGAGACTTCGATGGTATTGTTTACGACTTTCATTTTTTGATATGTGGGGCCGGAACAAACGACATTTTTTTGTCCGTAAGCCTTGTTGGCGGCCACTAGGCTCAAACGACGACCCACTTCCCATTTGTAACCCGGATGCAAATCGGCAATGCTGTCGACCAAATCGGTAATGGCAATCGTGTTGGTGTTCTTTAAATGCAAGGCCAGCCTTTGTGCTTCCCAGAATTCGGGAAGGTTTTCATTGCTGAGAGGACGATCCTTAGATGCAGAATAATTGTAGGGCGCAATTTGGACAAAATAAAAAGGCATTTTTTTGTCATTCCAATCGGTACGCCAACTTTCTATCAGCGTTTTTAACTTGTAGGCATAACGGATGTTTTCGTTCAGGAAACAATTGGATTCTCCCTGATACCATAGCATTCCTTTCAAGGCAAAAGGAATTAGCGGCTGTATCATCGTGTCGTAAAATTTACCGGAACCGCCATCATCGGCACTCAGTTTGTCCAGTGTTTTTCCGTTTTTCATTACAGGAGCCACATCCATTTTGGAAGCTTGAATCCATGGTTCAATCCTGCTGCCGGGCACTGCCGCAGAAATCATTCCAATGGGCACGTGTAATTTGGCATACAAGTCTTTCGCAAAATAATAACCCACAGCCGAAAAATCAACCAAAGGTCGTCCCATTGCCGCGTCCCAACCAAGGTGTTCCGGACTGGGTTCCATGTATTTTCGACGATCCAGAAAAATGCGGATATTGGGATTGTTTGCCGTGTTCAGGTCATCTTCGGGCGGTCTGTTTCCCTTTACCGCTGTTTGGAATTTGCTGTATTTTCGCATCGCATATTCCATGTTCGATTGGCCTGAACAAAGCCAGACTTCACCAACCAATATGTTTTTCAGCACGATGATGTTTGTCCCTTTAATGGTCATTTCGCGTGGTGTGAAGGATGCTTTCATCGAGCGGAGTTTTACCGACCATTTTCCGGACTTGTCGGCAACGGTTGTTTTGGTTTGTCCGGCAAAAGAAACCGATATTTTTTCGCCTGCACTGGCAGTTCCCCAAACAGGTACTTCTTTCTGTTGTTGCAACACCATGTTGTGTCCCAGAATTTTCGGAAGCGTGACTTGGCTAAAAAGATTGAAACTAAAGACAAGCAAAACGCTCAATGACAAGAAAGTCAGTTTTTTGGAACACATATTTTTATATTTTAAAAAATCAAGAGATGACTAAAACTGATGGAACACAATTTTGTTGTTATCGTTAAGAATGCATTTACTTGTTTATTTACTAAAAAATATACCCAATTCTTAAGTTCAAATAAGGAACATATTGAAGTTGATTTTCGGGGGAATCGTCTACATTTTGTATGTTGCCATTCTGGTAATTCGGTTTCAAATACACTATTCTGAGACCTAATCCTAATCCTGTTTCGTAAGTGAAATGATTGCCTATTTGGCGTTTTATGCCCCAAGTTGGAACAATAGCTAAATCTGCAGTTTTGGTTGTGTTTTCATCTAAATTTATAACAAACCAATCTGGATGATAACTTGTTTTTAGAGATAAATAATTTCCGCTATTGTTGGATATGTTTTTCCCTTTGGCATTTCTTTTTTTTAAATTATAGTAATATCTGGGTTCCAATGTTAAAACCGGTTGAAGAATAAACCCGGCACCCTCGTAATGGCTTCCTACTGAAAAGTCATTTTCAATTCCAATTTCGCTTCTTAAAGCTAAACTGTTTGTAAGTTTGATTTCATTGTTTAACCAAATTCCCATAAATCCAGTTTGTATTCCAAAAATTGATTTTTCAACGCTAATGTCTTGGGCGTTGGCATTAAAAAATAATCCCAAAAACAGGATTGCTAAAATGTTTTTCATTTAATTTTTATTTTTTTATTCGAAGAGTTTCTGTCTGATCAAATATAAGGATTTTTATTACAGAAAGGCCAAAATAATTACTTACCTATTCCAAATCTTCCAAGCTTTATCTGCTTGAAAAACAAGCATGTCCTGTCCGTTTTTGGTTTGTGCTCCTCTTGCTTTCGCTTTTTTGAGGAATTGGGTTTCCGCAGGATTGTAAATCAGGTCGTAAGCAATGTGTTTTTCGGTAAAGTATTCGTAGGGAATCAACGGAAAAGCATCGGTATTTGGGCTTGTTCCCACTGGAGAGGAGTTGATGATGATTTGGTAATTGTCAAAAGTGGTCGCATTGATGCTGTCGTAATCGATGATGCCTTCTTTGGCTTCCCTGGATACAAAAGTGTACAAAATCCCCAATTCTTTCAGGGCATACGCCACGCCTTTGGAAGCACCGCCAGTTCCCAGAATCAGTGCTTTTTTGTGATGCGGTTGCAACAAGGGTTCCAATGATTTCATGAAACCATAATAGTCCGTGTTGTAGCCTTTCAATTTTCCTTTTTTGGTGAATTTTAGGGTGTTAACGGCGCCAATTTCCGTTGCTTTTTTTGATAGTTTATCCAAATATGGAATCACGACTTCTTTGTATGGAATCGTCACGTTCATTCCTTTTAGATCCGGCGTGTTTTTTATGATTTCGGGGAAGGCGGTTATTTCTGGAATGTCAAAATTCTCGTAAGTGCAACCTTCTAATTTCTCGTTGTTGAATTTCTCTGTAAAATAACCTTTCGAAAAGGAATAACCGATGTTGCGTCCCAACAAACCAAAGCGTTTTCTTATTGTATCCAGCATTTTTGTATGTAGTTTATTAAAACACAAATTTCACGAATTTACACCAATTAATTAGTGTGAATTCGTGAAATTTATAGGAAATATTAATTTTTATTTTTTATGTTTTGCAATGTAGTTTTGAACCATTTTTCGAGTCCAAACCACGGGAAATAAATCTTCCAAAATGATGTAATTGTCAAAATTCAAACGCAAAGCATTGCTCAAATGAAACTTAGCTTTGGTAGTATCCTGAATTATGAAATACAATCCTGCCAAACGATATTCGATTTCGTTCTCTTCCGGAAAATATTCCGTTGCTTGCAACAAAGATTGAATGGCACTATCGAATTCACCCAAAAATTGCAGGATATCAACCCAGAACAACCAAGTGTCTAAAGCGTAATCGCCAAATTCCACCGCTTTTCGGTATCCAAATTCGGCTTCTTCAAAGAAGTTCATTTGTTTGTTGATGGTCGCGTATCGTTTCCAATACAAGCGATTTTGATTGTCGATGGCCAATGCTTTATTGACAAAAAACAAGGCCTTTTGGAAGTTCTTTTGACGAACGTAAAAATCGGTAATGGCAATCCAGCCTTTGTCCAAAAGCGGGTCTTCATGAACCGTTTTGTTGAAGTATTTCAAAGCCTGGACTTTGTTGCCCAATTTTTCATAACATTTTCCAATTCGAAGCAAAGCATAAGAAGTGGCATCGTCTAATTCGATGGTTCTATTGTAGCTTACAATGGCTTCTTCGTATTTTTTCAATCGTTCCAAAGCCTTGGCTCTTTCCATGAAAGCCCCCAGGAATTCGTCGTCGATAAGTGTGGCATAATCAAAAGCACGAATGGCACTTTCGTATTCTTTCACGCCATAATGCAGGCGTCCCAGCTGATGCCAAGCGATTTCGCTGTATGGATTTTTATCGATGTATTGGTTCAAATAGATGATGGCTTCTTGGTTTTGATCCAAAAATTCGAAGCAATACACCACGTTGTACAAGGCTGATTGGTCTTCGAAATCTTCTTCCAAACATTTGATGAAGCTTTCTTTGGCCATTTCGAGATTGTCCATAAACAGGTATTCCATACCAATCAAGTTATAGACATCGGCATAATCATCCGTGAATTTCAAAGCAATTCTGAGCAATTCGACCGCCTTTTCGTGTTGGTCTCTTTTGGAACAAATGTTTGCTTTCTGGATGTAGATTTCTTCGTTGTTGGGTTCGATGGCATACAATTCGTTGAGCAGCTTTTCAGCTATTTCAAGTTTGTCGTCATAGATTAGCATTTCAACTTGAACCAGTTTTAGTCCGGTTGATCTTGGGTGTTGTTCCAATGCTAGTTTCAATGCTTTTTTAGCCAAATTGGCTTTCCCCATATCGAGATAATGAAGGATGATGTCTTCGAATTCCTCGGAGTCAAAAAAGAGCACTTTGTTGGTTTTCAACATCGACTCAAATTTGGATAGGGATAGGTTATAGTCTTCTTCCTCGTTGCTTAATTGCATACTTTTGTTTTTTGAGTTTGCCCAAAATAAAATTAGGCAACCTTGTTGTTAATGTGAGGAAAAGTTGGAATTGTTGTGAACAATTTAATTAACAGTTTTTTAATGGGAATTTCAAATAACATTGACAATATCAGTCTGCAATCTAAATCCTTATTTCATTCATCACTTCAATTAGTATCGCACAACCTTCCCGAATTTCATCTTCCGAAATGGTTAATGGAGGTGTTATTCTGATGGCATTTGGCTCGAATAAAAGCCAAAATAAAATCAGTCCTTTGTCTTGGCATTTCAGGATCACTTCATTTGTAATCTCGGCACTTTCCGTCATTGCCGCCAACATTAATCCTCGTCCTCTAATTTCTTTTATCAAAGGATGTACCAAAAGTGATTTGAAGAGCTTTTCTTTCTCCAAAGTTTCTTCCATCAGTTTTGTTTCCGTAATTTCCTGCAAAGTTGCCAAGCAGGCTGCCGCAATGACAGGATGGCCTCCAAAAGTCGTGATATGACCCAGTTTGGGATCGTGGCTCAACAAATCCATCATTTCCGAAGAAGCCGTGAAAGCACCCACGGGCATTCCGCCTCCCATACCTTTTCCCATAACGACAATATCGGGAACGACATCGTAATTTTGGAATCCGAAAAGTTTCCCCGTTCTCCCAAAACCCGGTTGGATTTCGTCGAGAATCATCATCGCGCCCACTTCGGTGCAACGCTCGCGTACTTTTTTCAGGAAATTGTTGTGAGGCTCAATAAAACCGGCACCACCTTGAATGGTTTCGAGAATAATTCCGGCTGTTTTGGTGGTTATTTTTTCTAAATCGGCTTCGTTGTTGAAGGTGATGAAATCGACATCGGGGATCAACGGACGAAAGATTCGCTTGCGTTCTTCAAATCCCATCACGCTCATCGACCCCATGGTGTTGCCATGATAGGCATTGTGGCAAGAAATCAATTGGCTTCTTCCAGTGGTTCTTCGGGCTAGTTTTAAAGCACCTTCAATGGCTTCGGTACCGGAATTGACCAAATAGGTTTTGTCCAAGGGTTTGGGTAGGAGCGAAGCCATCAATTTGCAATATTCCACGGCTGGACTTTGCGAATATTCGCCATACACCATCACGTGCGAATATTTGTCCAATTGGTCTTTTATCGCCTGATTGACTCTTGGCGGTTGGTGTCCAAGTGTGCAAGCCGAAACGCCAGCCACTAAATCCAAATATTTCTTGTTGTTGGTATCGAAAATATAAGACCCTTTGGCGTGTGAAACCTCCATTCCCAAGGGATAGGGCGAAGTTTGGGCTTGGTATTTTATGAAATCGTTGTCCACGTTTTATGTTTTTAACCGAAAAGTTTACGGAGTTTTTTTTATGAGATTGCTCTATCCTACGTAATGACATCTGCAATCTGAAAACTGCGACTGAATACTGGGAACTGATTACTTCTTTTTCTTCTTTTTGTCGTAATTCAAGGTTTCCTTCCGGATTTTCATTGGGACATTTTCCTTGGCTGCTTCTTTTTTTCCTTCTTGGACCAGTTTGTCGTTTTCTATATTTTCTTCCGGTGGAAAAATATCGTCTTTCGATTTGATTTTTTCATCGCCACGCCAGACCAGTCCACGTAGTTTTCGATCGGGTTCGGGCAGGTCTTTTTCTGGATAAATCGTGCCATCTACTTGCTTGAAAAAAGTGATGGTTTCTATTTCTTTGTTATCAAAAATAATGTTGATTTTGCTGCTCACGTTTTTGTTGATGCCAATGAGTTCTTGGGCATCATTTCGCATGTAATAAATAACTTCGGTATTTTTGATGATGTCCACATCGTGGAGTTTTCCCTCCAGAAATTTCCCGAACAGATTTTGTCCCTTGACTTGGTTGAAACCGGTTCCAAGCGTGTCTTTGGAGACGATAAAAGTGTTGTTGAGGACTTTGAGCGAATCGAGTTTTTGTGTCGTTTTGTTGCCGATAAGGTGCATTATGTCGCCCGTAATCTGGCTTTCCCCGTTCCAGAGGATCGGATTTCCAATTAATTTTGTCAAGGCTATTTTTGAACTGGAATGTATCGAATCGCATTTGCCGCTCATGTCGGTTTTAAAGAAACGCACATTGTTGAAAGCGCGAATAATTCGGTCGCCTTCTGGGCCGGTAACCATCAGTTTTTTTCCGTGGATATAGACCGAATCGTTTTCGACAAAGTTGATTGCCACGGCTCTTTTGGTTACATACATTGAATCCTTGTTCTTGTAAACTTCGGCATAATGACCTTTGACGACACCTCGATTGATGGAGTCGGTTATTTTTACGTTTCGCGTTGCCGAGGCAAATTCCTGGTTTCGGTCATAATACAAACTGTCGCCTTCTATCAAGCGATCATCGTATTTGATGTAGGATTTCCGAAGAAAATGGGCCAAGTTTCTTTTGGTGTCATAAAACCCTTTTTCGGTGTAAATATAATTGGTTTTACTGGTTATGGTTGATGGGCCAAAAAGATAGGAATGCCCTGAATTGCTGTAATAATCCAAATGATTGGACTTGATTACGTATTTGGGATTCGTGATGGTGACTGCCGTGAGGAATTGGAATTTTTTTTCGGCAACATAATATTTTCCGGACTTGCTTTTTAGCGTGTTGTCTCGGTTGGTAATGGTTCCATTCGAATTGTAATAAACTTCTTGGGTATTGCGGTTAAAGTTGATGGTATCGGTAACCAAGGTAGATTCTGGCGAGCGCATTACGGCGTCCCCCGTGGCATAGGCTTGTTTCACGTTGCCGTTATATTCGGCATATTTACTGTTTAAATATAAAGTGTCGCCTTGAACCAGTTGCACGTCTCCAAAGGCCTTGATGTAGTTTTCCTTTTGAAAATAGTAGGCTTTGTTGCAGGTCATGATTACGCCGTCGTGATTAATACGGACATTTCCGGTCAGTAATGCAGCATCGGGAGCCTCGATTTGGTTTACATCAAAATAATCAGAATGTTCTATCAAGATTTTTTTTGGTGCTTGTGCCACAAGGTTTTGCGTGAGTAGAATTGTTAAACAACAACTTATGAAAAGGAGTAACTTCTTCAATGGATTTATTTTTTGCCAAATTTAAGAAAAACCAAACAACCTTAATCCATATTATGATTTATTTATAAGTATTCGATTGGTCTTGTGATGTTTGTTTAAATTGTATAAAAAAACAGGTGTAATTTTGATTTTACACCTGTTTTTATATATTTGAATCGACTACTTCTTCAGCGCTTCTTCGTAATTCTCGCTTATCTTGTTCCAATTGATTACGTTGAAAAAAGCATCCACGTAATTTTTTCTTTTGTATTGATAATCCAAGTAATAGGCGTGTTCCCAAAGATCCAAGGCCAGGATTGGTTTTCCGGGAACTAGAGCATTTCGCATTAAGGGATTGTCTTGGTTTTGGGTACTTGTGATTTGGAGGTTTCCAGATTTGTCCACAATCAACCAAACCCAAGAAGAACCAAATTGTTTTGTGGCTTCGGCTTTGAATGCAGAGGTGAAATTGTTGAAAGAACCAAAATTTTTGGTGATGGCACCGGCCAAAGTGTCTTTGGGTTGTCCGTCAGATTTTGTTCCCATACATTTAAAATAGAGGGAGTGATTGTAATAGCCACCCGCATTATTCTTGATTTCGAGAACACTTGGGTCAAGTTTGGCCAGGACTTCTTCAATCGTTAGATTCTCCAATGGAGTTCCTGCAATGGCTTTGTTCAGGTTGTTGGTGTACGTCAAATAATGTTTGGAGTAGTGCATTTCCATTGTCAATGCTGCTATATCAGGTGCCAAGGCATCGTAATTATAGGGTAGTTTTTCCAGTTGGAATGAACCTTCATCCGATTTTACATCTTCTGGCATTCCCATGGTCACTTTTTCTTGGGCAGTAGGCAAGGGAACTTCGACAACTTCGGTATATTTCTTTTTGTTGCAGGAAAGTAAAATGGTTGCCAAGAGTAAATTCAATAATAGAACACGAACATTTTTCATGACGACAATTATTTTTGTATTAAGGAATTTATGATTTCTATGTATTGTTCTTTTGCTTCTTCAATAGTTAAATGACTGATTTGAATCCAGGCATTGGTTTTGAAAGCATTTCTCAAATCAAAATTATCAGAAAGATTATAGTTTAACGTTCCATAGGTTGCCTGTTTGTAAAAGGCATACAGTCGTAGCTGGACATCTTGGGGCAAGGATGCCTGTGTCATTTGTGAAGCTATGGCTACGGCTTCTTGAAATCGTGTATCTAAATCTTTTTTTGTCATTAAGCTTTTGTTGCAATGACGGTTTTGCCACCAACTGCTTTTTGGTTAAGTACAACATTAATAGGCGTTCCAAGAGGTAAAAATACGTCAACTCTGGATCCAAATTTTATGAAACCGGCATCTTCGCATTGAACAACCTGCGTTCCTTCTTTGGCATAATTGACAATTCTTCTTGCCAAAGCTCCTGCAATCTGACGGTAAAGTATTTCTCCAAAAGTTTTGTTTTCGATAACAATAGTTGTTCTTTCGTTTTCCTCGCTTGCTTTTGGATGCCAAGCCACCAAGAATTTTCCTGGATGGTATTTGCTGAATTTCACAAGACCGCTAAGTCCATAACGTGTTACGTGAACATTTATTGGCGACATAAAAATAGAAACTTGAATGCGTTTTTCCTTAAAATATTCACCTTCATATACTTCTTCAATTACAACCACTTTTCCATCCACGGGAGATAAAATTTGGTTTTCATCAAGAATATAGTTGCGTTTTGGATTTCTGAAAAATTGTAAAATGATAATCAATAGCACAAATGCCGCTATTTGAACTGCTTTTTGAATCCAATTGGGATCCATGAATTTGTCAGTTAATAAAAGTACGACAGCCGTGAAAACAGTGCCTAGTAAAATAGATTGAGCTCCTTCTTTATGAAACATAGTTTAGAATTTGGTAAAATAAAAATATTATTGGTGCTACAAAGATAACACTATCTAGTCGATCTAGTATGCCTCCATGACCAGGCATGAAAGATCCGCTGTCTTTTACGCCAGCGATACGCTTGAATTTGGATTCGATTAAATCTCCAATTGTTCCCATAATCCCGACAATAACGGCAATCGAAGTCCAAATCAAGATTGATTTTTCGCTGAATTCAGGTTTGGCTCGAATGTAGTATTTGGAGATTAAATAACCCGCTAAAGCAGCAAAAACGATTCCGCCAAAGAATCCTTCTATTGTTTTTTTAGGGGATATTTTTTCAAATAATTTGTTTTTGCCTATGGATTTTCCAACTATATAAGCAAAGGTGTCGTTTGTCCAAATCAAGATCAACAGCCCAATTATAATTTTAGGATTGTAATCATTTATTCCAAACGAGATTTTGGTGATAAATACAAATGGCAGAATGACATACCCCAACAAATACAAGTATTTTGACGAAGTGCTTATTTTTTGGATGTTGTCATAAAACAAGAAAAGAATGCATTTTATGGAAACGACCAATGTGATGACCAATAAAATAATATCCAATTGCTGTATGTTTATGGCAATTTTTATATCAGTATCGAATAGCTGATTGATGGTGTCTTCAGTGATTTTATTGTAATGACTCACTAAAGTTACCGTGGTGTATAAGATAGACCCAAAAAGAATGGGGAATAACTTGTTTACTTGGATTAAATTGCAAAATTCATAAATCGCAATTATGAGAAATACTCCAAATAAAACAAAAAAACTTTCAGTGGAAAACAGTATTGAAGACAGTAATAAAATTACATAAACAGCACCAGATATAGATCTCTTGAGTGTTTCATTCATATTAAAGATCTTCTAAAAGCAATAAATATAGGTTTTTTGCCGAACTTCCGTATTGTGTAAAATCTTCTTCAGCCGCCTTTTCAAAATATTTCATGGCAGTGATGTTTGTAGGGTAATCTTTTACGTATTTCTTTTTTATAAAGCTCAGTCCATCGCTTTTAGTTCCGATGATTTGACTAGTGGTGGCGATAACAACTATGTTTGAAGGTAATTCGTTTGGTTTTCGTTGCTTGATTTGTTTGGACGAAAACAAGATGGAGCCTTCGTCGCCAATCAGGTTTTCACAACCTGACAAAAGAAAAGTAGGATTTGTGGGTTTGTCAAAAGCAATTCTGTTTTCTTCGAGCAAATTAAAAAGCTCCGGTTCATAACACAAAGCTTCGCTTTCGAACCAATCGTTTTCTTCGAGAATATTTTCTAGTTGTTCTTTTACTTCAGTTTCGTTTTCGCAATATAGAAATTTACCGCCATTTTTCTTGAAATTGTAGACAAATTGCTCTTCTATGGGCGCGTCATTGTCCGGCATGAATTTGCTGTACTCATTATTTTTATCTTCCTCAGAAGCCGGATTATTTGAACCGAAAAATTTTCTAAAAAGACTCATATTTTTCTATGCTGCTTAAAATGTTATTTGAAAACGTCCAAAGATAAAAAAATCTTAATTCAAAAGTGGATTTTGAATTAAGATTTTAAAATAATATATGATTTTGCTTATTAAGATACTACTTCTTCAAGATTGGCGTCAAAAGTTCTTTTTCCGAAAATGGTTTCCAAGTCGTCTTTGAAGATGACCTCTTTTTCGATCAGGATGTCTGCCAATTGATTCAATTTGTCTTTGTTGTCTTCCAATATTTTGATGGCTCTTTCGTATTGGCTTTCTATCAACATTGAAATTTCGGTATCAATTACTTTTGCAGTTTCCTCTGAGTAAGGTTTGGAAAAACTGTACTCGCTTTGTCCGCTTGAATCATAATAAGTAACATTTCCGATTTTGTCATTCAATCCATAAATGGTTATCATGGCACGAGCTTGACGGGTAACTTTTTCTAAATCACTAAGTGCTCCAGTCGAAATTCGGTCGAAAGTTACTTTCTCGGCAGCTCTTCCTCCCATGGTGGCACACATTTCGTCCAACATTTGGTCGGTTCTCACGATTTGTCTTTCTTCAGGAAGATACCAGGCAGCTCCCAAACTTTGTCCACGAGGAACAATGGTAACTTTGATAAGTGGCGCAGCATGTTCCAACATCCAGCTTACGGTGGCGTGACCAGCTTCATGAATAGCGATGGCTTTCTTTTCTTCGGGAGTGATAATTTTGTTTTTCTTTTCTAAACCACCAATAATCCTGTCAACGGCATCAAGAAAATCTTGTTTGTCTACTGCGGTTTTGTTGTTTCTGGCAGCAATCAAAGCCGCTTCGTTACATACATTGGCAATGTCGGCTCCAGAGAAACCAGGAGTTTGTTTGGCAAGAAAATCTAAATCCAGACCTTCCACTTTTTTTAATGGAGCAAGGTGAACTTGGAATATTTCGGCGCGTTCGCGAATGTCCGGTAAATCAACAAATATTTGTCTGTCAAAACGACCCGCACGCATCAAGGCTTTGTCCAGAACATCGGCTCTGTTGGTTGCCGCCAAAACGATTACGTTTGAATTGGTTCCAAAACCATCCATTTCCGTCAGCAATTGGTTCAAGGTGTTTTCACGTTCGTCGTTTCCACCTGACATATTGTTTTTTCCCCTGGCTCTACCCACGGCATCAATTTCGTCGATAAAGATGATGGCAGGAGATTTTTCTTTGGCTTGTTTGAATAAATCACGTACACGAGAGGCACCAACTCCAACAAACATTTCAACAAAATCAGAACCTGACAAGGAGAAAAATGGAACTTGGGCTTCGCCGGCAACGGCTTTTGCCAATAAAGTTTTACCTGTTCCCGGAGGGCCAACGAGCAAAGCTCCTTTTGGGATTTTTCCACCAAGGTTGGTATATTTTTCTGGGTTTTTCAAGAATTCAACAATTTCCTGTATCTCTTCTTTCGCACCTTCTAGACCCGCAACATCCTTGAATGAAGTTTTGATGTCTGTTTTTTCGTCAAAAAGCTTGGCTTTTGATTTTCCAATATTGAAAATCTGTCCGCCACCGCCACCGCCGCCAGACATTCTTCGCATAATGAATATCCAAACACCCACAATGATGATGATTGGCAATAATTGGATAAAAAGATCACCCCAATTGCTGCTTTCTTGAAAGTCATAATCGGTTATTTTCTTTTCAGTTTTGGCAACGTCTAGTTTTTTCTCAAAATTCCCTACATCACCAATTATAAAAGTGTAATGTGGACCTTTGTTTGGTTGGTCAAAAACATCTTTGGCCACTTTTTTATTGGCCTTATTTTGTAATGCTGCTTTACTAAGGTATATTTCAGCTACTTTTTTGTTTCGTATGATTACCTTTTCAATTTGTCCTTTTTCAAGAAAACTGTTAAAATCGGATGATTTCATTTGGGCAGGTTCTTGAAAACTTGATCCACCAGTTATATAACTAATGAACAAGAAAATCAATAGTATTGAAGCATAAACTAACCAAGGACTTACTTTAAATTTGTTTGAATTTGGATTATTATCTTTAGCCATTACAGTATATTTCTTTAGTATTTATTTTGGATTGTGGTAATTTTGGCATCGCCCCAAAGACTTTCGATATTGTAGTATTCGCGAATGTGTTTTTGGAAAACGTGTACCACGATGTTTACATAGTCCATAAGAACCCATTCCGCATTATCGGAGCCTTCAACATGCCAAGGCTTGTCTTTTAATTCTTTTGAAACTGTTTTTTGGATGGAGTTAACAATGGCGTTAACCTGGGTGTTTGAATTTCCGTTGCAGACGATGAAATAGTCGCAAACAGCGGTGTCTATTTCTCTTAAGTCAAGAATATCGATATCATTCCCTTTTACTTCTTCTATTCCCTTGATGATGTTTGCTAGTAGAACATCATTATTTATAGTTTTTTTAGCCATGAATTATTTTTAAAATAAGTTTGTAAAGTTACCATTTTTTGTGATTATTTTTGAACCTTAACATAATATTAAATTTCTATTTCACAAATAATTTCTCATGAAGCTAATCAAACTCGATGCCATAGATTCTACAAATGAATTCCTCAAAGGATTATCGAGTACCCAAACTGTTGAAAACTTTACCGTTGTCACTGCCGAAACCCAAACTAAAGGCAAGGGACAAATGGGCGCTGTTTGGGTTTCTGAATCCGGTAAAAATCTAATAATGAGTATTTTGGTGAAAGATTTTTTGTTTGATAACAATGCCATTTTTGATATTAACATTGCTACGGCTGTCTCTGTAATTCAAGCTTTGGAACTATATAATATTCCTGAATTGAGAATCAAATGGCCAAACGACATTATGTCATATAATAAAAAAATAGGCGGTATTTTGATAGAAAACAGCCTGAAAAGCGAAGGAACCATTGTGTCAATTGTGGGTTTGGGATTGAATGTCAATCAAATGGATTTTGAACATTTGCCAAAAGCATCTTCCTTGGCGGCTATTTGCAAGACCACTTTCGACAAAGAGGACCTGCTTTTCAAGATTGTTCAAAAGTTCGAAGAAAATGTCCAGTCCTGGAAACAAAACAAGGATTTATTGTGGGCGTGTTATTCCAATTTACTTTTCAAAAAAGGAACTCCAATGCCATTTGCAGACGCAAATCAGCAAAATTTTATGGGAATAATTCAAGGGGTGACTTCCATAGGGAAACTCCAAATTCTTTTGGAAGACGATTCGGTTTCGGAATTTGGGATTAAAGAAATTCAAATGTTGTATTGAATACCCATTTGAAATAGGTCATAAAATAAAGAAACCTTGTCAATGCAAATTGAAAGGTTTCTTTATTTTATGTAAAACGGAGTTATAGTTTTGTCATGTTCAAGGCTAATGTCTCGATGAATTTTCCAATCGGGCCTTTTATCATCATGCCCATCATGGCATTAAATTCGCCGTTAAAAAGCAGTTGCACGTTAGAAGAACTCTCCGAAACAGATTTAATGTCTGCTTCCAAAGTAAAAGGTAATTTATCGCTTGCCGCACCTAGGATTACTTTGTTTGGTGCAACTTTTTCTTTCATTTTTAATTGGATTTCAGGCATTCCTTTTAGTCCAAAAATAAAAGAATCACCTCCAATAACTTCAAATTTTGCAATGTTCTCAGGCATTAATTTTTCAAAGTTTTGTACATCACTCAATAAGTCAAATAATTCTTGCGCTGATTTTTCGACAGTAACTCTGGGGCTTTCTAGGTTCATTTTATAATTTTATTTTAATCCCAAAGTTTTGGGGTGAAAGAAGGTTTTTGTCGATCAATTTATACTTCGATGCTCCAGGTTGATGGTTTTGAACTCCAATCTCTCAGGGTTTCTTCTTCTTCCTCGGTAATGTATTTTTTGGCAACTGCCAAGTTCAATAGATTTTGATAATTGCTCAAGGTAAGCAAGTCAACATTGGCTTTTTTGAAGTTTTCTTGGGCAACGTCAAAGCCATAAGTAAATATGGCAGCCATTCCCTTGATGTTGGCTCCAGCAGCACGCAAAGCTTCCACGGCAAGCAAACTACTGTTTCCAGTACTGATTAAATCTTCCACGATTACCACATTTTGTCCTTTTTGCAAAAAACCTTCCACTTGGTTCTGGCGACCATGTTTTTTGGGTTCCGGTCTTACATAAACAAACGGCAAGCCCATACTTTCGGCGACCAAAATACCAATTCCGATGGCTCCAGTAGCCACTCCGGCAATAACATCTGGTTTCCCAAATTGTTTTTCGATGTGTTTGGAAAATTCGTCTCGAACATAATTTCTTATGAGCGGAAACGACAGTATTAGTCGGTTATCACAATAAATAGGTGATTGCCATCCCGAAGCCCATGTAAAAGGATTTCTTGGATTCAATTTAATTGCATTTATTTGCAAAAGCAATTCGGCAGTTTTCTCGGCGGTATCTTTATTAAATATCATAATACAAATGTATAAAGTTTTTGTGAACGACAAACCACTTTTTTTGACAAATGAAATCTCAAAAGAGACTAATTTTCAATTGTTCTTATTAGAAAGTGTAGATATAGAGCAACTTATAGTAAAAATATTTCAAAATAAAATTCAGAAAGCCTATCTTTATCATCCCGATGAAAAGGAAATTATGAAAACTTTGAAATCCAAAATTCCTGTTTCCAAAGCGGGAGGAGGATTGGTTTACAACAAAAAAGGGGAGGTTTTATTTATTTTTAGGGGTGGAAAATGGGATTTGCCAAAAGGCGGAACCGAAAAAGGAGAAGATATTGAAGCTACTGCCTTACGGGAAGTGGAAGAAGAAACCGGTGTCAACAAATTAAAAATCACCAAAAAACTGCAAAAAACCTACCATGTTTTCAAACGAAATGGCGTTTATAAACTAAAAATCACCCAATGGTTTGAAATGTTTTCTGATTTTGACGGCATTCCTGTTGGACAAATCGAAGAAGGCATAGAAAAAGCCGTTTGGCTCAGTCCAAAAGAAATGCCCGAGGTCTTGAAAAAATCCTATGAAAATATCAAGCTTCTGTTTGAAGAAGAAAAAATAATCTAATAAATCGTTGTTGGTTGAGTAATTTGAAAATTTTATAAATGCTCTTTTTATTGGATTTAAAATCTTTATAAGCCCAATCCAAAATTGGGCTTTTTTTTGTTAAAAATAAATTCTTCGAGCAAATGTCTATATGATATATTCATTTGAGAATTAACGGATTTATCTAAAAAAATAAAAGCATTTTTAAATTTGTTTATGCTATTTTTGAGAATTGAGTTTTTGCAATTAGTATTTATTGTATCCAAATTTAATTTCAGATGAAAAAAAGCTACTTACTCCCTGCATTTTTATTTTGTACTTTTTATGTTTTTTCATTTTCAAATACTGAAAAATCGTTGCTTTATAAAAAGTCAATGCTTGCGCCAATGCCGATTGCCATTTTGGATACCGTTAAAAAGGTAGTTGCCGTTGAAAAAACTGATACCATCAAAAAGAAAGAAAAGAAATTTGCTTTTATGCCCATGCCCACTTTGACTTATGATCGTTCTCAGGGAGCGGGAATTGGGGCAATAGCCATGGGACTTTTTAAGGCAGACAATTCAAAAGATGCGCCGCTTTCCAGGGTTATGGCTGTTGGTAATTATGCTACAAATGATTCTTACTACATTATGTTGGGAACACGTCTTTATCTTATGGAAGATTACTGGAGAATACTTACTGCAGTTGGATTCATAAACTATAATTTTCAGGCCTTTCAAACTTTTGAAGATGTAGATGGAGGCCAGGCAGGAGTGTATGAAACGCCTTATACCACAAAGGGAGCTTTATTTGCATTTGCATTACAACGAAGGGTTTTCGAAAATTTTTATATGGGAGTCGGTGGATTCATGATGCGGTCAGATGTAACTATCACGCTTCCTGATAATAGTGAAGTAGTACAGCCCAATAATACTAATTCACTGTCCGTGCCAATTAGTTATGATACTCGGAACAGTATTTACAATCCGAGTGATGGGATTTTTATTGACGGAAGATTTTCAATTGTACCCGAATGGTTGGATAACGACAATGATTTCATTAAAACGATGTTGTATGTGAACCACTATAAAAAATTGGCTGACCACAAAATCCTGGCCAGTCGTTTTGCCATGAAAGCCAATTTTGGCGACGTTCCTTTTGCTTCCCAAGATTATATTGGTCAAACAGATTTAAGAGGTTATACCCAAGGGGAATATAGAGGGAATCAAACCTATACTGTTCAATCTGAATTTAGGAATAATTTTTACAAGAAATGGGGATATGTCGGGTTTGCCGGTCTTGGAATAGCGTATAGAAAGTCTGAAACTGGAGCCGCCGCGGGTGATTGGTACAAATCTGGAGCGTCGTGGAGTAAACTATTGCCAAGTATAGGTGCCGGTGCCCGTTATCAGGTAATTGAAAAGGCCGGCCAAAAAGTAAATGCAGGAATTGATGTTGCTGCAGGACGAGGAGATTGGGGTTTTTATTTCAGGCTTACAGAAGCTTTTTAAGTGCCTGATTTTATTTGGAATTGATCGAGATTTTTTACTGTGATTGGACGATTCCACTATTGAAAATAAAGCATTATTTTTGATTACCTTTGCAAAATGAACAAGAAACACCATTCCAACAATATACTTCTCAATTTAGGTATCGAAAACCTAAATGAAATGCAGGTAGCTGCCCAGGAAACTATTTTAAGCGACAACAATATTTTACTGCTTTCTCCAACAGGTTCCGGGAAAACATTGGCTTTTCTTTTGCCAATATTCGAAATGCTGAAACCCGAAATTCTTTCTGTTCAATGTTTGATTCTGGTTCCATCACGCGAACTGGGATTGCAAATTGAGCAAGTTTGGAAAAAAATGGGAACCGATTACAAAGTAAACGTTTGCTACGGCGGGCATTCCATTGAAACAGAAATCAAGAATTTGAGCAATCCTCCGGCCGTTTTAATTGGAACTCCAGGGAGAATTGCCGATCATATTGACCGAGGCACTTTTCGTTTGGACAAAATAGAAACCTTGATTTTGGATGAATTTGACAAGTCTTTACAGTTGGGCTTTCATGAACAAATGTCTTTCATTATTGGAAAACTGTCTAAACTAAACAAACGTGTTTTGGTTTCGGCAACTTCCGATATTGAAATTCCAAAATACACCAGAGTGGTCAATCCCACGATTTTGGATTTTATTCCAAATGAAGAAGAAGAAACCAATCTTGCAATGAAAATGGTGGTTTCCAAAGAAAAAGACAAAATGGGAAGTTTGTTCAACCTGATTTGTTCGTTGAAATCGCAATCGGCTATCGTGTTTTGCAATCACAGGGATGCTGCAGAAAGGATAAGTGATATCTTGAACGAAAAAGGAATTTACGCCACGTATTATCACGGCGGAATGGATCAGGACGAGCGTGAACGCGCTTTAATCCAGTTCAGAAACGGAAGTGCGAGTTATTTAATCACGACGGATTTGGCTGCCCGTGGATTGGATATTCCCGAAATGAAACACGTAATTCACTATCATTTGCCTTTAAAGGAAGATGAATTTACCCATAGAAACGGAAGAACCGCTCGTATGCAAGCTTCAGGAACGGCTTATCTTGTTATAAACGAGAGCGAAAAAAAGCTGGATTATGTTGATTATGGCATGGAAGTCCTAAAAGTGGAAAATGCTACCACTTTACCAAAACCACCTGAATTTCAAACTATCTACATTAGTGGCGGAAAGAAAAATAAATTGAATAAAATAGATGTCGTAGGTTTCTTTTCCCAAAAAGGAAAACTCGAAAAAGGGGACTTGGGGCTAATCGAAGTAAAGGATTTTATTTCGTTTGCCGCCGTAAAATTCAATAAAGTGAAAGACTTGCTTCACAACATCAAGGACGAAAAAATGAAAGGCAAGAAGTTTAAAATTGAAGTTGCCAGAAAAGTAATCAAGAAAGAAGAGGAGTAGATTTCAGATTTCAGATTTCAGATTTCAGATTTCAGATTTCAGATTTCAGATTTCAGATTTCAGATTTCAGATTTCAGATTTCAGATTTCAGATTTCAGATTTCAGATTTCAGATTTCAGATTTCAGATTAAGAATATTAAACATCCATATAAAAAAAAAACGAAAATGTCTTGATTTCTCAAGACATTTTCGTTTTTTTGCTAACTGCTAACTGCTAACTGCTAACTGCTAACTGCTAACTGCTAACTGCTAACTGCTAACTGCTAACTGCTAACTGCTAACTGCTAACTGCTAACTGCTAACTGCTAACTGCTAACTGCTAACTTCCCCTCGATGCGGTTTCAAGGCATCACGTACCTTTATCATCGTTTCATCGGTGACGACCATAAAAGCAGTGGCATACATTTCGTTATGGATTTTAAAACCGGTAATATTGGGAGATAAATTTTCAGCAACGATATATTCCTTTAAATGAATTTCGTGATGTTCGGCCGTTTTTCCAGAAGCTGGACCACGAAAATCCCATATCAATTTAATTTGTCTGGACATTTTGAATGTTTTTAGATGGTAAAGTTACTAAAGTCTGATTTGAAAAGACCAAATCCCTTTATCAAAGTTCCAAACTTTGGAAAAGGTTCTCCATTTGGAATAAGTAAAGTTCACTTCAAAATACTATTTTTGCATTTCGTTATTGTTTTCAAATAACCCAATCAACTGCAACAATGCCACAAGAACTTCTTTTTCAAGTATCTCCAGAAATAGCCACAAATGAACTGTTGCTCAAACAACATGTTTCCAAATTAATTCGGGTGGATGCCAAAGAAATCCAACATATTTCCATCCTGAAACGTTCGATTGATGCGCGCCAAAAAGCGGTGAAATTCAATTTGAAAGTGACTATTTATTTGGTTGGTGAACCTATTCAGGAAGCTAAAATTGAACTGCCGGAATACAAAAATGTTGAAAACGCTCAAGAAGTTATTGTTGTGGGTGCAGGTCCTGCGGGATTATTTGCCGCTTTGCAATTGATAGAATTGGGTTTGAAACCCATAGTAATCGAGCGTGGAAAAGATGTTCGCGGTCGTCGTCGTGATTTGAAAGCCATCAACAGGGATCATGTTGTGGACGAAGATTCCAATTATTGTTTTGGAGAAGGCGGAGCAGGAACCTATTCTGACGGAAAACTATATACCCGTTCCAAAAAGCGTGGCGACGTAACCCGAATTCTGGAATTATTTGTTGCTTATGGAGCTTCACACGATATTTTGGTTGATGCCCATCCGCACATTGGAACCAATAAATTACCGCAAATCATTCAGGATATGCGGGAGAAAATCATTGAAATGGGAGGTCAGGTGCTTTTCGAAACCCGATTGACCGATATCATCATCAAAAACAATGAAGTGCAAGGCATCGTGACCAAAAAAGGCGACACGATTCTTGCCAACAAAATAATCTTGGCAACAGGACATTCTGCCCGCGATATTTTTGAATTACTCGACAGAAAACAAATTTTTATCGAAGCCAAAGCTTTTGCCTTGGGCGTTCGAGCGGAACATCCACAGTCGTTGATTGACAGTATTCAGTACAGTTGCGATTATCGTGGGGAACATTTGCCGCCATCGCCTTATTCCATCGTGAAGCAGGTAGGAGGCAGGGGAATGTATTCTTTTTGTATGTGTCCCGGCGGCGTGATTGCGCCTTGTGCGACAAGTCCCGGTGAAGTGGTTACCAATGGTTGGTCGCCATCCAAAAGAGATCAATCTACGGCCAATTCTGGAATCGTGGTCGAATTGAAACTCGAAGATTTCAAGCCGTTTGCCAAATTCGGTGCTTTGGCAGGAATGGAATTTCAAAAAAGCATCGAACAAAAAGCTTGGCATTTGGCAGGACAAACCCAAAAAGTGCCTGCCCAGAAAATGGTCGATTTTACGCAAAACAAAGTCTCTTCCAATATCCCAAAAACGTCTTATGTTCCCGGAACAGCTTCTGTGGAAATGGGGCAGGTTTTCCCCGGATTCCTGACTCAAATATTGCGGGAAGGTTTCGTGGAATTCGGAAAATCGATGCGAGGTTTCTTGACGAATGAAGCCGTTCTTCATGCGCCTGAATCGAGAACTTCCTCTCCGGTGCGCATTCCCAGAGATCCAGAAACATTGGAACACCTTCAAATAAAAGGCTTGTATCCTTGTGGAGAAGGGGCAGGTTATGCCGGAGGAATTATCTCGGCAGCAATTGATGGTGAGAAATGTGCCTTGAAGATTGGAGAGGTTTTGAAGAAGAATTTGTAAATGTTCCCGCTTTTTAAATAAAAAGAGATATTGTGTCAATTAACAATTTCTGTTGAAATTATCAGATACAATATCTCTTTCTGACTTTAATTTTGTTTGTAGTTGGCAGTAGTCAAAGCCACTTCTTTAATGGATTGTGTTTCAGCCACTTTTTTCAAAGCAAGAATGTAAGAGGCTATACGTGGCGTCACTTTGTATTTGGCAGCTGTATAAAAAACAGTTTCAAAGCTTTCCGTTAATGTGTTTTGAAGCCGTTTATTGACTTGATTGGCTCCCCAAGTTTCTGTAAGTATATTTTGAAGCCATTCGAAATAGGAAACCGTTACTCCGCCGGCATTTGCTAAAATATCAGGAATCACCAAAACATTATTGTCATGTAATATGGCATCGGCATCTGAAGAAACTGGACCGTTTGCACCTTCGACAATAATTCTGGCTCGAACGGCATTAGCATTGGTTTTGGTAATAACGTCTTCTTTTGCAGCCGGTATCAAGACATCGACTTCCAAAAGCAATAATTCCTCATGTTTTATGGAAACCGAATTCGGGTAGCCTTTAATGCTTTTATTGTTGAGATTGTAATACAATATCAGCTCGGGAATATTGATTCCTTCAGGATTGTATAATGCTTCCGAAACATCACTGACTGCAAGCACTTTCAATCCTTTTTCAAAAAGAAATAAAGCAGAATGAAGTCCTACGTTTCCAAATCCCTGGACAGCAACAGTGGATCTTGCAGGTCTCAGCTTTAATTTTTCAAGTGCTAAAAGAGTTATGATGCTCACGCCTTTTCCTGTTGCTTCCACGCGTCCCAAAGAACCTCCGACATTCAAATGCTTTCCGGTAACAACTCCATGAATTGTTTTGCCATGAACCAGAGAAAATTCATCCATAAGCCATCCCATTTCATCTGGCCCTGTTCCCATATCTGGAGCAGGAACATCTTTTTGAGGGCCAAAAATATCAGACAAACTTTTAGTGTAGGCTCTTGTTATTTTTTCAAGTTCTGTTTTGGAGAGTGTATTCGGGTCACAAATAATTCCTCCTTTTGCTCCCCCAAAAGGGATTCCCGTAACTGCCGATTTCCAAGTCATCCAAGCTGCCAGAGCTTTTACTTCTTCTAAATTTACCGCAGTGTCATAACGAATTCCTCCTTTTGAAGGTCCTAATGCAGTATTGTGAATGATGCGATAGCCTTCAAAGTTTTGCTCAATTCCATTATCTAACACGATCGAAAAGTTTACCACGATTTGTTTTTCTGGTCGTTGTAATTTTTGGCGGATTGGATCATCCAGGTTTAAAATGTCTGCTGCTATATTGAATCGATCAATCATGGATTGAAAGGGATTCTGTTTTATTATTTCGGAACTCATGATGCTGTTTTTTAAATTGTGTTTGATTTTATTTTTTAAATTAATTCTATAAAAAAAGCTCTTTTGAGTTGTTACAAAAGAGCTTTATTTTTCCATAAATAAGACCAGGCAACAACACGGAGGAATTTTTATGCTACAGCATTGCATCATTATATTTCTGTTTCTGTTGGTTCTCATGTTGTTGTTTTTATAAGAATTTTAAAATGCCCTTCACTTTGTATGGAAGATTAATAAAATCAAGAAATATTCTTGCTGCTAAAGCTAATAGTAAGCCGAAAATCAAGCGGACAACTTCCAAATTACATTCAATTAAAAGGCGTTTGACTTAAATTGTTTCATCGTTGAAACAAACTTACAAAATAATTTTATAAATTCTATAGAATTAGTATAATTTGTTTAAAAAAATATGATAGTTCCTTTTGGTTCTTGTGTTTTACTTTGTTTGTATGTTCGAGCAAGATGCTTTTGCTATTGGGGTATCCTTGTGGATAACGCGTAGGTTATGCCGGAGGAATTATCTCGGTGACGATTGATGACGAAAAATGTGCGTTGAAAATTGGGGAGGTTTTGAAGAGGGATTTGTATCGTCCTGTGGCTTGATGATAGTTGTGGAAATAGGAAGTGAGTTCTCTCGGCCGGGCTTATACGTAATTATGGAAAAAATAGTTTCCTGTGACAACTGAAACAGCAATTGCGCCAAACCGCTGTTAGTATCGGTTTAATGCGTAAGTTCATAAACAATATTTATACTGTAGTCAATCGATAATTTTATGAAGTCCTCTAAAAAGTTAACTTGATTAATTCGAAAGTAAACTACTTTTGGAGTATGCCACATATTGTATTTTTTAATCAATGGATAACCAGGAATTTTTTCTAAATTTTCTTTTTCAGCCCTATTTAATACACTTCCATTATGAACGATTGAATTTCTAATTGCCTTATACTGTATAATTTCCTGCCATTTGTGAAAATCACTATTAGCAGATTTAACATTACAAACTATATTTAGATATTTTCTACATGTATCTAATTCTCCATTTCCCTTGATATCAACGATTTTTATTGAAGGTTTAAGTTCTTCGTAAGCTAGTTCTGCAATTCTGTTTAAATGGTTTTCAAATAAAGAAAAAGTAGATATAAAAAGAGAATTCAAAACCATGTAATTTATATGGTTTTTATAGTGATTATAATGATCAAAATGTTCATCAGCAAGTTCATTCCAAATTTCACGGACTCCGATACTATTTTCATTAGACCAAGCTTTAATTTGATTTTCAAATTCTGTAATTTTTATTTCTCTGACATTTTCAATATCACTAAAAATTGATAGCATACTATTAGCGTTGCTCTGAAAGATAAATTTTGAAATTTCTATGTTT
The DNA here is from genome assembly GCF_900129545.1 of Flavobacterium fluvii. GTDB lineage: Bacteria > Bacteroidota > Bacteroidia > Flavobacteriales > Flavobacteriaceae > Flavobacterium > Flavobacterium fluvii. The sequence continues at coordinate 54,620 of NZ_FQWB01000009.1, read as the reverse complement.
TCTAAAAACTTAACACTCCATGTTTTCATTTATACTAGATATGTTCTGATTAAATTGTTGCTGACTTATAGATTGGTCTGATAAAACGACCATTATCCACCCAAAATTAGTTGGCATTGTTTGACAAAAGTAATGTTTATCTATATTTACAAACCTAATGATTTTACTTACTAAAAACAATCCTTTTTAGAGAAACAAAAAGATAATTATCTATTCAAAAGACTAATGTTAAATAAAATCCTAAATCCCATTCCCTAAATCTTAAATAAATTATCTTTGCGCACTGAAAAATGCCTCTATGAAATTTGATTTATTACAAAAAGATCCACATACCAAAGCCAGAGCAGGAAGTATCACTACTGATCACGGCGTGATTGAAACCCCAATTTTTATGCCTGTGGGAACGGTTGCTTCGGTAAAAGGAGTACACCAACGGGAATTGAAAGAAGAAATAAACCCGGATATTATCCTTGGGAATACCTATCATTTATACCTTCGTCCGCAAACCGAAATTTTGGAAAAAGCCGGTGGTTTGCACAAATTCATGAATTGGGACAGAAATATTTTGACTGATTCGGGTGGATATCAAGTGTATTCGCTTTCGGCCAACAGAAAAATAAAGGAAGAAGGCGTAAAATTCAAATCGCATATTGACGGTTCCTATCATTTTTTCACTCCTGAAAACGTGATGGAAATTCAGCGTACCATTGGCGCCGACATCATTATGGCTTTCGACGAATGTACACCTTATCCTTGCGATTACCGTTATGCACAACGCTCGATGCACATGACACACCGTTGGTTGGACAGATGTATCAATCATTTGGAAAAAGTGCCGACAAAATATGGTTATGACCAAACATTTTTCCCAATTATTCAGGGAAGTACTTATAAAGATTTACGCCGACAATCTGCAGAATATATAGCGAATTCTGGTCAACAGGGGAACGCCATTGGAGGACTTTCGGTAGGAGAGCCAGCCGAGGAAATGTATGCGATGACCGAAGTGGTTTGTGAAATTCTTCCGGAAGACAAACCTCGTTATTTGATGGGTGTGGGAACTCCAATCAATATTTTGGAGAATATTGCTTTGGGAATTGACATGTTCGATTGCGTGATGCCAACTAGAAATGCCAGAAACGGAATGCTGTTTACTGCAAACGGAACCATCAACATCAAAAATAAAAAGTGGGAGGCTGATTTTTCGCCTGTGGATGAAATGGGACATACTTTTGTGGACACGGAATATACCAAAGCCTATTTGCGTCACTTGTTTGCCGCCAACGAATACCTAGGAAAACAAATTGCCACGATACACAATCTTGGATTTTATATGTGGTTGGTTCGTGAAGCCAGAAAACATATCTTGGCCGGAGATTTTAGAACCTGGAAAGAAATGATGGTTCGCAACATGAGCCAGAGATTATAATGTTGTTTAATCGGTTATTCGTTTAACCGATTAATCGTTTAACCGATTAAACTTGAATATGTTAACAATAATAGACAGATACATTCTAAAGAAATACCTATCCACTTTTGCGGTGATGTTGGCTTTGTTTGCACCTATTGGGATTATCATTGATGTTTCGGAGAAGGTGAATAAAATGATAGAAAACAAAATTCCGCTTACGGAAATTTTGATCTATTATTATCATTTCACGATCTATTTCATGAATTTGTTGTTTCCGATATTTTTGTTCTTGTCGGTGATTTGGTTTACTTCAAAATTAGCCAACAATACCGAAATCATTGCCATATTGAGTTCGGGGATTTCTTTTACACGATTTTTGAGACCCTACATAATTGGTGCTTCCATCATTTCTGTCTTTGTATTGCTGATGGGATTTTTTATTGTACCAAAAGCCAGTGAAGGGTTCAATAATTTTAGATACACCTATCTCAGGAGTGACGGAAAACAAGCCATGAGAGGCGACAATACCGATGTGTACCGCCAAATTAGCAATGATGAATTTATCTATGTCAATAGTTTCAATACCGAAACCAAAACGGCATACAACTTTAGTTATGAAAAATTCAAAAAAGATAAATTAGAGTATAAAATTTCGGCCAGCAGGATACAATGGAATCCAAAAACCAAGAATTACACGATGTATGATTTCGTGAAAAGAACGGTTGGCGAGCTTGGAGATAAAATCGAGAAAGCCGATAAAAAAGATGCCAAGTATAGTTTTGATTTAGAGGATTTAACCCCCGTGGTTTATATTGCAGAAACATTGACCCTGGGCGAACTCAACCGATTTATCGAAAAAGAAAAAACACGAGGTTCATCCAATGTCAACGTGTATATGGTGGTTTTGTACAAGAAATACAGTATTCCAGTTTCGGCCTTTATTTTGACCATTATTGCCGTTGCGGTTTCTGCAATGAAGCGAAGAGGCGGAATGGGATTGAGTTTGGCCATTGGAATTGGCCTTGCTTTTGCTTTTGTGTTTTTCGACAAAATATTTGGAACCTTGGCTGAAAAGTCAACTTTTCCTCCATTTTTGGCAGTTTGGTTTCCGAATATAGTATTCGGGATTTTGGCAATTTTTTTACTGCGCAATGCAAAAAGGTAAATTAGGAAGCTATTTAAATCTTCATTTAATTGTTTTTATATGGGGATTCACGGCAGTATTGGGTGCTTTAATATCCATAAATGCCGATGCCTTGGTTTGGTATCGAATGCTTTTTGCGTCCGTTTTTTTAGTATTGTTTATTGTTCGTAAAAAGACATCATTCTCCGTTCCGCCAAGGGAATTATTCAAATTGCTTTTCGTGGGACTTTTGATAGCGCTGCACTGGATATTCTTTTTTCAGGCGATTCATGTTTCCAATGTTTCCATCACTTTGGCGGTTTTCTCGCTGGGAGCTTTTTTGGCATCGTTACTTGAACCGTTGTTTTATGGGCGAAAAGTACTTTGGTATGAAGTATTCTTTGGATTGCTGATTGTTGCTGGACTTGGCATAATTCTAAAGGTTGAAATAAACTATTTTGAAGGGATGATGTATGCTTTGGCTTCCATTGTTCTTGGAGTTTTGTTCACGCTCATAAACGGAAAGTTGATTGAAAAACACGAATCTTCGGTTATTACATTCTATGAATTCTTGGCAGGGGTTGTTTTTATTACCATTTATTTTTTGTTCCAAAATAAATTTACTGCGGAATTCTTTATTTTAACAGCCAATGACTGGATTTTATTATTGATTCTGTCATCGATTTGCACCGCTTATGCTTTTACGGCTTCGGTAAAAGTAATGCAGAAACTTTCGCCTTATACCGTAATGTTAACCACAAGTTTAGAACCTGTTTACGGGATTATTTTGGCATATTTCATCATTGGAGGAAAAGAAAAAATGAGCTTCGAGTTTTATCTGGGAGCCTTGTTAATCGTGATTACGGTTATCCTGAACGGCGTTGTCAAGCATTATTTGGCGGATAAAGAATAATGATTTTAAGAGCCTGTTTTTGTCAATTTATTTGCATTTAGATGGCAAATTAACCATTTTGATAATTTTAAATTTTATATTTGCAGTTCAAATCAGAACAAAAAAGCACACACCCTATGGAATATTTAGATTTTGAGCTTCCAATAAAAGAACTTGAAGAACAGTTAGACAAATGTGTAGTTATTGGTCAGGAATCAGATGTTGATGTGACAAACACTTGTAAACAAATCAACAAGAAACTGGAAGAAACCAAAAGGCATATTTATAAAAATCTTACCGCTTGGCAACGAGTACAATTGTCAAGACATCCAAATAGACCTTATACATTAGATCATATCAAAGCACTTTGTGGCGAAACTTTTCTGGAGCTTCACGGCGATAGAGGATTCAAGGACGACAAAGCGATGATTGGTGGTTTGGGAAAAATTGACGGACAATCGTTCATGATTATTGGTCAACAAAAAGGATTCAATACCAAAACACGTCAATACAGAAATTTTGGGATGCCCAATCCGGAAGGTTACAGAAAAGCGTTGCGATTGATGAAAATGGCAGAAAAATTCAATATTCCTGTTTTGACATTGGTGGACACACCGGGAGCCTTTCCTGGAATCGAAGCCGAAGAACGCGGACAAGGAGAAGCCATTGCCAGAAATATTATCGAAATGGTTAGCTTGAAAGTGCCCATCATAGTTGTTATTGTTGGTGAAGGAGCCTCTGGTGGTGCATTGGGAATTGGTGTTGGAGATAGAGTTTACATGATGGAAAACACTTGGTATTCCGTTATTTCTCCAGAATCTTGTTCTTCTATTTTATGGAAGAGCTGGGATTACAAAGAACAAGCTGCCGAAGCCTTGAAATTGACTTCAGCGGACATGAAAAAACAAAAATTAGTGGATGATATTATCCCGGAACCACTAGGTGGAGCCCACTACGATAGAGAAGCGGCTTTCAAAACCGTGGAGCAATATATCATGAAAGGATTTAACGAGTTGAAAGACTTATCAACAGAAGAATTAGTCGCCCAAAGAATGAAGAAATACCTCGAAATGGGCGAGTATTCAGACTAAAAATCTTACAAATTTATAATTAATCCGAAGCCTTGCCGTTTCGGATTTTTTTTTGGTTATGAACAAAAAAAGTTCGCTTATTAACAATTATTTCTAATAAGTCAATAGTAAAGTTTTTTTAATTTTAGTTACTTTCGCTCTATGGAAAATGTCAAGAATATAAACCCAATTAGAATAGATAAAACAACCATTATCAACCTTGAAAAAGGCAAATTGCAACCTCAAGTTTTGGAGCTGGAAGAGGCTGTGCTTGGTGCGATGATGATTGACAAGAAAGGTGTGGATGATGTAATCGACATTTTGCAAGCCGATGCTTTTTATAAAGATTCCCATAAATATATTTTTGAGGCTATTGTTCAACTCTTTACGGACACGCAGCCTATTGACTTATTAACCGTTTCGGCGCAGCTCAAAAAAAACGGAAAATTGGAGCTTGCAGGAGGTGATTTTTACTTAATTCAACTAACGCAGAAAATTTCGTCTTCGGCACACATTGAATTTCACTCCAGAATCATTCTCCAGAAATTTATTCAACGCAGTTTGATTCGGATTTCTACCGAAATTATCGAAGATTCTTACGATGAAACCACAGATGTTTTTGATTTATTGGACAAAGCCGAATCGAAACTATACGAAGTTACCCAAGGAAACATAAAACGTAGTTCCGAAACTGCCCAAAGTTTGGTGTTGCAAGCCAAAAAAAGAATTGAAGAAATTAGTAAACAAGAAGGATTGAGTGGAGTAGAAACTGGTTTTACCAATCTTGACAAACTAACTTCCGGTTGGCAACCTAGCGATTTAATTATCATTGCGGCTAGACCTGCGATGGGAAAAACCGCTTTCGTACTTTCGATGGCGAGAAATATTGCAATCGATTACGGACATCCAGTTGCCTTGTTTTCCCTGGAGATGGCGTCGGTACAGTTGATTACCCGTTTGATTTCGTCTGAAACCGGTTTGTCTTCGGAGAAATTGCGTACCGGTAAATTGGAACCACACGAATGGACGATGTTGAGTACTAAAGTCAAGAATTTGGAAAAAGCCCCTTTGTTTATTGACGATACGCCATCACTTTCTATTTTTGATTTACGTGCCAAATCCAGACGTTTGGTTTCGCAACACGGCATCAAAATCATCATTGTCGATTATTTGCAATTGATGACCGCCGGAGGAAATGGTAAAGGTGGAGGAAACAGGGAACAGGAGATTTCGACAATTTCTCGAAACTTGAAAGCATTGGCCAAGGAATTGAATGTTCCCGTAATAGCACTTTCACAGTTGTCGCGTGCCGTTGAAACCCGTGGGTCCAGCAAAAGACCGTTGCTTTCCGACCTTCGTGAATCGGGTGCAATTGAGCAAGATGCCGATATCGTTTCGTTTTTATACCGTCCGGAATATTACAAAATTGACGAATGGGATGACGACGAAGCTTCGCCAACTGCTGGTCAGGCAGAAATAATGATAGCTAAACACCGTAATGGTGGTATCGAAAATGTTCGATTGAAATTTATTGGTCATTTGGGGAAATTCGACAACCTTGATGACTACAGCGGAAGTTATGACGATTTGCCTTCGAGCATGAACCACAACCACGACGAGAATCCTTTCCAAACCAAAAATCTTCCATCGCCCAATGAAGCCTTCGGCAGTAATTTGAACGACGACGATGATGATATGCCATTTTAGAATATAAATTGAATTCGCTTGAAAAAGCGAATTTTTTTATGCTTTTTCGTCCAATAAAAAACCTGTATATTTGGGGAAGTAAAGCGGATTGGCGTAGTAAATAAAAATTTCAAAATGGTTTCGAAAAAGATACTCTTATTGGTTTTGATCCTGATTTCCTTTTCGGTAAAAGCTTCTTTTGTTTTGTTGCCAATGGACGAAACCACACAGCAAAATCATCTGAAAGCCTACGGAATTACCTATTGGTGCATCGATAAAAAATACAAGGCCAGTTGGTTGCTCAATTACCGTGGCGGTTCTTTTTTATTGGCAGATGCTCCAGAAATTCGAAAAGAATGCCAAATTAGAGGCGTGAGTTTTGAAGTGTTGAGCGATGCCGAAGCCAATCAAATTCTGGAAGAAATAGCCAGTCCTTCCCAAAATATGGAAGCTGTTGTACTCGAAAAAGCCCCTAAAGTTGCCGTTTATACACCCAAAGGAAAACAACCTTGGGATGATGCTGTGACCTTGGTCTTGACCTATGCCGAAATTCCATTTACGCCCATTTACGACGAGGAAGTTTTGGCAGACCAACTCTTGCTTTACGATTGGCTGCATTTGCATCACGAAGATTTCACTGGGCAATACGGGAAGTTTTTCGGTTCCAACAGAAATTCTCCTTGGTACATAGACCAAAAAAAGGATGCAGAAGTTTTGGCAACCAAATTGGGCTATAAAAAAGTTTCGGAAGAAAAGTTGGCCGTAGCCAAAAAAATAAGAGATTTTGTTATTGGTGGGGGATTTATGTTTGCCATGTGTTCTGCAACGGATAGTTTTGACATTGCTTTGGCAGCAGATGGAGTTGATATTTGCGAATCGATGTTTGACGGCGATGCGAGTGAAGCCAATTACCAATCCAAAATAAATTATGCCAATTCCTTTGCGTTCAAGAATTTTGTTTTAGACAGAAAGCCCGAGCATTATGAATTCTCGGATATTGACATGACCGAAAAAAGGATGGTTCCAATGGAGAAAGACTATTTTACCCTGATGGAATTTTCGGCCAAATGGGATCCGATTCCCAGTATGTTGTGTCAAAATCATACCCAGTTGATCAAAGGGTTTATGGGGCAGACAACAGCGTTTGAACAAACTCTTATTAAATCGAATGTGTTGGTGATGGGAACTTGTGAACTCAATGGTGAATCACGTTACATTCATGGCGAAAAAGGCAAAGGAATGTTCACTTTTTATGGAGGTCACGATCCCGAAGATTATCAGCATAGAGTGGGAGATCCGGTTACGGTTCTTGATTTGCATCCCAATTCTCCAGGGTATCGATTGATTTTGAACAATGTGTTGTTTCCTGCTGCCAGAAAAAAGAAACAGAAAACCTAATACCAAATATTTTCCTTTCTATTAAAAAATCAACCTTTTTTTCTAGGTGATTTTATCTTTCAATATGATTTTTATCATACTTCAATCTTTTTTAAGTGCGTTAATTTGTCTTAAATAAGGATGAGGTTATTCTGTTAAAAATTATTTTTATGTTGAAGTTTGGAATTGTAATATTAGTTGCGCTATTTCCTTTAATCGGTATGGGACAAGTGCAAAATGAAAAAGTAATTAAACAACAGTCACAATCTTGGTTTGCTTTAAACAATAACATTACATTCAATAAACATTGGGGCGTCTTGGCAGATTTTCAGTTGAGAAGGAATGAGTTTTTGGATACGGACAGCTTTTACTATCTTAGGGGAGCAGCGGCTTATACAACTGAAAACAAACAGACAATTGCCTTGGGTTATGGTCATGTATGGAATGCTCCATCGAATCCTAATTGCACTACTTTTTCGAATGAAGATTTTATTTTTCAGATGTATGATTTTAGTTCTAAAATGGGCAAAGTGTCCGTCTTGAATCGATTTCGAAATGAACAACGTTGGCAACAAGTAATTGTTGATGATGTTTGGACGGGGGACAAGGTATTCTCGGACAGGGTTAGGTATTTGGTAAGTTTTGATATTCCAATTTTCAAGAAAAAAACAATGCCATCACTTGTTGTTTCAAATGAGATTTTGCTTCAATTTGGCAAAGAAATTGTGTACAACACCTTTGACCAGAATTGGTTTTTTGTAGGAATAAAACAGTCGATTACTCCTAAACTCAGTTTTGATTTTGGCTACATGAATGTCTATCAACAAAAAAAATCAGGCTATCAATATAATATGAATCACACCTTGAGATTGTTCTTTTATTACAGAAACAACGTGAATTCATTGACCCATTTTGGGCATCATTCATAGGTCTGTAAAATAATAGAAAACTTACACTTTACATCTAAGAATTTCTTCTTCAAATTAACCGTGCAGATAGAAGTACTGATAAAGTATTTTGGTGTTTTTTTAATTGGTTACGATGCGTCTCTTGCTGGTTGACAATTTTTTCTCCTTTATGGGTTTGTCGGCTTTGGTGGCTTCTGTTTTTCTTCTTGCTAATTCATCGTCATCCAGTTTGTAATTTTGGATGGTGTATTCAACTCGTGGCTGTTCTTTTATTTCTGGTTTAGAATGACAAGAAAACAAGATGAAGCAAAAGAATACAAATTGGATTAGGTTATGTTTTTTCATTTTGTTTATTAAGTAAGGCAGGTGTTGGCTATTTTTATTTGAATTTTACAAATCATTTTTATTTGTTTTTTTGTCAAGAAGTTTTTTTCTTGGGCATCAAATAGTTGGGCACATAATGCTTCCGATTTAGCTTTCATATACGGATATTTCGACAGTGAATTTGAATTGCCTTCAATTGATTTTTTGTAATGTTTGATGTACTCTTTTGTGTAATTATTGTAGTCAATCAGACATTTGTCCCATTTGGTATTCAAGGGTTTGTCAGTAGTGCCATTGTCCACGATTTTCGAGGTAATTCTTGAATTATTTTCGTCCATAATTTTTTATAAATAGGATTTGATATTCGAATTAGCCCAAAAAGAATTTCAGGTTATCGATAGCTATAACTTTTTGTACCTATTTTTTATGGCCGATAGCAGAAAAATAATCTGGAGGGCAACCATTAATGGAATAAGGGGAATTTTCCAATTGATATTTATCCAGCTTATTTTTATTAAAAACAAAATGATGGATGTCATGGCTCCTGCAGTTATAATAATTGCAGCGATTAAATTAGTGTTTTTTGTAAAGTTCATTTTTGGGGAAAATGACTTTGTTTTACTGTTGGTTTTCATTGTAGGTTATTAAATATCGACAAAAATAAATCCAATAAAAACAGTATCCTTACGGAAAACCGTAAAGAGTCAAAAAAAATAAATAAAATAAATGGAAAGACAATTATACCAAACCCAAGTCTTTGGCAATGGCAATGAGATGCACGTTATTGTTGGCTTTTAAGTATATTTTTAGCCTGTTGATGCGTTTTTCCAGACTGCTGCTGCCATTCGGAGCGACACCCGTGTTCTTGAATTCTGTCGATATTTCATTCAAAATATATCCTTTGGACAATAATTTTAGAATTTCGATATCATAAGTTTCAATTTCGATTAGTGATTTGCTTCTTAAAGCATGGGACAAACCTGTAGAAACTATTTTTGAATTGGTGTTGAAAATTTCAGAGATGGCTCTTTTAAGTTCTGGAATACTGTCTCTTCCTTTTGTAACATAGGCATTTATTCCTAAATTGTTAAAAAGGGATTTCACCCTGAAAGATTTGTCTTCGATAGAAAAAACGATGGTCTTGATGTCAGGCTGTATTTTTTTTATGGCGGCAATTAATTCTTCACCAGAGTTCAATTTGTTATCCCGATGATCCGTTTTGAACGATAAATCGCTGACCAATAAATCATAAGGAGCATTGTCGTGAATGGCTTTTTTTACTTTCAAAAAAGCATCGTCACAGTACTTGGCATGGTGAATTTCGGAAACCGAAAGTTCAGCCAGTGCTTGTCCGACCGTAATACTGATGCTGTCAAAATCTTCGGCTACTAAAACTTTTTTGAACATATAAAGAGTTGATTACGCAGGAATTGTAAAACTAGTTTTGAATCCCTTGTTTGATTTAGTGTCAAATGTAATAGTTCCGTTTATGGACAGAATACGGTTTTCCACATTTTGCAGTCCATTTTTTGAATTTATATTGTCGAGTACCACTCCAATCCCGTTGTCACTGTAATCTATTTGTAATTTATTGTCACTTTTTTTGAAAGTGATTACGGCTAAACTGCATTGACTGTGCTTTTTCATGTTGACCAATAATTCCTGGATAACCCGATAAATAATTATTTTTTTGTCACGTTCTAATGCGTGCCAATTGACGGAATCTATTCCATTGGTCAATATGGTAATAGCAGATGTATTGAATCCGGACATCATTTCTTTCAATCCTTCAACGAATTTTGTACCAGTATCGACAATGCTGTTTTCCTTGGAAATATTGCGGGTTCTGGAATAGATGGCGTCTAAATTATTGAGTAAAGATTCCTTGTTTTGACTGGTGGACAAATCCTGTGTTTCGGCAAAAGCCATCGTGTGATAAACATCGTTTGCCAATTCGTCGTGCAATTTTTTGGCAATCCGGGTTTCGGTGTCGTAGGAAGTCTGTATTTTTTCTTTTTTGTTTATTGCTTTTAAAAAATAGTAAATAAAAATAATGGAGAGAATTCCCGATATAACCAGAAAATTCAAGATCAGGTTTTGGTTTTTTTGTTTTTCCAATTCAAGGGCAGTTTCGGCTTTCTGAGTTTTTAATCTTAGATTTTCTTCCTTGTCCTCTTTGGAATCGTATTTTATTTTGGCAAATTGATTTTTGTTTGTTTGTCTTGATTTTACGAGGCTATCATTAATTCGGATATAATCTAATGAATATTTTTTCAATTGGTTTCCAGAACTGTTCTCTATTATGAGCTTCAAGGATTGGAGTCGATCATCTGTATTGTTTACTTTTGTAGCCTTTTCATAAGCTAGTTTTGCATATTGATTTGCTAGTTTTGCATTGCCTTTTTGATAATATTCAGAAAGATGGATATAGCTTGCAATCAATCCCCAATCATTTTTTTTAGTTTCCCTTATTTTTGTAGCTTGATTTATATAGTCGATTGCTTTTGGATTTCCTGTTTTGAAATACGAATAACCCAAGTTGTCAAGTATTATAGAAAATATTAAGGAATCATTTATAACTTCTTTTTCTAAAATTAAAGGCAATAATATTTTTATAGCCTTCTTGTAATTGTTCATTTCCATATAAACTAGAGCAATATTATTTTTAATACTTGCTTTTCTATATTTATTTGTATTTAAATTTAGAGCTACATTGTTATAATGAAGGGCACGTTTATAATCTAAAGTGTGTAAATAATTAATGCCTAATGTTGTGTAGACACCCCAATGGTGATTTGGTTTTGGATTGTTTTTCAAAAAATGAAATGCTTCAAGAACCGTAGTTTCGCTACTGGAATAATCTCCTTGATTTTGTTCAATAGTTGCCAGATTTATTATGGAATAAATAATTTTGGCTGTGTCTTTTTTTACGTCACAGAGAGACTTTGCTTTGCTGAAATAATAATAAGAACTATCATATTTCGCAATTTTATAGTGTTTTTCACCTAACTCGATAAGACGATTGATTTCGGTAAGATTGCTCTTTTTTTCGAGCTTCTTTATGGACTTCTTTTCGCAGGATTGTAGTGCAAAAAATACTGCCAATAAAACAAAAATCGGGAAATGGAACTTCTTGAAAATCATAGTTCAAAATTATAGAAATTAATCATAAATAGAGATAAATTTGCTTAAAAATTTCATTTGGCCTATGGTTTACAAAAAGAAACAGGAATGCTCAAATTATATCCTGAAACGAGAAAATTGTAAATACCAAAACTGAATACAGGATTGAAAAGTATATTTTATTCAGTAATGTGGAAGGATAAAAAAAACAGTGGTAAACTTCTGTTTACCACTGTTTTGGAATTGTGATTTTGTTTATAATTAATGTCTTAAATCGGCTACTGAAAATTTAGGGTTTTTGTCGTCCCTGATATACATTACGTCAGTATAAAAAGTTACTTTGCCCGTTTCAATGTCGTGCATGGCGCCGACAACTCCAATTGTTCCGTTTTCAACCATTTGCTCCAGAATAAAACTGCGCTCGATGATGTTTTTTACGGTTCGTTTTACATTTATTGTGGATACATTTTCTACAAAGCCAGCGTTTTTGGAAGTTCTGTCGCTCTTGGTAGTTTTTTCTTGGTAAACGGCCGGCTGTATTTTTGACAGCAATTCGGTAAGATTACCCATTTCCACATGGTCGCAAGCTCCTTTTATGGCGCCACATTTGGTGTGCCCCAACACGACAATAAGTTTGGAGCCTGCTAATTTGCAAGCAAATTCCATACTTCCCAATATATCGGTATTGACAACATTTCCTGCAATTCTTACTGAAAAAATATCACCTAGGCCTTGGTCAAAAATCAATTCGGCCGAAGTTCTGCTGTCAATGCAACTTAGTATGGTGGCAAATGGCCATTGCCCTTCTATCGTGTCATTTGCTTGTTGCAATAAATTTCTATTGGCTTTTAAATTTTTAATAAAACGGTCATTTCCGTCTTGTAATATTTCTAATGCTTTTCTTGGAGTTATTTGTGCTTGGGTTTCTTTGGTCTGTGTTTTCATTTTGTGTAGTATCTAAATTAATAGTTTATCAATTTTTAGTTTTGGGATATGAATACATGTTTCTCTTCTTCACCAGTATTTTTAAGTTCGTATTCTTTTTTGAATCCAACTAGTTTTACTTTTATATTTTCTTCTTTGGCCCTGATTTTTTTGAATTCTTTGATTAAATCTAAAACGTCATGAGCAATATAGACCGTATTTTCGGCATTGATGATTACTTTTGAATTTTCAGGAATTTTACCTAATGTCAATTTAATGGCAGCTTTGTTCAAGAAAGATACTTCTTGGGCTAAATCTATATGAATGACGTCGCCATCATGATATTCTTCTTTTCGGAAGTAGTAGGCTCTTTTCATGTTTCCTCTCAAGATGGCTATAACGCAAATGACCATTCCTAGAGTAACTCCTTTCAATAAATCTAAAAATACGACTGCTGCAAAAGTGGCTATGAAAGGTACAAACTGATATTTTCCGTTGTCCCAAAAATGTTTAAACGTGGCTGGTTTGGCCAATTTGTATCCAACCATTAACAAAATGGCGGCTAATGTTGCCAATGGTATTTTGTTCAAAATTACCGGAATAGTCACGACACTCAGCAATAATAATATTCCATGTATTATGGTCGACATTTTAGATTTTGCTCCAGCATTATTATTTGCTGAAGAGCGAACCACCACGGAAGTCATGGGCAAACCACCCAAAAGTGAACTCATTAAATTCCCAATTCCTTGGGCTTTCAATTCCATATTGGTGTCTGTGTATCGCTTGTGTTCATCCATTCTGTCGGCAGCTTCAATGCATAATAAAGTTTCTATCGAGGCCACGATGGCAATGGTTAAACCAACAATCCAAACTTTTGGATTAGTAAGGCCTGAAAAGTTGGGGGTCACAATGATTTGTTTGAATTCTTCCAGGCTGGATGGAATTGGCAACGAAACCAAATGCTCTTTTGCTATTGCCAGTGAACTGCCAGAGGAGATGAATATTTCATTCAGTACCACTCCTAGTATCACCGCTATAAGTGCGCCCGGAATTAATTTTAATTTTTTAAGAAAGGGAACTTTGTCCCAAGCAATTAAAATAATCAAGGATAAAGCGGTAATGATTATGGAGCCTAGTTGTATATAATTAAGAATGCCAAATAGGGAAGAAAAAGAATTGTCTCCATTACTTTGCATAAAGGCTTGGTCGCCTTCAAAATCATTGTCGTAACCAAAAGCGTGCGGTAGCTGTTTCAGAATTATTATAACACCAATTCCAGCCAACATTCCTTCAATCACATTAGTCGGAAAATAATTTGAAATACTCCCTGCTTTTAGGAATCCTAATGCCAATTGGATTAAGCCTGCGATAAAAACAGATGTTAAAAAGATGTCAAAAGCTCCTAAATCGCTAATGGCAGTTAACACAATGGCTGTTAAACCTGCCGCTGGACCCGAAACACTGATGTGGGACTTGCTTAAATAACCCACTACTATTCCACCGATAACACCGGCAATAATACCTGAAAACAAAGGTGCACCAGAAGCCATGGCAATACCTAAACATAGCGGTAACGCCACCAAAAAAACCACTAAACCTGAAGCAAAATCAGATTTGAGGTTGGCAAAAAGATTGATTTTTTTTGTCATAATACCTTACTAAAAATTTAATACAAAGATTTTTGTCACATTGAAAAATGCGAGCATTTCGATTTTAAAAAATTAAAATCATAACGATGTATTAGGCTTGTTCGGGCGGGGGAATGAATATCTTGGAAGCAATTTTGTCGTGCTTCGATAAATTCTCGGAGTGGATTAAACCAGAATTTAAATTTGATAAAAGGACAGGAGCATTTACAGTATCAAAATAAAATATGGCTTTAATTTCCTTGTGTGCTTTCTCTTCTTCAGAAAAACTGTAAAATATAGACGTATCGACACCTTTCTTTATTACACTAACAACAGTTGGTGTAGCAAGAAAAGTTATAAAAACAAACAATAATAGTTGTGCCATCATCTTCATAACCGCAAAAATAGAATTTAACTAATGGAATCAAAGTTATTTTGACAAATTTAAAATAAAATTAACATCTGGGTTTCTTTCTTTTTATGATTTATATAACAAGTCTTTTTTTTAAAGGAGTTATCAATGTTCAATAAACCACAATTAGGAATCTTTTAAATTATTCTAATTGTCATTGAATAAAGCAAAGTGTTTTTGCTTGGAAAAATGACTCTTTTCGGGTTTTAAATTAGGTATTATTCATGAATGACTAGTTGACGGGGTGTTTTTTGAATTTTTAATAAAAAAACGATATTTTTAATTTTTTTAGGGGTGTTTGTGGTTTTTAATGATTTAAAATCACTATTATGGCTATTTTTTATCTTTTTTATTGAGTTTGGTTAAAAAAATGGGGGTATAATGAAAAAATAAGATATTGATTTTGTAAAAAAAACTGTTTAAAATATGGAATATATATTATTTAACAATCATTTCTTGTTTATTGATAATTCTTTCGAAAAAGAGTTAAAAAAGTAATTTTTTTGTATTCAAGTAAAATATAAGTTAATAGATTTGCCACAGGTAAAAAGATCTTCCTGCATGAATTTAGGACTGAAAAATGATGTTTTTTTGAAATTTTTGAAAGCATTTTTTAACAGTCGTAATTTTAAAAACAAACAAAACTAAATTAATAATTAAACTAAATTGAACATGAAAAAAGTAGCCCTTATTTTAGCATTAATGCTTACGAGCAGTATGACATTTGCACAGGACGCAGCACCGGCAACAGTATTTGCAGGATCTGCAGACGCATTTTACAAGTATGATTTTTCTACACAAACAACTCAACCAGTTTCTACTAGCTTTACTAACGCTAGCGATTCATTTCAATTGGGTATGGCTTCTGTCGAGGCTTCGCACAAATTCGGTAAAGCATCCGTTTTTGTTGATTTAGGTTTTGGAAGTAGAGCTTCGGAATTTACATATAATGATGATGCAAATACTTTTATGATCAAACAGTTGACATTTACTTATGATGTTTCTGATAAATTTAAAATTACGTTGGGTAGTTTCGGAACTCATGTAGGTTACGAATTATTGGATGCAGTAGACAACAAAAACTACAGTATGTCTTATGCATTTACTAACGGGCCTTTCTTTAATACAGGTGTTAAAGCACAATATACTGCAGGTAAATTCACTATCATGGCTGGGGTTACTAACCCAACCGATTTTAAATCTGCAATTGATGCACAATCAACTCAAAAAACTTTTATCGGTCAATTAGGTTATGTTGGAGAAACTGGAAGTGCTTATTTTAACGTAACTACAGGTAGCAGCAATCCTGCTTCAGACAAAAACGTGACTCAATTTGATTTTGTGGCATCTAAAAAATTAAGCGATAAATTCTCTTTAGGATTTAATGCAACTGTTGCTAATGTAAATGATGATTTCGACAGCAGTTTAGATGGATCTTGGTTCTCTTTAGTTGGATACGCTGGATATGCTATAAAAGACAACCTTAGCTTGGCTTACAGATTAGAGTATTTTGACGATAAAGATGGTCTTTCTGCAAATGCGGTAGGAGGGAATGTATTGGGTAATACTTTGTCTTTAAACTACAAAGTGGGTAATCTAACCATTATTCCAGAGTTTAGATTTGATAATTCTTCGGAAGATACTTTTTTGGATAGTGATGGAGCAGGAACACAATCGAATACATATGTTTTGTTAGCGACTACATATTCGTTCTAATAAGTTAGAAAAACATTTTTTTTTACTGCCAAGATGCAACTTAGTGTCTTGGCAGTTTTTTTTACGTCTTGTTTAGAATGTTTTGATTTTTTGGAACGTAACTATGGAGTTATGTCATTCGGATAGTAATTTACTCTGAATGGGGTTTGAAAATGGTTTTATAGTCATTACAAGGAACGAATCAATCATGTTTCGCGTTTCATTTTATTCTTGCTTTGGTTGAAACGACAATAAATATTAGGAATAGAAAATAGCTAAAGATTGTCAAAATGTTCAAGTGTTTTTGGGCATTGGTGTTAATTCCAATTTTGGAAACACAAGATGTTAAAAACAAGAAAGCGGCCTTTGAAATGATTCAAAGACCGCTTTTTAAACTGTTTTAAGCTAATTATTGTTGCTTCTTGTAGATGTTGTAAATGGTGTTTGTCGTTTTTTCATCTAATACCGAATCAACTTCCGATTGGATATAATGGAGTTTAAATGCCATAATAGCCGAAGGAAGATTTTTGGTGTTGTAACCAATAATTCGCAAACCTTGTTCTACGTTGAAATCGGTTGGAGCCGGTTCTAAAACGTTGTCTGGCCAAATTCCAAAACCATTTATGGCTAAAAGTTTCCAAGGAAACAATGCGCTAGGGTCTTTTTTTCTGGTTGGTGCAATATCGGAATGTCCAATTATGTTTTGTACGGGAATATTGTAGTCTTTTTTTAGTTTTGTCAACAAAGCCAAAAGACTTATTATTTGTTGGTCCGTGAAAGGTTTGATTCCGTTATTGTCCAATTCAATTCCAATTGATGCCGAATTAATATCGCTGTTTTTTCCCCAAGTTGCATTTCCTCCGTGCCAAGCTCTAAGGTAATCGTTTACCATTTGAACCACTCTGCCGTCTTCTGCAATTACGTAATGGGCACTTACCTGAGATGTTGTTTTGGTAAAGGTTTTTAATGTTTGTGCCAATGAATCTTGGGCAGTGTGATGGATAATAATAAAATTAGGTTTCCTAAGATTAAAATTAACAGTGCTGATCCATTCGGTGCTGATTCCGTTTGACAAAACAACGGGCGACTTTATGGACAAAGTGTCCTTGTAAAGCACTAAAGGGTCTACAGGAACAGATTCGTTGGGTAATACGGTAGTACTGCTGGTTTCCAATTTTGCTGGCTCCATCTTTGAAATGGTTTCCTTGTAATTGTGCAACTGCTCTTTGTATGACTTTTCACTTTTTTTATACGGATTCGAAGAGCAAGAAGTAATGATAATTGCTGAAATCAGATAAAAACAAGCTTGTTTTGTAATATGGTTCACGGTATATAAGGTTATTTGGTTTTAAAAAAGAAATTATTCCTGATTCTCTTTCTCTTTTGGTTTCTCCTTTGTTTTGGATTTAGATTTGTCTTTTGATTTTTTCTGGTTTTTTCTGTCTTCTTTAAAAACAAGATATTTTTCTTTTTGTTCCTTGTTCAAAAATTGATTTATTTTTCGATCCGTAGATTCTGAAAGAGCTTGAAAATCTTTCATTTGTTCATCTTGAGTCGAGTCTTGTTTTAATATTCTACCTTGAGTATTGAGGCTTTCTATGAGGACATTGGTTATTGCAATTACTTGGAGTTCGTCAAGATTTAAAGCGGGTTTCATGTCTGCAGTTATTTTGGCAGCAGTCACGTCAGCCGGGATTTCTTTTGGTTTTTCCGGTTGACTTTGTTGATTCATTGCGCTGCCCATTTGGTTCATTCCGCCGCCATAACCATTTCCCCCATAGCCATTTCCTCCGTAACCATTTCCTCCGTATCCGTTTCCGCCATATTGGGCAGAAACACTTGTAACGGATAATAGCATAAATGCAAATACTAGGAATGTTTGTCTTGTTCTCATAGTTAGTATTTTAAAAAAATATAAATTTAGATAGGTTCGGCAAATAAATCAAACTCTGTTGCATCGGTAATTTTTACCATGACAAATTCCCCTGTTTTTACGTAATGTTTTGATGCGTCAATAAGGACTTCATTGTCCACGTCAGGGCTGTCAAATTCAGTTCTTCCAACAAAATGTTCGCCTTCTTTTCTGTCGATGATGCAACGGAAGGTTTTGCCAACTTTCTCTTGGTTCAAATCCCATGAAATTTGTGATTGAATTTCCATGATCTCATTGGCACGGCTTTGTTTTACGTCATCGGGAACATCGTCAACCAAATCGTAGGCACTTGTGTTTTCTTCGTGCGAATAAGTAAAACAACCCAAACGTTCGAACTTCATTTCTTGAACCCAATCCCTCATGATCTCGAAATCTTCCTGTGTTTCACCAGGATAACCCACGATCAATGTGGTTCTGATGGTCATTCCCGGAACTGCTTCGCGGAATTCTTTCAATAATTTTGTTGTTTTTGCTTTCGTGGTACCACGTTTCATCGATTTCAAAATGGAATCTGAAATGTGTTGCAACGGAATATCGATATAATTGCAAATTTTTGGTTCACGCTTCATGATTTCCAAAACATCCATCGGAAAACCGGTAGGGAAAGCATAATGCAAACGAATCCATTCAATTCCTTCCACTTTTACCAAAGCTTCCAGCAATTCGCCAAGATTACGTTTTTTGTATATGTCCAATCCGTAATAAGTCAGATCTTGTGCAATCAAGATTAATTCTTTTACGCCATTTTTTGCCAAACCTTCCGCTTCTTTAACCAATTTTTCGATGGTTTGCGAAACGTGTTTGCCTCGCATAATTGGAATAGCACAAAAACTACAAGGTCTGTCGCAACCTTCGGCAATTTTTAGGTAGGCATAATTTTTTGGAGTCGTTGTCAAACGTTCTCCCAATAATTCGTGTTTATAGTCGGCTCCCAAAGCTTTTAACAAGGAAGGTAATTCGGTAGTTCCAAAAAACTGGTCCACATTGGGAATTTCTTTTTCTAAATCGGGTCTGTAGCGTTCAGATAAACATCCAGTTACGAAAACTTTGTCAACTAATCCTTTTTCTTTTTTGTCTGCATATTCCAGAATCATGTTTACGGATTCTGCCTTGGCATTATCAATAAATCCACAGGTATTAATCACGACGATGTTTCCTTCTTGCTCATGCACGACATCTTTTCCGCTGGCACGAAGTTGTCCCATCAGTACTTCACTGTCATACACATTTTTTGAACACCCAAGAGTGATCACGTTTATTTTGTTCTTTTTTAAAGACTTGGTTCTCATAGCTATATAATCCCGATATTTTGGGAATTTTGCAAAATTACGATTTTTATTTTTAGAAGCGCAAACCTTTATTTATTTACAGGCGTTTTGTCCCGCTGTCCGCTATATCTCTTGTGGCGAACTCCGCCTCAAGAGTATGTCGCTTCCATCGGGGCTATTTTATGACTTTTGGTGTTTCATAAAACCTTTCAAAAACAAAAACCATTTCAATAAATGAAATGGTTTTCTATTAAATCATTCAAAAATACTGTTCGAAAGTTTACATTTCAAACAGGAAAGTCATTGATACGTTGTTGTTTTGGGTATTAATTCTGGCAGCATCCGTAAATCCTTGATTAAAGAAGGGTTGTTGTGAATTTCTGTCTGAATGAGAATAAGCGAAGTCTAACTTGAAAACCCCAAAATTATAACCGAATCCTCCTGAAAAAGCTGTCAAATCGCCAATGGTTGAAGAGTTTTTGTAGGGACTTTGTTCAAAACGGTATCCGCCTCTAAGACTCCATCCGTTTATTTTATATTCGCCACCTATTCTCAGTTCGCTAGTGGTATTGAGAGTGTTGCTCATTTCGTTGTTCAAGCCTCTATAATAAACATCATTGCTAGGTTTGAATTGGGTGTTGCCATAATCTTTTATGGCATAATCAATGCTTAATAATCCAGTTTTTCCAAAAACATAGGCAAAACTTCCGGTAAGCTTCCCTGGAGTTTGTAATTCGTAAGGAGAATAATAATTAATGATATTGGGATTCACGATATCTGCCGGCAGTTCACCATTGATGTTTTCGCTTACAGCCGCAATGTCTTGAGAAAATTCATCACTCAAATGATACCAAGTAGGGGATTCGTAAGCTAATCCTAAACGGACTTCATTGGTAACTTTTGCAATGGCTCCTATTTGAAATGAAAATCCCGTTCCGTAGGTGTATAAGTCATTGTCAAAGGCTATACTTTTTACCGTGAAATCGAGATTAGTGGGGTTGCCGTTTCTTTCGTAAAAAGTAGAGGAGCGATAAAAATCCGTGAAATGTGAATTTAAGTTTATCCCTATATAGATCTGGTCTTTGAATGAGGTGGCCATATTAAAGGAAAGTTTTCCGTTGTAACCATTGGAGTAGACACTATTTTCCTGATAATAATTACCTCCGGGAGTAACGTTTGAAGTGTATTGTGAGTTGTTTGCATCATTTGGATCAACAGGATTGATTATGTAGGCTTGATAACCCAAAAAGGCTTGTTGGGCACCATGGTCTAATTCGCCATAGAAGGAATCTTGCAAGACGGATAATGGTACGCCATCGGCATAACTCAAGAAATAACCATCAACTGAATTGGTTGGGTTTACACCGGCAGAGAACACGGTGTTGTCAAAGTTGTTTATGTTTTCGTAGTTTATCGAAAAAGAGAATTTTTTCCAGTCATTATTGGGGTTATGGTTCCTGAAAACAAAAACGCCTCCGGTTTGATTCATCTCAAAAGCATTGTCGTTGGCCGAAGTATGGGTTCCGAAATAATTGGAATTGTTTTTAGTGTTGAAATTGCTTAAAGTTAAAGTGATTTGGTTGTTTGAAAAAACGGCCGAACCTGCAGGATTTACGTTTATGGAAGATAAATCACCACCAAGGGCTCCAAAAGCACCACCCATGGCTCTAAAACGGGCCGTTCCACTCAAATTATCTTGTGCATAACGCATAGCGTCCGAGATTTCTTGTGATTGGGCAACACTAAAAGAGAGGCCGGCAAATAAAAGGTATATGTATTTTTTCATCTTTAGTTCAATTAGTTTTGAGTTTTTTATTTTAGAAAAAAGAAAGATGATTATCTTCTTCCACCGCCACCAGAAGATCTTCCGCCGCCGCCGCTAGATCCGCCGTATGATCCACCACCATATGAACTGCCGCTCGATGATGATCTTCCGCTGCTGTAATTGCTGGAACTTGGAGTGTTGTTGTATGATCTTGATGTAGGAGTATAATTTTGGCTTCTGGAGCTATTTGTATTTGAACTAGTTCTTGTATTTGCACTAGTTCTTGATTGTGCCGAATTATTTTGAGATTGATTTTGAGAAAAATCTCGTGTCAAAAAGGAAGAGTTTCTTTGAGTTGTGCTACGAGTATTGGTGGAGTTTCTTCTGTCGTAAGTACTGTTTACGCCTCTTGTAGTAGCTGAGGTTTGTGAATATCTATTGTTGCTATATATTCCATTGGCGTAGGAAGAGCCTCTTCTGCTGGAGTTGTACGAATAATTGTTGTTGTATCCGTAGCCATAACCATATCCGTAACATGGATAATATGGATAGTATGGGTAATAAGGATATCCGTATCCATAATAAGGGTAGCCCCAGCCATAACCATAATAAGGGTATCCGTATCCATAACCATATCCGAAACCAAAACCTATCGACATACTCCAAGGGTCAGCATATACATTTACTGAAGTTGTTGTAGGATTGTCTCCCCAACCAGGATATTCTTGGGTTGAAATATCAATAGTGTCGCCTAGAGTTTTGTTTTCTTCTTGTAATGAACTAAAATATTGTTGGTATTGTTTACTCGAACTGTTTTGAACTTCTTTTTTCGCAGAATTTCCATATATGCCGTCGTTGTCATAATAGGAGCTATTTTGATAAGAACCACAAGATGCCACAATAATACTTAAAAACCCAATTAATGTATAAAGGGCAGCATTTCTGGAGAAAAATAGATTTGTTTTCATATCAATGGGGTTTTTTATTGTTGCACATTACAAAAATAGTTAGTTTTGCTGAACTTTTTAGTTAAAATAATTAAAACAAAATTTGTGCCAAACTATTCAATATGAGCAAGAACCTTACTACACGAGCAGACGACTATTCTAAATGGTATAATGAGCTGGTTGTAAAAGCCGATTTGGCTGAAAATTCAGGAGTTAGAGGATGCATGGTTATCAAGCCTTACGGCTATGCAATTTGGGAAAAAATGCAAGCGGAATTAGATAAAATGTTCAAGGAAACAGGACACCAAAATGCTTATTTTCCTTTGTTTGTACCAAAAAGCATGTTTGAAGCCGAAGAAAAAAACGCAGAAGGTTTCGCTAAAGAATGTGCCATCGTGACCCATTATAGATTGAAAAATGACCCTGATAATCCAGGTAAATTAATTGTTGATCCGAATGCAAAATTGGAAGAAGAATTAATTGTTCGTCCTACGAGTGAAGCAATTATTTGGTCTACTTACAAAGGATGGATTCAGTCCTATAGAGATTTGCCGTTGTTGATTAACCAATGGGCAAATGTGGTGCGATGGGAAATGAGAACGCGGTTGTTTCTAAGAACAGCGGAGTTTTTATGGCAAGAAGGACATACCGCACACGCCACGAAAGCTGAAGCAATTGAAGAATCTGAAAAAATGATGAATGTATATGCTGATTTTGCCGAAAATTTTATGGCAATTCCAGTAATAAAAGGATTAAAAACAGAAACAGAACGTTTTGCGGGAGCTGAAGAGACTTATTGCATCGAAGCCTTGATGCAAGACGGAAAAGCATTGCAAGCCGGGACTTCGCACTTTTTAGGGCAAAATTTTGCGAAAGCTTTTGATGTTAAGTTTGCCAATGCCGAAGGGAAACAAGAACACGTTTGGGGAACTTCCTGGGGAGTTTCCACTCGATTGATGGGAGCCTTGGTTATGACGCATTCCGATGATCAAGGATTGGTATTGCCTCCTAGTTTGGCACCAATTCAAGTGGTGATTGTTCCTATATATAAGAGTGATGAGCAATTAGAAGCTATTTCAAACGAAGTGGATGTTTTGGTGAAAGCATTTAAGAAATTGAACATATCTGTTAAATACGACAATAGAACTACCCAAAAACCAGGCTTCAAATTTGCGGAATGGGAATTGAAAGGAGTGCCGGTTCGAATTGCAGTGGGGCCAAAAGATTTAGAAAATGGAACTTTTGAAGTGGCCAGAAGAGATATTTTGACCAAAGAAGTAGTTTCTAAAGACGGAATCGTGACTCATATCAGCGATTTGTTGGAACAAATTCAAAAAGATTTATTCAAAAAAGCTTTGGATTATAGAAATTCCCACATTACTGAAGTAAACAGTTTTGAAGAGTTTAAAACGGTTTTAAATGGCGAAGGAGGCTTTGTTTCAGCGCATTGGGACGGCACTGCAGAGACAGAGGAAAAGATTAAGGAATTGACTAAAGCAACCATAAGATGTATTCCATTGAATAGAGTGGAAGAGGCGGGAAGCTGTGTGTTTACTGGTAATCCATCGTCTGGAAGGGTGTTGTTTGCCAAGGCATATTAAAAAAAAACAAAAAAATATACATCAGCTATTGTGCGAATAGAAAATAGTTGTATTTTTGCATCCGCAATACGCAAGTAGGTCCCTTCGTCTATCGGTTAGGACGCCAGGTTTTCATCCTGGTAAGGGGGGTTCGATTCCCCCAGGGACTACAAAACTCATTAAAATGAGTATAAATATTTAAAAGAGTAAGCATAATGGTCCCTTCGTCTATCGGTTAGGACGCCAGGTTTTCATCCTGGTAAGGGGGGTTCGATTCCCCCAGGGACTACAATTAGTTGTAAATAAGTTTTATGAAATAAAGATTGGTGTCTCCTGTTTTTGTTTTATTAGTTAAAACCAAAGTGATTGTGAAAACAATTGTGGGAGGTTTTTCTTTTTTAACTGATAGTTTATAATAATTATTACAATTAAAATTAAAAAAAAATGGCAAATCACAAGTCAGCTTTAAAAAGAATTAGAAGTAACGAGAAAAGAAGAGTATTAAACAGATACCAACACAAAACTACTCGTAATGCAATTAAAGCATTAAGAATAGCTACTGATAAAGCAGATGCTACTTCAAAATTATCAAGCGTAATCTCAATGATTGATAAATTAGCGAAAAAGAATATCATTCATGATAACAAAGCGTCTAATTTGAAATCTAAATTAACGAAACACGTTGCTAAATTGTAGTTATTACAATTTTTAGAGATAAAAAAAAGTCCCGATAATTTCGGGACTTTTTTTATGCTTTATATTTGGATTTTAGTCTTTACGTATTCAAGCATTTCTTTTGAAATAGGTTTTGACAAGAAATCAAGTACCATGGGGTATTTTTTTGCTTTCTCTAAATCTTCCGGGTCGATTGTTGAAGAGAGAATAATTACTTTTATAGTATTGTATTCAGAATATTCAGTGGTGCTGAAACAGTCCAAAAATTCCCAGCCACCCATTACGGGCATATTTAAATCCAAGAAGATTAATTGGGGCTTTATGTCGGAATCACCGTCTTTAAATGTCTTGAAGTAATTTAGGGCTTCTTCTCCGTTTTTGGCCGTAATTATTTTATTTGAAAACAAGGCTTTGTTGATTACCATTTTGCATAACATTAATGTTATTGGATCATCATCTACGCATAAAATTGTATCGAGCATTTTTATTTGTTTTTAAATGTTAATGTAAATGTGGTGCCTTTGTTAACTTCACTTTCAATATCGATGGTTCCACCCATGGCTTCCACCTGTGATTTGACAAGATACAAGCCTAGTCCTTTGCTGTCTGGAAAATCATGGAATCTTTGGTATAGTCCGAATACTTTGTCTTTGTTTCTAACCAAATCAATGCCTATTCCGTTATCCTTGAAAACAAGAAATACGGTATCGTCAACTTTATTTGCCGAGATTGTTATTTTTGATTTTTTATTTTCCGATTTGTATTTTATGGCATTGGTCAATAGATTCAGCAATATGCTTTCCAAATAGGCTTTATTGGTGTGTAAAACCGCCACTTTTTCAAAATCGATTATTATGATGGGTTTGTGTAGTCCTATGAGGAAATCCAGTTGGCTAAAGACGTTTTCAAAAACATCTTTCAAAGATAGATCTTCTTTTTGTATGGATGGATTGTCTTTTATGACAATCACTTTTACCAAGTCTTCTATTGTTTCGTTTAATAGGTGGGTAGACTTGTTGAAACCGTCCAGAATTTCTTTTAGTTCAGGATTCTCAATTGGAATATCTTCAATTAAATTTAACAGGCCGGTTAAGTTTGATAGCGGAGCCCTTAAATTGTGTGAAGTGATATAAGAAAATTGCTGTAAATCTTTATTGTTTTGTGTCAATTCTCGAATGAGTTGTTCTTTCTCCACTTCTTGTTTTTTCTCTTCCGTGATGTCTCTTTGAATGGAAACCCAGTGCGAAAGTTCTCCATCTGAATTGTAAACGGGAAGCATTGAAAAACCTACCCAATATTCCTCCCTGTTTTTTTTGTAACTAATAGTTTCTATCTGGCAATCTTGCTTGTTTTTTATCGAAGAGCTTAGTTTTTCGTATTCCTGCATATCCGAATTTGGACCTATGAAAATATTCGGAGATTCTCCTATAATTTCGTCCGGTTCGTATCCTGACATTACCGAAAATGCTGGATTTACATACACTATTTTAGGAATGTTGCCATCATACAAATCGGGTTCGGTAATGATTATCGAATCTTTGGCCTGTGTTATTACGGTTTCCAATAATTTGAGTCGTTGCTCTTCCTCTTTTTGTTTGGTAATGTCTTGTATGGCTCCAATCATTCTTACGGATTTGCCATTTTTATCTTTCAAGATAAAACCTCTGTCCAAAACAAATTTATAAGTACCATCTGCACATCTAAAACGGTATTGATCTTGCCATTTTTCCGTTTTTTGTTCAATGAATGAATATAATTTGATAGACATTTTAATTGTGTCTTCGGGATGAATCTTGTCAAACCACCATTTTGAACCGGTACCTACTTGATCTGGAGCATATCCGAAAACATTTTCAATTCCTCTATTCCATGACATCTCGTCTTCCTGTATTTTCCAATCCCAAATGATGTCGCTTGTGGCTTTTGACACAATATCATACCTTTCATTTGATTCCTTGATTTCAATATTGGTATTCCTCAACTTGTTGTAAACAACAGTGTTTTTGATGTCTTTTTTATGTAAAATGGATTTTAGAAATGTTGCGGAAACCGCTATAAATATGATGTTTTCTATAAGGAAATAATAAGGAGAAGTATATAGCGAAAAGTATTTTCCTAATAATCCATGGCAAATAACGACCATAAACAAGGAAACCAGAATATAGATTAAAGTTATTCTATTGTTTTTATTTTTCATTATTCAAATATAAATAAATATTTGAATATTTTTTGGTTTGAATATAAAGTTGCATCATTTTTTGGTCATAATTTCATAAAGTTATCAAACTGTAACTATTAAAATGTAAATATTTTTTATATGAAAATAAAGTGTACATTTGCAACCTCAAAAAAAATCAGATGGAAGCTATTAGAAACATTGCAATTATTGCCCACGTCGATCACGGTAAAACCACTTTGGTTGATAAAATTATGTATCACTGTCAGTTATTTCGTGACAACGAGAACACAGGTGACTTAATCCTTGACAACAACGACTTAGAGCGTGAAAGAGGTATTACCATTACTTCAAAGAATGTTTCTGTAGTATATAAAGGAACAAAAATCAACATTATAGACACTCCTGGTCACGCCGATTTTGGTGGTGAGGTAGAGCGTGTATTGAATATGGCTGACGGAGTTTGTCTGTTGGTAGATGCCTTTGAAGGGCCAATGCCGCAAACGCGTTTCGTATTGCAAAAAGCAATTGACTTAGGATTAAAACCATGTGTTGTAATCAATAAAGTAGATAAAGAAAACTGTACTCCTGAAGAAGTTCACGAAAAAGTTTTTGATTTAATGTTCGAATTAGGAGCAGAAGAGTGGCAGTTGGACTTTCCAACCGTTTATGGTTCTGCCAAAAATAACTGGATGTCTGATCATTGGGAAAACGTAACTGATAATGTTGAAGCATTATTGGATATGGTTGTTGAAAATGTTCCTGCTCCTAAAGTATCTGAAGGAACTCCACAGATGTTGATTACTTCTTTGGATTTCTCAGCATTTACAGGTCGTATCGCAATTGGTCGTTTGGAAAGAGGTATTTTGAATGAAGGAATGCCAATCTCATTAGTAAAAAGAGATGGTACTATCATTAAATCACGTATAAAAGAATTACACACTTTTGAAGGACTTGGTCGTAAAAAAGTACAACAAGTAATTGCTGGAGATATTTGTGCGATTGTTGGGGTTGAAGGATTTGAAATTGGAGATACTATCGCTGATTTTGAAAATCCTGAAGGTTTGAAAACAATTGATATCGACGAACCTACCATGAGTATGTTGTTTACAATTAATGACTCTCCTTTCTTTGGTAAAGAGGGTAAATTTGTAACTTCTCGTCATATTAGAGAGCGTTTGACAAAAGAATTAGAGAAAAACTTGGCAATGAAATTGGGTGAAACTGATTCAGCTGATAAGTTTATGGTTTTTGGTCGTGGTGTACTTCACTTGTCTGTTCTTATCGAAACAATGAGAAGAGAAGGTTACGAATTACAAATTGGTCAACCACAAGTTATCATCAAAGAAATCGATGGTAAAAAATGTGAGCCAATCGAGGAATTAACAATCGACTTGCCAGAGAATCTTTCAGGTAGAGCGGTTGAGTTCGTTACAATGCGTAAAGGTGAAATGCTGAGTATGGAAACTAAAGGTGACCGTATGATTGTAAAATTTAATATTCCATCACGTGGAATTATTGGATTGCGTAATCAATTGCTTACTGCTACTGCTGGTGAGGCTATTATGGCACACCGTTTTATAGGATACGAACCTTTCAAAGGAGAAATTGCTGGACGTAACAAAGGTTCATTGATTTCTATGGAAAAAGGAAAAGCGATTCCTTATTCTATCGATAAATTGCAAGATCGCGGTAAATTCTTCGTTGAACCAAATGCTGAAATCTACGAAGGTCAGGTAATTGGAGAAAACTCTCGTGGTGATGATATGTGTGTAAACGTAACTAAAGAGAAAAAACAATCTAACGTTCGTTCTTCTGGAAATGATGAAAAAGCTAGAATTATTCCTCCAATCATTTTCTCTCTTGAAGAAGCTTTAGAGTACATTCAAAAAGATGAATATGTTGAGGTAACTCCAAAATCTATTCGTTTGAGAAAAATCTATTTGACAGAAACAGACAGAAAAAGATTTAAAATCTAATTCTATTTAAATTTCAATATTTAAAATCCCAAATTCACAATGTGAATTTGGGATTTTTTTATGGCTAATGTGTAGCTGTCATTTTGATGTTAATTTTGGTATCGGCAGTAACCGTGAATTTTGCATCATCGTATTTGGGAGGTCCCATAAAACCTTTTGCATTATTGGAACAGGCAACAGACTCTTTGGGCATTCCGATTAAGTTTTTGTCCAGTTTTCCGTTTTTGTTTTCGTCGTGATAGACTAGAACGGTATATTCGCCTTTGGGAATTCCATTAAAAGTAACAGAAACGGAATTGGATTTAATTGTTGTCGAAACCGTTTTAAAGGATGTTTTAAGAAAATTTCCTTTGGAATTGTACAGTTCGACAGTTAATGATCCGGTGTTGTTTTTTATCCCCGAAACAGAAACACTAAGGTTTGGGTTTTGTGCAAATCCGAAGCTGGAAATGAATAGCAGTATTGGGATGAAATGTTTTAACATAATTGGTTTATTTTAAATTTGAATTTTTAGTTGGTAAGCACATCTATAAATGTATTTATCTTTTCAAACTAAAATGTCCTTTGGCTTCTCTTCCGTCGTCAAGTTTTATGGTATACCAATAATCGTCTCCGGGCATTGGTTTTCCGTTGAAAGTTCCGTCCCATCCTTCACTTGTGGCGGCAACTTGCTTGAGCAGTTTTCCGTATCGATCAAAAATATAAATGATGGAATGGGAGTTGAAAGTGGCGCTTATTCCTTTTGCATTCCAATAATCGTTAAATCCGTCATTGTTTGGAGTAAAGAATTTTGGCAAGCCAACAACGGCCACGGTTTTGGAAACTGTTCCGCATCCGTTTTTATCCCTTATGAACACCTCGTGAATTCCTGCTGGAACATTTGTTAAAATGTTTGAATCTTGAAAAAAGCCGGAGGAGTCGTCTAAGCTATATTCATAATCGCCGGCACCAGTAACATTTATGGTAATCGTATTTATGTCGGTCATGTCGACAATAACCGTTGTTTGAATATGTGCCACATCAGAAGCGGTAACTTTTATAGTTCTAATTCTGCCGCAACCAGAAATATTGGATACTTGAACAGTATAAATTCCTTCGGCGTTTACGTCTAATGTATAAGCTGTTTTTCCTGCTAATACGACTCCGTCTTTTGACCAAATATAGCTGTAGTTGCTCGTAGGAGAGCCGTCTTGAATCCCGGCATTGAGTTGGACATAAAATGTTGGAAGATTCGAACAAACTAATTCATCTTCGCTTCCATTGGTATTCAAATTGATATTGGGTAATGGATTTACTATGAAAGGAATAATTTGAGAAGCTTTACAGGTTGTGTTTATTGGATTTTCAACGACAACTGTCACGTTTTGTGTTCCAGTAATAAATGGATTTGGCAACGGACTGGACAATGGATTCCCATTTCCATCAAAGTATTTAACAATCAAGCCAGTTTGTGTTCCAAGGATTGTTGATTGGAATGTAGTCGTGTCAAAAGCAATTTTTCCGTTTTGGGTCAAAGGATCCGGTTCGTCATCGCAAGTTGTTGTCAAAGTTGTTGGAACAGCAAAGGCTTCCGGTAAATCATCCACTATAAATTGAATGGTGATTTCATCAAAGCATTTTTGGGTCGTGTTATTTATGACAACAGCCTTTATGGTTTGTGAAGTTGAGGCAAAAGTTGCGGGAAATGGACTTGTCATCAAAACTCCGTTGGCATCCTTCAGAGGATTGTTTGCTGCATCAAAATAAGTCACGGTCACAGGGAACGATTGATTGGTTCCCAATAAAGTGGTTTCTAAATTTGAAGTATTGAAAGGAAAAATCCCGTCTTGATTGTCGTCGCACTGTCTGAAAACAGGGACAGCATTGGCAAATGGTAATTTTTCTACCGTTAAAGTTACAAATGGTCCCAATCCATAACAAGCATTGTCCATGTCGCTATCTACACGAACCCAAATATTCTGGGTGTTTGGATAACCAATATTCCTGTAATTGGAAATATCGGTAATGGCATTGAGTTCGGCTAAGGCATCCGCTTGATTTCTGTAATAGGTTACACTGTAATTTCCTGCAGTAGGTAATAAAGCTTTGATGGCGGGTGTAGCACTACTGAAATTGAAGCTGGAAATTCCATCTCTTTTGTTGTTATTGGTATTACTTGCTCCGTTTGTATCCAGAAAATCATCACAAACGACAAAAGTTCGGTTAAAAGTAATTGGAATTTGCGTGGCCAAAACTTGTAGTGTAATTTGAGCGGTTCTAAAACAGCCATTGGAATTTACCACTCTAACCCAAACAGGCATTGTCACTGGCGTTGTGTTTGTAAAAGCCAATGGTGTGTTTATTAGTTGTGCAGCATTGGCAGTATTGGCTCCAGCCAAAGTTTTGTAATACGTAAAAGTTTCATTGGCAGAATTGCTTGAAATCACGTTGTTTTTCACCGTTAGATTAAAGGTTGAAATGGCATCCAAGTCGTTGTCACATTGTACAATTGTCACATTATTGACAACTGGCAAGGGATAAACAGTCAAGGTGGTTTGAGCCGAAGTCAATCCGCATGAATTCCCTGTTTTGTTCAATACCACACGATATTTGTAACCGTTCATGGCATTGGTGACACCTATTATGTTTAAAGGGTTTGCCGTGACATTAGGATATGTTGCATTGTTGGCAAGGTTGTTCCAGGTCACTCCGTCAGTGGATAATTGCCATTGATAGGTATTTCCGCCGTTATCCACTAATGAAACTGTTGCGTTTTGTAATTCACAAGTTGGCGCTACATTGGGTTGAGTGGTTATTACAATTGGTGCTGCCGTGATATAATTCAGATTGGGTGTCGTGTAGCCAATGCCGCTTGTTACCAAACCATTTGCGTTAATTGTTGGAGGTGTTGTTGCTCCTAAAATTCCATCGCCATTTGCATCCAAAAATCCAGCTTCAATGACGTCACTGCATAAATCTTTGTCACTGTCTAAATCACGATAATTTTTAATTCCATCAGCATCTAAGTCATTTCCGGTTTCTACTGCATCTGAAATTCCATCATTGTCGCTATCCAAATCCAAATAATCGGGAATTCCATCAGTATCAGTGTCAACTGGGGTGAATCCCGGTTCAAAAGCATTGTCTAAACCATTATTGTTTGTGTCGGCATTTGTTAAAGCCAGTGATGTGTTTGCTTGAGCTTCTATTGTATCCAGGATGCCATCATTGTCGCTGTCTGGATCCAATTGGTCAGGAATTCCGTCTAAATCAGAATCTTTTGGAACACAGGATGAGAAAAACTTTAATGAAACTCTGTTTGGATTAGTGTCGGATAAATTTTTGAGGGTAAAACTTATCGAATTGGCCAAATAGGTTAAAAATTTGAAAGTACCAGTTCCAGCAGCCAATGGCAAAGCTCCATTTAATCTAAATCGTATTTCGAAAGAAGAAAATTGGGTTATACCACTTTCATATATACCATCATAATTGGTGTCAATCAATAATTGATCGTTGGGATTAAGAACGGTCATGGTTTTGTTTGAGTCAGAACTCACGACATATTCAGCATCGGGATTTAATAAATCAGTTGGATTGGCAGTGGATACATATTCAATTCCAGCACTCATTGGACTGGCAAATGTCATCCTGTAAGTTAAATTATTTGTTATTCCTGCCGGAATCTCAGTAATAAAACTGCCGTCGGTATTTCCCGTAAATGTTCCTCCAGTGGATGTGATTACTCCTGTAAAGGAATTCGAATAACTGCCAACGGCAATATTCCCTGCGGCGGTATTCGAAATGTTTATATTTTGGTTTCCGTATGATTCGGTACAATTGGCAATACCATCATTGTCGTTGTCTAAATCAATATTGTCGTTGGCTTTGTCATTGTCAAAGTTTGTTGGGCAGCTGCTAACGGGGATTTTATCTGAAAATACAAAACTACTGCTGCTGCTTGGACAACTAGAAATAGCTCCTCGCACTTGATAATAACCTGGATCGGTAGGCGTGTATTGGTTGCTGGTCGCTCCTAGGATTTCGATATCATTTTTGTACCATTGAAAGGTGTCATAAGAGGATAAGCTGCTGATTTTTAAAACTACATTAGGAATACAGGACGAATTTACAACGGATAGTTTGTCGGAAATAATTTCTGGTTTTAGATCAAAACCAGAATAATAGCCACCATAAGTTGCCGCACCATTAGTTCCAAAGTAAGAAACATAAACCTGTTTGGTTGATTTTACTGCTATATTTCCAAATAAACCATTAATTGTATATCTTTCAAAACCTGGATTCCCAGTTATTGGAACTGGTGTTGCTGTGGTGTTAACACCATTTATTTTAACTAAAGCTCCTGTTTCGGTAACGATATTTAAGCCGCCATTAAATGTTACGCTTCCTATTTGTTCTATAAGAGGAATGTTGTCAACGTTACTGGGTGTGGCACAATTCAAGGGCGGAACAAAAAACAAGTTTTGATTTGCTGGATTTGCTGTTCCTCCAATACTTTGATACGCAAAAACATTTTCAGAAGTGGTAACATATAAATTTCCGGTACTAAATTGGCTTCCGTCAATGGCCACATAATCACCTGCATTGGCTAGTGTGGCAAAAGGAGTTGCGCTACCATTCAAATAAATTAGGGTATTTGGATTATTGGCAATAAGTAATACACGTTCCAATTCATTGGTTCCAACGCCTTTTACAAAAATGTATTCTTTTCCTGTTTTTTCATAAGCAACTATTTGGTCATATCCCACATCTCGTCCGTTAGTACTTGTGCTATTGCTTCCTCCGTATGAGCCAGAATTGACAACCACTGGTTTATTGGTTTCAACCAAAGCCCCGATCATCTTGGAACTGTTGGAAGGGAAATTGTTGCCGGTATAATTTTCCAAAGCCATTACATAGCTTTCATTCTTGTTCAAGGTTACTACTATTGGGCCGGTATAAGTTGTCCCATCGGTAAAGATTGTCCCTATTGGTATATTTGAGATGGTAACGCTTGTATTATTTTCTGTTGATAAAATAGAGGCAAAATTTAATACACTACCATCTACATTTGGATTTAGCATGGCCCCCAATCGAAATGTTTTGCCAAGTGCACTATTTCCTTTTGACACAAGTCCACCAGCGTGGGCATAGGCACCGTTATTAGGGGAAGCATTTCCTCTTACGCTTGCATAAACTAAATTGTCTGCTTCTATTATATATCCTTTGTTTTTTACAATTCCAATACTGGTTTTTGGCGTGAACAATCGAGTTGTGTTTCCTGTGCCAATACTATATACGTAGGGCGTATTGTTGCTTACGACACCCGTTATTATGGCTCCCCCGATTTCAATGATTTTAAAATTTACGTTAGTGGTGTTGGGAGTTGAAATGTATAAATAGTGATCCGCAGGCAAACCATTTTGTGCCGTTATTGGAGGTATATAATGTGTTTTGCTAAACTGGGGAAAACAATTTATTGTGGCAAAAACAAAAAATAAAATTAATATCTTTTTCATTTGCTAAAAATAATAAAATATAAACTATCTTTTTAATGAAAAATGACCTTTTATTATTTTTCCGTCGCCAAAATTGAGATTAAACCAATAATCGTCAGCGGGTAATTCGGAATTGTTTAATTTCCCATTCCAGCCAGCGTTGCTTGTATTAAATTGGGTTAACAATTTTCCATAACGATTATAAATCATTATGACGGCTTTTGGAAATAAATCCAGGTTTTTAATTTTCCAGGCATCATTATAGCCATCACCGTTTGGAGTAAAAAAACGAGGGTAATCCAACACGTAAATTTGGAACGGGGCAGATAAACCACAACCGTTTTTATCTCTTGCATAAGCCAGATAATTTCCCGGAGCAATTCCAGTGAACATCGGATTGTCTTGAAAATAAGAACCGTCAAGCGAAAATTCATAGTTGCCAACCCCTGTATATTCTATTAAAACAGAATTTTCGTTTCCAGAAAAATCATTTACAGAAGCTCCAGTAATTGTTGCAGCTCCGGAACTTGTAACAGTGAATTTTTTTGTTTTTTCGCAACCATTTATGTCTGTAACTTTCACGGAATAATTACCGGAAGTGGTGACTATTATAGAATTTGTAGTACCTCCAGTATTCCATAAATAACTGGAAAAGCCTGAAGCCACGCTTAAAATTGTTGTAGCTCCCATACATAACGCTGCCGTTTCATCCTGAAAATTGGAGGGACTGAACGTGTTTACCACAAGTGTTATAGGAATAATTCCATAACAATCGGCGCCATTTACAATTCGGGCATAAATAAGCTGCTGATGTGCGGTCGTGTTCTTAAAGATGTTGGGTAGCATGTATTTTTGGTAAACTCCATCCGTTGGATTCAAATAATATTCCACAATCATTCCAGGCGGCAAGCCTGTCAAGACTTGAGGCGTCACTTGGGCATTCAAGTCAAACTGGTACAAACCATCTTGGGTGCTGTCGGCATCACAGGTCGAAACAGGATTTTGGGGAGCAATGGCATTGTTTGCAATGACAAGGTTGAGTTGGGCATAATTGGCGCAACCAAAAGTATTGGTGACTCTTGCAAAAAGTATTGGATTTGCAGGTTTGTTGGTATAAAGATCCGGAGTTTGAATTGGGTTGATTTTCCCTTGCGCATTCGCCAAAGTTTCATAATAGACAACGGGACTTAAAGTGGCGTCATTGTTTTTGATGATGTTGTCTGCCCTGGTCAAATTGAAAACGGTAATTCCGTCTCCATTGTCGTCACACTGGGTTAGCGAGGTGTCGGACAAAATGATTTTTGGAGTATACTCGATATTTATTTTTCCAAAAGCACTGCAAGTTGCAGGCGAAAAAATCACTTCCACGCTATAGGCTCCTGTATCGGTAACGGTATAAGATGGTTTTGTTTCGCCTATTATTTCCACATTGTTTTTGAACCATTTGTAGGCATAAGTTGCCGACAATTTTGTGTCAATGACCAAGCTTTCGCCAAAACAAACCGGATTGTCTCTTAGTCGATCGGGGCCCAAGTCTATTTTTGGGGCAAAACTTCCTGCTTTCAGAAAAACAGCCGAATCATAAAATTCATTTCTATCATTGGCAATCACTAATTTGATATGATATGATTTCCCTGCAACAACATCGGTTTGTGCATTCATTACCACCGTTTGCCCAGAATAATTTATGGGGCTTGTGGAATTATTATATCCGTTAAAGTATTGTTCATTTACTGCTGGGCATCCACCTTGCGGAACTGCCGGGTGAATGTTTTTTGAAGAAACAGGCGTTGTTGTTCCCGGAATTAGGGCTAAATTTTTGTAGGTGGTTCCAGGTATATTTTCTTTAATTAAAAAAGCAAATCCATCGGAATAAGAACAGGGACTTGTGTCATAATATTCGATGGAAGCAAAAATATAATCAAAACTCAAGAAATTGGTCAATGGAGTGAAGTCGAATTCCAAAACTGTCGCAGTAACTGTATTTATGCCTAATGTTTGGTTTAAATCTGCATCACCTGACCAAGCACCATCACCGTCGTTGCCTACGATATTAACAAGATTGGTATCATATGGGCCAATTGATTTTTTTGCATAACTGGTACTCAAAACAACTCCATCTTTGAAAGGGAAACTGCCGCCGGCATTGGTAAAATAACCATAACTATTTCGTCCAACAGGTAGGTTGTCACCGCTTGCCACATAGTTCGAAACCGTGGCACAAGAACTGTTTACCAATACATTTTCGACTAGTTGTTGAGCGTTATAAGTGTCGTCAACGGTAATATTTTGCGCAGACACAATAATTGTATTGCAACAAATTATGGCGAAAATTAATATGGTTTGAAGCCGTTTCATGGTTATACAAATATACCACAAATCTGTATTTGTTTTAAAACTAATGAATTGAGACTTTTAAAGGAGTATATAGTTCTTTTTTCAATATGAAAACTGCATTTTTTTTATGGAATAACTTGGTTTTAATAAATGTTATTAATGTAAATTTGTAATAAAAGTACTGAAAATGAAAGAGCAGTTAATGGTTTTCAAGAAACCTAGTTATCCTTTAAATAATTCCTTTTTAGATTATTTGGAACGATTTGATCGTATATCTAAAGTTTCTGTTTTTTATGATGATTTATTGCGTTTTTCAGGTTCCATAAACGTTTATGATAAAAATGATGTTGATACATTATGGATTCGGGTTTATTATAGTGAATTTGAGCGTAATGAAATTGATTTGAATCTAAAAAAAATCTATTCTTATTTGCATTCGGACGGAAACTTGGATATCATAAAATTTTTGAGTGTTGATGCCATCGACTACTGTACTTTTGGAAATTCAAAGCCCTTTCGAGTGAAAGTAAGGAACATCTTGAATGATAATTACACCTATTTTTATGTCAAAAAAGCCGATGCTTCCCGTGTGTACGGATTAGAATTGGAACATATTCTTTCGCCCGATAAAATACATTTTTTGGTTTACAAAGATACCTTGATAGAAGAACATATTATGGGGATTCCTGGCGACGTGTTTATGGAAGAACATCTAGTGAATCGTTCCGAAACTGAAAAATCACAAATTGCAAAAGAGTTTGTCAAATTCAATGAACGCTGTATGATTAGGCTTTTGGGCGATATGAGAGCTTATAATTACGTAATTGTCCCCATTCACGATTTTGACCAAGTGGTTTTCAGGATTCGACCAATAGATTTTGACCAACAATGTTATGAAGGCAATTTGAAGGTCTATCGTCCACAGTTTTTTAAAGAAAATTATCCAATGGTAAAATTGGTCAAGGAAAAACTGGAGTATAGTTCAATCGAACAATATAAAAACGAAGAACGAGCCGCTTTGGCCAAAAGACTGTTTTCGACCGAAACTCGAATCAAAAAATTATTGCATATCATGGGGAACGACTTCATTGCTCCTGATGAAAATACGGAACAACTAAAGTTGGAATTATACCGTTTGACGCATGACATCAATTTTAATCGTGCAAAATCTATGGGAAACGTACTTTCTTCTGCTTTTGATTTTATCACACGAAATTATAAAAACACAGACTTCCTCAGGTAATCTAATGTTTCGCCAATAGTTTCAAAAAATCGAGTTTGCGATTGTTTGCAGGCTGATTTCTATTTCTGGTGTTTGAGCAAAATATTTCCTGTCTATTGTTTGATTCAATAGTCGCAGGCTTTTAGCGTCTTTTTAAATTAAACAGAAAAATGCCTCTTGTGATGCAGACTGATCAGTATTTCATTAATCTCTTTTAGTTCGGGAGTCAGGAATGTTTTGTGTCCTTTTAGATCATTGGTTAATTCTAGACCACAGCAAGAACATTGGTATTCTTTGAAGTGATTGGTCACATTTCTGGTAGTAATCATTTTGTGTCCAAAAAACGAACACAAAAATTTATTGATTTTGGAGGTGCTCATAATAAGTGTATTACATTTGTTTTAGTAAACGTATAATATAATCGACAAAAAATAAAATTTAATCGATAAAATACGTATTTTTTAAAAATAAATAATAAAATACTTATAATTTTAATCTTGTGAAGATTTTCATTTATTGTATATTAAGTATTAAAATCATAAAAAATCCCCAATTATTTTACTAATTGAGGATTTGAAATAGTTTGATTTTAAGAATTCGACTAGCTTTTCACTTCTTTATTGAAATAAACCAAGTAGTAGTACATTTGTTTTTCTTCATCCCAACCTTTTTCCACAAATTTTTCGGCACTTTCAGGATTAATGAAATCCATTTTAATTTGAATTTGCGTATCCAGATTGATTACGTTTTTGATGGATTTCCTGGCATCCGAAACTGCAGCATTGGCAATTGGAAAAGTAGTCACGTCTTCAATGCTGTATTTTTCGCCTTTATCTACTTTGTAGTTTTTGAATTCAGGAATTAAATCGGGATTGTCCAAAACTTCGTTCAAGAAATTGGTTTCTTCGAATTGGTCGTTTTTGGCAAAATAATTCACGGAGCGATTCATGAACATTACTTCTTCTTTTTTGTCTTCGGCAGGAAAAACAACGTCTTTGGCAAAACCTTGACAAAATTTCAAGTATTTCTTGGTGATGAAATTCTCGTCTTCAAAAGCATCAACCGAAAGGAAATGTTCCAACCAATAACGGGCATCATAACGGTTGCTATCGACAGTAAGAATTTTGTAACCTTCCTCTTTTTTATAATTGAAAATGATGCAACCTTTGTCCAGTTTGCTTAGGTTGATGCCGTGTTGCAAAATCATTTCCAAGTTGGATTCTTTTTCTTCAAATTGCAAGAAATCCGATTGCAACTCGCTTTTGAATATCCCAATGGCATCCACGACATTGTTGTCGATATTCAAGTTTGTTAAATGCGTCACATAAACCTCTCCGTTTTTAATGTGTGGATGGTTCGATTGTTCGAATAAATGAGTCGTGATTTGTTTCGATACTTCGTGCAAGCTGCTTGGATTTTCGAAAATCTGTGTGGCGAATTTGAACATGTCGTTGTATTCCAAGTCTACTTCGTGTGCAAATTGAAAGTAGTTTTCTTCTTTTTCACGGAATGGTTTAAAGAAATATTCTTTAATTAATGGTACAATCTCGTCATTTAGGTTAAAGGATTGTTCCGACAAGAATATGGCTTCGTTTCTGCTTTTGTTTCCCACTCTGTGAATGGAAAGTGTTTCGATATGCGTATTGAATAAATTGATCATTTGGTTTAGTTTTTTTAAGCAAAAGAACCAAGATGTAAGACAGAGTTGAAGTCTTTCATCTTGGTTCTCGATTATTGATTTCTTCTCTTTTTAATTCCAGTTTTCTTCAAACCCGTAGTCTTCAAAACTATCGTCTCCGCTAAACATGTCGAGGTCTTCTTCGTCAAGATCGTCTTCAAATTCGTTATAACTTTCTTCGTCATCATCAGCAATGAAATGTTTTTCCATCGCTTCATCTGGCATTTCACCAACAGAAAAAATAGTTTCTGGATAGGTGTTCCCAGCAACAACTTCTTCGATTGCGGCCAATTCTACAAGGAAAGTCCACATATTGATGAAATCGTAAACATAGATTATTTTGGTGTTTTCTTTGTCCAAAATATCCGAAAGCTGATAATCGCTCATTGTTTTTTGTTCGCCGGGAATATCGCCAGTGTCAAACATTGGAATTTCGTCTTCTTGATTCCAAGTATCGTCGCAGGTATAGAAAGAAGCTACTTCCATTCCGTCAAATCCAAAAGAATTGAAGATGGCATTGTGTAAATCCTCTAAAGTATCTTCGGCAAGTATTGCAATGTCTCTAAAAATGTCCTCTTCGGCATCAAGAATTACCCTAAATTTATAAACCATAATCTTTGTTTTTATTGAAAGGTCAAAGGTAAAATTTAATTTTAGATTTTAGATTTTAGATTTCGGATTTGTTGAAAAGATTTATTTGAAAAATAAAATGCGCCATATGCTATCCAAAATAAAATACTCACTTCGATAATTCGTTGAATTAACCCTTTGTATGGTGAATCAAGATTTAAATTTAGAACAACCACAAAAGTAAAACTGATTGCAAAAATTATAAAACTGATTAAAGTGTATTGAATGCTGTTTTTCCAATTTCTTGAAGCAATAGCAATTAATAATATTGAAAATGGAACAATCAAGTACGTTATCATTCCCGTTAAATTATGAATTATTTGAGATAAACTCGGGTTGATAAATTTAGGATTACATCCAGTGTCACAATTGTAAATTGCGCAAATGATTGTGCCAAAACCATATCCTACTATAATACCCAAAAAGCCAATTGATTTAAACCTTGATTTTGGCGTCATTTTTTGAGCAAGTAAAGAAAAAATTATAAATAAAATCCCACTAGGCAAATAACCAAAAAAGCGAATTAAATCCGTGTTTGGTGCATCAACAGCATATAATTCGCTTATAAACTGGGAAAAATGATTGTAATTAGGATGAAAAAAACCTGCAATAATAGTTGTATTTACAAAA
Organism: Flavobacterium fluvii; assembly: GCF_900129545.1. Lineage (GTDB taxonomy): Bacteria > Bacteroidota > Bacteroidia > Flavobacteriales > Flavobacteriaceae > Flavobacterium > Flavobacterium fluvii. The sequence continues at coordinate 13,750 of NZ_FQWB01000009.1, read as the reverse complement.
AGTATTACACTTAAAATTCCTGTCCAGAAAACATATTTTTTTTGCATATTTATTATTTTTAGAGTCAAATCTTTATCCTAATCATATTGGGTTAAACTTAATATCTCAGATTTGTTGATAAGATTTTGAGATTGATTTTCTAAAGTAGAATATGAGGTTGTTATTAAAGTTCGTTTTCAAATTGAATTAAGATGCACTTTTTTTAATTTTATGAACTAGCTTTTTCTTGATAAGATGGTATTTAGGATGACTTGGATAACTTCTATTGGAAGTCATGTTGTTGAAAATTAAAGCCGTCAGCAATAGAATCAAAACGCCAATGAATACAGGGGAAAGTACATACAGATAGCCGAGATCTTTTATTTTATCGGAACCAATAATGGCAATAAGAGCAGTTGCTCCTCCCGGCGGATGCAAGGTTTTGGTGATTTGCATTAAAACTATGGAAAGGGAAACGGCCAACGGAGCTGCAATCCAAATAATATCCGGAAGTAATTTATGAACGCTAACACCTATAAATGCTGATATTAAGTGACCACCAACCAAGTTTCGAGGTTGTGAAAACGGACTTTGGATAATGCCATAAACCAGTACGCTCGATGCTCCAAAAGAACCAATTAAATACACGGCATCATTCCCTGAAAAATGAATGGATTGAATGTAAGCCAAAACTCCAATAGCAATAAATGAACCCAAAAAGGCCCAAAAATGTTCTTTCCAGTCTACCAAAGTTTCTTTGTAAAGAATGTATTTGGTTTTGCGATAGTTTCGTTTTATTTGTTCTATGGGCATATATTTATTTTAAAATACTTGGAGTAAAGCTGTACACCGTGAAAGGATAAATTGTTTTTGCGGTGTATTTTGAAATCAGGCAAACTACCAAAATAGGAAGGAACAAAGTGTAATCATTGGTCAAACCGCAAACCAGGAAGATGGCCGTGAAAGGTGCGTGAATGCTGGCACTCAAAACGGCTGCCATCCCGATAATCATGAAATTTATTGGAATCACTCCTGAATTAAAAAAGGTGTTTAAGACTGAAGCGACCAATAATCCTAAAAAGGCACCAATAAAAAGGCTTGGAGCAAAAACACCGCCATCACCTCCAGAAGCGAGTGTTATTGAGGTTACAATTGGTTTTAAAACTAATAACCCAATGAAAGTTAAGGCTAAAGTTATTGTCAATGGAATTTGGGATGTATTGCCAAAAATGGTTTTGATGGAGTGATAGCCTTCACCATACAATTGCGGGAATATATATAAGGAGATACTCAAAACTGCCGAGCCTAAAAGAATTTTGTAATAATGAGTATTTATTTTCGAGAATTGTAATTTGAAAAACAATACACATCGGGTTAAATAAACCGAATTTAATCCTGCCAAAATTCCCAAAAGGATAAAATATGGAATCGCTTTTATATGCCAGGTCGTGATTGTAACAGCAAACAAAGGTTCTTCTTTTAAAATAGTAATCAAACCAAAAGCGATGGAAACAGCAATTACATTTGAAATGACGAAAGCACGAGTTACTTTTCGAGAAATTACTTCAATTGCAAACAAGATTCCTGCTATTGGACTCCCAAACAAAGCGGTGACGCCTGCTGCAACTCCTGCGCAAATCAATTCGGTTTTGTACTGTCTAAAAACATTTTCTTTTCTCTGCGCGACTGAACCAATGGTTGCCGAAGCTACTACGGTAGAAACCTCAATTCCTGTGGAACCGCCAAAAACAACAGTTAATAATCCGTTTATGAAATGGGATGAGATTTTATAACTAGGCAGGTTTTTGGATTTGGAATTAGTGCTTTCAAAGATTTCTTTGATGCCTTTGTTTTCTTTGCGTTTGAATAAATATTGGCGTAAAAAATAAATGATGGATAATCCGAAAACTGGAAAAATGATAAAAAATATAGGATTGATTGTCGCTTTATGGAAAAAAAGTTCTTCGTAATGCTCTGTGGCTTTCTTTAAAACAAGTCCTAAAAAAGCAGAAAGAAAACCAATTAAAATTGAAACGATTACTAGTTTTTGAAACTTAATTAACTTGTAGTTTTTTTTAATTTGAGCTGTATTGTTCATTCTATGAATTTTTTATAGCGGGAAGGCAAAATTATAAAATGAAAATCGAATAAGTCATTTTTGAGTTAAAAATTGTTATATTTTTATGATTGTAAGGGTATCTGTGTTTGTTTTGTGTTTAAGCTGTTAAATAAATAAAGACTAATATTTTTGTAAGGATAAAGCTTATTGATTCAGTTTCTTGATTACTTTCGCAGGATTTCCGACCGCCAATGAATTGTCGGGAATGTCTTTTGTTACCACCGAACCCGCTCCAATCACGCAACCATTTCCTATGCTCACTCCAGGGCAAATGACAGCATTTCCTCCGATCCAGCAATCGTCTCCAATGGAAATGGGCAAAGCGTTTTCGAGAGTTTTTCTTAATTCAGCGTCAAGCGGATGCGTGGCGGTATAAATTTGGACATTGGGCGCAAAAAACACATTGGAACCAATTTTTACTGGAGCGCAGTCCAAGACGACACAATTCACGTTGAAATAAACATTGTCGCCACAAATAATATTGTAACCATAATCACAATGAAATGGCGGTTCGATATAAAGACTTTTACCAGTGTTCGGAATTAATTCTTTTAGAATTTCTTTGGCTTTTTTGGTCAAGCGATATTCGGTTACGTTTAATCGGTGGAGTAAATTTTTTGCTTTTCGGCGTTCTTTTACCAGAACAGGATCGCCGGCCAAGTAATATTCTCCGGTTATCATTTTTTCTTTTTCGGTTTTCATGGATTAAATTTTAGTTTTGGCAATTTTGTTGTGTATTTCTAGTGTTTCCTGCAATGCCGCGCTTCCATACCAAAGCGTCAGTTCGGCTTCAAGAAGATTGGATTGTACCGCTGGGTCTGTGGCGACAAATTCTTTGGCTTCTTCGATACTGCTTGCATTAAAGATATAAATGCCTCTGTAATTCCTTTCGTTTTTCATGAACGGGCCGGCAACAACGAGTTTTCCTTCTTTTGCCAATCGACCGATATTTTCCATATGGCCTTTGAATAGTTTTTGGGTTTCCTCTTGTGTTGCAGTGGTGTTGCTTCCTGTTTTTAACAAACAAAATACATATTTTTTCATTCCACGGTCATCTGCATTCAAGGATTTAGCCAATTTTTCGTCATATGTTGATCCAGTTTCCTGGGAAAAAGATACAGCAGTAAAAGACAGCAGTAAAAGTAAAAAGATTGATTTTTTCATTTTTTTTTAAATTTTAGAATTAAACAAATTTAGGATTTTAAAGAATTGAATCTGCGAATCTGCGGTCATTTTTAAATTCATTGTGTTCGTCTTTACAATTCATCCCCAAAATTCCACAGTTCGGTCATCTAATATTTCAAGGCTCTAATTGCAGCGATACATTTGCTTCATCAAAAACTCAAGCCATGAAGCCATTTTTACTTTTAGCCATTTTCTTTTTTACAATTTGTTCCTTTTCTCAAACGACGATTTTCGGAAAAATAGTGGACGAAAAAAACAAACCAATTTCCAATGCCAATATTTATATTGATGGAACTTATGATGGTGCAACATCAAATAATACGGGAGAATTTAGTTTTACCACAACAGCCGAAGGAAGCCAAACTTTGGTCATTAGTGCTTTGTCGTTTGAACCAAAACAACTGGCGATTGTGATGAGTACATACCAAAGTCAAACCCTAATTTTAAAGCATAATGCAACCGAATTGAACGAAGTTTTAATAACGGCTGGAACAATAGAATCGGGTGGAAAATCGAGAGTTTCTGTTTTGAAACCTTTGGATATTTTGACCACGGCCGGGAATCCAGGCGATATTATTTCGGCATTCAAAACTTTGCCGGGTACGCAGATTGTTGGCGAAAGCGGCAAACTTTTTGTCCGTGGAGGAGAAGCAAACGAAACCCAAACATTTGTCGATGGAATTCGCGTGGCGCAACCTTATCTTCAAACAGCGAATAATGTGCCTACGAGAAGTACTTTTTCGCCTTTGCTTTTCAAGGGGACGACTTTTTCGACAGGTGGTTATTCGGCGGAATATGGCGAAGCTCTTTCGAGTATTTTGGTAATGAATACCATTGACGAGCCCGATTTGGAAAAAACCGATATTGGAGTAATGACAGTGGGTTTGGGTCTTGGAAATACCCAGAAATGGAAAAATAATTCCTTGAGCGTAAACACAAGTTATATTAATTTGCAACCGTATCAATCGTTGTTACCCGACAATATCGAATGGATAAAACCTTATGAGTCTATTGGCGGGGAAACCGTTTTTAGACAAAAGTTAGACAGAGGATTGCTGAAATTTTACGCTTCCTACACGGCTGCCAATTTCGATTTGAAGCAAGATGATGTTAATTATCCTGACAAATTGCGTACCCAAAACAAGAACAATAATTTGTACTCGAACCTTTCATACAAAGGAGGTTTTGGAGATAATTGGAACATTTTTGCAGGAATTAGTTTTGCTAAAAGTAGAAATAGTGGGATTTATGATGTCTATAATTATGATGCTTCCGAAAATGCCAGTCATTTAAAATTGAAATTGACAAAACCCATTTCGAATACAATAAAAACCAGTTTTGGAGCCGATTATTTTTACACCAATTTTTCGGAATCGGTTACCAATTCCGATAGTGGGTATCATTCGAATATTTTTGCTGCCTTTTCGGAAACAGACTTTTTGGTCACCAATAATTTGATTACAAAAGTGGGTTTCCGATTTTCGAAAAACTATTTATTGGACGAAAGTTCCATCGCACCAAGATTGGCTTTGGCCTATAAAGTGGCCAAAAATCAGCAGTTTTCAATGGCTTACGGAACATTCGACCAAGCTCCAAAAAACGATTATCTGAAATACTCCACTAGTTTGCAAGCAGAGAAATCGCAACATTATATTTTGAGTTATGAATTCAACAAGGACAAGCAGATTTTTAAAGCAGAAGTCTATTATAAAAGCTATGATAATTTGGTAAAATACGACACCAAGTCGCCAGTTTACAACAGCAATTTCAATAATAGCGGATCAGGATATGCCAAAGGATTGGAGCTGTTTTGGAGAGACAACAAGAATATTAAAAACCTGGAATATTGGATTTCCTATTCCTATATAGACACGGAACGGGATTATGCGAATTTCCCAAAACAGGCAACGCCCAGTTTTATTGCCGATCACACTTTTTCCTTGGTAACCAAATATTGGATTCAAGATTGGCGTTCGCAGATAGGGACCACTTATACATTCAGTTCTGGAAGACCTTACAATAACCCGAATGAAACGGTTTTTATGGACGGAAAAACAAAAACCTACAATAATTTAAGCGTGAATTGGGCTTATTTAATTTCGCCTCAAAAGATACTTTTTTTCTCGGTGACCAATGTTGCCGGCATCAAAAATGTATATGGTTACAATTATGCGAACACGACAAATTCAGCAGGAATTTATGAAAGTCAAGCGATTGTTCCCACTGCGGATCGATTCTTTTTTGTGGGTTTCTTTTGGACAATAAGCAAGGATAAAAAGACGAATCAGTTGGAGAATTTGTAATGCCATACAATTCATCCTCGAAATTCAACAGTTCAGTAAATGTAAATTTCAAAACCATTACAACCACAATATATTTGTTCAAGAATTAATCAATCAATTAAAAACTAGAAATCATGACAAAAATTATCATTGCAATCGCATTCTTTATCACCAGTTTAGTATCAGCCCAAGGGCAATTTGAACAAGGAATGGGAAAAGCGTTCCAACTTTGGGGCGAAGGAAAAAATACCGAAGCATCAGCCATGTTCGAAAGAATTGCGGCTGCCGAAAAAACATCTTGGCTGCCTAATTATTACGTGGCTTTGGTAAATACAACAACAGCTTTTGGAACAAAAGACAAAGAACAAATTGACTTATTGTTGACCAAAGCGCAAAATGCCTTAGATGTTGAATTGATAAAAAATCCCAACAACGCCGAACTTTTAGTTATGCAAGCTCTGATTCATACCGCCTGGATTGCTTTTGATCCTATGACCAATGGACAAAAATTATCTGGAACCGTTATGGAATTGTATGCCAAAGCAGAAGCAATAGCACCAGAAAATCCTAGGGCTGTTTTCGGAAAAGCGGAATTTGAAATTGGTGGAGCAAAATTTTGGGGCAAAGATACCAAACCAATGTGTGCCCAAATTGAAAAAGCTGTCGGACTTTTTGCTACTTTTAAACCTGAAACTCCTTTTTCTCCAAAATGGGGATTGGAAAGGGCAGAGGCTGCCTTGAAAAATTGTAAATAAATCAGAGATTGTAATTTTAATAAATTTGGTGATGAAAAATGATTATGTAAAAGAATTTCCACGAGCGTTTTTTATTGGATTAGCCATTTTTGTGGTACTTAATCTAATTCGAGCTTTTAACGGGAATTTTTCTTTGGATGAGAGATTAGGTGTAATGTTTTTATATACAATTCTTTATAGTTTTGCATTGCATCTGTCCAATACATTTTTGTTTATCACGTTAGATAAAATTTTCATCAAAAAAAGGTTTTCTAAAAGAAGAATATTTATCGGTTTTGTTTCGTCCTTTTTTCTTACACTATTTGTTATTTTTTTGTTGAGGGTTTTTATTAATACCGTGATTGAAAACAAGCCATTTGATGTTTTTATCGCCAATGAAAGTGCTTCTGATTATGTTGTAGCCTCATTTTTTGCTTTTGCGGTGCTGTTGATTGTTCATTTTGTTTATCTCTACAAAGGATATCAAGAGAACAAAGTCAAAGAGCAAAAAATCATTGCAGGAACGGCTTCTGCAAAGTTTGAAAGTTTAAAAAACCAAATCGACCCACATTTTTTATTCAATAGTTTGAATGTTTTGAGCTCCTTGATTGAAGAAAATCCAGATAATGCACAAAAATTCACGACTTCCTTGTCCAAGATTTACCGCTATGTTTTGGAACAAAAAGACAAAGAATTGGTTTCTGTTGAAGAGGAATTGGCTTTTGCCAAAACCTACATGAATTTGTTGAAAATGCGTTTTGAAAACAGCTTGTTTTATGAATTGCCTGCAACTATTCCTAATCCGGAAGCCAAGGTTGTTCCGCTTTCCTTGCAGCTTTTATTGGAAAACACGGTAAAGCATAATGTGGTTAGCGAACAAAGACCATTAAAGATTCGCATTTTTATGGAAGCCGATTATCTAGCTATTCAAAACGATTATCGAAAGAAAGAAGTGTTGCAGGATAGACAAGGAGTCGGATTACAAAACATAATCAATCGTTATGGAATTATTACCAACAGAAAAGTATTGATAGAACAAAACGAACAAACATTTACGGTCAAAATTCCTGTTTTAACCAAACAAATATCAATTATGGAATCAAGTACAAATTATATCGAAAACTCGGCTTATTACAGAGCCAAAAAACGAGTGGAAGAACTCAAAGGATTTTACGGAAACTTGATTTCATATTGCTGCGTCATTCCTTTTTTAATCTTTATTAACCTGACTTATATGCCAAATTTTCAATGGTTTTGGTTTTCGGCGGCAGGTTGGGGATTTGGGCTTTTGATGCATGCTTTCAAGGTTTTTGGTTACAGCTCCAATTGGGAAGAACGCAAAATTCAAGAAATTTTGAGAAAAGAAGATAAAAAACAAACCTGGAAATAATTTTTAATATTTGAAACAATGGAAAATAAATATACAGAAGAAGAACGCTATTATGCAGCAAAAAAAAGGGTGGAAGAAATCAAAGGGTTTTATGGAAATTTAATAGCTTATGTTGTTGTAAATATGGGTCTTATGGTTATTAATCTTCTCACTTCGCCAGCCTATTTGTGGTTTTTTTGGCCAATGCTTGGTTGGGGAATTGGAGTAGTTTTTCACGGCTTAAAGGTCTTTAATTATATGCCGTTCTTTGGAAAAGAATGGGAAGAGAAAAAAATAAAAGAGTTTATGGACAAGGAAGATAAATCGTGGGAGTAACATCTTTATAAATCTACTGGATGGAAACAAATTATACAGAAGAGGAACGTTATGTTAGAGCGAGAAAAAGAATGGAAGAAATTAAAGGTTTTTACGAGAACTTGAAGTCTTTTGTTATGGTAAATTTCCTTTTAACAGCAATAAATTTAATTACGTCTCCAAATCATTTGTGGTTTTATTGGCCGCTATTGTGGTGGGGAGTAGGAGTTGTTTTTCACGGCTTAAAGGTCTTTAATTATATGCCGTTCTTTGGAAAAGAGTGGGAAGAGAAAAAAATAAAAGAGTTTATGGACAAGGAAGATAAATCGTGGAAGTAACATCTTTATAAATCAACTAAAATGGAAACAAATTATACAGAAGAGGAACGCTACTTTAGGGCTCAAAAAAGAGTGGAAGAAATTAAAAAATTTTATGAACATTTGACTGTTTATGTTCTTGTAAATCCAATTGTGATTGTTGTAAATCTTATGACTTCGCCAGGCTATTTGTATTTTATTTGGAGCTTGTTGGGTTGGGGTATGGCAGTGGTTTTGCATGGATTGAAAGTTTTTAATTTTGCACCGTTTTTTGATAAAGACTGGGAAAATAAAAAGATTTCTGAGTTTATGGAAAATGAAAGACAATCAAAAAACACTTGGGAATAATTAAAATTTAATGTAATGAGACAATCAAGAAGAATATTTGACGATTACCAATCGGAAAATTATAATCCGGATAGAAGATACCGTTTGGCGTATAAGAGAGTAAAAAGAATTAAAGGATTCTATGTTCACGTACTGGTGTATCTTTTGGTCAATCTTTTTATTGTTGCATCCAGCTACAATAAAAATTCCTTCGATACAGGGGTATTTTTTAGATGGGAAACTTTTTCAACCGCATTATTTTGGGGAATTGGTTTATTGGCTCATGGATTATCAGTTTTTGGAAGAGACTTGTTTTTTGGACAAAACTGGGAAGAACGAAAAATCCAGAAGTTTATGGATAAAGATAAAAGCGAAAAATGGGAGTAAAAAAGTGTTCGGCATTTAAACATTAAATAGAAAATCTTGAAGACAATAATAATCGAAGACGAAAAACCGGCGGCAAGATTGCTCCAACGCAAACTTGAAAAACTCGAAATTGAAGTAGGAGTGATGCTTCATTCCGTGGAGGAATCCATTGAATGGTTTTCCAAGAATGAGCATCCCGATTTGATCTTTTTGGACATTCAATTATCGGATGGTTTGTCGTTCGAAATATTCGAAAAAGTGGACATAAAAAGTGCCATAATTTTCACTACGGCTTATGATGAATATGCCCTAAAAGCATTTAAATTAAACTCGATTGATTACCTCTTGAAACCCATCGACGAAGATGATTTGGAAGTGGCAATTTCTAAATTTAAAACGCGTTTGCCAAAACAGGAAAATACCCTTCAATTGGATTTTGAACAAATAAAAAAAATGTTCCAAAATCCATTCGACAAAAATTTCAAAACTCGGTTCACGGTCAAAATAGGGCAGCATCTCAAGGTCATTTCTGTTGATGAAATCGAATGTTTTTTTAGTGAAAACAAAGGGACTTATATTCATACTTTCGACAACAGAAATTATTTGATTGAGTCTGCTTTGGAAGTTTTGGAACAAGAATTAGATCCGGCGGCATTTTACCGAATAAGTCGGAAATTCATCATTCCATTAAAATCAATCAAGGAAATTTTGGTGTACAGTAATTCTCGTTTGAAGGTGATTTTGCCGTCTTATGTAGCCGATGAGGTGATAGTAAGTCGTGAAAAAGTTGCTGATTTCAAGGCTTGGATTGGTTGATTTTTTATTTAAATTATAAAATTATATAAATATATTTAAAATAACTGGTGTTTAATAACTTAAATGTATAACATAGATTTAATCTATGGTATTTTTTGGATATGAAAATCGGTTTTTTAAAACCGAAAACGGGCTTGCTTTGTAAATAATGAACCAGGATAAAAAGCCTGGTTTTTTTTGGAATAATCTGAGGAAAGTGTTTGTGGTAGTGTTGCTTTTTTTTTAGAGTTCAGTTAAAGTTGAAAGTCGTTTTTATGTGTTTTGAATAAAATTTAATTCTCTTGAAACAGGAAAAACATCTAATTTTAAAGAGTTGTTTTTCTGAAAACAACTGATAATTTTTTGTTAAGGATTTCCATAAAATTATTTAAAGATTGTATCTTCGTTTGATTAGGTGTCAATTAAATTATCTGGATGAAATATTTATTTTATATTCTTTTTTTGCTTTCATTTTCGAATGCAATTGTTGCTCAAAAAGTAGCTGTTTTTGATAATTATGCCACTTTGGAAAAGACTGTTTTGGGGGATGAAAAGACCATTTACGTAGTCAATTTTTGGGCAACTTGGTGTGCGCCTTGCGTGAAAGAATTACCCCATTTTGAACAATTAAATTCCGAGAATAAAGACATAAAAGTGGTTCTCGTAAGTTTGGATTTCAAGAATCAATTTGAGTCAAAATTACTCCCATTTGTAAAGAAAAAATTAATCAAATCTGAAGTCGTTTTGCTCACGGATAAAGATTATAATACCTGGCTTCCTATAGTCGATAAAGATTGGTCTGGATCCATTCCGGCAACATTGATTATCAAAAACGGAAAGAAATTTTTTGTGGAAAAGATTTTTTCAGACTACAAGGAACTCAATGATTACGTAAACAAGATTATTAACTAAACCCCTATTATGTCATGAAAAAGTTGTCTGTTTTTTTATTGTTTGTTACAGTGTTTTTAGCCACGGCCTTTAGTTCGGATGTGCCAACTCCCTATAAAATTGGTGATAAAGCCACTGATTTTAAATTAAAATCGGTTGATGGAAAAATGTATGGAATGGCTGATTATAAAGATGCAAAAGGCTTTATAGTTGTTTTTACGTGTAATCATTGTCCTTTTGCTAAGAAATATGAGGACAGGATTAATGCTTTGGCCAAAAAATACAAACCACAAGGATATGTTTTGTTGGCTATTAATCCAAACGATCCTGCCCTTGAACCTGATGATAGTTTTGAATCAATGAAGGTTAGAGCCAAAGAAAAAGGGTTTGCGTTTCCTTATTTATTTGATGATGGTCAAAAAATATATCCTCAATACGGCGCTACCAAAACTCCTCACGCCTTTTTATTGGATAAAAATCGTGTTGTAAAATACATTGGAGCCATTGACGACAACGTGGATAGTGCCAGCGATGTAAAGGAAAAATATCTTGAAAATGCCATCGCGGCTTTAGAAAGCGGAAAAACGCCTTCTCCAGAAACTACAAAAGCTATTGGTTGTTCTATTAAAGCTAAGAAATAGGATATCATTAACTATAAAACTAAAAAATCCTTTCCTTTTGATTATAAAGGAAAGGATTTTTGCTTTTAGAACTATGTCATTCTATTTAAAATAGGAAAATGTTTCCTCGTTTTCCATTTTCAATAAAGTTTCATAAATCAATTTTATCACGTTTTCCACATCGTCGCGATGTACCATTTCGACCGTGGTGTGCATATATCGCAACGGCAGCGAAATCAATGCTGAGGCAACTCCGCCATTGCTGTAGGCAAAAGCATCGGTGTCAGTTCCGGTAACTCTAGAAGAAGCCAGTCTTTGGAAAGGGATTTTTTTCTCTTCGGCAGTGTCCAGAATAAGTTCCCTTAAATTGTTTTGAACTGCAGGTGCATAGGTAATAACGGGGCCTTTTCCAATTTTAGTTTCTCCCTCAATTTTCTTGTCAATCATTGGGGTGGTAGAGTCGTGGCAAACATCGGTTATGATGGCTACGTTGGGTTTGATGGTTTTGGTGATCATTTCGGCACCACGAAGTCCTACTTCTTCTTGGACAGAATTGGTGACATATAGTCCAAAAGGAAGTTTAATCTTGTTTTCGTGCAGCAAACGAGCGACTTCGGCAATCATGAATCCGCCCATTCGATTATCAATGGCGCGACAAACAAATTTGTTTTCGTTCAAAACCATAAATTCATCGGGATATGTAATCACGCAACCCACGTGAACGCCCAAAGCTTCAACTTCTTCTTTTTTGGAACAACCAATATCAATGAATAAATTGTCGATTTTTGGAGTTTCTTCTTTGCCTCGATTTCGGGTATGAATGGCTGGCCAACCAAAAACACCTTTCACGATTCCTTTTTTGGTATGAATGTTTACTCGTTTGGAAGGTGCGATTTGATGATCGGAGCCTCCGTTTCTGATCACGTAAATCAATCCGTCTTCCGTAATGTAATTCACATACCACGAAATTTCATCGGCGTGACCTTCAATTATTACTTTGTATGGAGCATCTGGATTAATAACTCCCACGGCAGTTCCATAGGTGTCCGTAATGAAAGTATCTACATAAGGTTTCAGATAATCCATCCACAGTTTTTGTCCAGAACTTTCATATCCAGTTGGGGAAGCGTTGTTAAGGTAGTTTTCTAAAAAGACAAGTGACGTCTTTTTTAATATCGATTTTGAACTCATAAAATTATTTTTTGCTAAATTATAAATTTGGTATTACAGTTCTATATATATTGTATAATTTTGTGATATAAAATTTTACTTTATGAAGATTATCAATTTCCTTTTGTTTTTTCTTTTTGTCTCAATTTCGGTCAGTGCACAGCAAGTTCAAGAAGACACAACCAAAATGGGTTATGTTTTAACGGAAAACGACACTATATTTAATGATACCATTCAATTGGAAGAAATAGTTATCTACAAAGGGAAGGTGGATGTAGAATCCAAGAAACAATTTGATCTTCTTAAAAACCGAGTTTATAAAACCTATCCTTATGCAAAACTGGCTTCAGAGCGATTAACTGCTTTAAATAGAGGGATGAAAAGCATGAAAACAGCCAAGGATAAAAAAAAATACTTCAAGATTGTCGAAGACTACCTTAATAACGAGTTTGAAGCCAGGCTCAAAAAGCTTTCCCGCAAGCAAGGTCAAATACTCATTAAGTTGATTCATCGTCAAACAGGCATAACTACTTATGAGTTGGTAAAGACGTTAAAAAGCGGATGGACGGCATTTTGGTCCAATACAACTGCCAAAATGTTTGATCTTGAATTAAAAGCGAAATATTCCCCATATGAATCGAATGAAGATTATCTGATAGAAACCATATTGGTAAGAGCATTCGAATCGGGAAGGTTGGTTAATCAACCTCCAGCTACACCGGTAGATTATGATGATTTGACAAATTTTTGGTTGAACAAAGCCATAGAAACTGCAAAGTAAATCTTTTGGGTTTACTCTTTATAGAAAAGCTGCTGCCGAATTCGGCAGCAGCTTTTCTATTGTAAAGGGGTTTGCTATTCATTTCGAACGAAGTTCACTGAGTTTCGACACGCAAGGATTTTCTCTTCTATCCCTAACGCAATCGCATATTTTGATATTGGTTTTAAATTCATACATTATATATAGGACTGGTTTTTCTGGAGCTATTTCCCGCTATCCGTTGCAATCTTTTGTGCTGAACCCCGGCACAAAAGGATTTCCACTGCTATCGGGGCTAAGGCAGTTGTTTACATAAAGACGTTTCTCTTTATATATAAGTAGGTTTTTAAAAATGGACATCCTCGTTTTGGGGAACAATCGAGGGCATTATCCTTTAAAATCCCGTAAAAGAGCGTTTTTGGGGTTAAAAATCCGTTTTGGTGGCTGATTTTTCTTGGTGAATTTGTCTTTGTCGGCGTTTGATTTGGGTCCAAACGCCCCAAAACGGTCTAAATCTCCAA
>NZ_FQWB01000005.1 GCF_900129545.1 Flavobacterium fluvii | reverse complement strand
CTTCCCATCCCGAACAGAGTAGTTAAGCCCGCCTGCGCAGATGGTACTGCAGTTATGTGGGAGAGTATGTCGTCGCCTTTCTTTTGAAAAACCCTATTCCTATCGGAATGGGGTTTTTTGTTTTATCACGGTTTTTTGCAACTTTTGGGAATAAAATTTGTTTTTTGGAATGGTTTGCTTTAATTTACTTTATAAAAATGCATTTAAAAAAATAAATCGAAAACTAAAAACGACTTTTTATCGTAAATAGTTCTAAGGTTGCAACTTAATTGAGTATGATTCGAATAAAAAAGTTCTTGTTTTCTTTCACTTTGAAAGTGTTATTTTTCATGTTTTTTTTTACTGCTACATATTCACAATATGTTTTTAAAAAGGATACTGTACCTGATGAAATTTCATTGCATCCTTACACTACAATTTCGGATGTTGGTAAAAGTAATTTAGATATCGGTTTTGTAAAGGATAATTACAATTCGTTGAAAAATAAAAAGTTACAAACTGAAAATGATGATTTGGGCTTTACGCAAAATAATTTCTGGACACTTACAGAAATTAAAAATCCAACAAATCGGTCGTTGGTTTACTATCTGGAAACGGCTCGCCCCATCACTGATTTGGTTGAACTTTATTTGATTGATGTCGTTTCCGGTAGCATAAGTAAACAAGTTAGTGGCGATAAAATACCTTATTCCCAGCGAAGTTTTGATAATCGTAAAACCATTTTCAAACTTGAAATAGGGCCACAATCCAGTTTAAAACTATTTTTGCATCTCCAAAGCGATGGAGAAGTAATCAAGGTACCTGTAAAGCTGTATTCTTCAGAAAATTTTATAAAGCAAATCTCAAAAGAGCAACTGATATTTGGAATCTTTTATGGAATTTTGTCCATCGTTTCCATTATTTACTTTTTCTTCTTTTTTGCTTTACGCGAAAAAATATTTTTGTATTATAGTTTGTATGTTATTTTTGTTGGTCTGTTGCAATTTTCGTTGGACGGCTTTTTCTTTCAGTTTATTACTCCTTATGCTGGCTGGTTTTCAAATCATGCGGTATTGTTTATTGCCATCATTGCAGTTTTTTTATCGGGTAAATACAGCGAGTTGTTTTTAAATATTAAAGCAAATAGCAAGAAAATTTACTTTCTGTTTAACACAGCGTATGGATTACTGCTTTTGTTGTTATTCTGTGTGGTTTTTATTCCTTCAATTTTGCTGTTTTCCTATGTTTTGGTCAATGTGCTGACGTTGTTGTTTCTAATTTTGATTGTCTATTCCATAGTTTATCTGTACTACAAAAGAAAGCCTGTTGACTCTTACTTTTCTGTTGGTATTTTATTTTTAATTTTAGGTTTTGGCATATTTATTCTATACAATTTTGGATTGATACCGGTTACCTTTTTTACTCAAAATAGTTCGAAATTGGGAACTGGATTGGAAGTTATCTTTCTTTCACTTTCCATGGCTAATTTGATTCGAAATCTGAAAAACGAAAAGAACGAGCTCAATCGTTTGGCTTTGGCACGTTCAGAAGAAATGAATGAATTAAAGTCCTATTTTTTGTCAAACATCAGCCACGAATTGCGAACACCCTTGAATGCCATATTGAATTTAACGGATTCGATTTTCAACAAAACGAACAACAAAAAGATCAAGAAAAATTGTGATATTATAAAAGATTCTTCCCAGAGTTTATTGAGTTCAGTGAATGATATTCTTGATTTTTCTAAAATTGAGAAGGGTGAATTAAGATTGGAAGAAGCACCATTCAATCCCATTAAAATTATTAAAAGCATAAAAAATAATGTGCGTAATAATGCGGAAAATAAAGGATTGGAATTTCAATTTTCAAAATCTAACACTATTCCTGATTCATTGATTGGTGATCCGTCCCGATTTGCGCAGGTGGTGAATAACGTGTTAAACAATGCGGTTAAATTTACCTCCAAAGGATTTGTAAAATTTGATGTCGATTGTGAAATAAAACCAGATAATCGTGTCAGTTTGATACTAAAGGTTTCTGATACAGGAATTGGAATTTCTAAAGATAAATTGAGCAGTATTTTCGATTCATTTTCGCAAAATGGCATTAACAATAAACGAAAATTTGGTGGTCTTGGACTAGGTCTCTATATTGTAAAGACTTTGGTGGATATGCAAAACGGTACTATCAAGATGGATAGTAAAGTCAATGAAGGTACTACTTGTATCATTACAATTGAATTTGATGTACCGCCGCAACAGGAAATTGAGGTAGTCGTTCCAGAGCCTTCTATTTATGATTTGAAAGGGAAATCTATTTTAGTTGTCGAAGATAATTCCATTAATCAGATGGTGATTAAAATGATTACCAAGAAATGGCTGAATACAACTGTAGTATTTGCCAATAACGGCCAGGAAGGTTTGGATGCGCTTAAAACAAATAAATTTGACATTATTTTGATGGATCTTCAAATGCCGGTTATGGACGGATATGAGGCGACCATTGCTATACGAAATGGCGAAGCTGGAGAACAAAACCGCACGATTCCTATTATTGCCGTGACCGCAGACGTGATGGAAACAACAAAAGAACGCGTCAAGGAAATAGGAATGAATCATTATATATCCAAACCAATTAAAAATGAAATCTTGTATGAGGCGATAAAACATTTAATTTAGACACTGTCCTATAAAGTGTGTAAGTGTTCAGTATGTTAATTCTCAGCTTATAAAAACATTGATTTTGAGTAACAGATACTTAGTTCAATTAAAAAAACCAACTCATTATTTTTTTCAAAACCTATCCAATCCAGATAGGTTTTTTTGTTTTTATCTCCATTTTAAAATTTCTGACAACTTTTAATTAGAATTATAAACAAACAATAAGATGTTAGGAATTCTTAATTAGCGCTTTAATTTTTAGTTATTCGATATGATACTAAGCTGTTTTTATTATTTCAATAAATTTTCAATCTAGTTAGTATTGTATGTTTTTTTTACTAAATTTAGAAAAACATAAATTGAATTTTATTGACAATGTTTTTAATTAACATTTGTTTATACTATTCCACTTTTGTTAGCAGTAAAACAGTTGATAATAATGTTGTTTTAGGAAGAATTAAAAAATAGAATTTCTCAAATGGATATATTTCATATAGGAGCGGAGTGTTATCCAGTGGCAAAAGTGGGCGGTTTAGCTGATGTAGTGGGAGCATTGCCAAAATATCAAAATAGTGCGGGACATCTTGTGAAAGTGGTGCTTCCTTGTTATGAAACCAAGTTTATAGAGGAAAATAAATTTGATAATGTTCACTTGGGTTCTGTGAAATTGGGAAATTTTAATTTTCCTTTCAATGTCTTGAAAGAAAGAACAGGTAAATTGGGTTACGAACTGTACTTGATTGAAATTCCAGAGCTATTCGACAGGAAAGAAATCTATGGTTATGAAGATGATATTGAACGATTTTTGTCATTCCAGATAGCCACATTGGATTGGGTTATTACTAGAAATGTTATTCCAGACGTAATCAATTGTCACGATCATCATACGGGCTTAATTCCGTTTATGATGTTGTATGCCAATAAATATGAAAAATTAAAAAATACGCCTACGGTTATTACAATTCATAATTCGATTTATCAAGGACAATTTGGATTTGACAAGTTGTATTATTTGCCGGAGTTTGATTTGTCAAAAGTTAGTGTTTTGGAATGGGACAACAAGATAAATTCATTGGCGACAGCCATCAAATGTGCTTCGGCGGTGACAACGGTTTCTCCTAATTATTTGAATGAAATCAATCAATCGGCTTTTGGATTGGAATCCTTGTTTAGTCTTGTAAGGGATAAATCAAGAGGTATTTTGAACGGAATTGATATGGAAGTCTGGAATCCTGCAACGGATAAAATGTTGGAAAAAAAATATTCCATCAAAAATTTCAAAAAAGGAAAACAGGAAAATAAAGAAAAGTTGTGCAGTCAATTTGATTTGGATCCGACAAAACCGCTTTTTAGTTTCATTGGAAGATTATTGGAAGAAAAAGGAGCCGATTTATTGCCTCATGCAGCCGCGATGTCTTTGTCTGAAAATTATAAAGGAATTAATATTCTGGTTTTAGGTTCTGGAAACGTGGAAATTGAAAAGCAATTGACCCATTTACAGACTAGTTTTAAAGGAAATTACAATACTGTTATTGGCTATGATGAAGAGTTGGCTCATTTAATTTATGGAGGCTCGGATTTTTTATTGATGCCATCCAGAGTTGAGCCTTGTGGGTTGAACCAAATGTATGCGATGCGTTATGGAACCATTCCCATTGTGCGAAGAACGGGAGGTTTGAAGGATACCGTGATCGATTTTGGAGATGAAGGAAACGGAATTTGCCACGATCAAGCCTCTGTTGGAGACATTTGTTATTCGATTCAAAGAGCGGTAAATTTATACGAGGACAAGAAAAAAATAAATGATATTCGGAAACTAGGAATGGGTATTGACCATTCTTGGGAAAGTGTTTGTCAGGAATATATAGAGGTGTACAATTTAATAATAGAAAAAAAATGAAGACTAAAAGGAAAAATGTAATTGCAATTATTCTCGGTGGAGGTCAAGGTTCTAGATTGTCTCCATTGACAGAAACACGTTCAAAACCTGCCGTTCCAATTGGAGGAAAGTACCGTTTGGTAGATATTCCAATCTCTAACTGCATGAATTCGGATATTTATAGGATATTTGTATTGACTCAGTTCAATTCAGCATCTTTAAATGCCCACATCAAGAATACGTATCATTTCAGTATTTTTAGTCATGCTTTTGTCGATATTTTGGCAGCAGAACAAACTCCTGACAATACAAGATGGTTTCAAGGGACTGCAGATGCCGTAAGACAATGTATGCCCCATTTTTTAAATCATGATTTTGATTATGCCTTGATTCTTTCGGGGGATCAATTGTATCAAATGGATTTGAATGAAATGATTGAGGAGCATATAAAAAACGATGCCGATATTTCTATTGCAACATTACCGGTAAACGCAAAAGATGCGCCTGAGTTTGGAATTTTAAAAACCAATTCCGAAAATTTCATCGAATCTTTCATTGAAAAACCTGCCAAAGAGTTATTGCCAGAATGGACATCCGATGTGAGCGATCAAATGAAAAGTGAGGGAAAACATTATTTGGCATCGATGGGAATTTATATTTTCAACAGAAAATTCTTGTTGGATGTCATGGCAGAATCAAGTACCCAAGATTTTGGAAAAGAAATTATCCCTCAAGCAGTTGGGCACAAAAAAATATTTAGTTTCCAATATGAAGGCTATTGGACAGATATTGGAAATATCGATTCTTTTTTCGAAGCCAATATTGGATTGACAGACGATGTGCCAAAATTTAATTTATTCGACAACGAGAATAAAATAGTGACTCGTCCTCGATTATTGCCACCTACAAAGTTCAAAAAAACTGATTTGGATAGGTCATTGATTTCAGAGGGATGTATCATCAACGCCAAAGAAATTAGTCGTTCCGTAATTGGAATTCGAGCCAGAATAGGTGAGGGAACAACTATCCAAAACACCTATGTTATGGGTAATGATTTCTATCAAAGCATAGATGAAATGAACGAGGATATTAAAAACAATAAAAAGCTGGTTGGAATTGGCGAAAGATGCTTCATAAACAACGCCATTGTCGATAAAAATTGCCGAATTGGCAACGATGTTTACATCAATGGAGGGAAACATTTGGAGCCTGTTTCGAATAATTTATACACCATCAAAGAAGGAATTGTAGTTATCAAAAAAGGGGCAGTTATACCTGATAATTTCGTTATCAAATAGCAGTCAATTTGCTAGAGTTCATATGGGCGTGCCCCTCCGTAAAACTACGGGTCGGGCTGTCTGCTGTATCTTTTGTTCCGCTATCGCTCCACAAAAGGATGCCGCTTCCATCCCTTATGCGAGAAACAGAAAGAGATTGAAGAGTCATGTTGTAATTATTTCGAATTCTTATATGACTTATATGGTTGAAAATTATTTTATCTAAATTTAGTTGACTTTTAAAAACACAAAATGCAGAATCAAACACGAATAGTAATAGAAAACCTTTCGCCTCAAATAGATGGTGGGGCTTATTATATTAAAAGAATCGTTGGACAAACCGTAACCGTTTCGGCAGACGTTTTTTCAGATGGACACGACATCATAGAATGTTGCGTAAAATTCAAACACGAAGCCGATAAAAAATGGGAAGAAGTTCGAATGGTTCCAACAGAAAACGAACAATGGAACGCTACTTTTAAAGTAGAAAAGCAAGGATTGTATTCCTATTTTGTCGAAGGTTGGGTGGATTATGCCTTGAATTGGCAACACGGAACCGAGCGTAAAATTAACGACAACCAGTATGTGAAATCCGAACTCCTGGAAGGTGCCGAATATGTAAAATCGGTCATGAAATTAGCCAGTAATTCCGAGAAAGAATATCTCGAAAAATTGGACGTTTATTTCACTAATGAATCGGATTACGACAAGGCGATTCAAGAAGTATTGTCTGCAGAATTACATCAAATCTTCAAGAAATATCCCATTCGATTCTTGGAAAATAAATCCAAGGAATTGCAGGTCTACGTGGACAGGAAAAAAGCATTGTTCAGTACTTGGTACGAATTTTTTCCCCGTTCCGCTTCCTCGGAAGAAAGGAAACACGGAACGTTCAAAGATTGTGAAAGACTTTTGCCAAGAGTGGCCTCAATGGGTTTTGATACCTTGTATTTCCCGCCGATTCATCCCATTGGCGAAGTAAATAGAAAAGGGAAAAATAATGCCACCAATGCTGAACCTGGAGACGTAGGTTCGCCTTGGGGAATTGGTTCGCAATACGGCGGACACAAATCCACGCATCCCGAATTGGGAACCATTGAAGACTTCAAATCCTTGGTCAAAAAAGCAAAGGAGTTGGGAATCGAAGTGGCGATGGATTATGCATTGCAAGCGGCTCCAGATCATCCTTACGTAAAAGATTTTCCGCAATGGTTCAAATGGCGTCCTGACGGAACGGTGCAATATGCAGAAAATCCCCCTAAAAAATACCAAGATATTCAACCCATTTATTTTGAAAGCAGTGACTGGAAAAATCTTTGGAAGGAATTATTGGATGTGGCTTTGTTTTGGATTGAAGAATGTGATGTCAAGATTTACAGAGTCGATAACCCGCATACCAAACCATTCTTTTTCTGGGGTTGGTTGATTGGCGAAATCAAGAAAAAACATCCCGATGTATTGTTTTTGGCGGAAGCATTCACGCGTCCAAAAATCATGAACGAATTGGCCAAACAAGGATTTACTCAATCCTACACTTATTTTACTTGGCGAAATTCCAAAAAAGAATTAACGGAATACGTTAAAGAACTGACTCAATCCGAACAAAAAGAGTTTTACCGTCCTAATTTTTGGCCCAATACGCCCGACATCAATCCTTTTGCTTTGCAAAACGGGAATGAATCCATTCATCTCCAGAAATATTTCTTGGCGGCTACTTTGAGTTCCAGTATAGGGATTTATGGTCCAGTTTTCGAGTATCGAATTTCGACACCAATGGCTCCAGGAAGAGAGGAATATTTGAATTCAGAAAAGTACGAGTATTTCAAATGGGATTGGGAAAAGGAAAATAAAATTACCAAGCTAATCACCCGAATTAACACGTTTAGAAAGGAGCGAGCTTCGTTGCAACAAACTAATAATATTGTTTTTTGTGCCACAAATAACGACCAGATTTTGGCCTATTATAAATTTGACGATGGTAAACAGGATGAAACCTTGATGGTTGCCAGCCTCGATTCCAATTATACGGCTCAATCAATGGTCTTGCTTCCAAATGAATTATTAGGAAATCTGCCGGTTCATATTACTGATTTAATTACGGGAAATAGCTATATTTGGGAAAATGAATGGAATTATGTGGAGCTTTCTCCAGATTTGCCTTTTCATTTATTCAAGATTCAACGATAA
This sequence comes from Flavobacterium fluvii, assembly GCF_900129545.1. GTDB lineage: Bacteria > Bacteroidota > Bacteroidia > Flavobacteriales > Flavobacteriaceae > Flavobacterium > Flavobacterium fluvii. The sequence goes on along the minus strand of NZ_FQWB01000005.1, from coordinate 330,129 downwards.
ACCACAATCGAATTTAAGATTCGTAAAAAATAAAGCCATTAAATCACCACAATTAAAATGAGTCAAGTACAACCTTATTCCCTATTTACCGATTTCGACATTGATTTATTCAAAGCAGGAAAACATTTCCGATTATACGAAAAACTTGGAGCCCATCTTATTGAAGTGGATGGCGTGAAAGGCACTTATTTTGCAGTTTGGGCACCATCGGCACGTTCTGTTTCCGTGGTTGGGGATTTCAATTATTGGATTCAGGGAGAACACCTGTTGCAAGTGCGTTGGGATTCTTCTGGAATTTGGGAAGGATTCATTCCAGGTTTGGAAAAAGGAACTACTTACAAGTATAAAATTCAATCCAACAATGGTGGTGTCATTACCGAAAAAGCAGATCCATTTGCTTTGTATTGCGAGCATCCACCGCATACCGCCTCCGTGATTTGGGATTTGAATTACGATTGGAAAGACAAAAACTGGATGGAAACCCGTAAAGGCCACAATGATTTGGACAAACCTTATTCCGTTTATGAGGTGCATTTGGGTTCTTGGAAACGTAATGCCGAAGGCAAATTCTTGACCTATCTTGAATTGGCTACCGAGTTGGTCAATTATGTCAAAGAAACCGGTTTTACGCACGTTGAATTTATGCCTATTATGGAATATCCTTATGATCCATCTTGGGGATATCAATTGGTGGGTTATTTTGCGCCGACTTCCCGTTTTGGAAAACCGCAGGACTTTATGGTTTTGGTTGACAAATTGCATCAAGCAGGAATTGGGGTAATTTTGGATTGGGTTCCATCTCATTTTCCAGAGGATTCGCATGGTTTGGGATTCTTTGACGGTTCCAACCTTTTTGAACATCCCGACCGCAGAAAAGGCTACCATCCGGATTGGAAAAGTTTGGTTTTCAATTATGGAAGAAATGAAGTGCGTGCGTTTTTGATTAGCAATGCTATTTTCTGGTTGCAACAGTATCATGTAGATGGACTTCGAGTAGATGCCGTGGCGTCAATGTTGTATTTGGATTACTCCAGAAATGAAGGCGAATGGGAACCGAATATTTTTGGAGGTAGAGAAAATCTGGACACCATAAGTTTCTTGAAAGATTTTAACGAAGCCGTTTATTCTAATTTTGAAGGCGTGCAAACCATTGCTGAGGAAAGCACTTCGTTCTCGATGGTTTCCAGACCAACATTTGTTGGTGGATTGGGTTTCGGAATGAAATGGATGATGGGCTGGATGCACGACACTTTGGAATATTTTCAAAAAGAAACCGTATATAGAAAATACCATCAAAATGATTTGACATTTTCGATGACCTATGCTTTTTCCGAGAATTTTATGTTGCCGCTTTCCCACGATGAAGTGGTGTATGGAAAGAAATCCATTGCAGGTAGAATGCCGGGCGATGAATGGCAGAAATTTGCCAATTTGCGATTGCTTTACGGGTACATGTTCACGCATCCAGGGTCAAAATTATTGTTTATGGGAAGTGAATTTGGTCAAAGTGCCGAATGGAATTTTGAAGGAAGTCTGGATTGGCATTTATTGCAATATGATTTACACGAAGGCATCAAGAAAACAATAACCGATTTGAATGCGTTGTATAAAACCTATCCGGCATTACACGAAAAACAGTTCAGTCCCGAAGGTTTCGAATGGATTAATTATTCTGATCATCAAAATGCCGTGATGTCCTATATTCGAAAAGGACACAATTCGAAAGAGGATGTAGTCGTGGTTTGTAATTTTACTCAAGTTGTTCGTGAAAAGTACCGTATTGGTTTGCCGCAAAAAGGCAAGTTGGAAGAAATTTTCAATAGTGATGCCAGTGTTTACGGAGGTAGCGGGGTTTTGAATTCCAGTAAGTTGGTTATAGAAGCTTCTCCTTATGATGGTCGGGAATATTCGGTTGAATTGACATTGCCGCCATTAAGCGTGACGGTTTACAAGTTCAGTTAAACAGTATATTCGTAAAACTTCATTTTGACTTTTTCGCAACAAAAAAGTCAAAATGAAGTTTTTTATTGTAAAATAAATATCGATTATAACGTTTTCGTGAAAAATATTAATAATTTTATTGAGTATAAAGTATTTTTGTAAATTTGGAAAATAAAGGAAAGATTAATTAGTAGTTAAAAATAGAGAGATATGATTACAAATACAGAATTAGAATTTAAAGGAAACCAATATCCATCAAAGATAGTTTCGATCAAGCACGAGGGAGATTCTGTATATTTTCATACTGACGGTAGTGTCATTTTAAAATTAACGGTATTAAGAGACAGCATGTTGCGTTTTCGTTACACTACAAAAGGATATTTCAGCAACGATTTTTCGTATGCTATTGACAAAAGTCAATTACACGGCTACAATTTTCTTGAGATTACGGAGACCGAGTTGTATTACCAGGTAAAAACCAGTAAAGTTCTGTGTAGAATTTTTAAATTAGATTTGAGAATATCTATTTTCGATTTGAATGAAAATGTTATTCTTGAAGATGAGTTGGGTTTTCATTGGGAAGAGAGCTATGAGTATGGAGGAAATATTGTCAAGATGAGTAAATCATCCAAAGACGGAGAATGTTTCTATGGTCTTGGCGACAAAGCTACCCAAATGAATTTGAAGGGAAAGCGAGTGGAGAATTTTGCCACCGACCAATATGCATTTGGCAAGGATCAAGAGCCTTTGTATAAGGTGGTTCCTTTTTATGTTGGATTGCAAAACAAACAAGCTTATGGTATTTTCTTTGACAATACTTTCAGAACTTATTTCGATTTTTGTCACGAAAGAAGAAATGTAACCAGTTTTTGGGCAGAAGGGGGAGAAATGAATTATTATTTCATATACGGACCCAATATGCATGACGTGGTCACCACTTATACAGATTTGACCGGCAAACCGGAATTGCCGCCACTTTGGGCACTTGGATACCATCAATGCAAATGGAGTTATTATCCAGAAAGCAATGTGAAAGAAGTGGCCGCAAAATTTAGGGAATTGCAAATCCCTTGTGATGCTATTTATTTGGATATAGATTATATGGAAGGCTTTCGATGTTTTACTTGGAACAAAGAATATTTCCCAGATCCAAAACGAATGGTTTCCGAATTGGCCGCAGATGGATTTAAAACCATAGTAATTATTGATCCAGGAATCAAGATTGACAAAGAATATTCGGTATATAAAGAAGCTTTGGAAAAAGATTTTTTCTGCAAAAGAGCTGATGGTCCTTACATGAAAGGAAAAGTTTGGCCGGGAGAATGTAATTTTCCTGACTATACGAATCCCGTGGTTCGTGAATGGTGGGCAGGATTGTTTCAGGAATTAATTTCGGATATTGGTGTGAAAGGAGTGTGGAACGACATGAATGAACCAGCCGTAATGGAAGTGCCAAACAAGACCTTTCCAATGGATGTCCGTCATGATTATGATGGTAACCCTTGTAGTCATAGAAAAGCCCATAATATTTATGGAATGCAAATGGCAAGAGCTACCTATCACGGGGTAAAACGTTTTTCTTACCCAAAAAGACCTTTCGTGATTACGAGATCTGCTTATTCAGGAACCCAGCGTTATACTTCATCTTGGACGGGAGATAATGTGGCAACTTGGGAACATTTATGGATTGCCAACATTCAAGTACAAAGAATGTGTATTTCCGGAATGGGATTTACCGGTTCTGATATTGGTGGATTTGCAGAACAACCTTCGGGCGAGTTATATGCGCGTTGGATTCAATTAGGCGTTTTTCATCCTTTTTGCAGAACGCATTCTTCTGGTGATCACGGCAATCAAGAACCTTGGGCATTTGACGAAGAGGTGATCGACATTACTCGAAAGTTTGTCAACTTGCGTTATCAATTGTTACCTTATTTATATACCATGTTTTGGCAATATATTGAGGAAGGAATTCCAATGTTGAAACCTTTGGTTTATTTCGATCAAGAAGATACTCAAACGCATTATCGAAATGACGAATTTATTTTTGGTAACCAAATTTTGGTTTGTCCTATTCTTGAACCAAATTCATTGGGAAGAAGAATGTATATTCCTCGTGGTCAATGGTACAATTACTGGACTAACGAATTGATTTCTGGAGGTAAAGAAATTTGGGTGGACACCAAGTTTGACCAAATTCCGATTTTTGTAAAAGCGGGTGCCGTAATTCCTAAATATCCGGTACAGCAATATGTTGGAGAATTGGAATTTGACGAATTGATTTTGGATTTGTATTATAAAGAAGGAAAAGAAAAATCATTCGTTTATGAAGATGCACAAGATGGATATGATTATAAAAAAGGCCGTTTTAGTTTGTTGTCATTTCAAACCAACGGAAAAGAAAAAGATTTAATCATTCAATTGCACCAAGAAGGTAAGTACAGTACTAATTATTCGAAGTATAAAATCAATCTTTTTGGACTGCCATTTAAAATAAAAGAAATTGAAATTGACAATGAGAAAATTTCATTTGATTCAAAAGCTTTCGAAAAGCTAAATTATTTGATTGTTGACAAAGGATTTTCTGAGTTGCACATTATTGGAAAATAGATTTCCGAATGCAATTATGGCAATTGGGAGGGAAACTTGTTAACAGGTTTCCCTCTTTTTTTTTATCATTTCGATGTGTTGGGTTTTTATAACCTAAAAAATAACTGATTTTATTTCTTGTTTTTTTGAATTCCAGGGTTTAATAATTCCTTGAGCTTGGTAATTTTTTAAGAGATAGAATTTTGTAATGCAGTACATTACAAATGTTAAAATTTCCGTTTTTTTGTATTATTAAAGAAATCTCCACAGAGTTTTTTGGTAATAATTTCTTTTTTAATGATTTATATATAATCATTAAAATATTTGTTTCCAAAACCTAGCTGGTAATTTGGAATTTTTATCTTACTTTTTTTATGATAACTATATTAATACCAGTTTTTTTAAGATAATTTTATTTTTTTATTTCATTTTTTTTAGAATTATTGAATTAGTTTTTTATATTTGTGCAATCGATTACCTCTGAATTTATTTATTCTAGGGGAGATATATTTAAAAAGATTTCATTGAATAATTGCATTAAGATTCTGAAAAGTAGGGAATTGAAGTTTGGAATTGATAACATCAAATTTTAATTATAATCAGGAATTATTATTGAAGCTCTTTTTTATAGATAGTAAAGTGTTAAAAAGAGTGTAATTTATATAGTTAAAAATGAATCTCGGGTTGACGTATCTAAAGGGATGTGGAATGGCGTTTTTTTTATTTTAATTAGAAAAAAAAAAGAAAATTTCAATTATTTTTTTTGTTTCGATTGCTGTTCTGTTCTGGTCTGTATCTTGTGGCTTAAAAGCTTGTAATAAAGGAAAAGTTTGATTTTTTTTAAAAGTATATTTAAAATCAATAATGTAGAAATGATTTAAATTAAACAGCTATATAGCTTGCTCAATAATAATCAAAGAGCGTGTTGTAAAAATGAATTTTAATGAAATATTTGTTGAACGTAATTATTAACCACTATAAAATAAATGAAACTAACTGAATATTAACTACCTAAAAACTAACAAAAAAATAAAAAAAACTTAACAAAGAAAGTAACAAAAAAAACTAACTAATTAATAAACATTATACTATGAATGTATTTGAAAAAGGCAAAAGAGTAATTTTTGTCATTATGCTTTTGCTTGGCGTGTTTATGGGCAATGAATCTTATGCTCAACAAGGAACAACAATAAGTGGGGTTGTTAAAGATGAAACTGGGTTTCCATTACCAGGAGTAAATATTATTGAAAAAGGAACAAAGAATGGAGTAGGTTCTAATATGGACGGAAAATTTACTTTAAAATTGACTACTGATAAAGCGGTGTTGGTTTTTAGTTATTTAGGCTATGAAAATCTATCTGTTTCAGTGGCAGGTAAAACAGTAGTTAATGTGTCTCTTAAACCAAATGCAGAGTCTCTGGATGAAGTTAAAATAGTTTCTTTTGGTTATGGAACCGTTAAAAAAGAAAATTTGACAGGAGCTGTTTCTTCAATGAGTGCTAAAGAGCTAAGCAAGATTCCAGTTACCAATGTGGCTGAAGCCATGGCAGGTAGACTTGCCGGGGTTTCTGTACAAACCGTGGATGGTGCTCCAGGTGCTGATATCGTGATTCGCGTTAGAGGTGGTGGATCTCTTACTCAAGACAATTCACCTTTATATGTTGTGGATGGTTTTGTGGTTGATAACTTGAATGATGTTCCTCCAGGGGATATCGCAAGCATAGATGTTTTAAAAGATGCTGCGACTACAGCAATTTATGGAGCTCAAGGAGCAAATGGGGTTGTTATTGTGACTACCAAAAAACCAAAAGCGGGTAAAACTACCGTGACTTTTAATCAATATATGCAAATTGGTACGCTTCCTAAAGATAGAACTTATGAGGTTTTGTCTCCTTATGAATTTGTGACAATGCAATATGAAAAAGCCAAGATGACTGGAACTACTAATGTTACTAGTTTTGAGAAATATTTTGGTAAATACGATGATTTGGAATTGTATAAAAGCAAAAAACCAAAGGATTGGCAGCAAGAGGCGTTAGGTAGAGACGTTATATCCTATTATACGAACTTAAGTCTTTCGGGAGGAAGCGAAACCACTAAATTTATATTCAGTTATACTGTTAATGACGACGAAGGATTGATGGTTGGTTCTGGTCAGAAACGAAATACAATCAATTTTAAATTGAATCATGATATTTCAAAAAAATTGAAAGTCGACATGTCGGCCAGAATTTCTAATACAGTAGTAGATGGAGCAGGTTCTTCTGGTAGTTCTCAAATGAGAATTAAAAATATCCTTACTTCAAGACCAACAAATGGTATTGCAGATGAATTGGAATTTGATCCTAATGCTCTTGAAGATGACGATCAATACGAACAATTTATGTTGGGAATGAAAAGTCCAGCCGAAATAATTGCCCAAGATTGGAAAAAGAGAAAAATGACAAGTTATGTATTGAATGCCGGGATTACTTGGAATATTTTGAATAATTTGACTTTGAAATCTGCTTTGACAACTGAAAAAGGGTATGGAGAAAACCTTAGGTTTTATGGACCTGAAACGGGAGAATCTAAACAAGCAGGAAATAGCTTGCCGTTAGGGGTTAAAATTGATGCTGAAGGGCACTCATACAGATTTGTAAATACATTGAATTATGATTTCAAAAATCTTGGAAAGCATGATTTAGGGATAATGTTGGGTCAAGAGGTTCGATCTAAAGGTGGAAAAAACCAATCAATAAGAGTGGAAGATTTTAGATCGACCATTACACCTGAAGAAATGTTTGCCAATTTGTCTTTAGGTAGAGTTGATAATCAATCTACAACTGAGTTGACAGATGAAAACTGGTTTTCGATATTTGCTAGGGCTACTTATGCTTATGATGATAAATATTTATTCACTGCAACCGTACGTCGTGATGCTTCCAGTAAATTTGAAGGAGAGAATAATGTTGCTATTTTTCCTGCTCTTTCTGCAGGTTGGAAAATTACGAGTGAGCCTTTCTTGAAAAATTCTAAAGTATTTAATGAGTTAAAATTAAGAGTTGGTTATGGTGAAGTAGGTAATGATAGAATACCGGCCAACTCCACTAAATTGTTGATGGAACCTTCTACGGTAAAAGGCCCCGGTTTTGGTACTAATGCTAATAACACCTATTACAGTATTATAGGTACAACATTGTATAACCCTGATTTGATTTGGGAAACGACTCTTACTCGAAATATTGGTTTGGACTTTAGACTTTTTAATTCCGTGATTAATGGTAGTTTGGAGTTTTACAGAAATACCACTACGGATTTATTGTTTAAATCACTTGCATACAAGGTTACAGGATTTGCTGATCAATGGAAGAACATAGGTGCGACTTCCAATAGAGGGGTAGAATTGTCTTTCAATGCAAATATAATTGATAAAAAAGATTTAACTTTAGGCCTTACAATGAATTTTGGAATTAATAAGACTAAAATTGATGAATTAGATGGTACTGAAATTAAATTATTTCAGTCAAATTGGGCAAGTACTGATTTGATGAGTGCAGATGATTACCGTTTGGAAATTGGGAAAACAGTAGGTATGATCTATGGTTATGTGAATGATGGAATGTACACCGTGGATGATTTTACTCAAACAACTCCAACGAGTGCTTGGGTACTTAAAGCAGATGTGCCTAGTAATTCAGGTATTATTGGAGCTCCAGTTAGACCTGGTTCCATGAAATTGAAAGATTTGAATGGTGATGGTGCCATTTCGACTGATGACCGACAAGTTATTGGAAATGCAGTGCCAAAAGCACAAGGTGGTTTCGGACTAAATACAACCTATAAAGCATTCGATTTGTCCATGTTTTTCAACTGGTCTTATGGAAATGATGTTTACAATACAGGTAAAATTGATTACAATCAATTGTATCGTACCTCTTATGGGAATATGTTGAACACGATGAACTCTGCCAATAGATTCACATATATTGATGCAGATGGTACTTATACAGGTGTTGCTGGTAATGTTGTTACTGATTTAGCTCAATTGGGCGAAATGAATCAAGGCAAGACTCTTTGGAGTGGAAGTATGTCTTTTGGTGATGCAAGACCAGTATTGACGGATTGGGCAATTGAAGATGGTTCTTATATAAGATTGAACAACGTAACTCTTGGATATACATTGCCAATAAAAGATTTTAAGAAAACGATATTTTCAAGTGCACGTTTTTATGTTACAGGTACCAATTTAGCCTTATGGACTAAATACAGTGGTTATGATCCAGATGTAAATTCAAACAGGAATGATGGTGTTTTTAGTGCTTTGACACCTGGTTTGGATTATTCATCTTATCCTAGAAGCAGAAGATTTACTTTTGGTATGAATCTTACCTTCTAAGTTGGGGGCATTTATTAATAAAAATTAAATTTAAAACATATTTATTATGAATAATTTCATTAAAAAAACAGTAATCATAATAATGGCATTCAGTTTGAATAGCTGTTCCGATTTTCTAGAACCGGATTCATTATCCACTTTCGATACACAATATGTGTTTTCGAATGTAATTGACGCAAGAAAAGCGACTAATGCTATTTATGCACATTTTGGACAAGATGGTTTTAGATCCAGATTGTCTTCAAATTTCCAGGGAAATACAGATATTGAAGCTAGTGGGGAGTTGAATAGTTCCACTACGCGTCATGAAATCTTTGGAATAAGAGCAAAAGACGGTAATACAGATTTAAGAACTGTTTGGGATCTTGCTTATAAAGCCATTAGAGATTGTAATGTCGTTATCGATGGTATTCATAAAAGTAAAACCTATAACGATCCCTTGACGAGTACAACTGATATAGCGACTTACAATCAATTCTTGGGAGAGGCCTATACAGTACGCGCCTATTGGTATAGTATGCTTATCTTTACTTTTGGTGATGTACCTTTAATTATACAAGCTCCAATTGCAGGTGTTGATTATAATACGCCAAAAGTAGACAGAAACGATATTCTTTCAAGTGTTATTAAAGATTTGATCGATATTGAAGAAAAGATGCAATGGTCAGATAAAAACGATTATGGAGTAGAACAAATAAATAGAGAATTTGCCATAGGAATGATTGCCAGATTATCTTTGCAAAGAGGTGGGTATTTCTTGACACCGGAAATGAAGATGGACAGAAGAAGCGACTATTTAGATTATTATAAAATCGCAAGAGATTATTCTAAAAAGTTGATGACATTAAAGGATAGAGAATTGCCTACAGATTTCGCACAGATTTTTAAAAATGAATGTGAGTTTATAGTGGCCAAAAACAGCGATGTTTTATTCGAAGTTCCTTTCGCCATCGGTGAAGGTGACGTGGCTTGGAATATCGGAATCAGGGTTAATGGTGGTGATGCAGCAAAACATAATTATGGTTCAGGTAGTAACTATATGAATGTACCGGCAAGTTACTTTTATTCATTTGATTTCAAAGATAAAAGAAGAGACGTGACTTGTGGGTTGTATATTTTAGATGTAGATAACATCCAAAAATTTGTTGGAATTGGAGCTATCTCGCAAGGGAAATGGAGTAGATCATTTGTGAAAACTCCTCTTGGGAAAACGACTGACAAAGGAACTGGAATCAATTGGCCATTGATGAGATATGCCGATGTTTTATTAATGTTTGCAGAGTCGGAAAATGAATTGAATGGACCAACAGCTGAAGCAAAAGAAGCTTTCAGCAGGGTTAGAAAAAGAGCGTTTAATACAGTAGATTGGCCGGTAAAAGTGGACGAATATATTGCAAATGTTTCTACAAGCAAAAATGCTTTTTTTGATGCTATCGTAAATGAAAGAGCATGGGAATTTGGAGGAGAGTTGACTCGTAAATCGGAGTTGATTAGATGGAATTTGTACAATAAAAAAATTGACGAAACAGTAAATAATTTACATAAATTAGCTGATGATGCCTTTTATGGTTTAGGGACTTTGCCAGATTATGTATATGTAAAAACCAATGTGGACGGTACAATTTCGATATTAAATCTTAACGAAAAACTAGCGGTAGCTCCTGTAGATCCTGCGTATGTCAGAAAACCTTGGTTGATTGATTTGAAGAAAACTTCAGACCCAACAACTTACAACAATTTTATTAACGTCTATTTTTCTCCATACCAACAAGGACATCCTGTTAAATACATATTTCCAATTCCAAGTACAACAATTGTTAATAGTATGGGAGTGTTGAAAAATGAAGGATACAATGATTTTAATCCATAATTTTATTTTAATATAAATAACAAAAAATATGAAAAAAAATAATTTATTTAAAGCACTTCTACTTCTAGTAGGTGTTTTATATTTGAATTCTTGTTCCGTAGAAACTTATCCAGAAACAAGGCTTTTTAGACCTGTTTTGAATAAAGATTTGCTAGCCCTAAACAATACGATTACGGTTGACATGGGTAAATTGAAATCTGCCGTGTATTACAAAATTGAAGTTAGTAGAGATACATTTAAAACGGTGCTTAAAACATTTGATACACCAGAAAATAAATTTGTTATTACAGATTTATTATGGAATACTTTGTATCAAGTTAGAGCTACTGCTTTTGCCGAGAAAGAAGAGTTTAACAGTAAAATTTCAAATTTTGGAGGTGTAAAGACTGAAAAATTTCCAACGATAATGTTGCCGCAAACTGCTGCTGATGTCACTGATATTGCTGTGAAAGTTCGTTGGTTGGTTGCAGCCGGAGATCAAGCAGTTACTGCTGTAAAGGTATTTGCTGGCGCAGATGAAGCATTGACAACTCCATTGGCTACTTATCCTACTACTCCAGCCGAAATAGCAGCAGGAGCAAAAATCATTTCTGGATTAACGCCTGGCACAAAATACCAGGTGGCCATATACAGTGGTGAAACAATCAGGGGTTGGGATCTTTATACCACTAAACCTGCAATACCAACAACTGGAAATGTTATCGATTTAAGAGGAAAGACCGATCCGAATTTATTGATAACAACCTTGAAAGATCCGGCTACGACTTCTGGTAGTACCATCATTCTTGATGGTGACATGACTTATAATGGTACAGGTTATAGTTTTGATAAATCGATTACTATAAAAAGTGGATACAGCACTTCTTCAAATGGTGCTATTATCAATATTACATCCAATTTTAGTTTAGCAGCTGGTAGTGTTATTTCTTCAATTGTTTTTGATGGAGTTACTCTTATGTCTGCAAATTCGGCTGCTATTTATATTTTTAATGTTAATGCAAGTGCAACTGTTGAAAATTTGAAATTCGATAATTGTAGAATATCAAGTTTTAGAGGGGTTTTTCGTTCCCAAGGGGCTGCTAATGTTGGATACATAACTAATTATTCGATAAATAATTCTATCGTAACTGATATTAGAGGTTATGGGGTTATAACTTTGGAACCTGTAGCTTGGAAATTTAGCAACATTGCATTTACAAATTCTACTTTTTATAAATGTGAAAAGTTTATTAGTACTGCTAGTACGGTTCCTGCTAAAAGTATCTTGATTTCTGATTGTACACTGAATGAAGTAGCCAGAATATCAGCTAACAAGATCTTTGCTTTTCCTGCAACAGCTGGTGGTAATGTTACTGATGGTATAACTATTGCCAATACCATTATTGGTCGTGGATGGGATACTAATGGTACAGGAGCAACTAGTTGGCCTATTGATCCAATTGATGGACTTACAGCCACAAATTTCACTGTGAACAATTCTTTTTCCACAAGTGATTTTACATTAACTACTGGGGGTACACCTATTCCTGGTTTCCCTAATGTTGCTTATGCGAAAACTACTGTAGATTTGTGGAAAAATCCTGCTAATGGAAAAGATCCAGCGATTGCAGATTTTAACTTTATTGATTCTAGTTTCGCGGGTATTAAAACCGCTGGTGATCCACGTTGGAGAAAGCAATAATAAAACTTAAATAGTATTAATTTAAAAAAGACACCTCTTAACAATGTGTCTTTTTTTTTACCAAATAGTTTTTAAAATGAAATATATTAAAATTTTAGGGCTTGTTTTTTTGACATTTCAAATACAGGCTTGCAGTAAAAGTGAAAATGATGTGCCAGTTACTCCCGAACCAGTAGCTGAAAAGCCAATAAAAATTCAAGAAGATGCTTATGCTTTTCCTGGAGCCCAGGGATTTGGCCAATTCACCACGGGAGGTCGTGGTGGGGCAGTATTGTTTGTAACCAATTTGAATGATGCTGGTCCAGGAAGTTTGAGGGCTGCAGTCGAGGCTTCCGGGAGCAGGATTGTAGTTTTTAAAGTATCAGGAACCATAAGTTTAAAATCGACTTTAAAAATTATAAATCCTAATATAACCATAGCTGGACAATCAGCTCCTGGCGATGGAATTTGTCTTAGAGATTATCCAGTGACTGTTCAAACCGGAAATGTTATTGTGCGCTACATCCGATTTAGAATGGGAGACGAAACCATGCAAGAGGGAGATGCCTTTGGGGGGAGATTTAATAAAAACATAATTGTGGATCACTGTTCCATGAGCTGGTCAACAGATGAATGTGTTTCCTTTTATGCAAACGAAAACACTACCGTGCAATGGTCCATTATTTCTGAGTCCTTGAGAAATTCTGTTCATGCAAAAGGAGCCCATGGATATGGTGGAGTTTGGGGTGGCAAAAATGCATCATTCCATCATAATTTATTGGCACATCACGATAGCAGAAATCCAAGATTGGGAGAAGAAGCAGGCAAGGCTTTTGCGCTGACAGATTTAACGGATTTAAGAAACAACGTGGTCTACAATTGGGGAGGAAACAGTTGCTACGGAGGAGAAGCAATGAACGTGAATATCGTGAACTGTTATTACAAGCCTGGACCGGTAACTTCAAAGACGGATAGAATTTTGTCCATTGATAAAAACAAGATTGTTGGCACGGAAGTGTATGATATTTGGGGTAAATTTTATGTAAATGGCAATTATGTTGAAGGCAATATCAATGCCACAAACAACAATTGGGATTATGGTGTGTACAATCAATTTCATTCGAGTTATGGCGTGGTTTCTGATGCCGACAAATTGAAAATGAAGGTCAATACTCCTCATGATATCAAAGGAAATGTAACCACTCATACTGCTCAAATAGCCTACGAAAGAGTCCTTAAATATGGTGGTGCCAATCTCGTGAGAGATGCCGTGGATTTGAGGATAATCGATAATGTAAAAAATAAAACTTATACGTTCGAAGGAACGAATGGAAGTACAAAAGGAATTATTGATTCGCAAGGCGATGTTGGCGGATGGCCGGTGCTTAAAAGCACGACACCTCCGCTGGACACGGATAATGATGGAATGCCGGATGTATGGGAAATAGAAAAAAAATTAAATCCAAACGTAAAGAATGCCAATGCCAAAGATTTGAGTTCTGCCTACGACAATATCGAAGTTTACTTGAATAGTATCGTGAAAGAGGTTAATGCTGGACAATACGATTAGCCGATTAACTTGAAAAGAAAATTAAAATAATAAGTTTAAAATGAAGTTGAAACTAAAGAGTGTTTACGTTGGGATTTTATCACTGTTTTTATGGAATTGTTCAGCAGCAAATTCTGCCCAAGATCCAAATAATTTATCCCAAAAATATGATATTGTCGTTGATGCAAAAGGGGCTGGAGATTTTGCGACTGTCCAAGAGGCAATAAATTCAGTGCCGTTTCTAAAGCAAAAAGAGACCAAGATTTATATTAAAAATGGGATTTATAAAGAAAAATTGGATTTGCCCAAGGACAAAATAAATGTCACTTTGATAGGAGAGGATAAAACAAAAACAATACTCACTTATGATGATTATGCTTCCAAAAAAAATGCGGCAGGAGCAAACATAGGTACTTCGGGTTCTTGTAGTTTTGCCGTTGGTGCCGATAATTTTAAAGCTGAAAACATTACTTTTGAAAATTCCTCAGGCCCAGTAGGGCAAGCTGTCGCCGTAAGAATCGATGGTGATAAAGTGATTTTCAACAATTGTAATTTTCTGGGATTTCAGGATACTGTGTATACGCGTGCAGACAAAAGCAGACAATATTATAAAAATTGTTATATGGAAGGTACAACCGATTTTATTTTTGGTGCGTCAACTGCGTTATTTGAAGATTGCGAGATTTTTTCAAAACAGGGAGGAGCTTATATTACGGCTGCTTCAACAAGCTTAGGCACTTCATATGGCTATGTTTTCCTGAATTGTAAATTGACGACAAACACATCTAAAGGATCGGTTTATTTGGGAAGGCCTTGGCGTAATGATGCCAAAACCGTTTTTATTAAATGCGAAATGGGTGAACACATCAATCCTTTAGGGTGGTCTAATTGGGGTAGAACCGAAGCTGAATCAACAACTTTCTATGCTGAGTATGAATGTTCAGGAAAAGGTGCTGATAGATCATCACGAGTGAATTGGTCGCATACATTAACCGCCCAGCAATTTTCAACAGATTACACAATGGATAAAATATTCAAGGATTGGGATCCAATTTTATAGAAGCCCTAAAACTGTTACAAAAAGTTGCATAATTATATTTTTAAAATAATTAAATCAGAACAGAATTACTTCTGTTCTGATTTTTTATTTAAGACCCTTTTGTTTGTTTAATGCACAAACGAAATATAAAATATACACAATATAAAAATAACACCTTTTTTTTATTGTATATTAAAAAAATAAACTAATTTTATGTAATCGATTACAATGTTGTAGTCAATCTAACCAAATACTTTATATTATGAAAAAAAAATTACTTTATTTAACTTTTATTGTGTTATTTTCAGTATCAGCAATTAACGCTCAAACTAAATACTGGGATTTTCAAGAAATTGCTACTTGGCCACTTAGTGCTCCAGCTCCTGTTACTACACCTGCTACGCCTCAAGAATCTAATTATCTGACTGAAACAGTTGTGGATAAATTGGGTATTTTTCCTGGAGCTTCTACAGTTAAAAATTTTGGAGTTATTAATTTAAGCAATGGTACATTTACTGGTTATACAAGTACAACTCGATTTCAAGTAAATGGTAATGGAGGAGTGACCGCACCAACATATAAACCAACTCAACGTTATTTATATTTTACAGTTGATGGACCATGTACTGTAAAGGTTTGGTTTAGACATGCTAGTAGTACTGCTGGATCTGCTGATCGTTCTGTTCTTGTAACAGATGGTAATAGTCTAGTTGGTAGTGCTGCAGCACCTGTTGCGGGTAGTGCTATTGTAACAGCAAACTACACTACAGTTGGTGGTGGTAAGCTTTATGTATATAGTGATAATGGTGTTAATCTTTACAAAGTTGAAGTTACAGGTGCTAACGTAACAACTCCTGCGCTTGGAAATAAAAATTTCCAAAAAGAACTTGATGTAACAGTTTTTGCCAAAGACAACAAAATTTTCTTGTCAAACATAAAATCAAGCACAACAGTTGAGGTTTACAACGTACTGGGTGCATTGGTTAAATCGACTCAAGCGAATGCAGACACTAGTTTAGATATCAACGGTGGAGTTTACATTGTAAAAGCCCAATCAGCTGAGGGTGAAAAATCAGTAAAAGTGATAGTGCAATAATTAACTAAGCACTAACTAAAAAGGAGAATATTCAATTTGAATATTCTCCTTTTTTTATGTTTAAATCAAAAAGTAAATCATTTTTCAACAGGGAAATTTTCAAATGCGATTTTATTAAATTTATAAGAATTAAATAGAAGTATTGTTTGCGCTGTTTTTGATACTTCAAGAAATCCAACAAAAAATCCTTTAATTGAGGAAAATTGCCGTTGCTATTGAAATGGTCATTGCAATTTTATTTCTTATTTTTGCATCACTTAAACAAAAACACACATACTATGAGTTCATTTGACGTAGTCATTATAGGTTCAGGGCCAGGCGGATATGTTTCGGCAATTCGTTGCGCACAGTTAGGTTTCAAAACGGCCATTATCGAAAAATATTCCACTCTTGGAGGAACTTGCCTCAATGTAGGTTGTATTCCGTCAAAAGCATTGTTGTCGTCTTCGCATCATTACAGCGAAATTGCCCATTTTGCAGATCATGGAATCGAACTTTCTGGTGAAGTAAAAGTCAATTTGGAGAAAATGATCGCCCGCAAACAAGCTGTCGTGGATCAAACTTCGGGAGGAATCAATTACTTGATGGACAAAAATAAAGTGACAGTTTTCAATGGTTTGGGATCATTTGTAGACGCGACTCACGTGGCTATTGCCAAAGCTGACGGAACTTCGGAAACTATCGAATCAAAAAATATCATTATAGCAACAGGTTCTAAACCATCTTCGTTGCCGTTTATCAAAATAGACAAAGAAAGAATCATCACTTCAACGGAAGCTTTGGCTTTGAAAGAAGTGCCAAAACACCTTGTCATCATTGGTGGTGGTGTTATAGGAATCGAATTGGGACAAGTGTATTTACGTTTGGGTGCACAAGTTTCGGTAGTGGAATTTATGGACAGAATTATTCCAGGAATGGATGGTGCCCTGTCTAAAGAATTGACCAAAGTTCTGAAAAAACAAGGAATGAAATTTTACGTTTCACACAAAGTGAAATCAGTGGAAAGAAAAGGAAATAGCGTAACTGTTCAAGCTGAAAATGCAAAAGGAGAAACGATAACTCTTGAAGGAGATTATTCATTGGTTTCAGTTGGTCGTCGTCCTTATACGGATGGTTTGAATGCTGATAAGGCCGGAGTGAAAATCACGGACAGGGGAATGATTGAAGTAAATGATCATTTACAAACCAATGTGCCAAATATTTATGCCATTGGTGACGTGGTTCGTGGTGCAATGTTGGCGCACAAAGCGGAAGAAGAGGGAACCATGGTTGCCGAAATCTTGGCGGGTCAAAAACCACATATTGATTACAACTTGATTCCAGGAGTGGTATACACTTGGCCAGAAGTGGCTGCGGTTGGACAAACGGAAGAGCAATTAAAAGCGTCTGGTGTTGCCTTCAAATCAGGAAGTTTTCCTTTCAAAGCGTTGGGAAGAGCAAGAGCCAGCGGAGATTTGGACGGATTCGTGAAAATTCTTGCCGATGCCAAAACCGATGAAGTATTGGGGATTCACATGATTGGAGCTCGTTGCGCCGACTTGATTGCCGAAGCGGTAACTGCAATGGAATTCAAGGCATCTGCCGAAGATATTTCAAGAATGAGTCACGCACATCCAACTTTCTCTGAAGCGATAAAAGAAGCGGCTTTGGCTGCCACGGAGAATAGAGCGTTGCACGTATAGTTAGAAAAGTTATATTAAAAAAACAAACCCCGTTCAGTTGTGCTGAACGGGGTTTTGATTTTAGTTCCCTTTTTTAAGATATTTTTTATAGATAAAATAGCCTCCAATTCCAATTAGAATTATTGACCAGAGTTGTACTAAAACAGCAATGATTCCTTCGATTACATACCAGCCCGTTTTAATTCCGTCAAGAATTTGGGTTCCGAAATTTTGTCTGTACGTTTTTGCATTGGCAATCATTTCTTCTTTAAAAGTTGGACGTTGGTAAATTTGTAAAGTCAAGGTGCTGAAATTTACTTGATCTTGCAAGGAAAGGTTTTCAAGTTTGCTGTTGTCTTTTTGCTCGTTTTTATTGTTCAATGTGTCTTCTGCGGCAATTACGTCGTTCAATTTCTTGCCTTTGGTGTCGATTGCTTTTTCTATACGTTTTTCTTGATTTGAACTTCTGTTTTCAGCCATTTGATTCGACAACATTTGCAAGGAAACGTCATCTGCTTTTATAATTCGATATTCAAGAAAATCAATTTGCTTGGCAATAGTTTTGATGACAGTGTCCAGACGAACATTTGGGACTCTAATGGTAATATTGTTTTCGACGATGTATTTTGTAATTTCAAGTGTGCTGTCTTGGCTTATTTTTATTTCTTTCGTTTCAGAAATGGAGCTTTGTAAATTGGTGTAGGTTACAAAACCACCAAATTTAACGGCAGTATTTTCGATGGCATAAGTGGAATTGGCTACATTTTTTACTTTGAATTTGATGTCAGCAGTTCTAACAAATTTTTGGTCACTATTTTTAGGTTCTACTGCCGCAGATGATGAGGCCATGCTTGTGGTATCAGCTGCAATGTCGGTGGGTTCATAAACAGTTTCTCCAGCTGATTCTGCTTTTTTGCATGAAATGGCTAAAATGATTATTAGTAAAGCCAGTACTATTCTCGGAGTTTTAATCATAAAAAAATCAATTATTTAGGTTATTGTTTAGGTAAATTAGAGTGAATGGTAAATATATAGTTTTATTCGTAATAATAAAATTGAATTTAAAGAGATGATTTTGAGTTTTTTTGAAGGTTTATAAAAAAAGAAACCTGACTTGTTTTTTGGGCTAGTCAGGTTTTTGTTGTTGTAGGATTTAATAATTTACTGCACGAACAATCCTTTGTAATTGCTCCAATGACTGAAAATTAAAAACAAGTTTCCAAAAAACACGAATAACGCTAGTGGAATTCCGTCTGGACTAAGAAAAAAATTAATGAATAGAATGTTTACCGTAACTGGTAGAATCAAGATATTGGCCAAGGTTACATATTTACCGCTAACAAATGACAATCCGCAAAGGAATTCGACTGTTTTTGCCAAAGGAATCAAATAAGTTGAAGCCATAAGACCAACATTGAAAGCCTTGAAATCTCCCGTTGTGGTAGGTTCAGGCATTAGTTTTAAAAAGAAGCCGATAGATGAAAAAAGGAATAAAAGCCCAATTAGAGTTCGAATAATAATGATTGCGATTTTCATATTTAACTGTTTTAATGGTTAATAGTACTATAAATATAGCGAAAATTTTAAAATAAATTTGTCGTAATTTTGATTTTTTTAAACATTCCATTTCCTTGAGAACATCAATTATAAAACATATAGAGAATCCATCTCAATTCAAGCAACAAATTTTGACTTGGTCGCAACAATTTAGGGAAGTCGTTTTTATGGACAGCAACGATTATCCGCAGCGTTATTCCAGTTATGATTGTATCCTCGTTGCAGATGCTTTTACATCGGTAAAAACGGATTATCCTAATGCTTTTGAAGATTTGAAACAATATCAACAAGTGACCAAAGACTGGCTTTTTGGGTATTTGTCCTATGATTTAAAAAATGATGTCGAGCTTTTGCGTTCCAATAATTTTGATGGATTGGATTTTCCGGATTTGTTTTTCTTTCAACCCAAAAAAGTATTTTTATTGAAAGGAAATCAACTCGAAATACAATATCTCAATATGTGCGATGATGAAGTCGAAACTGATTTTGAGGAAATTCTGAATCAGCTTTCCGAGGTTAGCTTTCCGTGTATAGAAATGGAAATAAAACAACGCATTTCAAAAGAGAATTATCTCAAGAAAGTGTCAAAAATTTTGGAACATATTCATCGGGGCGATATTTATGAAGCTAATTTTTGCATGGAATTTTTTATCGAAAATGCCGCCATCAAACCATTGGAGAAGTTTTTGAAACTCAACGAGATTTCAAAATCACCATTGTCGGTTTATTTCAAAAACAACAGCCAGTTTTTATTGTCCGCTTCCCCGGAACGTTATTTAAAGAAAGAAGGAGAACTAATCATTTCCCAACCCATAAAAGGGACTGCCAAAAGGTTTCAGGATCCGATGGAAGACGAAAAATCAAAAAACCAATTGGCATTAGACCCAAAAGAACGTTCTGAAAACATAATGGTTTCTGACTTGGTTCGCAATGATTTGTCCCGAACCGCCCAAAAGGGTTCCGTGAAAGTGGAGGAATTGTGCCGCATTTATTCTTTCGAGCAAGTGCACCAAATGATTTCCACGATTACCTCAAAACTGGATGCTCAATACACGGGTGTCGATGTGATAAAAACTACTTTTCCAATGGGAAGCATGACGGGAACTCCCAAGGTTTCGGTTTTGAAAATCATAGAGGAATTGGAAGAAACAAAAAGAGGTTTGTATAGTGGTGCCGTTGGTTATTTTGCACCTGATGGCGATTTCGATTTCAATGTTGTCATCCGAAGTATTTTATACAATCAAGAAAAAAAATACGCCTCGTTTTCCGTGGGAAGCGCCATCACTTCGCAATCTGTTCCTGAAAAGGAATATGAAGAATGCTTGCTCAAAGCCAAAGCAATGCGGGAAGTTTTGAGTTGAATAAGCAGACGTTAATTCAAAATATTTTATCTTTTAATTGTTATTTCGTGGTATGATTTAAAATAACTAAATTTGAACATGCAACAGAAATTCGAAAATCATATAGCGAAAAATTTTTCTTTTTTAATTGGGAAAAATTTGCTTTTGGCTACCAGCGGTGGCGTTGACAGTATGGTAATGGTGAATTTGTTTCATAAATTGTCTTTTGAAATTGCAATTGCGCATTGTAATTTTCAACTTCGAGGACTGGAAAGTTTTGCTGACCAGAATTTTGTCCAGAATTTTGCCGAAACTAATGAAATTCCACTGTTTTTAACCCAATTTGACACCAAGGCTTTTGCTGATGATTACAAGCTTTCTACCCAGGTAGCCGCTCGCGAGTTGCGATACAACTGGTTTTACGAATTATTGGAAACCAAAAAATACGATTATATTCTTACGGCACACCACGCCGACGACAATTTGGAAACTTTTCTGATTAATCTCTCTAGAGGAACTGGCTTGGACGGTTTGACAGGAATTCCGGCGCAAAACGGGAAAGTAATTCGGCCTCTTTTGATTTTTTCCAGATCGGAAATCGAGCAATATGCAATGGACACTTCCATTGAATGGCGGGAAGACAGCAGCAATGCTTCGGATAAATACTTGCGAAATAAAATCAGGCATAATTTGGTTCCCATTTTAAAGGAATTAAATCCCGATTTCCTCACTTCATTTTGTAAAACACAGGCTCATTTGCAAGAATCACAAGAGATGGTCGAAGATGCCTCAATCATGGTTTACCAGCAAGTGGCAAAGCAAGAGGATGATCAAATTCATTTTGATTTGAATCAATTGAAAAAATTGCCCAATTATAAATCTTATTTGTACCAATGGCTCAATGAATATGGGTTTTCGGCTTGGGATGATATTTATGATTTGGTTGATGGACAATCCGGAAAACAGGTTTTTTCGAGTGAATTCCGATTGTTGAAGAACAGGGATTTTTTGATATTGAGTCCTGAGAATTTAGAGGATGAAGACGAAGAATACTATATTTTTAAAGACCAAAAAGAAGTTAATATTCCCTTAAATCTTTCGTTTTCGAAAGTATCTGACATTAGTTTGGTATCAAATACAACTATCTTTGTCGATGAAGACAAGTTGTGGTTTCCGTTAGTTTTACGACGCTGGAGACAAGGCGATAGTTTTCAACCCATTGGGATGGAGGGGAAATCGAAAAAAGTCAGCAAGTTTTTCAAGGATCATAAATTATCGTTGATAGAAAAAGAAAATGTTTGGATTTTGTGTTCTGACAATCAAATAGTTTGGATTGTCGGTCTTCGACAAGACGAGCGTTTTAAAACAGGAAATAGAACAAAAAAAATTCTAAAAATACAATTGGAATAATGAGGAAATATATTTTTTTACTCTTGGTTTTTATGGCTTTCGCCAAAGGAAATGCACAAATTTTGGATCCAGTTAAATGGACAACCAAAATCGAAAAGAAATCTGAAACCAACTTTATCCTGATTTTTAACGGAGATATAGAAGAAGGCTGGCACGTATATTCCCAGTTTACTCCCGAGGGCGGCCCGTTGGCCATGGAAGTTGTTTTCAAAAATCAGCAAGGGAATTTTAATTTGGTTGGCAAAGCCAAAGAAAGCAAAACTAGAACGGCTTATAATGATGTTTTTGAGGTAAACGAAACTTTTTTTGAAAAAAATGTTCAAATCAGGCAGGAGATTACTGTGGTGAATCCGAAAAATTCAAAAATTGATGCCGTCTTGAACTACCAAGTTTGCAAAGAGGTTTGCATCAATCAGGAGAAAAAATTCAATTTTACGATTCCTTCGGCTTCAAAAACGGAAGCCAAAGTAATTGTCGTTGATACTGCAAATACCAATGTTGCACCTTTAAAAACGGAAGAAGTAAAACAACCTGTTGTGTCTGTGCCGGAAGCGAAAGTTGTTTCTTCCAAGCCAGAAGTGCCAAAAGGATTATGGTCCATATTTTTTATTGCCTTTTTGTCTGGTTTTGCAGCCTTGCTTACACCTTGCGTGTTTCCGATGATCCCGATGACGGTAAGTTTTTTTACCAAACAAAGCAGAAATAAGGCAGCAGGGATCCGAAATGCAATAATTTATGGAATTTCCATCATATTGATTTATGTAATATTGGGGTTATTCGTGACCTGGATTTTTGGAGCCGATGCATTGAATGCTTTGTCGACCAATGTGTGGTTTAATATTGTTTTCTTTATTTTATTGGTCGTTTTTGCAACCTCTTTTTTGGGTGCTTTCGAAATTATGTTGCCCAATTCTTGGGCTACCAAAGTGGATAGACAAGCGGATAGAGGCGGAGTTGTAGGGATTTTGTTCATGGCTTTGGCCTTGGCGATAGTTTCGTTTTCTTGTACAGGGCCTATTGTCGGAACACTTTTGGTTGATGCAGCTTCGAAAGGCGGTATTGCTCCGGTTGTGGGGATGTTTGGTTTTTCATTGGCCTTGGCCTTGCCTTTCATGCTTTTTGCAATGTTTCCGGGTTGGTTGAATTCTTTGCCAAAATCGGGTGGATGGCTCAATACCGTAAAAGTTATTTTGGGATTTTTGGAACTGGCTTTGGCATTCAAATTTTTGTCCAATGCCGATTTGGTTTTGCAGTTGCATTTATTGGAAAGAGAAGTGTTCTTGGCTATTTGGATTGCTATTTTTGGAACATTGTCACTCTATTTGTTCGGAAAAATCACGATGCCGCACGATAGTCCGATGCCGCATATTTCTGTGGGAAAATTGTCTTTGGGATTGTTGTCTTTAACTTTTACTATTTATATGATACCGGGGCTATGGGGAGCTCCATTGAAATTAATCAATGCTTTCCCGCCTCCAATGGAGTATAGCGAAAGTCCTTTTGGTGTTGGCGGTTCTGCTGCTGCTCTTCCTGTTGCCAGTTTGCCTGAAGGAGCCAAATTTGGGCCTCATCAAATAGTCGTTTTTGATGATTATGAAAAAGGTTTGGCTTACGCCAAAACGGTAAATAAACCCATAATGCTTGATTTTACGGGTTTTGCTTGCGTGAATTGCCGTAAAATGGAGAATAATGTTTGGTCGGACACACGTGTTTTGTCAATTTTGAAAAACGATGTTGTTTTAATTTCTTTGTATGTTGACGACAAGCGTGATTTACCAAAAAACGAACAATTTGTTTCAAAAACTACAGGTTCAGAAATTGAAACAGTTGGAGATAAATGGGCTGATTTTATGATTACGAAATACAAAACCAATACCCAGCCTTTGTATGTTTTGACCGACTTGGAAGGTAATAGCCTGAATCAAGAAAAACCAACCATAAGCTATGTTGGAGTTGATGAATATGAAATTTGGCTGAAAGAAGGTATTTCCAAGTTCAAGAAATAATATAAAAAGGATAATGATATGAAAAGCTCCCGGTCTTTAAAAGTCTGGGAGCTTTATTGTTTAATAGGATATTAAAAAGGAACTCCAGTTAAACTTATTTGCTGGAATAAATGTCGTTAGGAAGTAAGTAATCGCAGTTATCCTTAGGACTTTCGTCCAATGATTAATTAAGGATTTCAGGTTGGTATTGATAAATATAAGATTGCTTTACCTTGGCCAATGAACATAAAAAAACACCCTAAAAACGAATTTTTAGGGTGTCTTGATTATTTAGAAAGTGATTTACAAATATTCTCCGTGTTGAGAAATATCCAATCCTAATTCTTCTTTTTCTTCAGAAACTCTTAATGGAGTTATTTTATTTACGATAAAGAACAATGCATAAGAAGCAGTGAAGGCAAAGATGGAAACAAGAACCAATGCTTTCAATTGGATTAAAAACAAAGTGGCATCACCATAGATTAAACCTTGATTGTCGCCTACGATTGAGTTAACGGATTTTGAAGCAAATACACCTGTCAAAAGCATACCTACCATACCACCAACACCGTGACAAGCAAATACGTCCAAGGCATCATCAATTTTTCCTTTAGGGAAACTGCTTACGACAAGGTTGCTTATGATACTGGCAATGAAACCAATGGCAAGAGCAGAAGGCATTGACACGAATCCTGCAGCAGGAGTAATGGCAACCAATCCTACTACGGCACCGATACAAGCACCCATGGCTGAAAGTTTGTGTCCAAGAATCTTATCCAAAAATACCCAACCCATTGCAGCAGCAGCAGCAGCTACAGTTGTGGTTCCTAAAGCTTGTGCGGCAAGACTTCCAGCTCCAACAGCAGATCCTGCATTGAACCCAAACCAACCGAACCATAATAAACCAGTTCCTAATAATACATAAGTAATACGAGCTGGGTTTGTTTTTTGTACTTTTCTTTTTCCCAAGAATATGGCTCCTGCCAAAGCTGCCCAACCAGCACTCATGTGTACTACAGTTCCTCCTGCAAAATCCAATACTCCCCATCCGAAGAATAATCCATCAGGATGCCATGTCATGTGACACAATGGAGCATATATAAATAATATGAACAATACCATAAACAATAAGTAAGCCCAGAAACGTACTCTTTCAGCAAAAGCTCCAGTAATTAAAGCTGGAGTGATGATAGCGAATTTTGCTTGAAATAAAGCAAACAAAATAAAAGGAATAGTTGGAGCTAATTCCCATGCTGTTGTAGCATTTACTCCATTGAAAAACAGGTTTTGAGTTGGGTCACCAATTAAACCTCCCACTGAAGGTCCAAAACACAAACCAAATCCAACTACTACCCATAATACTGTTACTATAACCATAGCCATAAAGCTTTGCAGTACAGTACTGATTACATTTTTCTTGCCTACCATTCCACCATAAAAGAATCCTAGTCCTGGTGTCATCAGCAATACAAGACCTGTGGCTGCCAACATCCAAGCCGTATCTCCAGTATCTAATTTTAGGGCAACAACGTGTGCACCTAATGCTGTACTTTCTGGAAATAAATAAATTGAAAAAACGGATAGTACCAAAATTGTGATTAGGATCACACTTAAAATAATTTTTCGCATAATTTTTGTTTTTTTAGTTATAATTTTCAATAAAAGTAGTCAAATGATTCTATACCCCCATAAAAAATGTACTTTGAACTATGATTTTTATCAAATTTCTATTTTACACCCTTAAATTTTATGGGTATAAGATAATTATTTATCAAAATTTACAATTTATTAATACATATTTATGGTTTTTTTATTAAAGTTAAAGAATAAATTGTTTTTAGGGAGCATTTTTATCATCAATTTAGTTGTAATTCAACTGATTTTGTACAATAATTTTGAATGAAATGTCTTTAATATTGAGAATTTGCTAATATTTATGCAATTAGGCTGACTCCAGTGCCATTTTCTTTCGAGTATTGTATAATGCCATTCTTGAGGGTAATTCCGGTTGCTATATCGTTGGTTATTAATAATGTGCCATCCATGTCGACATAGTCCAATTCTGGTAATAAGTGGGCAATTGCCGATATTCCAACCGTAGATTCCGTCATGCAGCCCACCATTGTTTTCATTCCCAGTTTTTTTGCTTGTGCAATCATCCTTCTGGCAGGAGTCAGTCCGCCGCATTTCACGAGTTTGATGTTCACGCCGTGAAAATGGTTGTGGCATTTGGCCACGTCTTCTTCAATAATACAGCTTTCGTCCGCAATTATGGGCAATACCGATTGTTTGAAAACTTCCTTGTGACCTTCCCAATCATTGGCTTTCAAGGGTTGTTCCAGGAATTCGACTCCCAGTTTTTTCAATGCTACGGCATTGGTCAAGGTTTCTGGAACCGTCCAGCCGCAGTTGGCGTCAATCCTGAAAATGGCGTCGGTGTGTTTTCTTAATTCGGTAACAATGGCAATGTCTTCTTTTGTCCCGAGTTTGATTTTATAGATAGGCCAAGGCAATTCAGTCATTTTCGACACCATTTTTTCGATGCTGTCAATGCCAATGGTATAATCGGTTTTTGGGTTGTGGTCTATGGAATACCCCCATAATTCATACAATTTTTTTCCTTTTTTGCGAGCGTACCAATCGTTATAGGCATTGTCCAAGGCACAAAGTGCAAACATGTCGTGTCCTAATAATTGATGGGCTTTGTGCCAAAATTCCTCGGGAGTTTCATTGGCAACACTTTCGATAAACGGAATTATTTTTTCCAGATTGCTTTTCATCGATTCCACGGTATTCTTGTAATAGGTATTGGAAGTCGTTTCTCCATAACCAGAATAACCGTCACTTTGCAATTCTACAATTAAAATAGGTTGTGTTTTATAGGAAACTCTCGAAATGGTAAAAGTATGTTTGAGTTGCAGGTCGAATGTTCGAAGGATTACTTTCATATTGTTGATATTGGGCAAAAACTAAATTAAGTCAAAGAAAATTAACAATAATAATTGGTTTGGGAACTAAAATGTAGGTAAAATATTTATTGAAAGGAATTTTATGTTAAATTTAGATTTTGAATTAAAGTTGTATTTTGATTCTTATAAAAGGGAATTTTGGTTAACAAAATAAATAGCAAGATGAATAAGGAAAAGATTAAATGGGGAATTATAGGTTTGGGGAATATTGCCCACCAATTTGCCAAAGATTTAATGCTGGTCGAAGAAGCCGAATTGGTTGCCGTGGCTTCAAGAAATCTTGGCAAAGCACAAGAATTTGCCAAAAACTACGATTGCAAGAATGCCTACGACTCTTATGACGCCATTATGAATGATGCCGAAGTGGATATATTGTACATTGCGACTCCCCATAATTCCCACGCCGCTTTGACCATAAAAGCGTTGCAGAACAACAAAAAAGTACTTTGCGAAAAACCCATTGCCTTAAATTATGATGATGCATTGCAAATGATTAATGCGTCGAAAGCAAACAACCAATTTTTTATGGAAGCTTTTTGGACGAGATTCAATCCGTCTTTTCGGGAAGCTTTTTCCAAAATTAAAAACGGCGAAATTGGAGAAGTGAAATTCATTAATGCCGATTTTGCATTTACTGCCGATAAACTTGGAGGAGAGGGCAATAGAAAAACTGACATCGAATTGGGAGGAGGAGCACTTTTGGATATTGGAGTTTATCCTTTGTTTTTGAGTTATGTGCTGTTGGGAATTCCTGCCGAGATATTGGCAAAATCCATTTTTCACGAATCAGGAGCCGATTTGCAAACTTCAATGATTTTGCAGTACGAAAATGCGCAAGCGGTTTTGCATTCGAGTTTTGTGTCTAAATCAAACATGACGGCAACAATAAATGGTACCAAAGGAACCATTAACTTGAATTCGCTTTGGCACGAAGCGCAATCCTATACTTTGGTAATTGATAATAAGAAAGAGGAACATCCATTGCCAACCAAAGGCAAAGGATTTACATACGAAATCGAGGAATGCCATCACTGTATTAAAGAAAACCGAATTGAAAGCGAACTTTGGTCTCATCAAAATAGTTTGGATCTTATCAAAATTGTGGATGAGGTCAGAAGTCAAATAGGATTGGAATATTCTTCCTAGGAAATGCAAGACTAGAGTAATAATCTCCCTCTTTGTTATAAAATTGAAGTCTTTTATGTTTAAATAAAACTATTTTATATGCTAATCAAAGTTTTTGGAAGTGCCGTTTTTGGAGTCGAAGCCACCACGATTACCGTTGAGGTTAATATGGACAAGGGAATTGGTTACCATTTGGTTGGTTTGCCGGACAACGCCATCAAGGAAAGCAGTTATCGAATTGCTGCCGCTCTCAAAAACAACGGCCTTAATATGCCGGGCAAGAAAATTACCATCAATATGGCTCCCGCCGATTTGAGAAAAGAAGGCTCGGCTTATGATTTGACGCTTGCCATGGGTATTCTTGTGGCTTCCACCCAAATAAAAGCAGACGAAATAGACCAATATATTATTATGGGCGAACTTTCATTGGACGGAAGTTTGCAACCCATAAAAGGGGCTTTACCGATAGCCATAAAAGCCAAAGAAGAAGGTTTCAAGGGTTTCTTCTTGCCGAAACAAAACGTGAAGGAAGCCGCAATTGTCACGGGATTGGATGTTTATGGTGTCGAAAATCTGCAGGAAGTCATTGATTTCTTCGAAGGAAAAGGCAATTTGGAACCAACGACAATCGATACTAGAGCCGAATTTTATAAAACCTTGGATTTTCCCGAATTCGATTTTAGCGATGTGAAAGGGCAAGAAAGCATCAAACGTTGCATGGAAATTGCCGCAGCCGGAGGACATAACATCATTCTTATTGGGCCGCCGGGAGCAGGGAAAACAATGCTTGCCAAACGTTTGCCCAGTATTTTGCCGCCAATGACTTTGCGCGAAGCACTCGAAACCACCAAAATTCACAGTGTCGCCGGAAAGTTGAAAGAAGCGGGATTGATGAACCAACGACCGTTTCGAAGTCCGCATCACACCATTTCGAATGTGGCTTTAGTTGGAGGCGGAAGTTATCCACAACCCGGTGAAATTTCGATGGCACACAATGGCGTTTTGTTTCTGGACGAATTGCCCGAATTCAAACGAGATGTTCTCGAAGTGATGCGCCAACCATTGGAAGACAGGGAAGTGACCATTTCCAGAGCCAAGTTTACTGTGACTTATCCTTCGTCTTTTATGTTGGTGGCCAGTATGAATCCGAGTCCGAGTGGGTTTTTCAACGATCCCGATTCGCCGCAAACTTCTTCACCACACGAAATGCAACGCTATTTGAGCAAAATTTCGGGGCCATTGTTGGACAGAATCGACATTCATATTGAAGTGACGCCTGTTCCTTTCGAAAAATTGTCCGATGACAACAAAGCCGAAAGTAGTGTTGATATTCGAAAAAGAGTGACTTCTGCTAGGGAAATCCAGTCGGAACGTTTCATCCAAATGGAAAATATCCATTACAATGCCCAAATGAATACCAAACACATTCGGGAACATTGCGCCCTTGACGATGATTCCAAACAATTGTTGAAAACAGCAATGGAGCGCTTGAATCTTTCGGCGCGGGCCTATGACAGAATCCTGAAAGTAGCCAGGACTATTGCTGACTTGGAAGCTTCGCCAAAAGTAATTTCTTCCCACATTTCCGAAGCGATTCAGTACAGAAGCTTGGATCGTGATGGGTGGTTGGGGTAGTTAATTTAGTACAATGCTCCGCAAAGTCTCCGACTTTGAGGGAGTGATTTTCGGTTTCCAACCGACTTTATTTTGGGTTTAATTTTATGGTCAGTCAGAGACTGACGAACACATCCACAAAGTCGGAGACTTTGCGGAGCGAGGCCTAACAGCTTAATTTTTTTTAAATACCTTTTATTAACCAATAAAATAAACTATGAATAAAATAGATATATCATCAACAGCAATTGAAAAAGGAATTGATTTAGTTGGCGGATTCCTTGAAAAGTTGGCTGGTTCACCACTCGAAGAAGCTGGACTATTATTAGCTGATAAATTAAGAACAAGGAGATTAAAAAATCAAATAAAGATATTTTCGGAAGCAAAGAAAATTGCTGAGGAAAATAATATCTCAATCAAACAAATAAATCTTAAAACACTCATTCCCTTATTAGAATTTTCTTCACTTGAAGAAGATGAAACACTTCAACAAAAATGGTCTAATTTGATAGTCAATTTTAGTGATGCAAACGAAAAATATGAATCCTCAATCTATCCTTCTATTTTAAGTCAATTATCAAGAAATGAAGTTTTAGAACTTGACAGAATTAAAGACACAGAGAGTATTGAAGTAAAAGAGTTTCAAATTTCAGGAATTGATATTTTAATTTAACTCGATTGGGTTTAATAAAACGAGAAATTATGGAAGGTTTTATTTTTATGGATGATGAGGTTATTCCAGTTTACTATGTTTTAAGTGAGCTTGGTGTTGATTTTATAAGGTGTTGTTCAGTTAAATATTAAATTATGTATTTTAATTAATAAGATTTTATTTCGTAATTTACTTACAATAAATCTAACCCAAGCTCCGCAAAGTCTCCGACTTTGAGGTAGTGATTTTCAGTCTCTGACTGACTTTTAAAAAAAAAAAACAAAATGAAAGAGAAAGAGGGATTCATAATTCGAGATCAATCCAAAGCGCATTTTATAACTGCAACGGTTGTGGACTGGGTTGATGTTTTTTCCAGGAAAACCTATAAAGATTGTGTCATCGAAAGTCTGGATTTTTGTTTAAAAAACAAAGGAATGATTTTGTATGGATTTGTAATTATGTCCAATCATATTCATTTAATCATTCAGTCAGAAAATAGTAAATTATCCGATTTGATTCGGGATTTTAAGAAGTTTACGGCAAAGACCATTTTGAATAAAATAGAAACTGAGCCAGAAAGTAGGGCCGACTGGATGTTGAAACGTTTTGAATTTGCTTGCAAAAGTCATGGCCGAAATGAAAAATATCAGTTTTGGCAATATGGAAATCACCCCGAAGAAATTTTTTCAGAAAAGTTTTTTTGGTCTAAATTGGATTATATTCATTTGAATCCTGTTCGAGCAGGATTTGTTGCCAAAGCTTCTCATTATGTATATTCCAGTGCTTCCAATTATGTTGAAAATAGTGGAATTATAGCAATTACAAAAGTTGATAATCCGGTATTAGATGTTTTGAAACCACAATCGATTAGCACTATTTATAATTGGTAACGAAGGTCGGAGACCTTTTATCACATCCTCAAAGTCGGAGACTTTGCGGAGCAAAACCAAAACCAATGTTTAAACAACTAAAAATTATTTTTTTCTAATTCAAATCGCTTAATGCTAAAGGCAATTTCTTTAAACAATTTTGGAGTGGTTTCTATGTTAAAATTTTTAGTGTCAAGATTTCGATATACTAATCTGCTTTTTGTCTCCGCTGTTAAATAAATGGCTTGAATAGTATCCGTAGTTATGTCTTTAAATTCAATAGGTTTGTTCTCAGTATTCCAACTTTCCATATTTTTTAGAGGCACTTCAATTCTCAACCATTTATCAGCCATTTCTCTTTTAAGGGTCACATTTATGGCCAGAGTATTTTTATTTTGGGTAGATATCTGGATGTCTAGATTAAACAATCCATTATCCCAATTCTTTATTTGTTCATCTGACAGCAGATGCCCATAAACCGATTTTATTTTGTCGAAGTCAGGTATGCTGCTCAGCTCGGAATCATAATATAGGTCAAGAAATATTTTATTTATGGAGCCTACAGGAATATTGTTTTTTAGAGGTTTTATAACATAACCATTAGCGTGCTGATGCTCCCAATCGCCATACTTTTTTACCAAAATACAACTAAAAACGGGACCTTTAAAATTAGAATTTGAAAATACTGCACTTTGTTTATTGACAGCATAATTACTGGCAGGTTTAGTTACGCCATTCCATTCCTCATTAACAGTATTTATATGGTTCCAAGTTCCATTAACAGTATTTATGCTGTCACTAAGAAGCACAATGTTTTGCGGAGAAGACTTAGATTTTAAATTACTGTTTATAATTTCTAAAAAACGTAATTCGCTAGTTTCTGACAATAATTTGAAATTTTCTTTTTCTTGCAGATTTTCAGGATCAATATATTTTGAATTTGATAATTCTGCTTTACGAGCAGATTTGTCTGTAACCGCAATTGATTCTTTGCAAGAGATAAATAGAAATGTAGAAACAAAAATTAAACAAAGTCTAATATACATTATGTGAGCATTTTGATTAAATATAGGTATAAATACTTTAGATTTTAAAAAAAAATATTTTACGAATTATTTATTATTGTTTTGTCTTGAATTGAAACAACTTTGTTTCATCCTCCTTGTCTTCAACCAATTCGGTTTTTAGTTCTATGGTGTTCTCTCTTTTTTTGGTTGGAGGAATTGGAACACCTCCTACAAATCCAATTCCAAGGGATGCCAAGACTATCAGGAGTACAAGTCCCAATAGTCTTAATGTTTTTTTGAAACTTTTCATGATTTTTTAAATAAGTTATTGTGCAGCCAATGGCAACAACTTTTGAATTTTAAAATGGAATGAAGCCAAATGATTTGGCATACAGGACAAGAACTATCCTATATAAGTTGCAAAAATGTCCTCGTCAGAACTTTGGGGAATGGTTTTTACTTGTAGAAAGAGGTTGGCAGGCTTATGAGAATAAAACTGCCTTGAAATAGTATCCAGTTTTACTTTGGTCAACAGGTTGTGTGTAATTAAAGCGTTTGCCCAGTTTTTGTCGAAACTATTTTGAGGAGAAATGAAAAGGCTAAGTTCAATCCCTTTTTTATATGAAATAGCCCGTTTACAAATTTTGTGATTGTTTGAAACTACAAGTTCAGTTTGTGTCGTCTGAAGTTGTCTTGATTGTAAATTATTCGCATATCCAGAAAAAGCAAAAATGCCAAGAAGCAAAGTTACTGCCAGGAACCATTTTGTTAATTTGTCTTTATATGGATATTGAGTATTCATCATCATCAAAGATAGCAATTTTGTTGCTATTTTGGCAAAAGATTGATTTACAAAAGATTGATTTTAAAACACTCAGTCTTCAGTTCTAGATTGTATAGAATAGGTTACCTGGAACGCCTGTCATTATTTTGTTGTGGACGTCTTGGGCCAAAGCTGTTATTAGTGCTTCGGTTTGCATTATCCGTTTTTGGTTTCCTTGGAGTTGAGTTGCGTTGTTGTCTTCCTTGCCCTTGTTTGATGGGTTCCGTTGAGGCATTGGGATCTGGCTCAAAACCTTTGATGTTTTCTTTGGGCAATTTCAAGCCCACCAATTTTTCGATATCGCGTAAAAAAACGGTTTCGTCTGGACTAAACAATGAAATGGCTTCGCCGCTGGCTCCAGCTCTTCCTGTACGACCAATTCGGTGCACGTAATCTTCTGGAATATTGGGCAATTCAAAATTAATGACATGCGGCAACAATGGAATATCTAAACCTCGAGCGGCAATGTCCGTGGCGACCAAAGCGGTCAAGCTTCCGTCTTTGAAACCAGCCAAAGCTTTGGTTCGTGCACCTTGACCTTTGTTCCCGTGAATGGCTGCGGCTCTAATGCCGGAACTAATCATGCTTTCAGTCAACTTGTTGGCACCTTGTTTGGTACGGGTAAAAACCAAAATCTGTTTCCAGTTGCCTTCCGTGATCAGTTTGATGATTAATTCTGTTTTTTTCTCTTTGGCACAAGGATATACTTTTTGGATAATGGCATCCACTGTGGTATTTTCTGGTGTGGCTTCCACTTGGACTGGATGGTGCAAAATACCCATTGCCAATTTCTTGATGTCTTTTGAAAAGGTTGCCGAAAATAGCAAGTTTTGCCTTTTTGATGGCAATAGTTTGATAAGGCGTTCAATATCACGTAAAAATCCCATATCCAACATACGGTCTGCTTCATCCAAAACCAGAATCTCCACTTTGGAAAGCGAAACCAAACCTTGATTTTGCAAATCGATTAATCGACCGGGAGTGGCGACCAAAATATCAAGACCTTGACGTATTTGGGCGGCTTGGGGATTTTGGTTTACGCCTCCAAAAATTACGGCGCTTCGTAAATCCACGAACTCGCTGTATTCTTTTATGTTGGCTAATATTTGTGCGGCCAATTCTCGTGTTGGGGTCAATATCAAGGCACGAATGGGTCTGTGACTCAAATGTTTTCCTTGTGACAATATTTGCAATATGGGTAGGGTAAAACCGGCTGTTTTTCCTGTTCCTGTTTGTGCGGATGCCAATACGTCCTTGCCTTCCAAGATGGGTGGAATTGCTTTTTGTTGTATTGGAGATGGAGTTGTGTATCCTTTTTTGCTGATGGCTTTTAATAAAGCATCAGATAAGCCTAATGAGTTGAATGACATAAATGGTGTTTATGAAGTAAACACTATTTATATGGAGTACTTCTTTAATTTGGTGCAAAGGTACTGCTAATTTTTTCGATGTTGCTTTGATTTGCTGGACTTTGTTTCAATCCTTAGTTTTAATTCCTGTTTATTTTGATTGGTATTGCAGTTTTTTTAATGACTCTTTGCTTATTTTTGTGGTTACGGATTGCAAATTTTACCCAAATAATTTTTAGATTTTTCAAATTACATAAAATAAACATGACTTATAAAAAACAGATTGTCGCAATAGCCTTTTTAGTATCTTTTGGGTTGTTCCATAGTTGCAAAACAAGTTCCACCCAATCGGTCGAAAACGCCCAAACAGCATCAAAAACGGGAGCACCGGCCAGCATTTTGGTTTTTTCAAAAACGGGCGGCTTTAGACATGCTTCAATTGG
Source organism: Flavobacterium fluvii (assembly GCF_900129545.1). GTDB lineage: Bacteria > Bacteroidota > Bacteroidia > Flavobacteriales > Flavobacteriaceae > Flavobacterium > Flavobacterium fluvii. The sequence continues at coordinate 295,203 of NZ_FQWB01000005.1, read as the reverse complement.
AAAAGGCATTGAAGTCTTGAAAAAAATGGGAGGATTGCAACATTGGAAAATGAATTTCAGTGAGGAAGCTTCCTTGTTCACAAAAGAAGAATTGTCAAAATACAACCTCATTTTGTTTTTGAACACGACAGGTGATATTTTAAACCCAGACGAACAAACGGCATTTGAAAATTACATCAAATCAGGAGGTAATTATGTAGGCGTGCACGCCGCTTCAGATACCGAATTCGATTGGCCTTTCTATGCAGAAATGGTGGGAGCCCAGTTTAAAAGTCATCCCAAACAACAAAATGCAACTTTGAATAAAGTGCCCAATTGTCAACATTCATCAGTAGAACATTACAAGGCAACTTTTGACAAGTTTGATGAATGGTATAATTTCAGGAAGCCTGTGCCATCCTATGTAAATGTGCTTTTGAGTATTGACGAAACCAGTTATCAGGGCGATCGAATGGGGACTTATCATCCCATTTCATGGTATCATGTTTATCAAGGCGGACGTGTTTTTTATACTGCCATGGGACATGATGATGCTTCCTATTCGAATGCCGATTTTTTGAAGCATTTACAGGAAGGAATCCTTTGGGCATTAGGACAAACAAAAGAAAAAATAGATGAAAAAGGAGAGGATTTACTAGGTGCCGATTTGTCAAAATGGACTCCTTGGATGGGAGCGGTTCATCCTTCGGTAGACATTGATTTCGAAAAATCAGCAGACGTAAAAACAGGAAAACCAATGGGATTGGATAATGATACCAAAAAAGTATTCTCGATAATACAAGAGAATGGGGAAAACGTGCTTCGCGTTTCGGGCGAAATCTACGGAGGCTTGACGACCAAAAAAGAATACGGAAATTATCACTTCACGACCCAATTCAAATGGGGCAATAAAAAATGGGAACCACGTTTGAAAGACAAAAGTGACAGTGGTATTTTGTATCATGCCAAAGGACCGCACGGTGCTTTTTGGAACGTATGGATGGCCAGTGCCGAGTTTCAGGTTCAAGAAGGCGATTGCGGTGATTTTTATGCTTTGGGTGACGTATATGGAGATGTGCCTTCGGATAAAACAATCCTGACCAATGGCAAATCTAAATACACGTACAATCCAAAAGGAAAAAATGTTCCGGTAAAATTTGCAGCAAAATCGGGCTTGTTTGAAAAACCAAATGAAGAATGGAATACCCTAGAGATATATTGTTTGGACGATGAGAGTATTCATGTCGTTAACGGTCATGTGGTCAATCGGGTAAAAAACATTCGTTACGATGCAAACAATAAAACCATTCCAGTAACCGAAGGTAAAATTCAAATCCAGTCCGAAGGCGCCGAGGTGTTTTACAAAAAAATGAAAATTGAACCCATAACCCAATTTCCAAGCCAGTACAAGAAATCATGATTTATTAAAGAATTAAATACAAAAAAAACAGTCTAAGTATCTTGTAAAACTTAGACTGTTTTTTTGTATTTAATAGGAAACAGATTCTGCATTTTATTCCTCTACTTTTACTCAACCTCCGCAAAAGTATCTCCTTTTTTAAAATCACCCGTTTTAAAGCCGCGATTGAACCAATACATTCTTTGTTCGGAAGTTCCGTGGGTAAAGGAATCGGGAACGACTTGTCCTTGCATTTTTTTTTGGATGGCATCGTCGCCCACGGCATTGGCGGCACTCAAGGCTTCTTCGATATCGCCGGGTTCCAGCATGGCATTTTGTTTTTCGTTGTAGTGGGTCCAAAGTCCTGCATAGAAATCGGCTTGCAATTCCAGGGCGACGGACAATTTATTGCCTTCGGTTTCACTTCTGTTTTCTTGTAGTTCTCGCACTTTTGCCGAGGTTCCCAGCAAGGTCTGGATGTGGTGGCCATATTCGTGTGCCAAAACATAAGCCACGGCAAAATCACCGCCTTCGGCACCAAATCGTGTTCTCAATTCCTCAAAGAAAGTCATGTCCATATAAATGACTCTGTCGCCGGGACAATAAAATGGACCGGAAGCGGAACTGGCACCACCGCAAGCGGTTTGCACTTGACCACTGAACAAGACCAATTTTGGCGCTTCAAAAGTCAGGTTGTTTTCCTCGAATATTTTGGTCCAAATATCTTCATTGTCGGCCAAGAGGGTTTTTACAAATTCGCCTTCTTTTGCTTCTTCCGGCGTTAAAGCTCTTGACTCGGTTTGGGTAGATTGCTGATTGAATTGGTCTAAAATAGGGGTAAGTTGTTGCGCATTTTCACCACCAAAAAGTTTGACCAGCAAAATGATGACTCCAATAATTCCTCCACCAATTACTGCTTTTCCCCCAGAAAGTCCTCTGCGGTCTTCCATATTGTCGCTTTGTCTTCTACCTATCCATTTCATAATACGAGTTTTAAGGTAAAAATAGTGCTTTTTTTGGATGATTTTTATTCTTGGCTACTTCTTTTTAGGGTCTTCGCCAAAAGTTGTTTCGGTACTCCTTTTGGATTTCAATTTTGGTGTATCCATCCATTTGATGATGGTTTCTTCAATAACGCCTTTCATGATGGGTTTTGAAATGTGGTCATTCATTCCGGCTTCCATGCATTTTATTTTTTCTTCTTTTTCTACTCCGGCAGTTACGGCAATGATGGGAACATTTTTTCCTGATTCAAGACTTCTGATGGCTTTGGTTGTTTCATAACCATTCATCAACGGCATTTGGATGTCCATTAAAACAATGTCTGGATTGATACTTTCAAACTGTTCAACGGCGTCTTTACCATTAAAAACCTCAAAAATAGTAGCCTCTGTAAATATGTTTTTTATGATGGTTTTGATGAGCAACATATTGATTTTGTTGTCTTCGGCAATCATTACCCTCAATTTTTCCAAGCGATTGTTTTTTTCTATAAAATCGTCTATGTCGTTTTCTGCGGGAACGTCTATTTTGCGTTCATCTTTTATTTTTTGATTGCTTGTTTTCAAATCCAGGTCAAAATAAAAAGTACTTCCAAGATCTATTTTGCTGTCCAATTGGAGGTGGCTGTTCATCAATGCCAACAATTGATTCGAAATGCTCAAGCCCAATCCCGTTCCACCAAATTTTCGGGTTGTTGAATTGTCTTCTTGGGAAAAAGCGTTGAAAATTTTATTCCAGTTTTCTTCGAGTATTCCAATGCCGGAATCCATTACTGAAAAACGAATCTTGCTGTTGGAATCATCTGTTTTTTCGAGTACGGAAACGACCAATTGAATGGAACCTTTTTCGGTAAATTTCACGGCATTTGCCAAAAGATTGATCAAGATTTGCTTTAATCGAACGATGTCCACCCAAAAATACTTGGGAATATCAGGGGTGATGACCAGTTCCAGTTTCAGGTTTTTCAGGTTGGATTCATAGGATATCAAGTCGATTATTTGATTCAATATTTCCTTGATTTTGCATTTTTCTATGTATAGTTCCAGTTTTCCGGCCTCTATTTTCGAAAAATCTAGAATATTGTTGATGATGTCCAACAAGGAATGAGCCGATTGGTTGACGGTAATCATGTGTTTCTCTTGCGTTTTTTCAAGATTGGTTTTCATGAGCAAGTCCGTGAAACCTATAATTCCATTCAGCGGAGTCCTGATTTCGTGGCTCATGTTGGCAATGAATTCTGATTTTGCCTTGTTGGCTGCTTCGGCTATTTCTTTGGCTATCAGGGCTTCTTCGGCTTCTTTTTTCTTGGTGATGTCAAAAAACATTCCTCCCACATAACTGATCACGTTATCTTTTTTGATGCTGTCGCCAAATTCCTCTACCCAAACGATATGTCCTTTTTTGTGGATGATCCTGTAAACGATTTGCATTTTAACCTGTTCTTCGACCAATTTTTTGGCTGCAAGCAGGACATTTTCCTTGTCGTCGGGATGGATTAAATCTACATAGTGCAGTTTGTATTCCAGAAATTCGCTTTTGCCATATCCAGTCAGGTTTTCGATTTCGTCATTGATGTAAATTTTGGTCCATTTGTCGTCAATATTGGATAAATAAACCGTGCCGGGAATGTTGTTGGTCAATAAACGAAATTTCTCCTGGCTTTCATAAAGGATGGTTTCGTTTTTGGTTCTTTCCAAGGCCGAAGAGATGTTGTTGGCAAGGGTTTGCAGAATGTTGATTTCGTCGTCCGACCATTTTTTTTCATTATAACAGTCGTCAAAACCTATGAGACCGGTAAATTCATTTTCGATGTATATCGGCAAGATGAGCATGGATTTTATTTCGTTGGCAACCAACACTTCTTTCAAAGTGGAATCTTCGAGTTTGCTTGTAATGGCCTTGAAATATTTTTTCTTGTTGATTTGTTTGAAAATTTCTTGCAGGTTTTCGGTCGTGAACGTTCTCAATTTGGTGATTTGAAAAGGAATCCCTTTTCTGGCCCATTTGAATTTTTGGCTGATTAAATTGGTGTTGAAATCCTTTTCATAATAAAAAAGATGGTCTGCCTTTGTAGCTTTTCCCATTATTTCAAAGGTTTCTGTAAACATTTGATCGACGCTCTTGCTCAACAGGAATTTTTCGGTACACAAGGCCATGGCAGAAAGCAATTCGCTTTTGTATTCCAATTTTATTTCTGCTTGATACCGTTTTCTGGAAGCAATTTGCAATGATATGATGTCGGATATGGTTCGGGCAAAATTGATGTCGTCATTGTCCCACAACTTTTTCTGTTTTGTGGTTTCAAAACAAACGTAGCCGGTTAAATCGCCATTGTTGAAAAGAGGAATGTCGAGAATCGATCGGATGTCGTATTTTAGAAAATAGTCTTCGAAAAAAACCGAATCTTTCAAATTGTCTTGAACATCACTGATTACGATTTGTGTTTCATTTTTTGTGGATGCAAAATAATCGGGATAGTTTTTCTTTGTGAAAGTGATTTTTTTGTCGAATATGTTGTCGTTCAATTCGTATAGTTTTTTGCAGACAATTTTATCTTTGGTATATTTCCAAAAACTGACCCGGTTTACTATTGACGCTTTTGCGGCAGCTTTTAGGATTGTTCCAATAGCGTCATTCAAATTTTCGCATTTATTGAAGTTTTTTATCGACAAATTATTGATTGCCGAATTGTATCGATTAATTTTTTCTTGTTGTTTTTCTTTTTCTAGTTCAAGGTTTTTGTAAGCGGTAATGTCGCGGGCTATTCCTGAATATCCAATAAGTTCGCCCAAATTATTCCTTCGAACGACTATTTTTTGGGAAAGCCATATTTCTTCTCCATTCTTTTTTATCAATGGTATTTCAACTGTATTGAAATCATTTTGCCTTTCGGGCAAGTTATGGTAGAAATCAATTATGTTTTTGGTGTAATCTTTTCGAATGAATTCCGAGTAATTCATTGAGAGATATTCATAATGATCATATCCTAAGGATTTTACGGCAAAATCATTGGCAAACGTGAAATTTCCATGGACATCTATTTCATAAATAAGGTCGGTAGCATTTTGAATTAAGTCCCGATACTGGTTTTGAAGATTGATTTCGTTGGTTATGTCGTTTCCAATTCCAATGGTCAGGTTTTCATTGTGTTTCTTGTCTCTCCATTGAATATATTTGTAGGATCCATTTTTACATTTCAATTTCCTGACGTACAATCGCTCGTCAATATAGTTGTCGTGGTATTGTAGGCCAATAAATTCGGGGTCTTCGGTAAGTTTCCAAAATCCCATTCCCATCACTTCCTCCGGAGTATATCCCAAAATGGAGGTTATGGTTTCACTGCAAAAAGAGATTTCTCCAGCATCATTCGCGGCAATTGTCAGCGTATTTCCTTTATTTACAATATCATTGGTAAATTTGAATTTATCTTTTGCATTAAGCAAAGATATATGCCGGACATAATTTACGACTTGAACTATTAAACAGTAATTTAATAACAGGGAAATAGATTTTACGGGAATTATCTCAAAAACAAAAAGGACGGAAATGAAGATATAAACAAATGCAACTGTAAGCCAATACAGCTTTAAGGGTTTGAGAATATCATAAGAAAAGAAAAACCATATTACAAAGGCGACAAGTGGGATTACATCGGGAGAAGTATAAATTAAATTCCGGGAGACAATAATAAATATAATTATGAATACTGCCTTGAAAAGATTTTGGATATTTTGAAATACCAAAGATGATTTTTTGCTGATAAAATAGATTGCCAATAAAAAGGTACCCAAACTAAAATGATGGATCAATAAACTTTTTGATCTCGCATTGAATAAGACGAAAAAAAGTTCAAGGAAAGGAATTATGATTCCCAAAAACAAAAAATAGAATTGGGTTTCTTTGTTTTTTGAATCTACTAGGGAGAGGCTTTCTATATATTTATTGCTAAGTGTCGATTTTATTTTTAAAAACTTATAAATCAACAAGAAAGATAAGATTATTAAAAACGGGGATGCAATACCAAATAAATTATTTTTCACAATGAAATGATGTATTGCAAGAGAGTGATTAACCGGTAAATTGTCATCAACAAAAAAATAATTGTTCAAGTATGGAATTATTGTTAATAATGGGCTAAATGACATTAAGGCTAAATGGTATTGGTTAGGTTTGAGAAGTCGATTTGGGATCTTTTCTCTTGGTGATAAAAATAAGTTTTTTTGTTAAAGCAATGAAATAATTAGGGTAATATTGAAAAATAATTACACATTTGAGCCTAATTCATCGATTTCACTTACAGAATCAATTCCAATTATGGAATCGTAAAGGACATATTCCATTGAATATAGAAATGGCATCGTAAAAAATATCCCGATACAAAAAGCAATCAAGCCTGTCAACGATGCAATAAAGGCGACTATTATCAACCCCAAAATTACCAACGGCTGTTTTAAAATGATGGTAATACTTGATTTGATGGCTTCAGTTGCATTCAGGTTTCCAAAAACAATCAAGGGAATGGTTATAAATGTCAAGAAGGTGATCGCAAGGGAGGTTATAATCCCAATAAATGGCATTCCAGCTTGTTCCGCAAGAGTGGACAATCCTGTACTGAATAAGGTGATTGTGAATGTGGCGAAGACAATGTTGATAAAATAAGGCGGTTTGTAATATTCAAAAATGGTAGAAACGTGAAATTCTTCTCCTTTTTGGCCGCAATCCGCCATTTTAAGAAAACCCGCCTGAAAAGGGCTCAACAAACAAGTAATCAATATAACGCAGGCCGTGTAAATTAACAGAAAATCGCCGGTGAAAGTTTCCGGTTTTAAATTGCCCGGTTTAATAAATTCGGATAAGGCACCAACTCCAAAAACAGCAATTGCAATTCCAAAAAGCAGGATTATAAAAAGAAATGTAAAGATCAACAGCATTGAGCCAGCATAAACGGCTATTTTTTTATAGTTTTCAAAGGCATTTTCGAAAACAGTGCCAAAATCCAGTTCGTATCCTTTTGTTGTTATTTCTGCTATTCTGTCTTTTACGTTTTTCATGTTTTATGGTTTGTTGTTGTTTTGATTTTAGGAATTGGCTACAGCCATCTTAATATTTTTCTAATGTTGGGCAATCTATCTTTGTAGGGCGCATAACGCATGGGTAAATCAAGCCAATTTGCTTTTTTTACGATACTTTTGGTGTGTGAAAAAGTGTCAAAACTCAAGTTCCCGTGGTAGGCACCAATTCCGCTGTGACCCACACCGCCAAAAGGCAATCTTTTATTGGCAAAATGAATTAAAGTGTCGTTGATGCAACCACCCCCAAAAGAGTAATTTTGAATTATTCGTCTGTAAAAATAAGGGTTTTCGGTGAAAATATACAAAGCCAAAGGTTTTTCATATTTGGTTATTATGGCATCAATGTCCGCTTCATTTTCGTAAGTAAGAATGGGAAGCAATGGACCGAAAATTTCTTCCTGCATAATTATGCTTTCCACTGAAGTTTCTTCGACAAGAGTGGGAGCAATATAGCAATCGGAGCTATCGCTTTGCCCTCCAAAAATCACCTTTTCAGGTTCAATCATGTCAACTAGTCGTTGCCAGTTTTTGGTATTGATTATCCGTGCAAAATCGGGAGATTTGGCAGGATTTTCGCCGTATGCTTTCGTGATTTCTTCTTTTAAATAAGTCACAAAATGGGTTTTCATATTCTTTTGGATCAGGATGAAATCTGGTGCAATGCAGGTTTGTCCCGCATTGACGAATTTTCCCCAAACGATTCTTTTGGCAGCCAGTTTCAAATTGGCCGTTTCGTCAATGATGCAAGGATTTTTTCCTCCAAGTTCAAGAGTTACGGGCGTAAGATTTTCGGCTGCTGCTTTGGCCACGATTTTACCCACGGCGACGCTTCCCGTAAAAAAAATGTAATCCCAACGTTCAGAAAGCAATTGTTGCGAGATTTCGGCCCCGCCTTCAACAACTTTAACGTGGTTGTTGTCGAAAACTTTGCCGATGATTTTTACTATGATTTCGGATGTTTTTGGGGTCAATTCAGATGGTTTTACCACCACTTGATTTCCTGCCGCAACCGCCGAAATTAAGGGACAAAGTGACAATTGAAAAGGATAATTCCAAGGTGCAAGTATAAGGACTTTGCCATAAGGTTCTTTGTAAATATAATCTTTGGAAGGAAAATTAAGTAATGATGGAAATACTCTTTTGGGTTTGGCCCAATTTTTCAAGTTTTTTATGGTGTTCTTTAATTCAGCAATAACATAACTCGTTTCGGTAAGCACGGCTTCAAAAGCAGGTTTTTTGAAATCGTCGTATAAAGCCTGAATGATTTCATTTTCATAAATGATGATGGCATTCAGCAACTTTATCAGGGATTCTTTCCTGAAATTAATGTTGGTTTTATACTCCATAACTTAAAACTTAAATTAAGTCCTAAAGATACATTTTTTTCGAATTAGATGGCATTCCAAATCACGTCATTTGGAACTGGAGCCACAATGACAATGTTTTCTTTGGAAACGGGATGTGTAAATACCAATTTTCTAGCGTGCAGATGGATGCCGCCGTCAGGATTGCTGCGGTCGAAACCGTATTTCAAATCTCCTTTTATGGGTGAACCTATTGCCGAAAGTTGAGCCCTAATTTGGTGGTGTCTTCCTGTGTGAAGATTGATTTCCAGGGCAAAATAGTTGTTCAATTCCTTGATGATTGTATAATCCAGGCTGGCTATTTTACTTTCGGGAACTTCCTTCACATATGCTTTTGAAGTATTGTTTTTTTCGTTTCTTTTTATAAAATGAACCAGTTTGTCTTCCGTTTTTTCAGGCTTGTTTTTCACGATGGCCCAATAGGTTTTCTGGGTTTCCCGATTGCTGAACAATTCGTTCATTCGAGTCAAGGCCTTGCTGGTTCTGGCAAAAACGACGATTCCGGTAGTGGGTCTGTCCAATCGGTGAACGACTCCCAGAAAGACTTCTCCGGGTTTCTTGTATTTGTCCTTGATGTATTCTTTGACCACGTCAGACAGTGGTTTGTCGCCCGTTTTGTCGCCTTGCACAATATCGCCCACGCGCTTGTTGACCACGATGAGATGGTTGTCTTCGTGCAGGATTTGGAGGTTGTTTTTGTTGGACAGTATTTTCATCAATTACAGACTTCTTTTATTTAAGTTCAAAAATGGAAGTTTTATAATTGCTTTCCGTCAAGGTCATTCTATCCAAATATTTTTGTGGAATTTCCTGTTGTTTCTTCTTTGGAAACACAAAAAACAATGGTTTGTTTAAACTTAAAACCGAATCCAATTGTTTTTCGTTTTGAACTGCCCTTGCTTTTCCATTCGTGTAAAATTGTCCAGAATAACTTTTGTCTTTCCAATAATAAATCGGGATTTCCCGGTTTTCGTTTTTCGCTTTCAAGTTGGCCAAAAGATATTTGTCGGAATTCATTTTATTGTCCAATTGTCCGGTGGCAACGAACCCAAAATAAGCGATAAACACCGCCGTTGGAAAAATCAATGCCGTGCGGATGATTGTTTTCTTTTTGGTAAAATCTTCCCACCAATACACGATTAAAAACATGATTGGAATGGCTGTAGGAAGAAGGTAAGTGTGCAGGATGTTGCTGGAAATCGTGAAAAACACGGGTGTCCAAAAAGCCCATAAAATCAAGAAAGAAGCCCATTCATTTTTGAAAATGGTTGCCCTGTTTTTCCATAATTTGTACAGCACGATTTGTATCCACGGAAAAGCAAAAGCAATCAATAAAACCCAAATCATTCCTTTGGGTTGTGAGTGGCCACTACCATATAAATCGCCTTTCCAACCGGGTTCCAAAAAGCGTTTGTAGTGTTCGCCAACAATAAAATAATCCAGAAAACCTGGCGATCGCTGTTCGGCAAAATAATACCAAGGAACGGAAATGATGGCCGCAATCAGAAGTCCAATTACAATCGAAAATTTCGAGAAGAGTTGTTTGAATCTGTTGAAGTCCAAGCAACACCACAAGAAAAGAGGAGGGAAGGTCAAGACCATTATCAGCGGACCTTTGGCTAATAATCCAAGTCCAAAAAAGACAAAAAATATGTAGTTCCAATAGGTTTTGGTGTCACTTTTCATGGTTTTCCAAAAGGAAATCATCATCATCACAATGCAAAATTCTAAAGTCGTGTCGGTTGAAACAACACCTGTGTGAATCAAGAATTCAGGCATCGTCAGCAAGATGAATCCCGGTAAATAAAAGGAATGACCTTCTTTTTTGACCATTTTTCCCGTGATGGCAATCAAGAGGATGCTGAGTAAAAATGAGGGAAATCTGGCGGCAAATTCGTTGACGCCAAAAATAACATAACTAACTGCCGATCCCCAAGTCGATAAAGGTGGTTTGGCCCAAAACGGCACGCCATAATCTATTTCGGGAACAATCCATTGGTTGGTTTCCCACATAATGCGGGCGATTTCGGCATATCTAGATTCGGTTTTATCCAATAAAGGAATAGTGATGGTCAACAACAATCTAAAAATTACGAGAACAATTACGGCAATGTATAGCACATAGGAATTGTTTTTGAGCTTTTCTGAAATCATTTACTGCAAGTTTGGATTGGATAAATTTTGGGCTATTTTTTGGTATTTTCTTTGTATTTCAAACAAGTCAAACCAGAGTTTGATACCGTAAGTGAATTTTACTTTGGAATCTCCTTTTTCAACCCATAATTTCAAGGGGACTTCGATCATTTTTTTGATGGCTTTTTCTTTCCCGAAAAGATGAATCATTCGGAAGAAGATTTCCACGTCAAACAACCATCTGGAGATGAATTCCTTTTTAAACAATATTTCCGAAATCTCTTTTGTAAAAAGCTTGGATCCACATTGGGTGTCGTAAACCTTGATGTCCAGAATATTGGAAATAAAAGTAGCCACGACCCTTCCTATCAAAAAGCGGCTGTTTTCCCGTTTGATGGTGGAACCAATTTTACGAATTCTGGAACCAAAACTGAAGACAATTTCGCCTTGCAAATAATTGCGCAGCTCAATAAATTCTTCCAAGGTTGTTGCCAAATCGGCATCGAGATAACCTATGTATTGATGTCTGTAGTTGGTATTGCAATAATTGATTCCAGCTCGGACAGCTTCTGCTTTTCCGGAATTTTTTTTCAGGGACAGCACATCAATTTGGGTAGGATGTTTTTCTTTTAAAGCATTTAAAACGCCAAGAGTGTTGTCTTTGGAACCGTCATTTACAAAACAAATAAATGCCTCAGGATTGTTGTTCAAAAAATTGGAATATTCATTGTTGGATATCCCTTTTTCTTCGTTATAGCACGGAATGACAATACTGGTATTAAAAACTGTTGACATATAAATGTTTTGTTAAAAAGACAATTTGGAATAAATGCTGACTTCTGTTAAAGTTAATACTGCTCTTTCTCGTTAGGAAAATCGGTGGACTTCACGTCGGCAACATACTGGCCAATTGCGGTCGTCATTCCTTCGTATAAATTCATGTAACGACGCAAAAATCGGGGACTGAATTCGTTGTTCATTCCCAACATGTCGTGAATGACCAAAACCTGTCCATCCACGCCACCGCCGGCACCAATTCCGATGATGGGAATCGAAACGCTTTTGGCTACTTTTTCGGCTAATTCGGCAGGAACTTTTTCGATGACTATGGCAAAACAACCTAGTTTTTCCAAAAGTTTGGCATCTTTCATCAGTTTTTCGGCTTCTTCTTCTTCTTTGGCACGAACGGTGTAGGTTCCAAATTTATAAATAGATTGCGGCGTCAATCCCAAATGTCCCATAACGGGAATTCCGGCATTCAATATTTTTTTGATGGAATCTTTTATTTCGCTTCCGCCTTCCAGTTTCACGGCGTGTCCACCGCTTTCCTTCATGATTCTGATGGCAGAACGCAAGGCTTCTTTGGGATCGGATTGATAGCTTCCAAAAGGTAAGTCAACAACGACCAAAGCTCTTGAAACTGCACGAACTACGCTGGAAGCGTGATAAATCATTTGGTCTAAAGTAATGGGCAAAGTGGTTTCGTGACCCGCCATTACATTCGAAGCAGAATCGCCCACCAATATGGCATCAACACCTGCGACATCAACAATTTTTGCCATCGAATAATCGTAAGCCGTGAGCATGGAAATTTTTTCTCCATTGGCTTTCATGTCAATCAGTGACTTGGTGGTAATTCTTTTATAATCTTTTTTTGCTGTAGACATTCTGATTTGTGATTTTAGAATTCTGATTTAAGGCTGTAAAATTAATCAATTAAAATAGAAATCGAAGCATCAAAAAATCTTTATGAAATCTTTATGTCAAGTCGAGTTATATTATAAAATACTTACATCATATCATTTAACTTTGTATTGTTAATAAGAGATTGTCATGAGAAGTATTTTAAGTCATATAAAAATTAAGAATCAATACTTGATTTGTTTACTATCAGTTGGTATTGTGGCTTCACTGTGTTTGCTTACCCGAGATTTTTTGGATCATAAAGTGGTGGGATATTTATTATTGGTCGTGGTTTCTTTATTGGCTATGTCATTAGATATTCTTCCCGTATTATTGAGTGCTGTTTTAAGCGCATTGATACTTAATTTCTTCTTTATACAACCTTATTATACGTTTCATATCAATAGTCCTGATGATTCTTTATTATTGTTTTTGTTCTTTATGATTACGCTTGTCAATGGAGTCCTGACGCATAAAATAAGGAAAGCCGAAAAAAGATTGCAAATAAAAGAAGTCAGGGTCAATACGATGAAATTGTACAACGCTTTGCTGGATTCTTTGTCACACGAATTGCGCACGCCAATTTCGGCTATTATGGGCGCCATTGATACCATTCAAAGTAAAACGGTTCACATTTCTGAAAAAAACAGGCAACAATTGTATTTAGAAATTGAAAAAGCTTCCTTGAGATTGAATCATCAGGTGGAGAATTTGTTGAATATGTCAAGACTGGAATCGGGAGTTGTCCAACCCAAAGTGGATTGGTGTGATTTGAAAGAATTGATATACAACGTACTCGATCATTTGAAAGAAGACTTGCATTTTCACAAAGTTGTGGTCGATGTGGATGAAAATTTACCGCTTTTCAAATTGGATTATGGCTTGACGGAGCAAATCATTTACAATTTAGTTTTCAATGCTTCGCAATACACACCAAAAGGAGCGAAAATTGAAGTGAAAATCGAATACAATCCAGATGTTGATTTAGAGTACAATCCTGATAAATCTATGCCTTGCCTGATAACTATTGCCGATGACGGAAGCGGTTTTCCGGAAGAAGAAATCGACAAAGTGTTTGACAAGTTTTACAGGTTGCAAAATTCCAAAACAGGAGGAACAGGATTGGGTTTGTCTATTGTAAAAGGATTTGTAGAAGCGCAAAATGGTCAAATAACATTAGAAAACAGGGAAGAAGGCGGTTCTATTTTTACGATAGGTTTTCCGGCATTAGTTATGAATACTAAAGAAATTTCAAATGAATAATCAAGCGGAAATATTAGTCATTGACGATGAAGTTCAAATCCGAAAATTGCTTGAAATTACTTTGGATTCCAATGGTTACAAGACTTTTTTTGCCGTAAATGCCAAAGAAGGAGTATTGGCCGTCGCCAACCATCAACCCGATTTGATTATTCTGGATCTGGGTTTGCCCGACGAAGACGGACAAGTCGTTTTGAAACGATTGAGAGAATGGTTTAAAAATCCAATCATCATTTTGACGGTAAAAAATACCGAAGAAGAAATAGTCAAAGCTCTTGATAATGGAGCCAATGATTATTTGACCAAACCATTTCGGACACAGGAATTGTTGGCTAGAATCAGGACTGCTTTGCGAAATTTAGTCCAGAAAGAGAATGAACCCATAGTTAGTTTTGGAAATGTTTCGATTGATTTTACTTCGAGGATCGTGAAATTTAAAGAAGAAATTTTGAAGCTTACGGTAACGGAATACAACCTGCTCTCCATTTTGGTAAAGAATGAAGGCAGGGTGTTGACGCATCACTATTTGCTGAAAGAAGTTTGGGGCAACAGCTATTCCGACCAAACACAATACCTGCGAGTTTTCGTAGCACAACTTCGAAAAAAAATTGAAGAAGACCCCAACCGTCCAAAATTTATAATCACGGAATCGGGTGTGGGCTATCGCTTTAATACGAGCTAAAAATCACTCTATTCTTTAAAAAATAATTTCAATTGTAATGCACAAAATCATTGCGAAGAGGATTTCTATGCTCAAAAAATAATCTAAAATTCAATTCAAAATTTAAAATAAAATGAATAAATCAGTCATTCAAAAAGTAACAGCAGCCTCTCTTTTAGTGGCATTGGGAATCATATACGGAGACATTGGAACGAGTCCACTATATGTAATGAAAGCCATTATTGGCGAAAGAGAAATATCCGAATTATTAGTCTATGGTGGAATTTCCTGTATTTTCTGGACGCTTACTTTCCAAACCACTTTCAAATATGTTTTAATGACGCTTTCGGCGGATAATCACGGTGAAGGAGGTGTTTTTTCGCTTTACGCATTGGTAAAACGATTTGGAAAAGGGAAATTGGTCATCCCGACAATTCTCGGAGCGACAACGCTTTTGGCAGACGGAATTATTACACCACCTATTTCCGTGGCTTCAGCCGTAGAAGGTTTAGGAGATGTAATTCCGGGGATTCCAATACTTCCTATTGTAATTGTTATTTTATCGGCATTGTTCTTTTTTCAACGATTCGGAACACAAAAAGTGGGTTTCTTTTTTGGACCCGCGATGGTGGTTTGGTTTTCGATGCTTTTTATATTGGGATTTGTCCAAATATTGGAACATCCTTCTATTTTAAAAGCATTAAATCCTGTTTATGGCTATGAATTATTGGTCGAATATCCACACGGTTTTTGGTTGTTGGGAGCAGTGTTTTTATGTACAACAGGAGCCGAAGCTTTGTATTCTGATTTAGGACATTGCGGAAAAAACAACATCAGGATTACCTGGATTTTTGTCAAAATTGCTTTGGTCGTGAATTATTTAGGACAAGCATCCTGGCTGATGACCCAAGGAAATACATTTCTTGAAGGAAGAAATCCTTTTTATACCATTATGCCGCAATGGTTTTTACTTTCGGGAGTAATTATTGCCACTTTTGCTGCCATTATTGCTTCCCAAGCCTTGATAAGTGGTTCGTATACGTTGATAAATGAAGCAATGTCGCTCAATTTTTGGCCACGTGTCGGAATGAGAAATCCAACCAATTTGAAAGGACAAATCTATATTCCGTCCATAAATACAATTTTATGGATTGGCTGTATTTTGATGATTTTATATTTTAAAAATTCTTCCAATATGGAGGCGGCTTATGGTTTTTCCATAACTATTGCGATGCTTATGACCACTGTTCTTTTAAATTATTATTTGATTTACATCAAAAAATGGAATCGAATTTTGATAGTCTTAATCATAACTGTTTTTGTCATTGTTGAAATCGCTTTTTTTATTGCAAATGTCGTAAAAATCAGGGAACGATGGATGTTCTTGTTTTTTGAACTTTTCATTTTCATGACGATGTACACTTGGTTTTATGCCCGAAAAATCAATAATAGATTTTTGAAGTTTACCAATTTGGTGGAACACACCCAAAAACTGGATGAATTGAGCAATGATGACAGTATTCCCAAGTATGCCACCCATTTGATTTATTTGTCGAAGGCGGACAGAAATTATGAAATAGAAGAAAAAATATTGAAATCCATTTTTTCGAAAAAGCCCAAAAGAGCCGATGTTTACTGGTTTTTTCATATCAATAGAACCAATGATCCTTTTACCTTGAATTATGAAGTTTTCGAATTGTTGGACGATAAAGTAATCAAAATTGTATTGAACATTGGTTTCAGGATTCAACCGAAAGTGGAGTTGTATTTCAAGAAAATTGTCCAGAATTTGGTCAAAAACAAAGAATTGAATTTGCATATTCGCCCCGATGGTTCTACCAAATACAATGCGGAACCTGATTTTAAATTCATTATTTTGGAAAAATTCTTGTCTGTCGAAAATGAGTTCACGATCAAGGACAGTATGCTGCTGCACTCTTATTATATGCTCAAAAATTGGTCACTTTCGGACACAAGAGCTTTTGGATTGGACAAAAGCGATGTGGAAATTGAAGAAGTGCCGTTTGTTTATCAGCCCATTGTAAACTTGGAATTGGAAAGAAAATAAGTGTAAGTGTTCTGTTGCAGTTTGCAGTTTATACAATTTTACTTTTGATTTTACTGTAATAAAATAATACCCCGTCTCTTCGAGTGATTTTGAACAGTAATGCGAGAGCTTTACTGTCAAAATTGTATCGAGAAGCTTACAGTGTTAGGGTTCTCGATACATTTTATTAAAAAAGCTATCGCATTTTTAATAAAACACTCGAACTGACGCGTACAGTTAAATTGTTTTATCACGGTAAATTTAAGGCCTAAATGGTATTATCAAGAATTTAAAACTGTAAACTGCGGCAAAACATTTTTTGACAATCCACAATATTTAATTGAAGGGTATTATTGTTTTTTAATAAAATAGGAATCAATCGAAAACGCCATTAGAACTCCAAGCGTATAAAACCCCAAATCACTCCAGAGAAAGCCTTCCCCCAAGACATAATGTCCCAAGGTCGTTCTTCGGATGGCCAACATCCATTCGGCTCTATACAATTGAAGGAATTCAATGCCAAAACAAAATGCCAAAGCAAGTAGTGCCGATTTTTTAACGTTTAAATTGACGAAGAACATTCGCACACCAAAATAAACCATAACGGCGTATAAAGTGTCTCCAAAAAAAAGTGGAACGCCATCAATCTTTCGGGATGTTATTCCCAATACAATCACAAAAAGGATTAGGATGAAATAGGATAATCGAGTGTTTTTAAGCATAATAAATTAACAATCCGACATATTTACGGCCACGGCCAAACCACCTTCGGAAGTTTCCTTGTATTTGTTGTTCATGTCTTTGGCGGTTTGCCACATCGTGTCAATGACTTTATCCAAAGGGACTTTTGCGTTTTTCGGGTCTGTTTCCAAGGCCAATTCGGCAGCATGAATGGCTTTTATGGCACCCATCGTGTTTCTTTCGATGCATGGAATTTGCACCAAACCGCCAATGGGATCACAGGTCAAACCCAGATGGTGCTCCATGGCGATTTCTGCGGCCATCAACACTTGTGCAGGAGTTCCGCCCATCAATTCGCACAAAGCCGCAGCAGCCATTGCCGAGGATACGCCAATTTCTGCCTGGCAACCGCCCATCGCCGCTGAAATGGTGGAGCCTTTTTTGAAAATACTGCCGATCTCGCTGGCCACCATCAAGAATTGCTTGATTTCCTTTTCGCCGGCCTGGTGATTTTCGATAACCAAATAATACATTAAAACGGCTGGAATAACGCCGGCACTTCCGTTGGTTGGAGCCGTAACCACGCGACCCAAGGAAGCATTTACTTCGTTTACGGCCAAGGCAAAGCAACTCACCCATTTCAGGATTTGGCGAAACTTCACTTCCGTCAAGCGAATTTGTTCCAGCCAAGTTTGTGGCGAATCATAATTGGACAAACCGATGAGGTGTTGGTGCATGTCGAAAGCCCTGCGGCGAACATGCAGACCACCGGGAAGAATCCCTTCGGAATGGCAACCGATGTACATGCATTCGAGCATCGTGTTCCAAATTCGCATCAGTTCGTGGTGAATTTCGGCTTCGGGACGCATCGATTTTTCGTTTTCATACACAATCTCCGAAATCTTCTTGTTTTCCTGGATCGTATAATTCAAAAGTTCATCGGCTTTGTTGATGGGGAATGGAAAGGCGCATTTTATCTCGATTTTCTTTTTGGCATTGACGCGTTCTTCCACCACGACAAATCCACCACCGATGGAATAATAAGTCGAGGTGTATTCTTTTTTATCGGTAGTGTAGGCCGTAAAAGACAACCCATTGGCGTGAAATGGAAGAAAATTTTTGTTGAAAACAATGTCTTCCAAAAAATGGAAAGGAATCGTGACTTCGTTGCCGAGGATGATTTCGTTGTTGTCCTGGATTGATTTTACAATTTTCGGAATGTTTGCTATGGGAATGGTTTCGGGATCTTGACCGCTCAAACCCAATAATATGGCCAAATCGGTGGAGTGTCCTTTGCCGGTCAAGGAAAGGGAACCGTATAAATCCACTTTTATTCGGTTGATGGAATACATCAGGTTTTCGTTGCGCAATTCTGCCAGAAAACGCTCGGCAGCACGCCACGGACCAAGAGTGTGTGAACTTGAAGGGCCGATGCCAATTTTTAACATGTCAAAAACAGAGATACATTCTTCCATAAGAGAAAATTTGTTGAACAAATATAAAGCATTGAAAATGCAAAAAGAATTTTAATAAGACTTATTCGGTAATTTTCAGTTATGTATTTCCTTTTTTAACGGTTTTTTATATATTTACTTCAGTATATAACTAAACCAGCCGTTTATGGAATCCCAAAACACAAATTCTAGCTCATATAATTTCGAAAAAATAGTTGACACTCTAATTCGGCTTGGTGTATTGTCATTGCTGTTGATGTGGTGTCTTGATATTTTGAGACCCTTTATTTTAATCTTGATTTGGGCTATAGTCATTGCCGTTGCCATTTATCCCATCCATGTTCTTTTATCTAAAATTTTTAGGGGAAGGAATATTTTGGCGAGTATAGTGCTGATTTCGATTATGTTGAGTTTGATTTTAATTCCAAGTGGATTGATCATGTATTCTCTTTACGAAGGAATCAACCACTTTCGTGAATTGTTTGATTCAGGCAAACCTTTGATTCCGCCTCCAGGGGGAAGTACGGCAAACTGGCCGACCATTGCAAAACCAATTGTTGAGTTTTGGCAATTGGCATCGGAGAATTTGCAGGAAACCATCGTGAAATATTCCGATCAGATAAAAGAATATGGTTCTTTCTTGTTATTGGCCTTGGCAGGTATTGGAAAAGGGCTGTTGTTTTTTATAGTTTCCATAATTATTGCAGGTGTTTTATTGATTTATGCAGATTCTTCGTCAGAGGTGACCCATAAAATTTTTAAAAAATTGGTGGGTGATAACGCCGATAATTTTACCGAAATATCGGTGCTTACCATTCGAAACGTGGTTAAGGGAATTTTGGGTGTTGCCATCATTCAAACGACTATGGCAGGTCTTGGTTTTTTTATGGCAGGAGTTCCTTTTGCTGGTTTGTGGACGGTTTTGTGTCTAATTCTGGCCATTATCCAGGTTGGGATAGGGCCAATCGCAATCCCGGTTGTCATTTATGTGTTTTCTGTTTCCGATGCAACAACTTCCATAGTTTTGGCTATTTGGATAGGGATAACGCTTGTGATAGACAATGTTTTAAAACCCATTTTGTTGGGAAGAAATGCACCTGCACCCATGCTCGTGATATTTTTGGGTGCCATCGGAGGATTTATTTTCAACGGTTTCATCGGATTGTTTCTCGGGGCCATCATACTTACAATTGGGTATAAACTTTTTATGATGTGGTTGGAAACAGAAAATTAAAAATTCCAATCCAACAATAAAAAAAAATAAACCTATCCGTAAAGTTTACCAGTATTTTTTTGCCACTGATTTTGCTTCACTTGTTCGTCTTGTAGACTCGGGTCACAAATTTTTACAGATTTTATAAGTGCCATTAGAAAAATCTGTGTAAATCTTTTGACCTGCCTGTCGAGAGATGGGGCTGCGGCTATTTTTTAAGCTTGGTATTAATCACTGATAGTCATCTAAAAAGTTCAACACGAGTTTCATTTCTTGTGCTGTTATAGGCAGCGAAACTCTAGTGGTTTTCAATCAAGTCCGTTTTCTAGAAATCTTTTAATTATTTTTTTTCGACAACTAATTTACATTGCAATTTTTATCAGGAATCATAGTTTTTATCTATCTGAAAATGATTTAGATAAGGAAATTATTGGTAAATTAGCATAGAAAATTTTTAAAATAAAATTATATAATTATGGAAAATAACGAAAATGGCTACCCTTCGGAAGCTGCCAAAGACAACGTAGAAAGCAAATGCCCGTTTTCGGGAGCAGGTTCAAAGCTGAGTGCCGGATCGGGCACCAGAAACAATGATTGGTGGCCCAACCAATTGAAATTAAGCGTGCTGCGCCAACATTCTTCCTTGTCCAATCCGATGGGGGACAATTTTGACTATGCCGAGGCTTTCAAGAGCCTTGATTTGAAGGCCTTGAAGCAGGATATTTTTGCCCTGATGACCGACTCCCAGGAATGGTGGCCTGCTGATTACGGTCATTATGGCCCGTTTTTTATTCGAATGGCTTGGCACAGTGCGGGAACATATCGCATTGCCGACGGTCGTGGTGGAGGAGGAGCAGGAACACAGCGATTTGCGCCACTCAACAGTTGGCCCGACAACGTGAATCTAGACAAGGCTCGTTTGCTGTTATGGCCCATCAAACAGAAATACGGCAAGAAAATCTCTTGGGCCGACTTGATGATTCTGGCCGGAAACTGTGCCTTGGAATCTATGGGATTAAAGACATTCGGTTTTGGTGGCGGTCGTGTCGATGTTTGGGAACCTAACGAAGACATTTATTGGGGGTCTGAAGGCAAATGGCTGGATGACAAACGTTACACCGGAAACCGCGAATTGGAAAGCCCTCTTGCAGCCGTTCAAATGGGGTTGATTTACGTGAATCCGGAAGGGCCCAACGGAAATCCTGATCCATTGGCGTCTGCCATTGACATTCGCGAGACTTTTGCCCGAATGGCGATGAATGACGAAGAAACCGTGGCACTGATTGCCGGGGGACACACCTTCGGTAAAACCCACGGTGCTGCCGATCCCAACCAGTATGTGGGTGTCGAACCAGCCGCGGCGGGTATTGAGGAGCAAGGTCTTGGCTGGAAAAACACTTTTGGAAGCGGTCACGGAGAAGACACCATCAGCAGCGGTCTCGAAGGTGCTTGGACGACCACGCCCACTAAATGGAGCAACAACTATTTCGAAAATCTGTTTGGATTCGAATGGGAGCTAAGCAAAAGCCCTGCAGGTGCCCATCAGTGGAAACCAAAAGCAGGCGCGGGTTCCGGAACGGTTCCGGATGCCCATAATGCGTCAAAGCGTCATGCACCAACGATGCTTACTGCAGATCTCGCCTTGAGGGCAGATCCCGTTTATGAAAAAATTTCCAGACACTTCCATACCCATCCTGACGAGTTTGCCGATGCATTTGCTCGTGCCTGGTTCAAGTTGACACACCGTGATATGGGCCCTATTGTGCGTTATCTAGGTTCTGAAGTGCCTCAAGAGGAACTCATTTGGCAAGACCCTGTTCCGGCTGTCACATATCGATTAATAGACGAAAAAGACATTGCTGGATTGAAATCTAAAATATTGGCTTCGGGATTGTCCGTGTCCCAATTGGTGTCCACGGCTTGGGCTTCGGCATCCACTTTCCGTGGTTCCGACAAAAGAGGTGGTGCGAATGGTGCCCGCATTCAATTGGCTCCACAAAAAGATTGGAAAGTCAACAATCCAGCCCAATTGGCAAAGGTATTGGCAACACTGAAAGATATTCAATCGGAATTCAATGATGCCCAGACTGGAGGAAAAAAACTCTCTTTGGCCGACTTGATCATTTTGGCTGGAGGTACAGGAATCGAGAGGGCAGCACAGCTAGCGGGTCAAAATACAATTGTTCCTTTCACGCCTGGAAGAGGCGATACTACGCAAGAGCTGACTGACGTGGAATCTTTTGCCGTCCTCGAACCGGAAGCGGATGGTTTCCGCAACTACATAAAAACCCAATACACGGTTTCGGCAGAAGAAATGTTGGTGGACAAAGCACAACTATTGACGTTGACTCCGCCCGAATTGACGGTTCTTGTTGGCGGTTTGCGTGTGTTGAACGCCAACTTCGATGGGTCTAAAAATGGAGTGTTCACCAAAAGACCGGAGACCCTGACCAACGACTTTTTCGTGAATTTACTTGATTTGAACACGACCTGGAAACCTTCTTCGGACTCTCAAGACGTGTTCGAAGGGCGTGATCGTGCCACAGGACAACTCAAGTGGACGGGAACTCGAGTCGATCTTGTCTTTGGTTCCAACTCGGAACTTCGGGCTCTAGCCGAGGTTTATGGATGCTCCGATTCCCAAGAACAGTTCGTGAAGGATTTCGTGGCGGCTTGGAACAAAGTGATGGAATTGGATCGCTTTGATTTGGATTAATTTTAAAGTCGTATTGTATGTTTTAAAAAGGTGGTTCGGCAACGGACTGCCTTTTTGTTTTTGGATTACTTCTTTTCCAACAGATATTTTAGTTTGCTTTCTCTTGTGGGTACGGATTACTTCGTCAGTTCGCTTCTCTCGTGTGCAAATCCGTGCTATCGGGATTTTAAGGATTATCCTCTAATAGTTGTGCAAGTTTCAAGAAAGTACTTTGCCATCCTTTTATATAGTCGTGTTTTGAACCGTTTCCAAAATTTATGTGTTCAAACTGCATTTTCGTTGATTTACCCTCTTCAGTAAGCAACAAAACAACAAAAGATTCTACGCTGGGTTCGCTTTTCCAATGCCAGGTAAATGTTAGCTTGCTTAATTTTTCAATCTCGGAATAAATGCCACTACAAGTATGCTCGGTTTGGTCGGCATCTTTAAATGTTACTTCAAAACTACCGCCTGGCCTAACATCTAATTTCGCATTTAATACTTTCCCTTTGGGATCAGATCCAAACCAGTTCATTATGACGCTAGGTTCAGTCCATGCTTCCCACACTTTTTCAACCGAAGCATGAATTGTGGTCTCGATAAATAGAGAGTCTTTAGAGGTTTCCTTGTCCATAATTTTAGTTACTAATAATAAACATTAAAATTAGAGAAGTTGCCTGCTACAATGATCGCTATCGGGTTTTGTCTATTCAGTTGCTTTGGACTTGTTATCCAAATATCGCATCACTTTTTTATACAACTTAACTATAAAATATACCACAACAATTAGTGATACAAAAAGGAATGTTTGCCATAAGAACAAACTAATACTAAAATCATTTATTAATTTTTCCATAATCTATTTTTTTGTGTAAACTTTGAAAGATTAGCTATAACGTTCTGTTTGCTTTCTCTTGTGGGTACGGATTACTTCGTCAGTTCGCTTCGCTCGTGTGCAAATCCGCGCTATCGGGTTTATTTATCCGATAGATATTCCGTTTAAATAGATGTAAATTGCTACTATAATTAAAATTACAGATTCAAGAAGCCATACTTTTTCTTTATTAAATTTTCTAAAATTTAGAATCGATTGTTCAATTAGTATGATGACTATAAAAATAATAAATCCAATAAAAGCAATTGCTCCTCCTAACGCTTTTCCTCCATTATTATCTATTAAAAGGAAATATACACTCATAATTAAAAGTAATATTTCCAATGCCCCAATAACAATTAAAAAAGGTGTTATAATAAGTTTCTTCATTGACTTTTTTTGGTAAGTGTTTCTAAATATTTCAGCCAACTTTGACTTTTTTGTTTAAATCCGCGCTATCGGGATAATCTATATCTTGTTACTAGCAGTTTTACCTTTAAAGAATCTTTTCAAGTAGTAGAATACGTTTTTCTTTTTTCAGTTTGTACTTGTCAAAATTTCGAGCATTTTCAAAAAGAGTATTCCTGTAATATATTGAGGCAAATATAGAAATAAGATACCTTGAACTTGCACCTAATAACCCATAAAACAAAATAGGATTGTCTAGTTTTAAAACAATAAAATACAAAATAAGAATTGTGAAAAACATTAAAAGATTATGGTGGAGATCGTGAAGTAATTCGTAATACATCACTTGTTCATTATTTTTTACCTTTTCTACCTTAATTATATCCTCTTTATAATTCTTTATTAAATACTCAATGTTTTTCCTGTTCCATTTTGATATGACTTTACCTGTTGATTTTGTAGCATTTTTAGTTGAAACAGCAGTGTAATACATAAGTTTCTTAAAAATATCATATAGCAAATTTCCAAGTATTGCTAGTATCATCATTGATAAAAATGTATTTTCTCTTGCAAACTTATCAAGAGTGTCGATTATGATATTAAACTGCATCTATTAAATTTTTTGTGTAGGTCGTATTTTTAATTGCCACCAACTCATTTATTTGTATGACGTTTGTCATACAAAGCCACCTTTTTTGGGATAGATATGTGTGATAAACAGCACACAATATTTAGACTCAAATATATAAATAATTCTTTACGAATCATTTAAAGAGACTTTATTTGTTGCAAACTTTTCGTACTAATATGGGAACAGGTTTCTGTGATTTTTTATTGATTAAAACAAGGATTTTTTTAAAATCAAAAACATTGTTCACTTTGCCTAAAACTTTGCGAACTTTACGGTAAAAATTACGATATGAAAATAAATCTTAAAAACGGAATCGACAAGCTCCTTTTCGGAATGAAACAAAATGATGTCACTGCTCTTTACGGAAAACCAAATAGAAATTACAAGGACGAAGACGACAATGTTATTTTTGCCTACAATGCCTTAAAAATGCGCTTGACGTTCTATCAGGAAGAAGAATTGAAACTGGGTTATATCGTGGCTTCGAGTCCAGACTTGGAGTTGTTCGGGAATAAAATCATTGGAAAAAAAATAAATGATGTCAAGAAAGAATTGGCCACAAAAGGAATCACCAAATTTACCGAGGAAGATTTCGATACTTTCGAAAACTATTTCAACGAAGACAACTGGATTATTCTGCAAACGGAATTTGATGAGGTCGTGAAATTTGAAATTGGCGCCATCATCAATGCCAAGGACGAATTCGATTGGAAATTCAAGAAATAGGGTTTTCTAAAACATGAAGTCATTCAATCAAAAAAGGGATTTACGTAAATGTAAATCCCTTTTTTTTGGATAATGTGGTCAATATATTATTGTTTGGATTTAGTGGGAACTGCCTCCGAAAATTGTTTGGTGGTTGGGTTGATTTCGGTCATTTCAACCTCAAAGATGAGAGTTGCATTAGGAGGAATCACGCCACCGGCACCACTTTCGCCATAAGCAAGATTGGAAGGTATAAAAATGATGGCTTTGTCTCCATAAGACATTAAACTTAATCCTTCCAGAAATCCAGGAATCATGCTGCCTTTTTTTCCAATTTCGATAGGGTAGGGTTTGTATCCATTTTGGGCAGCCCTGTTGGCGTCGTATTTTCCATAGGCTTTGCAAACGTCTTCGTAGCTGCTGTCAAACAAAGTTCCGTCTTCAAAATACCCTGCATAGTTAAAGTAGACCATAGTTCCATCCGCCGGTTTTACTCCAGTTCCTTTTTGCGTTATTTGATAAGACAATCCAGAGGCTGTTTGGGTTGCAACGGCTTTGGTTTTGGCTATGTAAGCTGCTTTTGCCTTGATGACACCATCATATTTTTGGAGATACATCTTTTGGGCTTCTGCTTGGGCTGCGGCCTGCTTTTTTTTGTTTTCTTCATTAATGGCGGCTTGTTTTTTGGCGTCTTCATCTTTATTTAAAAAATAATCGGAGAATACTTTAGGCGCATCAAAGGCTTGGGCCAAAGCTCCTTTTCGGGTGATGGTAACCTTGAGGATTACATCGTCTTGGGCAATCAAGTTGACAATGTCCATTCCTTTTACAACGTGGCCAAAAATGGTATGTGCTCCGGTTAACCAAGGCGTGTCTTTGTGGGTAATGAAAAATTGGCTTCCATTGGTGGCTGGACCAGAATTGGCCATGGCCAAAATTCCGCCTTTGTCAAATTTCAAGTCCGTGAATTCGTCTTTGAAAGAATAACCTGGACCGCCGGAACCATTTCCGAAAGGATCTCCTCCCTGAATCATGAAATCGGCGATTACACGGTGAAATTTCAATCCATCGTAAAAGGGTTTTCCTTTTAGTTTTTCGTTGGTCACAAAAGTGTTTTTTCCTTCAATCAAGGATACAAAGTTAGCTACGGTAACAGGCGTTTTTTGATATTCCAATTGAACAACGATAGTTCCTTTATTGGTGGCAATCGTGGCAAAAATACCATCGGTATTCTCTGTTTTTTTTGGAGTTGCCTTTGTTGTTGTCTTCGCGGTTGCTGTTGGTTTTTTGGTTGCAACCGGTTTTTTGGCAGTTTGCGCTTGCATGTTCAGCATTCCCAAGAACAACAATAATAAGATTTTAGCTTTCATTTCAGTCTAAATTAAGGTCAGTTTTTTAATGATTTATTGTGGTAAATTTTCCAATAGTTCTATTTCAAAAATAATGTTGGCATTCGGAGGAATTACGGTACCGGCTCCAGCTTCACCATAACCCAATTTTGAAGGGATAAAAAGTGTGGCTTTGTCTCCAAATGATAATTTCTCGATTCCTTCTATAAAACCTGGAATCAAGCCTTCTTTTTGTCCTGCTTGAAAAGGAATGGGCTGGTATCCGTTTTGGGCAGCCTTGTTTTGGTCATATTTTCCAAAAGCTTTTACAACTTCTTCGACACTCGAATCAAATAAGGTTCCGTTTTCCAGAAAACCGGAATAATGAATGTAAATATTGGCACCATTTGCAGGTTTCTTGCCGCCCGCTTTTTTGGTTATCACATATTCTAATCCAGAAGGCGCTTTTATGGCTTGGGCTTTCAAGGCGGCTAGCGATGCCACTTTTTGTTCGGCAACGATTTTGTATTTCTTTTGGTTTTCAGCTTCTTGGGCAAAATAGTCACGGAAGGTTTTTACGGCATCAAACTTTTTGGCGGCTTCACCGTTTCTAATGATGGTTATGGTTTTGATGTTGTCGTCTTGAACAATTTTATTGACCGTTTCCATTCCATTTTCCACTACATGACCAAAGATGGTGTGTTTTCCGTCTAGCCATGGCGTTTCTAGATGCGTGATGAAAAATTGGCTGCTGTTGGTTGTGGGGCCATTGTTGGCCATGGCCAAAACGCCTCCTTTGTCAAAACGCATATCGGTAATTTCGTCCTTGAATTTATAACCGGTATCCCCAGAACCTGTTCCCAAAGGGTCTCCGGCTTGAATCATGAAATTGGCAATTACCCTGTGAAATTTCAAGCCATCGTAAAAAGGTTTGTTTTTGAGGTTTTCGTCGGTGATAAACTCGTTTTTTCCTTCGGCCAATGTCACGAAGTTGGCCACGGTAACAGGCGTTTTTTCGTAATCCAATTGCACGATTATGTTCCCTTTATTCGTTTCAATTTGGGCGTATAATCCGTCTGGAAGATTGTTTTTTTCTTCTTTTTTACAGGATTGCAATAAGGCTGCCAGAATGAATAGTAATAGTATGCTTTTTTTCATTTTTTAAATTATTTTCTTAATTGGTTACAGTGTCTTTTGGTTGGGTTACAGTTGTTTTTTGGGCTTGCTCCGCAGCGGCGGCGGCCTTGAGCAAGATTTCTTTTTTGAAGGCTGCTTCCGATATGAAATTATGCAGGGTAACGGTACACATCAAAGGCTGGTTGTGACCAATTCTCTTGTCGTCGCCATGAAAACCGTAAGCGATGTGTGACGGAAAAAGAAAAATTATTTTTTCTTTTTTGTGCATCAATTTGATGCCTTCCCGCAAACCGGACATGATGTTTTGTTTGTCAACGGCATAGGTTTGGGGTCTTAATTCGAGTTCGGAATAAATGATGTTTCCTTTCAAATCCTTTATTTCGTAATCAAAAAAGGCAACATCCCCTTTTTTGGGAGTCAAGGTATCTTGTATGTTTTGAACAACATAAGTGTACCAATATCCTTTTGTAGAAGCCATGTATTTTATCTTGGGGTTGCTTTTGATCAGGGAATCGATTTGTCCTTCTTCACCAGCAATCAACTTCTTGTTTCGCTCTACCGATTTTTTCATGAAAGTTCCCGATGCTTGGGAAATCGGTCTTCGGGCTTCTTGACTTTGTTTGCAACTGGACACTGCTATAGAAACCAAGCCTGCCAAAAGGATGAGTTTAGGATATTTCATGCTGTTTTATATTTTAAGTTTGTTTACCAAATCTTCGAATTTATTAACGGTATCTTCCATCGACAATTCCGATTTTCCTCCAGCGGCATTGCGATGGCCTCCGCCGTTAAAATGTTCTCTTGCAAAAAGATTCACGTCAAAATCACCTTGGGAACGGAATGAAATCTTGATGATTTTCTCTTCTGCATTTTCGATGAAAATAGCCGTAAAAACGATGCCTTTTATGCTTAATCCATAATTGACAATGCCTTCGGTGTCGCCTTTTACGTGATTGAAAAAGTCTAACTCTTCTTGTGTTAACGTGGTATAAGCTGTTTTATGATTGGCCAAAACCTGCATATTTTGGAGTGCCTTGCCCAGCAATTGCAATCTGCCATATGAACTGTTGTCGTAAAGCAGTGTTGGAATTTCGGTGTTTTCGACACCCAAATCAATTAAATCTGCAATAATTCTATGGGTTGTTCCAGTTGTTTTTGGAAAACGAAAAGACCCGGAATCGGTCAATATTCCTGTATAAATGCAGGTGCCAATGGTTTTGTCGATGTCTGATTTTTTGCCAAGGAAACAAATGAAATTATGCAACATTTCGCAAGTGGAACCAAAAGCGGTATCGGAATAAGTTACCACCGCATAATCATCCGGCGATTGATGGTGGTCAATCATCACGAAAGGAACCGTCAGCTTGTTGAGCACGTTTTCCATTTCGCCCACACGGTGCAAGGCATTAAAATCAAGCGTGAAAACCAGATCGGCTTCTTCCAGGACTTTGGTGCAGTTTTTTTTGTCTTTTTCGAATATTTTAACGGTTTCCGAGCCTGGCATCCAAGCCAAAAAGTCGGGAAATTCGTTGGGAGAAACCACGACGGGTTGGTGGTTGTTTTTTAATAAAAAATGGTATAAACCAAGGGTTGAACCCATTGCATCACCGTCGGGACTACGATGCGGGATGATGGCAATTTTTTTTGGAGTTGACAACAACTGCTGTATTGCTTGAATTTCTTGTTCTTTCATAGTTTGCGAATTTACATTTTTTTAATGTAATCTTCGAAACATTTATAGATTTAACAAACTTTTAAAAAAACTAAAAATCCTCCAAATCTTTTCTTTTAAACCGTTGGTACAAACGATATTTGGCTCCTTTTACAATTTGCGAATGATAAATACCAATGGAACCTGAAGCAAAATAAGCAATCAAGCAGGCAATGCCAATGAATATGCCACTTTGCCAACCAAAAAGTTCCATTCCCATAACGGTGCAAGCGATAGGAGTATGGGTGGCTCCCGAAAAAACGGCCACGAATCCCATTCCTGCCAAAAGTGCGATGGGCAAAGGAATGATAAGCGATAAAGCACTTCCCAACGTGGCGCCAATGAAGAAAAGCGGTGTTACTTCGCCTCCTTTAAATCCAGCTCCAAGCGTGAAACCAGTAAACAGTATTTTGAGCAGAAAATCGTGGGATTGATTTGGATTCGAGAAGGAATCGACGATGGAGGGAACTCCCAAACCAATGTATTTCGTGGTTCCTGTCAAGTAAATGGCAATGACTAAAACAAGTCCTCCCACAAACGGACGCAAGGGTGGAAAATCTATGGTTTTTGCAAATAACCTTCCCCAAAAATGGGTAGTTCTGGAAAAAAGCATGGCCGCCAAACCGAATGCAATACTTGCCACTATTATCCAGGGGATAACTTGAAGCGTCATTTCAGGCACGACCGGAATATGGTAATGCGTGTGTGATACTTGCCAAAATGCAACGGTGAAATAGGCAACATAAGCTGCCAAAAAGGAAAGAACAATACTCTTGATGCTGATTTTACTGAAATACAAAACCTCCAAGGCAAATAAGGCTCCCGCCAAAGGTGTTCCAAAAACCGAAGCAAAACCCGCACTGATACCGAGAATGATCAGTGTTTTTCTGTCGGAATTGTCGAGTTTGTCTCTCGACTTCGCTCGAGATGACAGTCTTGAAAATTGGTCCGCGATTGCTCCTCCCATTTGTACTGCCGTGCCTTCGCGACCTGCAGAACCTCCAAAAAGATGGGTGATTAATGTGGTAAGAAACACCATCGGAGCCATTTTGAACGGAATGGTATTTTTTGGATTTTCGTATTCTTCCAGCAATAAATTATTGCCTTTCACTACAGTTGCCCCATATTGATGATAAAGCCATCCGATGTAAAGTCCACCGATGGGCAATAGCCAAATAATCCAATTGTTGTGTTCCCTAAATTGGGTAACCCACTCCAGGGACACCAAAAAAAAGGCCGAAGCGGAACCCGAAAAAATGCCTGTCAAAACACAAATGAAAATCCATTTGAGGGAAATAAGGATTGTGTTTTTTAGGTTCATTTAAGGTTTTTTAGCCACTAATTACACAAATTTACACGAAAAATAATCTGTTCTAATTCCACAAATTTTAAAAACAGATAAAATTCGTGACAATTCGATTTTTAAATTGAATATAATTTGTGACAATTTGTGTAATTCGTGGCCTATTTTTTAATTATTCAGCAGCGATAGCCGTAAATTCTATTTCCACCAAATATTCTGGAGCTACCAATTTGCTTACTTCATAAAAACCGGTTGCAGGTTTGATGTCTTTGAAAAAAGTGGCGTGCGCTCTGGCAACATCTTCAAAAGAAGTGATTTCGGTAGTGAAAATTCGAGTACGAATCACGTCTTTCATTCCCACATTCAAGTCTTCCAATACTTTTTCTATTCTTTCCAGAATGTTTAGCGTTTGTGCATGAGCATCATCGGCTTTCACTTTTTCACCATCCACAATGGCAACAGTTCCTGATACTTCAATGATATTTCCAATGCGAACCGCACGACAATATCCCATTTTGTCTTCCCATGGAGAACCCGTCAAGATGTTTTCTCTTTTCATTTTAATTGTTTTTGTATTGATTTTAAACGAGTTGAAATTCAACTCCGGTTTTTGTTTTAGTGCTGCAATTTATAAAAATTTAGACAAGAAATTATGCAAATTTTTCATTCTAAAGGATTAATTGTCGAGAATTGATTTTGGAGGAACAAAATTCTCAATTATGTAATAAATTCCATAATTGAATGTTATATATAGAGAGTTTAATCAATCCGTTTGCGTGGATTCACTAATATTTAAGTCAGATGAAAAGAATTTTGTTTTTTGTTATGGTATTGGCAATATCTTTAAATGGGTATGCACAGAATGAATTTGATACCAAGTTCAAACCCATTCCGGCCAAAAAACCAAAAGTTAAAGAAGAGGTTCCTCCAAATGAAGTTTCGCCAAAAGAAACGCCGCCAGCCGTTGTCAAAAAACCGGATTCCTTGCAGGTCAATCCCGAGGAGCTTTTTAAAGACGGCAACTTATATAAAAAAGAGAATAATTCGGAAGGTGTTTTTTATAGAAAAAACCAATATTTGGGAAGTTTCAAAATCAAGACATTTACCTCGACCATACGCTATCGGGATGCCGCTTTTGTGGATGGCGACAAGATAAAAGTACATTTGAACGGTAAAGTAATCGAGCCGGAAATTGTCATGGATGGAGAATCTAAAGGATTCAAGATTAAATTGGAAAAAGGTGTCAACAGAATTGATTTTGAAGCTTTGAACGAAGGTTTTGCGTCACCCAATACGGCGGAATTCCAGGTTTATGATGAGATGGGCGTGGTAGTTTCTTCCAGTCAATGGAATGTGGGAACGGGTTATAAAGCCACCATTATATTGGTTAAAGAATAAAAGAGATATTTTTTATGATTCAGGTTTTCCATTCCGAAAATAAAATCCAGAAAGTTATTTTATGTTATTTTTGTGACTTTTGATAATTGATTTCCATTATTTTTGGATTTTTTAGATATTGAGTCATCAATAGAAAAAACGACATGAACAGAATTCTTTTTTTTATTCTTATACTTGGCATTAGCTCAAAAGCCTTTGGGCAAGCTGAATTCAACACTAAATTCAGGCCCATCAAGCCCCAGACTACAACTGCAAAACCCAAAACCGACATCAAGCCACCGACGAATTTGCCCAAATTGAACATCCCAAAAATCGTTGCTCCCAATGTATTCAAGGAAACGAACATTTATGGCACAAAACCCAAACCTAATAATGCATTTGAAATTGGTACTGCCGAGAATCATTTTTCAATGACTCCAAAAAATAGATTCGAACACAAGCTGGGCGATGTTTATCAAGACAAAATGACCAAGGATTTGGAAAAAACAATGGTTCGCGAAGGATTGAAAGAGGACTATAGCTCATTGGATAGAAAGGATAGATATTTGGGAGATTATAAAACCAAATCGGAATTCTTGGTGGTTAAATACAGGGATTATATTCAAATTGACGGGGATTTGATTAATGTCTATTTGAATGATGTATTAATACAATCCCAACTGTACTTGTATTCTCAATTGGATGAATTTAAAATTCCTTTGGTAAAGGGGATAAACAATATAGAGTTTGTTGTGGCAAGCCAGGGAACTTCTGGCGGGAATACGGCAGAAATACACGTTATTGACGACAAAGCTAAACCGATGACCGACGAGTATTGGAATAATTTAGCACTTGGAACCAAAATTAAATTAATAGTTATTAAAGAGTAATTTAAATTTTTTCAAATTTCGATTTTTCAATCCCAATTATATAAAGTATTTTTGCCGAATGCAACACAACGTACTTATTTTAGATTTCGGATCGCAATACACACAGCTTATTGCTCGAAGAGTTCGCGAATTAAATATATTCTGCGAAATTTTTCCTTACAATCATTTTCCGAGTGATTTATCAAGTTATAAAGCGGTAATTCTTGGAGGAAGCCCTTTTTCTGTTAGAGGAGAAGATGCGCCACATCCAGATTTATCCCAAATCAGGGGTAAACTACCCATACTTGCCGTTTGTTACGGAGCGCAATATTTAGCCCATTTTAGTGGTGGTGAAGTTGCTGCATCCAATACAAGAGAATACGGTAGAGCTAATTTATCCTATATTAAAGAAGACGAAACTTTCTTTGAAGGTGTTTCTGAAAATAGCCAGGTTTGGATGAGTCATAGCGATAGTATCAAGGCGTTACCAACTAATGCAGTAAAATTGGCAAGTACTCACGATGTGGAATTTGCTGCTTACAAAATAGAAGGTGAAACGACTTATGCGATTCAATACCATCCAGAAGTTTTTCACTCGACAGATGGATCAAAAATGTTGGAGAATTTCTTGGTAAAAATCGCCCACGTTCCCCAGAATTTTACGCCAGGCGCTTTCGTTGAAGAAATCGTGGCTGAAATGAAAGAAAAAATCGGAAACGACAAAGTTGTTTTAGGTCTTTCAGGAGGAGTAGATTCAACTGTGGCTGCGGTTTTATTGAACAAAGCAATTGGTAAAAACCTGTATTGTATTTTCGTGAACAACGGATTGCTTCGCAAAAATGAATTCCAGTCTGTTTTAGATCAATACGAAGGAATGGGCTTGAACGTGAAAGGAGTAGATGCTTCGCAACGTTTTTACGATGCCTTGGCTGGAGTTACTGATCCGGAATTAAAAAGAAAAGCCATTGGTAACGCATTTATCGAAGTTTTTGATGTTGAATCACATCGCATAGAAGACGTTACTTGGTTGGCTCAAGGAACCATTTATCCTGACGTAATAGAATCGGTTTCTGTAAAAGGACCATCGGCAACCATCAAATCGCACCATAATGTGGGTGGATTGCCGGATTACATGAAATTGAAAGTGGTAGAACCTTTGCGCATGCTTTTCAAAGATGAAGTGCGTAGAGTGGGAGCAACTTTAGGAATTGATCCAGAATTGTTGGGAAGACATCCTTTTCCGGGACCTGGATTGTCCATCCGTATTTTAGGAGATATTACCTTGGAAAAAGTACAAATCTTGCAAGACGTGGATAAAGTTTTTATCGACGGACTGAAATCTTGGGGATTGTATGACAAAGTTTGGCAAGCAGGAGCGATTTTGCTTCCAGTGAACAGCGTTGGAGTAATGGGTGATGAGCGTACTTACGAAAAAGTGGTTGCGCTTCGTGCAGTAGAATCTACAGACGGAATGACTGCAGACTGGGTACATTTGCCTTATGATTTCTTGATGAAAGTGTCAAACGATATTATCAATAAAGTAAAAGGGGTTAATAGAGTAGTTTATGACATCAGCTCAAAACCGCCTGCAACCATTGAGTGGGAATAATAGATTGTAATATACCTATTTTTCGACAGCTCTATTTAATGGGAATTATATAAAAAACGGCATCAAATTTTAGAATAAAATTTGATGCCGTTTTGGTATCTTTGAAAAACTAATTTTTTACAATGACAAAAGGATGAAATATTTTATAACAGTTTGTTTGGCTATCTTGGTTTTTTCTTTCAATGGTTTTTCACAAGAAAAAAGCATCACCCACAAGGTTGGAAAAGGGGAAACAATACCCCAAATAGCCCAAAAATACAATGTGACTCCTTATGATATTTATAAATTAAATCCGGATGCCCAATCTGGTTTGAAGCTCAACAGCGTTTTGATTATTCCCAAAAAAGCGGGTGCTGCAACGCCAAGTTCTGCAAAAGCAACTACACAGGCCAAAACCCATAAAGTAGAACCAAAAGAAACTTTGTTTGCCATCGAAAAAAAATATGGTGTTTCGGATGAAGACTTAAAAAAAGCCAATCCCGATTTAGAAAAATTAGGATTGCAAATTGGGCAAACCCTCATCATTCCTTCGAGTACAGCTCCAAAAACAGTTGTTAAAACTCCTGAGAAACCCGTTTATCACGTGGTACTTCCAAAAGAAACCAAGTATTCCATTGCCAAACAATACGGAATGACCATCGAGGAATTGGAAAAACGAAATCCAGAAATTATTCCAAATTTACCTATTGGTTATCAATTGTTGATTAAGGGAACTGCTCATCAAAAGGATAAAATAGTTGCGGTTGAACCCCAAAAGGAAACTCCAAAACCCGTTACTCCAAAAGCTGCTCCAACCATCAATTATGTAGATTACGAGGTAAAACCAAAAGAAACCTTGTACAGCTTGTCCAAATTGTCCGGTTTGAGTCAAGAAGAATTTATTAAATTAAATCCAGCGTTGGCTAATGGTGTTGAAGTGGGGATGATTTTGAAAGTACCGTCAACAGCTTCGATGAAGCAGGAAACCAAGAAAACATATACTTCATTGTCGAATAAAAACGGTTCCAGAAAAAAACTGGTGTTGTTGATACCTTTTAATTTGTCCAAAATAGAAGGGGATACCATAAATTCGACGACAACACGATTGAAAAAAGACAAGTTTTTGAACATGACGCTGGATTTTTATTCCGGTGCCTTGATGGCCATTGATTCTGCCAAAACACTAGGAGTTAATATAGACGTTAAAATTTTAGATTCCCAAGAAACTAAAAACTCTTCGAATATTTCCGGTATTAACCAAGAAAATAATCTTGAAACCGCCGATGCCATAATTGGTCCTTTTTACCAAAACAATGTCGAAAAAACGGCTGAATTGTTGGGCAAAAACAATGTTCCCGTGATTTCGCCTTTGTCAAAAGATATAGGAAATGCCTATGCCAATTTGTATCAAACCATTCCAGCAAATGAAGTTCTAAAGACTGCCATGTTTGATTACATGAGAGCAAAAGGAGGCAATATGATTGCGGTTGTAGACAAAAAAAAGGAATCCGTTAGACAATATATTCGCGAGAACCAAAGTGACGTACAATTTGCCCCTTTGTTGGATAATGGAAGTTTGTCTGTTGAGGGATTGAAAGGTTTGTTCGTTAAAGACAAAATGAATTATGTGGTTATGGAAACGGCCAACACGGTCATGATTAAATGGACCATGAGCACGATGATGAGCGCATTGGCCAATTACAAAGTGCAGTTGGTGATTTTGGAACCAAACGAAACTTTGGACACCGATGAAATTAATTTTGTGAATTTGACGAAATTGAAACTGATGTATCCTTCCGTGACCCGTGAAAACGAATCTCCCGAAGCCCTGATTTTCGAAAAAGAGTACAGAAAGAAAAACAAGATTGCTCCAAGCAATTATGCCACTCGTGGTTTTGACGTGACTTTTGACACCATGATGCGTTTGTCGCAAGGCAAAACCTATCAGGAAACAGCAGATACCGTTGCTACGGAACAAGTGGACAACAAGTTCGAGTATTACAAAAAAGAAGGTGGTGGCTACACCAATAAAGGAGTTTACATCCTGTATTACGACACCGATTTGACGATAAAAGAAGCTAATTAAGAAAGTTGCCAGTATTCAGTTTTCAGATCAATTGTAGAATAAAAACAACAATATAATATGACCTCAAAAGTAACCTATTTAGGCGATTTAAGAACATCGTCCATTCATTTGCAATCCGGTAGCGAAATCATCTCGGATGCGCCAATTGACAACAACGGAAAAGGCGAGGCTTTTTCGCCAACAGACACCGTTGCCAATGCTTTGGCAACTTGCATGATGACCATTATGGGAATCAAGGCAAGAGACTTGAATGTTGATTTTACCGGTTCCACGGCTGACGTGACCAAAATTATGCAAGCCGAACCCAGACGCATCAACGCCATCGAAATTGTTTTTGACATGAATGTTTCTACCGACGAAAAAACAAAAACTATTCTGGAAAGAGCCGCAATGACTTGTCCCGTTTTCTTGAGTTTGAATACCGAAATTGAGAAGAGGATTAGTTTTAATTGGAAATAAATCAGTGTTCAGTCGCAGTATTCAGTTTGCAGACTAGCCATTAAACTTTAAATTTGGAACAAGACCCAAAACAACTCATCAAACTGGCTCACACGAAAATGCCTTTCGGCAAATATGAAGGCAAATATCTTATTGATTTGCCGGAGTATTATGTGGTTTGGTACTCCAACAAAGGTTTTCCAAAAGGAGAATTGGGACAGCAGCTGCAATTGGTTTACGAATTAAAACTCAACGGACTTGAAGAGTTGGTTCGCAATATTCGAAAACGATACCCAAAACCAATTTGATATAAAAAGAATTCCCCAATTTTCAAATTTGAAAATTGGGGAATTCTTTTTAAGAAAGGTATGTTAATTTGTCATTTCGACGAAGGAGAAATCACATAACGAGAGCAACTGATGTGATTTATCCTTCGTCGAAATGACAAAATTGGTAGTTAAATTCCAGCTTATTTAGTCACTATAATAACGATTTTATTGAAATCGGCGGCGGCATTGATTACGGCTTTGTAATCCTCAAACTTGTTTAATGGATAGTTTACGATATTGTAAAACTCGGTATTTTCCACTAAAACTTCATCTCCTTTTTTGGTGTATTTACTAATGAAAGCCGCTTCGGTTTTCCCGTTGATCTGTGTTTTAAAATCCATCACAAATTTATCCAGGTTTTTCACGGTGGCACCTTTTGGCAAAATGATTTTGATTTTTCTAGTGTAGAAATGAGGATAATCAATCTCTACAGGCAATGTTCTTTTGTTTTCTTGGTAGAACTCCATTTGTTTTCCAATGGTTTCCCCAACAGAGAACAGGTAGTTTTCTCCCGCTTTTTTGGTAAGGTCTTTTCCGTCATAGGTCACATTCAAAACAAATGGTTTTTTGCCTATAAAATCGGTTCCGTCGTTTTCAGTGGTCAAGGTTTTGTATTCTGTTTCCACGGTATAATTTTCGGCGACATTCTTCAAAAAAGTTTTGTATTGCTCTGCCGATGCAAAATCCTTGATAGGTTGAAAATTTAGACCAGAGTAACCTCCAAACGAAAGATTGCTCGTTACCAATGGATTTTCGATATCATTGGTGAAATCAACGGTAATGTCCATGATGTCGTGTGAAATGTCATTGCCGGGAATTTCGATAAAATTAATTTCTCCAATGCCCATTTTGACTCCCGCAAATGTCTTTTCCTTGATGAAAAGACCGTTGTTATTGGCTATTGTCATCGGAAATAAAGGAATACGATACTCCACTTCCGTCGGGGTCAGGTATTTCTTGATGCTTGGAAAATAGAATAGCAATTCGTTCAGGTTTTCAAAACTCTCGAAATCTTTGTCAAAAGGTATTTTGTATCGGTTTGAAGTAAAAACGATGTTGTTTTCGATATTGAAGTTTTTGAAAACAGCCAAGTAAATTTTTAAAATATCCGTTTGATTGGCTTGTTTGGTTTCAATGACATTGGCAACAGTTTCTTTGTTGTCGATGTATCTGTCATAAGTTATGGTTTTCTTGATTTTGTTTTCAATGTTCCAAATTTGTTCTTGTAAATCGTCTGATTTTGGGATGGTCTTGCAAAAATCATCCAATGTCTTTTGCACTTTTTTATCCAATTCAGGATTAAGTCTTTCGTATAAATTGGTTGAAAATTCCTTGAAGTTATTTAGATTTCTGCCACCGCTCATCAGGTTTTCATCCAGTTTGTAGCGAAACAATTTCAATTGTAAATTCCAGTTAGAATAGTTTTCATCGTTATCCAAAGCTGGGATGTTTTTTTCTGACAGGGCAAGAATTGCCGTGTTTGGAATCTTTTTATCATCAATTACAGGCTCGCCTAAACCGTTGTAGGATTTGGTTTTGAAAACCAGATAATTGGGGTAAATTAGTTCAAAATTTAAGTTGGCAATAGGATAATCATCCTGCATTTTGATGGTTTGTCCGGTAAACTCAGGGCTTTCTTGGAGTACATAGATCTTTTCGATCACGGCTCCTTTTTCCATTCCGTTTATGGCAAAATAGTTGTATTTTATTCCTCTTTCTTGGTCGGTATCTTCCTTGATGTCTTTTTTGTCCAAATGGATGACACTGCCGTTTTTGAGGATAACTCTGGCTTTGTTGATCAAAACACTTTCGTCCAAGCTGAAAGGAATGTAAATTTTGTTGTTGCGCTCGATGGCATCATCTGAATTGATGAAGATTTTTTCGTGCACCAAATGATACTGTTTTGCAGTTTTGCCTTCAACCACTATTTCTATTTTTGTGGTTCGCTCCAGGATTACTTCTTTCTCGTTTTTGTATTGTTCCGGGATTTCGACTTTTGTTTCTTTCTCGTTCCAATCATAATTTTTAAAGGAATATTCCTGTGCAAAAAACAGGGAGGAACACAAGAGGGTAACTACGGTAAAAATGGTTTTTAGGGGATATCTTTTCATTATTTTTCCAATAAAATTAAGGTGTCAGTGTAATTGTTTTTTAGTTCTTTTATGGACTTGTTCCAAAGTTCAAAATCAGGTTTGTCCAGCAATAATTTCTTTTGTTTGAGTTGGGAATGCAAAAGTATTTTATTGTTTTTTACTTCATACACAAAATCAGCTTTGATGTAATCGTTGTCCATGCTATAGTTTTTCGGCACGTATTTTACCGTGCAATTTTTGGGGATTTCCAGTTCGTAAATGCTGTTTACGTAATTCAAATGTTCAAACTCAAATTTTGCTAAACGGTCTTTTTCGATTATGATTTTTTCCAAAGGTCGATCCAGAAATAAATTGACATACATTTCTTTATCGACTTTCACGATGTAATTCCCCAAGTCGAAATTGTAACTTATTTGATAAGGTTTGTCCCTGTCCTTGATGTTTTCTTCGTTGTAATCTTTCAAATTGAACTTGTTGTTGCCTTTCAGCACCAGACTTTTTATCATTTCGAACCGGGTCTTGTTTGTGGCATCTCCGATTCTTGGTAAAAGGCGACTTCTGTTGTAGCCATAGAATTCGATTTTCCCGGAACCCAGAAGTTTGTCTTTTTCAATCTTCATTTTTACTTCCTCTTTTACCTCATTTTTTTCGGCTGGAACAACTGGAACAGGAATGATTTTGTAGGTTTCACCATCATTGTACATGGCTTCTTTTCCTTGGATGAAAGCCGTGGGAATTCCATAAAGCGTTTCCTTGTCCGTTGCATCCAGGAAGATAAATTCCTTGTCTTTTTTGTAGACGGCAATCATGTGGTTGTCCACCGCCGGAGTGGGTAATTCCTCGTAAGAATATGGAATCTCCCGTGTTCCAATCCAAGCAATATAGACGTTTTTTACATTGGCATATTTGGCCATGGCCGTGATTATACTGGCCATATCCTTGCAATCGCCAAACTTTCTTTCGCAGATTAAGCTGGCTTCCCTTGGAATAAAACCTTCGTATCCATTTTCGAAAGCAATGTATTTGATGTTGTCTTTTACCCAATAGAAAATGCTTTTGATTTTGTCTTCATCATTGGTCAAATTCTCCGTTATTTTAAGCGTGATGGCTTTTAATGTTGGGTCTTCGGTTTGGTTCAGGTTTTTTGTAAAACCTTTGTAATAGGCAAAAAGTTTGTCGATGTCACCTAAAACATCAACCTTTTTATTGTTGACCACATAATCCTTGATGTAAACATTGATGTGTGGAATGACATACAAATAACCTGGTGAATTGCCTTCCATTTTCACGGGTTTTACATCTTTCATCGTCCATTTGTAAATCCATTTTCCTTTTTTTTCTGTTCTTGAAAACACGATGGAATTGGATGGATCATTGAAAATTTTGTATCCAATGTTGATGTTTTTCTCCGTTTTTATTTCCAATGTGGAGTTTTTTATGGGTAAGCCACCGCCAAAAATAAATTTGTGCAGTAAAAAAGGATCCAAAAAATCGACTTGGTAGTTGTAAACTTTTTTGGCTCCAGCTTCCAAATTCGGAAAAAGAAGTTGTCGTTGTTTTACGTCGTCATAAAACACCGAACTTTGACCAGACTGGATTTCGTTGGT
Organism: Flavobacterium fluvii; assembly: GCF_900129545.1. GTDB lineage: Bacteria > Bacteroidota > Bacteroidia > Flavobacteriales > Flavobacteriaceae > Flavobacterium > Flavobacterium fluvii. Next base: position 254,076 of record NZ_FQWB01000005.1, on the reverse strand, counting down.
TTGGGTAACCTTGATTTTTTTTTCCTTCCCGCCAACATTGACTAAGGAATAGGCGTCATAACCCAAAAGTTTGACTAATTCCGAATAACTAAAAGATTCTTTGTTGCCCTGAATTCCGTTTTCGGTAAGAATCATGGATTCGTATTGGTTGTCCTGAATGACTTTCAGCTTGTTGTTTTCAATGGTAAAATCATACGACTGAATATCGTTTAGCACCAATTCGTTATAATCAGGATATTGTTTTTTGTATTCATCAAAGGAATTTTGGGCGTTGCCCGTAAAGGCAAAAATCCCGTAAAAAGCAAAGATATATATGTGTTTATTTGATAATTTCGACCAATTCATCCGAATCATATTTTTTTGTTGTTATTATTTTCCCTTCATTGTAAATTAACACGTTGCCGTGTAATTCGTCGTTTTTATATTCTGCCGTCAGCCAAGGTTTTCCATCTTCCTTGAAATATTCTTGAATGCCTTGGAAGTCGTCGTTTTTAAAGTGTTCCTTCTTGTAAACATTGCCATTTACATAATATTCTATTCGTGTCCCATTTAAGGAATTATTGGAATAATTGGCTTCATATTCCGGTTTTCCGAGTTCATTGTTGATGGCAAATTTTCCTTCAATATTTCCTTTTTCAAATTTTATCGTGATGGCAGTTTTTCCATTAGGATATAAAGAAGCAATATCGGCATTTTGCCCAATTATTTCCACTTTTTCGTTGAGTTCACCCGTTTTATTTTTTTTGATGTAATATTTAATGACGTTATTTTGGTAACCAATGATTAAAATAGGCTCTCCTTTTTGGTTGAAATAGGTGTAATTACCTTCTATTAAGCCGTTTAATTGGGTACATTCCTGCATCTTCGATTTATTATGGTAGTATCGGATTAATTTTCCGTTTTCATCCCCAAAAGAGTTTTCATTGGAATATCTCAAATTGCCCACAATATCATAAATCTTGTCCAGACCATTCATTTTTCCTGCATAAAAAGTGATTTCTCTATTAATTGTTCCCAATGGGCTATATTCTTTATATCCGTTATGTCTTTGGCCGTTGACAAATTCCGTTTCCGTCAAGGGATTGTTGAATTTGTCTTTTTCCAATAATTTCCCGTTCAATTCGCCATTTACCAATTCATTGGTTATGGTTGTTGCCCCATTGTTATGACTAATCGTGAACTTTCCCGTTTTGTTTATGCAATCAAAACTGCTTTCTTTTTCGCCTTTTGAATTATAGTTTTCATAGGAAGTCAAGACGTCTTCGATGTATTTCTCGCGTTTGGAAATTGTGCCGTTTTGCCAATAACCTAATTTTTCAAAATTCGTGCCACCATTTACAAGAAAACCTTCTGATTTTAAGGAACCGTCTGTGTAAAATGATTTGTATGGACCATTTTGTCTTCCTTTTTCATACGAATAGCTTCGGTCTAATTTCCCATTTTCGTAAACTTCATAAAGTCCATTTAGGGTGTCGTTCGAATAGTTTTTTATGCTGCTTATCTCTCCATTTTTATTATAATCATGACTTAGGCCATTTTGGTTTCCGCGGGAATAAAATTCTTGCAGCCTTTTGGTTCCCGATATAAAGTGATGATTCCATTCTCCGGTTTTCTTTCCTTTTTCAAAATTTCCGGCGGCCAATTGGTTGCCGTCAAAGTCTTTCATTGTAAAAGGTTTGCTGGACAAACTGATTTCAACTGGTTTCGGATTGTTTTTGAGATATTGTACAGCCGATTTTAGTTCTCCAGATTTGTATTTTTCTTCAAAATATTTGTTGCCATTGCTGTCAAAATAGTTGTAGGCTTCCAGTTCTTCTTTGTCATTATAGAAAGATTCGGAAGATTTTTTCCCGTTTGAAAAATAAAAAACCAATTTCTTTATTTTCCCGCCTTCATAAGTGCTTTCTTTTTCCAATGTACCGTTGCTGTAATATGTTTTATAGGAATCTTTAATTTTTCCGTTGGCATAATCGGCTTCCGATTTCACTAACTTTCCGTCATAATATTCCAGGTATTTACCGTCAATCAAGTCATTCACACAAGTATAGGTTTCCACAATGTCGCCCACTTCATTATATCTGGAAAAAAGACCATTCAGTTTCCCGTTTACATAATTGGCTTCTGATTTTATGCTGCCATTTGGATATAAACACGTTAATTTTCCGTCTCGTTCTCCTTTTACAAAATTGACTTCACATTGTTTTCCGCCATTTACATAATAAGAAGTCCCAAGTCCGTTTAATACGCCATCTGCATAATTTTCGACCACGCTTTTCAATCCATTCGGATAATAAGCGGTTCTGGTTCCGTCCACTTTTCCGTTTTTAAAGGATTTCTCTTCATTCAAAATGCCTTTGGCGTCAAAATATTTTTGATATCCATCCAACTCATTGTTCTTGAAATTCAATTCGCCTGCAAGATTTCCATCTCCATTCAGGTATTTGTATTTGCCTTCGCTTTTTCCGTTAATTTGTTGGCCAATCAAGTATGGTACCATATTTTTTATGGACACAATCACTTCTTGTTGTGTGCCAAAATGATCCAATTTTCTTTTTCCGAAGGAATCCCAAAAACCGGCAAGGATATAATTGTCGTTAAAATCAATCATTAATTTCTTTTTGGAAGAGAGTTTTTTACCAATTTTTTCTTCCATTGATTGCAAAATGTAGTAGGAGTAGGCTTCAAATCGTTGCTTTTCCATCATGTCTTTAATCCAGGGAATGTACATGGTTTCAAAAAAACCGTTCCCCATTTTATGTTCCAATGAATATTCGGCAATAGCCTGAATTTGGCGAATGATGACATCGTCAATTTCTGATTTTACCTTATAGGCCGATTTCAAGGGCAATTGGTTTCTGAGAATGACCTCCATTTCTTCAAAATTATCTCCGGATTTAGAAAAAACAATTTTATTTTCCCCTAGATAGTTTTGTCCATATTTTGCATTCAAATTTGTAATGGCTTTTTCGGCATGTCGTCCATTTGGAGCAATAGCCAAATAGCTCATCATGGCCAAACTGGCTTCAACTATTTTGCCGTTGTCAAGCGCTATTGCGCCTAGCAAATAATGTGAAGAGCTGTGGTTTGGATCGTTGGTAATAATTCGTTCCAATACATCGACCGCTTTTTGTGACTCTTCTTTTCGGATATACAAAATGGCTAAATTGTATAAAAAATTGGAAGAGTTCGGCAGGTATTTTTCGCCTTCCTTGAATGTTTTTTCGGCTTGGTCGTACTCTTTTTGGTCGCTCAAAAAATTGCCGTAAAGGGTATATAATGTCGGGAATTCCGGCATTAGTTTTTTAGCATATAAGTCTTCAAAAAAAGCTTTCAATTCCTCTTTTTTTTCTAGAGCGGAAAGCGCCATTGCTTTTTCATACTGGGCATCCAGATATTTTGGATCGACTTTGCTGATTTTTTCGTACTCTTTTATGGCTTCGGCATATTTTTTTTCTTCATATAACGAGATTCCTTTTTTCAGGATTAGGTCGTTGTTGTAAACAAAAGAATAATCGGTTTGGGAATAGGAACTGGAAAAATAGCCAATAAAAAGCGCAAAAAGGAGTTTCTTCATTTTGAATTTAATTTTATCAAATATAGATTTTTTGTTTAAAGTTTGTAAGGATTTTAATAAAATTTTAAGTATTAATTTCTAAATCCCGAATGTAGTCCCCGTATTCAAAATAGAACATTTCCAAAGCGTTCATTTTTTCGAAAAAGAAGTCGAAAATTTCGTCCCAATACTTCCTGTTGCTGACACTCACATCCGTTTTTTCAACCCAAATCCGACTGATTTTTTTGCCGTTTTCAAGTACGAAGTTTTTTTCAAACACCAAGTCTTTTACAAAATCATCTTCCAATATCGTTTTTAAAGATTCCAGTTTTTCGAAATAAACAATTCGTTTTTCGTCACTTCGATGTTCGATATCTATCAATACCTGCGCTTTTTTGTTGTCGACATAAAACTTAAAGGAGAAATCCTTGATTTTTGTATCGTATAAAATCCATTTTCGAGGATATTTTTCGGCAAAATCAATCCAAAATTCCCGTTTTAATCGTTGAGCCTCTTCTTTGCTATACATTGTTTTTTATTTTAAAATTGTGGTTGACATTGTCATTGCCATTGAATTTCGGTAAATTTGTCCAAGGTTGTGGTATATTTACAAAACCTTTTTGGATTACAAAAATAGACTTTGATCATGGATTTTCAAGACTTTTTAGAATATGTTCCAAAATTAAAGGAAGTTGGTCTTCCTGCCTCTGAAGCGCATTTTAAAATGGCGCCATTGGAGCGAATCGAGAGCTTGAAAAACCTGAAAATCGAGACTAAAAACCCAAAAACAGCCGCCGTGATGATGTTGTTTTATCCTAAAAATGGAGTGACACATTTGGTTTTGATTGTTCGAAATTCTTACCAGGGCGTCCATTCTGCCCAAATCGCTTTTCCAGGCGGGAAATATGAGCCAAGAGACCAAATATTCGAGAATACGGCCTTGCGAGAAACGCATGAAGAAATAGGGATTCCTCCCGACAGCATCAAAATCATGAAGGCTTTTACCCGTTTGTATATTCAGCCGAGCAATTTTATGGTCTATCCTTTTTTGGGAATTTGCAAAGAAGAAATCGTTTTTATTCCCGATTCGGATGAAGTTGCCGACATAATCGAATTGCCGTTGTCTGTTTTTATGAGTGACGACATTCTGGTAAGCGTGAATTTATCGACTTCTTATGCAGAGAACATCTCGGTTCCCGCTTTCAAAATAGGGGATCACATTGTCTGGGGAGCCACGGCCATGATGTTGAGCGAATTGAAAGAAGTACTGAAAAAAGTACTTTAATTTATAAGTTTTTGTAAGTTTGCCATCAAAAAAATAATACAAAACATAATTGTATATGGGATTATTTAAGAGAAGTCCGTTTGGACACATCCTATTTATAAAAAAGAATCTAATCCGGGTTTTTGCGTGTTTGACACATAGACGTTACAGAGGTTTTAATAGTTTGCAAATAGAAGGTTCCGAAATCATCACAAAATTACCGGATACCAACGTACTTTTTATATCCAATCATCAAACTTATTTTGCCGATGTCGTGGCGATGTTTCACGTTTTTAACGCCAGTTTGAGTGGTCGTCAAGATTCCATCAAAAATATCGGATACATTTGGCAACCCAAGTTGAACATCTATTATGTTGCTGCCAAAGAAACGATGAAAGCCGGATTATTGCCCAGAATTTTGTCCTATGCCGGAGCCATCACCGTTGAAAGAACTTGGCGTTCTTGCGGCAAAGACGTGACTGAAAAAAGAGAAGTTAATCCCAATGATACCGAAAACATCAAAATAGCCTTGAATGACGGTTGGGTGATTACTTTCCCGCAAGGAACTACAAAATCATTCAAACCCGTTCGAAAAGGAACGGCCCATATCATCAAGCAATACAAACCTATCGTGATTCCCATCGTGATTGACGGTTTTCGTCGTTCATTTGACAAAAAGGGATTACGCATGAAAAAAAAGGATATTCTGCAATCCTTCATCATCAAGCCGCCACTGGAAATCGATTATGAAAACGACAGCATCGAAGCTATTGTCGAAAAAGTGGAATATGCCATCGAGCAACATCCCTCATTTCTAAAAGTAATTTCTGCCGAGGAATTAAAGGCACAAAAAAAACTCAACCGATTGAGAGAATTTTAAATAAAAAAAGAGGCTTAAAAAGCCTCTTTTTTTATAAATCTATTTTCTTTAATTCCTTGTAATTGGCATACAATCTTCGGAGCAAGATTCCGTATACAAGTCTGTAAAACAGCCAAAAAAGGCCCATGAAAGTGGCAATAAGCAAAATAAATATCCCTATTGTCAGAACCATGATCTTGGTATTGTTGTTCATTTTATCTATCAGGGTAACCACTTCTGGATTGTAGGTAAAAGCCATGAAAAAACCCATCATCATGCTAAATGCAACCATTCCAAGGTTGTACCAAACATAACATTGCACCGTTTTTCTGGTTTTTAGAATGTCTTTCATCAACTGTTTTGTGGAAACGGTGGTTGAAATGGAAACATAGTTTTTATAGAACAAATAAATAAAGACCAATATCACGGCATAATTAAAATACGTCAAGATTTCAAAAAAGAGGTTTAATTCCTCATGTTTTATTTTTTTTAAATAATCGTCGGTATTAAAAAAAACGCTGATTGATGTCCAAAGCAAAATCTCCAGGATACTGATAATAAATATCCACTTCACGATGGAAGACGATTTGGAGTGCAACATCTTGTAAATATCCACTTCGGAAACCTGTTCAAAAGTGTTATTTTTTTTCCAATCTTTTTTTAATAAATCCAGCTCTTTCATACTCATTAAGGATTTAATATTTTTTTCAACTTCCCTTTAATTCTGTTCATTTTCACCCTTGCATTAACCTCGCTGATTCCCAAAGTTTCCGATATTTCCGCATAATCCTTGTCTTCAAGATACATGAAAATCAGGGCTTTTTCGATATCGTTCAATTGATAAACCGCTTGGTACATTAACTTCAATCGTTCTTCTTCTTCATAATTGTAATCCTCTTGGCTGATGAAAAACTGCTGTTTTTCATAATCTACCGTCTTCACCGTTTTGGAGCTTTTTCGATATAGAGTAATGGCCGTATTCAAGGCCACTCGATAAGCCCAAGTCGAAAATTTGCTGTCGCCGCGAAACTTCGGAAAAGCCTTCCACAGCTGTATGGTAATTTCCTGGAACAAATCTTTGTGTGCGTCTTCGCCATTCGTATACAACCTACAAATCTTGTGGATTATATTCTGATTGGTTTTCAATTGCTGCACAAAAGATTGTTCTAAATCGTTGCTCATAATGCTATAAGTGGGCAAAAAGTATAATTTGTTACAAATTTGTTTTTTTAATTGGGAGTAGAGATGGGCTTGAAACCATCTCTTCTAAAATTCTTTTTCCTTGTAATAATTCACCATCAAATTCACGAATTTGCTGTAACTATCCATTCCGTCTTTTTGTTGGTTCATTTTCAAGAAGTTATCATAAAAAAAATGAAAGCCTTCGTCGATAAAAGTGTCGTGTTGTTTCCAGAAATCCTCGCTTTCCTGATAATTTTTCAAAATTCCGGGATGAACGGTTTTCAATAATTGGTCATACACTTTTTCGTCACGAACATACCAATTACCCAAACAATAGCGCAAAGCAAAACTATATCCCGAATATTGAAAGTATAAATTGTCGTTTTTAATCGAAGCCAGAAACCCAATAAAATTGCATTCGCTTTCGCTGGCAAAACCCATTTGGTGTGCCATTTCGTGGCAAGAAGTGGTCGGGGAATTATACATTGGCATCAAATAATTCACGTGCGCTTCATTGGTAAACGGATTCAAATAACCTCCAAAACCCATATAAGTCAGCGGCAAACTGAAAAGCGATTTCTTGATGCTGGGATTGATATATTCAAAGAAAGGATATTGAGCAGAAAGGATTTTATACCCATTCAGATTCATCTCGAAAACCTGTTCCTGTGAGTAGGGGAAAACTACTTTCAGGCTGTCATTTTTGGTGATTTGGGTTTGAATTTCGTTGGTTTTGGCAATCAGTTTTTTGGTAAAAACCAATAAATCGGCATCGGTGTAGTCTCTTTCAATTTTCATTTTTTCAAAAAGCGGTTGGCGGTAATAATTCATCGCCCACAAAACATGAAACAAAAAATACGCCACCGAAAGAACGCTTAAAACCCGTAAAGCATTATTTTTCCATTCCGTCTTCCACGTTTTCCTGGCTTTCCAAATCGACTTCAGAAGATATAAAATCAGGATTCCATAAATAATGTCTCCAACCGAAAAAGGGATTTTTCCCAAAGTAAACCGAGAAATTTTTGAAATAAAAACATACAATCCATTGCTGTAAAATCGTTCCACAAATTCCGGAAAAAAGGCAATTATTTTCAGAAACAGAATTTGAATTAGGAGAAATAAGGGAAGAATATGCTTTTTTTTCACGGTTTTACTTTTGGCATAAAAATAACAATTAAAATAGAAGCGCACTTTCTTTTTTTGTAAATTTGAAAGGAATTCCATTTTTGAAACTTAAATACTTCAAAAGCGATGTCAAGAGAAGAACTTATTATTAAAACTATCGAAAAATTGCGACAATTTCCAGACTCCAAAATTCAGGAAGCGTTAAATTTTGTGAATTTTTTGGAAAGCACAATCGATGATAAAAAAAAATCACGAGCTAATAAAAGACTTGTTTCAAACTTAAAATCGTATGAATTTATTGATGATGAAGAAGAGGATTTTTATTGAGCCAGTGATTTAAATAATTAAATATCATCGTCCATTCTAATTTTTATGCAGATAATTGTTTTGGATTTTTTCAAAACATGATCTGTATTTTTTTTGTAAAATCTGTATCAAAAAACAAATAATATATAATGAGCCAAGAAATAAGAAATCTGGAACCCAAAGCACTTTGGAACAAATTTGCCGATTTGAATGCCGTTCCGCGTCCATCAAAAAAAGAAGATCGCGTAATCGCGTTTATCAAAAACTTTGGAAATTCATTGGGATTGGAAACCTTTGAAGACGAAATCCGAAACGTGATTATCCGCAAGCCGGCCACGGCAGGAATGGAAAATCGTAAAGCCGTTGTCCTGCAAGGACATTTGGACATGGTGCACCAAAAAAATGCCGATACCATTTTTGATTTTAACCAACAAGGAATTGACATGTATGTTGACGGCGACTGGGTTCGCGCTCGTGGAACCACGCTTGGTGCCGACAACGGTCTTGGCGTGGCGATGATTATGGCGATTTTGGAAAGCAAAGAAATTGCACATCCAGCGATTGAAGCCTTGTTTACCATCGATGAAGAAACTGGAATGACGGGAGCTTTGAATCTAAAAGGAGGAATCCTTAAAGGCGAAATCCTGTTGAATATGGACACCGAAGAAGACGATGAAATAGACATAGGTTGTGCAGGTGGAATCGATGTTACGGCAACAAGAGAGTATTATGAAGAAGAAACTCCCGAAGGTTCCGTTGGTTATACCATAACAGTAAAAGGCTTGAATGGCGGACATTCCGGTATGGATATTCACAAAGGTTTGGGCAATGCCAACAAAATAATGAACCGTTTGTTGTTTGATGCTTTCGAAAACTATGGTTTGCAAGTTTCCGAAATCAACGGTGGCAGTTTACGCAATGCGATTCCGAGAGAAAGCGTTGCCAAAGTCATCGTAGCCGGAATGTATGACGAAGCCTATGTTTTTGACATGCAGGAAATCATCAACGACATCAAAACGGAATTCAAAACCACCGAACCAAACTTGACCATCGAAATCGTGAAAAGCGATTTGCCGAATAAAGTAATGGATTTGGGCGTACAGGAAGGAATTATCCGTTCGATTTATGCCGCACACAATGGTGTTTACAGAATGTCGGCCGATATGGAAGATTTGGTGGAAACCTCCAACAATATTGCAAGGGTAATCATCAAGGATGGCGAAATTTCCATTGGATGCTTGACGCGTTCTTCTGTGGAAACGTCCAAGTTTGATTTGGCTAATGCCTTGCGTTCTGCTTTTGAATTATGCGGTTGCGAAGTGAATTTGTCAGGTTCTTACCCGGGTTGGACACCCAACGTGAAATCTGAAATTTTGGATATTTTGGTTCATGTTTACGAAAAACAAAACAAGGAAAAACCTAAAGTAGTGGCTTGTCACGCCGGCTTGGAATGTGGAATTCTGGGAACGAATTATCCTGATATGGACATGATTTCTTTTGGACCAACAATTCAAGGGGCACATTCGCCAGACGAAAGGGCTTCCATAAAATCTTCCCAAAAATTCTGGAATTTTGTTCTGGAAATTTTGAAGAACATTCCTGTGAAGTAGTAATCAGATTTCAGGTTGCAGATTTTAGTACATAAGAAATCAGGTAATTTGGCATAAATAAAAAAGCAGTTTAAAAATGAAAGGAATCATTTTAAACTGCTTTTTTTCTGTCACCTGCAATCTGTGACCTGCAAACTAATCCCTTTTCGGACTGTTTTTCTTTTCTCTTTTCTCCTCTTTCTTTTCCTTGGCGGTTTTCAGAGGTTCTTTTTTTACGGTTTTCTTTGCGTCTTGACTTTTAGCCATGGTATGTATTTTTAAAGATTAATTTTCGGTTTTTCACTTTAGTAAATGTAAAGAATATTTTTATAAAAAATTAATTTTTGATTATTTTACTTTTTATTACTCCACCAAAACATTGTTCACTTTCACGTTTTTCAAAGTAAATCCGTTGACGATACTTTTGTCGATGGCCGAATTTTTGGTCTCAATGTTTAGATTCTCGAAAGTGAAGTTTTTTAGCTTCACATATTGGTTGATGGCAATGTCAAAAAAGACGTCACATTTCAGGTCGATGTTTTTTAGCGTGATATTCTCGGAATAAGAAACCGGAGTATCTTTGCGGTCTTTCATGTCAAAGAACTGTGTCCAAGGTTTAACGTAGATTAAACTATAAGCTTGTCCTTTAATATTTTCAAGCGTGATGTATTCGTATTTTTGTGGGGTATCAGGACGCATTTTTAACCACAAGAGGCGTTTGGCTTCGTTGACGTGACAGTTTCGCATCAAGATGTTTTTGTTGTGGATGGCCTCACTTCCAGAAGTCAATGCGGCGTGACAAAATCCAAATTCACAATCTTCGATAAGAATATTGGAATTTCCTCCATTCAAAGGGTCTTTGTCGGCCCATGGTCCTTTGCCGCCTTTAAGCGCAATGGCATCGTCGTTAACGGACATATAACATCCTTTTATCAAGACATTGGAACAGGCATCAATGTCAATGGCATCGGTGCTTGGAGCTTTTACGGGTTCGTATGGAGAATAAATATGCAAATCGATAATTTTTACGTTGTTGCATTTGTAATAATGGCTGGTCCAAAAACCGGCATTGTGTAACTTGACATCCTGTAATTGCACGTTGTTCGAGTTCCAAATGAAAACCAAACGCGGACGAGATACTTCCAGATTGGTACAATTAGGATTCTCTTTTCGGCGTTGCCAAAAAGCTTCCCAATATTTGAGTCCGTTGCCGTCGATGGTTCCTTTTCCGCTGATGGTAAAACCGTCCACACCATACGCATTGACAAGTGCCACAAAATAATCCAGGTTTTGACCTTCCATTCTTGAGGCTTGTTTTGGATAATCGGCAATGTTGTTCGAACCTTTCAAGACTGCGCCTTCCGACACATAAAGATGGGTTTTGGGTTTAAAGAACAATGCTCCGCTGAAGAATGTCCCTTTGGGAATTACCACGACACCACCACCATTTTTGGCTGCTTGGTCAATCGTTTTTTGGATGGCAAGGGTTTGTATGGCTGTACTGTTTTTTTTGGCACCAAAAGCAGTGATGACGTATTGTTTGCCCAAACTTTTCAATGGTATTTTCGAAGCGTCGAGAAACCAGTTTGGAATAGGGGTTCCGTCGGGGAAAATGTTTTTGTTGGTTTGTGCCACGCTATTTTGCAGCAAGATAAAAAGAGAAAAAAGGAGAACAACTTTATTTTTCATGAAATGTGGTTTTAAAAATTCCAACTTGTACCTATCAAGTTTAATACCAAAAATAGAAAATGGTTTCAGATTAACTATCCTGTGGATACGGCTTTTGGAATTTTATTTTGGATTTTTCCGAACGGAACCTAAAATAAAACAGCGAATTGTATAATTCTCTTTTGATATTTAGGAGTTTTTTTGCTTGTTATTTTATGAAACCTTTCCTGATGCCTATCAAAACAAAGATGAATACGGAATAGCCAATAAAAAAAGGAACAATCATTTCTATCCATCCCAAAGGCAACATAACGGCAATAATCAGTAATTGGAAACCCAATCCATATAAAGAAACAAATGTCATAAACCAGTTTGGAAAGGATTTTACCGTGTGTGCCTTGTTGTCTAAAACGTGAATTATTTTGTCGAAAAGGCCATAAACGATGGTGTAAATCCCAAACAAAATATCCACTGATTTTTGAGTTTCCCCAGGCAAAGCTTGAGGTGATTTATCCTCAAAAATCTTGCTGGTTTTGTCTCCGCCAATTGATTTGTTTCTCAAAATCACATAGTAATAATTGTACAAAGTGCCTTGCAATTGGATGCAAAAAAACGCCAATAACGTCATCCAAAATGAGGTTTTGGACACAAGGCAAATCGTCATTAAAAATAGGAAGTTCAATATGATGTCAAACACGCTGTCGAGATATCTTCCAACGTAGGAAGGCGTGTTTTTTATTCGAGCCAATTCGCCGTCAACAGCATCAATAATCGATTTTAGAATGATGAAAAAACTGGCTAAAAAGTAGTGATTTTGCAAAATGCAATATATGGCAATCAAACCACAAATGCCAAAAAGCAAAGTGACGTGAATGGGCGTAAATGGGGTGTTTTTTAATTGATTGGCAAACAGTTTTGCAATCGGTCTTCCGTAATCCGACAAATCTAGAAATTCATCTTCGGTAGCAAGTTTAGACATTTATGGATGTACAAGTAGGATACGACAATATAGTCAGGTGTAATTTAATGATTTTTATTCAATTTCTGCAGCAATTTCTATGGCTCCATTGACCCATTCGGGATTTATTTTGATGGAATCTTCTGGATTTAAATAAGTTATTTGGGCTACTTTTTTTATTTTTTCGCTGATGGTATAGGTGTCAATGTATTGGTACAATTCATCATACGGTTGATTTTTGCTTTCAGGATGATCGGTTACAACTCCAATTTTCAGTAAATCATCCGACGATTTTATTTTTTCTTTTAGAGGAGAATTTTCAATGTTGTTTTTATAAAATGTATCCAGTATAAATTTCTTGGTTGTAATGATTATTGCTCCAGAATTCGAACCATATTTTGTGCATACCAAGGAATCTTTATACACGGTCAAAGTAGAAATATCATCTGGGTTTAAGGCTTGCATTTGCTCGTTAATATCTTGCATGAATCCTATTTTCTTTGCATCAATGACAATCATTGGATTTGGTTTTGATTGAGCACAAAGGTTTGACAAGAAGAATATGGAGAACAGGAGCAGTAGTTTTTTCATAATTTACTTTTGAAAGTGTTATTTCGACAATCGGTGCAAAGTATATGTCATTGCCGTAAGCAAAAAGAAAGCCATTATTTGATGGATTAATCCTAAACAAAGTGGAACGCTGTAAAGCAATGTGAGAACGCCTAAACTGAATTGTAAAATCACTAGGATTACCAAGGCGGTTATTCCTGATTTTTGATTGTCATTTAAATAAAATTTATGGCTTTTGAAAGCCAGGAGCAATATCAATCCAACTACAACATAAGCCAAAGTTCGATGTACAAATTGCACTCCACTTTTGCCTTCAGTCAATCTTAATAACCAAGAGTCTTTTTCTAAAACAACACTTTCGTGAAGAAATTGTCCGTCGCTCATCAAAGGCCAATGGTTGTGAATTAAACCAGCATTCAATCCAGCCACGAAACCACCGTAGATGATTTGCAATAGCAGAAATACCAACGTATATCTAGCAATTTTTCGTAGTGGAAGTATGGCTTCATTTCGATTGGGATAAATCAAATCCAGGGCAACCCAAAGCGTGTAAGCAAATGTGATAAAGGCAAATGTCAAGTGCAAGGAAAGCCTGAAATGGCTCACGTCTGGATTGTCAATCAAGCCGCTTCGTACCATAAACCAACCCAAAAACCCTTGAAAAGCACCCATTCCAAGCAACACCACACATTTTTTTAGGGTTTCGCTTGAAAGTCTTTTTTTAATGAGAAAATAGACAAAAGGAATGAGGAATACCAATCCAATAATTCGTCCTATAAATCGGTGAAACCATTCCCAAAAATAGATGAATTTATAATCATCCAATTGGAAATCATTGTGAACGTTGATTTTTTGATATTCCGGAAATTTCTTGTATTGTTCGAATGTTTCCTGCCATTTGGCTTCGGTTAACGGAGGAAAAGTGTCTGTGACTAAATGCCAGTCGGTCATTGATAATCCTGAATTGGTCAATCGGGTGATTCCACCAACCACAACCATTATAAACAATAGTAAGCAACCTGAAAGTAGCCAGATAATTACGGCTTTGTTTTCTTTTTTCATTCTTTTCCGATTAATTCGATTTCGTCTGTTTTTCTAGTTTCCTTTAAGTAAATCCTTTTTGAATAAAATTTTGATAGATAAAAATTCACAATTATATTTAAAATCATGACTATTGCCATTGATGTGATTCTATTTGTATAGCTGTCAATGTCAATTTTTAGCTTAAATAAATCGATTAAAACACCATTTTGAAAAATAAAATAAAACATTAATATTGTTATAACAGAGACAAAACAGGATAAGGTAAATGTTAATTTGTATATGAAATGATTAGTTCCAATTTTTTTTAATCTTTTTATAAATATGAAAATTGATAATATGATTATTATTAAAAATAAAATTAAAAAAATACTACTAAAGTATCCATCATTTTTTTATTTAAACTTTCTTCAAGCCTAATTTTGCTCCACGCTTCAATACAAAATCATAAGCTGCCTGATATTCATTCGGGATTTCACCTTCCAAAATAGCTTCTTTCACGGCTTCTTTCAGTACTCCAATTTCTCGGGAAGGTTGCAAATTGAAAATCGCCATAATCTCTTCGCCGGAAATAGGCGGTTGAAAATTACGAACTTGGTCGCGTTCTTCCACTTCCACTATTTTCTTGCGGACAATCTCGAAATTTTGGTGGTATTTCTTGAATTTATTGGGGTTTTTGGTCGTGATGTCGGCTTCACACAAAGTCATCAAGCTTTCCACGTCTTCACCGGCATCAAAAACCAGGCGTCGAACGGCAGAATCGGTAACCAAATCTTGTGAAAGCACGATGGGACGCGAACTCATCATCACCATTTTTTGCACAAATTTCATTTTGTGGTTCAACGGCATTCTTAATCTTTCGAAGATTTTCTTGGCCATTTTTCCACCCAGGAATTCGTGACCGTGAAAAGTCCAGCCTTGTTTTTTGTTGAAACGTTTGGTTGGTGCTTTGCCTATGTCGTGCAACAATGCGGCCCAACGCAGCCAAACATCATCCGTATTTGGGCAAATATTGTCGACTACTTCCAGGGTGTGGTAGAAATTGTTTTTATGCGTTTGGCCTTCAATTTCTTCCACTTGATTTAGAGCAGTTAATTCAGGAAGAATGATATCCAAGAGTCCGGTTTTGTACAGCAATAAAAATCCAACTGAAGGCGTGTCGGTTGAAAGGATTTTATTCAACTCATCGACAATTCTTTCACCAGAAATGATGTTGATTCGGTCTGCATTTTTGGTAATGGATTGCAATGATTTTTCTTCAATTTCAAATCCCAATTGATTGGCAAAACGAATTCCTCTCAACATTCGCAAAGGATCGTCGGAAAAAGTGATATCGGGATCGAGCGGAGTTTTGATGGTTTTGTTTTTCAGGTCTTCCAATCCGTTGAATGGATCTGATAATTCGCCAAAATTATCCTTGTTTAATGACAAAGCCAATGCATTGATGGTGAAATCACGACGGTTTTGGTCGTCTTCCAAAGTTCCGTTTTCCACGACAGGATTGCGACTGTCGAGGTTATAGGACTCTTTTCGTGCGCCCACAAATTCGATTTCGGTGTCTTCAAAACGCAACATTGCCGTTCCATAGGTTTTGAAAACCTGGACTTTTGGTTTGTTGGGCAATAATTCCGAAACTTTTAGGGCTAATTCTATTCCGCTTCCAACGGCAACAACGTCGATGTCTTTTTTAAAATCCCTTTCAAGGATTAAATCTCTCACGAAACCGCCAATCACGTAACTTTCGAGATTAAGTTCTTGGGAAGCTCGAGAGATGACTTCGAATATTTTATTATTTAAGGCTGATTTGTAATTCATAATTTTTACCGCAAATTCGCAAATTAATTTTTTGAACTTATGATGCGTTTGTATTCTAAAGAAACTAAATTGAAATTAGCAAGTATTGCCAATTTGTTTTTTGAGACTTTTAAATAATTTAAACATTGATTATAATGACTGTTGTTGAAACAATCGACGGTTTTTATTTCGAGAATAATTTTATCGTAAACTACAAAGTCTGCGTAAAATTTATGTTTTAAAGTGGTGTCTTTATAGTTAATTGAAAACTCTTTTTCTCGTTGATATGGAATGTCTTGTTGTAGAAATTCATACTCAATAGCATCTTTGTATACAATTTCAGAAAATCCTTTTCCAAGATTTTTGTGTACTTCAAATAGAATACCTACTATTTTGTAATTTTCATCTTTATAAATGTATTCTTCCATATAAGTAAAAAAATAATTTGCGAATTTGCGGTAAAAATCCTATTTCCTTATCACTTTTACCTGAGAATCGCTCGTCAATTTTATGATTGTAGAAGGTTTTCCGGCAATTTTATCGTGGTGCAAATTTACAACATAGTCAACTCCTTTTATAATTTCGGGACTAATATCTTTGAAGGCGATAGGAGTGGGTTGTCCAGAGATATTTGCCGAGGTGGAAACCAACGGCTTTTTCATTCGTTCCATCAATTTGAAACAGAAAGGTTCTTTGACGATTCGAATTCCAAGAGTGTTGTCGGTGGCGATAAGATTGGCTGCCACGTTTCTTGGATTGTCAAGAATCAAGGTAGTTGGTTTTTCGGATAAATCCATAATTTGCCAAGCCACTTCTGGAATATCCTTGAAAACGTTGTACAACATTTTTTCGCCGTTCATCAAACAAATCATCGATTGTGTTTCGGCTCTTTGTTTGAGTTTGTAGATTTTGGCAACAGCTTCAGGATTTGTGGCATCGCAACCAATTCCCCACACGGTATCAGTAGGGTAAAGGATAATTCCGCCTTGCTGTATTATTTCGAATGCTTTGTGGACTTCTTCGTTCATTATAAATCGATTATTCTATAGGAAGGGATTCCCTTGATTTTGAAATTATTGTGATATACGTACAGATTGATGAGTCTTTCCGAAATGAAACCAAAAATACGTGCTTGGTATTGGTCTTTTGGAATTTCAATTTTGGATTCCAATTCAAATAATATCGAAAATAACCAGGTTTGATATGCATCGAATTTTTCTTTGGAGCAAATCATCATGTTGCCCATGTGAAATAATACGCCTTCATCCAGATGCTTGATTATGCTTTGTTCGTATTCGGGATATTTTTCGACAATTATTTTTTTGGTTAAATCCCAGTCACTTTTTCTGTGGCCATGGCAGAAATTATCGGTCAGGGTCGTGTTTTTGAATTTATAGGGACGGCCAAGAATGATGTCGTGATTTTTTAAAATGGAAGTAATTTTATTCTGCATCTTTTCCGCACCAGAATGGAATGTTTTGGTTTTCTTGAAATCGGCAATCTTGATTTTTTTCTGGGCAGAGGGTTTTAAATTATAAAAAGGGTTAAAGAAATTAAAATACCTTCTATAATGACAAATGCCTACATATTCGGCATCTTTTATGTTTTTCCAAATCCAATAAGTAGCCGTCAGTTCGCAATAATTACTGTTTTTGTCGGATATGTTGTCAAGCGTGTTGTCTCTTAATATAGTTTCTGTAATGTCATCGTTATTTCCAACTTGTATTGGGATGAGCAATTCATTGGACAGTAAAGGATTTTCTTTGTGAGTAACTATAAAAAGTTTAACCATTTTCTAATTCTTTTTTTGATCTTGTTAATGCCAAAGCAATCACTTGGTGCATGTCGTAATATTTGTATTCCGATAGTCTACCACCAAAAATCACGTTTTTTTCCTCCAAAGATAATTTTTTGTATTCATCAAACAAGGATTGATTTTTGGCGTCATTTATGGGATAAAAAGCTTCTTTGCCCGGATTCCATTCCTGCGGATACTCTTTTGTGATGACTGTTTTATTTTGTTTGCCAAATTCAAAATGCTTGTGTTCTATGATTCTTGTATAATCATAATCGGCATCGTTATAATTGACAACGGCATTTCCTTGAAAATTGTCGGTTTCCAGAATTTCATTTTCAAAATGAAGCGATCGGTATTCCAGAACGCCCAATTTGTAATCAAAGTATTCGTCTATTTTTCCTGAATAGACTATTTTGTCGGATAGTTTGTTGAACTTCTCCCTGTCTGAAAAATAATCGGTTTTTGTTGCAACTTCGATGCCTTCCAGTAATCCTTCGATTAGTTTGTTGTATCCGCCAATGGGAATTCCTTGATAAGTATCGTTAAAATAATTATTGTCGAAAGTGAATCTTACGGGAAGCCTTTTTATGATGAAAGCGGGTAATTCAGTCGCTTTTCTGCCCCATTGTTTTTCAGTATATTCTTTGATGAAATGATCGTAAATGTCTTTTCCGACTAGGCTTAATGCTTGTTCTTCCAGGTTTTTCGGGTTTTCTACTCCGTAAATAGCGATTTGTTCATCGATTTTTGCCTTGGCTTCCTGGGGAGTTTTGGTACCCCAAAGTTGGTAAAAGGTATTCATATTAAAGGGTAAATTGTATAATTTCCCTTTGGATAATGACATAGGTGAATTCGTGAAATTGTTGAATTCCACAAATTGGTTCACATAATTCCACAAAGTTTTGTCATTGGTGTGAAAGATGTGGGCTCCGTATTTATGAACATTGATTCCTTCAATGTTTTCGCAATGCACATTTCCACCGATATGCTCCCTTTTGTCAATTACCAAGCATTTTTTTCCTGCTTTTGTTGCTTCGTAGGCGAAAACGCTTCCAAAAAGTCCTGACCCAACAATTAAATAATCGTATTCATTTTTCATTTCGCAAAAGTAGATATTAATTAGTAAATTGCAACAAATTTTATACAGCATCAATGTCAGGAAAAATACAAGTAGGTTATTTGGTTTCGTATGATTATGAATTATTAAAAAATTCGTTGCCAACCATATATAAAGAGTCAGACACCATTTTTTTGGCTATCGATAAAAACAGGAAAACCTGGAAAGGAGATGCTATCGATATTAATCCTGATTTTTTTGATTGGATAAAGACTTTTGACGTAGACAATAAAATAGTTCTTTTTGAAGAAGAGTTCTATGTCCCAACCCTGACAACCATGCAATGTGAAGTGCGGGAACGAAAAATGCTCGCGGAAAAAATGGGAATTGGCAATTGGCTAATACAAATTGATGCCGATGAATATTTTTTGGATTTTAAATCGTTCGTAGCATTTTTAAGGTCAAAAAATCATTTCTTGAAGAATCCAGAGAAAACGCCAGTTCAAATTTCTCCATTTTTAATCAATTTATATAAAAGGCTTGACGAAGGCTTATTGTTTGTCGAAAAGTCATCAAAACAACTACTGGCCACGAATTTTCCGAGTTATAAAGTGGGAAGACAAACACGCCAAAGAATAATTTATTTTAGGGGATTAATACTTCATGAATGTTTGTCAAGGACAAGGGAGGAACTTGAATTCAAATTGGATAATTGGGGACACAATGTAGATATCAATAAAAAACAGTTCTTGGAGAAATGGGAAACCGTCAATCAAGATAATTATAAATCGATGGAGAATTTCTTCTATTTGGAACCGGAAAAATGGAAAAAATTGGCATTTGTAAAAGGAACTACCATCAAAGAGGTTGAAGAAAATTTAGATTTGTCTAAAGCGGTTCCCTCGGATTTTTATATTTTAAAGAAAAACTTCGGACAATGGTTTAAATTCTTGTTTAGATAGTGATATGAATTTGCCCTTTTTAATCCATATCCAATGTATGGAAAAATGAAATCTGTAGAAATCCACATATTAAAATAATGAAATCAGCCCTATTAATATCTACTTATAATTGGACAGAAGCTCTTGAATTAGTATTGAAAAGTGCTTTGTCTCAAACACAAATGCCCGATGAAATTATTATTGCAGATGATGGTTCAAATGATGAAACAAAATTACTCATCGAACAATTTACTCAAAAAAGTCATGTTCCGATACATCATGTTTGGCAAGAAGATATTGGTTTTAGAAAATCAAAAATTTTAAATAAAGCTATTGCCCAGACTAATTCGGACTACATTATTCAAGTCGATGGAGATTGCATTATGCATAAAAATTTTATTGAAGACCATTTGAATGAAGCTCAAAAAGGGGTGTATCTCTATGGTTCCAGGGTCAATGTTTTGCCAGATTTTGTGGTTGATGTTTTTCAAAAAAAGAAAACTAATTTTAATTTATTTTCAAAAGAGATTAAAAATAAAACAAGAAGTTTACACCTTCCATTTTTGTCTAAATTCTATAAAAAACACCAAGGGATATCCAAGAAATTCAGGGGTTGTAATGTGTCGTATTGGCGTGAAGATATTATTGCAATTAACGGCTATAACGAAGATTTTGAAGGTTGGGGACGAGAAGATTCGGATTTAGTCATTCGTATGGGCAATAATGGAGTAAAAGCAAAAAGGATAAGGTATGCCGCAATTGTATTTCACATTCATCATAAAATTAATTCGAAACAAAATTTTGAGTTGAACGACAAAATACAAAATGAAACCATAAAAAATAAAACGGTAAGGATTAGTCGGGGTATCAATCAGTATTTGTGATAGAATTGTTTTAGTAAAATGCAATACTTACATTTGTCAGTCATTAACAAATACATTTGATGAAATTTACCATTAATCCATTTTTCGAAATAGCGGACAAGGAAATTGTTTCTGTCATAAAAAACTTCAACTCCACCGGGATTCTTTTTGGGGATGGGAAAAGAAATAAAATCAAGCTATTTGAATTAGAAGGCAAAACCATCAATGTGAAATCCTTCAAAATTCCACATTTAGTCAATAAGATTGCTTACAAATATTTCAGGAAATCCAAAGCCAGACGTTCTTTTGAATATGCCACCACTTTATTGGAAAAAGGAATTGGAACGCCACAACCCATTGCTTATTTCGAAAACCAAGATTTCATCGGACTAAAGGATAGTTACTATGTGAGCGAACATCTTCAGTGTGATTTGACTTATAGGGAATTGGTCGAAATTCCTGATTTTCCAGATCACGAAAACATTTTAAGACAATTTACCCAGTTTTCATTCGATTTGCACGAAAAAGGAATCGAGTTTTTAGACCATTCTCCAGGAAATACCCTGATTAAAAAAAATGCCCAAGGAAATTACGATTTCTTCTTGGTCGATTTGAATCGAATGAATTTTCACGACAACATGGATTTTGATTCCAGAATGAAAAACCTCAGTCATTTGACTCCCAAAAAGGAAATGATTGCCCTGATGAGCAACGAATATTCCAAATTATATCCAGCTCAAACGGAAGCGGCTATTTTTGAAAAAATGTGGTTTTACACCAATGATTTTCAAGAGCGTTTTGCCAAAAAAAGACGTTTGAAAAAGAAATTGAAATTCTGGAAGGCTTAATTTTATAGATTCTGTTTCAAAAACAATTCAATTTTATCCTTGAACAAGTCGGGTTCGAATTCTTGATACAAAGAAAGCGCATTTTTTTTGAGCTCTTTTTCTGTTTTCGTGGCTAATAATTCGGGTTTAAAATCATTCAAATGTACTGAAATGTGATGTACGCCATCTTCGAGAGTGGCCCAAATTTTCTTTTCAATCCAAGGCGAAAAAATAATAAAAGAGGATTTCCCTAAAGCTTTTGCCATATTGATTGCTCCGCCATCGTTGCCAATGATCAAATCGCAATTGTTCATTATCGCAATAAAAGAGCGCAAATCATTGCCCAACAAATCAAAATAAATTTTTTCTTGAGTGGAGGGTTTACAAGCATCAAAAACGATTTTGGCATCGTTAATTTGCTTTGGAAAATAATTGAAAAGAATATTCACATCTTGATTGTCGGCGATGTAATCTACCACTTTCGCCATATATTCCAATGGATAGGTTTTTAGTTTTTCGCTACCCAAGAGGCTAATCATAACTGTTTTTTGGTCTTTTTTTA
This sequence comes from Flavobacterium fluvii, assembly GCF_900129545.1. Lineage (GTDB taxonomy): Bacteria > Bacteroidota > Bacteroidia > Flavobacteriales > Flavobacteriaceae > Flavobacterium > Flavobacterium fluvii. Next base: position 232,119 of record NZ_FQWB01000005.1, on the reverse strand, counting down.
AGTGATGATGTTCAAAATGGACAAGTGCATCTTTATTTTCTTTATCGGTAACATACAACTTTGGAAAAGGGTCAACTTCAATTTTCAAGTCAAGTGGTTCCAACAACGAAAGTCGTCTTTCGATGGCCAAGCCCAAATTTGTTTTTGGAAATTCGGCAAACGGAACATTGTCGGTATATAAAAAAGTGCGACCAAATTTTTTATAGGAAATCTTTCTTTTGGCGCCACTCAATAATACAATCAGCCAGCTTTCCAATTTCGAATAGGCATCAATCACCAAGTCGTATTGGAAAGAGCGAATTTCGAGAGCCAAATTCAGGAATTCTCTTTTGCTTTTGCGATGTCTTTCCTGAAACAAGAGCACATTGTCAATGTTCGGATTGCCTTGCAAGACTGGAATTGTCGATTCGTAAACCAAATAATCGATTTGGGCATCAGGATAAGCTTGGCGCAAATTATTGCAAATAATGCTGCTTACCAGCACGTCGCCAATCATTTTTTGTTGTATTACTAGTATTTTCATAGTATAAAAAAACCTCCCTTTTTGAGGGAGGAATGTACAATATTTTTATGAAATAATATTAAACGGCAACGTCATATTCACGCAACGCATTATTCAAGGATGTTTTTAAATCTGTTGAAGGTTTACGAGTTCCGATAATCAAGGCACAAGGCACTTGGAAATCTCCGGCAGCGAATTTTTTGGTATAACTACCAGGAATCACAACGGAACGAGCAGGAACAAAACCTTTTCTTTCCACTGGAGTTTCTCCGGTAACGTCAATAATTTTTGTTGAAGCGGTCAAACATACATTGGCACCAAGAACGGCTTCTTTTCCTACGTGAACTCCTTCAACAATGATACAACGAGAACCAATGAAAGCACCGTCTTCAATAATTACCGGTGCAGCTTGCAAAGGCTCCAAAACACCACCAATTCCAACACCGCCAGAAAGGTGAACGTCTTTACCAATTTGAGCACAGCTACCAACAGTTGCCCAAGTATCTACCATTGTTCCAGAATCAACATAAGCACCAATGTTTACATAACTTGGCATCATGATTACGCCGCTGGCAAGAAAAGCTCCGTAACGGGCAGATGCTCCAGGAACCACGCGAACTCCTTTTTCGGCATAATCTCTTTTTAGCAACATTTTGTCGTTGTATTCGAAGATTCCGGCTTCCAATGTTTCCATTTTTTGGATAGGGAAATATAGCACAACAGCTTTCTTTACCCATTCGTTTACTTGCCAACCTTCACCAACAGGCTCAGCAACACGCAATTTTCCTGAATCTAATAATTCAATAACTGATCTAATGGCTTCAGTAGTTTTTGTTTCTTGCAACAAAGCACGGTTTTCCCAAGCTTGTTCTATTATGGATTGTAATTCGTTCATTTTTGTTAAATTTTTGGCAAATATACCATTTTATAGGCAAAAGCCAAAAGTAAAATCGATTGGAAAATGTTATATCTTTGTACTTTAAATCGATTCATTATGGAAATCATTAGATTAGAATTTCAGCCCAACATCAAAGCCAAAATCTTGGAATTATTGAGTTCATTTTCTTCGGATGAATTGAAAATTGTTCAGGAAGATTCCGATTTTGATGAAAATAAGAGAAAATTGGAAATCGCTTATACTAAATTGAAAAGCGGTACTGAAAGGATGTATTCGATTGATGAAGTTGATGCAATTTTAGACAAAACATTTTCGGAATAGGATAGTTAGTATTTCGAATGAATTTCTAAAATCATTGACAGACCAAGTTCGTTACATTTATAAAGACAAGCCCCGAGCAGCATTAAAATTCAGGAAAGATTTACTTAAAAACATCAAAAAGGATTTGAAACAACCATTTCATTTCAAAAAATCAAGATATTTTGAAAATGAAAATATAAGAGATTATGTTTTTAAAGGATATGTGGTTGTTTACGAGGTTGATATTGAAAAGAAAATAGTTTCCGTCTTTGGTTTTATAAAATATAAAGACTCCTTATAAATGCCAAGAATACTCGCCATAGATTACGGACAAAAACGCACCGGAATAGCCGTTACCGATGAACTGCAAATTATTGCATCGGGTTTGACCACCATTCCATCAGCCACAGCCATTGATTTTTTGAAAGATTATTTTTCCAAAGAAAAGGTAGAAGCGGTTCTCATTGGCGAACCCAAACAAATGAATGGACAACCATCTGAAAGTGCTTCCATCATCAAGGGATTCGTGACGCATTTCACCAATCATTTTCCGGATATGAAAGTCATTCGAGTTGATGAGCGTTTTACTTCAAAAATGGCTTTCCAGTCTATGATTGATAGTGGAATGAAAAAGAAACAACGCCAAAACAAAGCGCTTATTGACGAAATTTCGGCAACAATTATGCTTCAGGATTATTTGACCCGAAAAATGTTTTAAGAGGATTGGTTTCGATTTGTGGCTGGGGTTTTAGTAGAACTTTTGTTGTTTTTATGATGTTTTCGGATAAATTGGTTAGCCAAACCAATTGTTCGATTACCAATTGCGCTTCCTGCATTTTGAGTTTGAACTCTTCACTTTCGATGTCGGTTCCTTGCATTAATTCTTTTTCCCTAATTTTTTTTAATTCGATAAAGCTGTTGTTGAAGATGTCATCAACTAGTACATCTGTTTCAGCTGGTTTGTTTTCATTTTTTAATAGTAAAATGGCACAATCCAGATTTTTTATGATTCGGTCAAACACGATATTGAATGATGCGGAGGCTTCCGTCGTTTTGTGTGATTGTGTATAAGTACCCAATGAAGCAGCAGCCGAAAGTAAGGCATTATTGACGACCGTGAACTTATAAACCTGTTGCAATTTGTCTTGTTTGGACTTGGGTTCTTGCAACATTCTTTGAAAAGAAGCCATCAAGTTGCCAATTTCTATGAAAGCTTGATTTCTGGCTAGACGATATTTGGCGTTAACACCTTCTTTGCTATTGTATAAAATAGAAATTTGTTTTAAATAATTTCTGTTGGCTTCGATCGAATTTTTGATGTTTTCATTGGTGTTTAACGACTCCCAAAAAGGCCACAAAAAATGATTTGCCAATATCGCCAACGTTGCACCGACTAAAGTGTCCAAAACTCGATACAAAACAATATTATTATCGGTTGGGTTCAGTATGGCAAAGATGAAAATAACATGCAGGGTTATGAATGTGGTCCCTATTTTATAGTTGGAAGGATTAAAGGTAAGTCCCAAAATCAGAAAAAGAATGGTTAAACATCCAAGAATAGTTGTGTTGGGACCAGTTGCCAAAACGGCAAAGCCCAAAATACCTCCAATGAGCGTTCCTATAAATCTATTGGCCGTTCTTTCCTTCGTGAGTCCATAACCCGGGCGCATAATAACAACTATTGTCAATAATATCCAATACACGTTTTCAAAAGGCAACACTTTTCCAATGATGAATCCTATCAACAAGGTTGTGGTAATTCGTAGCGAATGCCTAAATTCAAGCGAAGAGAAACTAAAATTTTCAACTAAAGTGTTTAGGGGATAATAGTCAGGAGTGATTAAATTCTCCAAATCTTTATCCCTTCCTTTAAGATCTTTTAATTTTACGTTGGAAGTATAAGCTCTTTCAAGCGTTTTGATTTTTTCGACTTGTTTTTCGGCATAATGCAACATGTTGGTCAGCATAAGCACGCCTTCCGAGGCTTCTGTTTTTCCTAGAGTTTTTTCGTATTCGGTTATGGCATTTTCAAAAGCATATAAATTTTCGACTAAATTATTTTTTGGAGTGTAACTTTTTCTTTTTCTTATTTTTTTGGATAAAGACTTTAGATTTTTGGACAAATTGTAGGCCAAACTTTGATAGGTCATTAAAACCTTTGGATGTTCATCAAACTTTTGATGCAATTTATTGTGGTCGAAAGAGGTTGAAATAGCCAATTCCATTATTTCTACCAAAGTGATAAAGGACAGCAGCATTTTTCGATTTTGATGCGATGAACCATAATTAGTTCGGTTTCTAACCAAAATCTCCCTGATTTTTTCGTGAATCTCATTCAGTTCCACCTGAAGATGCAATTGTTTTCGGGTAATTTCTTTTCGATCTGAATTTAATTCCCATAAATCGCCTCTTAATTTCAAATATTTTGCGGTCAGTTTGATGCATTCCACGATTTGTAGTTCGGTATAACGATGCGGATTGATGTAGTAGAAAATCAAGGATACCAATAAATAAAACAAACCGCCTCCAAGGAAAAGCCCGGTGTGACGCAGAATTTCCCAGCCTGTATGCGTATGTGAAAACGAAATGGAAATGGTCATTAATGCCGAAAAAGCAACCATGGTGGCGCGTTGTCCGTAAACGGCAAGCATTGAAAGGATAAAAACCAATGAAGCAAATACGGGGTAAAAAATAAAGGGGTAAGGATAAGTAAGATTGATCAATAAATTACAACTGGCAAGAATTAAGACCGTTACAAGTATTCCGTTGATTTTATGTTTTAAATTACTGGGAGTGTCACTTGGAAAGGTAAAAAGAGCTCCAAGTGCTATAATTAGACCAGTTTGTAAATCTCCTAAATAAGTAAATATAAATACAGGAATAACAGCAGAAAGCGCTGCTTTTATTGCGTTGGTGAAATTAGTGCCTAGAGTAAAGTCTTTTATTTTTGCAATCATGTTAGTTTGGTTAATTACAAAGGTAAGAATTGTGTTAATCTATCTACAATAAACGGCTTTGATTTCTTAAACTAAATTTAAATATTAATTTTGGGATAATGGTATGCATATTTTTTTACTATTTTTGCGGACTGAAATTAAGGAGAAAGAGATTTTGAATTGGCAGTAGATAATACTTAATACAACACTAATGATTTTACCAATTGTAGGATATGGCGATCCAGTTTTAAGAAAGGTAGGCGAGGAGATAACTCCAGAACATCCTAACTTGAAGGAGATTATTGCCAACATGTATGAAACGATGTATAATGCTTATGGAGTGGGGCTTGCAGCACCACAAGTAGGATTAAGCATTCGTTTGTTTGTAATTGATACCACGCCTTTTGGCGAAGATGAGGACCTTCCAATTGAAGAACAACAACAGTTAAAAGGCTTTAAACGCACTTTTATCAATGCCAAAATAGTGAAAGAAGAAGGAGAGTTATGGGGGTTCAACGAAGGTTGTCTCAGTATTCCCGATGTGCGTGAAGACGTTTACCGACACGAAAAAATCACGGTTGAATATTGTGATGAAGATTTCATTATGAAAACCGAAGTTTTTGATGGTTTGGTTGCCAGGGTGATACAACACGAATACGATCACATCGAAGGCATTTTGTTTACTGATTTGATTTCTTCATTGAAGAAAAAAATAATCAAGAGTAAATTGCAAAACATTATGGACGGCAAGTCCAGACCTGATTACAGAATGAAATTTTACAATAAAAAAGGAAGATAAACGTTCAATGACATTGTCAATCAAGAAAAAATAAATTTAAAAATATAAAGACTTAAAAATGAATTTAGAAAAAATATTATCGATTTCAGGAAAACCAGGGTTGTTTGCATTAAAAGTTCAAACTCGTACAGGATTTGTAGCCGAATCATTGCTTGACGGTAAAAAAAGTACTGTTGGATTGAAAGTAAACGTGAGTTTATTGTCTGAAATCTCTATTTACACTGTTGATGCAGAAAAACCGTTGACCGAAGTGATGCGAAACATCGCCATCAAAGAAAATGAAGGGCCGGCTCTGTCACACAAAGAAGACAATGCTAAATTAGTGGAATATTTTTCTGAAATTCTTCCAGAATACGATTCAGAAAGAGTGTATCCTTCAGATATCAAGAAAGTCTTGAATTGGTACAACTTGCTTCAATCAAAAGGATTGGTTTCTAAAGAAGAGCCAAAAATTGAAAACGCCGAAGAAATTAAAGAAAGTGTTGTTGAAGAAGTGGTTGCCGAAAAAGCAAAAGCTCCAGCCAAAAAAGCAAAAGCAAAGAAAGAGTAATTTTAAGCTTTCTAAAACATATTTTAATCCTGTCAAGATGTTTTCCTGACAGGATTTCTTATTTTTACACAAAACCAAATACGATGAACTCCAAACAAAACCAACTTCAGGCATTCGAACGATTATTGAACATCATGGACGATTTGCGCGAAAAATGTCCTTGGGACAAGAAGCAAACATTGCAAACGCTACGCCATTTAACAATAGAAGAAACTTATGAATTAGGTGATGCCATCTTGGACAATGATTTGAACGAAGTCAAAAAAGAGTTGGGTGATTTGTTATTGCACATCGTTTTTTACGCCAAAATAGGAAGTGAAACCAACGATTTTGACATGGCCGATGTCTGCAATGAAATTTGCGACAAACTCATCCATCGCCATCCGCATATTTACAGTGATGTCGTGGTAAAAGACGAGGAAGAAGTGAAACAAAATTGGGAGAAATTAAAGCTCAAGGAAGGTAAAAAATCCGTTTTGGAAGGTGTTCCAAGAAGTTTGCCGGCATTGGTCAAAGCCAGCAGAATTCAAGATAAAGTAAAAGGAGTAGGCTTCGATTGGGAAGAGCCACATCAGGTTTGGGACAAAGTGCAAGAAGAATTAGAAGAACTTCAGGTTGAGGTCGAAGCGGGAAATCAAGACAAAATGGAATCCGAATTTGGCGATGTGTTGTTTTCGATGATCAATTACGCCCGATTTTTGAACATCAATCCCGAAGATGCCTTGGAACGAACCAATAAAAAATTCATCAAAAGGTTTCAATACCTGGAAAGCAAAGCAGGCGAATTAGGCAAGCCATTAATGGAAATGACCTTGGCTGAAATGGATGTTTTTTGGAACGAAGCCAAGAAATTATGATTTTTAATCAGCAATTCTCTTGAGTTTGGCCATGTCTTTAAGAATGATTTTTTTGCCGCTTAGTTCTATTAATCCCAGTTTGTTGAAATCGGATAGCAAACGAATACAACTCTCGGTGGCAGTTCCAATCATTCCTGCCAATTCTTCACGGGAAAGCTGGATGTGCAAGGAACCATCTGGATTTTTACCAAAATTGTCTTGAAGATAAATAAGTGTTTCTGCCAATCGTTCTTTAACCGTTTTTTGGGAAATAGAAACCAAATGATCGCTGGTTTCCTTCAAATCGCCACAAATTGTCTTCATTAAATTCATCGAAAACTGGTTGTTGGTGTCAAAAAAGTTCAAGATTTCAGCTTTTGGAATAAAACAAACTTCCATGTCTTCAAGTGCTATTGCACTTAAATTGGCGGGTTCGTCACTAATCATCGATCGTTGTCCGAGTAATTCTCCGGCTTTTATTAGCTTGACAATTTGGTCTTTTCCGTTGGCACTTAATTTTGACATTTTGCAAATGCCCGAGGTTATGCAATAAACACCGTTAACAACATCACCTTCTTCAAAAATGGGTTCGCCTTTTTTTATGGTTCTAGAAGTTTTACATTCAGCAATTCTTAACAGTTCGTCTTTGTTGAGTGCTTTTAGGGAGCTAAGTTCTCTAACGATACATTGTTCACATTTACTCATAAAAAAAAGATTAATCACATTGGCAAATTTACAATTTATATGACAATTATCATTACTTTTATTTCGTTCTGTTAGTAAATTTGTTTCCGTAAAATGAGTAATTGATATTTATGCAAAATTGTTTCCATTGTGGACTGGATATTATAAAAGAAGAGCGAATTATTTTTGACGAAAAGGATTTTTGTTGCAATGGTTGCAAGACTGTTTATGAAATTTTCAGTCTCAATGACATGACTTGTTATTATGATTTCGAAAAATCTCCTGGGGCAACGCCACTTGACATCAAAGGCAAATACGATTTCTTGGACAACGAAGGCATTGTTGGTAAATTGTTGGAATTTCAGGAAGACAATACGGCTATCGTTTCCCTTAATATTCCTCATATTCATTGCAGTTCCTGTATTTGGATTCTCGAAAATCTGCAGCGTCTTCAAAAAGGAATCAGCACTTCTCAGGTCAATTTTCCAGAGAAAAAGGTCCGAATCACCTATAATACCGAAATAGTTTCCCTCAAAACCATCGTTCATTTATTGAGTTCCATTGGTTATGAACCCTACATCAGTTTAGAAAATTACGAAACGGGAAAGAACAATGTCGATAGAAGTTTGACTTACAAACTGGGCTTGGCTTTCTTTTGTTTTGGCAATATTATGTTGCTTTCATTTCCCGAATATTTTGAGGTCAAAGAGTATTGGTTGGATAATTACCGACCGTTTTTTCGATGGTTGATATTCGCCTTGTCGTTGCCATCTTTCTTGTATTCTGCCAGTGGTTACTATGTTTCGGCATACAAAAGCATCAAGTCTGGAATGTTGAACATTGATATTCCGATTGCTTTGGGAATTATCATATTTTTTATTCGAAGCACTTTTGATATCGTGATGGACTACGGTTCCGGTTTTTTCGACAGCTTGACGGGATTGATTTTCTTTATGCTTTTGGGGAAAATGTTCCAAATCAAAACCTATAGTTTTTTGAGTTTCGAAAGGGATTTCAAGTCTTATTTTCCAATAGCAATTACCAAAATCAACGCTGATTCTTCCGAAGAAAGTGTTCCTGTTTATGATATCCAAAAAGGAGATAGACTACTCATCAGGAACCAAGAATTGATTCCTGTTGACGGGATTTTAATGTCCGAAAAAGCCGAAATTGATTATAGTTTTGTTACCGGGGAAGCGATTCCAATTACCAAAAAATCAGGTGATAAAGTATTTGCCGGTGGAAAACAAATGGGCAAAGTGATCGAAATGGAAGTCTTGCATTCAGTTTCCCAAAGCTATTTGACGCAATTGTGGAGCAACGACGTTTTCCAGAAAGAGGTCGAGCAAAAACACAAATCTATTACGGACACCATCAGTCGTTATTTTACGCCAATACTTTTGTTGATTGCTTTCGCGGGATTTGGTTATTGGATTTTTATTGATGCCAACATTGCTTTCAATGTTTTCACGGCCGTCCTGATTGTGGCTTGTCCTTGTGCCTTGGCATTGACGGCCCCGTTTACAATGGGAAATGTGTTGCGAATTTTGGGTAAAAAGAAATTCTATCTCAAAAATGCTTTGGTCATCGAACAGTTGGCCAAAGTAGATACCATTGTTTTTGACAAAACAGGAACGATTACCACCAACAAAAAATCGAATATTTCCTATGAAGGCAAGAAACTTTCTGAGGAGAATTTGATACTGGTCAAAAACGTGCTTCGAGCTTCAAATCATCCGTTAAGCAGGATGTTGTATGACTTTTTACCGGAAAGCAAACGATACAAAATCAATGATTTTGAGGAGATAACTGGAAAAGGAATTCAAGCCGACATTGAAGGAAATCAAGTTCAAATTGGTTCCGCTTCTTTTGTGGGAAAGTCGGAAGATGGCAACATTCAACAAACGACTGTCCACATCAAGATTAATGAAGTCTATTGCGGAAAATACATTTTCAACAATCAATACCGAGAAGGTTTGGCGAATCTTTTCGAACAATTGAGCCACAACTATCAAATCAAGGTTTTGTCTGGCGACAATGAAGGCGAGCGCGATACATTGGAAAGTATTTTGCCAAAACAAACCGAATTGGTCTTCAATCAAAAGCCGGAACAAAAATTGGAATTCATCAAGAAGTTGCAGGAAGAGGGCAAAAACGTGATGATGGTTGGCGATGGACTCAATGATGCCGGAGCTTTGGCGCAAAGCAACATTGGAATCTCCATTTCTGAAAATGTCAATGTTTTTTCCCCGGCTTGCGATGCCATTTTGGATGCAGGGGAGTTTAGAAAGCTGAATTATTTTTTGAAATTGTCCCAAAAATCCATCTCGACCATAAAAATGAGCTTTGCATTATCACTCTTGTATAATGTCGTGGGATTGTCATTTGCCATAACTGGAAACCTGCAGCCGTTGGTCGCAGCCATCATAATGCCCTTAAGCACAGTTACAATTGTCAGTTTTGTGACAATCATGAGTAATTTTTATGCAAAAAGATTAAAGTAAAAAACGGACTATAAATTATTTTTTTTTGTTATTTTTAACAAATAATCAAAATATGATAAATGTCATATTTTGAAAAAAGACAATAAAGTATTTTTGTTCACGTAATTTTACAATATGAGTGTCATATATTTACTTATTTCTATCAGCATAGTAGTCGCTATTATCTTTTTTATTGCTTTCATATTGGCAGTAAAAAAAGGACAATACGACGACGATTACACCCCTTCAGTCCGTATGCTTTTTGACGATGAGCTAATTCATCCCAAAGTTGAAAAGCCTAAAATCGAAACTCCAACGACTTTATAGTAGTAGGAAAACCCAATTAGACCTTAAATTTTTTAAACCAATTAATAAATAATTATTTATGGAAATGCAACAGTTTTATTATGACAACAAAATTGTAAAGAAATTCATTTACGCAACCATCGTTTTTGGTGTTGTGGGAATGTTGGTAGGGCTTCTTTTGGCCACTATGTTTCTTTTCCCAAATATGACGGACAGAATTTCGTGGTTGAGTTTTGGTAGATTGAGACCTTTGCATACCAATGCGGTAATTTTTGCCTTTGTGGGAAATGCCATGTTTGCTGGAATTTATTACTCCCTACAGCGATTGTTGAAAGCCAGGATGTTCAGTGATTTTTTAAGCAACTTGAACTTTTGGGGATGGCAATTAATCATTGTTGCGGCGGCAATTTCCTTGCCTTTAGGCTACAGCACTTCCAAAGAATATGCCGAATTGGAATGGCCAATTGATATTGCCATTGCTTTAATTTGGGTAGCTTTTGGTATCAACATGATCGGTACAATATTAAAAAGAAGAGAGCGCCATTTGTATGTTGCCATTTGGTTTTACATAGCCACTTTTGTCACCGTGGCGGTTTTGCATATTTTCAACAGTTTGGCACTGCCGGTAAGCGGAATGAAAAGTTACTCTGTTTATGCCGGTGTTCAGGATGCCTTGGTTCAATGGTGGTATGGCCATAATGCAGTAGCGTTTTTCCTGACTACACCCTTTTTAGGATTGATGTATTATTTTGTGCCTAAAGTAGCCAACCGTCCCGTGTATTCCTATAGATTGTCCATTATCCACTTTTGGTCATTGATATTCTTGTATATCTGGGCTGGACCACACCATTTATTATATTCTGCATTGCCAAACTGGGCTCAAAATTTGGGGGTTGTTTTCTCCATAATGTTGATTGCTCCATCTTGGGGTGGTATGATAAACGGACTGTTGACTTTGAGAGGGGTTTGGGACAAAGTACGTCAAGAGCCTGTTCTTAAGTTCTTTGTTGTTGCCATCACGGGTTATGGAATGGCCACTTTTGAAGGTCCGATGTTGTCCCTGAAAAATGTAAATGCCATTGCGCACTTTACGGACTGGATAGTAGCCCACGTTCACGTAGGAGCATTGGCTTGGAACGGTTTTATGGCTTTCGGTATGATTTATTGGTTGATACCAAGAATGACAAAAACTACTTTATATTCCAATAAATTGGCCAATTTCCACTTCTGGATTGGTACTTTGGGAATTATACTTTATACACTTCCAATGTATGTTGCAGGGTTTACCCAAGCCACTATGTGGAAACAATTTAATCCAGACGGAACCTTGACTTATGGTAACTTCCTTGAAACGGTAACCCAGATTATGCCAATGTATTGGATGAGAGCCATTGGAGGTTCATTATATCTTGTTGGAATGTTTGTGTTGGTTTACAATATTATCCAAACGGTAAGAGCAGGAGAAACCATCGAAGATGAATTGGCGGAAGCTCCAGAATTGCAAAAAATTAGCTCAGGCAGAATCAAAGGCGAGAGATATCACGCTTGGTTGGAAAGAAAACCTATCCAATTAACCATTTTTGCTGTCATTGCCATTCTAATTGGTGGAATTATTCAAATTGTTCCAACGATTATGGTGAAATCCAATATTCCTACCATTACAAGCGTAAAACCATACACGCCGCTAGAATTGCAAGGTCGTGATTTATACATTCGTGAAGGATGCGTGGGTTGTCACTCTCAAATGGTGCGTCCTTTCCGTAGTGAAGTGGAACGTTATGGACCACAATCCAAAGCAGGAGAATTTGTTTACGATCACCCATTTCTTTGGGGGTCAAAACGTACAGGTCCAGATTTGTTGAGAGTTGGCGGGAAGTATAACGATAACTGGCATTTCAATCATATGTGGAATCCGCAAAGTACTTCGGCGAGTTCCATTATGCCAGGATATAAATGGTTGTTCGACAATGAAGCAATGGATGTTTCTCTAACCCAACAGAAAATGGAAGTGATGGTTTCTCTTGGTGTTCCTTACACCAATGCACAAATTGCCAATGCTGATAAAGATTTGAGAGCTCAAGCCATCAAAATAGAAGAAAGCCTGAAAAGTGATCCTGACTTTGTGAAAAGTTATGACGACAGCAAGAAAAAAGCGGAAGCCCGTGGGGAAAAATTTGTTCCTATGAACGAAAGAGAAATTGTGGCGCTAATCGCCTATATTCAAAGATTGGGTACTGATATTAAAGTAAAATAACAAGGTTATGTTCGAACAAATTAAACACAATATGGAAACTATCGAAGGTATCGCAAGTTATCCGGTTATGGCCTTAATCATTTTCTTTGCCTTTTTTGTAGGACTTGCCATTTGGGTTTTCTCCTATAAAAAAGAGAAAATAGACGAGCTAAGTGAAATCCCTTTGAACGATTAAAAAATTAAATATATAATTTTCAAAAATTTATAAAAAATGAAAAAATTAATCCCGCCATATTTAAGAGTTCTTGTTATTTTCTTTGCGGTTTTTGCTGCCATGGAATATTTCATCGACTCTGGAGACCAACCCGCTTTCATCAAGTTTCCAATGGTTTCGCTATTTTTATTCGTGTTTTTATTTCTGTTGATAGCTATTGAAATAACCATGAAAGCAGTTGACACCATCACTCATCAATTGCTGACCGAGGAGCAAAAAGCGAAATTGGCCAAAAATGTTGAATCCAAAGAAAAAAGTTGGTTTAGCGGTTTGATGGAAAAAATGACTCAATCGGTGCCATTGGAGAAAGAAAGTGAATTCTTGTTGGAACATGATTATGACGGTATCAAGGAGTTGGACAACAATTTACCGCCTTGGTGGGTTTATTTATTCTATGCTTGTATTATTTTTTCCGTGGTTTATCTTGTTCGTTTTGAAATAATGGGAGCAGATAACCAAGAAATGGAATTGAAAAAAGAGATGGCCCAGGCTCAAATTGATATTGCCGAATACAAAAAAAATGCTCCGGATTTAATGGACGAAAAAACAGTTACTTTACTGACAGGTGCAGCAGATTTGGCTGCCGGTAAAGAAATTTATACCACTAATTGCGTGGCTTGCCACAGAGCCGATGGTGGAGGACAAATTGGGCCAAACTTAACCGATGATCATTGGATTTTGGGTGGCGGAATCAAAAATGTTTTTCATACCGTTACAAATGGTGGACGTGACGGAAAAGGGATGATTGCTTGGTCTAAAAGCGGTATGAAACCAAAAGAAATTCAACTGGTTTCCAGTTATGTTTTGTCGTTGCAAGGCACTAATCCAAAAGATCCGAAAGCTACAGAAGGAGAGGTTTGGGTAGATCCAGCAGCTCCAAAAACTACCGCTGCCTCTGCCGCGGTAACTGATAGTACGGCAGTAAAAAAATAAACATTCCATATAATTATTTGCAAAACAATAGTTTCATCTTTAAAATCTTTGTCAGGGTAAATGTCTTTGACAAAGATTTTATGATTAAACAAAAAATCAACACCAATGTCAAAGATACCCGACGAAGCTTTTAGAGATACCATCGGAACAATAGATGCGGAAGGAAATAGAAAATTTATTTTTCCCAAAAAGCCTTCCGGGAAATTTTATGAGTATCGAAAGTGGGTCAGTTACTTTTTGCTGATTGTCCTGATTGCGAACCCTTTTATCAAGATTGACGGCAACCAGTTCATGATGTTCAACGTTATGGAAAGAAGATTCAATATTTTTGGATTTCCATTTTGGCCCCAAGATTTTTACTTGTTTGTAATTTTCATGATCGTCGGTGTTGTTTTTGTCATCCTTTTTACGGTCATCTTCGGACGCATATTTTGTGGATGGATTTGCCCGCAAACCATATTTCTGGAAATGGTTTTCCGTCGAATAGAATTCTGGATCGAAGGCGATCGCGGCTCTCAAATTCGATTGGAAAAACAAGAATGGAATGCCGAGAAAATAAGGAAGAAAGCACTAAAATGGACTGTCTTCTTGATAATTTCCTTCTTTATCGCCAATATTTTCCTGGCTTACCTTATAGGCAGCGACGAATTATTCAAAATGATTGAAGAAGGCCCGGAAAACCATGTCAGCACCTTAATTTCATTGTTTATTTTTACCGGTATTTTCTATTTTATTTTTGCTTGGTTTAGAGAGCAGGTTTGTATTATTGCCTGTCCTTACGGAAGATTGCAAGGAGTTTTGTTGGATGACAAATCCATCAATGTTGCCTATGATTTTGTGCGTGGCGAAAAAGAAGTGGGTAGAGCCAAATTCAACAAACAAGAGGATAGGGCGGCATCTGGAAAAGGAGATTGCATTGATTGCAAACAATGTGTGCACGTTTGTCCAACAGGAATCGACATTCGTAACGGTACGCAACTCGAATGCGTGAATTGTACCGCCTGTATTGACGAATGCGATACCATTATGGAGGGTGTTGGTTTGCCTAAAGGGCTTATTCGCTATGCTTCTGAAGATGAAATCGAGAAAAAAACCAAGTTCAAGTTCACGGCAAGAATGAAAGGGTATTCAGCCATATTGTTTATCTTGGTTGGAATTTTAATTGGATTATTGTTTTTGCGCACCGAAGTTGAAGCCGTTATTTTGAGACTTCCAGGGCAATTGTTCCAGCACAAAGGCGATAATATAAGCAACATTTATACGTTCAAGATTATCAATAAAACCAACAATGATTTCAATGATATCCACTTCAAATTGGTCGGGATAAAAGGAAATTTAAAAGTGGTGGGCGAACAAGATTTAAAAGTTCCAAAACAAGGAATGAAAAGCGGAACCTTGTTTATCGAGATCAACCAATATCTATTGGAAAGCGACAAAACAAAATTGGAGATTGACGTTTATGACGGAAATAAAAAAATTGAAACTAGCGAGACTAGTTTTTTAAGTCCGAGGAGTTTTGATTAATTTTAAACAAAAAACATGAAGATGAAATTTAATTGGGGTACTGGAATTGTAATTGCTTTTACGCTATTTATAAGTTTTATATTGTATTTTGTTTTCAGCGTGCAATCTGATTCTAAATACGATAACGAATTGGTGGTGGAAGAGTATTACAAACATGACGCTAAATTTGGCGATGAAATGAAAAGAATTCAAAATGCCCAAGATTTAGCACAAAAACCAGAGATAAAGAATGATTCCGAAGGAGTTACAATTGTTTTTCCAGCTAGTTTTGTTCCAAAAGACATCAAAGGTACAGTGGCTTTTTACAGATCATCCAATATGAAATTTGATTTTAATGTTCCAATTACACTTTCTGGTTCCACTTTGAACATTCCTAAAAAAAGATTGCTGGGCGGTCGCTGGAAAATCAATATGGAGTGGCAATATGAAGGAAAACAATACTTGACAAAAGAAACTATTTATATTAAATAAAGGGCTTTTAGTTGTCGTTTTCAGTTGGATCAAACTGAAAACTAAACACTGGGCATAGAATACTTAAAACAATGTTGTACACCGCTTTTCTCTTCGGTTTAATCAGTAGTTTTCACTGCATCGGAATGTGCGGCCCAATTGCCATGATGTTGCCTGTGGACAGGGATAATCAAGCCAAAAAAGTGAGCCAAATCTTGACTTATCATATTGGGAGGTTGACGGCTTATGCCTCAATTGGTTTGGTTTTCGGTTTGGTGGGAAGAGGGTTGTATCTTGCCGGAATGCAACAAAAATTATCCATATTTATTGGCGTGGCAATGATTCTGGTTATCTTGATTCCAGAGAAAGTGTTTGCTAGATACAATTTTTCGAAACCTGTTTTTGTCTTGATTTCTAAAGTGAAGTCCACTTTGGGGAAACAATTTAAAAACAAAAGTTACCAATCCCTATTTACTATAGGTTTGCTTAATGGATTCCTGCCTTGCGGAATGGTTTATGTGGCCTTGTTTGGAGCCATCGCGATGCAAAACGAAAGTTTAGGCGTTTTGTATATGCTGTTGTTTGGCTTGGGTACCGTTCCAATGATGAGCAGCGTGGTCTATTTCCAGTCATTTTTGACGGTTCCTGTTCGAAATAAAATACAAAAAGCTATTCCTTATGTTGCCGTGGCAGTGGGAATAGCTTTTATTTTAAGAGGCTTGGGCTTGGGAATTCCTTATGTTTCCCCTTCCGATATGAGCTTGTTCGTGCAGGCAACTCCTAATTGTCATTAAAAAACAATTCTTTAAATCGTCATCGAAAACAATTGTGTTTCAGGTGTTTTTCTTTTCAAGCGCAAATCAAATGCCATGCAAATGTTGCGGATAAATGGTTTGCCGGCATCAGTAACCTGGATGCCATTCTTTTTGATAATGACCAATCTGTCCTTTTTCATTTCTTCCAACTGGGCCAATATTTCTGGAATTTCAGCTATATAATTGGCTTTGTCTTCCCAAGAAGTTTCAAATTGGCACATAATATTCAAAATGTGTTTTCTAATGATGAGGTCTTCTTCGGTTAAAAGATGTCCCCTGAAAACGGGCAATTGATCAGTTTCCAACAGGGCATAATATTCTTCCAGACTTTTTACGTTTTGCGCAAAACTATACCAACTGTCGCTTATGGAAGACACTCCCAAACCAATCATTAGTTGTGTTTTGGACGAGCTGTACCCCATAAAATTACGATGCAATTTTCCGTTTTTGAAGGAATCGTACAGGCTGTCGCTTTTTAAGGCAAAATGATCCATTCCTATTTCATAATAATCATTTTCATCCAACAAATCTTTTCCGACTTCATACAGATGTCTTTTCTCTTCGTCTTTTGGAATATCTTCATCATTGAAACCACGTTGTCCATTTCCTTTTATCCACGGCACATGGGCATAACTATAAAACGCCAATCTGTCGGGTTGCAGGGAATGTGTTTTCTCGATGGTGTCAATTATATCGTCTACTCCTTGAAATGGCAATCCAAAAATAAGGTCATGACCTATGGAAGTATAGCCGATTTCCTTTGCCCAAAAAGTGACTTTGGCCACATTATGAAAAGGTTGGTTGCGATGAATGGCTTTTTGTACTTTTTCGGAATAATCTTGAACGCCAAAACTGACTCTTCTAAAGCCTAAATCATACAGTTTTTGCAAATGAGCGTGAGTCGTATTGTTGGGATGACCTTCAAAACTGAATTCGTGCTCTTTGGCTTTTACCGCATAACAAAAAATACCGTTTATCAAGTCTTCCAAGTTTTGTGTCGAGAAAAAAGTAGGAGTTCCTCCGCCCAAATGAATTTCTTTTATGATGGGTTTTTCGTCAAGAATATCACAGTATAAAGCCCATTCTTTCAAAAC
This sequence comes from Flavobacterium fluvii, assembly GCF_900129545.1. GTDB lineage: Bacteria > Bacteroidota > Bacteroidia > Flavobacteriales > Flavobacteriaceae > Flavobacterium > Flavobacterium fluvii. The sequence continues at coordinate 214,541 of NZ_FQWB01000005.1, read as the reverse complement.
GGCTTCAATATAAGGGTTTTCTACGGCGTGGTTTTTCGTGATTCGCTTGTTGCAACCACAAAAAGTGCACAAACTTTCGCAAAAAGGAAGATGTATGTATAGACTCAATCCTTCTTTTGAATTACTTTCAACAAAAGACCTTTTTAGGGTCTCAATCCAGATTTCATGGGTAAAATTATCTTCGTCCCAATAAGGAACAGTAGGATAACTCGTATATCTCGGACCCGGAACATTATATTTTTGAAGGATAGAATTATTCATAAGAGATACGTTTTTTCATTATTCAAAAGTAAACTGGCAATGTTAAAATTAAAATGATAATTATCATATAAAAGTAAAGCCTTTTGAGCAAAAAAAAAAGAGGCTTTTTTATGGCCTCTTTTATCGAATTAATAATCAAAACATGAAATTATGCGTTAGTTTGAAATGCAAACTTGAATAATTTCCCTCCATTTTTTGGCCAATTGATGGTCTTCATACAAACAGACTTGATTCATTTGGTCATTCTCGATTTTGTAAAACGAAATGGATTCTGTTTTTTTGTCTTTTTTGTATTGGAACTCAAACTCAATTTTCACGATGGTATTGGAATTACCTTCGGCGGTAATCGATAGTTTACAGGAATCAACGGTATTTAAGTCTATAAAATTCACGATTTCATTTTCTTTCGAATTAAAATCCATCAAAAGGAATCCTTTGTTTTTTTCGTCCAAAGCCAGAACTTTTTTGTTTTGGGTTGCGGTCAATTCAAAATTGAAGTGATTGTTTTGGCTGAATTGTTTCTTTATTTCTTGAACCTTTGTCTTGTTGATTGAATTTGATCTCATAGCGTAGAATATGGGAATTCCGATCAATATGGTTATGAAAAGACCTATTATGGTTACGGATGTGTCCATTTGTTTTTTGTTTTTGAATTTGGAATATAGCATAAAGGGAACTGAATATCGGATTGATATTAGTTCGGAAAAGAAGATTCTTTTCTTCTAATTGTGGAAAATAAATGCTTTAAATCACCAAAAATAATGGAAAGGAAAGAGTAGGAGTGAAACCATTTCACATCGGTTGATGTCTTGGTTCGCGAAAGGGGCAAAAAAGGTAACGACTTTTAAATCCGGAATGACAACCAGATAATTTTCAAAATATTTTGCAACTGATAAATCCAGTGTTTTTTGAGTCGAAGCAAAGGAACTGTTCGCTTGAGGCTGGATAAAAACCGAAGAATGGATGCCGTCAACAGAAATGGAAGAATCGGTTTTTGCTGGCTGGATTTTATTTACAGCAGATTTATTCGCATTGAAGGCAAATAAAAAAACTATTGAAAGTCCAATGAAAATAATGGTTTTCCGAATCCAATTCATTTTACAAATTTAAAGTTTACAGGCAACTTTACCCTGTTTTTTTTAATAAATGAAAGTTAAAGTTTAAGTTTCTGGAATGTTTTTTCATAAAAAAACCTCAATTCCTATTCTGGATTGAGGTTTGATGTATTGTAAAGGTTTTAATTTTTAAGCTTGACCCAAATTTCTGATTTGTTTCAACTTGTCTTTTAAAATTTCCATTTCTTCTCTGTGTTTCTCTATGTTTTTGCGCACTTCCAATACTATTGAATTTTCCTTTTTGGCATTTCTGGTATTGGTAAAAAACTGGATGTTGTTTTCCAATTGGAAAATTTCGTTCTTGATTTCGTCAATTTTTCGCATTAAGAAAATCTTTTCATTTTCCAGTTTTCTGGAATCGTTGTTTTCAGACAAACTATCTATTCTGTTGGCGAAACGCATCATTTCACCGTCTTTTTTGCTCAAACTCAATTTTTCGAACAAGGCATCCAAGACTTTATTGAATTTTCCTTCAATGTGTCTTCTCGGAAAAGGAACTTTTCCAAAGCTTTTCCAGGTTTCAATATGTGCTTTTATGGCATCCAGGTCAGTTTTGTGTTCCCCAGTCAATTGAAATTCCCTAAGCGTTTCCAGATAGGCTTTCTTTTTGTCGAAAGCTTCAATTTCTTCGCTGTTTTCTTCGTTTTTCTGCTCTTTTAATTTGTCGAAATAGTGGTTGCAGGCTTCTTTGAACTCTGCCCATATTTTGTCTGAATATTTTCTAGGCACGTGACCTATTTGTTTCCACTCCTCTTGAATTTGCTTCATGATAGGAGTTGTGGCAGCAAAATCAGTGCTTTCTTGTAATTCTTTGGCTTTGGCAACAAGAGCAGTTTTTCTGTTCAAGTTGTTGTTTTGGTCTTTCTTGATGTCTTTGTAAAACGAATTCTTGAAAGAATTGAAGTTTCTGACAGCAGTTTTAAACGCTGCCCAAGTTTCCTCGTTTACCTCAGAAGGTACTTTTCCGGCAGAGAAAAAAGCAGTTCTTAAAGCTTCCACTTTTTCTATTTGCTGTAACCATTGAGAATGGGCGTTCACTTTTTCGGTGGCCAAGACTTCAATTTTGGCAATGATTTCTTTTTTCTTTTCAAGATTTTCCAATTCGGTTCCACGCATATTTTCAAACAACACCTCGCGTTTGTCGTGCATTTGCTTGGTCAAATCACTGAATTTGTTCCAGATTTCATCACGGTGTTCTCTGGAAACGGGACCAATGTCTTCTTTCCAGATTTTGTGCAAATCCTGTAATTCCCTGAAGGCTTTGTTGACGTCGGCTTCGTTGATTAATTCTTCCACACGGGCAACAATTTTTTGTTTTTGCTCTAAATTGTGTTTGAAATCAAGGTCTCGCGCTTCCCTGTCAAGATGTAGATAATCATAAAAATTTTCTACGTGAAAATGGTAGTTGTTCCAAACGTGGTTGTATTTGTCTTTTGGAATTGGTCCGGCAGTTTTCCATCTTTCTCTTAAATCATTGAAATGTTTCAAGGTGTCCTTGATGTTTTCCTGCGGATTGATTAGCTCTTTCAATTCTTCGACAATCGCCAACCTGTTTTCCAAATTGGTCTTCAAGTTGGTTTGCAAGCTTTTGAAATGCGTATTTTTATTGTCCCTATATAGGGTGTAATATTGGTCAAATTGTGTTTTTAATGGAGAATGGTATTGAAATTCTTCATTTGTATCCGTGTTTTCGACAAGAAATTCTTCTTTTTTCTCTTCTAAAAGATGGTAGTATTTTGCCAAAAATGATTTCTTGATTTCTTCAATGTGATCTTTTACCGACATCACTTTTTCATTGGTAACCAATTTTTTCAATTCGTCAACAAGTGATTCCAGAGACATGGCTTCATAATCCAACATTGGAATATCGTGACGCTCTTTGAGAGTTTCGTCTTCGCTTTCCTCGGCATTGGTATCGACAATGGCGTCAATAATGGTGTTGTTGCTCGATGACTCTCCGTCAGTAACTGTGGCGGCAACTTCTTCCACTTGTTCTGCAATGGTTTCATTGCTTGTTTCAACGACGTCCAATTTTTCCAAAACTTCTGTTTCGGCTTGAATTATTTCCGGCAAATTGGTTGCTGCACTTCCATCTGCCTCAAGCAGGTTATCATTCTTTTCTTCTAACATCTTTTTCAATGTGTAAGGGTTATTTTTTTTAGAATCCGAAAGATAGTGAAGGTTGTACAAAATTCAAAGTAAATCCTTTATTTATAGTGATTTTATCTGCGAAAGTGTTTTTTTAGAAGCTAATTTCTTGCTATTCTGGGGGTTGATGCAAGAGCTAAAAAAAGTGTTTTTATCACACTAATAACTAGGATTTGAAGATAAATTTTAATTATTTTAAAAAGTCAAGATGCAGATTTTTAGGTATTTAGAAATATTTATGGCTGTTCTGGATTACAAGAAGATTTAGTAAGCTGAATTTTGTTATTGTATCAATGTCAGCAAGTATCCCATCACTGAACCACCCAAAACGATGAAAGCATTATTTATTTTTCGGTTACCAAATAAAAGCAAAATACTGAATACGGCTATTGCAACTGTCCGCCAATCCGTGATGGTTTCTTTGCCCATCGAAAAACACACTGAGATGATGATGGCTACCGATGCCACGTTAACGGCATCCAAAAAGGTCGAAGCCAATTTTGAATTTCGCATTTTCTTGACCAAGGGATTCAGCAAAGCCACGAACACAAATGAAGGCAGGAAAATCCCGATTGTTGAAATGATTGCTCCTGACCAACCGTTGATTTGATAGCCTATGAAGGTTACCGAAGAAAAAACGGGTCCGGGCGTAAATTGCCCCACGGCAATGGCATCAATGAGTTGTTGTCTAGTTAAAATTCCTGTGGAAACCAATTCGGTGTCGAGAAAGGCGAATAAAACATAACCGCTGCCATAAAGTATGGCGCCAATTTTCAGGAAAATCCAAAACAAATTTAGGTTGGTTACCGAAACTGTTGTCGTGCCGTTTATTGGCAAAAAAGCAAGCGGAAAAATACCATTGTTATTTTGTAATTTATTATTTCGGATGGAAGCCAGGAATAAAGCCAGGAGTCCAGCTCCAAACAACAAATAAATTTCATTGAATTGGAGCAGGGAACAAATCAAGACCAAGATTCCAATCAAGGAAAGTTCAACGGATTTTAATGATTTTTTTGCCAAGGGAAAAACAGCTCCCAGAATGATGGCAATGATGGCAGGTTTGATGCCATATACAAAGGGCAGTACTTCTGGCAATTGTCCGTATTCTTTGTACAACCAAGCAAAAAATCCAGTGATGAAAACTGCCGGCAAGATGAAACAAAGTCCTGCCACAATCAATCCTTTCCAACCGGATTTTTCGTGTCCGATATGGATGGCCATTTCGGTGCTGTTTGGACCAGGAATTAGATTTGTTGCTCCAATCAGGTCCAGGAAATGTTGTTCCGTCAGCCATTTTCTTTTGGTAACCACTTCGTCCTGCATCATGGCGATATGAGCCGCAGGACCACCAAAACCAATTACTCCCAGTTTTAGAAAAAGTTTTGCGAGCTCTTTAAGATCCGACATACTGTCCATTCTTTCCTAATTGGTTAATTGAATCATTGTCTAATCCTGGCCGCTCATTTTCTTGATTGTCCCGTCTGGATTGTACTCCAGTGCTCTTACTTTTACATTTCTCAAGGAGTTCACTTTGGATTGTTTGGTGTCGTGGTAAAACAAATACCATTTATGGTCAATTTCTACTATGGAATGATGGGTTGTCCACCCCGAAACTGGACTTAAAAATTCTCCTTCAAATACAAATGGTCCATAAGGCTTGTCGCCAATGGCATAGCATAATTTGTGGGAGGTTCCCGTAGAATAAGAAAGGTAATATTTCCCTTTGTATTGATGCATCCAAACTCCTTCAAAAAAACGACGCTCCCCATCTCCAGCTTTCAAAGGATTCCCTTGTTTGTCGAGAATAAGGACTTCTTTTGGTTCTTCGGCATATTCCAGCATATTGTTGGATAGTTTGGCAATTTTAGGACCAAGTGCATTTTCTTCTTTGCCCGGTTCTGTCCCAGATGCAATGGGTTTGTTGTTTCTGTAATTTTGCAATTGTCCGCCACTGATTCCGCCAAAATACATATAGAAACTGCCGTCCGTATCTTTAAAAACGGTCGGGTCGATGCTGTAACTGCCTTTGATTGGATTTTTCTCCGCTTTGAAAGGGCCTTGGGGGACATTACTGACTGCCACGCCAATTTTGAAAATATCATTCTTGTCCTTGGCAGAAAAATACAAATAATAACGACCATTTTTATAAGCGCAATCCGGTGCCCAAAGTTGTTTTTTTGCCCAAGGAATAGCAGCTAAATCCAAAACGACACCGTGGTCTGTTACTTTTCCCTTGATGCTGTCCATCGAAAAAACATGGTAATCTTTCATGTCGTAATGGCCTCCGTCTTTTGCTTCTTTGACCTCTGTTTCTATGTCGTGCGAAGGATAAATGTATATTTTATTGTTGAAAACATGTGCCGAAGCATCTGCCGAATACATATTGTCAATTAAATATCGGGGAGTTTCCTGTGCCAATAGGGCAGAACAAACAAGGCTGGACAAGATGATTGTGAAAAGTTGTTTTTTCATTGGGGTATTATAATTTGTAAAATAAAGTTTTATTGCTGCTGTTGGTGATTTGTTGTTTTATTTTTTTTGATAATGAAATTTTTTTCCGCCTTGATATAGGGTCATTTGATTTTCTTTTGGGTTGAATTCCATTTTTATTCCAGCCCTTATAAATTCGAATTTATCTTTTTCGGTTGCATCCAGCGGAAATGCAGATTGACCCGTGGCTTGGGCAAACAGTTTCAAGTTGTCTTTTGTGATGGTTATGTTCAAAGGTAAATCGGGACTCGTATATTCACCTAAATATCTGTCTAAATCTTCGGTCTTTAATTCAATAGTTTTGAAAGTGGGTATTTCAAATTTTTTGCCATAGTAATTGCTTAAAACGGCAATTATTATATTGTTGTTATCATAATTTTGTCCGTTGCAAGTTAAAGCAATGGCTAATTTACTGTCTGGAAAATAAGAAAGGACAGAGCTAAAACCATCAATTCCTCCATTATGTCCATACCCTTTTTTGTCATAAAAAGGAACTTGAAAAATTCCCATTCCGTAATTGTCCTTTATGGTTTTCATTTGATCCAAACTGTTTTGGCTAATGATTTTGTTGGCAAACAACCTTTCTATAAACAACACTAAATCGGTTGGATTGGAAACCAATGCACCGGCTCCCATTGGTATTGACATATCGGTTTCAGTTTCTCTTTTCCACTTTTCATTGAAACTATAGGAATAGCATTCGTTATTTTGAATGTTTATTTTATTTCCAAAATAAGTGTTTTTCAAACCTAAAGGCTTGATGATTTTTGATGCAACTATTTCTTTGTAGGTTTTTTTATAAGTTTTCTCAAGAACATAACTCAATAAAACATAATTGGAATTGCTGTATTCCGCTTTGCTGTTGGGTTCGAAATCACTTTTTCCGTTGGCTATTATTTCCACCATTTCTTTTTCGGATTTTGGTTGTGTATTGTAGCCAAGATAGCTTTTGTCATTGGTGAAATTATGAATTCCGCTTCTGTGATTCAATAAATTTCCAATGGTTATTTTATTGGCATTCTCGATTGTGGGGAAATAACTCTCGATGGTTTGGTCCAGACTTAGTTTTTTCTCTTCGACTGCCTTGAAAATCAAACAGGAAGTGAACATTTTAGAAATTGAACCAATTCTATATTTAGTTGCAATTGTTGATCGTTTATTGGTTTCGATATCGTCTTTGCCAATGGATTTGGTGTAAAAAACTTTCCCGTTTTCTGAAACGGCAATGCTTCCCATAAATTTATCTTTTGCCTCCAAAATTTGAAACAAACTATCCAGTTTGGCAGTGTTTAAATTTTGGGCAAATGTCGTTCCAAATACTAATCCCAAAAATAGGGTAATGGTGATTTTTTTTGTCATTGTTGTATGATTTTGGTTGAACTATAAAGTGTGAGGTTTCCTTTCTACATTTGGCTTGGTGCTAAATTAATCTCTATTTTCGAATTTGCCACCCGAGCGATAGCGAACAGGCAAAGCAAATCATCCCAAATACAAAACCAACTTTCCATTAAGCCTATTACCCACCCGAGGCTGCAAGCCGAACGGACGAAGAAAATCCGTTGTAGTGGCTGTTATGCGATGCCTTTTCTATTCGATTTCATAATTACTTATTTCAAGCTTGGTTCTGTTGTCAAAATTTGTTTTCCAAATTTCTCTAGTTAACATACCACTAGTTATATTGCTTAATATGAAATTACTCCATTCTTCTTGAAATAAATAATCATTATGAGCTTCATCATAATGACAATATTTAGTATTTGTTTCAAAAGGGTCAATGTTATTACCATCTTCTTTTGTTGGTTTAATTGAAAATATATAGAGCAAACATTTATGGTCGTAATGATTAAAATTATTTTGGTAGTTTTCATTTACAAAAGTTACTATTGCACCTGGTTTTAATTTTGCAGGATTTATAACTTCTGTTTTCTGCACTTTATCTTTTATCAATGCAGTTATTTTTTCATAACTAATTCTATCATCTTCTGAAATTGAATTCCAATTTACAAATTCAATTGCTAAATCATTTCTATTTGTGTTAGCTATTTTTGGTAATTGGATTAATTTGACACTAAATTCTTGAGTATTAAATACGCTTTCTTTAATGTTTAATCTATATTTCTCAATAAAATCCTTAATTTCTCTAACTTCGGTTGATAATAATTGTTTATTTGCTTCCACTTGTTTTGCTGTTCTCAATCTTGAAAACTGTAGTGAGTAAGCTAAACTTTCATTTATTGCATATTCAGAGCCGAATAGTTTTATTAATTCATTCTCGTAATTGTACAATAGAGATTGACATTCTCCAAAAATCATCAATCCAATTTCGTCTTTGGATATTGTTCTGTGTTCAATTTTATTTCGAAGTTTTATGAAGAATTCAAGATTAGATTTTACTCCTTCTGAAAGCGCACCATATTTCTGAATACACGTTTTTAATTCCCAAGCTTTTTTTTCTCCATCAATTATTTTAAACCTTCCGTTTGTCTCTTTATAAAAAAAAGTCTCCCCAATTGTATGATTAAAATGTGCTTGTAAAAGTCTTGTCCACGACATAATCATATGAGTGATAAAACTTTCTACTCTGAATGGTGCTCTTGGTTTATTATAAATTTCTACTGATAATAATGCACAATCAATTGAACTTTCCAAAAGTGTTTTTGTTTTACCTTTTCTTAATTGCATATAATTTGGTTAGTAGGTTTCTTCAAGGTATCGCATAACTATTTTATATACGAATAAAATCACCACTTTTTATTCTAAATGGGTATGTTATGCGCATATTTTTGATTGTATTGATGCGTTTTATTTTTTATTGGCCTTGTACAAATTTAAAAATATTTCTTACATATCAAAAGGATTGGTGAGTTTTTTATAGAGGTGCTGCTTATATGGGTATATATAATTGTTGCCTGTTTCTTATTCTTATTCCTCAACAAAATTCCCTAAATTTATATCCTTAAATTCAAACACCATAATGAAGCTTTACATCAAAAACATGGTTTGTGGCCGCTGCGAAATGGCAGTGACAGCAGCATTGGTACAGCTGCAAATTCCCGTTCTTTCTGTACAATTGGGCGAAGTGGAACTTGCCGTAAATTTGGAGGAAAGCCAAAAGCAAACCTTGGCAAAAAACCTGAATGCCCTTGGATTCGAATTGTTGGACGATAAAATCAGCAAGACCATCGAGCGTATCAAGAACTTGATAATTGATTTGGTTCATTATCAAAACGAGAAGCTGAAAATCAATTTATCCACTTATTTGGCCGAGGATTTAAAGCAGGATTACAGCGCTTTGAGCAATCTTTTCTCGGAAACCGAAGGCATCACGATTGAACATTATTTTATTGCCCAAAAAATTGAAAAAACAAAAGAATTGTTGATGTACAACGAATTGACCTTGAGCGAAATTGCCATTCAACTCAACTACAGCAATGTGGCACATTTGAGCAACCAGTTCAAGAAAGTAACGGGTTTCACTCCCAGCCATTTCAAGAAATTGAAAGAGGTCAAGAGGAAGCAAATCGATACTTTATAGAGGGCAAACGCCTTAAAAATTTTTTAGCCACGAATTTTACGAATTAGCACAAATTCATAAACAGTTAAAAAAATCACGCGGATTTTCTTGTTTTTATGGTGAATTCGTGCAATTTAAGAGTGCAAAAATTCGTTTACATTCGTGAAATTCGTGGCTGCTTTTTTTTATTTTTTTAAGGCGTTTGCCCTGTACTTTATAAATAATGCAAAAGTTTTCCAAAATTGTACAACAACCAAAACGGATGGCATTCGGATATTTGCAGTGTAATTTAAGATAGAAATCAAATGACACATACATATACTATTACTGGAATGTCCTGTAACGGCTGTCGCACCAAAGTGGAAAACGCCTTGAACGAAATGGATGGAGTGGAAGCAACAGTTACATTGAATCCGCCAATGGCGACCATCACGATGGAAAAACACGTTCCCATTTTTAAACTTCAAAAAGCATTATACTCCGCAGGGAATTATATCATTAGCGAAAGCGATGCTTCCAATGCAAATTCACTTTACGGCACGCCGCCATCAAGCGAAATCAATTCTGTGGCTTTACCCGCCAGTGCTTCGGGAAAATATTATTGCCCCATGTTTTGCGAAGGCGAAAAAGTGTATGACAAGATGGGCGATTGTCCCGTTTGCGGAATGGACTTGGTCAAGGCTCCCGAATTAATTGCCGCCAAAACGATGTACACTTGCCCGATGCATCCCGAAGTGGTGCAGGACAAACCCGGAGATTGTCCTATTTGTGGAATGGATTTGGTTCCAATGCAACCCGCGGACGAGGAAGAAAACAAAGCCTACAAAGACTTGTCGGAAAAAATGAAAATAGCATTGTTGTTCACCATTCCCGTTTTCATCATTTCGATGATGGAAATGGGGCACAACAATCCGTTGTTGCAAGTGATGGAAACCCAAAAATGGAATTGGGTGCAGTTTATCCTGACGCTTCCCGTGGTTTTTTATGCGGGTTGGATCTTTTTTGAACGCGCCTGGAAATCCATCCTGACTTGGAATCTCAACATGTTTACCTTGATAGGAATTGGAACTGGCGTTGCCTTTTTGTTTAGCGTGGCAGGACTCATTTTTCCCGAATTTTTCCCTGAAGAATTCAAGCACCACGGCACGGTTTCACTTTATTTTGAAGCCACGGTGGTCATATTGACCTTGGTTTTGTTGGGACAATTAATGGAAGCCAAAGCCCACGGACAAACCAATAAAGCCATAAAAGAACTATTGAAACTGGCTCCAACGGAAGCGACTTTGGTCATTGACGGCGTGGACAAAGTAATTTCCATCCACGACATCAAGAAAGGTGATTTATTGCGCGTCAAACCGGGAGAAAAAATCCCTGTGGACGGAAAAATAACCGACGGCGAAAGCACTATGGATGAATCGATGATTTCGGGAGAACCCATTCCTGTTGACAAAACAATTGGAGATGCCGTAATTGCCGGAACGATCAACGGCAACAAATCCTTCGTGATGCTGGCTGAAAAAGTGGGTTCGGAAACCCTGCTTTCGCAAATAGTGCAAATGGTCAACGATGCCAGTCGTTCCAGGGCACCCATCCAGAAATTGGCCGACAGCATTGCCAAATATTTTGTGCCGGCCGTGGTGGGAATTTCGGTGGTAACCTTTATCGTTTGGGCGAATTTTGGTCCAGAACCCGCTATGGTGTACGGTTTCATCAATGCCGTTGCCGTATTGATTATTGCCTGTCCATGTGCTTTGGGATTGGCCACGCCAATGTCGGTGATGGTGGGAGTAGGCAAGGGCGCACAATCGGGAGTTTTGATTAAAAATGCCGAAGCCCTGGAAAACATGAACAAGGTAAACGTACTGATTACAGACAAAACAGGAACGATTACGGAAGGAAAACCATCGGTCGAAAAAGTGTTTTCTTCGAATAATGAAGAAGTAGTTTTATTGCAAAACATCGCTTCCTTGAACCAATACAGCGAGCATCCTTTGGCGCAAGCCGTGGTAAATTATGCCAAATCCGCAACTATTTCCTTGGTCGAAGTAAAGGATTTCGAGGCAATTTCAGGAAAAGGAGTTATTGGAACGGTTGCCAACAAAAAAGTGGCTTTGGGAAACAAAAAACTGATGGAGCAAGTAAACGCTGCTGTTTCAGAGGATTTGGAAACCAAAATTATTGCGGAACAAAAACTGGGAAAAACAGTTTCCTATATTTCAATTGATGGAATAGCCGTTGGTTTTGTGTCTATTTCCGATAAAATAAAAGCAACTAGTGCCGATGCCGTCAAGGAATTGATGCGTCAAGGTGTTGCAGTAATTATGCTGACAGGCGACAACGAAAATACCGCAAAAGCAGTCGCCGACGAATTGCATTTGACCCATTTTATTGCGAATTGTTTGCCCGAAGACAAACTCAAGGAAATCAAACGCCTGCAAGCCGAAGGGAAAATCGTGGCCATGGCCGGCGACGGAATCAACGATGCACCGGCATTGGCGCAAGCTGACATCGGAATCGCGATGGGAACCGGAACCGACGTGGCGATTGAAAGTGCCAAAATCACTTTGGTCAAAGGCGATTTGCAGGGAATCGTCAAAGCCAAAAAACTGAGCCAGGCCGTGATGCAAAACATCAAGCAGAATTTGTTTTTTGCTTTTATCTACAATGTTTTGGGAATTTCGGTGGCAGCAGGAATGTTGTATCCTGTTTTTGGATGGTTGCTTTCGCCAATGATTGCCGCCGCCGCGATGAGTTTTAGCTCCGTTTCCGTCATCGTGAATTCGTTGCGATTGAGGAGTTTTAGAATCTAATCAATTTGTAATCAATCTTAAGATATAAACACTTAAAAATCAGATTATTATGTTTGTTTTTGGTAAAAGAGTTCATTACCTTTGAAAGGACTATTTTTATGATAAAAATAAGTAAAGGGACAACTGTTGTTGCCCAATTGTGTTGGCAATAAGTTAAAACACGACAAGCAACAGACGGTTAAATGAGTATTCGGTTTCCTGCTTCCAAACCGAAACCACAAAAGGATGTGGATGTCACAACTTCTAAAATAAAATACTTCGATTAACAAAAAGCGTGAAACCTTTAAATTAATCAAAAATGAAAACAATTACTTTCGGTACTGGCCAAAGTAATTTTGGCACGGTATTACTATTTTTTATTTGTTTTTTATTCAGTTTAAATTCCCATGGCCAGAAAGTTTTAACTTGGCTTTCAGAAAGTTGGAGAAATGAAACTTGGGAGAATTCAAGCCAAATATTAAATGTTTATGATGAAAATGGGTATTTAATTCATGACAAGTACCAAAGTTTTAATGTTACTTGGAAAGATCAATTTCAAAACGATTACATCAATAATCCGGATGGAACTGCGCAGCAGCGTATTACTCAAATATGGAATGCGCCATCTAATAAATGGGAGGTATCTGGAAGAACAACCTATACTTATAATTTGGCTAAAAAAGTGCTCACTTCTGAATACGAGGATTGGATCAATCCAAATTGGATTTTTTATCGCAAGGATACCTATACGTATGACGGAAACAATTATTTAACTAAAATTCTATCGCAAGAATATGATTTTATTTCGTCATGGGATGAATATCAAACCACTTACTCCAACAATCCTGATGGAACTGTAAGTCAAGCTATCGTTGAGACGGGGAAAGCCAATTTATTGACGAATTCAGCCCGTTATACTTATACCTATACTAATTCCAAATTAATAATGCAGCTTGCCGAAAAATGGAATGGTACAACTTGGGAAAACTTTTGGAAACAAACTATGGAGTATGACAGCAATGGCTATTTAATAAATGTTCTGAATCAAGATTGGATAGCAGGCAGCTGGAAAAATAAATTCCGATCATTTTATACCAATTATGGAAATGGCACTCCATTTCAAATTGTTACCGAAGTCTGGGATGACATTGGTCTATTATGGAAAACGGACTACAGGGCAACTTATACTTATTTTACATTGGGAGTTGATGAACACGCTTTTGAAAAAAGTTTAGCCGTTTATCCAAATCCTGCACAAGACAAAATTACGATCAAAACAGACGGCAATAATATAGGAGTGAAATATTGGGTCACCGATCAATTGGGTCGACAATTCTTGAATGGAACTATCACTGATAAGACAACAGAAATTGATGTCAGCCAATTGTCAACCGGTATTTACTTTATAAAAATGGGACAAAACAAGAACCAGGTGATTAAAATAATTAAGAAATAAATATTCACCAAAATTGAAGCTTTTTGGATTCAATAGTTATTTAATGGAGAAGAATAACGACTAGATTATTGTTTTTTTACTTCGTTTCAGTCTTTTGTAATGTGTTTGGCGAAGATTTTTTTCACCAGAGATAATGCTGATATTGCCGTCAATTTCCAACATAGCCAACTTTACATCGGCAAAATTTTCGACTCCGTGTTCGCGCATGGCTTCCTGTAGTTCTTGGGAAGTGATGTTTAATTTGCTCAATGCCTTGAAATCCAATTTCCCTTCGTGGATTAGGATTTCTGGCTTTTCCTGCATAAAATTATTGAATTTTGGAAACTTGAACATTAGTTTTTTTAGCGTAAAGTTGATGCAAAAAAGGACGCTTGCAGCAGCCAAACCTCCCAAAAGACTGATATTGCTTCCCACCATTGCGTTTTGTACCGAGTTGCTTATCAACAAAATCAGGATAACATCGGCGGTGTTGAGCTGTGATAATTCTTTCTTGCCAAAAATCCGTAAAGCGATAAGCATAAAAAGATATACGGAAGCACTTCGGATGATGATGTCAAGATAAGGATTCATGCCTTTTTTATTTAGAGTTTAAAATTTTTCTCGATGGCGCGAATCATTTCGCCGGCGATGTCTTTATTGGTGGCACCTTCGATTCCTTCGAGTCCAGGTGATGAATTTACTTCAAGCAACAACGGCCCTTTGGAAGAACGAATAATATCAACTCCGGCGACTTTCAAATCCATGGCTTTGGCAGCGCGAATGGCAATTTTTTTCTCTTCGGTTGTTGGTTTTATGACCGAAGCGGTTCCTCCGAGATGAATGTTGGCGCGGAATTCTCCCGCCAAGGCTTCTCGCTGGATTGCCGCCACGACTTTGCCGTCAATGACGAACAAGCGCAGGTCTTTTCCGTTGGCTTCCTTGATAAATTCTTGTACCAAAATATTGGCATTTAAACTTTTGAAAGCGTTGATGACACTTTCTGCCGCTTTCTTGGTTTCTGCCAAAACCACTCCTTTTCCTTGGGTTCCTTCCAATAGTTTAACGATTAGGGGCGTGCCACCCACCATTTTTATCAAATCATCGGTGTCCAATGGCGAATGGGCAAAACCCGTAGTTGGAATTTCAATGCCGCTTTGCAGCAACAATTGCAGGGAAAATAATTTGTCCCGTGATTGCGTGATTGCCGTTGACGAATTCAAACAAAATACATTCATGGCTTCGAATTGTCGCGTCAGGGCACAGCCGTAAAAGGTGATGCTTGGTCGAATTCTTGGAATGATGGCGTCAAATTGATTTAAAATCAATCCGCCACGATAATGAATTTCGGGTGTTTTGGCATCCAGTTTCATGTAGCATTCCTTGATGTTCAAAAAGTGCATTTCGTGGCCCCGCATTTCACCGGCTTCCATAATCCGCTTGTTGCTGTACAATTCTGGATTGCTGGCCAAAAGCCCAATGCGAATACCGGAACTGGCTTTCTCGGAGTTTTTATAAACTTCCTTCAAACTGTCGCTTGTGGGTTGTCCCAAAACATATTGTTGCTCGGGATCGACCATCACTCTTCCGCTCATGGCTTCACGTCCCAGCAGCATTCGGAATCCCATTGAATCGCGATTGGTCAATGTCATTTCGATCAGCCAATTCGAGTTTCCAATTTCCAAATTGGTTTGAATCACGTAGCGTTCTTCCCGAAATCCACTGGAACTTTTAACGATTCTTTTGTCGACCAAAGGCGCTTCGCAATGAATGACAGTTTTGACGTTGTTTTGTATCGGATTAATGTCAAATTTGACCCAGTTTTGTCCTTCTTTTTTGAAAGGAGCAATATTGATGGCGTGCAAAGCCGAAGTTTTTGCGCCGGAATCAACACGTGCCTTGATGATTGGAATTCCTAATTCAGGGAAGGAACACCACTCTTCGCTGCCCAATATAATTTTGCTTTGTAACATAAATGAGTTTTAATATTTTGGACTTAATCCAGTGTAAATATATATCGATAAAAGAACTTTGGATGTTAAATTACGGTTAAATCAGGAAAATCAACGATTTGTAAATTGTAATTATTAAAAAAAGAATGGTTCTACTGAAAATGTTGTGAAACATAAATAGATGTCCTTTTTTTAAAGGTTTGTCAAGTCGAACGCAATGTCAATAAGCCAAGGATTTTATCCGTCACTTCGAGTGTTTTTTAATAGTAATGCGATAGCTTTACTATTAAAAAATGTATCGAGAAGCCTGTAATGGTAAAGTTCTCGATACATTTTATTTAAAAAAGCTGTCGCATTTTTAAATAAAACACTCGAACAGACGAACGGGAGTCCTTAGCTTAATAAATCGGCATCATTAAAAAAATCAGCCACAAATTACACTAATTTCACCAATTATTTCGTGAAATTAATGCAATGAGTGGCTGAAAATTGGGGCCTAAAACTATATTCTAATTTGTCGGTTTTTCTTCTTTATGAACCGTAACGGTCAGTTCTTGCGAAGCTTCGTTCAAGTCCATGAAAATCTCGTCTCCCACAGCTACTTTGGAAGTAATGATTTCTTCGGCAAGTGCGTCTTCAACATATTTCTGGATCGCTCTTTTTAGCGGTCTAGCTCCAAATTGTCTATCAAAACCTTTGTCGGCAATAAAGGCTTTTGCCGTATCGGAAAGATTCAAATGATAGCCCAATTCTTTGATGCGAGCATATAATTTATTCAATTCGATATTAATAATTAAATTGATGTCTTCTTTTTCCAATGCATTGAAAACAATCACGTCGTCAATTCTGTTCAAGAATTCGGGAGCAAAGGTTTTCTTCAAGGCATTTTCGATAATGCTTTTCGAATTGTCGTCGGCTTGGGCTATTTTGGCAGCAGTTCCAAAACCAACACCTTGACCAAAATCCTTCAATTGACGTGCGCCCACATTCGAAGTCATGATGATGATGGTATTCTTGAAATCGATTTTTCGTCCCAAACTATCGGTTAAATATCCATCGTCAAGAACTTGAAGCATCATGTTGAAAACATCTGGATGTGCTTTTTCAATCTCGTCCAAAAGCACCACGCAATACGGTTTGCGACGTACTTTTTCGGTTAATTGTCCGCCTTCTTCGTAACCAACATATCCCGGAGGCGCACCAACCAATCTTGAAATGGCAAATTTTTCCATGTATTCGCTCATGTCAATTCGTATCAAGGCATCTTCAGAATCGAATAATTCCTTGGCCAGCACTTTGGCCAATTGGGTTTTACCAACACCGGTTTGACCCAAGAAAATAAAGGAACCAATTGGTCGGTTTGGATCTTTCAATCCGGCACGATTTCTTTGGATGGAGCGCGCAATTTTCATTACGGCTTCTTTTTGTCCGATAACTTTGCTTTCAATAAGTTCTGGTAATTTGGCTAATTTGTTGCTTTCAGTTTGTGCAATACGATTTACTGGAATTCCAGTCATCATCGAAACTACGTCGGCAACATTGTCTTCGGTAACCTGGATTCTGTTGTTTTTAGAATCTTCGTCCCATTGTTCCTGGGCGATTGCCAAATCTTTTTCAATTCGTTTTTCGTCATCACGAAGTTTGGCCGCTTCTTCATATTTCTGTTTTTTGACAACAGAATTTTTCAATTCGCGAACATCTTCCAATTGTTTTTCGAGTTCCAAAATTTGTTTGGGAACATCAATATTTACAATGTGGACACGAGAACCAGCTTCGTCCAGTGCATCGATGGCTTTGTCCGGCAAGAAACGCTCTGACATGTATCTGTCGGTCAATTTCACGCAAGCTTCAATGGCTTCCGGCGTGTAAGTAACGTTGTGGTGGTCTTCGTATTTGTCTTTAATGTTGTTCAAGATTGTAATTGTTTCTTCAATAGAAGTTGGTTCCACAATCACTTTTTGAAAACGTCTTTCCAACGCTCCGTCTTTCTCGATGTATTGTCTGTACTCGTCAAGAGTAGTTGCTCCAATGCATTGGATTTCCCCTCTTGCCAAAGCGGGTTTGAACATATTGGATGCGTCCAACGAGCCAGTGGCTCCGCCAGCACCAACGATGGTGTGAATTTCGTCAATGAAAAGAATGATGTCGTCATTTTTTTCCAATTCGTTCATCACGGCTTTCATTCTTTCTTCAAACTGTCCACGGTATTTTGTTCCCGCAACAAGGCTCGCCAAATCAAGGGTTACCACACGTTTGTTGAATAATATGCGGGATACTTTCTTTTGAATGATGCGCAAGGCCAATCCTTCGGCAATGGCCGATTTACCCACTCCGGGTTCTCCTATAAGAAGCGGATTGTTCTTTTTGCGTCGGCTTAAAATTTGGGAAACACGTTCGATTTCTTTTTCGCGTCCCACGACAGGATCTAATTTTCCTTCTTCGGCCATTTCCGTTAAATCTCTCCCAAAATTGTCCAAAACAGGAGTTTTGGATTTTTTGTTGGATTTATTGGCTGGATTATTGAAAGTTCCTTCTTTTAGACTGTCATCTTGTCCTGAATCTTCGTTATAGGCGTCGTTTCTTGGCAAGTTTTCTATAAAATCTTCTTCGTTTGGTGTCATGTTTAGATATTGTTCTTTAGCTATGTCATAATCAATTTTCATTTTATTCAATAGCTTGGTTGTAGGATCGTTTTCGTTTCTTAAAATGCACAATAGCAAATGCGCTGTGCTAATGGAAGTGCTGTGGAATACTTTTGCTTCCAGAAAAGTGGTTTTTAATGCACGTTCCGCTTGCCGTGTCAGGTGTAGATTTTTTTTCTCGTTATTGATTTCTACAATAGGACTGGCAGGACTCAGGATTTCTACTTTTCTTCGAAGGTGGTCCAGGTCTATGGCTAAATTATTCAATATGTTTATTGCTTTCCCATTGCCATCCCTCAGGATACCCAGTATTAAATGCTCGGTTCCAATGAAGTCGTGTCCCAGTCGCAAAGCCTCTTCTTTGCTGTAGGTTATAACATCTTTTACCCTTGGTGAAAAATTATCATCCATAATATAGTGTTGTAATTGTAAACGTAAATTTAGTGATTTAGTAACTGAAAAACAAAAATCATTCCTTTCTAGAACTTCTGTCAGCTAATTGACAAAAAAAGAATGGAAAAAACGTTAAAAGTTCCTTAATTTATTAACTAAAAAACAACCAAATTTTGTTAATAAATCATTGAAATTAGTATTGTAAAAAGGCTTTCAAAAAATCAAAAAGGTGTATATTAGCACGTTTTGAAACTAAAATAAATTTATTAAATACAACAACTTATGTCTGAAGGAGAAAAGTTAATTCCTATTAACATTGAAGATGAAATGAAATCAGCTTACATCGATTATTCGATGTCGGTAATTGTATCCAGAGCACTTCCTGATGTTAGAGATGGCTTGAAACCAGTACATCGAAGAGTACTTTACGGGATGTATGATTTGGGAGTTAATTCACGATCTGCCCACAAAAAATCGGCGAGAATCGTCGGAGAAGTTTTAGGAAAGTATCACCCTCACGGAGATACTTCGGTTTACGATGCGATGGTTCGTATGGCCCAAGAATGGAGCATGCGCTATTTGTTGGTTGACGGACAAGGTAACTTTGGTTCTGTCGATGGGGATAGTCCAGCTGCAATGCGTTATACCGAAGCCAGAATGAAAAAGATTTCGGAAGAAATTATGGCAGACATCGAAAAAGAAACCGTTGATTTTCAATTGAACTTTGACGATACTTTATATGAGCCAAAAGTGATGCCGACCAGAGTTCCTACTTTGTTGGTAAATGGCGCAACGGGAATTGCCGTAGGTATGGCTACCAATATGCCTCCACATAATTTAACGGAAGTTATCAACGGTACATTGGCGTATCTTGACAACAATGATATTGAAATAGATGAATTAATGACTTATATCAAGGCACCTGATTTTCCAACAGGAGGCGTGATATATGGTTATGAAGGTGTTCGTGAAGCATTCAAAACAGGTCGTGGACGTATTGTAATGCGTGCCAAAGTAGGTTTTGAAGAAGTGGACGGTAGAGAATGCATCATTGTTACCGAAATTCCATACCAAGTCAATAAAGCGGACATGATTAAGCGCACTGCCGATTTGGTCAATGACAAGAAAATTGATGGAATTGCCAATATTCGTGACGAATCGGATAGAAACGGTATGCGTATCGTTTATATCTTGAAACGTGATGCCACGCCAAACGTGGTTTTGAACACGCTTTACAAATTCACTCAATTACAATCTTCTTTCAGTGTAAACAACATTGCATTGGTAAAAGGGCGTCCTCAAATGTTGAATCTAAAAGACATGATTCACTATTTTATTGAGCACCGTCACGATGTAGTGGTTCGTAGAACGCAGTTTGAATTGCGCAAAGCTGAAGAAAGAGCGCATATCTTGGAGGGTTTAATTATAGCTTCCGACAATATTGACGAAGTGATTGCCTTGATAAGAGGTTCGAAAAATACCGAAGAAGCGAGAGAAAAATTAATTGAGAGATTTAATCTTTCGGATATTCAAGCAAGAGCAATTGTTGAAATGCGTTTGCGTCAATTGACAGGTCTGGAACAAGACAAGTTAAGAGCTGAGTACGAAGAATTGATGAAATTAATCGACCATTTGAAAGCTTTATTGGCAGACGTAGATTTGAGAACTGCTTTGATCAAAGAAGAATTGGAAGAAATTCGCGAGAAATACGGAGACGAGCGTCGTTCTACAATTGAATATTCAGGTGGAGACGTAAGTATAGAGGATTTAATTGCCGACGAAAACGTGGTTATCACCATTTCGCACGCAGGTTACATCAAGCGTACTAATCTTACGGAATACAAAACGCAAAATAGAGGTGGAGTTGGACAAAAAAGTGCTGGAACAAGAGATCAAGATTTCTTGGAACATATGTTCGTTGCCACGAATCATCAATACATGATGTTCTTTACCCAAAAAGGAAAATGTTTCTGGATGCGTGTTTACGAAATTCCGGAAGGAAGCAAAACTGCCAAAGGTAGAGCGATCCAAAACTTGGTCAACATCGAAAGCGATGATAAAGTAAAAGCTTTTATTTGTACGCAGGATCTAAAAGACAAGGATTATATCAACAGCCATAATCTTGTAATGGTAACTAAACAAGGCCAGGTCAAGAAGACGTCATTAGAGAAATATTCTAAACCTAGGGTAAATGGTGTTGCTGCCATTACTATTAAGGAAGGCGATGAATTATTGGAAGCCAAATTAACGAATGGAGAAAGCCAGATTATTTTGGCCGTGAAATCAGGAAAATTAGTTCGTTTTGAGGAAACTAAAACCCGTCCAATGGGAAGAACGGCTTCTGGAGTTCGTGGAATTACCTTAAAAGATGAAGCGGATGAAGTAATTGGTATGGTTACTGTAGATAAAAACGATATTAATGATTCGCAAATTTTAGTGGTAACTGAAAATGGATACGGTAAGCGTACCAAATTAGTTGACGAAGATGGCGAAGATGTTTATAGAATTACAAACCGCGGTGGAAAAGGAGTAAAAACCCTGAATATTACCGAAAAAACAGGGAAATTAATTTCTATCAATGCTGTAACCGATGCCGATGATTTGATGATTATCAATAAATCAGGATTAACTATCAGAATGGCAATTGAAGATTTACGCGTCATGGGTCGTGCTACTCAAGGTGTTAAATTAATTAATCTAAAAGGAAACGATTCTATTGCAGCGGTTACCAAAGTAATGAAAGACGATGTGGTAGAAGTTGTAGTTGACGAAGATGGTAATGTTATCGAAACGGAAGTTATCGAGAGAGTGAAACCGGTTCTTGAAGTTCTTGAAGACGATGGCGTTGAAGACGAAGAGGAGGATGAAGATGATGATGCGGAAGAAGAGGAAGATGACGCAGAAGAAAGCGACGACGACGATTCGGATGATGAAAAATAAAAAATGTATAATCTAAAACAATTATTATTTATGATAAAAATCATAAATAACAATTGTTTTTCTTGCTATTTTTGGCACATAAATCTAAAACAAAAATTATGAAAAGTAAATATGTAACGCTAGTGTCGGCATTATTGATATCAGTAGCTACTTTTGCTCAAAAAGATCAAATTAAAGCTGCTGAAAAAGCACTAAAAGGAGGAAATCCTCAAGAAGCGGTAACCATTTTATCGACAGCCGAATCTTCAATTGCTAATGCTGCCGAAGCAGAAAAAACCCAATATTTATTTGTAAAAGGGAATGCTTATTTGGAATTGGCCAACAAAAAAGTGGAAGAAGGTAAAAATTTATCATTGGCTGCCAAAGCTTACCAAGAATTATTGGCTGTTGAAAAAGCTTCAGGAAAAAATAAATATTCCATTTTGGCTCTCAACTCCATTATTACAATTAAAGGAAAATTGATAAACAGTGCTATTGAAGATACTAAAGCAAATAAAACAATTGACGGAGCCAACAAGTTGTATGACGCTTATTTATTGGATAAAAAAGACACTATAAACTTGTATTATGCAGCGTCCACTTATGTAAACGGGAAAGATTATAATACAGCTCTTAAATTGTATGAAGAGTTGAAAGTATTGAATTATTCGGGTAAAGGAACAAGCTATTTGGCGATTAATAAAATATCAGGTCAAGAAGATTTATTTAATACTGCCAAAGAGAGAGATGCTGCTTTGAAAATAACTCATGAAAAGCCAAAAAATGAAGCGATTCCTTCAAAAAGAGGTGAAATTTATAAAAATATTGCCCTGATTTTGGTTGATCAAGGGAAAATTGATGAAGCCAAAAAAGCAATTTCAGATGCCAGAAAAGCAAACCCTGAAGATATGTCATTAGCTTTGGCCGAAGCTAATCTATATTTGCAAACAAAAGATTTTGAAACGTATAAAAAAATAATTGCCGAAATTTTAGAGAAAAATCCAAACGATGCTGATTTGGTTTTTAACTTGGGTGTAATTAGTGCCAATGCAAAAAATGCTGTTGATGCAGAGAAATATTATAAAAGGGTTATGGAAATTAAACCTGATTATGTTAATGCTTATATCAATTTGGCGGCTTTGAAATTGGAAGACGAAAAGGCGATTATTGACGAAATGAATAAATTGGGGAATTCCGAGAAAGACATGAAACGTTATGCAGTCTTGAAAACAAAAAGAGAAAATTTGTTCAAGAGCACGATTCCTTATCTTCAAAAAGCACATGAGATTGACCCAAAAAATATCGATGTGGCAAAAACACTTTTAAATGTTTACAGTGCTTTGGAAATGCCGGAATACAAGGCTTTGAAAGCAAAAGTAAAAGAAATGGAAGCAGCAGCCAAAAAATAAAATTTGAAAGTCAAAAAGATTGAAAGTTAAAAAATCCCGATTTCACGATCGGGATTTTTTTATATAATTTTTTTGATAACTCGAAGTTTGTGCGTGTGTCTGTTGGTTTCGGAATTGTAAATTCCTAAATGATCCAAGCGGTCAATTCTAACTTTTCCGCTTGCGTGAATGATGTAATTATCGTCCATAATGATGCCCACGTGAATGATGTTGCCTTCCTCATTGTCGAAAAAAGCCAAATCACCCGGTTCGCATTCTTCAATAAAGCTCAAAGCTTCTCCTTGGGTGGCTTGTTGCGAAGCGTCTCTCAGCAATTTGTATCCATTCAGTTTATAAACCATTTGTGTAAAACCGGAGCAATCGATCCCGAAAGGAGTTTTGCCTCCCCAAAGATAAGGAGCATTGAGGTACATGAAAGCCGTGTTTAATAAGCAATTCTTGGGTTTGACACCGCTTATTTTGGTGCCTTCAAAGTTGAGATTTGAAGTATTGATGTCGGCATGATTCAAAAACGACAAAGACGAACCTATTGGAATGGGCAGCAACATATTATTAGACCCCGTGATATATTCCAGTAAATCTGCATTTAAAACAATGGCATCTTTTGACAACTGATTGTATTCGGATTCCGATATAATTTGGTATTGCTTTGAATCGACCCAACCTTCGTAATCGTCGTATTGCAATTTTATTTTTGACCATTGTTTCAATTGTTCCAGAATTTCAAAATGTTCGCCAAACAAAACTTGAGAAACGATTTCACTTTTGTCGCTGGGTTCAAACCGAAGAGGTATTATGGCTAGATTACAAATTCCGAACATTTAAGTCAATTTATGAGTTAAGAGTTATACGTTCCATAACTCATGATTTATAATTATTTAATTTTTTCAATTACAATTGCCGAAGCTCCACCACCGCCATTGCAAATTGCGGCCGCACCTATCTTTCCGTTGTTTTGTTCCAAAACATTCAATAAAGTGACAATGATTCTTGCACCGGAACATCCCAGTGGGTGACCCAAAGAAACTGCTCCACCATTTACGTTTACTTTGGAATTGTCTAATCCAAGGATTTTGGTATTGACCAACCCAACCACGGAAAAAGCTTCGTTGAGTTCGAAATAATCCACGTCATTTAGGGTCAGTCCCGCTTTTTTCAATGCTTTAGGAATTGCTTTTGAAGGAGTTGTGGTAAACCATTTGGGTTCTTGGGCAGCATCGGCATGGCTTTTTATGTAAGCCAGCGGTTTTAATCCCAGGGATAATGCTTTTTCTTCGCTCATTAATACAAGGGCTGCTGCGCCATCATTTATTGTGGAGGCATTGGCAGCCGTCACGGTTCCGTCTTTTGTAAAAACCGTATTCAATGAAGGGATTTTGTCCAATATTACATTTGTGTATTCTTCATCTTTCGATACTATTATTGGTTCTCCTTTTCTTTGGGGAACGGCAACGGGAACTATTTCATTGTCAAATTTTCCTTCTTTCCAAGCTTTTGCAGAACGCTCATACGATTGAATTGCGAAATCATCTTGCTCTTTGCGGGTAAATTTATGTTCGGCGGCACATAAGTCGGCACAAACGCCCATGGCATTGTTGTCGTAAGCGTCTGTCAGTCCATCTTTCTGCATTCCGTCAACCATGGCGGCAGGACCAAATTTATGACCATTTCTCAAATGTATGTAATGTGGAATCAAACTCATGTTTTCCATTCCTCCGGCAACGACAATTTCTGCATCGCCACATTGGATTGCTTGCGCGCCCAACATCACCGATTTCATTCCCGAAGCGCAAACTTTGTTGACCGTGGTACAAGCCACGGAATTTGGTAAACCCGCATAAATGGCGGCTTGTCTGGCAGGAGCTTGTCCTGTGCCGGCTTGAACTACATTGCCCATAAAAACTTCATCAACTAAATTGGCGTCAAGTTGTATTTTGTCCAACGCTCCTTTTATGGCAACTGCCCCCAATCTTGGAGCGGAAACGGTGGACAATCCTCCCATAAAACTTCCGATAGGAGTTCTGACAGCGGAAACGATGACTACTTTTTTGGACATGATGGGTTAGTATCTTTGTTTGAGATGCGAATTTAATCATTTTGGGTAAATACTAAATTACATTTTCGATATTATTATCTCGCCATTGCGGAATTTTCGAGTTATTATTTAATATTCTTTTATCAATATTCATTTGAAGAAAACACAAACCGTTTATTTGAAACAGGCTATACATTTGATTGTTAATGTTTTTGAAAGGGAGTAAAAAAAACATTAAAAAAAAGGAGCTAATAATTTGTGAAATATAGAATAGAACCCTACATTTGCAACCGCTTAAAAGGAATATAAGTTATTATTTATTGGAGAGTTGCCTGAGTGGCCGAAAGGACTTGTTTGCTAAACAAGCGTATGGGTAACTGTACCAAGGGTTCGAATCCCTTACTCTCCGCTTTTTTTGCACTCGGGGTGTAGCGTAGCTCGGTTATCGCGCCTGCTTTGGGAGCAGGAGGCCGCAGGTTCGAATCCTGCCACCCCGACTAATTAGTAAGTTTTCTTGTAATTAGTAAATTTAATGATTAATGGAGGCATAGCTCAGCTGGATAGAGCACCTGCCTTCTAAGCAGGCGGTCGAAGGTTCGAATCCTTCTGCCTTCACGGACAAACCCACTGATTTCAGTGGGTTTTTTTGTTTTACAACTTATCTTGTTTTGTAATAGCGGATCAATCGGGATCAATCCCAAAACCTGTGGAGTGATACCTTTTTCTTTATAACCTTCTTCTAGGCGCATTACTTTTATGAAGCACAATTTCGGAGTGTAGGAAGTCTGCGGCCTCTGCTGAATCTTTCACTTTGACGGCACTACGCTCTAGCATTTCTGATTCAAACTCAGATAGCACACTTTTTCTGATTCCTTCTTTTCTCCATTGGGATAAAGGCCTGCATCCTCTTGAGATTCCGCGAGCTAGTGCGAGTGCATCTAGCAGGGCTTGATTTGCTCCCTGTCCTTTGAATGGGCTCATTGGGTGAGCGGCATCTCCAATAAGAGTTGCTTGTCCTGATTTCTCCAACAATTCTGGTTTGAGTAATTCGCGATCATACACTGGATAGCCAGAAACCTGGGCTTCCAGGGTTGCCGATAAGATTTGAGGAATGGGGTCGTGCCATTGAGTTCTGCGACAAGCTTCTTCTTTGAGTGCTTGAGGTCCTTTGATACTTAGTGTTTTTGCATCTTCTTCTAACATTGGAAAACTAAGTTGCCACATTACCGAATCGGATGTGTATGGCATAATGTAGATTCGTTCATTGCCATTGGCAGTTTGAAATACAGTGGCCGAATCTAGCAAAGAATTGTTAGAATCTTCGAGAGCGCTTAAAGGACAAATACCTAATATTACAATACAACCCAAGTATCGTAAAGGGGTAATATCTTCTCCAATTAATAGTTTTCGTACTGAACTACGAATACCATCGGCTCCAACCACAAGATCTGCCTTGGCGGTCTTAATTTTGCCGTTGACTTGAAAGTGGAGTTCAACATCTTTACCTTGCTTAAAATCAATTAACTGGTGTCCCCACTGTACGGCATCATTTCCACCGAGTTGTTCCAATATTGCTAACCGTAAAGATTGTCGTGCAATATGTATATTTGAACGTTTCGAAGAAGTTTTCACATCTGGCTGAATCCACTTTCTGACTCCCCATTCACCTATCACTTTTCCATCTGTGGCATGAACTAGATGTCTTGTTGAAATCACTCCTTCATCCAATGAAACAATACCAAATCCTTCGATTGCTTTACTGGCTTGTTGCAAAGTGAGTCCGTAACCTTGAGATCGAGCATCGAAGTTATTGTCGCGTTCATAAAGAGTGAAAGGAATTCCGCGGTGTAAGCAGGCTACAGCTAATGCAATGCCTCCTATACCGCCACCAATAATAGCAATATGTGGGTAGTTTTCGTTATCTGCTGTAGGAGGATTAGTTGAAGGAATCAATCCAGATCCACTACATTTTGAACATAAATGTAAATGACCTTTAGGCAAAACAGGAGGTGTTCCTTCGCTGTTTGTTTTTTCAAATTGATCGAAGGCTAGCTGGTACAGGAGTCGCGATTTTTTGGTTAGTCCTCGGCTTTTTTTACCACGTCCCTTACATTCAAGACAAATAGTCCAGCTTGATGCTTCGTTTTCCACTTTTTTGACTTCTACTTTTTTCACTTGATTTTGATTTTCTCTAAAAGAAAACTAGTATATGGGATTGATGATGAATATAATACTGTAATTGGTGTGACTTTGTTGTTTTTTAATTAAACAGGATAAATTGATGTTTTTCTGCGTTTTCCACTGGTAGCGGCTGGGCAAAGTTAAGAATTTCTGACAATAGGATTGATAAGAATCCAATTGTCGATGGTTAATTGATTAGTTCCGTTTTTATAATTTAATTAAAAGTCTGATTGTTTTATTTTATCAGTTTTTGTATTGTCATTCTTGTTTTTGTTTTAAATACTCTGAAGGAGATATTTTGTAGCATTCTTTAAAGCAGGTACTAAAATATCCAGCACCATTAAATCCAACTTTATAAGCAATATTTGCAATATCGGTTTCACCTGCATCCAGAAATTGTTTGGCTCTTTTTAGGCGCATATCGCTGACAAATTCTACGGGAGTTATGTTGGCAAGGCTTTTGAATTTCCTGTTAAATGTTACCCTTGACATATTCAATGCGTTTGCAATAACATCGATGTTGAATTTTGGATTGGTTAAATCATTTTCTACTATAGTTATAATATCCTTTAAGAACTGTTGGTCTTTAGTTGTAATGACTATTTCGCTGGGTTCTAAAGCAATTGTTTTTGCATTCGTTTGTAATTGCTCAAAAATTTTCTTTCTATGCTTAATTAAATTTTCGATCGAAGCCATTAGAAAATCGGTATCGAAAGGTTTTGTAATATAATAATCAGCCCCATAATTCAACCCTTCAATTTTACTTTCCACTGATGATTTTGCAGTTAATAAAATTACCGGAATATGGCTGGTTTCTGTTGTGTTTTTAAGTACATCCAGTAACTCAATACCATCCATTTGTGGCATCATAATATCACTTAAAATTAAATCTGGAAGTTTATTCAAGGCTATTTCCAATCCTTCTTTTCCGTTTTCGGCTTCTAATATGCGGTAAAAGCGTTGCAGTTGACTTTTTAGAAACGCCCTTAATTCATGATTGTCTTCAACGATAAGAATCAGGGGAAAGTTGGGATTGTGATTATTTTGTGCTACTTGATTTTCTTCATTTAGTTTGTTAACAATAGGATGCTTTTTTAATTTATCTCCCTCTAAGTTTAACTTATAATTGTTGTTTTGAAAAATTTCGTTGTTTAAATCTATTTCTATAGAAACGGTAAGGCCTTTATAGTCATTATTTATGGCATAGATTTTACCCTGGTGCAACTGGACATATTCTTTACAAAGTGCCAGGCCAATTCCGGTTCCTACATTTTTATTTTTACCTGTATCCGTTTCATAATAAAGTTTAAATATATCCTGGAGTTTGTTTTCATCTACGCCAGGTCCTTGGTCTATAATATTAATCTTTAGAAAGTTATCATTTTCTATTTTCAGTTCAACTGTAATTATACTGTCGTTTGGAGAGAATTTAATGGCATTTGACAACAAATTATAGATTGTGATATCCATTTTCCCTTTGTCCAAGTTTAAGGCAAGGGTTTCAGAATTGGATTGTGTTTTAATTTTTATGTTTTTTTCATGGGCAGCCTGAGAAAACAACGCATTTATTTCGTTAATAAAAGACACCAATTCTATGGGTTCAATATGGAGTTCTTCATTTCCGCTTTGGACTTTTCTAAAATCAAGCAACTGATTGACAAATCGTACTAACCGGTTGGTGTTTTTTCGAACTGTTTCTATGTATTCGCTGCCTAAAGGACTTAATTTTTCGTATTTGGCAATTTCATTTATAGGGTTTACAATCAAGGTGAGGGGAGTCCTTAATTCATGGGAAATATTGGTGAAAAAGCTCAATTTTAACTCGGTCATTTTTTGTTCTACAACAACTTTGTTTCGCAGTTGAATCATGGAATACGCAATTCTCCTTGCTGTCTCCAGTAAAATAAAAATGAGAATTGCATATACAAAATAGGCTAGATTGGTTTTCCAAAACGGAGGAGTAATTGTAAAAGATAAATTCTTTTGAGGAATATTGGTATACAACTCCGTATTTATACATTTCACTTCGAACAAGTAATCTCCGGGTGGTAGATTTGTAAATGTTGCTTTTTTCTGGTTTTTTACCTGATGCCATGTGTCATCCAAGCCTTTTAATCGATAGGCATACAATTGTTTGTTGTTTGATCTGTAATCCAAGACCGTGTAATAAATGCTAATGGTATTATTCGTATAATCCAACTCGATGTCTTTGTTGTAATTTATATCCAACTTCAACGGAAATTCTGCAGACCTTACATTTGAATTTTTATTGTTAATTTCAAAACCGGTAAAAACCATTTTCGCAGCATTTTTTTGGTTTACTATTTTCTTTGGATTGAAAGTTAAGTAACCATTTCTACAGCCAAAAATCAAATTGCCATTTAATAGTTTTATAACTGCTGATTCAGAAAATCCAGTTTTAAGCAAACCATCGTATGAATCATAATTTTTAAAGGCATGATTAAGCAAATTAAATTTTGAAATTCCGTTTTCAGTGGCCAACCATAATTTTTTGTCATCATCTTCTATCATGCTCAGGATAAAATCACTAGGCAAGCCATTTTCTTTTGTGAAGTTTTTAAATTTTAAATGATTGTCTTTTGTTTCGATAGCCAGATTGAGTCCTCCTCCAGCTGTTGAAATCCACATTTTATCCTCTGAATCCTTATAGAGGAACAACACGTCATTACTGCCCAAGCTGAATTTGTCACTGGAAATCTTTTCATATCTTGAAAATTTTAATTTATCAGGATTGTAATTGTCGGGATTAAATATTACCAATCCATTTGTTGTTGCAACCCAGATTTGACCTTTATAGCCTTCTGCCAAATACCTTACCTTGTTGGACTCTATAACTGGGTAATTTTTGAATTGATGTATAAAATTAAATTCACCATAACTTTCTTCCAATAAATTGATTCCATTGTCATAGGTGCCTATCCAAATACGTCCTTTTCTGTCTTCTAGAATAGAGTAGATTTGGTTACTGCTTATACTTTTAGGATTGTTTTTATCAGCTTTAAATTGCTTTAAAACGTATTGTGAATGTTGGGCATTGACTGGAGTTGCTTTATACAAACCATTTCCTTTTGTACCTAACCAGACATTTCCTTTTGCATCTCCAATGATGGAGTATACATCACCAATTTCACCCGTTTTGTAATTTACAAACAGGTTTTTTAATTCTTGATTATTTTGGTACACTTTTAATTTTCCTGCTTTTGTTCCAAGCCACAATCTATTGTCTTTATCATTAAAAACAGCCCGAATTTCATTTTCAGATTTATTCTTGGTACCAGGGGTTAAAATGTACTGTTGAAAATTATCTTTTTGAAAGATTATTTTATTAATGCCTCTGTCGTTCGTGCTAATCCAAAGAATTCCCAAAGGGTCGAAATACGAACTGGAAACGATATTTGAAAATTTCTGATTTTCGTCTCCCGGTTTGTTGAAAAAGTAATCAAATGTATTGGTTTTTGAATTGTAATATCCAAAACCTCCACCTTTTAATTTTACCCAAACCCTATCAAAATTGTCTTCAAAAATACCAAAACTATGCCTTAGCTGTAAAAAAGTGGCGTCAGTTTGTTGGGTAAAAAATCTAACACTTTTTTCTTTTGGATTTACCATAAAAACCCCGTGCTTATCTGGTTCAATCCACAACAAGCCTTGTTTGTCCTGATAAATTTTGTAGAGCGGTGAATCAGAAATTTTAAGGCTTGATTCTATTTTTAAAGTGGTTGTATTAAAAATAATCAACTCGCCTGGAGAAGTGGTAATGAACAATAAATTTTCATTTTTCGATTTTATTATTGAGTTTATGTTTTTTTTGGTAATAGCTGTTTTCCAATATTTTTTTTGAATTTTATTGTAACAAATTAACACACCTTCTTCGGTCCCAAACCAGGCATTATCGTCTTGTATAAAGAAGCATTTTACATTGCTGTTTTTTAATATATTTTTGCTTTGATATTCCTGATTTTTAGATTTGGTAATATTGTCTAATCCCTTGTCAGAACCCACCCAAACAGAATTGTCACGGTCTTCAAATACAAAATTTATATTATTTGAAGTTATCGAAAAACTATTTTTCGAATTTTGTTTGAAATGACTGATTTTAATTTGACCATTAGTCTTTTTTTGTGTTAGAAAAACACCTTTACTAGTAGTTGTTAACCATACATTACCGTTGCTGGCAGGAATAATATCATCAAATTCAATTTTATTGGTTGCTAAAATGTTTGCAACAGAAAGAAATGATTCGGTACTTTTATCAAATCTATAAATCTGTCCATCATAGGCTCTAAGCCATATATATCCAGAAGCATCTTCCTTGATCAAGGCGATGCGATTATTGCTCAAACTACTATTGTCACCAGCGTTTGCTTTATAAGTAATGAAATTTTTTCCGTCAAACCTATTAATGCCATCCCATGTGGCGAACCACATAAAACCTTCTTTGTCTTTTATTATATATGCAATGGCGTCATGCGAAAGTCCATCCTCGGTAGAGTAATTTTCTATTTTGCATTTTATCTGTGCTGTTAATTCATTTGTGGAAGCAAAAAATAAAAGTGCAATTAAAAATTTAATCAATAGAAGTTTTTTCATTAACAATTCTGTTTTTTATTTTTTTATAAATATATAATAAACTGATCATATTTATTCCAAAAGTTTAATTATGCTCTCCAGATTTAATTTAGGATCTGGGGTTTAGCTACAATGTGGCTAATAGAATATTCTATATTTAATAATTGTGTTTTCTGTATTATAAACAGAGGTTTATTATTAATTGCTCGTAAAAATAAACCTTAAAAAATGGTTTTGTTAGTCGTAAGCCTGGTAAATGCGGATAACGATCAAAAATTAGAAGTAAATGACCAAAATTTGAAAGTTATTATTGTATTGTTAAAATACCTTTGGCGTAAGGAATAATTATTAAATGAATAAAAAAAAAGGCATTAAAAATATTGTATTGATAATTTATTTTAATCAGTTGTAAATATTAATTGAGTTTATGCCTGATGGATTCATCGATTCTATAATGGGGCTAAGTTTCATTAAGGGATATATGTTCTAAACCATAATATTTCAACAATATTAGAACAAGAATAATTTTAAGATTAACCAACAAACCAAATTAAATTTTTATGAAAAGAAAAACTACTTTTATTAGGAGGTGGGCTTTTATGGTCTTGAATCTCCTTTTTTTAGGCTTAAGCGGTCAATCGATTGCGCAAGTTGTAAACACAACCACAACAATCACTTGGCCCTTTAATCTGGGCACTGCGGGTCAG
Source organism: Flavobacterium fluvii (assembly GCF_900129545.1). Classification (GTDB taxonomy): domain Bacteria; phylum Bacteroidota; class Bacteroidia; order Flavobacteriales; family Flavobacteriaceae; genus Flavobacterium; species Flavobacterium fluvii. Next base: position 181,964 of record NZ_FQWB01000005.1, on the reverse strand, counting down.
ACCGCAACTTACTCTACAGGTACAAGTACTTATTTTAAGCCAGATTATGTGACTTTGGGTTCCAATTACTCTTTTCCTGGGACTAAAAACCCTGCCAACTCAATCACTGTGGCTGAGGATCCATCCCTGACAGGTCTTGTTTTTACGAGTATACTGTGTGGAACTACATCTACTTCGACCACAGCTCCAGAAAATTTGTTAACTTTTAATGTTACTCCTGTAACGGGATTAAGTTTTAAACCGACTTCTGTATCTTTTAAATGCCTTCGATATGGTACAGACGGGGGTAAAATTGATGTGCATTGGAAATCCAATGATGGAACCACTATTAAAGCAACGCTGCTAAGAGCCGCTATAGTACCAACAAGAGACAGTAAAGTGTCAACAGGCGTCTCTTCTGTAAATATTGATTTGACATCATTAAACATACCAGCTTCTACAAAGGAATGTACTTTACAACTGTATATTTATACTCTTGGTGCCACAAAAGCAGTAGGAATCTCTAATGTGATTGTTAATGGAGAGGTTACAGGTACTATTGGAGGGGTTACCACTTATGCCCTTACTACTTCCAATCAGCCTACGGCAGGTGGTAGCGTTAGTAATTTTCCTGTGGGAACTACACATGATGCGGGAACTTCCGTAACACTTACCGCTACCAGAAACTTTGGATATGCATTCTCGCGTTGGGAAGATGGAGCGGGACAACAGTTGTCGACAGCCAATCCCTATACCTTTACATTAAATAGTAATGTAGATATTAAAGCTGTCTATACTCCTATCAATACCTATGCACTAAACTTGACACAGTCAGCCGGAAATAGTTATATGGTTGTTCCAACCCCTTCTGGAACTATGGTTGGCGGACAAAGAATGTATGAAGATGGTACAAATGTTTTAATTAAAGCAAATAACAATTCAATCTTTAATTTCTCTAACTGGGGAACTGGCGAAACCAGTTCTGAACTAACCGTGAAAATGGATCAGGCGAGAACTGTAAATGCGGTTTACAGCACTATTGATTATGTGGTAGGTTGGGATTTTTACAAAGCAGGAGGTTCAGGGCGTGTAGCCGACTTTGCTTCAAAAACAGACAATGCCGCTGCTGCATTGGTACTACGAAAAGCAGATGGAACAGCTGCTGGATGGTTAGATAAATCAATGGTCGCCAATGGGGGGAGCTCTGGGAGAGGAGCCGCTATAAATTGGAAACCGATTGGGGATCTTTACTATTATCAAATCAGTTTTAATGCCTCCGATTTTGTCAATATGAGCGTGAAAGCAGGAATGTTGTATTCTTATATAGCCCACTCTGTGCAAAAGATGGAGTACTCTTTGGATGGAATCAATTTTACAACTCTTGGAACCTATACTTTAAGCAGTGCTCAAGCATGGTTTGACCAAACGTTCCCGTTGCCGGCTGATGCCAATAATAAACCAATAGTATATGTTCGTTGGATTCCAGACTATACATCGGCAAAAGTAGGAGTAGGAACGGATTTGACATCTAATGATGGTACTTCTCTTTCGGAAATTTATGTGTTTGGTTCAGAAGCGATTGTCAATGACGGAATTGCTCCCGTATTGACCAGTTCAGTTCCAGCAAATGCAGCAATTGGAGCTTCTTCTAGCGGTAAAATTGTGCTTAATTTTGATGAGAAAGTTCAAATAGCCGCAGGTACCACGGCTACATTGGGAAGCAAAACCTTAATTCCTGAAGTTTCCGGAAAAACAATCAGTTTTCCTTACACAGCACTAGATTATAATACCAATTATGCTTTTACGCTTGCAGGAGGTAAAGTGTCTGATTTATCGGGAAATACAGCAACAGCGCCTATTACTTTTAGTTTTACAACATTGAATAAGCCAACAGTAACTAAAAAAAGATACGATTTTATTGTGGGTGTCGACGGCGATTTTGCAGCAGCAAAAGCAGCAGCTATAGCAGCATCAGCAAGCGGAAATAGATTTATTATCTTTTTGCCTAATGGAAATTATAACTTGGGTCTTTTGACTGGTGATGCAAAAAAAGAAACGAGGTTTACAATTCCTAATTTATCTCTTATTGGGCAAAGCATGGATAAAACAATCCTTTTTAATGAGCCTATATTAGCAGATGAAGGGTTTGAAGTTTCAACGATTAATTTATCAGAAACTGCCAATAATGTTTATATGCAAGATTTGTCTCTAATGAATAAATTAAGTTATCGCACAGGTTCTTATATTGGTCGTGGTCTTGCTCTTGAAAATGTTGGAAATAAAAATATTTTGAAAAATGTGGCCTTGTTGGGGAATCAAGATACCTTTTATACGGCTGGTCAAAAGATTTATCTTGAAAACAGCGAAATTCATGGAACTGTAGATTTTATATACGGAAGTAGTGATGCGTTTTTCAAGGAATGTTTACTTTATTTAGAAGACAGAACCAACAATGTAATTACTGCAGGATCATCTCCTACTACCGGTTGGGGCTTTGTCTTTAGCGATTGTACCATTGATGGATTTGATATTAACAAAGGAGGATATAGTCTAGGTCGTCCATGGAACAATGCTCCAAAGGTGGTTTATATCAATACTAAAATGAATATTTTGCCAAAAGCTGAAGGATGGTCGGCATGGAATACTTTGCCAGCAGTTTATGCAGAATACAATAGCGTGAATGCTACAGGCGGCATTGTCGATTTATCGAATAGAAAGACTAATTATACTAATGGAACAGGTGGTTCAGTAACTCTTAATCCTGTACTTACAGCGACAGAAGCAGCTAATTATACCGTTGAAAATGTTTTAGGTGGTGACGGATGGCAGCCAAAACTTTATACAGATCAAATCACGGCTCCTACCGTGACAAGTAATGGAACAGCATTAACGTGGGCTGACAATAATTATGTTTTAGGTTGGGCAGTTTTTAAGGATGATGTTTTTGTTAATTTTGTGACTACCAATAGTTATAATTTTACTGCAACGGGATCCTATAAAGTCAGAGCTGCCAATTCCATGGGAGGTTTGGGGCTAGATTCCAATCAAGTTGTCGTGACGACTTTAGGTGTTGCCGAACATCAGTCGCTGGACGTTAAAGTATATCCAAACCCAGTGGTAAACAACCAATTCTTTGTGTCAGTTCCTGCAACAGTTGAAAATGCCACAATGGAATTATTTGGATTGGATGGCAAACAGTTGATGAAAAGAGAGGTTAGAAATGCTGTTGAAGAGGTAAATGTGTCTGGAATGACTCCAGGTGTTTATTTATTGAAAATTAATTCAGATAATGGAACTCAAGTAGTGAAGATAGTTAAATAAACTGTCATTCTTTTTTGGATCTCCAAGAGATTTAAAATCTTGGAGATTTTTTATTCAAAAAAACTATTAACTAACCAAACCAAATATCATGAATTTTTTAAAAAATCAGGCCTTCACTTTATTGGATTTTTGTTGTCAAAAGCACCTTTTGCACAAAATTTCAACCCCAATATTGTCATATACCCTAATTCCTTGAAATTAAAAAAATGAAAACATTATTATCAAGACTATTTATAAGTGCTTTTGTTTTTTGCAGCATAATTTCTGCGAATGCACAAATTACCCTTCATACCATTGGTGATTCCACTATGGCAAATTATGACCCAAGTACCTCGGATATAAGGGGATGGGGCATGATGTTTCAGCAATTTTTCAATTCGGGAGTTGTTGTCAATAATCGTGGGAAAAGTGGATCCAGCAGTAAAAGTTTTTATATGGAAGCACCTTATTGGACAACTGTAAAACAACAGATAAAAGCCGGCGACTATGTCATCATTCAATTTGCCCATAACGATGAGAAAAACGGAGGTCTTGATGGCGGAACCGATGCCCTAAATCCAATCAACGGAACGGACTATAGAGGTACAAATCCGCAAACAACCTATAAAGATTATCTTAGAAAGTATATTGATGAGACCCGCGCTTTGAATGCCACACCAATTTTGGCAACTTCCATATGTCGAAAATATTTTAGTGGAGGTACAATTACGCGTACAGGTCTCCATGATTTAGGTACTAATTTTAGTCTTCCGGCAACAGATCATACTTATGATTATGTTTATGCCATGAAAGAAGTCGCGGTAGAAAAAGGAGTGCAACTTATCGACTTGACTACCTTGACAAAAAACTTGGTTGAATCTTATGGCGATGCTGCCAGTACTGCCCAACTTTATGTTGCTGCGGATTCTACACACCCTACGGCATTATTGGGAACATTAACTGCTAGATTATGTGCCCAAGAAATGATTAAACAAAATATTTTGGCGTCTTATATTAACACGTCAACAGATGTCTTGATTAATCCTGTTAGCTGTGATTTTGGAGATGGCTATACAGGTCAGACACTTACAAAAGAATTAACAATCACTGGTTTGGATCTTGTTCCAGTTGCGGGAACATTTACGTTTTCTGTTAATAATGGTTTCTTGATAGCTGCAAATAAGACAGATACTTTTGGTTCTTCCATCAATATGAATTATACCGGTGGCAATCTTGCATTTACTAAATTTTATATCTCAACAACTCAAGCAGTTGGAGGTACCAAAACTGGAACTCTTACCGTGGCTAACGGAACCGTGACAAAAACAGTGCCTCTAACCGCTAATTTTATTCAATTAACAGGAGGAACTGAAGTAAGTGTCATATGGTCGTTAACTGCAAATACTACCCCAGTGTTATTAGGCCCTGCCACTGTTGTTGATCAATCATTCAGCGCTATGAATACTTCAAGTTATGCTGTTCCTAGTAGTACAGCAATATGGCCTGCTGGAAGCGGTTATGACAGCACAAGAAAAACGCAAAGAAACGTAATTGATGGTAGTGTTTGGCCTGCAGGTGAGATTGATGAAGTCTCAACACGTTATATTCAATTTGGAATTAAAGCCAATGCTGGAACAGAATTGAATATTGATTTGATAAGCTTATATGTTGGAGGTTCAGGTGGAAACGGTATGCGCTGTCGTATTTCTTATTCAAAAGATGATTTCACCACTACATTTGCGGCAGGAGAGTTTCAGAGCATGGTATCTGGTACTATGAATGCTGTTTCAAAGATACCAGTCATTAAACTTGTCAATGGAGAAACTTTAAAACTGCGTGTATATCCTTGGTATAACGGAACAGCTACAGGAAAAACAATCTGTCTCTCGGATGTTAAAATTCACGGAGTAGCTCTTCCTGCTGTAGCTCTTTCCATAGACGAATCCTTGAAAAATGAATTAAAATGGGCAGTGCAAGATGGTTTTATCAAGATAACGAATGCTCCTTTAAACAGTAAAATCACCATTTATGATTTAAGTGGAAGACAAGTATCCAAATCATCCAATAGTACTGATACTTCAGTCATCATGGCAACGCCAAAAACTAAAGGAATTTATATTGGTAAAGTGGAATCTCAAGAAGGTACACAAACAATAAAGTTTTTAGTCCCTTAAAGCCGATTTTTATTTTCTCGCTAAAAAAGGGATGCCAATTTATTTTACAATACAATTAAATTAACAACTATTAACTAACCAAATTATTACATTATGAATTCAACTTTATCTCTTAAAAAGCATTGGTCTTTTTTTGCTTTTTTTATTGTTCTTTTTGGAACAAGTTTACCATTATTTGCCCAAATTACTCTCTGTAATTGGAAATTCGACAATGGGTACACTAAAGCAGGTACCAATCCGTATAATTACACGCCCAATGCAACCGCTAGAGTTGCCGCTGATGGTCTTGACGTAACAGTTAATGCCAATGACATCATTTATCCTGACAGTTATGATGGAACTCAAACAAGCTATGCAATGAAAATAAATGCTGCTGGAGCGAAGTTGAGAAACGTATATCAAAATACTACGACCTATCATAATTCCGCTACATTGGGAGCTAGTATAGCCAGTGCTGATTTTACAAATTCAGCAAACCACAGCAATTACTATCAATTTTCTTTTCCTACTACTGGGTACCAACAAATCAAGCTTGATCTTGACATGACAACCCAAAACGATGCTGATGACTATCTTCAAATTGTATATTCAGTAGATGGCGGTACCACTTGGACTGTTGGAGACCAAGCTCTAGGAAATGCGCAATGGTGGGTAACTGTAGCACGAAGTGCGACCATTGTTGCCAAAAACAAAAGCAATGTATTAGTACGATTAATTGGCGTGAAAGGTGGTGCTACATCGGGTAATTATTTTTATTTAAACAGTTTTAAAGTTTCTGGAATCTCTACTACCTTGCCAACAAATACTCCGTCTACAATTAACTGGGCATTTGATTTGGGTACAGCTGGACAAACCGCAACTTATACGGATGCCACTTACTACAAACCAGACAATGTTACCGTAGGAAGCAATTATATTTACAAAGGCATAGCTTCAGGAACGAATCCTGTGGCTACTTATACAGCATTAAGAAATAATTTGGCTACAACCACACCAACTGGAGCAGATGTCAACAATTTAATTGGTTTTAATTTTACACCCGTAACAGGCTTAAATTTTAAACCAACAGCTATTACTTTTAAATGCCAAAGATTCGGAACAGGATCAGGATTAATTGATGTTTATTGGAAATCCTCGGATGGTACTTCAAAACTGGTTGCAGCAAATGTAAAGCCGGCAAGAGAAGCTGATGCCACAAGCGAAGCTGCCGATACCAGTACCTTTACTATGGATGTTTCAGGACTCACCATTCCTGCTTTAGGAGGTAAAACCACTTTAGAAATATACATTCATAGTCTTGGTAGCGCTAAAGATGTTGGATTGTCAGGCATTTCAATCACGGGAAATTTGAACGGAACTCCTGCCGATGTAAACCAATATACTTTGACAACAGCTGTGTTACCTGCTCTAGCCGGAGTTGTGGTTTCTGACAATCCGGCAACTGTGGATGAAAATACCGTTGTAAAATTAACAGCCAATGCCAACTTTGGATATACATTTTTAAACTGGACGGATGGATCAGGCAATATTGTTTCAACCAATAATCCATACACCCAAACTGTTACTGCCAACACTACTATAAAAGCCAACTTCAACACTCTAACTACTTACGCATTAGATCTCACTGTTAACGGAGGAGGTAAAAATTATATGGTAAACATATCTCCTGCTGGAACAATGGTGAATGGTGTTAGGATGTATGTTGCAGGTACTGCCGTTACCCTAACAGCCAGTGGAAACCCAATCCTTAATTTCTCCAATTGGGGCTCAGGCGAAACGAATAATATGTTGAATATTACAATGGACAGCAATAAATCCATTACTGCTGCATACAACCCTGCAGACTATATTGTGGGATGGGATTTTTATGATGAAGTAGTTAATGTAGATTTTTCTTCAAATGTTGTAAATAATGCTGTTGGGTTGGTGCTTCGCGATGCCGCTGGAGCAACTGCTGGTGGATTAAATTTTTCAACTGTAGCAAACCCTCCTGGATGGTATGGCAAAAATTGTCGTATCAATTGGCAAGCTTTGACTAGTAAATTCTACTATCAAATTAAAATTAATGCTGCTGATTATACCAATATCAAAGTTCAAGCTGCTTTGCTTGCTAGTTATTCTGGCTATGCAACACAAAAATGCGAGTATTCATTGGATGGAACAAATTTTACTACAGTAGGTTCATATAACACAGGCACACTGAATACTTGGGTTGATGGCTCATTCAACCTGCCTGCCGATGCTAACAACAAAGCAGAAGTTTACATCAGATGGATTCCAGATTACACTTCAGCGGTTCTAGGATCTGGTAATGACGGAACATCTATTTCTAACATTTATATTTATGGAACCCCGAGCATATTTAACGATGGCACGGCACCAGTTCTAGTTAGTTCTGTACCCGGTAATGCTACAACTGGAGCTTCAGCAACAGGAAAAGTAGTGCTTAATTTTGATGAACGTGTAAAAATAAATACTACAACTGCGACTTTAAACGGTAAAAACCTAACCCCTGTGGTATTTGGTAAATCCATCTCGTTCAATTATTCGGGTTTAGATTATAACACTACCTATACTTTTAATTTGGCTGGAAATGCAATATCCGATTTGGCAGATAATAAAATAACCAATCCTATTTCCATCACGTTTACAACGCTTAACAAACCAACCGTTACGAAAAAAGCGTATGACTTCGTAGTAGGTGTTGACGGAAATTTTGCCGCGGCTTTGGCCGCCGCCGATGCAGCAAAAAACAGTGGCAATAGATTCTATATTTTCTTTCCAAACGGAAACTATGATTTAGGAACTACGACAGGAGATGCAACGCAGCAAACCATCATCAGTTTGCCTAATATTTCTTTTATTGGACAAAGTACCGAAGGAGTAACCCTTTTCAACAATCCTACCCAAGCCCAGGAAGGAATCGACAAAACACCGACAATCAACTTTACGGCAAGCGCCAACAACATTTACATGCAAGACCTTACCTTGCTCAACAAAATGGATTATCGTTTGGGAATTGCCGAAAAACGTGCCGTGGCATTGCGTCATCAAGGGGATAAAAACATCTTTAAAAACGTAAGACTATTGAGTAATCAAGATACTTATTTTACTGGAGCAGGAAGAACCTATTGGGAAAATGGTGAAATCCACGGAACGGTTGACTACATTTTTGGAGATGGCGATATTTTCTTTAATCAATGTCTTCTTTATATGGAAAATAGATCTTCTGGAGGTGGTGGTATTGTTACTGCAGCAGCTACTAGTTCTAATTGGGGCTATGTATTTAACAATTGTACCATTGCTGGTGATACACAACAAAGTGGAATTTATGGACTAGGCAGACCTTGGAATATTGCGCCTAAAGTGGCTTACATTAATACCACGATGAACATTTTGCCATCGGCTGGTGCTTGGGGAGACCCAATGAATGTGGTTCCATTTAGATTTGCAGAATACAATAGTTTGACTTCTTCAGGCATTGAAGTAGATTTAAGCCAAAGACGCACACAATATACCAAAGATGCTATTTCTGTTACATTAGACCCTACTTTAAGTAAAACCGAGGCTGACCAATACACCATTGAAAATGTATTAAGCGGAAGTGATACTTGGCAACCAACATTATATACAGAGCAAGCGGTAACTCCTACACTAGCAAATACAGGAGCTAAACTGAACTGGAACGCTGATAATTATGTATTGGGATGGGCCATTTTTAAAAATGACGTGTTTGTAAAATTTACGACAACCAATAGTTATGACATTATAGGCAATACGGGACTTTATACTGTTAGGGCTGCAAATGCAATGGGTGGCTTAAGCGCCAAATCAAATGCAATTGATGCAACGACATTAGGATTAAATGAAAATAATGTATTAGCTGTCAAAATTTATCCAAATCCAGTGGTTAATGGTCAAGTTTCCATATCGATTCCTACTGTATCACCTAATACAACTATGTCCCTTTTTGGACTGGAAGGAAGACTAATTATGAAAGAAAACCTAAATAGCAATACAACAACAATAAATATATCTAAAATCCCTTCGGGAGTTTATTTACTAAAAGTAGAGTCGGAAGAAGGCTCTCAGGTATCCAAAATAGTTAAAAATTAAACCAATTAATAGAAATTCAAAAGCCAGTTAAAAAAAATTAACTGGCTTTTTTTGTTACGAGTTCTCCCGATAATATTTCCTTTGCAATACAAATATGGTTTAGGGACAAACCCACTGAATTTCAGTGGGTTTTTTTTTGTCTTTTTTTAGTAAAATGGGACTCTTTTTTAGTATTAGTATACTTATACGTAGGTATTAAATACCATTTACATTGCTTAATAATAACTTTTTTTAAAAAAATAATTAAAAAATACGTATAAATATAAGTATTAATACTTATATTTGCCTCGTAATACTTAATTAATGAGTTATGATTAAAGTAATAGTAGTCGGAAACGGCATGGTAGGTTACAAGTTTTGTGAAAAATTCATCACAAAAAAGGGAAGTGAAAATTATCAAATCACGGTCTTTGGTGAAGAGCCGAGACGTGCTTATGACAGGGTGCACTTGAGTGAGTATTTTGCAGGGAAAAGCGCTGACGACTTGTCTCTGTCTACATCAAATTGGTATGAAGAAAACAACATTATTTTAAATACTTCCGAGTTAATTACAGATATTAATAGAGAGCAAAAAACCGTGCATACTCATTTAGAAAAAATACATGCGTATGACTACTTAGTTTTGGCTACAGGTTCTGCTGCTTTTGTGCCGCCTATTGAAGGAGTGGACAAAGAAGGAGTTTTTGTATACAGAACTATCGAGGATTTGGATGCCATCATGGCCTATGCCAAGAAAATAAAACAAAAAGGTGCTACCGAAGCTGCCGTTCTTGGTGGTGGATTGTTGGGACTTGAGGCTGCCAAGGCGGTACGTGATTTAGGATTAAATCCTCACGTGGTGGAATTTGCTCCTCGACTGATGCCAAGACAATTGGATAAAGGCGCGAGTGATATGTTGCAATCCAAAATTGAAGAATTGAATATTGGCATTCACCTTAATAAATCAACACAATATATTGCAGGAGAGGATACCATCACGGGGATGATGTTTGATGGGAATGAGCTTCTTAAAGTGGATATGTTGGTGATTTCCGCAGGGATAAAACCTCGTGACGAACTAGGAAGGGTTTCAGGACTTGAGGTAGGTGTTCGTGGAGGAATTGTTGTAGATAATAAAATGCAGACTTCGGACCCAAATATTTATGCTATTGGTGAAGTGGCACTTTACAACCACATGATTTATGGTTTGGTTGCTCCAGGATATGAAATGGCAGATGTTGTGGCTGAGCAGATTCTTGGCAATGAAAAATTGATGAGAGAAACCATAGATATGTCAACCCAGTTAAAATTGATTGGGGTTGAGGTAGCAAGTTTTGGTGATCCTTTTATAGAAAACGACGAAGTAACCGCCATTGTTTACGAAAACAAATTCAGTGGAATTTACAAAAGAATCAATGTTACCAAAGACGGGAAAACACTTTTAGGTGGAATTCTGGTAGGAGATTCAAGCGATTATAACGGATTGTTTCAAATTTATAGCAATGCAATGAAATTGCCTGCTAACCCAGAGGATTTGATTTTGGGTTCAAGAGGTGGCGAAAGTTCTACTATGGGAAGTGCTATGGACTTGCCAGACACTGCCGTAATTTGTTCTTGCGAAAATGTAACCAAAGGCGCTATTTGTTGTTCTATTATAGACGGAAGTTGTGAAACATTTGGTGATGTGGTAAAATCAACCAAAGCCACTTCAGGTTGTGGTGGATGTAAACCAATGGTGGTGGATTTGGTTAAAGAAGCTCAAAAATCACTAGGTAAAGAAGTGAAAGATGTGGTATGTGAGCATTTTGCTTACTCCCGTCAGGAATTGTATGATATTGTGAAAATCAACAAATTCACCAATCATAATGAGGTGTTGGGAACCGTAGGTAAAGGTGATGGTTGTGAAATTTGCAAACCCGTTCTTTCTTCAATCTTCTCAAGTATCTACAACGATACGGCCAATAAACACGTAACTGCCCAAGATTCAAATGACAGATTCTTGGCGAATATTCAACGTAACGGAACCTATTCTGTTGTGCCTAGAATGGCTGGAGGAGAAGTGACAGCCGAAAAATTAATTGCCATTGGCGAAGTTGCCAAAGAATACGGTTTGTACACTAAAATTACAGGTGCACAACGTGTCGATTTGTTCGGTGCTGAACTAAATGACTTACCTGCCATTTGGAAAAAATTAATAGACAATGGTTTCGAAAGTGGTCATGCTTACGGAAAATCATTAAGAGCGGTCAAGAGTTGTGTAGGTAATGCTTGGTGTCGTTATGGTATGGATGACAGTACTTCATTGGCCATTGAATTAGAAAATCGTTACCGAGGAATTCGTTCTCCGCATAAATTAAAAGGAGGAGTTTCGGCTTGTATCAGAGAATGTGCCGAGGCTAGAGGAAAAGATTTTGGAGTGATTGCTGTTGAAGGTGGATGGAATTTATATATCTGCGGAAACGGTGGGGCAAATCCGAAACATGCCGTTTTATTGGCGGAAGCTATTGATAAAGAAACGGTAATTAAGTATATGGATCGTTTCTTGATGTATTACATCCAAACCGCAGGCCCATTGGTAAGAACTTCAACTTGGTTAGAAAAACTAGAAGGTGGAATCGAATATTTGAAAAATATTGTAATTAACGATAGTCTTGGTATCAACGAAACTTTGGAAGCAGAAATGCAAAAATTGGTTGACACTTTCGAATGTGAGTGGAAACAAGCCATCGAGGATCCTGAAATGATGAAACGTTTTAATCATTTTGTCAATTCAGATGATCGTGATGATAATCTAGAATACATTCCTCTTAGAGGTCAAAAAATGCCAACAACCTGGTAATCTAAAATATTTAAAAATCCTTCCATCAACTTCAACATACAAATGGTGGTCTTTCGCAATCATTATTTACTAATGTTGGAGTGATGGAAATTTTAAAAACACATATTATGCAAGATATTTTAAGTCAATACGAAACAGTTCAATTAAACGATGTAAAAGTTTGGTTCAAAGCAGGGAAAACTACTGATTTTCCAACTGAAGGTGGTGGTTGTATCAAATATAAAAGCAAACAGATTGCAGTTATCAATTTCTCTCGCAGAAACGAATGGTATGCTTGTCAAAACGTTTGTCCTCATAAAATGGAAATGGTGCTTTCAAGAGGAATGATTGGTTCTGCTGATGAAATTCCAAAAATAGCCTGTCCAATGCACAAAAAAACCTTTTCGCTTACCGATGGTTCCAACCTGAATGGAGAAGATTACTCTATTGCCACTTACCCAGTAAAAGTTGTGGATGGAGAAGTATTCGTTGGCTTTTTGGAATAATTGTGTATCTTTGAATCTAAACAATTCAAATCACAATGACACCATTTCAGAACGCCAGCCTATGGATTGATGCAGAAAATGCACAAGATCCAAACAGTGAAATATACGAATCCAAAACATACCCAAAAGAGCTATTATATTCGAATCGAATGTATGAAAGGTTGTTGGATTTTCATCCAGATGCCTCAGAAGCAGTTCAGATAGCTTCCAAGGCTCAACACATTTGCCGATGGAAAGTAGCCAGGGAATCCTATCCAATGGATCGTGTGGGTTACTTGAAATGGCGTGAAGATTTGAAGAAATTCCATGCCAAACTCACTGCCGAAATTTTGGAAAAAGCGGGTTATCCGCAAGCGTTCATAGACCGAGTTTCTTTCCTTATCGAAAAAAAATTACTCAAAAAAGACGAGGAAACCCAATTGTTGGAAGACGTAATTTGTCTCGTGTTTCTGGAGTACTATTTAGACCCATTTGTACACAAACACGATACGGAAAAACTCAAGAACATCATCCTGAAAACTTGGAACAAAATGTCTGATAAAGGGCATCAAGAAGCTTTAAAAATAAACTATACTGATGCCAATCTTCAGTTGATAAAAGACGCTCTTGGGTTGTAATACACTTTTGTCATGAGAAACAGCGCCGCGGCAACTGTCGATATATCATTCAAGAATCTAAGGCGATTGTATATATTTGCCTTGTTGACTATTGCCGTAACGGTTTTGTTAAGCCAGTTGTTGATTCAACACAATCTGAACAGCCAGTTGAGCGATTCCAAAATCATCAATATTTCGGGAAAACAAAGAATGCTCAGCCAGAAGTTGACCAAAGAAATTTTGATTTTGAATTTTATTGTCGATGCAAAAAACAACAAAAAAGAAATTGACAAGGCAAACGAAATCATAAAGCTTTGGAAATTCAACCAATATGCCTTGGAAAACGGAAACGACAGTCTCGGTTTTCCAAAAAGAAAAAGCAAGGCTCTTTCTGATTTATTTCTGGCCATCAAACCCAATTTCGACAATATTGCCAATGCCGCGACAGCATTCCTGGAGAATAAAAAATTGGGAATCAAGGAGGAAGAAAACCAGGAATTGGTTCAAACCATTCTAAAAAATGGTGCTGTTTTCCTGGAGAAAATGAATGATATCGTGGGGCAATACGACAAGGAAGCTCTCGAAAAGGTTACGCTGCAAAGCAAAACCGAGTATGGAATCCTGATGTTTACCATGTTGGTTTTGTTGTTGGAATTCATTTTTATTTTCAAGCCAACCAATAAAAAAGTAGAAACGCTTATTCTGAAACATTTACTCTCGGAGAAAAAAGCATTGAAACTGGCACACGACACGGAAGTGATAAGCGAGGCAAAAGAAAACTCCGTTAAAGAATTGAAATCGCTCAATTACGCCATGGAGAACACGCTGCTTTATTGCCGCGTTGCTCCTGACGGTTCCTTGATCCATATTGGTGAAAAATTTGCCAAACTACTGTTTTACAATCCTTTTCTTTCAGACAAGACTTTTTCGCAGGTGTTGACTCCAATAGAAAAAGAGCAAGTTGCCATTGACCGGATTATTTCCCAAAGGCAAAAAAGCGGTTGGCAAGGAGAACTCAATATTACCAATAGAAACGGAGATTTGATTTGGCTCGATTTGTCGATGGTTCCCGTAACCATCAAAAAAGAGGAATCGGAGTTGTTGATTATCTGTTTTGACATTACCGAACGCAAGAAAGCGGAAGAAGAAGTCGAGCGATTGAACATCGAAAATGTGACCGACAAAATCAACCAACAAAAAGTGATTTCGAGCAAGATTGTCGAAAATCAGGAAAACGAGCAAAACAGGATTGCCAAAGAAATTCACGACGGCATCGGACAAATGCTTACCGGATTGAAATTCAGTCTCGAAAGCATCAATTTGGACGACAAGGAAAAATCGGCACAAAAAATAGAATACCTCAAAAAATTGTCTTTGGACATCATAAAAGGGGTGAGAACCGCCACTTTCAACCTGATGCCGCCCGAATTGAGCGATCACGGCATTGTTTCTTCCTTGGCGAAATTGACCCAGGAATTATCAAAATTGACGGGCAAAAACATCCTTTTTTACAACAAGTCCAATTTTGAACTGCGACTGGATTCGTTGATTGAAATAAACATTTACAGACTGACGCAAGAAGCCATCAATAATGCCATAAAATATGCCGAATCTACCCATATTATCGTGCAGCTTTCGCACAGCAACAATATTTTGAGCATTACCATTGACGACAATGGAAAAGGTTTTGACATTGCCGAAGCCGAGAAAAAGAGAAACAGTGAGTCGGGAATGGGGATGCTTTTCATGAAAGAAAGAATTCAATACATCAATGGGCGTGTTTTTATCAATTCGATAATAGACGAAGGAACCCGGGTTACCTTTAATATTCCTATTTAAAACGTTCAATGACAATTTCAAAATCAAGGGCAATATCAATATAGAATAGTTGGCAAAGGATAATTTACCCCAAATTGATTTTTGCCATTGCCATTGCTATTGTTATTAAAAAATACGTATATTAGCCTAGTTTTTTATGTTTAAATACGTAATAATAAAAAATTTAAAATTAAGTAAGTTATGAGTGCTACTATTCGAGTTGTCTTGGCAGATGATCATGTATTTGTGAGAGACGGTATCAAATCATTATTGGAAAACGAAGCCAACATAAAAGTTGTCGGAGAAGCAACCGATGGTTTGGAAGCCTTAAAAATAGTAGAAACCGAACAACCCGACTTACTGATTTTAGACATTCGTATGCCTAACTTGACGGGTATTGAAGTGGTCGAAAAATTGAGAAGCCAAAACAATTTCGTCAAAATCGTGATGCTTTCCATGCACGAATCCGAAGAGTATGTCTTGAAATCCATCAAAGCGGGAGCCGACGGTTATTTGTTGAAAGGTTCCAGCAAAGAGGAATTCCTGAAAGCTGTTCAAACCGTTGCCAATGGCGGAAAATACTTTAGTGGCGATATTTCGTCCATATTAATTGGACAATTGAGCAATCCTGTTGCAACAGCGGAAACCAAACAGTCTTTGGAAGAAGACATGGTTATCACTAAAAGAGAAAAAGAAATCCTGAAATTACTGTTGTCCGGAAAAGGCAACAAAGAAATTGCGGAAGCTTTGGACATCAGTAAAAGAACAGCCGAAGTGCACCGTTTTAATTTGATGAAAAAACTGAAAGTCAAAAATTTGATGGAACTTTCCAATAAAGCCAATGAATTTTCATTGCTTTAATTGCTTGTTTTCTAGTGTATTGGTGTTTAAAACTACGTATTTAAACTAAAATTACGTATAAATACGTAATTATTTTTCATAAACTGCGAAAACGCAGGTTTTTATTGAGTAGTAGTACTTATTTTTGTTAAAAAATATAAGTATTATGAAATCAACAAATTCTTTATCGCAATCTCACAGAATCTTATTTCTGAACACCCTTGCTTTTACAATCTGTTTTGCTTGTTGGACTCTTAATGGTGTACTGGTTACTTTTTTGGTAGATAACGGTATTTTCAAATGGGATGTCGTTCAAGTAGGCTGGCTTTTGGGAATTCCAATTCTAACAGGGTCAATTATGCGTTTGCCAATCGGAATGCTGACCGATAAATATGGTGGAAAATATGTTTTCTCTCTATTGTTGTTGCTGTGTTCCATTCCTTTGTTTCTACTTCCATTGGCTGACAGCTTCTTTATGTTTGCCGTTTTAAGTTTCATGTTCGGTATGGTGGGAACCAGTTTTGCCGTTGGTATTGGATTTACTTCTATTTGGTATCCAAAAGAATGGCAGGGTAGGGCTTTGGGGATTTTTGGAATGGGAAATGCGGGTGCAGCCATTACCACCTTTATGGCGCCGTCTTTGTTAAACCAATTTTCGATTGAAGATCCACAGAATGGTTGGAAATTATTGCCGGTTATATACGGTGTGGCTTTACTTGTTATAGGAGTTTTATTTTTGATTTTTACCAAAAACAAAAAGATTGAAAACCATACCAAAACTGTTTCTCAAATGTTGGGTTCTCTTAAAAGCGTGAGAGTTTGGAGATTTGGAGCTTATTATTTCTTGGTATTTGGATGTTTCGTGGCCTATGCACAATGGTTGTTGCCCAACTTTATGAACGTGTACCAAACGAGTTTGGTAATGGGGGGAATGTTTGCTACGATGTTCAGTTTACCATCGGGTGTTATTCGTGCTTTTGGAGGTTATTTGTCCGATAAATTTGGAGCGAGAAAAGTAATGTATTGGGTTTTGTCTTCTTCTGTAATATTAAGTGCCTTGTTGATGGTGCCCAAAATGGACATCACCACGGCTGGTCCTGGTGTCATGGCCGGAAAAAAAGGAATGATAACCGAGGTTTCCGAAACCAATGTAAAAGTGGGAGACAAAGATTTTGCCATCAATAAAAAAGTGGAAAAACCGGTTGAAAGTACTGTTTTTCCAACCAAAAACTCTTGGCAAGAAGTGGTTGTCAAAGAAAACCAAGAGGTGAAGAAAAAAGAATTGTTGGCCAAAGGAGTTACCGCCATTCATTTTAGTGCCAATATGTGGGTGTATCTTGTGTTGGTAATCCTGATTGGTATTTCTTGGGGAATTGGTAAAGCGGCGGTTTACAAACATATCCCGGAATATTTCCCGACAGAAGTGGGTGTAGTGGGAGGAATGGTTGGAATGATAGGTGGATTGGGAGGATTTTTTGGACCAATCATCTTTGGATATTTGCTGACCAGTACCGGATTTTGGTCCAGTTCATGGATATTTATCCTGATATTCTCGTCCATTTGTTTGATTTGGATGCACAGAACAGTGACCAAAATTATGAACGAAAAACAGCCAGCCTTGGCTAAAGTTATGGAGCGTCAATCTTCCAGAAAATAATATAACAAGTTGGTAAAAAAAAGCCTTTGATTGAGTTCAAAGGCTTTTTTGATTAAACTTATTCGGCAACAAAACCCGAAGGCAATGCCAATAACTGGAATTGAATAGTTTTTGCCAGGCGGTAATCACCCAGGGCATTGGGATGCAGTCTGTCCGTTTCTTTGTTATGGAAGTATTGCGCTTGTGCATCGGCCATTGGAAAAAGACCACTCGTCGAATAGAGGTCGATCAACGGAACCGCCCAATAGGAAGCCGCTTGTTTCAAAATTGCTACATAGGAATCGATATACAATCCTTGCCCGTTGGCATAGTTTTCGTCAGGTTGCACGTTCTTCTCGTTAAACTTGGCATATCCCCTGTGAATGGGAGTCATAATGATAATTTGTTGTTGTGGAAAATTGTTCTTTAGGTACGACATCGCTTTATTGATTCGTCCGCAAAAGGTTGAATCATTCAGGATTGGAGTCCGGTATTTATGCGTCACTTCCTTTCCGTTAAAGTTGGTTTGCTTTGTTGTTTCACTGAAAAACTCGCCCAAAGGCGTATCGTGCATATAGTCATTCGTGCCTGCAAAAATCAATATGGCGTCAATGTTTGTTCCTTTTTCGTCGTGCAACTTTACCGACTGTTTGTAAATGTCGTTCCACTGATTTCCGCTGACGCCATATACAAAAGGGTCTATTCCCAGCAATTCATTGAGATATTCCCAGTAAACATAAGTAGTTCCAACACGGCGTTTGTCCGTCATCGAATCCCCTAGAAAAGCAACTCGCTTGCCCTGCCATTGTGAGGTTGGTGTTTTTTCTTTGTCTGTTACTTTTACTTTTGGAACCGCTTGTTGTGCAGATCCATTGAAACCAACGGTCAATAAAAGGATACTTGCAATTATGTGTTTCATTTTTTAAATTTATGGTTGTGCAAAAATAGTTATAGTATTCTGGTTTTGTTCAACACGAGTTTCGTTGTTCGCGATAGTGCTAAATAACTTTTATGTTTAAATATCGATGTTTGCAAAATGAAAACTTTTGGTTATATTTGTCCTATGAAAATCTTGGTAAAGAAAACGATTTTATTTTATATCAAAAAGTATCCGATTGCTGAAACGCAGTTATTAATTTGGTATAACGAATTTTCTAAGTACGAATTCAATAATTTTAATGAATTAAAAAACGTCTATGGAAGTGCGAGTATTGTAAATAGCAATAGAGTTGTTTTTAATATTAAAGGGAATGATTTTCGATTAGTGGTTTCAATAAATTTTTTACAAGGCGCTTGTTATGTAATTTGGTTTGGAACACATGCAGCATATGATAAAATCAATGTTGAAACTATAGCATTTTACACCACAATTTTAATTGATAAAAAATAATAATTATGGACTGGAAAGTATTAAAAACAGAAGAAGATTACAACAACGCTTCCATCCGTATGATGGAAATTTTTCACGCAGAACCCAATACGCCTGAAAATGACGAGTTGGATTTGTTGATCGTCTTGATAAAAGACTATGACGAAAAACATTACCAATTACCTGAACTCGACGCTCTAGAGGTTATAAAATACAAAATGCAAGAAATGGGGTTGAAAGCAAAAGATTTGGAGCCTATAATCGGAAGTAAAGGCCACGTTTCAGCAATCCTCTCAGGAAAGAGGGAAATCACTTTGAAAATGGCTCAAAAATTGAAAAATTATTTTAGCATTCCTGCCGAGGTATTTTTACACAGTGCTTAGTCAAAAAACAGTGTTTTTTGCGATTTTTGGTAGCAGAATTGCCTAATGCGATTCTGCACTAACGTCGAGAGGATATGTTTGCGTGGTCGGGTTTATGTGATATTTTGATTTAGAGCTTCAAGAATTTCATCGATATTACTTAAAACTTTACAATTATAAACTTCATTTAATTTTCGTTGGTTAATCATAGTTCTCAATTCTCGTTCTGTGAAAAAATAGTCGAAGTAAGGTAAAGCTGCTGAAACGTGTAAAAAATCAAAAGTATCATTTCCATCTTTATATTTCCGATTCGTATTCCATCTAGCTACAGCGTTCATTTCTGGAAATATTCGGTAAGACGGAAGTTTATCATTAAGTTTTTTTAGTTTAGATAAATTATAAATCATATTTTTCCAACTTTTAAAATTTGTATTTTGATGTTCTTGGTCTGAAACTTTGTTTCCTGTTTCATCAAAATAGAATTCCTCAAAGTAACTATTTAAATCGTTTTCAAACTCTTGTAAATAGCCACCTAATTCAGATAAGTACATTTCATGAAAATTTTTGTTTTCGTCTTTGTATTTTTCTTTTCCATAATTTAATGAGTCAATGTCATCTTTATGGTAAAACGGTTTTAAATTAGAACTTGCTTCAAGTTGAGTTAAAATATTTTCAAAAGAGATATCGCTTAGGAAATTAATAAATCCACCTTTAAGCATTTCTGGATCATGTTTTACAAAAATAGGCAACAGTATTATTAAAGAAATTTTACTCCAAACTATTTCGTTTAAATTGTATAGAGGCTTTCCTAAATTGCCTTTTACAAACTGCAAAAATTCTAATTTTTGTCGGTCCTTTTCACAAGCAATTGAAATTCCTCTTGATAATTTATCGATAATTAACGCTGAACGTTTTAATGAATTAGAATCAGTTTGCTTTAAAATTTCCCAAAAAGTAATTTCACTAATTGGCAAAATTACTTTCTTAGCTTCTACAAGTTCAATAAGGCAGCTACGTAATAATGTATCCTTGTCTGTTCTACAGTCCCTAATTCTAAGCCAGTAATTCGTGTCAAGATAAATTTTTGTTTGAGCAGAGATCGATTGGCCAATATTTAATTTGATGTTTAATAAATCTTGATTGTTCATTGGTTCGTCTCAAAAAAATGTCACTTAATTTGTTTATATGTATAACAAAATCATACAAAGCCACCCTGTTTTGGATAGATATGTATGATAAATAACATACTTTATTTAAAATCAAATATATAAATAATTATTTACAAATTAGGAAAAGAACATTTTAAGATATTATCTTTTCCCAAAGATTTTGGAGGTTTTTTTGTGTATCCTTATTCCTGAACCAGACATAAATAAATCATAATAAAGTGGAAAAAAATAGTTTTTAAAAATGCTAAATATTTGTGGTTTTTATGATGAAATATTGAATAATTATTGAGTTTTGTATAACTTTTGTTGGTTATTAGCAACTATAAGATTATTTAAATTAAAAAAAAAGACAGAATTCCTTTATTTTTCCGTAACTTTTTGTTTAATTTGCCATTTAAATATAACCCCTAAAAAATCTACTATGAAGAAAATTACTTTATTATTTATTTTATTTTTTGCATTAAATGTTAATGCACAAGTTACCGATTTTGTTTCTGGCTTAAATTCTCCCAATAGACTTTTAGTTAGCGGTACTAAATTGTATGTACAAGGATCATCTACTATTTATGTTGTAGATGTAACTGCACCAACACCAGTTGCTTCACCTATTTATACGGCACCTGCACATCAATATATTTCAAATTTCACCCTAAGTGGAACATCTTTGTATTTCTCTTTTGAAACGTTTAATGCGGAAGAAACTCAACAATTGGCTTGTTCTATTTCTAAAATTGATGTAACAAATACAGGTGCTGGAGCTGTTCCTGTGCATTCAGGTACTAATTATATTAATGCTTTAACAGTTTCTGGAAATACCTTGTATTTTGCATCAGAAGTAGAAATATCCAATAATGTCAATTCCACTTTAAACAGTTTTGATCTTACTGCTTCAAATCCAGTACCAACTCCTATTATTTCTGGATTTAAGGTTGTAGAAGATTTAGAAGTTAAGAATAATATTGTTTATGTTTCTGACAGAAATAACCAAAAAGTGTATAGTGTAAATTTAGCAAGTCCATCTTTGGTTACGTTCGTGAATGCTTTGTTTAATAAAGGTACATTTATTAATAATGATGAACTATACATCACTGACGGTAACCAAGTTAAAAAGGGTTCTCTTTTAGGTTCAGCACCTATTTCTACACAAGTAGTTGGGCAAAACTCGACTTCTGTTAATTTTAGAGATGTAGTTTTAATAGGAAACAAAATGTATCTATCCCTTCAAGAAAACGGGAAAATAGTTACAATAGAAGATACTACATTGTCATCTAAAGAGTTTGCTTCAAATACATTTTCATTATTGAATAATGATGCTGTTTTAACTTTAAACGGATTAGACTCAAAACAAAAAGCAAGTGTTTATAATTTATTAGGTCAATCTATTATTGAAACCGATTTAGATGCTTCAAATAATACACTTAATATTACTAATTTAAATTCTGGTGTTTATGTTTTGAAACTAAATGAATTGGGAACATCATTTAAGTTCTTGAAAAAGTAATCTAAATTTTTCTGTAAAAGCCGAATCCTTTACAATTCAACTATTTGAATTGTAAAGGATTCGGCTTTTTTAATTAATAGAAAATATTCTAATCATATTTTCTTTAATCTAATATCAATTTCCCTATCCACATAAGTCCATTCTTCGGTTTTTCGTAATGAAACTAAAAGTTCTTCGAAAGCATCGGCATCGGCAGGGGCGTATTCGAACCAAGTCAAAAAATCAAAGGGTTCGCCAATATCGCGAGAATGGAACAACTTTCGGGCAATGGCGGGCAGGTATTTCATTCCGGTGTGGGTGTGTTGGGATTTGTTTTCCATTATTTTCCGACGTTCGTCTTGCGCCAAGTTCCACCAAGCTTCCGATTTCCGAATGGGAATAAAGGCGGCAAGTGTGGCTTGTGGTCTTCCCAAATCTTCTTGAACGGCAACCAATTTGTCTTTGTCTTCTTTTTCGGTGTAACGCAAATTGCTGACAATTCCTTTGAGAGTCCAGATTCCTGTTTCGGATTGCACCAAATTTCCGGGCACTTTTTTTAAATGGGAAACAGGGGTTACAGGATTGCCTTTGAGTGTTGTCATTGAAGTTACTTTCCATTCACCGGCAGTATCTCCGATGAAATCAAAAATTGTATTTGCCATAGTATTTCTTGATTTAAATGTTTATTATCTTTTTACTTTTGATTTTACTGGAATAAAAAACTCACCGTCTCTTCGAGTGATCCCGCTTTTGGACGGGATTGTATCGAGAAGCTTATAATGGTAGTGTTCTCGATACATTTTATTAAAAAAAGCTATCGCATTTTTTAATAAAACACTCGAACTGACGCGTATTGTTGAATTCATTTATCATAAGTAAATTTTAAGACTAATTGGTGTTTTCTTTTCTTGATTTATCCTATAATCAAAGAATCCCCATAATGCCATGCCATTACGGGGATCTCCAACTAAAAAAGTAATTAAAAACTAACTTTTATACACTACGCCCATATCTTCGATAGAGAATTTATCGGTTAACAAGTGCAGTAATTTATCTCTTAACTCAATATATTCGGGCATTTTCACGATTTCGATTTTGTTTCTGGGTCTTGGTAAATGCACTTCCACAATTTCCCTGATGGTTGAAGCTGGACCATCGTTTAGAACCACGATTCGATCCGACAAAAACAAGGCTTCTTCGATGTCGTGGGTAATCATGATGATGGTTTTGTCACGATTGTTCAAATTCCATAATTTCAATACTTCCAGTTGCATGGAACTTTTGGTAAAGGCATCCAAGGCACCAAATGGTTCATCCAATAACAAGACCCCAGGATTGATGGCAAAGGCTCTTGCAATGGCAACTCTTTGTTTCATTCCACCTGACAATTGTCCGGGTAATTTATCCCTGTGCGAAAGTAAATTAACCATTTTTAGGTTATGGTCCACGATTTCGTGTTTTAATTTTTTGGAACAATCCATAACTGAATCGACTGCTTGGAAAATATTTTCATGAACGGACATCCATGGCAGCAAAGAGTAGTTTTGAAACACGATTCCCCTGTCTGGGCCTGGGCCTTTTATTGTTTTTCCGTCCAGTTCAACTGTTCCTCCCGTTGGATTCAACATTCCGGCAATGGCGTTCATGATGGTCGATTTTCCGCAACCCGAGTGACCAATAATGGAGATTATTTCTCCTTTTTTGATGGATAGATTAATATCTTTTACTGCAATATATTTTCCTTTTGGAGTTGGAAAAGAGATTTCCAAGTTCTTGATTTCTAGATAGCTCATAATCGTATGTTTTTAGAGTTGTTTTTTATTAAGCTTTATAAGCTACTTTGTTTTCGATGAAAGTGAATATTCTGTCAAAAAGCAATCCCACGATTCCAATGATTAGAATGGCCGATATTACTTTTTCAAGACTCAAGGCATTCCAGCTGTCCCATACAAAGAATCCAATCCCTGCTCCGCCGGACAACATTTCGCCAGCCACGATAACCAACCAAGCGACACTGATGCTTAGACGTAAACCCGTAATAATATGGGGTAAACTATAAGGAATCAATATTTTGGTCAAGTATCTCGTTTTAGAAAAACCAAATGCTTTGGACACATTTTTATGGTCTTGCGGAATCGATGCCACACCAAAAGAAGTGTTGATGAGCGTGGACCACAACGAAGTGATGAAAACGATGAAGATGGTTGCCATTCCGGTATCTTTGAAAACAACCAACCCAATTGGGAACCATGCCAAAGGTGAAACTGGTTTAAGCAATTGCACGATTGGATAAAATATTTGTTTGCAAATGGTATTGGCTCCAATTAAAATCCCGATTGGAATGGCCACTAATGAACCCATTAAGAATCCCGAAAGTACCGTTTTGATGGATTGGAATAATTGCAATCCAATTCCTTTGTCATTTGGCCCATAATCGTAGAACGGGTCGCTCAACATTTCTTTCAACACGGTCAAAGTAGATACTGGGCCAGGTAATGCGCCTTCAGTATAAAGGGTTAACAAACTCCAAAATCCTCCAAATACCAGTAAACCGATACTTGCAAAAAGTATTGATTTTGATTTTTCAAAAATTGTGTTTAAAGTTAATTTTAAATTTTCTGCTACAGCACTCTTTGGTGATTCTGTAGAAACATTGATGGATGAGTCTAATGCATCAAATGTTAGTGTGTTTTTATCTGACATGGTAATACAATTTAATTAGTTTTTAATCTTTAATTTGAGTTGAAGATCAATCGCCATTCCTCCTCTCAGGAAGAGGAATAGGACTGATTTTACTTTATTATCTTTTTACGACTTTCAAATACGCTGCAGGGTTTTTAGGGTCAAAAACTGTTTTGTCCATGGTAAGTGAAAACGGTTTCATGTCGTCGGCAGGTATTTTTATTTTCATGCTCTTGGCTACTTCTTCGTATAAATCTTGCAAGATTAATTTATCGGCAATGGCTTGGTAATCTGGAGCTTCTTTCAAATATCCGAATCTTACATATTGTGCCATAGCCCAGATTGCATACGATTTACGAGGGTAATTTACTGTTCCGCCTTTGTAAAACAACATGTAATCTTTGTCATATACTTCTGTACCTTGGTTGCAACCCAAATCGTAATTCCCCATCAACCTGTTTTCGATTACATCGGCTGGAGCATTTACATAAGGAGCTTTTCCAATAATTGCGGCAGCTTTTTTACGATTTCCGGGATTGTCCAACCAGATACAAGCTTCCATAATCGCTTTCATTACTTTTACAAGATCCGCTTTGTGTTTTGCGCTAAATTCTTTGTTGACTACCAAGGCTTTTTCTGGGTGGTCTTTCCAGATATCTTGAGAGGCTACTTGAGTAAATCCAATTCCTTGTTTTACGGCAACTCCACCCCAAGGCTCTCCAACACAGTATCCGTCCATATTGCCCACTTTCATGTTCGCCACCATTTGTGGAGGAGGAATAGTGATGATTTTTACCGCTTTTTGATTCAAACCGGCAATTGACATCCAGTTGCGCAACCATAAATCGTGGGTTCCACCAGGGAAAGTCATGGCAAATGTTACTTCTTTTTCGGCTTTCAATTTGGCGGCAACCACTGGAGTAACTTTGTTCATTTGTTTGAAACCAACTTTTCCACAAAAATCATTCGAAAGAGTAATGGCTTGTCCGTTTACGTTCAACATCATGGCAATTTTCATTTCTGATCCCGCTTTTCCACCTACTCCGGTGTACACTGAAAACGGCATGGAGTACAAACAGTGTGCTCCGTCCAATTCGCCTGTCAGGATTTTGTCGCGAACATTGGCCCAAGAAGATTCTTTGGTTACCACTACTTCAACACCATATTTTTTGAATAATCCCAATTCTTTTGCCATAACGATTGGAGAGCAATCCGTCAATGGAATAAATCCTAATCTTACTGGGTCACTTTGAGCATTTATTGTAGTGAAAGCCGTGCTTACTGTTACTAACAAAACCAATATCGATTTTGTTAGTGTTGCTATTTTATTTTTTATAGTTTTCATCTTGATTTGTTTTTATTAATTACATTTTTTTGGTTGCAAGGAAGTTTGGTGAAAATTTTAAGGCAACATAAGCCCATTGTGGAGAAAGATCTGCATTGGTAACATTTTTAACCTGGGCAGATGCCATCGTATTCGTTGCTTGCATATAAGAATAACCCGCTTCGATGTTGATTAATTTGGTAAAGTTGTAAGTCATTTTCAAATCTAATTCTGTACCTAAATAACGTGTTCTTGTTCCGCCAGCACCATTAGATATCGCATTGGCTGATTGAAAACCATGAACATCTGCGAAGAAAGTCATCTTGTCCGTATAATTGTATTTGGCTTTGAAGAAGTAGTTGAGCAAACCTTGATTTCCAAAAGGACTCGCTACGTAGAAATAATCCATTGTTCCCCAAAATTTGTGTGGTGTTCCGTAAAGAGGATCAAATTTATTGCTTCTTGAATCAGCAGTTACTGGTTTTGTTCCGTCAGTTCCAGATAAAAAATCAACTCCAGGACCTACAAATAATTTACGTCCTAATTGCACTGTTGATGTGATAGAAGCTAAATTGGCACTTAAAACACGGCCTGTTTTATCTCGACCTCCTTGGTAGTAGTAGCTTCCAGTAAAATTAATTTTTCTGGTAAGGTTAACTTTGTAATAAAATCCAGATGTAGTACGACTCCATACTCCTTGTAAAGGTGTGTAAACACTGGCTATTGTGGTAAATTTGTTAAAATCATCTTTAAAGAACAGTAAAGATAAATCTCCGAAGAAGAATTTTTTACCTATATAAGCATATTGAAATGATTTGTACATGGTACCTATTCCATTGGTTCCAGCAGGATAACCAGCTGTAGTGGGAGGAATTCCATTGTAAAGAGTACCAACATTCAATTCTTTATTTTGATTGAATGCTGCTCCAAGGTCAGCAATCCATCCTTTGTTGGCAAATTTGAAGACAACGGCATCATGTCTTCTTCCTTGTTGCAACCAGTCTAGGTTTCCTAAAACTTTTTGATCATCATAAGCAATTTCCTGACGTCCAATTTTTAAGGAGATATTTTGAAATTTGCTTACAGTGTCATTTAGTATAAGTTCTGTCCAAGCTTCGTGTAGTAAAACTCCGTTGTTGGCTTCCGTAGTTGTTCTGTTGATGGAAGATTGGTCTTGACCCCAAACCCTTACGTCTTGCAATGCCAAAAATGCTTTAAAACGATATCCTGTATATCCTACATTAAGTCTGGTTCTTTGAGAAGTAAACAAAGCAGAGTCGTCTCCTTCTTTTTGCAAAGTTCCTTGTCCGTCTCTAAGTTCTGTTCTAGGTCTTATTTGTCCTGTTACGGTTAATTGGGCTTTTGCTTCGTTTTGACCGGCCAATGCTAATACAAGCCCCAAGAAAATAGATTTTGAAAGATTTGCTTTTAAGTTTGTTTCCTTTTTGAAACCTTGAATGTTTAGTAATTTAGTTTTAACGTTTTGCATAATAATATTTGTTTTAATTAGTATGAAGCAAATTTACGTAAGTATTAATACTTAGATGCTATGTATAAAACAGACCAAAATAACTTTTTAATGCTAAAAATATCGTAATTAAGATGGTTTTGTTCCTGCTTTTTGACAGATAATGAGCGTTAAGTCAAGTATAGTAAGGGAATTTAAAAGGTAAGTACCTAGTGTGAAATACGTATAAAAGAGTTTTGAGTTCAGAAGAAAATGATTTTCTGCCTCATATAAAGCTTGAAAAGAAGGGAAATTATTAAAATAAAAGAAGGAGAAATACAGTCTTTAGGATTGAAGACTAGGTGTTTTTATAGAAAAACCAAGAAATGGAAATGGAATGGAGTAGGAAAGTGTGTAGCAGGAATTACTTGTGTTCCCTGATTTCGGCCTTTAATTTATCGACATTGACCAAGCCTATTTTTTTGCCCACCGTTTTAATGAGGGCTTCTTTTTTTAAACTTGATATTACTCGTATCACTTGTTCATCAGTGGTTCCGGCGAAATCAGCTATTTCTTTTCGGGACAAATCAAGTTCTATGACGCCGTTTGCCTGACCGAATTTTCGATGTATGTATAATAAGGTGTCAATTACCCTTTCTCTTACGTTCATTTGGGCAATTTTTCGAATGTTGTTCTCGCTTTTGTTCAATTCCTCGGCGTAAAACAGCATCAAATCAAAGGTGAATTCGGGGATGGTATGCAGGATTTCGAGCATGTCTTCATTGCTGAAGTTGCATAAAATGGTGTCTTCCAAGGCATAAGCTCCGATAAGGTAACGCTTGCTGGTACCAAAACCCCTGAAACCAACAGTGTCGCCATTTTTGGTCAATCGAACGATTTGTTCCCTACCGTGAATACCTGTCTTTACGGTTTTTACCTTTCCTTTGTATATAAAGTACAATCCCTGTATTGGTGCGCCTTCAATGATAAATTGTTGCGATTTTTTGCAAACGAAACTACGTTTTTTTTCAATGTAGATTTTCATTTGCTCCAAATGAATGTGTTTTTTGATAAAACAATTTTCATTGGTACAGCTAATGCAGTTGGCTTGATCTTCTCTCATTGACATAAATTTAATTATTTTGCAACTTCAATTTATCCTAAAAACTTATTTTGAACAAATTTATAAAAAAATATTCAATTTATACGTATTTATACGTAAAAATACTTATTTTTACACTTTCGAAAAGAGAGAACAAGTCGACAAGTTAGACTTCCATCATTAATAAAGAAATTGTAATGCAAAATTCAGAAATCAAAACGACGTGTTCCTATTGTGGTGTAGGATGCGGAATTGTAGTAACTAATGATGCTAAAAATGGAGTTACGGTAACCGGAGATAAAGACAATCCTGTAAATAGAGGCATGCTTTGTTCTAAAGGGATGAATCTTCATTATGTTGTAAACGATACTTCAGACAGAATCCTGTATCCAGAAATGCGATGGAGTAAATCACATCCCATGGAACGAGTAAGTTGGGATGCCGGATTGGATCGTGCTGCAGCCGTATTTTCTTCCATTATAAAAAAACACGGACCTGACAGTGTTGGTTTTTACATTTCAGGACAATGTCTTACCGAAGAATATTATTTGGTAAACAAACTGGTAAAAGGATTCTTGAAGACTAATAATATAGATACCAACTCTCGTTTGTGCATGAGTTCGGCGGTGGCGGGTTACAAGAAAACTTTTGGGGAAGATTCCGTGCCGATTGCTTATGATGACATCGAACTGGCAGACACGTTCTTGATTACGGGAGCCAACCCTGCTTGGTGTCACCCGATTCTTTTTAGAAGATTGGAACAACACAAAGAAAAAAATCCAAAAATAAAAATAATCGTGGTCGATCCTCGAAAAACAGATTCCGCCCTGGCTGCCGATTTGCATTTGCAGATTATTCCCGGAACGGACATTGTTTTGTACCACGCTTTGGCCAAACGCTTAATCGAAAAAGGCTATGCCGATAAAGATTTTATAAATAACCACACCGAGAATTTTAAATTATATAAAGACTTGGTGATGTCCAGTTCGCTGGAAAAAGCCTCCAAGCTTTGCGGAATATCAGTGGACCAAATCAAACAAGCTGCCGATATTATTGGAAAAGCCAAAGGATTTATTTCGCTTTGGGCCATGGGATTGAATCAAAGCGCCATTGGAGTGGATAAAAACACCGCATTATTGAATCTTTCCTTGCTTACGGGGCATGTTGGAAAACCGGGTTCAGGCCCATTTTCTTTAACGGGTCAACCGAATGCCATGGGGGGACGTGAAGTAGGAGGAATGGCCAATTTACTGGCTGTTCACAAAGAATTGGCTAATCCAGTGCATCGTCAGGAAGTGGCCGATTTTTGGGGTGTTGACGGTATTTCCGAAAAACCGGGATTGACCGCCACCGAAATGTTCGAAGCCTTGGAATCTGGAAAAATGAAGGCAATCTGGATTATTTGTACCAATCCAATGGTGAGTTTACCCGATTCTCGAAGAGTGGAGAAAGCCTTGGCAAACGCCAAATTTGTGGTGGTTCAGGATATTTCACACAATTCGGATACCTCGAAGTTTGCCGATTTATTGTTGCCGGCCGCTGGTTGGTTGGAAAAAGAGGGAACGATGACCAATTCTGAAAGACGAATTTCTTATTTGCCAAAAGGAATCAATGCACCGGGAGAAGCACTTCCAGACGTGGATATCTTGATGCGTTTCGCCAAGAAAATGAATTTCACGGGCTTCAATTTCAATACTACCGAAGATATATACAAGGAGCATTGCTTGATGACCAAAGGAACCAATATCGATATTTCCTATTTGAATTACAGCCGTCTTAAAAACGAAGGCACCTTTCAATGGCCGGTTCCCGATTATGGACATCCGGGAACACCGCGTTTGTTTGCCGACAAAAAGTTCTTCACGCCTTCGCAAAAAGCGATTTTCAATATCCCGACGGCTATCGAAAATACTTCTCCAGCACCAAATGACGAGTTTCCATTTGTATTGACTACGGGACGTATTCGTGACCAATGGCACACGATGACCAAAACGGGAAAAGTTTCTCGATTGATGACGCATATTCCAAGTCCGGTACTCGAAATAAATCCAATTGACGCCTTCAAATCAAAAATTGAAGAAGGAGATATTGTTGTGGTAACGAGCAAAAATGGGACGGTTCAAGTTAAAGCAAAAGTTTCGGACACGATTCGTGAAGGGGTGGTTTTCTTGCCAATGCATTGGGGAAAACAATTGGAAAATGATTTGAACCGAACCAACAACTTGACCAATACTATAGTTGATCCAGTTTCGAAAGAACCCGATTTTAAATACACGACGGTTTCCGTGATCAAATACGTGAAGCCTTTCGAAAAAATTGCCGTGGTTGGAGCAGGGGCAGCCGCTTTCCGATTCATCCAAAACTACAGGGAAATTAATAAAACCGACGAAATAATTGTTTTCTCGAACGAAGAAAATCCTTTCTACAACCGTGTTTTACTGCCGGAATACATGACGGGAGAATTTACTTGGGAGCAGCTTTTGAAAATTAAAAAAGAAGCACTGGAGAAGTTGGACATCACGATGCGTTCGAACGTTGCTATCGACAACGTGAATGCCAAGGAGAAAACTATTTTGGACAGCCAAGGTGTTTTACACACATTTGATTCCTTGATTTTGGCCACCGGAAGTCGTCCATTCGTGCCTGAAAATGCACAATTGCATTTGCCGGGACGATTCACGATGCGAAAAAAGAGCGATGCCGACCGATTGAAAGATTATTTGGATACTACCAATTTACCGGCCGAAGACCAACACGTGGTTATCGTGGGCGGTGGTTTATTGGGTCTGGAATTGGCGGCAGCCTTGAAACACAAAAAAGTAAAAATTACCATTATTCAACGAGCTTCCAGGTTAATGGAGCGTCAGTTGGACAGGATTTCGAGCAAGTTGTTGGCCGAGGAAGTACAACTTCGCGACATCCAAATTTATTTTGACAACGAAGTCAGCACGGTATTCGAAACGGATAATTCAAACGAATTGGAAATTGCCCTGAAAAGTGGTCGAATTATTACCGCCAATGCCATTGTTTATACCATTGGAACCATTCCAAACATAGAAATTGCCAAAGAATCAGGACTTTCTTGCGGACGTGGGGTAAAAGTAAACCAGTATTTGCAAACTTCGAATCCCAATATTTTTGCCATTGGCGAAATAGCCGAATTCGAAAATAAATTATTTGGAATCACGTCAGCCGCAGAAGAGCAGGCCGATATTTTGGCCAACTTTATGTCGGGTGACATCAGCAGTTTTTACAAAGGTTCCA
The DNA here is from genome assembly GCF_900129545.1 of Flavobacterium fluvii. Taxonomy (GTDB): domain Bacteria; phylum Bacteroidota; class Bacteroidia; order Flavobacteriales; family Flavobacteriaceae; genus Flavobacterium; species Flavobacterium fluvii. The sequence continues at coordinate 150,003 of NZ_FQWB01000005.1, read as the reverse complement.
TCTTGATGAACATACTGAAACTGGAAGACATCAATTTGTGCAGTATTGGCGAAATTGAAGTGCCGGAGAATGATGATACTTACGAGGAAATCGTGTTTTCGGATTTAGGAAAAAGATATTACAAGAAATGCATCGTCAAAAACGACTTGTTGGTTGGCGCCATTTTGATGGGGGACAAAAACGAATTTGCCGAGTTCAAAACGATGATTGAAAGCAAAATAGAGTTGTCCGACAAAAGGAATACTTTATTGAGGGGAAGTTCCAATGCGAAGCCTGTTTTGGGCAAACTCGTATGTTCTTGCAGCCAAGTGGGAAGTGGAAACATCGAGGAATGCATCAAAAGCGGCGTGACCAATTTTACGGAATTGTGCAAAACAACCGGAGCAGGATTGGGTTGCGGAAGTTGTAAAACCGAAGTGAAAGAGATTTTATCAAAATGTAAATAAGATATAGTTGGCAGATTTCAGGTTGCAGTTAGCAATAAATCTGAAATCTGAAATCTGAAATCTGAAATCTGAAAATTATGGAATTGACAAGATTAATAGTAAAAGGAGGCGTTATTTCGCCAGGTGAATTGCGAGAAATTGTAAACATGGCTTTGGAACAAGGATTGGAAGCCATCTCTTTTGGTTCTCGCCAAGACATTATTTTTCCAAAAGGATTTACGGCCATCGGAAAAGAGAAAGCCGGGAAACATCATTTTGTTTACCCGAATGAAAAGAGCGGCAACAACATCGTTACTTCTTATGTTTCGACGGATATTTTCAGCAACACGCCTTGGCTTACCGGAAATAAATTTCTGTATATCTTGGAACAATTCAAGAGCAAACCCAAGTTAAAGGTGAATATTACCGATCCTAAACAACAATTAGTTCCTTTGTTTACAGGTCATGTCAACTTTATTGCGTCACACCACGAAGATTATTGGTTTGCTTATATCCGTTTGCCCAAATGGGAAAAAATGGAAATGTATCCCGTATTGATTTACAGTTGGAACATAGCGGAGGTGTATTATGCCATCGAGAAAATATTGGAAGAAGAACCCGATTCTGCCGACATGATTTTTCAATTGGTCAACGATGCCTTGGACACCAACAACAGAACCATCGACAAACCGTTGCATATCCCGTTTTACCCTTTCCCTTATTACGAAGGGATGAATAAACTGGGCATCGACCAATATTGGTTGGGCTTGTATTGGAGAAACAACCTTTATGATTTGGACTTTTTGAAAGAAATGTGCGATTTGTGTTTTGATTGCAAAATTGGCAAGATTTGTATCACGCCTTGGAAATCGTTTATTGTAAAAGGTATTCCAAAAGAAAGAAAACTGGATTGGGAAAAATTCCTTGGGAAAAAGGGAATCAATGTAAGGCATTCGTTGTTGGAACTCAACTGGCATTTGCCGGTGGCCGAAGAATGGGCGTTGAATTTGAAGACTTTCTTGGTACGAACGCTGGACCAGTTCGACATCAGTACTTACGGACTAACTTTTGGATTGTCTGAATACAATCGTGACGGGCATTATTTCACGTCGATAGTTGTTGAAAAAAATGATGTTCCAAAAGATTTGGAATCCATAAAAATCAGGGCAACCTACAATGTTTTGTATGCCAAAAATTTTGACCCGAACACCAAAGAATACATCGTTCATACCCAAGATGTGGACAAGTTGGAACTGCCCAACATTCTGATTGAATTGAGTCGAAAATATTTTGATGAATTGGGTAATTCGACCCTTGAAGTAAGTGCAACATCAGCCAAAAAGGAACAAAAAGAGCAGGATATTCATCAATGTCAAGAATGCTTGACCCTTTATAATGCCGAATACGGCGATTCAACGCAAGGCATCGAAAAAGGAGTATTGTTTGCCAATTTGCCGGAAGACTACCATTGTTCACTGTGTGAATCGCCTAAAAGTAATTTTACAAACTTTCTGGAAAAAGTTTAATTTTACAAGCTCGGCAGTTTAATGATATTGAATACTAAAAAAGAAACCATGAAGACACGATTCAAAAAAGTAAGTTCCTCCCATATCAGTATTTCGGAACTAATGCTCCCTTCCCACACCAATTTTAGCGGTAAAATACACGGAGGGTATGTCTTGTCTTTACTGGACCAAATAGCCTTTGCTTGTGCATCAAAATTTTCTGAAAATTATTGCGTAACGGCTTCTGTCGATACGGTAAACTTCTTGAAGCCCATAGAAGTGGGAGAGTTGGTTACCATGAAGGCCAGTGTCAATTATGTTGGGAACAGTTCGATGGTTGTCGGGATTCGCGTGGAAGCCGAAAACATTCGAACCGGAGAAATCAAGCATTGTAATTCTTCTTATTTTACGATGGTTGCCAAAGACAACGAAGGGAAAAATGTCATGGTTCCCGGGTTGATTTTGACAACCTTGAAAGAAGTAAGTCGTTATGAACATAGCGTAAGACAGCTTGCCCTAAAAAAAGAAAGAGAATATCAAAAAGGAATTGCCACTTTTGGCTCCATTGAATCTATTTTGAGTTCCAACGAATATAATGTCAAGGTGGAATTGGAGTAGTTTTTTCACGATTAATAAATATACTCGTCCCTTTGAATGATACCGCTCTTGGCGAAAATCAATCGAAGGGACGACTTGTTTTTATTTAATACTAAAATGGTATTATTGCACGTTATTAATGCGTAAATTAGCATAACTATTGCCACAATTATTAATTAACGTATACTATTTACCATGAAAAATTTAGGCCTATTTTGTTTACTCTTGGCTTGCATTGGACTCGAAAGCTGCAATACAAAACCAAAAGACGTTGAAGTTCAAGCCTTGGATGAAACACCGACAAGCGTGCAATGTTATAAAGCGTTGTATGAAAAAGACACCCTTGATTTAAAAATCAACACCTTGAAAAGCGGAAAAATAACCGGAGAATTGGTGATGAAAGTTCTTGACAGAGCTGAAAAAGTTGGGAAAATCGCCGGAGAATTCCGTGGAGATACCTTGTTTGTTGATTATTCGTTTATTTCGGGTACAGATAAAGCTACATACAAAAATCCAATGGCATTGCTAAAACGCGGAAACGAACTCATCTTGGGCAACGGAAAAATAGAAACCTATTTGGGAACTTCTTCTTTTGTCAAAGGCCAACCCATAGATTTTGACAACGTGAAATATAAATTTACCGCTGTTGATTGTGTTGGTAAATAATTGATTATTAAGTAATTATTAAAAATAAAAACCCCGTTTAAAATTTTTTAAACGGGGTTTTTATTGATTTTAAATTTTGAAAGGTTTGTAAGAGTTATGGATTTTATAAAATGTTTATTCTTTAACGATAGTTTCCAAAATATCTTTAGGAGGAATGAATTGAAATGGTTTTGCCCAATTTTCTGTTTTCTTTTTTAAAGGATACGTTACTTTCCATACTGTTTTTATTTCATTTTCATCAACCTCAAAAAATTTTGTCACAATCCATTTTCCATTAATCCATTCAAGTTTACTTCCGCTTCCACCACCATTTCCAATGTAAAATTCCGTAATCTTTTTTTGGTCAATGTAAAATGTTGGATTTGATAGGTTAGATAATTGTTCGTTTAAAATGTAGTCGTGTTTTTTAATATCATATAGGTAAACTCGGATTTTGTTTTTTAATCCTGTTCCAGATTGTCCATAATACCCAATTACAAAATCTTTGATAGCATCATAATTCAAGTCAATTAAAGTATCAAAATCAGCCGAAGTAATTTTGCTTTCGTGATTAAATGCTTTTAATAACTTTTTGCTTTTAGCCTTTAAAGTTGCTTCATTAACATTTTTGTTTTGTGAATTACAACTAGCGAAGATAAAGAAGGAAAATAGGAGGGCTAATATATTCATAGTGGTATTTTTATTATAACTTCAATTCGTTTAATATCCTCAAAAAAGCTAAATTTTTTATTGTAAATTTAGTGGAATTAAACTATAATTATGAGGTTTTTAGCTCAAAAGTAGTCGTAAAAAGAATGGCGATTTCAAATTAAAAAAGGGTTCCACTTTAATTAAAAAGTCGAACCCTTATTTTAAACTTGGATACTTTTTTGAAGTGTTCCGTTTTTAATCCAAATCAGTTTTTAAAACGGCACCGCTGCTGGCATTGGTCACCAAACTTCTATATTGCCCCAGCCATTTTGAGGTCAACACTTTTTTCAAAGGAACAAACTCGGCTTTTCTTTTGGCAATTTCTTCGTCGCTCAAATTCACGGACAAAATATATTGATCCACGTCAATGTGAATTTCGTCACCGTCTTTAAGTAATCCAATCATTCCGCCTTCGGCAGCTTCCGGGCTCACGTGACCGATACTGGCTCCACGAGTTGCTCCACTGAATCTACCATCGGTGATGAGCGCCACTTTGGCTCCCAAGCCCATTCCCATAATCAAGGAAGTAGGGGCCAACATTTCCTGCATTCCCGGACCACCTTTTGGGCCTTCGTATCGAATAACTACAACATTACCGGCTTTTACTTTGCCACTTGTAATGCCGTCAACGGCTTCTTGTTGACCATCAAAACAGATGGCTGTTCCGGTAAAAACCCTGTCGCCAGTAATTCCTGCGGTTTTAATCACCGCACCTTGTTCGGCTAGATTGCCGTACAAAATGGCCAATCCGCCCACTTGTGAATACGGGTTGTCTATTGTGTGGATAATATTGGTGTCCTTGATGTAGGCATCCTTGATTTTTTCCAAAACCGTTTCACCTGTTATGGTTAGGTTGTCCAATAATATGGAATCGCCTCTTTTGGTCATTTCTTTCATTACCGCATTCACGCCACCCGCCGTGTTGATGTCTTCCATGTGAACGGTGGACAAGCTTGGAGAAATTTTGGCGATATGGGAAACTCTTTTCGAGATGGCATTAATGTCTTCCAAATTGAAATCGACATCGGCTTCTTTGGCAATCGCCAACATGTGCAAAACCGTGTTGGAACTTCCGCCCATGGCCATATCCACTGCAAAGGCATTTCTTACCGCATTTTCATTCAGGATGTTTCTAAGCTTGAATTTTTCGGTTTGTGCTTTGTCTTTGGCAATTTCGCAAATTCTTTTGGCTGCGCTTCTGTACAGTTGTTCGCGCTCTTTGGTCAGTGCCAAAATAGTTCCGTTTCCAGGAAGAGCGATTCCCATGGCTTCCATAAGGGTGTTCATGGAGTTTGCTGTAAACATTCCCGAACAACTTCCGCCACTAGGACAGGCGTTGCACTCAATATCTTTTAGCTCTTCCTCGTTCATTTGACCGGCTTCAAATTTACCAACAGCTTCAAAAGCTGTGGCAAGGTCAATGGGAACACCGTCTTTGGTGTGTCCTTTTTTCATTGGACCACCACTCACGAATATCGTTGGAACATCCACTCGCAATGCGCCCATAATCATTCCCGGAACGATTTTGTCGCAGTTGGGAATGGCTATCATGGCGTCCAGTTTGTGTGCATTCATAACTGTTTCTATGGAGTTGGCGATAATTTCTCTGGACGGCAACGAGAAAAGCATTCCGTCGTGTCCCATGGCGATACCGTCATCCACGCCAATGGTGTTGAATTCAAAGGGAACACAGCCGTTTGCCTTGATTTCCTCTTTTATGATTCGGGCTACCCTGTCCAAGAAAAAGTGTCCCGGAATAATCTCGATAAATGAATTGGCAACACCAATAAAGGGTTTGTCAAAATCTTCATCCACTAATCCTGTTGCTCTAAATAATGATCTGTGAGGTGCTCTTTGGTACCCTTTTTTTACTTCATCACTTCTCATGCTAAAATTTTTATATTTTTTAAGTTGGCTTTGTTTATTTTTTAAAAGACGGCTGTCTTAAATTTCGGTGCAAAAATACATAAAATCCAAGCGGGATAAAATAATAATCGACCCCGGATTGGTAGATTTTAATTGCAAAAAAGTGTTTTTTTGAGACAGTAGGAAGTTGGGGTTTAAAAACAAAACCCGTTTAAACTATTTTAAACGGGTGGGTTTGTTGAGTTTTGTGATTTATTAATCAAACTCAGGTTGTAACCTGTATCCTGAGATTTTTTTGGGACAGTTCTTTATTTTTTAGGATATATGGGAAGCGGAACAAACTCTGATTCACCTTCTATTTTGTCAAACTTTTGCTCTCTCCAGTTTTGTTTGGCCTGTTCAATTAATTCCCGATCGGATGAAACGAAATTCCAGTCGATAAAACGTTCTTCGGGATAAGGTTCGCCGCCAAAAATATAGATGGTGGAATTTTCCAATATTGTAAATTCACAAAGAGAACTATTTTTGGCGACCAATATTTGTTTGGATTCATAAGCGTTGCAGTCACTTTCGATACCGCCTTCCATAATATAAAGACCTGCTTCGCCAAAAAGATGTTGACCAATATTCAATGTTTGTTTTGAAGACGATTTTATCTCTATCATAAACATCGGACTGTACACTGGCACAATTGATTTCCGGCCAAAAGCTTCTCCGGCCACTAATTTGAATTCGACATCGCCTTCTTTCCACGAAGGGATTTCATTGCTGCCAATATGGAAAAACTCTGGATTCATTTGCTCCAAATGCTTTGGCAAGGCTACCCAAATCTGTAAACCGTGCATGTTCTTTTCGGAATGGCGCAGGTATTCGGGAGTGCGTTCGGAATGGACAATGCCTTTTCCTGCAGTCATCCAATTGACTTCGCCGGGTTTTATTTCTACCTCATTGCCAAGGGTGTCTCGGTGCATAATACTGCCTTCAAACAGAAAAGTAAGGGTAGAAAGACCAATGTGCGGGTGCGGTAACACATCAAAATTCTGGCGCTCATTCATTTTCACGGGACCCATATGATCTATATAAATAAATGGTCCTACCATACGTTTTTGGCGGAAAGGCAGCAATCTGCCTACCATAAAATTTCCTATATCGGCAGCGCGTTCTTCAATGATGAGATTGATATTTGACATGAATTGGTGTTTTTAGTTGTTTGGTTTACGATGCTTTTTAAGCTCTTAGGCATAATAACGAAAATACGAATAAAAGTTGAAGTTTGATTATAACCCAAGCTTGCTAAATCATCCCAAATACAAAACCAACTTTCCGTTAAGCCAAATGTCCAAATCCGTTGCAGTGGCTGTTAGTGGCTGTATTTTTATTCAATGTTATGCCAATCGTGTCCACAACCATTTTTACATTCTGTATTTCTTCTTTCGGTGTCTGTTTGCTTTAATATCCATAATAAAGCAATTATAGTTTTTTCTCTTTCGTTTTCAATAATTTTCTCAAGTTTATTAAACGCAATTTTGGTATCGAACGATTTTAAAATGACAATTGGTGTAAATGTTGATTTCAATGGAATTGTTTTAATTGCGTTCTGATAGGTTTGAGTATTATAATTTGTTTTTTCTGGAATTGAGTTAAAAATATAATTTCGTAAACAACTGAATATTGTTTCAAAATTAAAACCCTTATCATTCAATACAGTTTGGCAACCTTCATTAAACTCAATTTTATTCTGAGCTATTTCATTAATTATAAGTTCTATCTTATCCATTAGTTTATTACAAAAAAATCATCAATTTCATTTCCTTCATTTGTAAAAATTACAGTATAATAACCAATTTCTTTTTTGTTTTTTAAGATTGAAGTTTGAAAAGAATGTTGATTAAGTTCAGTTTGTTTATAGTCAAATTTTTTTATATCAATTGATATTTCTTTGTCTTCAATATTTAAGTCTTCAATTTTATTTGAGTTAACTAAATGGCTAAAAGAATTCAATATTTTTTTTTGAATTTTGTGCTTATTTATGAATTCGTTAATTTCCATTTTTTTAGGTTTTGCGGTAATATAGCCACTAACTTGTGAATTTGTGTTATAAAATGACTCCAATCCACCCCAATAGGGTTGGCTTTGTGTCATAATCCTGTTTTTTGTTCTGCTAATTTATAATAATTTATTTGCAATGAACGAAATATCTCATTATTTAGAGGTTGTCGCAAAAAAAATACTGATCGTTAAATCAGCATTTTTTTAGGTTTCAACCAACATGAAACATTTAATTATTATAAACTTCGAACATATCCAGATTTTGAAAAACAAATTCATCTTCGGCTATATTCTCGTCCTGTAGATAAGGGGTGAAATCTAAAGTATGTTTCACCACTTCGCCAATGACGATGATGGCAGGCGAGGAAAGTTGGTGTTCTGCCACTAGTTCAGTAATAGAACTAATGTTTCCAAATACTTTTTTCTGTGTGTGTTTTGTTCCGTTTTGGATGATGGCCACAGGCAAATCGTCGGTTCTATTGGTTTGGTAAATCGAAACGATTTCCTCCAATTTATTCATTCCCATCAAGATGACCACCGTTGCCGAGGATTGGGATGCCAAAGCGACGTCTTTGGACAATTTATGGTCGGAAGTGGTTCCGGTTATTACCCAAAAACTCTCGGAAATTCCTCTTTGTGTCAGGCTGATTCCGTTGGCTGCCGGTACTCCCAAAGAAGATGATATTCCGGGAACAATGGCGGTTTCGATACCAAATTGTTGTGCATATTCTATTTCTTCGCCACCACGACCAAAGATGAAGGGATCTCCACCTTTCAAACGAACCACGTGACCGTGGCGTTGTGCCATCGAAACAATGAGGTCGTTGATTTGGTCTTGGGTATAAGCATGACAGCCAATGCGCTTGCCCACGAAATGAATCTCCGCATTTTTGTTGGCATATTGCAACAATTCTTCGTTAATGAGTGCATCATACAGGATGACATCTGCATTTTCCAGTGCTTTTATGGCTTTCAAAGTGATGAGTTCCACATCGCCCGGGCCAGCTCCCACAATAGTTAGTTTTGGATTGTTGTGTGTCATTTTTTCCTTGTATTAGTTGCTGTTCAGTTACTTATATTTCGTTTTTACTATTGGTTAATATTTTTACATTATCAAAAGTAAGTATAAATACGTAGTGTAAATATATAAAAATATAAGTAGTTGCGACTGTAAAATTAGTTAAATTTTTCAAAAGACGATTTTTAGCAGGAATTCTATCAAAATGATTAAATATTCATTTTCCAGTTCACTATCGCTCAATATCATTAAGTTAAAACTTTTAACCGTCACTTCGAGTGGTTTTTAATAGTAATGCGACAGCTTTACTATTAAAAATTGTATCGAGAAGCCTATTAATAGTAGAGTTCTCGATACATTTTAGTAAAAAAAGCTATCGCATTTTTAACTAAAACACTCGAACTGACGAAGACGATTGTTAATGACATTGTAATATTGCTAGGGTGGTGGCTAAAAAAATAATTGCCTTTTCAGACTGAATTCCCCTGATTTGCCTATTTTTATAAAAAATAGTATTTATGACTTTTTATTTCAAATCCTTGTTATTGCTTTGCACTTTCTTTTCCGTGGTTTCCTGTAAATCCCAGACAGGAATCCCTGCTGCTTCCGCAGAAAATCAATCTATTGTCAACGACACCACTTTCGTGAACATCAAAGACTATAGTCCCGATTTTGTCTATGACATGAAATATGCCACGTCTGATAATTTTTTGAAAGCCAAAGTCTATGATTGCGCCGAATGTTTTTTGAGATTGAAAACTGTCAAAGCCATAATCAAGGCCAATGCCGTTTTTATGAAAAAAGGATATAAAATCAAGTTTTTCGATTGTTACCGACCTTTGGACATCCAGAAAAAAATGTGGCAAATTGTGTCGAATCCTTCTTATGTTGCCGATCCCGCCAAAGGTTCCATCCACAATAGAGGAGGAGCGGTAGATATTACCTTGGTCGATTCTACAGGCAAAGAACTCGATATGGGAACACCATTCGATCATTTCGGCATTGAAGCCAGCCATAATTATGACCAACTTTCGAAAGAAGTGAAAAAGAACAGAAAATTATTGAAAAAAGTAATGACCCAAAACGGTTTCAATTCCTTTGATTCGGAATGGTGGCACTACAATTTGAAATCCGCCTTGACCGACAAGGTTTCCAACACGAAATGGAAATGCGATTGATACTGAATTGGGACACGGATGACACGGATTTGGCGGATTATCGCTGATTTTTTTTTATTGAATAATCTAGAATCTAAAAATTGCAGACTAATCCATTTTTAATCTGTGTTGATTTGCTACCCGAGCGATAGCGATACAGAATGCCATTGTGCTATTTACTGCAAATAGTCATAAATAGTTATAGAATTAAGGTAATTAGTTATTTTTCGACACAGTGTAAACTATCGATAAAATAGGTTTCGGGATGGTAAACTTCATTGTTCATCTCCGATTTAATTTCCTTTGGAACGACGTAATCTTCAATGTCCGTCAAGTATTTGATTCGCATTAAATTCACGGGCGAACTTTTCAGGTCTTCGATGGAGCCTTTCAAGAACATGAAAATACCTGAGAGTACCCTGTTGTCGAAACCTTCGTTGTCACGAAGCAAAGAACCACAATTTTCTTGGTCAATGTGAAGCAGCGTCACGATTTTCCCATTATTCAATTGCAGAAAAAGTTTTGAATTTTTGTCAAAACAATTGGCTTTCATAAAATCCTTGCTTTTTCTGATGAGTTGTAAATTCAGTGTTGGCGTGCCGTCGGTCAATGCCAATGAATAGAAAATGTAACTGGAATTCCCGGCGAATTTTTTTTCATACATTATGGATTCCTTGGTCACTTTGTAAGTCCCAAGTGAATCTTTTACGTTCGTGCTATATTCGCAAGTTTTTTGGGCAAATAATGTAGTGCTTATCAAGAGTAGGATAAGTAGGGCTGCTTTGTTCATTTTTATTGTAATTTTCTGCAAATTAAAACTATTTTATTGTCATTTTCATCAGTGGTGAAAAAACAATAGCGATTTCCACCGTCTTTTATTTTCCATTTTTTGCGAATGCTTTCCACGGAGTCTGGAAAATTTCGAGTGGTAATATTGAGTTGTTGCTTTTCGAGATGGGTTTTCATTTCGTTTTTATGGTAAGGAAAGGCGTTTTCAATTTCAAATACTCTTCCAGGAAATGAAATTGGGCTTGTATTGGTATACAAATGGGAATGTTTGTGCAGTTTGTTTAGGTTGAAAAAATTCCCCACTTCATCAAATCCGCCCGATTTCATTATGGCGCTGTTGGGTTCGTATAAATAGTTGTCGGGCAACCCATATTTTGGATTTTCGGAAGCATCGTCCAAAATGAATTCGAAAGTGTCTGTTTTGTCTTTTACAAGATTAACGGTCTTGATGCTTGTTTTTCCTGAATAGTCTTTGTGTAATTCCCACAACAATTCTTTTACTTCGTTTTCCAAAGCAACAATATGGATGGCTTTCACGTTTTTCAGTTCCGACAATCCTGCCGAAATATCGAGTAACGGAGCTGTTTTTATCAGAATGGAATTGGAATGTTCAAACAAAAAATCAAGATGTTCCGGCACATTGGGCAAACAATCCTTGAGCATGAAAACCTTGCCTTTGGCATCGTTTCTTCTGGAAGGATCGATGTAAATCCAGTCCCATTTGGTGTTTAATTCCGTCAAAATAGTCAAACTGTCTCCAGAATGGCAAGTGATGTTTTTTACTTTTAATTGCTCGAAATTGTGTTGCACGATTTGGGAAAGTTCCTGATTTATTTCACAATGCGCCACCGCCTTCATTTTTTTGGCAAAATAGAAATCATCCACGCCAAAACCGCCGGTCAAATCAATCAGGCTTTCGCCAGAAATCAAGGAAGCCTTGAAAGAAGCCGTTTTTTCGGAAGAGGTTTGTTCGACGGAAATTTTGCTTGGATAAACAATATTTTCGGCAGCAAACCAAGTCGGCAACTTGAGTTTTGCCTTGGTTTTGGCTTCGATTTGGTTCAAGACGACAATCCATTCCACTTCAGGGAACGGATTCTTTTGCAATGCCAATTTCGTGATGTTTTTATCAATATTGGCATTGATAAACCGTTGAATCTCCGGATTTACTATTTTTAAATCCAAAATTATATGTTTTTTGTTAGTAGTTGTATCAGTTTGTTTTCCGGGAAAAATTCTTTCCCAATTACTTTCAGGATGGTGTATAACGGAACGGCAATGACCATTCCCAAAATTCCCGAAAGAAATCCCGCTATCAAGATGACAAGAAATATTTCCAATGGATGCGAACTGACGCTTTTGGAGAAAATGATGGGTTGCGAAAGGTTGTTGTCGATGACTTGCACTATCCAAAATCCGATTAAAACGTATATGGTGGTGGGTAATATCTCGGTTTGGAAATCACTTCCCAAGTTGCTCAACATAGTCAATAACGCAGCCAAGACCGAAGCAATCAGAGGACCAATGTAGGGCACAATATTTAAGACGGCACATAAAAAGGCAATGATGAAAAGATTGGGTATGCCAAAAATAAACAACACAATGACGTATAAGATGAACACGATAAACAACTGGAGCAACAAACCTATAAAGTAGCGGGAAAGCAAATGGTTTATTTTATGAACCGAGTTCAAAATTTTGTCCTCTTGACTGTCCGGAATCAACTTTTTGGCTCCAGCGATAAACAATAATCGGTCTTTCAGGAAGAAAAAAGTAATAAACAATACCGAACCCAACCCAATACCGAAACTGCTGATGGTTTCCAAGATTGTATTTAAAAAATTAGGAATAAAATTGAAATTTATCTTGGAAGTGAGTTTGGCTTCCTTGATTATTTGCTCAGAATCTATATGATGACTCTCCAGAAAAATAGAAGATGCTTTTACTAATTCGGTTATGTTTTTTTCAATTTCAGTTGTTTTTAGTAGGGACAAATTTTGGCCTTGAGACGAAATCAAAGGGATAAACATCAATATGAAGCCGGCAATAAAGAGGATGAAAACAGAAAGAGTCGCAATTGTTGCCAGAGTATGCTTGAATTTTAGTCTTTTGTTGAAGAAATCAAGAATTGGATTTCCAATTAGCGTAAGTATCAAAGCGACCACCAGATACATTAGGATGGACTGAATCAGGTACAAGAAATACAGTGATGCCGTGGCCAAAACTAAAAAAACTATTGCTCTTAAAATTCCGTTTGCTATAATTTTTGAAGTTACCATCTGTTGTTTTTAGAGGATAAAGATAAAAAAAACTCGCCAACAAGTAGCGAGTTTATGGACTAAAAATAAATTTAGGATTAGGGTTGTCCAATGGTGGCTCTTGGTCCACCAACAGCAAATATGGCAGTCATTCTTGCTTTTTGTCCGTCAGTGAACATGTACATCAAGTCGTCATCGGTGTAATCCATATAGTTCATTGGCATTTCATAATGAGTTGGCAAACATAGACTCACAAATGGGGCAGTAGCCGAATAATTTGCTGTTTTGTGAACCGGGGTGTCGGTGACAAAATCATTTCCACAAGAAGAATCGCCCCAAATGTGGCGTAAATTCATCCAATGTCCCACTTCATGCGTGGCAGTTCTACCTAAATTGTAGGGTGCACTTGCAGAGCCCGATAATCCAAAATATTTGGAATCGATTACGACCCCGTCGGTTGCTGCTTTGCCTCCAGGAAATTGGGCATACCCCAAAATACCGCCTCCAATCTTGCAAGCCCATATATTGAGGGTTGTGGATGGTGAAGTAGGGGCAATTCCGCCTTGTTTGGCATTTTTCATGGCGTCTCTTGTTCCCCAAGAGGTTTTATTGGTTGATCTCCTGATTACTCCACTTTCACCAATAGATGTCTCAAGTTTAAAAGTAATGTCAATATTTGCAGCTACTCCAGAAAACATTTGTGGAACTTTGTTGAAATCAGTGTTGTTGGCAGTAAAATCCTTGTTTAAAACATCAATTTGGGATTGTATTTGGGCCAAGGAAATGTTTTCGGCTTCAGTTCTATACAAAACATTTACCACAACAGGTATTTCTATTTTACCATCAACCAATCTATAGTTAGATGCGGAAGCAATTCTTTTTTGGGTAAACGCTTCAATTTCGTTCATACGTATGGCCAATGTTGGATCGGCCGCCAATTGTTCTGCCAAAACATCTTGTGAGGCACAACTACGACGTGTTACGGCACCGCTTTCTGGTGCAGTTGAATCGGTAGCTTCATTTTGACAAGAAAAAAGCATCATGGCTGCTACTGCGGAGAATAGAATTTTTTTCATAATTGTACTTTTTTAGAATAGAAGTTTTTGGTTAATTGTATAACAATAGTACGATAAATTCATTAAAAAAGCAAATATTTAACTGTAAGTCAATGAATTGAGTGTATTAGGTAAGGTTTTAATTATTGAAAATATAATTGATGATGTTGGCTCCCATTTTTAGGGCTTTTTCGCGGACATCAACAGGGTCGTTGTGCACTTCGGCATCTTCCCAGCCATCGCCTAAATCACATTCGTAAGTGTAGAGCAAAACCAACCTATTTTCCACGAAAATGCCAAAAGCTTGGGGGCGTTTGCCATCGTGTTCGTGAATTTTGGGTAAACCGCTAGAAAACAAATATGGTTTTTGAAAGATTTGATGATTGGCAGGAATTTCGACCAAATCCGTATTGGGGAATATTTTCTTGATTTCTTTTCGAATGTATTGATCCATTCCGTAATTGTCGTCAATATGAAGGAAACCTCCCGAGGTCAAGTAATTTCTTAAATTAGTCACGTCTGAATCGTTGAAAACCACGTTTCCATGTCCCGTCATGTGAAGAAAAGGATAAGACAATAAATCAGGGCTGCTGGGTTCTACTGTCGCAGGTTTGGGTTTGATTTTGGTGTTGATATTGGCGTTGCAATATTTTATCAAATTAGGCAATGAAGTAGGATTGGCATACCAATCGCCGCCTCCGCTATATTTTACCAAGGCAATTTCTTGGGAAAATGAGGCAAAAGAAATCAGTGTTAAAATGTATACTATTCGTTTCATAAAAAGATAAATTATCCAGCGATTTCTTTTTTGACAAGGTTTTATTTTGTCTTTGCGAGAAGTGAAATATTCCTGTTTGTTGCTCTCGTAATGGGATTGCTTCGTTCCTCGCAATGACTAAATTTATTATTCGTTCACAAAAACCACGCTATGACACGCCACAATCGCTGCGGTTTCCGTGCGCAATCTGGTGTTTCCCAAAGATACAGGAATGAAATTATTTTCCAGTGCCAATGCAATTTCTTTTTCAGAGAAATCGCCTTCGGGACCTATGAGCAAGGTGACGTTCTCGCCTGGTTTCAAAACCGATTTCAATGATTTTTTGTCGGTTTCTTCACAATGGGCAATCAATTGCAAACCGTCATTCTTCTGTTTGATGAATTCTTTAAAAGTCTTGGCTTCGTTCAGTTTTGGAAGAAACAACACATTGGATTGTTTCATTGCGGTCAACAGGATTTTTTCAAACCGTTCTTTATTGACCACTTTTCGTTCGGAACGATCACAGATAATGGGCGTGATTTCCTGGATGCCAATTTCGGTGGCTTTCTCCAAAAACCATTCGTAGCGGTCATTCATTTTGGTGGGAGCCACGGCCAAATGCAACTGTAATTTTGAAGGAGCCACTTTTTCGACAGCGAGAATTTGAACCGTGCATTTATTGTCTGAAGCCAAAGTGACTTCAGTTTTAAATAGTAGACCCAAACCATTGGTAACGAATAAAATATCGGTATCTTTTTTGCGCAATACTTTAATGATGTGTTTGCTTTCTTCTTTGTCAAAAGAAAAGCTTTCGGTGGTTTCGTCAATGTTTGGATTATAAAATAATTGCATAGTTTTAGAATTGAATTCGAGCTTTTGAAACGACCGACGAAGTTTCGAAATTTTTAGATAAAAACTTTTGATAACCCACGATTCCAATCATGGCAGCATTATCGGTGGTGTATTCAAATTTTGGAATATAGGTCTTCCAACCGTATTTGCTTTCGGCTTCCTTCAAGGTGTTTCGAATTCCGGAATTGGCGGAAACGCCTCCTCCAATGGCGATTTGCTTGATGCCTGTTTCTTTTACGGCTAATTTCAATTTGTCCATCAAGATTTCGATGATGGTACCTTGGATTGAAGCGCAAATGTTATCTCGATTTTCCTCTATAAAATTGGGGTTTTCCAGTTTTTTCTTTTGGATGAAATACAAAATGGCTGTTTTCAAACCAGAAAAACTGAAGTCCAATCCGGGAACTTTGGGTTTCGTGAAAGCAAAGGCTTTCGGGTTTCCGAGTTGGGCATATTTGTCGATCAAAGGGCCTCCGGGATAAGGCAGTCCCAGTATTTTGGCACTTTTGTCGAAAGCTTCTCCCACGGCATCATCGGTGGTTTCACCAATGATTTCCATGTCGAAAAAGTCGTTTACTTTCACAATTTGGGTATGTCCGCCCGAAATGGTCAAGGCCAGAAATGGAAATGTTGGTTTGTCAAATCCTTCCTCGGCTATGAAATGAGCCAGAATATGGGCTTGCATGTGGTTTACGGAAATCAATGGAATTTGCAAGGCAAGCGACAACGATTTGGCAAAGGAACTTCCCACGAGAAGCGACCCCATCAAACCGGGACCTTGTGTAAAAGCGATTGCAGAAAGCTGTTCTTTTTTTATATTTGCTTTGCGAAGCGCAGCATCGATTACGGGAACTATGTTTTGCTGGTGGGCACGTGAGGCAAGTTCGGGAACTACGCCACCATATTGGTTGTGAATCAATTGATTGGCCACAACATTCGACAATACTTTGTCGTTGTGTAATACCGCAGCAGCCGTGTCGTCGCAAGAACTTTCGATTGCAAGGATAAAAACCTCGGAATTTTGCATAAAAAGGCGTGATTTTTGAATTATATTTGACAAATTTAAAACATTAATAGGTATCAAAAAACTTAAAAAAATAGTATTTCGTTCTCTACTTGGACTAATCCTGTTGTTGTTGGTACTTGGCATTGCATTTACATTGCCGTTTGTTCAAACTCGAATTGGTAATTATGCGACCAATGCGCTCAACGAAAAATATAAAATACACATCAATGTAGAGCAGGTTTCCTTGACCGTTTTCGGTGGCGTGAAACTAAAAAGAGTCATTATTCTAGACCATCACAAAGATACCCTGATTTATGCCAACAGGATTAAAACCAGTATTTTGGATTGGGAAAAATTGATGAACGTCAATTTGATTTTTGGAGATATTGATTTGGATGGAGCGTATTTCAACATGAAAACGTACAAAAATGAAAAACACTCCAACCTGGATGTATTCGTTGCTGCATTTGATTCGGGTAAACCGCCTTCCAAAGCTTCAGAAGAACATTTTTTGTTGACTGCCACCAAGGTAAAAATTACCAATGGTCATTATAGCCTGATTGACGAGAACAGGGAAAACCCAAAAGATGTTGATTTCACGAAGATTAATTTAGCGGCCACGGCTTTGAGAATATATGGGGCAGAAGTGAGTACAACTGTCAACAAGTTGTCATTTCAGGATCATCGCGGGATATTTGTGGAAGATTTAACTACTAAATTCAGTTACAACAGTAAGCACATCAAACTGGAGAATTTGGATTTGTTGACCAAGGAGTCCAAGTTGAAAGGTTCGGTAACGATGAACTATGAAATTGAAGATTTTGCCCATTTTACGGATAAAGTCGAATTTGACATTAAACTGGAAAAGACTACCTCATTGGCATCCAATGATATTCGCGCTTTTTACAGTGAATTGGGAAAAAACCAACATTTTAAAATCAAGGGAAGAATTAAAGGGCCTTTAAATAATTTGGTACTGACGAATTTTAAATTGGTCGATTCCAAAAAGTCCCAGATAATAGGCGCGATAAACTTCAAGAATCTTTTTCCAAGTAAAGGAAAGGAGTTTTACATGAATGGAAAATTTGCCAGACTTTCTACCAATTATGATGACCTTGTCACTATTTTGCCCAATGTTTTGGGTAAAAGATTACCCGTAATTTTGAAAAAATTGGGTACAATTAATTTGGTGGGCAAGGCGCAGGTTACCACAACTTCTCTCGATGCTCGTTTTGCCATGACGACCCAGTTGGGAAAAGTAAATTCTGATTTGAGGATCGAGGACATGAATTTAACAGACAAGGCTTCTTATGTAGGGAATATTGTCTTGGATGATTTTGACCTTGGCACTTTCTTGGATAGAAAAGACGTTGGGAGAGCAAGTTTGAATCTTGATGTAGTGGGGAAGGGTTTTTCCGAAAAATATTTGAATACCTCTTTACAGGGCGATGTTACCCAAATTAATTATAATAAATATACGTACAGCAATGTGGTTCTCAACGGGAATTTCAACAAAGGCTTGTACAAAGGCCTGGTTTCTGTTAAAGATCCTAATTTGAACATGGATTTTGACGGCTTGGTCGATTTGAGCAAGAAAGAAAGTCGATATGATTTTCACATCAATGTCGAGAATGCCGATTTGAAGAAATTAAATTTCATGAAAGACTCCATTTCCATATTCAAAGGCGATGTTGTGGTTCAAGTTTCGGGCAATTCAATCGACAATCTCAAAGGCGATGTATTCATTAACAAGACGACCTATCAAAATGTAAAAGCCACTTATGTTTTTGATGATTTTTATATCAAATCCACTTTTGACGCAGATCAGGTGAGAACCATTACCGTAAATTCACCTGATATTGTCGAGGGCGAAATTGTGGGGAAATACCAGTTCAACCAATTGCAAAATTTGGTATTGAATTCGCTGGGAAGTCTTTATACGAATTTCAAACCGGTTAAAGTAAAAAAAGGACAATTTTTGAAATTCAATTTCACCATTTACAATAAAATAATTGAAATCTTTTATCCGGAAATTTCCATTGGTGCCAATACCATTGTTAAAGGGAACATCAATTCCGACAACCAGGAATTCAAACTTAATTTTAATTCCCCAAAAATTACGGCTTCGGCCAATACTTTTGACAATATAAGAATCAAAATCGACAACAAGAATCCGCTTTACAATGCTTATGTTGAATTGGACAGCATAAAAACAAAGCATTACAAGATCAGGGATTTTAGTTTGATAAACGTGACCATGAAAGACACCTTGTTCTTTAGATCCGAGTTTAAAGGAGGCACTAAAGGGCAAGATTATTTTAATTTGAATTTGTATCATACCATTAACAAGGACAACAACAATGTTGTTGGATTGAATAAATCCGAAGTGAAAATCAAAGATTATTTGTGGTTTTTGAATGAAAAAGAAACGCCAAACAATCAAATAGTTTTTGATAAATCATTCAAGAATTTCAATTTTGACAACATTATACTTACTCATGAGAATCAGGAAATTTCTTTTATGGGCGACATAAAAGGTTCAACCTACAAGGATTTGAAAGTAAATATAAAAAATGTCGATTTGAACCAGATTACTCCGGCGGATCCCAAGTTCGTCTTTAACGGGAACTTGAACGCAGTCGTGAACTACAAACAAAACAATGCGGTCTATCAACCCACGGCATCCATACAAATTGATAGTTTGAATATCAATAAAATAGATATGGGAAATCTGAATTTTGACATTGCGGGAGACGAAAACCTGAAAAAATTCAATCTAAATGCCAATCTTCAGAATGAAAACATGGAGTCCTTCAATGTCAACGGGAATTTTGAAATTGTTGACAAAGAAACCATTTTGGACTTGAACTTAAAATTGGATAAATTCAATCTAGGAATCCTGAGTAATCTGGGAGGAGAGGTAATCTCCAATATCAGGGGATTTGCTTCCGGAAATGCAAGTATTGGAGGGAGTGTCAAAAAGCCGGATATCAACGGACGACTCTATGTGGACAATGCCGGCTTGACTATTCCGTACCTGAATGTCGATTATGCATTGAACAACAAGACCGTTGTTGATTTAACAGATGAAAAATTCCTGTTTCGAAACGACATACTTACCGATACAAAATACGGAACAAAAGGAGTTTTAAACGGAAGCATAGAACATAAAGATTTTTCGGATTGGAAATTGGATTTGGCAGTTAGTTCCAAAAGATTACTGGTACTGGATACCAAAGACAGTGAAGATGCAGCCTATTACGGAGTTGCTTTTATCAATGGATTGGCCACCATCAAAGGACCTACAGACGGATTGTTTATCAAGGTCGATGCCAAATCCGAGAGCGGATCGTCGTTGAAAATCCCTATCAACAATGCCGAAAGCATAAGTGATAACGATTTTATCCATTTCTTGAATGCCAAAGAAAAGTTTAACATCAAGAAGGGTATCGTTGATAATTCGAGAAATTACAAAGGACTTGAATTGGAGTTTGACCTTGATATTACGCCCAATGCGGAAGTGGAAGTTATATTGGATCGAAATTCTGGACACGGAATGAAAGGCAGGGGAAATGGAACGCTTTTGTTCAAGATAAACACGCTGGGTAAATTTCAAATGTGGGGCGATTTTCAAGCTTATGAAGGAACTTATAATTTTAAATACGGCGGCATTATCGACAAGAAATTTTCAGTCAAAAAAGGAGGCTATATTTCTTGGGAAGGCAATCCAATGAAGGCGCGTTTGAATTTGGAAGCAATATACAGGACTTCGGCCAATCCTGCCGTATTGCTGGAGAATTCCTCTTTCAATAAAAAGGTGGATGTTAGCGTTGTTATTGGGTTAAGAGGTGATTTGACAAGTCCTGATCCAGACTTTAATTTCGAATTTCCAACAGTGAGCAATGTGTTGAAATCGGAAATAGAATACAAGTTGAACGACAAAGACGTAAGGCAAACCCAAGCTTTGTATCTTTTGTCCACGGGTAGTTTTTTGAGCGCCGACGGAGTGAGCAATTCTGCTTTGTCCCAGAATGCATTTGAAACGGCCAAGGGATTGTTGAGTGGTATTATTCATTCTGATGACGAAAAATTCAAAGTGAACATTGACATCATATCAGCGGACAAAACCATTGGAGCAGAAGCCGATGGAAGATTCGTGGCTTCCATTTCCTCAAAAATAAATGAAAGAATTACCATAAACGGAAAAGTTGGGGTTCCTTTTGGTGGAGTTAGCCAAGCGGCAGTCGTTGGTGATGTTGAAATTTTATACAGGGTCAATGAAGATGGGACGGTAAATTTGCGTTTTTTCAATAAAGAAAACGACATCAGTTATATTGGGGAAGGTATTGGATACACACAAGGAGTCGGGGTTTCTTATGAAGTGGATTTTGATACTTTCAAGGAACTTGTCAATAAAATATTTAAAAATCAAAAAATAGAAAAAGCACCAAAATCAAATGCCGTCGATGAAGATTCTACCATAGACATGGAGAGGTATAATGGCTCGAAACCCAAGAAAACAAATGCCACTGAACAGAAATCAAATCAGGAAGGCATCATTCCAGAGGAAGACTAAAAATTTGAATGTTTTATAAAAACAATTTTAATTTGTTATAGAATTGTTGTTTCTTGAGCTAAATATTATTTTTATTACAATATTTAAGCAACTTATTAACGATAACGTTTGAATTTAGAGGCTTTTACTAATTTATTAAAAAGACCGCTCCAAAAGTGCAGAATGTTTATTAAATTTACACTTTAATACTTAAATAATGCTAAAAACAATAAAAAAAGTTGGTGTTTTAACCTCGGGTGGAGACTCTCCTGGAATGAACGCAGCTATTAGATCGGTAGTTAGAACATGTGCTTACCATAATGTATTATGTGTAGGAATCTATAGAGGTTATCAAGGAATGATTGAGGGCGACTTTATAGAGATGGGAGCCAGAAGCGTTCACAACATTATTAATAAAGGTGGTACAATACTAAAATCAGCCCGTTCCAAAGAATTCATGACTCCGGAAGGTCGCAAAAAAGCTTATGATCATCTTGTGAAAGCTGAAGTAGATGCTTTGGTGGTTATCGGTGGAGACGGAAGTTTTACCGGTGCCGAAGTTTTTAATAAAGAATATGGTTTTCCAGTAATGGGAATTCCAGGTACAATCGACAATGATATTTTTGGAACCAGTCATACTTTAGGATACGATACGGCTCTAAATACGGTTGTGGAATGTATTGATAAAATCCGTGACACGGCAAGCTCCCACAACAGGTTGTTTTTTGTTGAAGTAATGGGGCGTGATGCCGGTCATATTGCATTAAATGCAGGAATTGGAGGCGGAGCAGAAGAAATTTTGATTCCAGAAGAAGATTTAGGTCTAGAAAGATTATTGGAGTCACTAAAGAAAAGCAAGGCATCCGGAAAATCATCCAGTATTGTCGTGATTGCCGAAGGAGATAAAATTGGTAAAAACGTATTCGAATTGAAAGATTATGTAGAAGCCAATTTACCAGAATACGAAATCCGTGTTTCCGTTTTAGGACATATGCAACGTGGCGGAGCACCATCTTGTTATGACAGAGTTTTGGCCAGTAGGTTAGGGGTAAAAGCTGTTGAATCATTATTGGAAGGAAAATCAAATTTAATGGTTGGAATGATCAACGATAAAGTGGCGCTTACACCATTGGAACAAGCCATAAAAGGACATACGGAAATTGACCGTGAATTGCTTCGTGTATCAGATATTATGTCCATATAAATAAATATCAAGGATTGTTTAAACAGCCTTGAATACTCAATTGAATAAACTAAATAAATTTAAATTAACGATTAAATAAAAAAAGAATGTCAAAAGTAAAATTAGGAATTAATGGTTTCGGAAGAATTGGAAGAATTGTTTTTAGAGAATCTTTCAACAGAGACAATGTAGAGGTAGTAGCTATCAATGATTTGCTAGATGTTGATCACTTGGCTTACTTGTTAAAATACGATTCAGTTCACGGTCGTTTTGACGGAACTGTAGAAGTAAAAGAAGGGAAATTGTATGTAAACGGAAGAAACATCCGTATCACGGCTGAAAGAAATCCTGCTGACTTAAAATGGAATGAAGTTGATGTTGATGTAGTGGCTGAATGTACTGGTATCTTCACAACTATAGAAACTGCAAATGAGCACATTAAAGGTGGTGCCAAAAAAGTAATTATCTCTGCTCCATCTGCAGATGCTCCAATGTTTGTAATGGGAGTAAACCACTTAACGGCAAAAGCTTCTGATTTAGTTGTTTCTAACGCTTCTTGTACTACAAACTGTTTAGCTCCATTGGCTAAAGTAATCAATGATAATTTTGGAATTGTTGAAGCTTTGATGACAACTGTTCACGCAACAACTTCAACTCAAATGACTGCTGACGGTCCTTCCAGAAAAGACTGGAGAGGTGGACGTGCAGCTGCAATAAACATCATTCCATCTTCTACAGGTGCAGCAAAAGCTGTTGGAAAAGTTATTCCGGAATTGAATGGAAAATTAACAGGTATGGCTTTCCGTGTTCCTACTGCTGACGTTTCTACAGTAGATTTAACCGTGAAAGTGGCCAAAGAAACTTCTTATGCAGAAATAATGGCTGCTTTAAAATTAGCTTCTGAAACTACAATGAAAGGTATCTTGGGATATACTGAAGATGCAGTTGTTTCTCAAGATTTCATCTCTGACAAAAGAACTTCTATCATTGATGCTACCGCAGGAATTGGTTTAAATTCAACTTTCTTCAAATTGGTATCTTGGTACGATAATGAATATGGTTATTCAAGTAAATTGATTGATTTATCTGTGCATATTGCAGGTTTAAAATAATTAATTTTATACTTTTACTAAATCTCCCGTTAGACTAATTTTTAACGGGAGTTTTTTTTACCTAAACCCAATAACCCTTTTTTAGTTTTAGTACAGCTATAAACTAAAAAACTAAATTATGCAGAAGATGAGATTATTAGTAGATAGTGGCTCAACAAAAGCCGATTGGATAGCAATAGACGAGGATGGGAAAATATTGTTTACCACCCAAACTTTAGGATTAAATCCTGAAATATTGAAGGGTGATGAAATAATTGATCGTTTGAACGATCGTTTTGATATTTTGCAAAATAAAAATACTGCAACTCATCTTTTTTTCTATGGTGCAGGTTGCGGAACGGAAAGAATGAAAATGGCTCTTGCAGAAATTTTTCAAGACTATTTTCCAAATGCCATTATAGCAGTTCACGAAGATACTTATGCAGCAGTTTATGCAACCACTCCAAAAGGGGAAGAAGCCATTGTGAGTATTTTGGGAACAGGTTCCAACTGCAGCTATTTTGACGGCAAAATTTTGCATCAAAAAGTGCAATCACTTGGTTATATCGTTATGGATGATTGCAGCGGTAACGTTTTTGGAAAAGAACTAATCAGAAAATATTATTTTAATAAAATGCCAAAGGATTTGGCACAGGAATTCGAAAAGGAATACAATTTAGATCCTGATTTTATTAAAAACAAACTATATAAAGAGCCAAATCCAAATGCTTATTTGGCGACATTCGCGAAGTTCTTGATTAAACACAAGGAAACTGAATTTTGTCAAAAAATCATTTTGAAAGGAATGAAGTCTTTCGTGAAAAATTATATCAAACAATATGATAATTGCAAAGAAGTGCAGATTCATTTTGTGGGTTCGATTGCTTTTTACCTGAAAGAGGAATTACAATTGACCTTTGATAAATATGAATTGCGATTGGGTAATGTGCTAAGAAGACCTATCGACGGACTTATTGCTTATCATATTGCCAATAAATAATGAAAATGGAAATAGCAATTATTGCCCACGATGGAAAAAAGGCTGACATGGTCCAGTTTTTGAACAAAAACAAACATATTCTGGATCGTGACACCATCAATATAATAGCCACGGGAACTACTGGAGGCAAGGCAGAAAGTGTTGGTATTAAGGTAAAAAAAATGCTTTCGGGACCACAAGGAGGTGATGCGCAAATTGCCGCAAGGGTTGCCGAAGGAAAAACTAAAATGGTCTTGTTTTTCAAAGACCCTTTATCCAGTCATCCACACGAATCCGATGTCAATATGTTAATCCGTGTTTGCGATGTTCATAATGTGCCGTTGGCTACAAATGAAGCAACAGCACAATTATTATTGAATGCTATAGCACAGCAATCATAGAAATTTCCACATTTACATTTTTTGGCAAACAAGCCACTTGAACCGTTTCACGTGCTGGAGCGGTTTTTTCGTTGAAATAAGAACCGTAAACAGTATTTATGGAGCCAAAATCCCCCATATTCATTATAAAAATGCTGGTTTTTACCACGTTTTCAAAGGTCATTCCGGCAGCTTCCAAGACCGCTTTCATATTTTGCATAACCTGTTGGGTTTCTGCCTCAATGTTTGCTGTAACCAATTCTCCAGTCTTAGGATCTATTGCAATTTGTCCTGAAGTATAAAGGGTGTTGCCTGATAGCACTGCTTGGTTGTAAGGTCCAATTGGTGCTGGAGCATTTTCGGTAAAAATTATTTTTTTCATGGTTTTTAATTTTAGAAGTACTAATTTTTAAAACAAAAGTAACAATTATTAGTTGTTGTTTATGCTTCGCTTGTCGAATTTAATATCGCTCAATATACCTGATTTTATCCCGATGAAAAAGCTCCAATTTGCATTGTCTCCAAAGGGTTGCCAAGTGAAATCCATTCTCCAACTCAATAAATCTCTTTCAAAACGAAGTTGGGTGTAGGTAACTCCATTCTGTACAAAATCATATCCAGTAGAGACTCCTACTTTCCATTTTGGTGTCAAGTCGGTATTGGCGGAGACCATTATCGAATTACCGATAATTTTACTTTCCCTGTTGTTGTTTCCATAGGTCAATGAATAGGCAAATGTCATGTCCCAAGGTATTACTGAAGTAAAAAATTCTGTAACTGCATCTTTTCCTTCTTCTTCCTTTTCTTCCAATTGGCTGCCACCTCTGGTATGGTCAATGGTGTTTCTACCAAATAAATCGTCATCGCGACCACCATTTCTTTGGCTTTGCTTGTTTTTATCTTTGTCTTTGTCCGATTCTTTTGAGCTTGAAACGGAATAATTCATGGTCATGTTGGCGCTGGTCATTCTAAACAAGCTACCGCCATTATTGATGTTGTATTCATTAATTCGTTTACCGGAATTGTCGATGGCATACGGGTCTAATGTTGCCCCGAAATTCATGTTCAGCTTGTTGTCAAAAAATTGTGTTCCTCCACTTACTCTAACGGGATCCCAAGCCAGTGTGTTGACACCATCTGCATTGAGGTCATAACCGGTGGAAAGATTCAAATTGTTCAGCAGCATAATTTTTTTGGCTTCCGTTTTTGTGCTGTCTTTGTCTGTAACTTTAGCTTCAAAAGTATTGCTCAAATCAAATCCTAGTCGGTTGGAATTAGTATTGGACGGAGCTCCAAAAATTCCACCTTCAAATCGGGTATAATCCTTGGTCATTGTTCCGCTTGCATCTGTGGCGTAGGTGTCGTAGTATTTTTCGAAACTAGGAGTATAGCCATAGGATACGGATGGGCGCATTACGTGTCGAATGGATTTTATTTTTTTATCCTCGCCAAAATTAAATGTTCCGTAAATCGTGGTTCCCAAACTACTTGTGAAATTGTAGGTACGATAAGCATCAAAACCATTCATTGTTTTATCGACTACCTGGCTTTGGTCGGCATTATAATTTCTTTGTATGGTTTTCAAAACCCAAACTTCTTCATAATTTGTCGAAGCGGAACCACTAAAGTATTTGAATATTTTGAAATTGGTGCTTAATGGAATGGAATGCTTAGCCCCAATTTGCGCTTCATCAAACATCTCGGATTTAAAGAACAAGGAGTCTGTAGTCACGAAACTGTTTTTCCCGCTTACATTATATTGTAAATTGATGTTCTTGAAAAAACCTTTTTTAACACCATCTTTGCCCACGAAAGGATAAATACGATCTACACTGTATTGCAAATCAGGCAATGTCATGTTGATTTCTGAAGTTTGGGTATTTTGCGAATGTGTTGCAGATAAAGACAATCTAGATCCGACTAATCCGTAGAAGGTTTTGCTGTAAGAAACAGAAGAACTTAGGGTATTGTTTAAATTAGAACCGGTATTGGTTTGATTAATGGATTCTTTGAAATATTTACTGCTTCCCATATTTACCGATGCAGAAAAGTTGGAATTGGGACTTCCTTTGGAATCTTTTGAATGAGACCATTGAAGATTGTAAATGTTTTGCTTCGAATAATCCGGGTAGCCTCTTTCGCTGTTAATTAAATTTTCGAATCTAAAGTTAAAATTACCTCGATACCTGTATCTTTTGGCGTAAGAAGATTCAAATCGAAATGCATAACTTCCGTTGGTATAATAATCTCCTAAAACGGTTAAATCATAATTGTCGCTAAGTGCAAAATAATACCCTCCATTTTGCAACGAAAATCCTCGAGAGGAATCGTTATAACTTGGCAACAGAATTCCCGAAACACTGGTTTCCTTGCTCATTGGGAAAAAAGCGAAGGGTAGTGCTATTGGCGTGGGAACGTTGGCTATAACCATGTGGGTCAATCCGGTAACCACTTTCTTGCCGGGAATAAATTTTACTTTGCTGGTCTGGAAATAATATTCTGGGTTATCAACGTCTGTAGATGTGGTAAATCGAGCTCCTTTCAAGAAATAAACGGAATCATTTTCTTTTTTTGTAATTGCGGCTTTGACCTTGAATTCTCCTTGGTCGGTTCTTGAATTCCAAATCAAGGCTTTTTTGCTCTTGAAATTAAAACGGATAGAATCAGGTTCTATGACGTTTTCACCTTGCTTGAAATTGGGGAATTGGGTGTATTTGCCGGTGGAATCTTTTATTCGCCCAGCATAAACCTCGTTTTTTTCATAGTTCATTACTATGATTCCAGCTTTTAACTCGATATCCTGATAGTAAAGTTCGGCTTTGTCATATAGAGTAATCAGCTTTTTCTTTTGCTCGATTTTGACATAATTTTCCGCATTATATTTTACTTTACCTTCAAGAATTGCTTTGGGTTGAATGCTGTCTTTTTTTAAAGTATCCGTTTCCGTTTTTGCAATAGGAACGGTATCGTCTTTAATATCAGGAGTTAAAATGGAACTGTCTTTTTGTTTTTGTGCTGGTATCGCCTTAGTTTTATTCTTTATATCTTGTGAATATAAATTACAAGATCCTATTGTTAGGAAAATTGATAATAAAACGATATTAAATAAGTTTGTATTCAAAGGTTTTAATGCTATTTTTGTAAAAATATGGCTTGTTTTTTGACGTGTCAAACTTACATATAAATTTTTGTCAAAAATAATCAATTAATAAATTTTATAGCTCTAGTATTCTAATTAAAATTAACTTTTTAGATTTATGTATATAATAAATAAATTCAAATTACAATTAGCTTTTTTTCTAACGATTGTTTCATTTGTTTCTTATGGACAGTCCAATCTTTTTAAGGTAGCATTGGACGCAGGGCATGGTGCGCATGATTTTGGTGCTGTTTACAGCGGGCGTGTCGAAAAGAATATCAACTTGGCCATTGTGCTTAAAGTAGGAAAGTTGCTGGAACAAAATCCTAAAATTGATGTTATTTACACCCGAAAAACAGATGTTTTTATAGATTTGATTGAAAGAGCCAATATTGCCAATCGTGCCGATGCCCATATTTTTGTTTCCATTCATTGCAATGCCAATAAAAACACTGCAGCCGATGGAACGGAAACCTACGTAATGGGTATGAGCAAGGCGGCTTCGAATCTTGAAGCGGCCAAAAAAGAGAACTCGGTAATCAAGTTGGAGAAAGATTACAAACAAAAATACGAAGGTTTTGATCCCAATTCTCCAGAAACAATGATTGGAATGACCTTGATGGCAGAAGAATATTTAGACAACAGCATAACTCTAGCCAGTAAAGTGGAAGACGGTTTTGCTGCTTTAGGCAAGAGAATTAGAGGAGAAGGAGTAAAACAAGCTCCTTTTATGGTACTGCACAAAGCCTATATGCCGAGAGTCTTGATAGAAACAGGTTTTATATCCAATCCTGTTGAAGGCAGTACTTTAGATTCTGAAGAAGGGCAAAATGATATAGCCAGGGCCATAGCCGATGCCATTATCAGTTATAAAAACGAATATTTTGGAAACGGAGGCATGGATGATAACGATAGACCATCCCAAAAAATAATTACAAAGCCAACAAATGACAGCTCAACGCCAATAAAACCAAAAGCCGATGCGGAAGTTCCTGCAACTAAAAAAACGACAAACAATAAAGATGCAAAAGCCGTTATTTTTAAAGTGCAATTGGCGGCAAGTGCCAAGAAACTGGAATTGATACCAAGTAATTTTAAAGGATTGAGAGATGTTTCAATAGAATCAGGTACTAACCTTTACAAATATATGTATGGTGAAACCACTGATTATGAGGAAGCCAAACAACTATTGCAGGAAGCAAAATCCAAAGGATACAGTTCCGCTTATTTGATAGCCTTTAAAAACGGAGAAAAGATTAGCGTTCAAGACGCCCTAAATAATTAATAACAATAAGTTTAATTAATTTATATTAAATTTGCCAAAATTTTACACTTTGAAAATAACTAGAGAAATTAAAACCGCCATATTAGTCATTTCGTCTATTTTGCTCTTTATTTGGGGATATAGCTACGTAAAAGGGAAAGATCTTTTTACCAATTATAAAACGTTGTATGTTGAATACGATAATGTTGAGGGAATTGTTAAATCAGCGGTTGTAACCCTTAATGGAATGATTGTAGGAAGTGTCAGCAATATTACATTAAATCAGAAAACAGGAAAGATTTTGGTTGAATTGCAATTAAAAACCGATTTTCCTATTTCTAAATCCAGCACGGCTGCCATATATGCACCTGGATTTATAACAGGAAAACAAATTGCCATTTATCCCAATTATGCCGACAAAACGGTTGTGGTTGATGGAGATACATTAAAAGGATCAGAAACTGCAGGGCTTACAGAATCCTTGCAAGAAAAATTAGTTCCTCTTCAAGAAAAATTCGAAAAAGTACTCCTCAACGTAGATAAATTATTAGTGGGAGTAAACAATATTCTTGACGAGAAAGGACAAGCCGATTTGAAAAAAACTTTGGCTGAATTGAGTCAAACGATGGAACAATTTCATAAAGTTTCCGTAAATGCAAATTCAATTTTAGACGATAATAAAGGTCAAATAAAAGGAATGGTTTCCAACTTTAACAAAGTGTCAAGCGACTTTTCTAAAATCTCTGATTCTTTGAACAAAGCCAATTTAGGTCAAACAGCCAAAAATCTTGAAAAAACATTGGCCAGTGTCGATAAAATCATGGCAAATCTTCAAGCAGGAAATGGGACAATGGGTAAATTGTTGACAGATGAGGAAGTTTACAAAAATTTGGAAAAAACGACCAAAGAATTGGAGTTGTTGTTGGAAGATGTTCGACTTAATCCTACACGATATGTAAATGTTTCTGTTTTTGGAAAGAAAAACAAACCTTATGTTGCTCCTGTAAAGGATACAGTTGCTAAAGTTAAAAACTAGCAATTATGGGCTATTTGGACAATATATTATTTACAATACTGTTGGTTATTGGTTTTGGTTATTTTTATTTGAATGTAAAAAAAATAATCAGGAACATCAATCTTGGTGCAGCCGTAAATCGTAAAGACAATCCCAAAGCACGCTGGAAAAATATGGCAATGATTGCGCTCGGACAATCCAAAATGGTGCGAAGACCAATTGCCGGAGTCCTTCACATCATTGTTTATGTTGGCTTTGTCATCATCAATATCGAATTACTGGAAATTATTATTGATGGTTTATTTGGCACCCACAGGATTTTTGCCTTTTTGGGAACAGCATACAATGTCTTGATTGGCTCTTTCGAAATATTGGCATTTTTAGTTTTATTTGCTGTTACGGCATTCCTGATAAGAAGAAATATCATTAAGCTGAATAGATTTATTCATTCTGATTTAAAAGGCTGGCCAAAAAGTGATGCCAATTACATCTTGTATTTTGAGATTACTTTAATGACCTTGTTTCTATTAATGAACGCCACGGATTTGCATTTGCAAAATATCCCGGGAGGGTATTCCCATTTTATAAAAGCAGGTTCATTTCCGATTAGCCAGTTCATTGAGCCGTTGTTCAATGGCTATTCGAATGGCTTGGTTATGTTGCTATCAGAATTGTTTTGGTGGTTGCACATCATTGGAATTTTTGTGTTTATGAATTATTTGTATTTTTCAAAACACCTGCATATTTTATTGGCTTTTCCGAATACCTATTTTGCCAATTTGAATCCACAAGGACAGTTTGACAATCTAGAATCGGTTACCAATGAGGTAAAATTGATGATGGATCCCAACGCCGATCCTTATGCAACACCAGCTCCTGACGAAAATGCTGTTCCAGCCAAATTTGGAGCCAGCGACATACAAGATTTGAATTGGGTGCAATTATTGAACGCTTATACCTGTACAGAATGCGGTCGTTGTACTTCGTCTTGTCCTGCCAATCAAACCGGAAAAAAACTTTCTCCTCGTAAAATCATGATGGATACGAGAGACAGGATGGAGGAAGTAGGAAAAAATATCGATGTCAACAAAGGCATTTTTGTTCCAGACAACAAATCATTGTTGAACGATTACATCACGCCCGAAGAGTTGTGGGCTTGTACCTCATGCAACGCTTGCGTCGAGGAATGTCCGGTAAATATCAGTCCGCTTTCCATCATTATGGATATGCGACGTTATCTTGTAATGGAACAAAGCGCTGCGCCAACTCCCATAAATGCCATGATGAGCAATATAGAAAACAATGGAGCGCCTTGGCAATACAGCCAGCAAGACCGATTGAATTGGAAAAACGAAATATAGTTTAAAAGTTTAAATGTTTAATCGGTTAATCGGTTAAACGTTTAACCGATTAACCAATTAAACAAAAAATAATGTCAGAAGTTTTAATAGTACCAACAATGGCCGAAATGCTGGCCCAAGGCAAACAACCAGAAGTGCTGTTTTGGGTGGGTTGTGCTGGAAGTTTTGATGACCGATCAAAAAAAATAACAAAAGCGTTCGTGCAAATTTTGAATCGTGCCAATGTTTCTTTTGCCGTTTTGGGTACCGAAGAAAGTTGTACTGGTGATCCTGCAAAAAGAGCAGGAAACGAGTTTTTGTTTCAAATGCAGGCAATGATGAATATCGAAGTCCTGAATGCTTACGAAATAAAAAAAATCGTTACTGCTTGTCCGCATTGTTTCAATACCTTGAAAAATGAATACCCTGAATTGGGAGGGAAATATGAAGTGTTGCATCACACCGAATTTCTGAAATCCTTGCTGGATAATGGAAGATTGACCATAGAAGGTGGGCAATTCAAAGGAAAACGAATCACCTTTCACGACCCTTGTTATTTAGGAAGAGCCAATAAAGTCTATGAAGCGCCTCGTGATTTAATTCAAAAATTGGATGCCGAATTAGTCGAAATGAAACGTTCCCGTGCCAATGGATTGTGCTGTGGAGCAGGAGGTGCCCAAATGTTTAAAGATGCCGAGCCTGGAAACAAGGAAATCAATATCGAAAGAACCGAAGACGCATTGGAAACCAAACCAGATATTATTGCCGCAGGTTGTCCTTTTTGCAACACGATGATGACGGACGGTATCAAAAACAAAGAAAAAGAAGGCGAAGTAAAAGTGTTGGATATCGCCGAACTAATTGCCAACGCACAAGATTTGTAGAATGAAATCTGCAATCTAAATTTACAATCTTAAATCTAAAATCAAATGTATATTCCTTTCGAAAATTTACCAGAAGACTCCAAAATTTGGATATATCAATCCAATAGAAAATTCTCTGATGCAGAATTTTCAGAAATAGAAACAGATATAAAATCTTTTCTTGACAGTTGGGAAGCACATAGTGTAAGCCTGGAATCGTCGTATGAGTTGAAATACAACCGATTCATCGTCATTGCCGTAAATCAGGAAGTGCAAGCTGCAACGGGTTGTTCCATAGATAAATCGGTTATGTTTATCCAAAAATTGGAACAAAAATACAATGTCGATTTATTGGATAAAATGAACGTCACTTTCAAAAATGGCGAACACATTGCCCACAAAACCTTGATTGATTTCAAGAAAATGGCTAAAGAAAAAGCAGTTACAGAGAATACAATCGTTTTCAACAACTTGGTCAATACCATTCAGGAATACAACGAATCTTGGGAAGTTCCAGCAATGGACAGCTGGCACAGTCGTTTCTTTTAATCTGAAATGAAAATAATAAACTGCATATTCTCCATTTATTTAATAGTGCTTTCCTGTTTGCCTTGCGCTGATTTGGAAGTAGGCAGTTTGTCGCATCCTTCACAAGAAATAACCTCAAATACCGACAAACACTCACACGAAAAAAGTAATGATGCTTGTTCGCCTTTCTGTGTTTGCAACTGTTGCGGAAGCCAGATTTTAGTTTATCAAACTAATTATAGTTTTTCATCATTCAGGAATATAATTTACACAAAAGTTCCTGAATGCCAATCATTACTTACTTCGTCTTATTTCGGAAGTATTTGGCAACCACCACAAGTAAATAGTTAAATAATCAGGATTTTTTTCTTTAAACCATTTCAAGTTTTTGATTTGGTTTCAGTTTATTTCATTTATTTAAATAATTTACCAATGCGAAAAACACTAATGTTGCTGGTTTTAGTAACGAATTTTGGCTTGTTGTACAGCCAGGAAATTCCAAAAGATTCTATACCACAAAATGAAGAAGAATTGGACGAGGTTGTTGTTCAATCCACCAGAACAAGTAGAACCATAAAAAATACGCCAACAAGAATAGAATCCATTGACGCCGAAGAATTGGATGAAAAAGCCAATATGAAACCCAGCAATGTGAGTATGGTTTTGCACGAAAGTACAGGATTGCAAGTGCAACAAACATCGGCAACCAGTGGAACGGCAAGTATTAGAGTTCAGGGTTTGGATGGAAAATACACTCAATTGCTCAAAGACGGTTATACTAATTTTGGAAATTTTGCCAGCGGATTGAGTATTTTAGAAATTCCTCCTTTAGATTTAAAACAGGTAGAAGTTATAAAAGGGCCGTCTTCCACACTTTTTGGTGGTGGATCGATTGCCGGAGTCATCAATTTTATTTCAAAAACGCCTACAGAAAAGGGAGAACATAATTTTATCCTGAACCAATCCAACATTGGACAAACCAATTTAGGTATTTATTCGTCCCAACGAAAAGGAAAATGGGGATATGCCATTTTAGGGTTGGTTAATTTTCAGGATTCTTATGATGTGGATAATGACGATTTTTCAGAAGTTCCAAAATCGGATAATTTCACGATAAATCCCCGTTTATTTTATTATCCAAATGAAACTACCAGTTTGATGATTGGAAATAGTTTTACGAAAGGAAATATGAAAGGTGGAGATATGCACGTGATTGATGGAAATAGTGATACAGATCATACTTATTTTGAGCAAAACCAAACGATGCGAAATACCACTACGTTTGAGTTGGATAAAAAAATGGCGGATGCAAGCAGCCTTAAATTAAAACAAAGTTTGAGCCTTTTTGACAGGAAAATAAACATTCCAGATTATCAATTTTCAGGTTTCAATACGAACGCCTTTACCGATGTTTCTTATGTTTGGAACAAAGAAAATCAAACGTTTATTAGTGGAATCAATATTATGTATGATGATTTTAATCAAAGGGATATTGAAACATTGGATGCAAAATCGTTTACTTCAGGAGCGTATATTCAGCACACTTGGGACGTCACCGAAAAAATAAAATTGGAAAACGGATTGCGTTTCGACAATGTGAATTATTCGAACAGCATCTTTTCTAAAAGCCAGTCTTTCCTTTTGCCAAAAATTGCCGCCTTGTTTATCATTGATTCTAAATGGTCGTCAAGAATTGGTGGCGGATTAGGCTATAAAATCCCAACTATTTTTACTGAAGAAACCGAGCAAAACCAGTATCAAAATCTATTGCCGCTGGACAATGTTGTTGCAGAACGCAGTGTGGGAGGAACCGTGGATGTAAATTACAAGACATTGGTTTTTCAAGATTTGTTGGTTAGTGTCAATCAAATGTTTTTTTTGACCCAGATTAATAAACCTTTGGTTTTGGAAAATGATGGAACGAATTCCTTTTTTGCCAATGCTTCAGAGCCAGTTGTTAGCCAGGGATTTGAAACCAATGTCAAGTTTGTTTTCAAAGAAGACTTCAAGCTTTTTGCCGGATATACTTTTACCAATGCCCAAGAGAAATACCTTGTTGGAAATCAGGTTATGCCATTAATACCCAAAAACAAATTGAATTTGGCGTTGATTTATGAAAAGGAAAATAATTTTAAATTGGGCTTGGAAGGTTATTTCACGGACAAGCAATATTTGAATAATGGCGAACAAACACCTAGTTATTGGGAGTTTGGTTTTATGGCCGAAAAAACATTGTGGAAGCACTTTTCTTTCTTTATTAATTTTGAAAATTTCACGGATACCCGACAAAGCAACTACAAACGTGTTGTAAACGGTCCCAACAACAATCCTGCTTTTGATGATATTTGGATGCATACCGAAGGTTTCACGATTAATGGCGGCATAAAAATCAAGCTATAAATGTTGATTAATTAAATTTATTGTTACGCTTTCTAACCTATTTAGAAACCGTATTTTTTTACAAAATATTAATAAAACACACCTCAAATTTCCTTAATTTCGTTCCACTAAAAATTACATATGAAAATAGCAATAGTTTGTTATCCTACGTTTGGCGGAAGTGGCGTAGTTGCTACTGAATTAGGACTTGAATTGGCTCGTCGTGGTCACGAAATCCATTTTATAACTTACAGTCAACCTGTTCGATTGGCATTATTGAACCCCAATGTTCATTACCACGAAGTCAACGTTCCAGAATATCCTTTGTTTCATTTTCAACCTTACGAATTGGCTTTGTCAAGCAAATTGGTCGATATGGTCAAGTTGCATAAAATAGAATTATTGCACGTTCACTATGCCATTCCACACGCTTATGCGGGCTATATGGCGAAGCAAATGCTCAAGGACGAAGGAATAAATTTACCCATGATAACCACGCTTCACGGAACCGATATTACCTTGGTGGGCAGTCATCCGTTTTATAAATCAGCGGTAACCTTCAGCATCAACAAATCGGATTTCGTTACTTCGGTTTCCCAAAGTTTGAAAGACGATACCTTGAAGCTATTCAATATCAAAAATGAAATTCAGGTAATTCCCAATTTTATCGAATTGGATAAACATGAAGTCGAAGCCGTTACTTCTTGCCGTCGTTCGATTATTGCCAATGAAAATGAAAGGATTATTACGCATATCAGTAATTTTAGAAAAGTAAAGCGAATTCCGGATATCATTAAAATATTTTATAAAATCCAGCAAGAAATTCCAGCCAAATTAATGATGGTGGGTGATGGGCCAGAAAAGGAAAAAGCCGAATCTTTTTGCCAAGAATTGGGTATTCAAGACAAAGTGATTTTCTTTGGAAACAGCAATGAGATAGACAAGATTTTGAGTTATACCGATTTGTTTTTATTGCCTTCCGAAACTGAAAGTTTTGGTCTTGCGGCATTAGAAGCCATGGCGTGGAGCGTTCCAGTGATTTCCAGTAATTCAGGAGGTTTGCCGGAGGTGAATTTTGAAGGAGTTTCAGGTTATTTGAGCGACGTGGGCAATACCGATGAAATGGCCGAAAACGCCCTGAAAATTTTAAAAGACAACAGTGTTTTGGCTGAATTCAAAAAGAATGCCTTGTCCATTGCCAAACAATTTGACATTAAACACATTTTGCCTTTATATGAAGACTTGTACCAAAAAGCCATAAATAAATTTTTATGAAATGAGCATAATCGATAATTGGTAGCAAAAACTAATGTTGATATGCGAATTACATGTGACCGATAAAAAACAATAAACAGCACAACATATGAAAAAAATAGTATTTGCGTTGCTAATAGTGATTTTGGCTTCCTGTTCCTCGACCGTAAAACCTGTGGAAACCAAATCTTTGTTTGAAGTTTTGACCCAACAGGTAGATGGAGGCGCCAGTATTCGTTTTTTTGAAATTTTGTCTGAATCCAATGAAATTGCCATGTTGCAAAATGATGAAAAACTCAAAAACAAAATCCATTCAAATGATGTTCAAACT
This sequence comes from Flavobacterium fluvii, assembly GCF_900129545.1. Taxonomy (GTDB): domain Bacteria; phylum Bacteroidota; class Bacteroidia; order Flavobacteriales; family Flavobacteriaceae; genus Flavobacterium; species Flavobacterium fluvii. The sequence continues at coordinate 113,012 of NZ_FQWB01000005.1, read as the reverse complement.
TCCAATTTCGTTGTTTTGAATATGGGAGAAAAAGCCTCTGGAGGGTATAAAATAGGCGTGGAGAGTGTCGTGGAAACGGATAAAAACATAATTATTACCGTAAAAGAAACGGTTCCCGAACCCAATGCAATGGTTTCGCAAATGATGACTTATCCATATTGTGTTGTTAAAATAAATTCTAAAAAGGAAATTATCATAAAATAAAAACAGCCGTTTCAAATTGAGACGGCTGTTTTTTATTCATTTTATAAGCTGTATTTGTTACAATTTCATTGTTATTCCAATTCCAGGTGAAAATCCAGAGGTACTTCCGCCAGACAATTCTGCGTATACACCCCATTTATCATCCCAAAACCAACGGGCTCCAGCTTGAAGTCCAATGTCGAAATCATCATCGTGACCATTAGCGTTGCCGTTGGCATTGTCGTCCCCAATCCAAAAAGAGTATCCAGCATTTGCGCCACCATAAACATCCCAAGCAGCATTTGTAATTCCAAATAGATTATCGAAATAATAATTGGCTTTTACTCCAACATTTAACCAATCTAAATCAAAATTGGTTCCAACGCCTGGAGCAATTGTAATATCTTTATGAACAGGAATTTCATAATTAATACCTATAAGACCAAAGTTTAATTCTTTTCTGGCTTGTCCAGAAACACTTGCAAAACATACTAATGCAAAAACTGATAGAGTTATTTTTTTCATAAGATTTTTGTTTAAATGTTATACACAAATATAAGTGTATTTTTAATAAAATTAACAAAAAATAAAAGAATAAATTCTGCAATGTCTTGAACATCAGAAATGTTTTTTTTGTTTGTTTTGACTTTTGGATAATTTTCATTTATGGGGATTTTATGTTGATATTGTTGTCAACATATAATCCTTGCAGGTAAATAATGATCGAACTCTCAGTCTATAAACAAAGAATCCCGTTTCAATAGTTTTGAAACGGGATTCTTGGTCTATATAAATACTTTGTTAGAATTTGAATCGAACTCCCAAAGCGATGTCTCCATTATAATTGTCTTCATTATAGCCGTTACTTCCAAATTCTGGTCTATAATCCAATGAAAGCAAAATTGGTGCATCTTGGAAACTATATTCTATTCCAATATCTCCGGCTGCAAAAACGAATGTTCCGTTGTCATCGTAATTGTTGTCTCTCCAGCTGCCTAAACCTCCACCAACTCCTGCATACCAATTGAATCCTCCGTCAATATTCCATACCCATTGGTATAAACCTGCTAGCTTGAAGGCGTCAATTTCGTTGCTGTTTCTCCAGCCTAAATCCAATTCCAAACGATTTTTTTGGGATAATCCCCTTTGATAAGAGATTTCTACGCCAAAACCATCATTGTCTCCCAAGCGCAATCCTAAAGCATTTTTTGCAATGTGTTGAGCCTCTGCAGCGAATGTTAATCCCATTAACATTATGGCCGATAAAATAATTTTTTTCATAAATGTGTTTTTGTTACTACAAAGATTAAACAAATTTCGAACCAATATATTATACATTAATAGAAAAAAGTTGCATAATTGCCACATTTTTTCTCGAATATACTGATTGTCAAGCAGGTTTTAATTTGAAATAAATTGCCTGAAAATAAAACATGCAAAATTACTTTATTGTCGAAATCAGGTTGTTTTTAAAAGTAGTTTTTAGGGCAATTGAAATAGCTTTTAAAAGTTTATCCTGAAATCATTGGATAAACTTTTAAACTTTAATCTAAAATAGTACTTTTGTTAAAAACTAATCATAATGGCAGGAAATAGCTACGGAACACTATTTAGAATAACAACTTTTGGAGAATCACACGGAGAAGCTTTAGGCGGTATAATTGACGGCTGCCCATCCGGAATAGAATTGGATATGGAAGCCATTCAGTTGGAAATGTCTCGAAGAAAACCAGGACAATCTAAAATTGTGACGCAACGAAAAGAACCAGACGACGTTCAATTTCTATCCGGAATTTTTGAGGGAAAAACCACGGGAACTCCAATAGGTTTCATTATCCCGAATACCAATCAAAAATCAGATGATTACTCGCACATAAAGGATAATTACAGACCCAGTCATGCCGATTACGTGTACGAAAAAAAATACGGTGTTCGCGATTATCGCGGTGGTGGAAGAAGTTCTGCCCGTGAAACAGCCAGTAGAGTAGTGGCTGGTGCCATTGCAAAACAAATGTTGCCTGAAATAAAAATAAATGCCTACGTTTCTTCCGTAGGACCACTTTTCTTGGAAAAGCCTTACCAAGACTTGGATTTTTCAAAAATTGAAAGCAATCCCGTTCGTTGTCCAGACGAGAAAATGGCTGCCGAAATGGAAGAATATATAAAAACTATTAAAAAAGACGGCGACACCGTTGGTGGAACCGTGACTTGCGTGATCAAGAATGTGCCAATTGGTTTGGGCGAACCTGTTTTTGATAAACTACACGCTGAATTAGGCAAAGCCATGCTTTCGATAAATGCCGTAAAAGGTTTTGAATTTGGAAGCGGATTTTGTGGCTCAAAAATGAAAGGAAGTGAACACAACGATTTATACAATCCGGACGGAACCACCAGAACGAATCTTTCGGGTGGAATTCAAGGCGGAATCAGCAACGGAATGGATATTTATTTCCGTGTGGCTTTCAAACCCGTGGCCACCATTATGCAAAAACAAGAATCATTGGACAATAAAGGAAATATTACCGAGATGACCGGAAAAGGACGTCACGATCCTTGCGTGGTTCCCCGCGCTGTTCCCATTGTTGAAGCGATGGCAGCCATCGTTCTTGCCGATTTTTATTTGATAAACAAAACCTATCTATAAAATAGTATTCGATTTTCAGTGTTCGGTTTGCTGAAGACGGAACGCTGGACACTGAATGCTGAATACTAAAAAAATGACGCCAACCAATACCCCAAAAACATCATTATTAGGAAATCTTACTTTTCAAATTCTAATTGCCATGTTGCTTGGGGCAATCTTGGGAATCGTTATCCACAATAGCTACGATGCTGATTTTGCCAAAGAATTCAGTGATAAAATCAAAATTCTGGCGACTATTTTCATTCGGTTGGTTCAAATGATTATTTCGCCCTTGGTGTTTACTACATTGGTGGTGGGAATTGCCAAACTGGGCGACATCAAAACCGTGGGAAGAGTGGGTGGTAAAGCACTGGGGTGGTTTTTTAGTGCTTCATTTATTTCACTGTTGATAGGAATGTTCTGGGTAAACATTTTGAAACCCGGAGTTGGACTCAATTTGTCCGATGTTGATGTAACTTCTGTCTCTGAAGTTACCGAAAAAACACAAAGTTTCTCTGCCCAAAATTTCATTGAGCATATTTTTCCCAAAAGTATTTTTGAAGCAATGGCGAACAATGAAATCTTGCAGATTGTCATTTTTTCCATCTTTTTTGGATTGGCAGCCGCTTCCATAGGCAGTTTTGCCAAACCGGTTATCAATGCCTTGGACAAATCATCGCACATCATTTTGAAGATGGTAAATTACGTGATGAAGTTTGCGCCAATGGGTGTTTTTGGGGCAATAGCAGGTGTTTTTGCCATAAAAGACCTGAATGATTTAGTGTTTACCTATATAAAATATTTCAGTTCTTTCTTGGTTGGAATTACATCTTTGTGGGTTTTCTTGTTGTTGATAGGCTTTATTTTTCTGGGAAAAAGGATGAAAATATTGTTGAAACACATCATCAGTCCCTTGATCATTGCATTCGGAACCACCAGTAGTGAAGCCGTGTTTCCTAAACTGACCGAAGAATTGGAACGGTTTGGTGTAAAAGACAAAATAGTTTCGTTCATGTTGCCGTTGGGTTATTCGTTTAATCTCGATGGAAGCATGATGTACATGACTTTTGCCAGTTTGTTCATCGCCCAAGCTTATGGTATTGATTTAGATGCAGGAACACAGATGGTGATGCTTTTGGTGTTGATGTTGACCAGTAAAGGAATTGCCGGAGTTCCTAGAGCAAGTTTAGTGGTTGTGGCTGCCACTTGCGGAATGTTTAAAATTCCAATCGAAGGAATAGCCTTGATTCTTCCAATCGACCATTTCTGTGACATGTTTAGGACAGCGACCAATGTATTGGGAAATGCTTTGGCAACTTCTGTAGTCGGGAAATGGGAAGGTGATGACTAGAATTAAGTCTTGTTTTCAGGTTTTAATCACTTTTAGATATCAAAATTAACAATTTATATTAAGAAATAGCTTATATAAGCGCTCCTTTTGTAGTTTCATATGTTTTTAAAATGTATATTTGGAATGAGATTAATAAGCTATGATTCAACCAAGAATTTTTATTTTTTTGCTGGTATTGCTGAATTCTTTCAGTGCTACTTCTTTTGCACAGACAAAAACACCTTCAAAAACAGAAATCAAGAAAATAGCCAAACAAGCTGTAAAATACCTGAATGATGCCAATTTTGAAAAATCAATGTCGACATCAAGACAGGTACTGCATTATGCCAACCTCATTGGAGACAATTATCTTATTGCAGTTTCCTATAATATAATTGCAGCAAATCTTGATGAAATGTCCGAATTTGACAAAGCCATTTTTTATTACAATAAAGGCTTGTTTTATGCCAATAAAACCAATGATAATTCCATAAAAAACTACATAAACAATAATTTGGGCAATGTGTATTGTTTTGAAAAAAAGCAATACGAAAAAGGAATTAATTATTACAAAAAATCTCTTGTATACAGTCAAAAAGAGGCTGATACTACTCAGATTGTTTTTACAAAATTAAATATTGCCTGGGCTTATTTTGACATTGGACAGTACAAAGAAGGGAATCCCTATTTGGAATATGTAAATAAATACCATTCAAAATTTGGAAATGAATTGACTATTGTTGTTCAAAATATGCTTAACGGGATGTATTCCAGTTACAAAGGTGAAAATCAAAAAGCCGAATCCTATTTTTTGAATGCCATTCAATTAGGGAAAAACAAAGGCCCAGAGTCAGATTTGTCCTATTCACACGAAGAGTATTCCAAGTTTTTATTTAAAAAAGGGGATTATAAACAAGCCTACGAAAACTTGGTCATTTACAATAAAATCACCGAAAAATTGTATAATGAGGAGAAGTTGAAAAAGGCTGATATAGCCGGAGTACACCTTGAATTGGATGAATACAAAAGAGAGGTCGACAAAATTGAAATCGAGAAAAATATACAAGCCCAAAGTTTGAAAAAATCCAGAATTATTGTTATTCTTTTTATTTTGGCCTTGATCGTGGTGCTGTTATTGATGTATTCTTTGTATAGAAACTACAGTTTAAAGAAGAAGGCCAATAGAGATCTCACCATTGCCAATGAGGAATTATATATCGCCAAAGAAAAAGCAGAAGAAGCCTCGTTGTTAAAAACGCAGTTTGTATCGACGATGAGCCATGAATTGAGAACGCCTTTATATGGCGTAATTGGAATCACAAATATGCTGTTGGACGAACACAAAGAACTGGTCGACAGTCCTCACCTGAGTTCCTTAAAATTCTCCGCCCGGTATTTATTGTCGTTGGTGAACGATATTCTCCAGATTAACAAAATAGAGGAAAACAGGATTGTTCTCGAAAGTTTGACTTTCAATGTCTTGGACGAGATAGACATGATTAAAAACTCGCTTTCTTTCATTGCACAAAACAACAATGACATAATAACGATAAATGTGGACCCAAATATTCCGGAATATTTGATTGGAGATAAATTGAGACTTTCCCAAATACTGATGAATTTAGCGAGCAACGGATTGAAATTCACCAAAAACGGAGAAATTAAAATTAGTGCCAATTTAATTAAAGTAGAAGGAAAAACACATTATATAGAATTTCAAGTTGAGGACAACGGAATAGGAATAGCAAAAGAGGACCAGGATAAAATTTTCGAAAAATTTGTGCAAATTGGAAGAAATGAAAATGATTATCAAGGAACGGGCTTGGGGCTGGCCATAGTGAAACGATTGTTGACCTTGTTCAATAGCGACATTTCACTTAAAAGCAAATTGGGTTTGGGAACAAAATTCAAGTTCACGATAGCTTTCGAACATAATCCTGACAAGACTGATGAAATAATCAAGAACATCAAGGTGGATTTAAGTTCAAGCCAGATATTCAGGATATTGGTGGTGGAAGACAACAAGATTAATCAAACGGTTACCAAAAGAATTATCCAAAAGAATAATTGCAGCTGCATCATAGTCGATGATGGATTTCAGGCCATAGAAATATTAAACAAGGAAGTTTTTGATATTGTCTTGATGGATATTAACATGCCCATTATGAACGGATTTGAAACCACCCGAAAGATTCGTCACAATGGAATAAAAACTCCCATTATTGCTTTGACAGCTTTCGCAAAAGGAGAAATAATCGAAGAAGCTATTTCTGCCGGAATGAACGACATCATGGTGAAACCTTTTGAACCAATAAAATTGTTCAAGGTGATTACCGACCAAATCAAGAAAGCAAGAAACCTTGGTGATGTCAACGTTTCTTGATGCTGAAAGGATTTAATTTTAAGGATTTTGGATAAAAAGAAAACCATTTGAACAATTTCTTATTCAAATGGTTTTCTTTTTTATTCGAGGGTTGGCCAAAATAGGATCAATATTTATTTGATGGGAATACTTTTTAGATTTCTTTTTTTGGTGCCTTCTTTTTTTGCTATAACTACGTGAAGAATGCCATCTTTATAAGTGGCTTCTATTTTGTTTTCATTTGCAGTTTCTGGCAAACTAAAAGTTCTGCAAAAAGATTGATAATTGAATTCTTTTCTAACGTAGTTGTCTTTTTTCCTGACTTCCTCTTTTTCTTCTTCTTTTTCTGAAGAGATTATGAGCACATCATTTTCGATTTCAACTTTAAAATCTTCTTTTTTCATTCCTGGTGCTGCCAATTCAACTTCAATTTGGGTGTCTGTTTCTATTAAATTCACGGAGGGTAGATTACTGCCCAATCCTGCAAAATTTTTATCTGTCCAATCAAACAAATCTTTTGTGATAAAATCATCAAAAAAACTGTTGACAGATTTGCTTCCAATTGACGGAAACAAGCCATTTCTTTTTTTAACTAAAGTTTCCATAATTTTGACTAGTTTAAGGTTATTTTAAGTTTAAAATTTGCTATATAAATATAATTAAAAACAGACCTTTTGTAAAGAAATATAACAAATAATTAACTCGTAATTTGTTGGTAGCAAGAATGTTACTAATAAAAAAAAACACCTTTTATTTTTACTAAAAAGTGTTTTTTAAATAACGTGATTCCGAAATGGATTGGCAATTAATACCAGCGCTTTTTGTTTTGTTTGGAAACTTCTGATTTCCTTGATTTATGTGCGCCACCACTTCGATTTGAGTTTTTCTGTGGAGCCGTTTCCTGACTTCCGGAATGCCAAGGATAAGGATGGTCACTTATTGTTTTTACATCTACTTTTATCAGTTTTTGAATGTCTTTCCAGTATTGGTGTTCGTCTTTGCCGCAAAAAGAAATAGCAATTCCTTCATTTCCAGCGCGACCCGTTCTACCAATTCGGTGAACGTAAGTTTCAGGAATATTGGGCAAATCAAAATTGATTACAACGGGCAATTGATCAATATCGATGCCGCGGGCAGCGATGTCGGTTGCCACAAGAACCCCGATTTCCTTGTTTTTGAATGCATCCAAAACGCGTTGTCTGGCATTTTGTGATTTGTCGCCGTGAATGGCTTCGGCAGGAATGTCTTTTTTGCGTAATGCTTTCACTACATTGTCTGCTCCGTGTTTGGTTCTCGAAAAAACCAATACATCCGATAAATTTTCGGTTTTTATCAAATGATACAACAAGTTTCTTTTTTCGCCTTTTTCGACAAAATATACCCGTTGCTCCACACTTTCTGCCGTTGATGATACTGGCGAAACTTCCACTTTTTCAGGGTCTTTCAAGAACATTTCGGCTAATTCTCGAATGGCAATGGGCATTGTTGCAGAGAACAGCAAGGTTTGCCTGTTTTTTGGCGTAAGCTTTACAATTTTTTTGACGTCGTTTATGAATCCCATATCCAGCATTTGGTCTGCTTCGTCAAGGACTAACGTATGTAAAGAGTCGAAATCGATAAATCCTTGTTTGTGCAAATCCAACAATCTTCCGGGTGTAGCCACAAGGACGTCAATTCCTTTTCGTAAAGCATCTACTTGTGGAACTTGTGAAACTCCTCCAAAAATGGTGAGTTGGGTCAAGTTGGTATATTTGCCGTAGGTGTCAAAACTTTGGCCAATTTGTACCGCCAATTCTCTTGTTGGAGTTACGATTAAGGCCCTGATTTCTTTGGCTTTTTTGGATGAACCAACAATTCGGTGCAATTGATGTATGATGGGAATGGCGAATGCTGCCGTTTTTCCGGTTCCTGTTTGTGCACAACCTATTAAATCCCTGCCTGACAGAACTAGTGGAATGGATTGTTCTTGGATAGGAGTGGGTTCAGTATAGCCTTCTTCAAATACGGCTCTTTGGATACTTTTTGAAAGTGATAAATCTTCGAATAACATACTTTAGTGTATTAAATATCCTGCAATAAGTACAGGGATAGTTACGCAAAGATAGGATTAATATTTTTGATGGAAATTAGTTCACATTTTTTGGATGTCAAAAAACAATGTTATTTCATTACGATGGGTAAATGCTGTTGTTGGCTTTTATAAAATCGGTGACCAGGTAACCAATGAGTTTTCCAATTAAATGGCTGTTTTTTTCATCTCCCAAGTCCGGTGCACCTTCGGAAATATGGAGGTAAGCCGCATTTTTGTTTTTTCCGAAAAAAGTAACAAACTGCCTCAATTCTTCAACCGAAAAACCGCTTAAAGTCATGGCGCTGCTTGGAATATTTGGAATTGCGTCCAAATCAATTTCAATTCCATAACAATCCGTTTGAACAAAATCGGATGCATTGACAAGTTCCTGGATAAAATCTTTTTCTTTTCTTATCTTGATGGAGTCATAAGTGGTATAGCGTACTCGGTCATCTGTTTTTTTGATAATGTCCAAGACACTTTTTGAGGTATAATTTTCATGCAAGCCAAATATGAAATACTTTTTTAAAAAACCTTCTTCAAAAGCATAAGAAAAAGCGTTTCCACTGTGTCTTCCTTCGAGAATCCTGAAATCGGAATGGGCATCAAAATTGACGGCATTGACTGGTTTTCCTTTGGCGAGTGCCGTTCCTTTTATGTTTCCGTAGGCATTGTTGTGGCCACCTCCAATGATTATTGGTGTTTTGCCTGATTTTATGATGTTGAAAATAATATGGGAAACTTCCTTGTCAATTTTTTCTACCAACTGGCTTAGTTTGACACGATCGTCAAATTTGTTGAAATCCAGATCCTCTACATCCTCCATTTCCTGTCTCACGTCCAATTGACCCAAAACTAGAATTTGGCTGCCTTTGCAAAACCGATTGTGCTGAATATTGGCAATACTGCCAATGGCGCTTTTCCAAGCCGATGCAGCTCCTGGTCGACCATAATTGGCTCTTACGCCGATGTCTTCCGGTATGCCAAACAACACATATTTTGCATCCGAAGTTTTTAAAAATGCAGCAGGATCCGTTCCTTTGGGAATGGTCAGCATTTTCTCCCCAAATTTTATTTCGCCACTTCTGTGGTTGGTTACTTTTGCAAGGTCATTGACCGTAAAAATAATAAGATTTTCCATAAAAATATTAATCCCCCAAATATAATATAAATGTTTAGAATACGTTAATAGGTCATATTATATTATTAAATTTGTATAAAAAACATTTAAAAATGGAAGAACAACAAAACAATTCAAGTTCAAGTCTAAAAGTGATTATCGCAATTTTAGCAGTCCTACTGGTAGGAAGTTTAGTGTATATTTATAAGATTTCAACAGATGTAAAAGAGGTGAAAACCGAATTGACCAAAACAGTATCTGATAAAGATATGGTCATGAAAGATTTACAAGAGTTGAAAACAACTTATGATGCTGCAATAGCGGAAAACACCTCAATGTCTGACGAATTAGTAAAAGAGAGAGACAAAGTGGTAAAATTGATGGACGAGGTAAGCAAATCAAAAGGGGATGTGTCAAAATACAAAACACAATATGCTAAACTGGAAAAAAACATGAAGGTTTTAATAGCTGAAAATGAAACCCTGAAAAAAGAAAATAAAACCTTGACCACTCAAAGGGACAGTACGATTGTTGTTTTGGGTGAATCCCAAAAATACAATCAGGTATTGGTAGGTCAAAATGAAGAATTGTCAAAAACAGTTGAAAAAGGATCTAAATTGTCTGTTTTGAACATGAAAACATCAGCTTACAAAATAAGAAGTTCTGGAAAACAAATAGAAACTGACAAAGCGGGTAGAGCGGATGTTCTTAGAATCAGCTTCACGATTGCCGAAAACCAAATTGCAAAATCTGGGGACAAAGAATATTATGTTCAAGTAATTGACAGCAAAAACAATGTTCTTGGAGAAAAACAAACAGCTACTTTCGGCGACAATTCATTGACTTATAGTTTTATTTCCAAAGTGAAATATGAAAATAAAACAGTTCAAGTTTCACAAGATTTAAGAGGAAAAGATTTTGCAAAAGGAGCTTACTTTGTCAATGTTTTTGACCAAAACGAATTGGTTTCCAAAACAAGTTTTACCTTAAAATAATAATTTTTATTTATACAAAAGAGGAACAAAATGTTCCTCTTTTTTTATGCCCAAATTTTTCCTGAAGCAATAAATTTCCCGATTACTAAAATCCTTTTTTTCATTTACATTATAATTGATTAAATTTACCAGATAGGTGCAAGTATTGAAATTTAATCGCTACAGATATTGAGAAATCCAATAAGACGTTTTAAAGAAATTAACGAGTTTTTTGAAGCCACGGGTTTTGAAATGCGAACCGATATTCCAGATTTTTCAGTGTTTTCTTTTGACGATTTTTCCGAAAATGGGATAATGTCAATGCAACCTTATCAAAAAGACTTTTACCATATTACTTTGGTTTTGAACGCAAATAATGCAGAAATAACCATTGACGAGCAACACAACACCATTCAAGAAAATTTTCTGTATTTTCTCTCCCCTGAACATATCTTTTCTTGGCAAAGAGATTTTGATATTAAAGGACTTACCGTATTTTTTAAACCGTCCTTCCTTAATTTTTACACAGGTAGTTTTGAAAAAGACTTTTCATTTTTTGACCTTGCAGACAGCAATATTATTGCCCTTTCTCCTTCCAAAATTGAAGAAGTTTTAGAAGATTTTAAAAAGTTGTACAAAGAATTCCATACTCCAAGTGTGTACAGGGAACAAATACTGCAAACATTGGTATTGACATTATTATACAAGTTCAAGGGAATCCAGGAAGAATTTTCGGCAGAAGATGTATTGCCCAGCAAAAAACAAACTTTGGTTTTTAAATTCAAGAATTTAGTAAACAACCTATTTATAACGTACAAACAAGTTGGCGATTATGCCGATAAATTGTTTATTTCCGCAAACACCTTGAATAAAATAGTTAAAGATTTGACCGGCAAAACTGCCAAAGAAATCATAAATGATAAAGTAATACTAGAATCCAAAAAAATGTTGATCTATACTTCGAACGACATTTCTGAAATTGCCTTCACCATTGGTTTTGATGAACCTACACACTTTATTCGTTTCTTCAAAACGCACACTCAACGAACTCCAAAAGAATACAGAATCCAAAAAGGATAATTTTGGTCATTAATGCTGTCGTTTTGGTTATCAAGTATTTTGGTAATCATCGCAACTTTGTGCCATAAAATGAAATGATAGGCTTAGGTAAAAGCAAGCTTAAATTTAAAAGAACACTTTATGAAAAATTTTGCATTGAGTTTACTTCTTTGGATTGCGTTTTTGATCTCAACAATTGCCATAGGATAAAGTTATAATTCGAAAATTAAATTGCATGTTTCTATCCAATTCTCAAAATTGGTCTGCTCTACGAATTTTTTTTTTGTAAAACAACTATAAGATAACACTTTGGATAATGCAATATAAAGCATCCTTCCATGAAGTTCCCCAACTTTGTGGTTGGGTGTTTTTTAATTTCAAAATCAATTAAACCATAGAAAAATATAGAACTACAGCAAGGATAATTTTGGTCATAAATGCTCTTGTTTTGGTTATTAAATAGACTGGTAATAGTTGCAACTTTGTACTATAAAATAAGCCAATTACTAAATATTACTAAAAAACCAAAAATTATGATTATTACCTGTTTAATTATTTTGTTGTACAATAAAATAGTTAAGAATAATGGAGGGTATTCCCCATTATTAAAGCGAATTTAAACCAATGTAAAGATGGAAAATGGTCTGGCTATTTATTTTGTATCATTATAGATTGTGGACCTTTACAAGGTTCGATTAGCAATGTTGTCGTGTTTATTCATTAAAAATTAAACAAATAAATTATGAAAATGTTTTCATTTTTTAAAAATAACAAGGATAAAGGGAAAGAGAGTAGATTGAAAAAATTATCGATCGATTTATCCAATTTTATGTTCGTTTCAAGCAAGCATTCAAAATTCGAAAATGGAATTCAAACAGCCACTATCGACAATTGTTGGAGAGGGATACAAATTGACAAAAATTCCAATATTGAGGAGGATTCCTATTTTGTCAAGATAAGAACTTTGGACTACCAAAAGAACAGATGGGGAGATGATGTTCAAATGGCCATAAAACAGATGAAAATAAAGGAAGTCTCCAAAAATAGATTGGAGTTGTGCGGATATGGGGATGATTCCATGGGAGTTTTCTTTTCGGATTACGGTATTTCGGTATTATTGGAAAACAATACCATTGTCAAAGTAATTTTGAAATATTTTTATAGAAATGTTGAATTGCATTATTCCAAATAAATAGAAAAAATGTAACATGATATCTAGCCTGAGATTGATAATTATTCGAATTACAGGATTTTAATTCCCATGTGGTGGAATAATAATCAACCCTCAGGTTATAGTAACCAAATCGTAAATCTTGGATAGTAGAGTTTTATTCCCATTAAGATTCAAAAAAGTAAATTCTAATGCCATTAATTTTACGATAAAAAAAGCCTAAAGAAGATTTTTAAATTTTAAAAAATAAAGAGGAAACAATGAAAAAGGATTATGGAGTAGATTACTATATTTTAGATGTTGATCCGACTTCCTTTAGGCTTTTTATGGTTGCTATAGTATTAGGAGCTTTTATGCTGGGATTGTTGATTGGTGTTTCGTACGCATGAGCACCTTGAAGAGGATGGGATTGAGCTTTTACTGAAAGGGCCAACATTTGTTGGTCTTTTTTTATGTCCAAATTTCGCCTTCAATATATGTGCTTTCTATCAAATTACTGCCAAAAGAATAGGGTAGTTGGTAGTAGGAAGAAACGAGTTTTGTGATAATGAAATTGGCTTTTTTGCCAATGGCAATACTTCCGTGGGTTTCAGAAATCCCCATGGCGTAAGCTCCGTTTATGGTGGCGGCATTTATGGCTTCTTCGGGAGTCATTTTCATTTTGATACAGGCTGTCGAAACCACAAAATTCATGTTCCCAGATGGAGAGGAACCTGGATTATAATCGCTGGCAAGTGCCAATGGTAATCCGTTTGCCATCATTTCTCTTGCCGGACTATAAGGAATACCCAGAAAATAGGAGCAAGAAGGCAAGGCAACTGGCATTGTTTCAGTGTTTGTCAAGGCCTTTATGTCTTTGGTCGTCATGACTTCCAGATGGTCGACCGAAAGGGCATCGTGTTTTATGGCCGCTTGAATTCCTCCAATGGAGTGGAACTGGTTGACGTGAATTTTTGGTTTTAAGCCAAAACGAATTCCTGCTTCCATAATTTGTTCGGTTTCGGCTACGGTGAAATAACCGGTTTCACAAAATACGTCTATAAAATCAGCCAATTTATTTTCGGCAATTTGAGGAAGCATTTCGTTGATGATTACATCGATATAACCCTTTCGATTGTTTTGGTATTCCAATGGAATGGCGTGTGCACCCAGAAAAGTGGCTTTTATGGTTATGGGATAATTTTGCGACAATTGTTTGATTACCCGAAGCATTTTCAATTCGCCGTCGAGGCTGAGTCCGTAACCTGATTTTATTTCCACGGCACCGGTTCCCAATCGAATGATTTCCTCCAATCTGGCTTTGGACTGGTCGTAAAGTTCTTCTTGGGATGTTTCGTTTAGTTTTCGTGCCGAATTTAAAATTCCGCCTCCGCGACGTGCAATTTCTTCATAAGAAAGTCCATTGATTCGATCTACAAATTCTTGTTCCCGATTGCCGGCATAAACAATGTGGGTATGGCTGTCACACCAAGATGGCAACACCATTTTTCCATCTGCATCAATGCATTTTTCGGGATTGAAATCTTCGGGCATATCTTCCATCGAGCCAAAATCGGCAATAAGTCCATTTTGAATGAACAAATAGGCATTCTTGATGGTGGGAAGTACCGCCATTTCAACACCGGAAACCTTCAAAACCGAGGAATCCCGCACCTGAAGTAATTCCTTGATATTGATGATTAGCGTTTTCATTGGGCGTGAAAGATTTATAATTTAGGTTCTGTTGGAACTATTGTGAACACATTTTTTTAAACCATTAAGGAAATTGAGTAAATTAAGATGGTTAAGAATGATGTCAATCTTAAATTTTCTTAATGGTTTAAATGTAATTATCTTTTACACAAATTTCACTTTTTGAATTGACAATTTGCGGTTGTTGCAATTATTCCGAAACCGTGATTTCGAACATTTTGTCCCAGTTTTTTCCGGTCACGAAAATGGTTTTTGTTTTGGGGTTGTAGGCGATACCATTTAAGTAATCGGTTGGTTCGGCAGTAATAAATTTTCGTAAACCCGACATATCCAATATTCCTTCAACAGCACCAGTTTTTGGGTCAACAACTGCAATGGCCTCTTTTTCCCAAACATTTGCATAGATTTTGCCATTTATCCATTCGAGCTCATTTATTGCTTTTATCTTTGAATTTCCCGAATAAACATTTACATAATCAATCATTTTTTGGGTTTCCGGATCCATTTTCCAAATTTTCTCCGTTTTGTCGGTTTGATAAATGTATTTGCCGTCATTGGTCATTCCCCAACCTTCGATATCTTTGTCGTAAGTGAAGGTTTTTTCGAGTTTCAAGGTGTTGGCATTGTAGATAAAACCGGTTTTCTCTTGCCAAGTCAATTGATAAACCTTGTTGTTGATGAAAGTGATTCCTTCGCCAAAATATATGGAATCCAAATCTACTTGCTGGTATGTTTTTCCTGTTTTATAATCGTATTTTCTCAAAAAAGATTTTCCGTTTAGCCCCGTGCTTTCATACAAAGTGTCTTTGTAAAACTCCAAACCTTCTGTAAACGAGCCAATATCGTGGGGATAGGTATTTATGATTTTGTATTGGAGCAATTTGGGTTGAATATTGGAAACCAACTCGATTCTGGTGGAAGCTTGGGCATTTTCTCCATTATAATAGACTACGGCTTTCAGGTTTTGGTAACCCAATTTTTGGGTTTGCAATGCAAAGGATAATTTGTCAAGTCCTTTTTTGCTGCCAATTTTCGTGTCGTTCACGAAATAAACCACGCTGTCAACTTCTTTTGAATTGGGATTTAAAACCCCCAATTCTATACCTTCTTGGGGCACATAATGGGCTTGGAATTTGGATTCGTCGAAACTAAACAGACTATTGTCGCTTTTTTTTGTGTCGCCACAACTTGTTATTGCTATTCCTAATAAAATGATAGATAGGAAGTTATATTTTTTCATGAAATAAATTTTTGATAATGCAATATACAACCTTATTTAATAGTCGCAAAGCGCTTGCAAAAATATAAAAAGAGTGTATATTTGCACCGGCAAGTCCTACACGACCAGCTCCTGCAGAATCCCCCAGGATGGGAACATAGCAAGGGTAAGTGGTTGAGCGGTGCGATGTAGGTCGCTTGCCATTTTTTTTATTTTATACGAAAAGTAGTCTTCCCAAGGGAAGATTTTTTTATTTTTACCTATATCTAAAATTTAAAAATGAGCAAAGTAGTTTTAATTACAGGCGGTTCTTCAGGAATAGGGAAGTCCATTGGAGAGTATTTGCATCATAAAGGTTTCGTGGTTTACGGAACGAGCAGAAATCCGGAACGAGTACCGAATTCAGTTTTTCCTCTAGTTGCTTTGGATGTTCGAAATACAGATTCGATTCAATCGGCTGTCGCCAAAATTATTGCTGTTTCAGGTCGATTGGATATTGTCATCAATAATGCAGGAGTGGGTATCACGGGGCCTTTGGAAGAAATTCCAACCGAGGAAATCAGGAACAATTTCGAGACCAATTTCTTTGGTCCCATAGAAGTGATGAAAGCGGTTTTGCCCCAAATGCGAGCCCAAAAATCTGGGTTGATCATCAATATAACTTCTATTGCGGGATATATGGGATTGCCGTATCGCAGCGTGTATTCGGCTTCCAAAGGGGCGTTGGAATTAATTACGGAAGCTTTGAGGATGGAAGTTAAATCTTTTGGAATCCATATTACCAATGTGGCTCCGGGTGATTTTGCCACCAATATTGCTTCGGGACGTTTTCACGCTCCCTTGTTCAAGGACTCTGCTTATGAGATTCCATATGGAAATACGCTTAAAATGATGGACGAACACGTGGATAGCGGCAGTAATCCTAACGAAATGGCAGAAGCGGTGTATCGAATCATCGAAACCAAAGAACCTCGAATTCATTATAAAGTGGGTGCTTTTTTACAGAAATTTTCTATTGTATTGAAACGAATTTTACCCGACAAAGTATATGAAAAAATGTTGATGAATCATTATGGATTGTAGTTGTGTTTTTTTTTAGACTAATTGGGAAACTTGGCAGTTCGCAAAGGGTATCAGACAATTTTTTTGGCCAAAATTGCACTGATTTCCACAGATTTTTTTTGCTTTTCTTGAGAGATTTGTGTTAATTCACACAATCGGTTGCGTGTTTTTAGGCTTTTGTTATTGGTTACGGATAGTCATAATAAATGTATCATCATTCCTGTTTGGCTGCTTGTGGTAAATAATTCGCAGAATATCCAAAGAAACGAGTGGGATAATTGACAATATCGAAATTTATGGTGATGATTTAATGGAAGTTCTGGAAAAAAAACCGGTACGAATTGAAAGAATTGAACAAAAACAATTCTGTTAAGTGATTATAAATTTGTAAATTGGCACCGAATTTTGCGTGAGGGATTCTCGTGCTTAATTTTTATTTTTTGGGAGTTCAGCAATACCCAAATAAATCATTATAAAACACAAATTAAATAAATAAACAGAACATGAAATTTTTTATTGACACGGCTAATTTAGCCCAGATTAAGGAAGCGCAAGCGTTAGGCGTATTGGATGGAGTTACTACAAACCCGTCATTGATGGCAAAAGAAGGTATTGCGGGTAAAGACAATATCTTGAAACATTATGTTGACATTTGCAATCTTGTGGATGGTGACGTAAGTGCCGAAGTGAATGCGCTTGATTTTGAAGGAATGGTGAGAGAAGGGGAAGAATTGGCTGAATTGCATGAGCAAATCGTGGTAAAATTGCCTTTGACCAAAGAAGGTATCATGGCTGCCAAATATTTTTCGGACAAAGGAATCAGAACCAATGTTACTTTGGTTTTCTCGGTTGGACAAGCTTTGTTGGCTGCTAAAGCAGGAGCTACTTATGTTTCTCCGTTCATTGGTCGATTGGATGATATATCTACAGACGGATTGGCACTTATAGAAGAAATTAGATTGGTTTATGATAACTACGGTTACGAAACCCAGATTCTTGCTGCTTCAGTTCGTCACACGATGCATGTCGTAAACTGTGCCAAAATTGGTGCAGATGTTATCACTGGACCACTTTCTGCAATTTACGGATTGTTGAAACACCCATTGACAGATATTGGATTGGCACAATTCGTTGCTGATTTCGAAAAAGGAAATAAATAAAACTTGTAAATAATGAGGAAACTTGCATTATCAATCGTATTTGTGCTAACAAGTTTAGTGATGAATGCTCAGGTCGCAAAAATAATTACTTCAGTTAATGAAGCTGGTGATGTAGGTCGTTTTGAGTTGGATTGTAGTAAAAGATTTCCAGTTTTGGCCAAAGGGTTGAAGTATACTATCACGCGTCACGAATTTAAGGGTGCCGATTTGAAAAATACCTATCATGTCATGTTGGTAATGGATGGTTTTTTTACGGATGCGCTTAACAGTAACATGACTATTTCGGCAGTGTTCAGTGATGGTACAGCTGTGACCGAGCAGGAAACAATCGAGACTGATGGTTATTTTGATGGTGCATGTACTTTAAAATTGGCAAGTCCTCCTGTACTTGGATTGACCTTGGATTTAAAACAAGTCATCATTAATACTGGCACGAAACAAGTGGTTTATACCATAACACCCGAAAAAAGCAAGGAATTTAAAACAAATTTGCAGAATGTAGTTAACGCTAAATAATTGAAGATTTAAGTCCTCTTTGTTTAGATAGTTTTTTCGAGTAAATTTTAATATCAAAACCCCACAGAATCTAATTTTGTGGGGTTTTTGGTTTTTGGAAATGATTAGGAAACAATCAAAAATTAGGATACTGCTATTTTTTTATGGTGCAATTTTCTTGGACAATAATTTCTAGCGGCATATAGTGTATGTCTTCAACCGGTTCTTTCAGTACACTTTTTTTGTACAAATGATTGATTCCCAGATAACCCTGGTCTTCTGGTTTCTGATGAATTAAAAAGTCGATGACACCGTCGTTCAAGAATTTTAAATTTTGTTTCAATAATTCGTAACCAACCACCCGGATATCTTTTAGGTTGTTATCTTTGATGAATTTGGCGATGACGTGAACTCTGGAATTAGGCACGAAAACACAATCAATCCCAACAAACATGTCTTTTGTCAATTGTTTTTCCGTATCATATTTTATGCTTATTTCGGTAAAATTAAATTTTGGAAGATGTTTGTTCTCTTTAAAATAGGAATAAAACCCCTTTATTCTTTGTAGAAAAACGTTGGTTCTTGTCGTGCTTTCCACATTTCGGGTAATTTTCAATATCAAGACATTACTCTCGGTTTTGATGCCGTAACTGATCAGTTTTCCTCCCAGATACCCACTTTGATAAGAATCTTGACCAATGTAGGCAATGCCATCAATCTCCTGAAGATTGGAATCAATCATCACGATTGGAATGTTTTTTTTCTTGTATTCTTTCAAAAAGGAAATCGATTCTTCGTAAAATATGGGGGCAAACAAAAGACCTTCGTAGTCGAGTTCCAATAGTTTGCTAGCCGTATCGTTGAAAGAGATGGTATTGTAATCAAAGAAAAAATAATCAATAATGACTCCAAATTTAGCCAGCTCTTCCGCAGCTTTTTTTATTCCAATTATGGGAGCTTGCCAATACTCTATATTTTTGTTTTTAGGAAGAAAAACGGCAAATTTGAATTTTTTGTTGAAGGCTAGATTACTGGCAAAAATATTTTTGGTATAGCCGTATTCTTTAATTATCGCGTTCACTTTTTCTATATTCTCTTCAGATACTTGACCGCGATTGTGAATAATTCTATCTACTGTTCCAACAGACACGTTGGCAATTTTTGCTATTTTCTTGATTGTTATGATGGCTGTTTGTGTTTTTTAATATGGTGTAAATTTATATTTTTTTATGTCAAAAACCATAATTTATATTTTTTTTAAATCCCTTGTTTAACCTAACTTTTTTTTTATATTTGCAAGGTGCGTGTGCGAACACGAAAATTATATTTCTATGTCTAAACGAATCGTAACTTTTGGAGAAATATTACTCAGACTTTCTCCTCCAAGCCACTTGAGACTTACCCAAGCCACCTCATTTGATTTATATTATGGTTGTGCAGAAGCCAACGTTGCTGCCTCGTTGTCTAAGTTTGGGCTCCCCGTGAAATTTATAACCGCTGTACCACCAAATGAATTGGGAGAATCTTCCTTGAGTATGTTGCGTTCTTTTGGTGTGGATCCAGTTGCCTTGATTCAAGGTAAAAGACTCGGAATATATTATTTTGAACAAGGCGCATCAGAAAGACCGGGAAAAGTCGTTTATGACAGGGAAGATTCTTCGTTTTCCACTTTGAAAAAGGGCATGATTGACTGGGAAACTATTTTCAAGGATGCCGATGGGTTTCATTGGTCGGGAATAACTCCGTCTCTTTCTCTTGATTTGGCTGAAATATGCGAAGAAGCATTATTGGTTGCCTCCAGAATGGGATTGACGATATCTGCCGATTTGAATTACCGACCTACTTTATGGAAATATGGAAAAAAGGCCAATGAAATAATGCCTAATTTGGTCAAGCATTGCGACTTGTTATTGGGGGGTATTGGCGAATCCGAATCAGTGTTGGGAGTTGAAGCAAAAGAAAATGATACCGAAGACATAGTTTTTGCCAATTGGATGAAAGCATTTCCTAAATTGAAGATCGTGGTGTCCACTCATAGAATGCACGCCAACGCTTCTTCGAACAGCATAAGTGCTTCGTTATGGAATGGCAAAGAATTATTGCATTCCCGAGAATACAATATCTCGCACATTATAGATAGAATTGGTGCAGGAGATGCCTTTATGGCCGGAATCATTTATGGATTGATTACTTGGCCGGAAGATTTTCAAACGGCACTTGAATTTGCAGTGGCGGCGACTTGTTTGAAACACTCCATTTCAGGAGACATCAATTTGGCTACCGTAAATGAAATAAAGGCACTTATGGGAGGTTCCGGAGGTGGAAGAGTATCTAGATAACTTAAATAAATAAACTAAATATAAATATTAATAACAATTAGAAAGATGGGAAAAAGAGTAGTAACATTTGGTGAGATTATGTTGAGATTAGCACCACAAGGATTTTTAAGATTTTCACAAGCAGACAATTTTGATGTTGTTTATGGAGGTGGAGAGTCTAATGTAGCTGTTTCACTGGCAAACTATGGAATTTCAGTTGATTTTGTAACACGTTTACCAAAAAATGATATTGGAGAATGTGCGATGATGGAAATGCGCAAAAGAGGAGTTGGTGTAGATAATATTGTTTGGGGTGGAGATCGTTTGGGAATTTATTTTCTTGAAACTGGAGCTGTAAGCAGAGGAAGTAAAGTAGTTTACGATAGATCACACTCTTCAATGTCTGATATCCAACCAGGGATGATCAACTGGGACGAAGTTTTCAAAGGAGTAGAGTGGTTCCACTGGACCGGTATTACTCCAGCAATTTCTCAAAGTTCTGCCGATGCTTGTTTGGAAGCTGTAAAAGCTGCAAGTAGATTGGGTGTTACTATTTCAACAGATTTGAATTACCGTGCTAAACTATGGAAATACGGTGGAGATCGTGAAGCTATCATGACTGAGTTGACATCTTATTGCGACGTGATTTTAGGAAATGAAGAAGATGCTGAAATGCACTTTGGAATCAAACCAGAAGGAGCAGCAGTTCAAACTCATGGACATGATGTAAAAGCAGAAGCTTTCTTGTCTGTTTGTCAACAAATGATGGCAAAATTCCCAAGAGCCAAAAAAGTAATTACTACTTTAAGAGGTTCTATCTCTGCATCTCACAACACTTGGGCTGGAGTTTTATACGATGGAAAACAAATGTTGCAAACTCGTCAATATCAAATTACGGATATCGTTGATAGAGTAGGTGGTGGAGATTCATTTATGGGAGGTTTGATCTACGGATTATTGACTTATCCAGATGATGATCAAAACGCATTGGATTTTGCTGTTGCAGCTTCTTGCTTGAAACACACTATCAAAGGTGATGCTAACTTGGTTACTGTAGAAGAAGTTTCTAAACTTATGGGAGGTGATGCTTCTGGAAGAGTTGCCAGATAATTAAGTAATTATGATAATAGATACACTAAATAACGCATCAAAATACAGTGGCTTGAACCCTTTATTTGCAAAAGCATTTGATTTTATAAATCAAAATGACATTGCAACTTTAGAAAACGGAGTTATTCAAATTGAAGACGGCCTGAAAGTTATTGTAAGTACTGCAAATGGAAAAACTGCGGAAGCTAGTTTGGCCAAGTTTGAATGTCATGATAAAAACATAGACATTCAAGTTTGCGTAAATGGATTGGAAACTATAGCTTGGAAACCAAGAGAAAAATGTGTGACGCCAAATGGAGATTATAATCCAGAAAAGGACGTGCGTTTTTTTAATGATGCTCCCGACATGTATTTTCAATTAACCGATGGACAATTTGGAATATTTTACCCAGAGGATGTGCATGCTCCAATGATTGGAGAAGGAGAAATCAAAAAATTGGTATTTAAAGTTAAAATCTAAAAATAAAATGAGTAAAATTCAAAATGTAACAGATGCAATCGTAGAACAAGGAATGCTTCCTTTGTACTTCAATGCAGACGAAACCGTAACAATAGAAGTGTTAAGAGCAATTTACAGAGCTGGAATCAAAGCGGTTGAATATACAAGTCGTGGAGAAACTGCTTTAAGCAACTTCACTAAAATGGTTCAAGTAAGAAATGCAGAAATGCCTGGTTTATTGCTTGGAATTGGAACCATCAAAAACCTGCAACAAGCTCAAGAATATTTGGCTGTTGGAGCTGATTTCTTTATCAGTCCTGGTTTTGTTCCCGAAGTGGCTACTTTCTTGAAAAGCAAAGAAGTTTTATACAGCCCAGGTTGTATGACTCCTACAGAAATTATTGCTGCCGAAAATGCAGGAGTAAAATTCATCAAATTGTTCCCTGGAAACATGTTGGGACCTGATTTCTTGAGTGGAATCAAAGATATTTTCCCAAATTTAAGATTTATGCCTACAGGTGGTGTTGACACAACAGCCGAAAACATCGGTGGTTGGTTCAAAGCCGGAGTTTCTGCAGTAGGTATGGGAAGCAAATTAATCAGCAAACAATTAATGGCTGACAAAGATTACGCAACTATCGAATCTGAAACCAAAAAAGTGCTAAGTTTGATTCATTCTATTAAAAAATAATAGATGAAAACAGTAGTAATAACTGGTGCAGGAGGAGTTTTGTGTGGTACATTGGCAAAAGCATTGGCCAAACAGGGCTACCAAATAGCCGTTTTGGACTTGAAAAAAGATGCGGCAGATCGAGTTGCCGACGAAATCAATGCAGCAGGGGGCAAAGCCATTGGCTTTGCCGCCAATGTGTTGGAAAGAGACTCATTGGAAGCCGCCAAAAAAGAAGTCAACGAAAAATTGGGAAGCTGCGATATTTTGGTCAACGGAGCAGGAGGAAACCATCCATTGGGAACCACTTCTAATCCATTTTTGTTGGAGGAGGACTTGCTAAATGATACCGAAGGTTTCAAAACTTTTTTCGATTTGGACGCCGAAGGGATAAAATTTGTTTTCAATTTGAATTTTATCGGGACTTTATTGCCAACACAAGTTTTTTCAAAAGACATGATTGGTAAAAAAGGTTGCAGCATTTTGAATATTTCTTCGATGAATGCCTTTACACCTTTGACGAAAATACCGGCATACAGCGGCGCAAAAGCTGCTGTTTCCAATTTTACGCAATGGTTGGCAGTACATTTTTCAAAAGTGGGTATTCGTGTGAATGCCTTGGCTCCAGGGTTTTTCTTGACAGACCAAAACCGTGCTTTATTGACTACGGAAAACGGCGAATTAACACCTAGAGGGAATACCATCATTGGTCAAACCCCTATGGGAAGATTTGGAGAACCTGAAGATTTAATCAGCACCACGCTTTATTTATGTGATGACGCATCCTCTTTTGTGACGGGTGTCGTTATTCCTATCGATGGAGGTTTTAGTGCGTTTAGCGGAGTTTAAAAAACAGTACTTAAAATATTATATACATAAAGTATGGAACAAACATGGAGATGGTACGGACCAAATGATCCCGTAAAATTATCTGATGCCAGACAAGCCGGAGCTACTGGAATTGTTACTGCCTTGCACCACATTAAAAATGGTCAAGTGTGGGAAGTGGATGAAATCATGAAGAGAAAAAATGAAGTGGAAGCGGCAGGATTGACTTTTTCTGTTGTGGAAAGTATTCCTGTTCATGAGGATATCAAAAAGCAATCGGGTGATTATTTAAACTACATAGAAAACTACAAGCAAAGCATCAAAAACTTGGCAACTTGCGGTATTTATACTGTTTGCTATAATTTTATGCCTGTTTTGGACTGGTCTAGAACTGATTTGTCTTATAAAATGCCCGACGGTTCAAAAGCACTTCGTTTTGACATCAACGAATTTGCCGCTTTCGAATTATTCATTCTAAAAAGACCTGGAGCAGAAAACACTTATACAGAAGCGCAAAAAGAGAAAGCAAAAGCCACTTTTGAAAAGTTGACCGATGCCGATAAAGTAAAATTGCAACAAAACATTATTGCAGGATTACCGGGTGCAGAAGAATCCTATTCAGTGGAAGATTTCTTGAAAGTTCTTCAAGGATATGATGGTATTGATGCCAATAGGTTGAAAGAAAATTTATATTATTTCTTGCGTGAAATTGTGCCAGTGGCAGAGAGCGTAGGCGTAAAAATGGCAATTCACCCTGATGATCCTCCTTATCCAATTTTAGGTTTGCCTAGAGTTGTGAGTACGGAAGCGGATTTAATACAGTTGTTAAACGCAATTGATTCTCCATCAAACGGATTTACCATGTGCACGGGTTCTTACGGTGTTATTGCCGAAAATGATTTGCCGGGAATCGTGGATCGTCATGGAAGTAAAATGAATTTCATACATTTGCGAAGCACGCAACGCGATGCTGAAGGAAATTTCTATGAAGCCAACCATTTGGAAGGCGATGTAGATATGTACGAGGTAGTGAAATCTATCCTTAAAGTGCAAAAACAAACAAAACGAATCATTCCGATGCGTCCGGATCACGGACATCAAATGTTGGATGATTTGAACAAAAAAACAAATCCAGGTTACTCAGGAATTGGCCGTTTAAGAGGTTTAGCCGAATTGCGTGGATTAGAGATGGGAATAGAAAAAAGCCTGTTTCAATAAAATTAAATTAATATAAACATTTAGGCAAAAGAGATCCTTATTCTCTAACCAATTAAAAAAAAGACCACTAATGAGCAAAACAAAACAATCAATTGGAAATTACCGCTGGTCAATTTGCGGTTTACTCTTTTTTGCAACGACGATCAACTACTTGGACCGACAAGTACTTTCCTTGACATGGAGCGATTTCATAGCACCAGAATTCCACTGGACAAATAATGACTACGGAAATATTACAGCTTTATTCTCTATTTTTTACGCAGTTTCTTTATTGTTTGCAGGGAAATTTGTAGATTTTATGGATACCAAAAAAGGTTTTCTATGGGCTATTGGTGTATGGTCTATTGGAGCTTGTTTGCACGCTTTTGCAGGGATTGCAACATCAGGATGGATAACAGGAAATTGGTTTGTTGGTTTTGAAGGAGCTAAAGAAGCTATTAGCACCGTAAATGATACAGCCTTGGTAATTAACGTGAGTGTTACCTTGTTTATTTTTGCTCGTTTTGTTCTGGCGGTTGGAGAGGCAGGAAACTTTCCTGCAGCTATTAAAACAACAGCTGAATATTTTCCTAAGAAAGACAGGGCTTTTTCTACCAGTATTTTTAATGCAGGTGCCACAGTGGGAGCATTGGCTGCCCCAATAACTATTCCGTTTATTGCGGAAGCTTTTGGTTGGGAAATGGCTTTTATCATTATTGGAGCTTTAGGTTTTGTTTGGATGGGATTTTGGATTTTTATGTATGATAAACCAGAGAGACACCCAAGAGTTAATGCAGCTGAATTGGAATATATCCAACAAGATGATGTAGCCGACAGTAAATTAGTGGGTTATGTGCCTGAAACAACTATCAAAGTAACTTTCAAAGATTGCTTTAGATACAAACAAACATGGGCTTTTGCTTTTGGTAAGTTTATGACAGACGGTGTTTGGTGGTTTTTCTTGTTCTGGACTCCAGCTTATTTAAAATCTGTTTATGGCATGGATTCTACTGAAGCTGCTTTTCCTTTATTTGTACTTTACATGATTACTTTGCTTTCAATTATTGGAGGTTGGTTGCCAACTTATTTTGTTGACAAGAAAGGAATGAATCCTTACGAAGGAAGAATGAGAGCGATGTTGATTTTTGCATTTTTTCCATTATTGGCATTAGTGGCGCAACCTTTAGGATATATTAGCTATTGGGTACCCGTAATTATTATTGGTATCGCTGGAGCTGCACACCAAGCTTGGTCTGCTAATATTTTCACGACAGTTGGAGATATGTTCCCTAAAAAAGCAATTGCCACCATCACGGGTATTGGAGGTTTAGCAGGAGGTTTAGGTTCTACTTTAATCAACAAAGGTTCTGGAGTGTTATTTGATTTTACTCATAGAAATTGGACTACTGTGGATGGTCAACCATTTTTGGAAAAATTCCCACAATATGTAACAGAGCCAATACCTGAAACTTTTTTTGCAGAATTAAAGAAAACAGGAGTGGTAATTTCTGATGGTATCGACACGGGATACATGATTATTTTCTCTATCTGTGCGGTTTGTTATTTAATAGGCTGGACAGTAATGAAATCATTAGTTCCTAAATATGCACCTATCAAGGATTTGTAGGTCATAGAAATAAAATAAAATTAAAATAACCCTGAAGTTTACTTCGGGGTTATTTTTTGACCAAAGTTGAAATGCAAAATTCTTGTGATATTATGTCCTATTTGGATATTAATGGCTTAATTTTGAAAGCCAAATTTTTTATATCATTTAAAATTACACAAATATGAAACTAACACAAGTTATTAAAATCCTGATCGTTTTTCTAATGACCCAACAATCGATTATGGGACAAGAGGCAAAAAAAGAGGTGACTTTGCCAAAAGAAAAGTATACAATTGAAAATTGCGTCAATCACTTTGAGTTGGATAAAGCCACAAAGAACAAAGTGGGGTATCAATATTGGTTTATCGACAAGAATTTTATCGATGGAAATACGCTTAAAATGAGCATCGTTGGGCCACGTTTATCGACACATGCACCGCATAGACATATTGAAGAGGAATTCTTTTTTGTTTTGGAAGGAACTGCTACTTTTTATTTGGATGGAAAAACGGTAACGGCAGGACCTTATACCAGTTTTTATTGTCCTTCCAATGCGGAGCACGGAATCAGTAATGCAGGAGACACGGAATTGAAGTATCTGGTGATGAAAAAATACCAAAAAACGGAATAGTCTACTATAGACTATTCCGTTTTTTTAAGTTTACTTGTTGAATATCACATTTTCCTGTTCCAAAACCCGAATAAAAGTTGTTCTCTTGGTCAGCTCTTTCAATTTGGATGCGCCAACATAAGTACAAGTACTTCGAATACCGCCAAGAATATCTTTCAAAGTAGCACTAACATGACCTTTAAAAGGAACCTGAACAGTTTTTCCTTCGCTGGCGCGGTACTCAGCGACACCACCCACGTGTTTGGTCATTGCCGTTTCGGAACTCATTCCGTAGAATTTTTTATATTTTTCGCCTTCAATTTCAATGAGCTCGCCACCACTTTCGGTGTGTCCAGCCAACATTCCTCCGAGCATTACAAAATCGGCTCCGGCGCCAAAAGCTTTTGCCACGTCTCCCGGAGTGGTGCATCCGCCATCGCTGATGATGTGTCCTCCCAATCCGTGGGCTGCGTCGGCACATTCGATAATGGCAGAAAGTTGGGGATAACCAACGCCTGTTTTTACCCTTGTGGTACAAACTGAACCTGGACCAATTCCCACTTTCACGATATCGGCGCCGGCCAACAATAATTCCTCGACCATTTCGCCGGTAACCACGTTTCCTGCTATAATTACTTTGTCGGGATATTGTTTTCGTGCTTGTTTCAGGAAATTCACGAAATGCTCCGAATAACCATTGGCAACATCAATGCAGATGAATTTTAGTTGTGGATTTTGTTCAAATATTTCGCCTATTTTTTTGAAATCGCTTTTGCCGGTTCCAGAACTGACGGCAATATAATCTTCAATATTCTCTGGAGCATTTTTCATGAAATAGGTCCATTGATTGACTGTATAATGTTTGTGAATGGCCGTAAAAAGGTTTTCTTTGGCCAATGCCAATGCCATTTCAAAAGTGCCCACAGTATCCATGTTGGCTCCCATAATGGGTACGCCAGACCAGCTGACGGAACCGTGTAAAAACTTGAAATCCCTAAGTAATGAAACCTCGGATCTGCTTTTTAAAGTAGAACGTTTGGGCCTAATCATTACGTCTTTAAATCCTAATTTGAGTTCGGTTTCAATTCTCATGATGTTAATTCTTAGGTTGTCTAACAAATGTATTAATTTAATAAAAAAGGGAAGAAGAATAAAGGCTAAATGTTTGCAGATTCTTTAATTATTTTTAAACCATATAAGGCATATAAGTTAGAGTTTTTTTGTTTGTTGTACTTGTGTAATGTCATTTCGTTTAGATTTTAATCCGTCACTTCGAGTGGTCCCGCTTTTGGGCAGGATTGTATCGAGAAGCCTACACGGATAGTATTCTCGATACATTTTATTAAAAAAGCTGTCGCATTTTTAATAAAACACTCGAATTGACGAATTTTTAACTTAATAATATTGTGCTTTGCGTGAGGGATTACTTCACTTAATTTTTATTTTCATCGGAGTTCAGTGAACTTCGTTTGTAGTGGAGCTCTTTTTGGGAGCGGCGGTTTTTAGACGCTTCCAAAAAAGCGGGAACGGAAAGCCCGACCCGAAGTTGCGAGGAGGAATGACGAAGCAGTCTGCAGGGTCACGCCCAAAAGGGGATGATGATTCTTATTTGGCTTTCTTTTTGACTAGTCGATCCACTCGATACATAAGAATTATGGACAGGATTAAAACGAAAATGATTATGATTCCCAAGGTGTCGTAATGTTCCAAAGGACTCAATTTGTTTTTTTGTACCACGATTGTACCTGCAAAAGCGGCTGCAATGCCGCCTGCTATTTGTTGCAACGAGGAATTAATGCTCATAAAAGCGCCTCTGTCCTGCACATCGGGGATGGAAGTAACCAAAGCCGTGGAAGGCACTATGCGGCTCATGATTCCTGCCATCATCAGGACATTGAAAACAAGGACCAAATAAAAAGGGGTAACGCCAAGATTAGTGTAAACCCCCACCATTATCATAGTCCATATTGAGGCAAAAGCGAATATTTTGTATTTGTCTATTTTGTCGCTTAATTTTCCCACTAGCGGCATAATTATCAATGTAGATAAACCGGCGACCATAAACATCATGGGTAATTGATGCTCGGTAATTTTTAAATTATTGATGGCGAATGCACTTCCAAATGGCATCATCATGAAACCGCCAATGGAAAGCAAAGCCGTGGCAGTAAATCCAATTCGATAATCCTTTTTGGCAAGGGTGTGGATTAAGTGCAGAAAAGCAGATTTGTCTCGTTGCACTTCCAAATGTTTCGTGATTGGTTTTAGTTTGACGGCAATTGCGACAGCCACGATTCCAGCCATACCAGCTACCCATAAAAAGGGAGCGTGCCAACCCCAGGCATTGGCAAGATACAACCCAATTGGAATTCCCAAAATCTGGCTTGCCCCAAATCCCATTTGAACAAATCCCATAACTCGGCCACGTTGTTGAAGACTGAATAAATCGGCAACTATTGCCATGGAAATGGAGCCAATAACGCCTCCAAACAAACCCGTCACTATTCTGGCAGCCAGAAGTAAAGGATAGGAGTTGACGATTCCGCAGAGAATGGTTCCAATGATGAAACCAATATAAAAAAACAACAAAAGTTTTTTTCGATCGAATTTATCGGCAAATCCTGCCGTGAGAAGACCGGAGATTCCTGCGCTAAAGGCATAAGCGGAAACGACCAAGCCAAAAGGTGCCGGTTTTAAATCCAGTGATTTCATTAGAATGTCACCCAGTGGAGACATTACCATAAAATCGAGAATCACGGTAAATTGTGTAATGGCAAGTATGAAAACAGCAAATTTTTGATAGGCTGTGAAAGGTATCGATGCTGTTTGTTTTTCCATTTTTAATTTTTTTAATCTTTGCCAAAATTTTGATCTTCGACAAAGATATCAAACCAATCCCGTTTTTTGTTTATTCCAATGAAGCGCATTTGAAATTTTGATTCTCGACAATGTTGATTATTTCCTCTTCGGACAAGGTTTTGCTTATGATTCGCAATACACAATCGACGTCTTCTTGGTCAATATTCCATTTCTCGATGGCAGGATTTTTATCCAATGCTGCGCTTATCGTTAGCTTGTCGGTTACGGTTCGGATATTGGTGGCGAATACCAATATGTTTTCTGTCAGGTTTTCCATGGCTGTATTGTTTTATGGTGTCAATGCTTTTATTACTAATTCAAATGCTTCCTCGGCAGCTTCTTTGGTAAGCTCAAAAGGCGTTCCAGCCATACTTTTTCCTTCATTGTGGAAACGGAGCAAAGAATATAATGGACCGTAGGCTATACTCCAAAATATCTCTTTGGATATGGGCATTAATTCTTTTTTGTCAATGGAATTTTTTATAAATTCAGTCATTATGGATTTAAAATCACACAGACTTTCTTTCATGATATAATCTCGATAACTGGAGTGACTCAAAAGCTCCCAACAAGCAACATTCAAAGGGTATTTGATGACAAATCGTGCCCTGTTTTCCCATTGTTTGCGTAACCCATCCTTGAACGACATGGTGGGGGAGAAATCTTTGACCATTTCATTAAAGAAATTTTGTCCAATTTCGATACCGATTTTTTTTATCAAGTCTTCCTTGTCGGTGTAATAGATGTACAAAGTCGCCACCGAAACGCCGCTTTCCTTTGCCAACCGATTCATTCCAAAGCCTTCAATGCCCAATTTCACCATCATTTCTATGGCTTTCTGTTTGACGAGCTCTTCTTTGTTTGTATCTCTAGTTCGCATTGTTTTTATTTTTAAAGGAGCAAATGTATTGAATATAAATGAATGTTCGCTTATTTATGAATAAAAAAAAATCCGAAGTCATGAAACTTCGGAGATTTGATGTAATTATGACCAAGAAGGATGCAACAAATAGGATTGCTTCGTTCTTCACAATGACTTTTTAACCCAACACGTGTGATGCCAAAACCATGTGCACGTCATATACGTTTACCGATTTGTTGAATTGTTTCCTGATACTGGGTTGTGTTTCGCTGGAAACCCAAATTTTAAGTTCTGCATCCAAATCAAAAGTACCCGCAGTTTCAATGCTGAACCTGGAAATACTCTTATAAGTAACGGATTTGTATTCGACTTTGCTGGCGGTCAAACCTTGTTTTTCGACCAAGATCAAACGTTTGGTGGTAAAGATGAATACATCGCGAATGAGTTTGAAACCCAATTCTATTTCTTCTCCTTCAATTAATAATTTGCTGTAGTCTTTCATTAAACTTTCTTGGCTTACTGCTCCGGCGTTGCCTAACAAGGCTGAAAAAAATCCCATAATGATGTTTTTATTTGTTATTGTGTGAGTTTTGTTTGATATTTCAAAAGTAAACTTTTGCGGGCAGTTTTGAATAAAAAAGGCAACAATTGTTTTGACCACGGAAATTGGGTAAACCCTTGAGTTTTCAAAATAGTCGTAGATTTTTTTCGAAACATTACCATTCAATTAACACAAACGAATAGGCGGTTTTTTACTGTAAAAGAGTAATTTTACTGAAATCCAAAAATTTAATGACTAATACGATTCCCATTTCCTTATTAGAGTTGGCCTTGGTTTCCCAAGACAGCAATGCCGCCACAACATTCGAAAAAACAAAAGAACTAGCCCAAATGGCGGATACTTTGGGATACAAACGATTTTGGTTGGCGGAACATCATAACATGCCTCATGTGGCCAGTGCGGCAACGGTGGTTTTGATAGGCTATATTGCCGGTCAAACCCAACATATTCGAGTGGGGTCTGGCGGAATCATGTTGCCCAACCATTCCCCGCTCATCATTGCGGAACAGTTTGGAACACTGGAAACCCTTTATCCCAACCGTATTGATTTGGGTTTGGGAAGAGCACCCGGAACCGACACGCAGACAGCCCTGGCCATTCGGAAAGATTTCTATGAACAATCCCAACAGTTTCCGCAAAATGTGGAGGCTTTGGAGGCTTATTTTTCTGTGGAGAACGCCATGGCAAAAGTGCGTGCCTTTCCTTCCGAAGGCGCGAATGTTCCCATTTGGATATTGGGATCGAGTAGGGAGAGTGCTGTTTTGGCGGCATCCAAAGGTTTGCCTTATGCGTTTGCGGGACATTTTGCCCCCAGAGAAATGTTGGTGGCTTTTCAATTGTATCGCGATAATTTTCAGGCGTCCGAGTTTCTGGAACGTCCCCATACAATGGCTTGTGTCAATGCCATAGCGGCCGACACGGATCAAGAAGCCGAAATCCTTTCGACCAGTTTGTATCAAATGTTTGGGAACTTGGTGCAAAACAATAGAAAACCGTTGCAACCACCAGTCGAGTCATTGACCCAGCTGATGAATGGAATGAGCGAAGAAGCCCGTTTTCAGGTCAACCAAATGACGGCTTGTTCGTTTGTGGGAAGCAAGCAGACCTTGACTGCGGAATTAAAAGAGTTTATCGGTTATTCCCGTGTGGACGAATTGATGATTAACAGTGCCATATTTGACCATCAAGATAAACTGAAAAGCTTGCGCCTGCTCAAAGAAGTTGTGGATGAAATAAATGGCACCAATTAAAACCGCAATTTTTATTTGCATATCCACTACTTATTTTTATTTAAGTGGTTCAGCAATTCCTATTAAAATCCCTTCGGGTCCACGAATGTAACAAAGTCTATAAGCGTCTTGGTATTGCACAACTTCTTCGACAAGTTGTGCGCCGTGCTTATAAAGTCTTTCGAGCATATCGTCTATGTCGGCAACCGCAAACATGACGCGCAAATAACCCAAGGCATTTACCGGAGCGTTGCGATGATCTTCAATTACTTTCGGATTAATGTATCTACATAACTCCAGTCGGCTGTTTCCGTCTGGTGTAACCATCATGGCAATTTCCACGGATTGATTGCCAAGTCCTGTTACACGACCGGCCCATTCGCCCTCAATCATTGCTCTTCCTTCCAACTCTAGGCCGAGTTCAAGGAAAAAAGAAATGGTTTCGTCAAGAGATTCCACCACAATTCCGACATTGTCCATTCTAAGCAAATTATTTTTTGTCATGGTCTAAAATTTATTTTAAACGGATTTTCTTTAAGTTGCTATAATATCCCGCTACTACAACGAGTTTTGGATTAAATTAAGCCCATTATTCAATCAAGTATTAGTTAATTTTCGCTTATGGTTTCCCTTTATGGTTTGGGTCTAAATCCACCATCCATTCAATGCCGAACTTGTCTCTAAACATTCCAAAATAGGAATTCCAAGGACTGTTGCCAATGGGCATTTCAATAGTTCCGCCTGCTGAAAGTCCGTTGAATAATTGGTCGGCTTCTTCACGACTTTCTGCACTGATGGAGATTTTGGATCTGTTTTCATTTTCATTTACTTGTCCCATGCTTTCCGGAATGTCATTGGCCATCAAAATGTTTTGGCCAATGGGCAAAGCAATGTGCATAATCTTGTTGGCATCATTTTCGGCTACCGGAAATTCGGGGCTTGATAGGTCTTTTAAGCGTATAATCTTTGTGAACTCTCCACCAAATACCGATTTGTAAAAATTAAATGCTTCTTCGGCATTTCCGTTGAAGTTAATGTGCGGATTGATAAGTGCCATAATTTATATTTTTAAGTGTTTTTTTTTCAGCTGCTATATTTGCTACACGAGCGAAACCGACGTTGGCATTTTGCTGTTATTGTCTGGCTGGTTGTTCTTTTGGAAATTTGGAAATGTCCATATAGAGAATCTCCCAAGTGTGTCCGTCAAAATCTTCGATAATTATGGCTACCAGCAAACATCTAGCATAACCGCCAAGATTTAATTCTACAGCCGTTTTATAATATTCTTGAAGAAGCAATTTGCATATCGGCATGTTTCCAGGCTTCGTTAAAACGAACTTTTGTTTCTTCATGTCTTTTTTTGTCGCCAAGCTTTTCGTAGGCATTCATTAGTCCTTTCAAAGCCCAACCGTTATTGCGGAAGTTTTTTAAATCTTCTTCGTATATTTTTATGGCATCTTGATATTTTCCTGCATCAATCAATATGACGCCTAAATGATGGCGAACCGAAAAAAACCAATCTGGTGGTTCATTATAATTCAGTGCGTCTTCTTTTGCCACAGCTTCCTTCAGAAGTAAAATTGCTTTGACATAATTTTTTTCGTTGGCATTGATTTCTCCTTCCAAAGTTTTCGAGGCTATTTCGCATAAGTCCAATACACTGTTAATACCCCAAATTGTCAAATCTTTTAGTTTGGGATCGGTCATTATTTTTTTTATCGTGGCGAGATGTTTTTTGGCTTCGGTTGGTTTATTTTTGGAAAGCATTGTCATTCCTTGGGCGTAATGCCAAATCAGCAATGGATATTTCAACTCTTTTTCGGGTGCGGGAGTGTTCAGGATGTCATTCCATAAACCAAGTTTTGTTTTCACATACCAAGGAATTGAATAATAATGCTGTAAAGTGGACCAAGCCGGATCGAGCAATAATTTTTTGTGGGCATGGTTTGCCGTTGCATGCGCACCTTTCAGGGCAATTTTGCTTTCTCCGCTAAGTGTGGCGCAAGCCGCGATGAAGTGATAATTGTGAGGGTAATAGGCAAGGGGGTAGGCTCCTTGGGCATGACATGCATCTATGTAGGAACTGTCAATTGCAACAGCTTTTAGATTGGTTGTGACACCATCATGATAACGCCCGTTTCTTATGTAAATATGGGATGGCATATGCACTAAATGTCCGGAACCCGGAACCAAATCGAGAAGCAAGTCTGCACTGGCTTCTGCATTTTCGGGTTTCTGTGACATTTCTTCGGCATGTATGTAAAAATGGTTTGCAGCTGCATTTTTTGGTTCCAATTGCAGGCATTTTTTGAGCACTGTTATTATTTCAGGTGTCCAAGGCTGTGGTGTTCCGTCTTTATTCCATAAATTCCAGGGATGCATGTCCATTAACGATTCCGCAAACAGTGCACCTACCGTTGCATCCTTTGGGTATTTTTTATACACTTTTCGCATGGCAGAGGCATAAGACGAATCGAGTACAGAACGCTCAATAATGGTATCGTTGGAATAGCGAAGCATTAAGGCTTCAATCAAATCTTTTTCTTTTTCCGTGCAGGAGGCCGAATATAATTTTGCTTTTTTGACAGCGTTGTAAGCCCGCAGAAAATTATCCTTTTCCATGCCTGCATTGTAATTTGGGCCAAGAACATAGGCAAAACCCCACCAACCCATGGCGCATTTGGGCTCTTGTCGCGTGATTTCAAAAAAGGAACGGGCAGCTTCAGCATGATTAAATCCAAAGGAAAGCATTAATCCCTGATGGAAATATTTTTGTACTTCTGCATTTTTTGTCGAAATAGGAAAATGAAGACCATCTAGCCCTTTGAATAAAGGGGCTTTTTTGCCTGAAGAATACCAGTTTTTGTCTGTTACTTCAGGTGTGCTGCAGCTAAAATTACTGGATACAGATTTAGCTTCATTTACTGTCTTGTTTTTGGAGCATGAACAGCAAATTATAATAAAACAAAGTAAATAGTAAGTGGTTCGCATAATTCATGGTTTTAAGACCTTGAATTTACAAAATATTTTTGAAAGTTGGTGTTAATGTGTTGTAATACAGTCTTGTCGTGGCTTGACCAAGGTTTGTCTTTTGGTTATTGTTAAACTTTAAAATACAAAGCCATTTTCAAATTAAGCCTATTGTACACCCGAGGCTGCAAGCCGAACGGACGAAGTAAATCCGTTGTGGAAGCTGTTGAGAGAAAAGCTGACTATACGGTAATGAGTTTTTATATTTTAAACATTTCAATTCTTGCCATCCAGAAAATATCTGATTGTAAGAATTGAAGTCTTGTTTTAATTATTTGGTCCGTTTTGTTTCTAGGATTTTTTGTGATGAACCTCGCCTTGGAATTAGTAAAGTCCAAAGTATTTTTTTTATCAATGTCTTTTTGTTTATCGGCAAAGAATGAAATCACGTTGTTTTCTACAGTCCATTTTCCTTTACCATATGTGTTTGTTTCGGGTGGAACTGCCTGTTTAATGTTTGAATAAGAGTGGAATATAAAAGTTCCATCTTCGTTTAAAGTCAATTTGTATTCTATCAAGTCACCGTTATCAGTTTTAAGAGTACGCAGGTAGTCACCAGCCGATTTGTCCACTTGAGAGAATACCGTCATACTTGAAATTAAAATTAAAATTGTAAAAAATGCTTTCATTGGAGTAGTTTTTAAATAATGTTTTCTTGATTTTACGGTTTCTGACAGCGTTTTTCACAACGTCACACCGCTGTTGGCAGTTCATTGCCGTGAAGACAGCTAATTCCAGTTATCTATTTTTATGTCATGAGGCGAAGGTTTTCCTTCTCCGTTTTCGATGAGTTGTTTTAAACTAAGCATAAAAATTGCCCATTTCATGCTGCAATGCGCTTTGAATTCTACTTCTTCAGACCAATTAACGTGGTTAAACAATACGATTGTATAGTTTTCTTCTTGATGTAAATCGAATATGACTTCAGTTCCAATCCATTCTTCTGGACCTTCCAGAAATTTCCAATGAATTTTTTTATTGGGTTCCAAGTCTTTTATTTCAAAACTCATGCTGCCAATTTCATTTCCTTCCAAAGTATGAAATCGGGTCGTAACCGTTTTCCCAATTTCGGATTCTCCGCTTGTGTCTTTTGTCCACCAATTCGATATTCCTTGTATCGTTGCCAAAGCTTCGTATACTTTTTGAATTTCTGCTTTAATGCCTACTCTGTGAATTATATTTACCATAATTTATAGATTTAGTTATTTTGCAAAACCGCGGTTATAGGCTGTGTTTATTTAACTCCAGTATTATTTTTTCTAATGCTGTCGTTGAACTTCGCTTCTTTGTCTTTTTAAGATATTCTTGAAATTGTTATTTTTCACAAAGTTCTTTCAGCTTGTCTAGTGCCTTTGGGTAGTTCTCGTTCATATAACCCACAAAATCTTCTGTGGTGTCTAAGTCTACTGTAACGGTTGTTGTTCCATTGTTTTCTTCGAAGGTATAGTTTTCAAATCCGTTTGCCCATTTTTCCACTTCTGGTCCTTCCGTAATTTCCTTGTCCCCTTTTAAAAGGCCATAATGTTGAATCGAAACAAATTGGTTGGGAATGTTTTCAGCTATCCTGGAAACCATGCCTCCCTTTTCTCCTTTTTCGTCTACTCCAACAAATAGAATTTTAGTTCCCTTGTCCCAACTTCCTTCATAGGTCGATGTAGGATTAAACAATGCAGTCCATTGTTCATAAGTTGATTTACTGTTAATGCCAAGCATAAAATCATATATCTCGGTCACGGGAGCATTGATGCTTACTTTGAATTGTAACTTTTTCATAATGTTAAATGTTTGTTTGTCTCAATCTTTCGAGTCGTTATTATCTGTCATACGAGCTGTCGTTTTACAAAACCTATAATGTTTTGGTAATAAATAGTTTGTCGCTAAATTAATCCCTATTTTCGGATTTGTCAAAACTTCCAAATAAAACCAACTTTCCATTAATCCAATTGCCAAAATCAGTTGTAGCTGTTACCAGTAGTTGATTATGCACTAATCTTTAAATTATGAAATGAGCTTTTTACATATTCCCAAAACATTCCACTTGCTTCTTGAGGAACTACAAAAGTCATTATTAAGCTTGCAATTGTACCAATAAACATTGATTTCCAATCAAATTTATTCAACTCGTCAACTTTTGCAGACAAAGAATCTAATTTACTTTCAATTATTTCTAATTTCTCTGGACTTAAATTTAAAAGCTTAATTTTTACTTTTAAGTCTTCTATGTTTTGTTTAGTCTGAATTTTTTCAATATCTGTAAATTTGCTGTTTAGTTCTTCATATTCAGCATTAAGGAAATTTGTATTTTGAAAAGATTCCCAACCAGTTGGAGAATTAAATTCAGCAACAAGTTTCTCTGTCCACATCAAAAAATGTTGCACCAAACCATTCCAACTTGTTGATATTGAAATTGCATTTTTATCGTCGACTGAAAAATATTCAATTAGATAACCATTGGTTTTTTGTTTGATAATAGAAAACGAAAAATAATCATATTTAAATTTAATTTTAAATACTTCGTATTCTCCTGTTGCTTCAAAGTCTAAAATATTTAATTTGTATTTATGAAAAACATCAGATAATTGCTTCTTTTCTACGTTGGTTATTCTCATTTTATTTTTTCAATTACTGGTAACTTGCATATACTCGCTACAAAGTAGCAACAATCTACCCAATTTAGGGTGTATAGTCGCTATTGAATAGTGAATGTCAACAAATATAGAAATAATATTTTTATTACAAATTATCCAATCCACTTTATGTTTTCAATCCACTTTTTCAACCCAAAACACCAATAAAAAATCCCTAACTGATTCACAATTAGGGATTAGTTTTATTTACGGGAGTTCTGCCTACTGCGAATGAAAACGGAGTACTGAAAAAAACTATTTCTTTTTCAAAATTTTGTATTCTTCATAGCAACCGCTTATGGCGTCCAGAATTTGCAGGTCGTTGGCGGTTCTCACGAAGGACTCGGAGTAACTGCAACGTTCCAGGATTTCGGCGATTTCTTTTTTGTCGATGCCCAGCAATACGGAAATGGTTTCACGATCAAATTTGGTTTCCAGAAGATTGCGAACGGTATCGTCCTTCTTCATTTCTTTTAGTCTTTTGAGTTCGGTGGGTTTCTTGCCAAAAAAGTTGTAAAGCTTGTCGGCGGGATTGAAAATAGCTCCCATTGTTTTGCTGAATGCATTGGGTGAAGTGTCTCCGGTTTCATATCCTTCGGTCAATCCATTGATGCTGTAGCGGTAGTTTTCGTGGGTTGGAATTAATTTGGAATCCACTTCCAGATAGCCCGTCAAGTTGTATCGTCCAACGATTACTTCTTCCAGCGCATAGGCTTTTTCGGTCAGTTGTATGGTGGTGGTTTTGGTTTTTACCCAGTCATTGGTAACCTTGATTCTTAAAGATTGAAATCCAATACAGCTAATGTGCAAGGTGTCGTTTACGGAAACGGCAAGTACAAAATTACCTTTGTCATCCGTGGTTGTGCCTTTTACTTTATTGATGTTGATGATGTTTACATTTGGTAAAGGGAATTTCGTATTGTCATTAATAATAGTCCCAGTAACGGTTTGGGCTGGTTCAATAACTTGCGAAAAAGCTGTTGAGGAGAGTATTAAAAAAAAGAAAACTACAAAATATTTCATAAACTGGTTTAAAACTTTAAAAGTAATAAAACGGTATTAAATATTTTGTAGTTTCAATATAATTATAAGAAAATTAACAAAATGTGTTAACTTCTTCTCGGTCTTCTTTCTCTTGGTGCATCACCAAAGCTTTCAGAGCGTCTTGCCGGTCTTTCCGAAGAACCACCGTCACGTCTTGGAGCATCGGATGATCTTGGAGCTCTATCAGAGAAACCACCAGTTCTTGGAGCT
The DNA here is from genome assembly GCF_900129545.1 of Flavobacterium fluvii. Taxonomy (GTDB): domain Bacteria; phylum Bacteroidota; class Bacteroidia; order Flavobacteriales; family Flavobacteriaceae; genus Flavobacterium; species Flavobacterium fluvii. Next base: position 73,287 of record NZ_FQWB01000005.1, on the reverse strand, counting down.
GAATTGCTTCTAGGTCCAAAACCACCTTCTCTCGGAGCAGAACTTCTGTCGCTTCTGAATCCACCACCAGAACCTTCACGTCTTGGAGCAAAGTTTCCTTCTCTTCTTGGAGCAGAACTTCTTCCGCCACCAAAACCTCCAGAACTTCTTCCGTTATGATCGCGTCTTCCGCCACCGTCGTTTTTAGAAATTTCAACATTGATACGACGTCCTTCTAATTGTACGTTGTTCAATATTTCCATTACTTTATCCGTGTGTTCCGGATCGGTGTTGAAGAAAGAGAAACCTTCTTTTACATCTACCTTGAAAACATCATCACGACCCAAGTCCAATGTTTCTTTCAAGTAATCTTTCAATGACATCCAGTCGAAATTGTCTCTGGACCCGATGTTCACGAAATATCTTGTGGCACCGCCATTGTTGTTTTCTCTTGGTTCTCTGTCGTCACGCTCACGTCTTTCAGAACCCGAAGATTGATTAGAGATGTCCCTGTTTTTCTTGTAGTAATTGATGAAACGGTTGAATTCTACAGATACCATTTTCTTGATCAATTCTTCTTTTGTCAAACCTTCCAAAACGCTGTTGATAGCCGGAAGATAGTTGTCAATTTCGTGATCTACTTCAGTATCCTTGATTTTGTTGGCAAGATGCAACAATTGGATTTCGCAAATTTCAATTCCAGAAGGAATTGTTTTTTCTTCGAATTTCTGTTTGATGATTCTTTCGATGGAAGAAATCTTGCGGATTTCACTTTTGGTTACAATAACGATAGAAGTTCCCAATTTCCCTGCACGACCTGTACGGCCAGAACGGTGATTGTAGGTTTCTATTTCGTCAGGCAATTGATAGTTTACTACGTGAGTAATGTTGTCAACGTCAATTCCACGAGCAGCAACGTCAGTAGCCACAAGCATTTGGATTTGACGACCTCTAAAAGATTTCATCACACCGTCACGTTGCGCTTGAGATAAATCTCCGTGCAAGGCAGCAGCGCTGTATCCGTCTTCGATTAATTTTTCGGCAACCGCTTGTGTGTCACGTTTTGTTCTACAAAAAACTACCGAGAAAATGTCTGGATTGGCATCGGCCAATCTTTTCAAAGCTTCGTAACGGTCACGGGCATTTACCAAGTAAAATTCGTGAGAAACGGTAGCTGAACCCGAGTTTTTTGCTCCAACCGTGATTTCAACTGGGTTGGTCATAAATTGTTTTCCAATTCGGGCTACTTCTGCCGGCATTGTAGCCGAGAACAGCCATGTGTTTTTTTCGTCTGGCGTAGTAGAAAGAATGTTTACGATGTCTTCATAGAAGCCCATATTCAACATTTCGTCTGCTTCGTCAAGAATACAGTAACTAATTTGAGAGATGTTTACCAATCCTCTGTTAATCATGTCCTGCATTCTACCTGGAGTAGCCACAATAATTTGCGCACCTCTTTTGATGTCTCTAGCCTGTTCTGTAATACTCGCACCACCATAAACAGCCACTACATTAATACCTTTTTCGTATTTGGAGTAGTTTTTAAGTTCGTTTGTAATTTGCAAACATAGTTCGCGGGTAGGTGATAAGATTAACGCCTGTGTATTTCTGTTGTCGGCATCAATTTTTTGGATGACTGGAAAACCAAAAGCTGCCGTTTTCCCTGTCCCTGTCTGAGCCAACGCAACTAAATCTGTGTCTTGTTCCAATAATAGGGGAATCGCTTTCTCCTGTACTTCGGTCGGATTCTCAAATCCTAGATCGATAATCGCACGTTGTAGCGACTCACTCAATCCTAATTGTTCAAATTTATTCATATATGTTTTTAAAATTTGGTGCAAAAGTACAGTTTAAAAACGATATAATCTAATAGAAAATTCAGATTTAATATTTTATTGTCATTTGAAAATCAATTAGTTAGTTTTTCAGGAAGTCAATCAAGAGCTGTGTAGCCTTGCCACGATGGCTGATAATGCCTTTTTCTGCCATGGAAAGTTGTGCAAAAGTGGCTGTAAAACCTTCCGGCTGAAAGATGGGATCATAGCCAAAACCTTGATTTCCTGTTTTTTCCAAAGTGATTTCGCCACGGGCAATTCCAGTGAAAAGATGTTGTTTGCCGTCCAGGTTTAAGGCGATTACGGTTTTGAATTGGGCATTTCTATTGGTCTTGTCGGTCAATGCTTCCAATAGCTTGTTCATGTTGTCGTCGGCATTGCGTTGTTCGCCCGCGTATCGTGCCGAGTAAACGCCGGGAGCTCCGTTTAGCGCTTCCACTTCCAGTCCAGTGTCGTCGGCAAAACAATTGTAACCGTATTTTTGGGTCACGTAATTGGCTTTCATTATGGCATTCTCTTCGATGGTATCGGCGGTTTCCGGTATTTCTTCGAAGCAGCCAATGCTTTCCAAACTTATAATTTCGATAGTGGAAGGAAGCAATTGTTGGACTTCAAGGATTTTATTTTTGTTGTTGGTGGCAAAAACGAGTTTCATTTTTTTGTTTTTAATAGGATGAAAAACAAAGATACAATCTTTTGAAAATGGTATCATGATATCCGATTTTCATTTTGTGGAATGTTCATTAAACAAACGAAAAAAACATAAGTTTTAACTTGTTATTTGTTGTTATTGTCGGTAGATGAACTGACAAGCTTTTGGGTTGGATTTTTTTTGCTTATTATTGTAATGCTAACCAAATTAGAAAAAACCATGAAAAAAACAGGTACTTTATTTCTTTTGACATTAATTTTAGTGACAATCTTTGCTTCTTGCACCAAAGATGACAGCGGTCCTGTGGACATGAATTATATTGAAGGAAAATGGAATTTCAACAAATCAACCGCAACTTCTGGAGCGTTTACCATCCCATATTCAACTGATTATTTCAAGAATGAAGATGGTTGCAACAAGGATTATATTGAACTTAATGCTGGAGGTAATGCAAAATATGGCAATTATACAACGGCTTGTGCCTTTGAAGAAAAAACGGGAACTTGGACGCAAAGTGGAAACACGATTACAATTGCTGTTTCAGGCACCAGTTTTAACGGAACTTTTAATGTGGCCAGTCTTTCGGCAACCGATTTGTTGTTGAAAATTGACGGAACCTATTCGGGACAATCCGGGACATTTAACCTGTATTTCAAGAAATAAGCAGGAATTGTTTTCTTTTTTACAGAAAGAAGACAAAAGACTCTTAATTCGTTGTTAAAGTATTTGAAAACAATGTTTTGTGTTGTAATTAATCGTAAATTTGGGTGTGGTTCTGATTAATTACTTGAGCATATAATATCATAAATATTTTAATATTAGAAAAAGTATCTCAATAGTCAGCTATACCGAATTTAAGTATAAGTTAGATAATGATAAATCAGAACGTACAAATTGGAGGACTGTAAAAAGTCCTCCTTTTTTTTTGACAATTAGGGATTTGATTTTTGGGTAAATTAAGGGTTTTGAAAATTGATTGCGAAGACCTGATTTATTTCTAAAATAATTTAAAATTAAAAGGTTTCCATTCAATTTCAATGGTGAAAAAACAACGGAGTTAATTTGGTGTTAAATGTTTGTTTTTGAAATATTTGAAAGTGAAATTATTGTACATTTGAATATGGTTTTGATTCATTACTTATTTACATAAGTACCGAAATATGGAAGATTATTTATTAGTCAACTAAAGGGTAAGTAGATGTAAACAATTGTAAATCAAAATCAACAATTGGAGGGCTGTAAAAAGCCCTCCTTTTTTTGTCATCATTGGGTAAAATGGATCGGCTTAATTTTGGTTGTAGTCAAAAGTTGAACCTTTTTGCCTTTTTCTATATTAACCCTTAAACCAAATCCCTATTTGTTTATCTTAAGGAATGCTGTATGTCCCCAAACACCTACTTATGATAAAAAAAAGTCTAAAAAACCCCTTCCTTCTAGCTATCATTTTCATTACATCCATTGGTTATTCCCAAAAAGGTGTAGCAATAAACGATCAAGGTACTACCGTAATACTTTCAAACGATTTTGTGCAAGTAACACTCAATAAAAAAAGTGCGTATATATCTTCAATCAAATACAAAGGACTGGAAATGGTTGGAAAACAAAGGGCTAATTGGAATATTGTAGCCACTACCGATGAATTTCATGATGATGAAAAATTAGTTCAATTTTCTAAAAAGATGAGCTATAGTATTCGCACCAATCCTTCTGAAAATAATGGTGAACGTGCAGAAGTAAGTTTTAAATTCAAATACGAAAATGACACTACAACTATTCCCTTGGATATTGACCTTCGATTTACGTTAGGAAAGCAAGACAAAGGAGTTTATCTTTCAGCGTACTTCCATCATCGCCCAGATTATCCTAAATTTAAATTAGGACAAGGAAGAATGATTGTTGAATTAAATCCAACTATTTTTGATTTTTATACTGTTGATGCTAACCGAAAACAAAAAATGGCTTCAGCTTTTGATGTTGAAAACGGCATAAAACGAAATGTAAAAGAAGCAAAGCTTCTTACTACCGGAATTAGAAAAGGCGAAGTAGAGCATAAATACGATTATTCGGCTATTTTGGCCCAAACTCCCACTTGGGGTTGGACCAGTACACAAAAAAACATTGGCTTTTGGGTGATAAATCCCAGTTTTGAATACATTAACGGAGGTCCAACACAAGTAGGCAACACGGGTCATGTAGAAGCTATTTTGCTAAATCATTGGCAAGATGGGCATTATGGAGGTACTGCACTAAAATTTAACCCAAATGAAGATTGGAATAAATTTATTGGTCCTTTCTATTTTTATTGCAATTCGGGTGCAAACAGTGATTTAATGTGGAATGACGCCATCGAGGAATCTAAAAAACAGCAACTGCAATGGCCTTTTAGTTGGGTTAAAGATAAAGAATATCCGTTAAAACAAGAACGAGGAACTTTAGAAGGTCAAATTAAAATCAATGATTCCTTAACACCAACAACTGCTATTTCAAATATTTGGGTTGGATTAGCGACAATGGATACAAATTGGCAATATGAAGGGAAAAATTATCAATTTTGGGTACATGCTGACGCAAATGGAACTTTTACAATTCCCAATATTCGTGCTGGAAAATACAATTTATATGCTTTTGCCGATGGAATTTTGGGAGAGTTTAAAAAAACAGCCATAACAATTACTTCTGGAAGCAAATTGGATATAGGAACACAAATTTGGACACCCATTCGATACGGAAAACAATTATGGGAAATAGGAATTCCCAATCGTTCAGCTTCCGAATTCAAACACGGAGACCATTACTGGCAATGGGGACTGTACATGTTATATCCAAAAGAATTTCCCAATGATGTAAATTTTACCATTGGAAAGAGTGATTGGAGTAAAGATTGGAATTATTGCCAACCCACGGTTATTGATGCAGATTATACTGTTGTAGGTGGTACAAAATGGAATGTAAATTTTGATTTAGCCGAACAAAAAAAGGGTAAAGGGACTTTGAGATTGGCCATTTGTGGTAGTAGAAAAGGAGAAATTATTTATGTTACTTTGAATGGTAAACCAATTGGAAACACAGGACATTTACCAGAAATGGGAGTAATGCACCGTGATGGGATAAGAGGAAAAGAAGTGGAAATAAATTTGGTTTTTGATGCCCAATTACTTCAAAAAGGCAAGAATACTATTCAACTCTCTTTTGATGCAAAAAAATGGCCTTTCGGTGTATTGTACGATTATTTACGTTTAGAGTTGGATGATTCAAAATAAATGAAATATAAAGAATTCGTTTCAAAACTTAGGTTGTTTTTTGCACTTAATGCTTTATGTGACTTTCTTTAATAACTATTGTGGACATAGGCAAATCAAAATCAATAATTGGAGGGCTGTAAAAAGCCCTCCTTTTTTGTGTTTAATGCTTAGTGACATTCGTTAAATTATCCGGAAAATAGTGATCGGCAAGGTTCGAAAACTCGTCTCCCCGCATAAAGATGTTGATGTCGACTTCGGCAAAAGAGTTTTTTCCGGCTGCAGCCAGTAATTCGTTGGCGGCGTGCAAGGTGTTTTTGTGAAAATGAAACACTCTTTCGGATTTATCGGTAACCACCAATCCTTTTATCAACATTTTGTTTTGCGTGGCCACTCCCGTTGGGCATTCGTTGTTGTTGCATCGCAATGCTTGAATGCAGCCCAAAGAAAACATGAACCCACGTGCTGAATTACACATATCCGCTCCCAAGGCAATCGCTTTTAATATGGAATAACCCGAAATGATTTTCCCACTGCAAATTACCCTGATCTCATCTCTAATTCCCAATCGAATCAAGGTTTTGTTTACAAAAATCAAGGCAGGTTCAAGAGGCATTCCAACACCGTCGGCAAATTCCAATGGAGCAGCTCCCGTTCCGCCTTCGGCACCATCAACGGTTATGAAATCGGGATAGCAATTTTGATGAATCATCTCCTGGCACAAGTTTTCAAATTCGGACGTGTCACCAATGCATAATTTGAATCCAATAGGTTTTCCATTGGATAATTGGCGTAAACGAGTAATAAATTCAATTAATCCTTTACCATCGGAAAAAGCGCTGTGGCAAGGTGGCGAAAGTATGGTTGTGTGGGGTTGAAGGCCTCTTATTTTTGCAATTTGTTCCGTGTTTTTGGAAGCAGGAAGTACGCCTCCGTGACCTGGTTTTGCACCTTGCGACAATTTTATTTCAATCATTTTTACGGCAGAAAGATTGGCTTTTTCCGCAAATTTCCCACCGTCAAAACCGCCTCTGTCATCGCGGCAACCAAAATAACCCGTTCCGATTTGCCAAGTAATATCGGCACCGTTTTGATGAAATTCGGTTAAACCTCCTTCTCCGGTATTGTGGTAGAAATTTCCTTTTTGTGCGCCTTTGTTGAGTGAAACAATGGCGTTTTCACTCAATGACCCAAAACTCATGGCAGAAATATTCAATAAAGAAGCCGAATAAGGTTGGGTACAAGCTGGTCCGCCAACGATAACTCTTGGCAGTTCTTCGTTGACTGTTGCCGGAAATATCGAATGTTTGATTCCTTCATAACTGTCTTGATTCAGTACCAATTGAGTTCCAAAAGGGGATGTGGCATCAATATTTTTGGCTCTTTGATAGACCAAGCTGCGTTGGTTCCTTGAAAACGGTTTCCCGTCGGTAGTGCGCTCTATGAAGTATTGCTGGATTTCGGGTACAATTTTTTCGAACAAATACCTGAAATAACCCAAAACCGGAAAATTTCTAAGTATGGCGTGTTTTTGTTGTATGGTATTGTAGAATCCGATAATTATTAGAATTATCATTAAAGTTGAAAACACAAATCCTGTTTTTAGAAAGTAGTTAAAACAAAAGGAAATTGTCAATAGTGTTAAGCCAATTGCGAATAATTGTTTTCTCATTAATCAGAAAAATTTAAAAATTTTTTATGGATTGAAGTTTTTGATTCTGACTATTATGCAAAACGTAATCTTACATAAACATGCTTGATTCCTTTTTTGTCGGATTCTCTTTCGTCGATTTCGAGAATATCGGTCAGTGATTTAAGCATTGGAGTCAGTTTCGAAAAACCATAATTTCTGGGATCAAATTCGGGTTTTTTCTTCACGATGAGGTTGCCGACATCGCCAAGAAAAGCCCAACCGTCTTCATCGCCAATCGCTTCGAGGGTGTCTTCAATGAGTTCTATGGTTTGATTGTCAATTTTATTGAGCGGTTTTTGTACTATTTTTTCAGGAGATTTTGCCGTTATTTTTTGCTTCGCCTGTTCGTTAGCGGTCGGGTCTATTACTTTTTTGTTCTCCTCCACAATCTTGCTTTTTGGTAATTTGTTTTGTCCATTTGCAATTGCTCTAGTCTTTTTGATGGCTCCGTCCAGCACTTCAATAAACACGAATCTATCACAAGCAGCGATAAAGGCGCTTGGTGTTTTCTTCTCGCCAATGCCAATTACTTTCATTCCGGATTCTCTCAAACGAATGGCCAATCGGGTGAAATCGCTATCGCTGGAAACAATGCAAAAACCATCCAGTTTTCCAGAATACAGCAAATCCATCGCATCAATGATTAAAGCAGAATCCGAAGAGTTTTTTCCCACCGTGTAACTGTATTGTTGGATAGGAGTGATGGCGTGTTCGAGTAAAACCGATTTCCAACCTCCGGCATTGGGTTTGGTCCAATCGGCATAAATACGCTTGGTGGTAGGTGTGCCATATTTGGCTATTTCTTCCATCATTCCTTTGACATTGCTGTAAGGAACGTTGTCGGCATCAATGAGAACGGCGAGTTTTAATTCTTTGGAGGTTTGTGACATATTTTATTGATATGATTTTTGCTAATGAAAAATAGTATTCAAATGTACAAAGTTTATTGTTACCAAAGATGCCTAGCCCTGATGGAAATCGAAGATTCAACGAAGTTAAACGGTATCCTTTTGCTTTTTTCTTTAAAAGCAAAAGATATAGTGGACAGCAGGATTAGCTCCTAAAAATAATTTTGCTTTCGAGACCATAATAAAATTTAAATAATTATTTTTGCAACTTCTTAAAATTAATAGTATCACTTCATTTATATTATGGTAAAAGATTTATTCGAAAGAATTCAAAACAATAAAGGTCCACTAGGAAAATGGGCTTCACAAGCAGAAGGTTATTTTGTGTTTCCAAAGTTGGAAGGAGACTTGGGACCAAGAATGAAATTTCAAGGAAAAGAGGTTTTAAACTGGAGTTTGAATGACTATTTAGGTCTGGCAAACCATCCAGAAGTGCGTAAAGCAGATGCAGATGCAGCCTTGGAATTTGGTGCAGCTGCCCCAATGGGTGCGCGCATGATGAGTGGTCATACTAAATATCACGAACAATTAGAGCAAGAATTGGCTGCTTTTGTAATGAAAGAATCAGCTTATTTATTGAATTTCGGTTACCAAGGAATGGTTTCCATCATCGATGCTTTGGTTACAAGAAACGACGTGATTGTGTATGATGTTGATGGGCACGCTTGTATTATTGACGGGGTTCGTTTACACAGCGGAAAACGTTTTACGTACAAGCACAACGACATTGAAAGTATGGAGAAAAACCTGCAACGCGCTACCAAAATAGCTACGGAAACAGGTGGAGGAATCCTTTTTATTACTGAAGGTGTTTTTGGAATGCGCGGTCAGCAAGGAAAGTTGAAAGAAATTGTGGAAATGAAAAAGAAATACAATTTCCGTCTTTTGGTTGATGATGCCCACGGTTTTGGTACACTTGGTAAAACAGGTGCCGGAGCAGGCGAGGAGCAAGGTTGTCAAGATGGAATTGATGTTTATTTTTCTACGTTTGCCAAATCAATGGCGAATATTGGAGCTTTTGTGGCTGCCGATAAAGATATTATCGATTATTTGAAATACAATTTACGTTCCCAAATGTTTGCCAAAGCATTGCCAATGATTCAGACTATCGGTTCTTTGAAACGTTTACAGTTATTGCGTGATAACCCGGGATTGAAAGACAAATTATGGGAAAACGTAAATGCTTTGCAAAATGGTTTGAGAAGCAAAGGATTTAATATTGGTGACACCAATACTTGCGTTACACCGGTTTATTTGGAAGGAAGTGTGCCGGAAGCGATGGTAATGGTGAATGACTTAAGAGAAAATTATGGTATTTTCTTGTCGATAGTAATTTATCCGGTTATTCCAAAAGGAATGATTTTACTGCGTGTTATTCCTACTGCTCCACATACATTGGATGATATTGATCAAACACTTACTGCGTTTGAAGCAATTCGTGAGAAATTGGTAAACGGAACTTATAAAGAGATAGCCAGTAGAACTAAGGTTGATTTGGATGCTTAATATTTAGTTTATAGTTTGCAGTCACAGTTTACAGTGAAATTATATAAAAAAAATCCATTCGTTATGTGAATGGATTTTTTTTGTGTTAACTGATATTGCAAACTTTTTTACAGGTTTTTGATAAAAGTTTTCCTTCTACAATGCACTCTTGGATCAAAATTTTTCCATAAATTGTGTATGGCGTGATTCTCCTCCAGTTCTGGAGTTCGGATGCAGTTGACGATTCCTTTTTCACTGAAAGTCTTGAAATATTCATCAAATATGATTGCCGTTACCCCTTTGTTTTGGTATTCAGGATGAACGCCTATCAAGTAAAAAACAACGTCTTTGCTATCTTTTCGGGCTTTAAGTAAATGGTAAAACCCAAATGGAAAAAGTTTGCCTTTGGCTTTTTGCAACGCTTCCGAAAAACTAGGCATCACAATGCTGAAAGCCACAATGTCATTGTTCTTGTCCATCACGAATTTGATGTATTCCGGATTGATGAAACTGATGTATTTCTTCTTGAAATATTCTTTTTGAATATCGGTTATGGCCACAAACGAAGACAAACTGGCATAAGAATTATTGAACAAATCAAACATTTTGTCCACATAAGGCATTATGTCTTTTGTTTTGGTAAAGTTCAAACTCGTCAGTTCATAACGCTTTTTGATTAACGCTTGTGCTTTCAGGAAGAATTCGGGTTTTACGTTCGAAAAAGGAAAGATGCTTTCTATGTATTCTTTCTCTTTGACAAATCCCAATTGCTCCAAATGAGTCGCGAAATAAGGATGATTGTACCAAGTGATCATGGTTCCCATTTCTTCAAAACCTTCGGTGAGAACGCCAACTTTATCCAGATTGGAGAAACCCATCGGTCCTTCTACGTGTTCCAAATTGTTTTTTCTTCCTAATTCATAGGCTTTTTCCAATAAAGCCTTGGTCACTTCGATATCATCAATCACGTCGAACCAACCAAAACGAACTTTCTTTTTGTGTTGATTATTCACTTCGTTCCAATTGATGATGGTGGCAATCCTGCCGACAATCTCATTGTTTTTGTAGGCCAAATAAAAATAGGCTTCTGCGCTTTCGAAAGCTGGATTTTTGGTTTTGTCGAAGGATTCCAATTCATCGGCAATGATGGGAGGAACCCAATATTTGTTGTCTTTGTACAAGGAGAAAGGGAATTTGACGAATTCGGTCATTTCCTTTTTTGTAACGGCTTCTTTTATGGTAATCATTTTGTGTATTAGGTATTGTGAGTTTATCCTTTTTTGGTTCTTTTGGCTCTTCTTTTGGCTTTTTTGTCTGAATCTCCCGTGTCAACTTTCATTCGCACTTCTTTATATCTGGCATCATAACGCCAAGAAAATCCAATTCCACCATAAAGTATGGAAGGCGTGTCTTTTAAACTTGTACTTATGGAAGCATCAATTTGCATGTCGTTATTAAGCAAATAAGCAGCACCGCCACGAACAATGGCATCGCTGTAAAAGTCACTCATGTAGCCTTGGTTTTCTATGAAACCAGACCAATTTCGGTTGAAACCTTTGGTCAAGGTAATCCCGTAACCGTAACTAGGAAAATCGGTTCCAATGTAATCGGCAATAATATTGGTCACGAAAACCCAGGTTCCATCGCCTAAATGGTTTTGGGCAATGAGCACTACTTTTGGCGAAATAGCGGCATCCGGTGAAAAATAATATGGATTATCCTCTAAGGTTAGATTGGCTCCCACAAATACTGAAAATGCTGGAACTAATTGGTGCCAATTGAAGGAATGATTGGCTTTCCAACTGTATACATTGATTTGTTTTTCGTAGTTTTTGAATGGATCGTAAATCAAATATTTGGCTCCCAAAACGGTTTGTTTAAAAGCGGATTTGTCTATGATGCTCATCGGAGAAGTGACTTGTTCATATTGATATTGGAAGTCGGCAATGAATTCCAGTTTTTCCAAAAACAATCCACATCTCAACGTCAAGTCAACTCCAAAACCATTGGCATCATAATTCAAGATGCTGTGATTTTCCTTGATGCCATAAATACCTGATTCCACTTGAAAAACTGATTTTCCCACTCCAAAAGCCGACATGGTTTCGCCCGGCCTGTTCGAATTGATTTCATCGGTGTGCTGTCCATAATGAATTAATGGTAGCATCAAAAAGACGGTGACAATTAAGGTTTTGATTTTGTACATGCTATTTTTAGGTTAAAAGGGAATAAGGCTTTTCAAATGTACTATATTTTATTATTTATTTAAGAATGATATTTTAATTTTGAACGTTGGAATTGTTAATTTTGCAAAAAATTATTTGATTATGCAAGAAGCGTCTTTTTACGGTTTTATAAAAACATTGTTTTACATAATAGCTTTTTACTATATTTTTAAATTTTTGGCAAGATTGTTTTTGCCTGTAATAGTTAAAAAAGTAGTAGAAAAAGCCGGTGAAAATTTTCAAAGGCAGCAGCAATATGCCCAAGGTAATTCTTGGCAAAAAACGTCAAATAACGATGAGATTATTATTGATACCGCCAATGCCAAGAAATCTCGAGAAACCAAAAAAGTGGGGGATTATGTCGATTACGAAGAAATAGATTAAATTTACCCAAAACCAACAACCAAAACCCAACAACCAAATTTAATGAAGCAACTTCAAAAGTTCTATCCGCACGCTTTAGTCCTACTTGGATTCGTATTAATTTCCCTTATTTATTTTTATCCCGTTTTGCAGGGAAAACAAATTTTCCAATCCGATATTGCCCAATATACCGGAATGGCAAAGGAACAAAACGATTTTAGAAAAGCCGAAAAAATAGAGCCATATTGGACAAACTCCGCCTTTGGAGGAATGCCAACCTATCAATTGGGAGCCAAATATCCGCACGATTACATCGGAATGATGGATGATGCTTTACGTTTCTTGCCTCGTCCTGCTGATTATTTATTTCTGTATTTTCTAGGTTTTTACGGCTTGCTTTTGGTTTTGAAAATAGATCCACTCAAAGCCTTTTTCGGAGCTTTGGCTTTTGGATTTTCTACCTATTTGATTATAATTCTCGGTGTTGGCCACAATGCCAAAGCGCACGCCATCGCCTATATGCCATTGGTAATTGCCGGCTTTATATTAGTTTTTCAAAAGAAATATATTTGGGGTGGATTGCTGACAATGTTTGCCGTTGCCTTGGAAATCAATGCGAATCACTTTCAAATGACGTATTATTTGTTGATTTTCTTGTTGGTGCTTTCAGGTTATTTTATTTATCAGGCTTTAAAAGAAAAGGAGTACAAATCGTTGTTGACTTCATTTGGCGTTTTGGCAATTGCCGGAATTTTTGCCCTTGGAGCCAATGCCACCAATTTATTGGCCACGGCCGAATATGCCAACTTTAGCACAAGAGGAAAAAGTGAATTGACTTATAATGCCGATGGTACAAAAAATGTTGGCAACAGTGCCTTGTCCCGCGATTATATAACGGAATACAGTTATGGGATTGCCGAAAGTTTCAATTTAATTGCACCACGACTTTTTGGAGGTTCGAATAACGAAAATATTGGCCCAGACAGCAAAATGTACGAGTTTATGATGGGGAAAGGAGTTCCTGCTGATCAAGCCAACGATTTTGTTTCGGGAATGCCAACCTATTGGGGCGATCAACCTATTGTGGCTGCTCCGGCTTACATTGGGATTGTGGTTTTCTTTTTGGGAGTTTTGGCTTTATTCGCCGATAAACGAAAAATAAAATACGTCTTTCTTTCGGGAGCCATCGTTGCCTTGGTGTTGTCTTGGGGGAAAAATTTCCCGGCATTGACCGATTTTTTCATTGATAATGTACCTATGTACAATAAGTTCAGGGCAGTTTCTTCGATACAAGTAATTCTGGAATTGTGTTTTCCTGTTTTGGCAATTATGGGCTTGCAATCCTTTTTCAATTTGGAAAAGGAAGCACGATTCAAAGTCTTGTGGCAATCCGCCGCAGTTGGCTTCGGGATTATTGTAGGTTTGTTTTTGTTGAAGGACAGTTTCAGTTTTGCCGGAGCGAACGACAGTTATTTCAGGGAAAGTTACGGACCAGAATTTGTGGATGCATTGAAATCAGACAGGATGACGCTTTATTCGGCTGATTTGTTGCGTTCCGGATTTTTTATTTTGCTGGCAGCCGGTGTTTTATGGTTGTTTGTCAAAGAAAAATTAGCCCAGAACACGGCGATAATTTTGGTGGGATTATTGATGGTTTTCGATTTGTTTTTCGTGGACAAGAAATATGTTTCGACCAAGGATTTTGTGAGTAGAAGCGAAGTGGAAGTTCCTTTTCAGGAAACACCTGCCGACACGCAGATTTTGCAAGACACGACCCATTACCGAGTTTTTGAAGTTGCCGGTAATTTATCAAGTGCAAGGGCTTCTTATTTCCATAAATCTATTGGTGGCTACAGTGCCGTGAAACCTAGAAGAATACAACAATTATTCGATTATCAAATTGCCAAGAACAATATCGAGATTCTGAACATGTTGAACGTGAAATACATTATTCAATCAGACTCAACGGGTGCTTCGATTCCAATTCCAAACCCGAATGCCAATGGAAATGCTTGGTTTGTAAAAGAATTAAGGGCTGTAAATTCTGCCGATGCAGAAATGAAGGCATTGGACAAATTAGACACCAAAAATGTTGCAGTAATAAATTATTTAAAATTTGGAACAATGACAAAAATTGAAGGTGGTTCCCAATTTTTTCAAAAAGATTCTTTGGCAACCATTCAATTGGATTTATATAAACCTAATCATTTAAAATATACTTCAAATAATACAGGAAACGGATTGGCTGTTTTCTCTGAAATGTATTATGAAAAAGGTTGGAATACATATATAGATGGAAAATTAACCGACCATTTCCCTGTAGATTACGTATTGAGAGCAATGCGAATTCCAGCAGGAAAACATACCATAGAATTCAAGTTCGAACCACAGGTAATTCAAACGGGAAGCACGATTACGCTTTTCAGTTCTTTGGGTATGTTGTTACTTTTAATTGGCGGAATATATTTTGAAAGGAAGAAAAGTTTAAACCTTAAACCTTAAACTTGAAACCAGAAAAACTGCTTATCATAACCTATTATTGGCCGCCAGCTGGAGGGCCAGGTGTTCAGCGTTGGTTGAAATTCGTGAAATATTTGCCTGATTTTGGCGTTCAGCCGATTGTCTATATTCCTGAGAATCCAACATATCCCATTGTTGACGAGAACTTGGTAAATGAGGTTTCGGATAAAGCCATTATTCTCAAGCATAAAATTTTCGAACCGTATCAATTGGCGTCGTTTCTTTCGAAGAATAAAACCAAAAAAATGAATTCGGGAATTATTCCAAATCAAAAAAAGCAATCCTTTTTGGATAAAGTATTTCTTTGGATTCGGGGTAATTTGTTTATTCCAGATGCCCGTGTTTTTTGGGTAAAACCTTCGGTGGCATTTTTGGAAAAATACATTGTCGAAAATAATATCGACACGATTGTCACTTCGGGGCCGCCACACAGTTTACATCTTGTTGGACTGGAACTGAAACAAAAATTGGATGTAAAATGGTTTGCCGATTTCCGTGACCCCTGGACAACCATTGGCTATCACAAATCCTTGCGATTGTCGAATTATGCAGCCAAGAAACACAAGACATTGGAACATCAAGTGCTGAATTCGGCCGACACGATTATCGTGACCAGCAATACCACAAAAACCGAGTTTCAGGCCATTACGACTAAACCAATTGCCGTAATTACCAATGGTTATGATACTGAAAACGTGGCAAAACAGACTTTGGATACCAAGTTTTCTTTGGCACACATTGGCTCTTTTCTTTCTGAACGAAATCCAAAAATGCTTTGGGAGAGTTTGGTCGAATTAATCGATGAAATTCCCGATTTTAAATCGCATTTGGAAATAAAATTGATGGGAGCGGTGAGCCAGGAAGTATTGGAAACCATTGCCCAATTTGGATTGAATTCCTATTTGAACAACTTGGGATATGTTTCGCATTCCGAAGCGATTGCCCATCAAAGAAAATCACAAGTACTGTTGCTTATAGAAATCAATTCGGAAGATACCAAAAGCATTATTCCGGGAAAATTATTTGAATATATGGTTTCCAACAGACCCATTATTGCCATTGGACCCAATGGTTCCGACTTTGCCGAAATCATCACCAATACCAATACGGGCGTATTCTTTGATTATTCAGAGAAAATGAAACTAAAAAGTGTACTTTTGGGTTATTATAACCAGTTTTTGGAAGGGAAACTACAATCAAATGCAGTAGGTTTGCAACAATATTCCAGAAAGAGTTTGACCGAAAAATTGGTAAAACTCCTAACCTCTAATCTCTAACCTCATAAATGGGAATAGTATTAAATCAGTCCTTAAAGAACACCATAATAACTTACATCGGTTTTGCGATTGGCGGAATCAATACCATTTATTTGTACCCCGTTTTTCTTGGAGCAACTTTTTACGGCTTGACAAATTACGTGACTTCGAGCGCCAATGTAATCATGCCATTGTTTGCCATTGGAATGCAAAATACCTTGGTCAAATTCTATTCGCAATATAAAACAGACGAAGAACGATCCCGTTTCTTGTCTTTTACGGTCTTGTTTCCCTTGCTGTTAATCATTCCACTGCTCTTGATGGGACTTGTTTTTTATGATGAGATTTTAATTTTCTTGTCGAAAAAGAATGCCATTGTTAAAAATTATATTTGGCTTATTCCATTTATTGGAATATGTATGGCTTATTTCGAAATTTTTTATGCTTGGTTGCGGGTCCACATGCATTCCGTCTTTGGGAATTTTATCAAGGAAGTAGGTTTGCGAACAGCTTCATTGCTTTTGTTGATGGCCGTTTATTACAATTGGATAACTGTTGAAGGCTTTGTATATGCAACTGCCGTTGTTTATCTTTTGGCACTTTTGGTAACGATGTTTTATGCTTTTAGCATCCAGAAACCAAATTTTCAGTTTACCATTCCAATTAACACCAAAGACATTTTGACCTATACTTTTTATATTATTTTGTCGGGAAGTGTGGCTAATTTACTTTTGGATGGCGATAAAATGATACTCAACCAGTATATGAATATCGAGAATATTGCTTTTTATTCGGTTGCGACATACATTGCATTGGTTATTTCAGTTCCCAGTCGTGCGATGCACCAAATTGTTTATCCGATTACTGCAAAACTGATGCACGAGAACAATCACGATGAAATGGATATTTTATACAAAAAAACATCCATCAATTTACAGGTGGTGGGCGGTTACGTGATGTTGGGAATTTTTGTGAATATCAACATGTTGTACGAAATGGTTCCCAAAGAATATGCCGGAGGTATTTTGGTGGTTTTCATGATTGGATTGTCAAAGTATTTTGATTTGATTTTGGGCAATAATAACGCCATTATTTTTAATACAAAATACTATAGAATGGTATTGTTTTTAGGAGTGGTTTTAGTTGTTTTAACGGTAGTGTTGAACATGATTTTCATTCCTCTTTTTGGAATTATTGGTTCTGCATTTGCGACTTTATTGTCCATTACTTTATATAGTGTGGCTAAACTGCTTTTTGTTGTCAAGCGACTGCATTTGTATCCTTTCACAATGCAAACGGTGTATTCAATTGTGCTTACTTTTGTTTTGTTTGTTGCATTTTACTTCTGGGAGTTTCCTTTTAATCCTTTTATTTCTATAGTTTTAAAATCGATAGTATTGACTATTGCTTACGTTTATCTCAATTACAAGTTTGTGATTTCCATTGAAATCAACAATGTTATCGATACTGTTTTGAAGAAGTTAAAACTAATGAAACAGTAACCATTTTTGACCACATTACCCCTAATAAAAAGCTTGCCGAATTCTAATCAACCAATTAGAATTCGGCAAGTTTTTTTATAGTACGATTTTATTATAATTCTAATACAAAGCAGGATATTTCGAAGGATTTACCTCGTTCATCATCGCATATACTTTTTCGAAAATATCTTCTATGGATGGTTTCGAAAAATAATCACCATCAGTGCCGTAAGCGGGTCTATGTGCTTTTGCCGTCAATGTTTGTGGTTTGCTGTCCAAATATTTATAAGCGTCTTGTTCTTCAATAATTTGTTGCAAAATATAGGCAGAAGCTCCACCGGGAAGATCTTCGTCTATGATTAACAATCGGTTTGTTTTGGCGATACTTTTCACGATGTCGTGATTCACGTCTAATGGGAGCAAGGATTGGATATCGATGATTTCGCAATCAATTCCCGTTTCCTTCAAGAGCTCTTTGGCCGCTTGTTCCACCAATCTTAATGTGGAACCATAAGAAACCAAAGTGATGTCGGCTCCTTGTTTTAGGGTTTCAACTACCCCAATTGGAGTCTTGAATTCGCCATAATTCAGTGGCATTTTTTCTTTCAATCGATAACCGTTAAGGCATTCCACTACAAGCGCAGGTTCGTCACATTCCAATAAAGCGTTATAGAAGCCGGCTGCTTTGGTCATATTTCTGGGTACCAAGACATGGATTCCTCTAATGGCATTTATAATCATTCCCATAGGTGATCCAGAATGCCAAATTCCCTCCAGTCGATGGCCACGAGTTCGGATGATTAAAGGCGCTTTTTGTTTTCCTGCAGTTCGGTATTGCAAAGTTGCCAAATCGTCGCTCATAATCTGGATGGCATACAATAAATAGTCCAAATATTGGATTTCTGCAATGGGACGAAGTCCTCGCAAAGCCATTCCAATTCCTTGACCAATAATGGTTGCTTCCCTGATGCCAACGTCGGCAACGCGCAGTTCTCCATATTTTTCTTGTAATCCAACTAATCCCTGATTAACGTCTCCTATATTTCCTGCATCTTCGCCAAAAATCAAGGCTTCTGGATATTTGGTAAACAAGGCGTCAAAATTGTCACGCAAAATCATTCTGCCATCAGTGTCTTCTTTTGCTTCTTTTGGGTATTCCGGCAAAATTTCTTTTGCAGTGAATACATTCGAGCCAGATTCTGAAAACAAGTTGCTGCTGAATTTTTGTTGGGTTTTGTCGGTATAGGAAGTAATCCAGGCAGAAAGTTCTGTTTTATTGCTTTCGTGGGCAATCAATCGTAAAACAGTGCGTGCCGAAACGAGGATTTCCTTTTTTAAAGGAGTTTTTATTTTGTTTAAATCACTGGTGATTTTTAGTATTTTATCTTTGTTGGAACTTGTTGGAGCTATTTTTTCCAATAACAAAACCAATTCTTTTTTTTCTTCAACGATAGGTTCAATAAATGCATTCCATGCTGCAACTTTAGCTTCATGAACCTCTTTTTTTGCATTGGCATCAATTTCATCCAGCTCTTCTGGAGAGGCAATATTGATGGCAATCATCCACAGCTTCATTTGGCGAACGCAATCAAAATCTTTTTCCCAAGCCAGTCTTGTCGAGTCTTTATATCTTTCATGCGACCCTGAACTGGAATGTCCTTGTGGTTGCGTCAATTGGTAAACGTGAATTAGTACTGGAATATGTTTTTCACGGGCTAAATTGGCCGCTTTTTCATAAGTTTCAATCAAACCGGGATAATCCCAACCTTTTACTTTAAGAATTTCGATACCGTTGCTATCTCCTTCTCGTTGATAGCCTTTTAAAATATCGGATATGCTTTCTTTGGTTGTTTGATGTTTGGCGTGAACCGAAATCCCGTATTCATCATCCCAAACGCTCAAAACCATGGGTACTTGCAACACTCCGGCTGCATTTATGGTTTCGAAAAACAAACCTTCGGAAGTACTTGCATTTCCAATGGTTCCCCATGAAATTTCATTTCCATCAATGGAAAAGTTTTCTTTATTGGTAATTTCCGGTATTTCTCTATATATTTTTGATGCTTGTGCCAATCCCAACATACGTGGCATTTGTGCTGCTGTTGGAGAAATATCGGCACTGGAATTTTTTTGTTGGGCCAAATTTTTCCAACTGCCATCTTCATTCAAACTGTGTGTCATAAAATGACCGCCCATTTGCCTTCCTGCCGACATGGGTTCCTGAGAAATATCGGTGTGGCCGTATAATCCTGCGAAGAACTGTTGAAGGGTTAATTCTCCAATAGCCATCATGAAGGTTTGGTCGCGATAATATCCTGAACGAAAATCCCCGTTTTTGAATGACTTTGCCATCGCTAATTGAGGAACTTCCTTTCCGTCGCCAAAAATTCCAAATTTTGCCTTTCCTGTCAAAACCTCTTTACGTCCCAATAAACTACATTCCCTGCTTGTTATTGCGATTTTATAATCATTTAATACTTCGGTTTTGAAGTCGTCAAAAGTCAATGTAGTATTGGTTTTTTCTTTTATCATAATTGAAAAGGATAGCTTAACGATGCAAATTTACTTAAAAACTAGCTATTTTTCATAATTCATCAAACGAAATGCAATTTAATTTTTGGTAATATTTTTTTGAATATTGATATTTTCTTTGGATTATTTATATGTAAATCGTCTAATGATTTGCAATAGTGTAATTTTATGTATTTTTCCCTGGAATTAAAACCACTTTCTGGTAAAAAGAGACACCAGCTTGTTAGGGTTAAGCGTGATTACAAATCTTATTTTTTCGCCATAATGGGGTTGTGCAACTTCCCAACCGTTATTGGAATACACAGGAAAATACAATTCGAAATAATCGGTTAGTAAATTAAATCGAATTCCACTGTCGTAAACAAAGTGCTGTTTTTGCTGCGTATATTTCACAAAACCCACGTCACCATAGGCTTCTATCCAATTCCAAATGGAGTAACCTGCATTTAAGGTGGCAATCCATTGGTTGGCATAAGGCGTGTCCAATTTCGATTTGAATCCCCCTTCAGCCAGGACGAATTCTTGACTAACAAGACCTGTGTCTGATGATCTTCCTAAATAAGCATAGTCAAAAAGATAATCCGTGGGTCTGTCTAATGCAAAACTAAAAAAGTCAGAATTACTGGTGTTGTATAAAAAACTTCCGGCAAATATTCGCAAATTGATTTGACGATTGTCTTCAAAAAGTTTCCTGAATTGAATTTCAGTCGATACTTTTCCAAATTCCCCCGAAAACTGGACATCGGCCGTGAAGCTGATGTGATTGGTAACTTCTGTTTTGGAGTTGATGTATTTCAGGTTGAAAACGGAATAATCTTCGAGCGAGTTGTCTATGACAATTTCACTTTTTTGCCTTTCGACGAGTACATGTCGAGCATAAATCATCTGTTTTCGGTTGTCTCTAAAATTTTCTTCACGTATTTGCATCAGCACCATGGGATTGATTTTTAGATAGGTTGCATCTGGCGCATAATGAAAATAATTGCCGCTGACAGAATACTTTACGTTATATAAATTGCTGTTCCTGTAATCTTTATTGACGATAAATACCGCTGAGCCAGTTACCGTTTCTGACTTTATGGAATAAGTAGGGTTGATGTCATAAACAAAAGGTCGGTTTAAAATGGCCCTGTTGTGGAACCGCATTCCGGGTGAAATACCGTCATAAACATTGTAGGTCAATATGGGCGCATAAATAATCTGATTGTAATATGGATCCTCCAAATCTTTGACAAAGGCAAATTTTATGGGGCGATTATTTGGAAAAATTCCTTCTATTTTCTTCCAGTTATTTCTTAAATTAAATTCGGGAACTTCGTTCTTGTAGTTGATGACAATTTTTTGGGCATCCTTTCTTTCGAATTTATATACCGAATCTTTTTGGGTGGTTTCTATCCATTTCTTGAAAACAATGGTATCATTTTTTATTCCATAAATTGGAATTGGAACAGATACATTGGTTCGGTTTCTAATGGAAAACGCAACACTGTCCTTGGTTTTTGACACGTTCGAAAACTTGTAATCAATAATTTGCCGCGAATCGATAATGGTATTAAAAAACCAGTCTATATCTTTATTTGTGTTCGATTTTAATACCGTTTCAAAATCATTTCTGGTGGTTTGTTTTTCCTTGTTTTTGGTATTGAATTGCTGAACACTTTTGGACATGAATTGGTTGCCGATATATTCGTCTAAATAAATCAAACTCAATCCTGCCCTGTATTTGCTGGCAATTTGTTCATTGAATTTTATCAGGGTGTTTTTTGGCGCTCCAAGAGGTTGATCCAAATTTTTTCGAGCCATCAACAAATAAAAATAGCTGTATTGTTCGTTGAAATCCAAGTTCAACAAATTAAATCCCTTAAATAATTTATAATCCGAAACACGTCCCATCATTTTGCAGTCGGGGTAGTTTTCTTCAATGTAGCGCATCATGCAATACACCTGGATTCCGTCATAAATCCAGTTGTCTTTTCGAGGATCCAATTTCAAGACGTTTTTGAGATAATTATTCAAATAGGTTTTCATGAATTTAATTTCAAAAAGAAATTCATCGGGAAACGGAACAAAGAAAGAGGGCAGTTGGTTCAGTCCATAAAAAGGGTTGCGATTGTACTCTGCCTGTGAAACGGTTATTTTTTCAAAAGGATATTTGCCAATTAAATTGTTTGTGTAATTAACGATTTTGTCAATGGCAATTGCTTTTTTAATTTCGTCGGCCCTGAAGCCTTTTATATTGGTCAATACTTCAACGGAACTGTTTTTGTAGCTTCGAAAAGATGCTTTTGGTTCCAAAAAAAGATTAAAATCGGTTCGGTTGTTTCCGGTCAGTTTATAAAATGAAAAGACTTCGGTTTGTTGGGTTTTGCTGCTTAATAAATCGGTAGTCAGTTCTAGTTTTTTTGGAATGATGAGATTGATCTCATAATCGGAAACGGCATTGGCAATATCGTCCAGATTGTAATTGCTGTTTTTGACAAAAGCGTGATTTTCGTATCGGGCAGGAGTAAGAAACCAGTTTTTAAGGTTCATTCCACCAAGGTCAGTATAACCATAGCTGGTAAATTTATCGCTAGGAATCTTCACTATATAGAAAAGATGCAAAGATATTTTTTGGTTTGGAGCTAATTTAGTCCCTAATATGAGTGTTATTAAATCTGGATTTTTTTTGGTTCTTACCCAAGAAAGGGGTTTTTTGTCAAGGTTGGAAATAGTTAAATTATTGGTACTTCCTCTTTCTCCATCTTTGGCCAGATGAAATCCCCTGTAAAACTCATCCGAGAAACGTTTGGCCAAAGGCGATGTTTTGGACGAATACGCATTCATCCAATCATTCAAGACAATCGTGGTCAAAGTATCTTCCGACTGATTAAAAAACACCAATTCCTGTTGAACAGTCAGCGTTTTTTTTGCTGTATTTACCTCGACAACCATATGGGAATTATGCTGCCCATAATGTTGTAACGAAGTAAATAAAACAAGGATAAAAATGATATTTTTATGGAATGTTTTCAATTAGTTCTTTTAAAGAGTGATATGAAAAACAGCAATAAGTTGGTTTAAAAATTGGGTGACAAATCGTATTTTTTGTAGAATTTGTCCAGAACATCAACCACTTCGTCTTCGGTATCCACAATTTTGAACAACTCCAAATCGGTTGCGCTTATTGTTTTTTCTTGTTCTACCAAAACCGTTTTTATCCACTCTATCAATCCTGACCAAAATGTGGTTCCAACCAATATTATCGGGAATTTTCCAATTTTTTTAGTTTGGATCAAGGTTATGGCTTCAAACATTTCGTCCAAAGTGCCAAAACCTCCAGGCATTACCACAAATCCTTGCGAATATTTCACGAACATCACTTTCCTGACAAAGAAATAATCGAAATTCAGGTTCTTGTCGTGGTCGATATACGGATTGAAATGCTGCTCAAAAGGCAATTCTATATTCAATCCCACCGAAGTTCCACCGCCAAGATGCGCCCCTTTATTGCCCGCTTCCATAATTCCTGGACCGCCACCAGTAATGATTCCGTAACCCGCTTTGCTTATTTTGTAAGCAATTTTTTCTGCCAATAAATAATATTTATCCTCTGGTTTTATTCTTGCCGAACCAAAAATAGTGACACATGGTCCAATGCGACCCATAGTTTCATATCCGTTTACAAATTCGGACATAATCTTGAAAATCCCCCAACTGTCATTGGTTCGAATCTCGTTCCAAGTTTTTCTTTTCAGTTTATCCTGAATTACTTTATCCTCGTCGTTATCAAAATCTTCTAATCTCATTTTCGTGTTTTTTAATTTGGAGCAGTTTACTTAGTCAGTTCGTTGCGCTCGTGTCCATCAAGACCAGGGCATCTGTTTTAAATTCAACTTTCAACTTTGAAAAAGATGTTTCACTAAGTTAACTCTTTTTTTAAAAACGGCACCGTATAACTTTTCTTATTTTTAATAATTTTGGTAAAAATTATTTTGTTTGTTTTTCCCCTCCTCAGGAGGGGTGCCTGAAAGGCGGGGTTGTTTTTTAGTCAATGTCATTTCATCCGAATTCATCAACAATATATTTTTCTAATTCCATCATCACATTATTCAAATCGTGCTTCACTCTTAAATCCGAAATTTTATATACTCTTAATCCTAATGAAATGAGGTAATCTTCCCTTTTTTGGTCGTATGTTTCTTTGTTGTTATGACTAGAACCGTCAATTTCGATTACTAATCCTAAGGTTTTTACATAAAAATCTACGATATAATTGCCTATAATTCTTTGTCTGTCAAAGTCAATCTTCCAAAACATCTCTTTGTGAACTTGCAACCAAAAAATGACTTCCGATAATACACCTGCTTTGCGTAAGGCTCGGGCTCGGGGTTTTAGTTTTATGTTGTAAGGTAGGTTTTCGATAAAGTTTCTATATATGGGCTGCCCATTTATATAAGCAGTTATTTCTTTATCGTTTTTCATACCATTTACTTTTTTTTTTTGAATTTACAGAAAAAATCAACAGCAGCAAAAGACCACCCCGCCCTTTCAGGCACCCCTCCAAAGGAGGGGAATTAAAATAACTCTTTTTTCAAAAACTGCGCCGTATAGCTTTTCTTATTTTTACTAATTTCTTCAGGAGTTCCTTTGGCGACCACTTCGCCACCGCCTTTTCCGCCTTCAGGACCGATATCGATGATGTAATCCGCCAGTTTGATGACGTCCATATTGTGTTCGATAATTAGGATGGTATTTCCTTTGTCCACCAGTTTATTAATCACTTCCATCAAAACTCTAATATCTTCAAAATGCAATCCCGTCGTAGGTTCATCCAAAATATAAAACGTATTCCCGGTATCTTTTTTAGATAATTCCCCAGCCAGTTTGATACGTTGTGCTTCACCACCCGAAAGTGTCGTGCTTTGTTGTCCCAAAGTAATATAACCCAAACCAACATCCTGAATTGTTTTTACTTTTCGGTAAATTTTTGGAATGTTTTCAAAGAAAGGAACCGCTTCATCCACCGTCATATTCAACACATCTGAAATGGATTTTCCTTTGTACCTGATTTCCAAAGTTTCTCTGTTAAAACGTTTTCCCTGACAGGTTTCACATTCCACATAAACATCAGGTAAAAAATTCATTTCAATCGTTCGAACTCCAGAACCTTCGCAGGTTTCACAACGTCCGCCTTTTACATTAAAGCTAAAACGTCCTGCTTTATAACCACGAATCATACTCTCCGAAGTCATCGTAAACAGATTTCTGATTTCGCTAAAAACTTCCGTATAAGTAGCAGGGTTTGAACGAGGTGTTCTTCCGATCGGGCTTTGGTCAATATCAATTACTTTGTCGATATGTTCCAAACCTTCAATTTTCTTGTAAGGCTGCGGTTTTTTGACGCCATTAAAATAATAAGCGTTCAAAATAGGGTAGAGAGTTTCATTAATCAAAGTCGATTTCCCGCTTCCCGAAACTCCGGTGATGCAAATCATTTTACCCAAAGGCAAATCAATCGAAACGTTTTTTAGGTTGTTTCCTGTTGCTCCGGTTAGTTTAAGGAAATTTCCGTTGCCTTCGCGGCGTGTTGCAGGAATTTCCAATTTCATTTTGCCATTCAGATATTGCGCAGTAATCGTATTGGATTGTAAAGTTTCGGCAGGCGTTCCAATACTGATGATTTCACCACCATATTTGCCCGCCTTTGGACCAATATCAATTACATAATCGGCTCGTTCAATCATATCTTTATCGTGTTCAACCACGATTACAGAGTTGCCAATATCACGTAATTGTTCTAATGAATGAATCAATTTGTCATTGTCTCTTTGGTGCAAACCAATACTCGGTTCATCCAGAATATATAAAACTCCTACCAACTGTGAACCAATTTGGGTAGCCAATCGGATGCGTTGTGCTTCCCCTCCCGAAAGTGATTTGGAACTTCGGCTTAACGCCAGATAATCCAAGCCAACATTCATCAAAAAGGCTAATCTGTCTTTGATTTCCTTGATAACTTCAGTAGCGATAGTTTTTTGTTTTACCGATAAATGATTGTTCAATTCCAAAAACCAGGCCGTTACATCCGAAATGTCCATATCACACAATTCGGCAATATTTTTCTCATTGATTTTGAAAAACAAGGCTTCTTTTTTCAATCGTGAACCTTCGCAAACAGGACATTTCACCTCGTCCATAAATTCTTTTGCCCAGCGTTTTATGGTGGTTGAACCACTTTCGTCGTGTTGGTTTTTGATGAAATGAGAAATTCCTTCAAATTCAATTTTATATTCTTTGGTAACACCTAAAACTTTTGATTCAACTGAGAATTTTTCTTTCCCGCCATTCAAAATCATTTCCATCGCTTCCTCGGAAAAGGTTTCGACAGCATCGGTCAGTTTGAAATTGTACTTTTCACCAATGATTTCCAGTTGCTTGAAAATCCAACTGCTTTTATATTCGCCCAAAGGTGCAAAACCGCCACTTTTTATAGACAATTTCGGATTGGGAATAATCTTTTTGAGGTTGATTTCGTTTACCGTTCCTAAACCTTTGCAATGATCACAAGCTCCTTTTGGTGAGTTGAATGAAAACAAATTAGGTTCCGGATTCTGATACGAAATTCCAGTGGATGGACACATCAGGTTCCGACTGAAAAACCGAATTTCATTCGTGTCCTGATCTAAAATCATCAGGACATTTTCTCCCTGGTACATTGCTGTTTTGATGCTTTCAGTCAGACGTTTTTCGTTGTCGGGAGTATCTTCGATAACCATTCGGTCAATCACGATTTCGATGTCGTGAGTTTTGTAACGGTCGAGTTTCATTCCTGTAGTAATGTCTTTGATGTCGCCATTAATACGAACTTTCAAAAAACCTTGTTTAGCAATTTGCTGAAACAATTCTGCATAATGTCCTTTTCTGGCACGAATAATTGGAGCCAAAATATTGATACGTTTCCCAGCAAAATCTTGGGTAATCAAATCTTTAATTTGCTCATCGTCATACGATACCATTTTTTCGCCTGTGTTGTAACTGTAGGCATCGCCCGCACGAGCATACAGCAAACGCAGGAAATCATAAATTTCGGTAATAGTTCCAACGGTCGAGCGCGGACTTTTACTGGTTGTTTTCTGTTCGATGGCAATTACAGGAGAAAGACCATCAATTTTATCGACATCGGGACGTTCCAAACCACCCAAAAATTGTCGGGCATAAGCCGAAAAAGTTTCTACATAACGGCGTTGTCCTTCGGCATAAATTGTATCGAAAGCTAAAGATGATTTTCCCGAACCTGAAAGCCCCGTAATTACTACCAGTTTTTCCCGTGGAATGCGGACGTCTATATTTTTTAGATTGTGTACTCGCGCACCCAATACTTCAATGTTGTTATCGTTTTCTAGCATAGAATTTTGGCAAAACGCAAAGTTACCATTTTAAGAGTAACTTTATGGTATGGCTAAGTAAAAGAATTGGTTTTTGATTGTTCAAACAAACGTCTAATTTCAAATCAAATAAATGCTGAATTTTCTGAATTACTTAATGGTTTAAATTTGTTTAAGATCTTTATATTTGAAGAAAATATATGTATTATGATTGATTTAAAAAGAATGTTTTATGTCCTAGCGATATTTAATTTTAATTTCTTGTTTTCGCAGGAATCGAATACTATTTCAAAGGAAATTATTACTCCAAAAGACAGCGTTAATTATTATGTAAATAAATTGAAGTCAATTTCAAAATCAATTGCATTTGCTAAATGTAAATCAATGAGAGTGAGTTACATTTATTTAGATGGTTCTAAATTAAAAATAGAAGAAATTGAAGCTTTGAGAAAGAAAATAATTTCAGAGTACGGCAACGGAATTTCGTTTGCAGCATTAGCAAACAAATATACTATGGACAATGCAAAAGATGGAGATTTGGGTTGGTTTGATGAAGGTCAAATGGAAAAATCTTTTCAAGATGAAATTTTAAAACATAAAAAGGGCTCGATTTTTACAGTAGATATTCCTGCGAATAACTGGTTTTATGTAGTTTTGAAAACTTTTGATGATATAGAAAAAACAAAAATAACGTATATTTTAAATGAGAATTAATATGAATATTTTAGGAATTGGATCACGCATAAAACATCCAGATTTAGGTCTTGGAGTAGTAACGAATGTAACTTCAAAACAGTATTGGGTTACTTTTATAGAAGATGGATTGGAAACCATTGAAATAGACAGCAATTTTGAAATCATTGAAGCTGTTGAAGACGAAGTAGATTCGGTTAGTTTTCGTGATGTCGAAAAATCATTGAAAAATTTGCTGCAAAAATGGAGCGATGTTTCCCAAATTGTCCCAATCGCGGATAAATGGAAAGGTGGTAAAATCATTTTGGAACCAGGTACAGCAACCGCAAATAAAGAAGTACCCATTGATACTTTTTTTCATAAAATCACGATGGTTCGCGATAGAATAAGAGTGATGGAACAAAAAATTAATTCCAGTAATCTTGATGAAGCCGAGAAAATCGATTTGCAACAATACATCACCAGAATCTATGGAAGTTTGACCACTTTTAATGTCTTGTTCAAAAACTCAAACGATTATTTTGTTGGAGAGAAATCCAAGTGAAAAAATGACAACCAAAAAACACAACATTAAAAAAACTTTAAAAACAATATGGTTTTCGGCGGTCTTTATTTTTATGTTTTGGCAATTTTATTCATTTCAATCCAGTGGTGTTGATGAAAGTTTATTGCAAAACAACGAAAGTATCACGGTGAAAGAAAGCAGCGATTTTTATTCGTTTGAACCTGTAAAAGAAGGTGAAGAAGTGTTGGTCTTTTTTCCGGGTGCTATGGTTGAAACGAAAGCTTATGTTCCGATTTGCAGAAAAATAGCGAACAACAACATTAAAGTATATCTGATAAAAATGCCGTGGCGATTGGCTTCTAAAGGATATAATCTTCCGAAGGAATTAAAATTGTTCGCCGACACCAACAAGACGTATATTTTGGCAGGACATTCATTGGGAGCAAAAATGGCAGCACAATTTGCGTATGAAAATCCGAACCTGATTGATAAATTGATATTGATTGGAACTACGCATCCAAGAGATATTTCGCTTGCCAATAGCACAATTCCCATAATGAAAATTTACGGTTCCAATGATGGCGTGGCTGATGAGAAATCCATAATTAAGAACAAATCCAAACTGCCTGCTACCACAAAATTTGTAAAAATAAATGGGGCAAACCATTCCCAATTTGGGTATTACGGATTTCAGCTGGGAGACAACTGGGCAACCATTGACAGAGAACAGCAACAAGCAGAAACGCTGCAGCTTATTTTGGCATTTATAAAACAGTAAATAATCCTGGCAGACTTAAAAACTGGTGAATTATCATTGGTTGATGTTGTTTGTTTGGGATTGTTTTTTCAAGAAATCACGATAAAAAAAGTCCCAATTCTCATAAATTAGAATCGGGACTTTTTATTGAGAATTCAGTAAAGGAAATCTCTTATTTTTTCTTGTTTTTATTCTTTTTATTTTTCTTGGCTTTTTTGGCTTTTGCTTTAGCCTTTTTTTCTTTGGCCTTGGCTTTTACTTTTGCTTTTTTAGCTTTTTCCTTTTTGGCTTTTTTCGCCTTTTTGGCTTTAGCCTTGGCTTTTTCTTTTGCTTTAGCTTTTTTGGACTTCTCTTTCTCCTTTTCTTTCATCTTGTTTTTTTTCTTTTTCTTGTCTTTTTTTTCTTTTACAGGTTCCAATTCTATTAAAGAATCAAGTTCCTCCAAAAAAGGTTCTTCTTGATTTTCTTCCGCCACGGGAACTTCAATGGCTGGTTCCACTACTTTAGTTGATCTGCTGATTCTAGGTTTTCTAGGTTTTGGTGTTGGAACTACCTCGGTCTTTTCCGGGGTAATTTCACTTGCAATTTCTTCTTTGTTTTCTTCCATAATTCTATAATCTTTAAAAGGTTAGTTAAATGTAAATCAACGGTTAATAAATTACTATCAAATATAATCATTAAAACAATTCGCCAATGTTAAGTTTATCCTTAAATTTTTTTCAAAAAAAAACCATCATTCGATGGTTTTTGATAATTCTGTTGAATTTTTAATAATTTTATTTAATGATGGGATTTGCGGTTAATTCTGCAATTTTCACGATGACATCAACTGCTTTTTGCATGCTTTCTACGGGAACATATTCATATTTTCCGTGAAAGTTATGACCACCCGCAAAAATATTGGGGCAAGGCAAGCCTTTGTATGATAATTGGCAACCGTCGGTTCCGCCTCGAATGGGTTTTATGAGCGGTTTTATTTTTAATTGTTTCATGGCAGTTTCGGCTGTGTCCACAATATGTTTGACAGGTAAAACCTTTTCTTTCATGTTGTAATATTGGTCTTTCACCTCGGCAATGACAATGTCTTCTCCGAATTTCTTGGCAAATTTCTTGTTGATTTTTTTGGCGATTTTGTCAATTAATTCTTTACGCTTTTCGAATTTTTTCTTGTTGTGATCGCGAATAATGAGTTCCAGAACTGTTTCTTCAATGCTTCCCTTTAGATGGTGTACGTGAAAAAATCCTTCGTAACCCCTAGTTTCTTGTGGTGTTTCTCCTTTTGGTAATTCATTGATGAAATCATTGGCGATGAGCATCGAATTAATCATTTTATCTTTGGCATAACCCGGATGAACGCTTTTCCCCTTGAAAGTGATTTTGGCTCCAGCAGCATTGAAATTTTCGTATTCCAGCTCTCCCACTTGGCTTCCGTCCATGGTGTAAGCCCAATCGCAACCAAATTTTTCGACATCAAAATGATGGGCTCCACGGCCAATTTCTTCGTCGGGTGTAAAACCAACCCTGATTTTTCCGTGTTCGATTTCTGGATTATTTATCAGGAATTCCATTGCGGTCACGATTTCGGTGATTCCGGCTTTGTCATCGGCACCAAGAAGCGTGGTTCCGTCTGTGGTAATCAAGGTTTGTCCTTTGTATTGCAGCAAGTCCTTGAAATATTTTGGGGATAAAATTATATTTTGCTCGGCATTTAATACAATATCGCCACCATCATAATTGGGAACAATCTGTGGTTTTACATTGGCACCACTAAAATCAGGAGAGGTGTCAAAGTGGGAAATAAAACCTATGGTTGGTACTTTGTGGTCAACATTGGATGGCAAAGTGGCCATTATGTAGGCTTTCTTGTCGATGGTTACATCCTTCATCCCAATGCTTTTCAGTTCTTCGACCAATTTATTGGCTAAATCCCATTGTTTTTTGGTGCTTGGCGTAGTTTGTGAATTGGAATCCGATTCGGTGTCTATGACGACGTAGCTTATGAAGCGGTCAATGATATGTTGCATTTTGAATTTTTTTATACAAATATAATCAATTTTTTAGGAGAGAATTACTTCTTTGAATCGCTTTTGGGATATGCGGTTATTTCTACGAAGGCTATGGAAATCCTTTTTAAAAGCACTCTGTTTTTTGATTATTTTTCGTAAGTTATTTTATGTAAAACACTGGTAGTCAATATGTTTTAAGATGGTATTTTGTGCTTATTTCTAAAAAACTACTTTTTTATTGTTAAATTTATATCCCCTTTTTTTAAAGTATTTTCCAAATAATTTTTTTTAGAACTGTTTATATATCACTAACTTAAAATTTTGAATTATGAAAAAACTATTTTTAGTTGTTTTGTGTGCGTTCCTTTTTGTAGGGTGCAAAAAAGAAACTGCTGCCGAACCAGCGGCAAACGAACCTAAAACTGCAGAATCTGCTTCTCCAGTAGAATTTGCCGATGCCAAGTACACCGAAATAGGCAAGAAAGCAATGGCCGCCATGGCTAGTGGAGACATGGATGGATGGATGTCTAACTTTGCCGATAATGCAAAATACTATTGGAATGGAGGAGACAGCTTGGTTGGCAAACCTGCAATAGACGAGTATTGGAGAAATAGAAGATTAAATGTTGTAGAAACTATTAGTTTTAAAAATGAGATTTGGTTGCCAATAAAAATCAACAAACCACAACAAATGGAAAAACCGGGTATTTGGCTTATGGGTTGGTATGAAGTAACTGCCAAATATAAAGGAGGTTCATCAATGACACAATGGATGCACATTCTCTATCATTTTGACGAGAATGACAAGGTAGATGAGGTAAATCAGTTTGTGGATCGCGTGCCTATTATGGCTGCCATGAAGCCAAAGAAATAATTTTAGATTAATGGAAACTTGAAACGGTGCTTTTAGTGCCGTTTTTTTTTTGCTAATTCTCTTTTGTTGGAAACTCAAAAGTATAACTTTTCCCAATGAAAATCAATATTCCATGTACAATTGACTCTGGAAAAAAATCCAGTTTGTCCAGAAAATAATCATAGGTTTGATTGTCGTAATTCGTAATGAGGAAAGGGAGGGATTTTGAAATCAGGAAGATATTCTTTGCATTGCTGTTGTCAAAGGTGTCATTTTCATAAATGGATACAATGTTGATTTCTTTTTCTTCTTTTTTAAAATCAATGTATTCCAACGTTGACAAGGGATTGTTTTTATTTGCATCATAAAAAAGGATGGATTTTGCCACATCTATCATAATCCATTTTTGAAGTTCTTTCGAATACACTTCATTAAATGAATGTCCTCCGGAAACGCTTGATTCGTTCGACAAACTTTTCATGCCCCATTCCTTGACTTTTATGTCGTTGATGACGCAAAAATTGGAATAAATCTGGGAGAAATCACTGCAAACGCCGCCTTCGCCATTGATCATTTTCTGCAAAGCCCTTGTCGATGATTTGCCTAATCCTGGTCCGCCTTTTATATTTTTTTTTAACCAAATGGCAATTGTTTTGGCTTTTTCAAAATCGCTTAAATCCTTGCCAACACCATTAAATATTAAATGGTTTATTTCAAAAAATAGGGGAGGAATATTGGTTTTTAGGTTTAAATCATTGTAGCAAAAATTTTCGATTTTATCCAAAGAAACTTTTTTAGACACTAATCGATATCTAATTTTGTATAATAGCGGATGTCTTCTTAAGTACCAATTTAGAGTTTTACCCATTTTTGACGATGAATTTAGACCAAAATTTGTTTAGAAATAAAAAGGCTACACAATAGATTTTGGGGGTTTTCTATGTGTAATTGAAATCTAAAGTAAGGATAAATTTTTTAAAAACTCTTCAAAAAAGGTGTAAATGAATAAAATACTCGGCCAAATGTTAGAAATTGTTCAGTAAAACCGCAAATTCTTTGACTTTGTCCCAATCGGTGTATTCTATTTTTGTTTTGGAATTTGTGGGGCCTTTGGTCATCCACATAATCAATTGAATCATCAATCTGTCGGTAAAAGGATATTTTTGATAATCGAGTTTGCCTGCAAAAACTGCCGATATATTGGGAATCCAATCAATGGTTTCAAGGAATTTGATAAAATAAGGATTGGTTTCCGGTGTGGCTCTTTCCGGTTTTCGGGCCACAAGATTGACCGAAAAGAAGGCGTTTTGGGTGTTGTCTAATTCTTGTTTATGTTCTTTTATAAACTCAATTATTTTTGGATTGTGTTTTCCGTAGCGAATGCTGGAACCTATCACGAACTTGTCAAAATCAGCTATTTTGCGGTCAAAATCATCAATGGAGAACAATTCGACCGAGTTGCCCTTTTCGATCAAAACTTCCTTGATTACATTACAGATTTTCAGGGTTTGTCCATCAACCGTGGCGTATAGAATTCCAATTTTTGAGTTCATTTTGGTCAAGGATTTAGGGATGAGTTAACTTTTAAAACTACCAGAAGGTATTATTTTTTTAATTCGTATTCAACTTCATTGTCGTCCAAATCGGCAATTTTTATAAAGTTAAGCCGTTCAAGAAGCTTAATTGCTTCCTTGTTTTGTTGACTTGTTGCTGCCCAAATACGTTTTAGTCCAATAGTATTTAATCCAAATTCAATGGCTAATGCCATTGCAGAAGTCATATAACCTTGTCCTCGGTATGGAGGTAATAAAACGCAACCCAATTCGCCTTCTCCTTTGTCAAGTCCACGATAGTAACCGCAAGTCCCTACAATTTTATTCGTTAATTGGTCTGCAATTCCCCAATGAATTGAATTACCGTCAATATAATCTTGGTTGATTTTAACTTGCATTACTGTCGCCTGTTTTACTGTTGTGGCTTGAACAGCGTCATAAAACGAAATTTCGACAAGGTCTTTAATGTCCGATATCAGAATTTGTCTTAGGTAAATTTTGTCGCCTGTGATATTTGGAAAAATGTTGTATGGTGGTAGTTTCATTTTGTTTGATGTTGTTTCTTTCCGTGTTGTTGTGCTTTTGTACTTTCACCAACTTACTCTTGTAACTATTACAGATTTATTATCATTTAAAAATCCGACTGAATAATATTTCCCTCCATCTAAATCTTTACTATATTCTGCTGAATATTTTATATTGCCTTTTCGGTTTTCTATATAATAGAGTTCATTTGAGCTCATTTTGTCTTCTTCCTTAACAAAGCTTTTATTTTTCAGATTTGCTTCAAGTTTTTTAATATATTCTTTGTCAAATTCAGCTAAAAATGAAGATGTATAATCTCCAAATTGGTCAGGAAATGAAGCAGTTTTATAAATTATTTCACCATTTTCTGGAAATTCCATTTCTGTTACTTCTTGAAAGTCGGTTTTGTAAAAATCGGTATCAGGATAAATAGCATCATAAATGAAATATCCAACAATAATCAATGGAATAAGTGCTAATAATCTATACATTTTGTCAAATTCTCTTTTCTTAATCCATCGATAAATTAAATATGAAATACCAATTGGTATTCCAATTAAGAAAGTGACAATGGTATAAAGTATTATAAGTAATTCCATTTCTCCGATTCGGTTTTTAGTATGACGCACAACTTCTGTTATAACAGCCAAAAAAATGGCCGCAATTTTCCCAAATCCATTTGGCATTAGGCTAAAAAATAAGGTTCCTTATTTACCCCACTAAAGTAAGGATAAATTATTACAATAATGTACAAAAAAAAGAACTCAAAACAATTAAGTAAAGAGTTCTTTTTTTTTTGATTTTAGAGATAAATTAAGAATTCCCGTTGCTCCAATCAATCTTTCTGGAAAAATACATTACGGCGGCAAGAATGGCAAACAATCCGATGCTTCCCACCAGTAAAGCATAGTTTTCCAACTGGATAATTACATACAGAAAAGTGTATAAAGAGCCAAGCGAAGCAGCTATAAATAGTGGGAACTTCCTGTTTTTTAATATAGAAATAGAATACAGCGTGATTAGCGTAATTACCGAAATTCCGGCAATGATGTAGGCTTTCATAAAACTGCTGTGTTCCGTAATCGAAATCAACAAGGTGTAAAACATAATTAATGAAAGTCCAATCATTGTATATTGGAAGATGTGAATCTTGATTTTACTTATCGATTGTATCAAGAAGAAAATTAGGAAAGTCAAGCCGATAACCAAGAAACCATATTTCGAGGCTCGTTCGTTTTGCTGGTATTGGTTTACGGGAATCACGAAATCAACGCCAAAAGCATATTGGCTTAAATCCGGCAAATTATTGAAAGTTTGTTGCGAAAAAGACCTGTTGATATGCAGAATTTTCCAATTGGCCACAAATCCATTGGCGCTGATTTGTTTGGTCTTGTCATCCGGAAGAAAATTGCCGGTAAAACTTGGCGATGCCCAATTGGATTCCATACTCAACTGCGTGGTTTTCCCGATGGGAACCATTTTTAATTGTTGGCTTCCATTGTAAGAGATGTCGAAATGGAAGGCGGTTTTTCCTTGATTCAGTATTTTGCCCAAATCGATATAACCAGTTTCCAAGGCTTCGGTGGTTACTTTTGAGTTCGAATTGTAAACGGGTTCAAAGGTCAAATTGGTGTTTCCAAAATTGATTTTCACCTCGTCTTTGATGCTTTTCAAATTGGTGGTTTGTATCAAAATTGTGGCTTTATTCCACTGAATATCTTCGTTTACAATGTTTTTGCTGCTGAAATCCGGATGAATGTAATTGCCCTCAAACTTCATTTTGGAACTAAAAACCACCGATTCATAATTGTTTCTGTTCAAGACTTTGGTGGTTACATTCGATTTTGCCTTGAGTTCTTCAGGGAAAAAGTAGGCGTAGTTGGTGTAAGCTTTTCTCTGCTTTACGGTTTCTTTTGTTTTTTCGTTTATAGAAAGTGTTTCTTCATAATAGGTGTAGGGAACTTTCAATATTGGACCATACAGAAAGACGTTTCCTCCCCATTTATCATTGATTTCGGTTATGACTTCTTCTTGTCTTTGCGACCTTTCGGCAATCAAGTTTTTTACGAATTCGAGTGGAATAAGTAAAACGAGTGTCAGCATGCCAACCATGATCATTTTGGCAGTGTTGGATTTAATGAAATTAGATATTACATTTTGATTTTCTGGTGTTTCCATGATTAAAGATTTAAAAGATTGATATTGAATACGATTAGAATATACAAGATGGTAATAGGAATATTTGCCAACAGAATCAAGATCTTAATGGCAATATAATCTCTATACTTGGGTAAAATAATGAAGTGATAAGCGAGGCTTATTAGCATTATTCCATTGACCAGTATGGCAAAAAGAACATAAAAAAAGCCTATGAATAGAATTGCAAAATTGTAGGGAGCAAGTTTTTGGATTACCAATAAAACTGTTCCTATTGCAAAGGATGTAATTGCCAATTCTGTCGAAAATTTTCCTTTGAGAGATGGTTCAAATGTTGGTGTTTCCATAATTTGTTTTCTAAAAGTACTTTGAATTTCAAAGTAAATGAAAAAAAAAATACTGTTATCGTTTTTGAATTAATTTTTCAAGAGCCTCAATGTGTTCTTGGAATGCTTTTCTTCCTTCTTTGGATGCCCTGTAACTGGTGTTTGGTTTTTTGCCGATGAATTGTTTTTCAATGGCGATATAATTTTCGAGTTCCAATGCCTTGGTATGGCTGGCCAGATTTCCGTCGGTAACGCCCAAAAGTTCTTTCAGTGTACTGAAATCGGCAGATTCATTGACCATCAAAACCGACATGATTCCCAGTCGTATTCTATGATCAAAAGCTTTGTTTATATTTTGGATGATGTTTTTCAAAATTATTTTCTATCGTATTTGTAATACATTATGGAACCATAAAGAATGTGGCAAACTCCGAAACCCAATGCCCAAAACAGCAAACCATATCCCAAAAACCAAGTAGAAAGCAAGCCTAAAAGTATCATCGAAATTCCTAAATAGCGAATATCGCCAAGGGTATATTTGCTCGCATTTACACAAGCCAAACCGTAAAAAATCAATGTTAATGGAGCAACCAATCCCAATATTTCTTTTTCGATTAAAAACAAAATAAAAATACCGCCAGACAAAAATGGAATCATAAAATTGATTAGCAATCGTTTCGTGGAAGTATTCCAAATCCTGTCGTTGCTTTTTTTAGCTTTTCTAATACTTAAAACGATGGCAGTTACTAACGACAACACAATTACTGTTGCAGCAATGATGAAAAGTTGGAGTAGTGTTGTTTCAGTGATGATTAAATCGCCATAGTTTCCTAATGTTGTCGTGTCAAAATAAATTATTTTATACGTGAGTCCAGCTCCAATCAAGCAATACAGACCCGCCAAAATTCCAGAAAGTCCACTCAATGAAATGAATCGAGACGATTTATCCATTAAATTTTTAATTTCAGAAATGTCGTTAAGGTATTTTTCGTTTTCCATTTTTAAAGTACTTTGAATTACAAAGTAAATGATAATATTTGAATTGTACACTGTTTTTTTAATTATTTTTACAAAATGAAATTAACAGAGGAATATATCTTTCGCCAACCCGAGAAATACCAATCGATTTTACTGCATTTGATTAGTGTTTTTAAACGTGAAATTCCCGATTTGGAGTTGTTGTTCAAGTATGGGATTCCTTATTTCTATTACAATAAAAAGCCATTTTGTTATCTGGCACCCAATCACAAGAAAGGTTTTGTTGATGCCGGTTTTGCCAGAGGTTTTAAACTGAAAGGAAACCAAAAATTTCTTGAATCCGAAAATAGAAACACCGTAAAATCGCTTCGTTATTATAATCTGGAAGTTATTGACAATGATGTTTTGAAAGACGTAATTCGGGAAGCCCAAACTTTGTATAAATAAAAAAATCTCCCGAAGGAGATTTTTAATAGAACTTGAAATGGATTTATATTCTAAAGATTCCTCCAAAAGCAATGATGGTTTCTCCAAAGAAGAACTCTTGTTTTGCCTTGTCTGATGTACTTTGTGTAGTTCGAATATCTGGCATATTGATGTAACCGCCTTTTAATGCGCCTTCAATGGTAAAATATTTGAAAATAGTCAAGTTGATTCCAGCTTTGATTGAAGTTCCATAACCCGATACGTGAAATTCGTCGTATCTTTCTTTGCCCAAAAGGGTGGTATTGGTTTTTGGATATAATAATCCTATTCCAAAACCTTCGTTGATGTTTATCTGTATCTTGTCTGTGTTTGTAATGCCAAACCAATGCGAAATATCGTCTTGTCTAGCGATTTCGCTGTAAACATAATTCAATCCGTCTGTATGTTCGAACATTAGAAAAGCAGGAATACCTTCCTGAGTTGTACCTTCCTCAAAACCACCTTCCTGAGCACCATTTTGGGACATATCTACAGGTGTATTATTATAACCTCCGTTGTAATAAGATCCAGATTGTTCTGCAGGTAAATTAATGATTCCGGTAACATTGGCCGTTTGGTTTTGTGTCATTACATATTTCATGTGATCAATACCTATAGAAACACTGTAATGGTCAGTCACAAAATAACCCATTTTAAAATTGGTTTGAGGAACCGTCATTCGGCCTGGGGTGATGTAGTCCACATGCCAGCCTTTTGGTTTGTCATGAGCCTTGGCATTGGCTACCACAAAATTGTAATCATCTCCCATAAAATGAATGTCTGATTCGGTAAACTTTTCTCGGTTTCCTCCCCAAGAAACGGTGAATTTTCCCTTGTTGTGGCTGGTATATCTTTCTATTTTGATAGTGTCATTCTCTTTTTTGATGGTGTCATTCTGTGCGAATGAATTGATGGAAACGAAGAGTATTAAAAACGAAAAATTTAAAATGTTTGTTTTCACTTTTGAGATTGAATTAAAATTGATTGATGGTTTTTCTAATCGCAACCAACTTGGTCATTAAAGCTTCGAAGTAATCTAAATGCAACATATTGGCACCATCACTTTTGGCATTGGCAGGATCAAAATGGGTTTCTATAAAAATTCCATCCACGCCCACGGCAATTCCTGCTTTGGCAATGGTCTCAATCATGTCGGGTCTTCCACCAGTCACTCCGGCAGTTTGGTTGGGTTGTTGCAAGGAATGGGTCACGTCAAGAACCGTGCTGGCATATTGTTGCATGGTTGGAATTCCACGAAAATCAACAATCATGTCTTGGTAGCCAAACATGGTTCCACGATCGGTTACCATCACGTTTTGGTTGTTGCAATCCAATACTTTTTGTACGGCGTGTTTCATGCTTTCAGGACTCATGAATTGGCCTTTTTTTAGATTCACAACTTTTCCGGTATTGGCAGCAGCCACAACTAAATCGGTTTGACGAACCAAAAAAGCGGGAATTTGCAACACATCCACATATTCGGCAGCCATAACGGCATCTTCATTGGTGTGAATATCGGTAACGGTGGGAACGCCAAAAGTTTCAGAAACTTTGCGAAGAATTCGTAAAGCTTTTTCGTCTCCAATTCCTGAAAAACTGTCAATTCGAGAACGATTGGCTTTCTTGAAAGAACCTTTGAAAACATAAGGAATTTCTAACTTATCGGAGATTCCCACTAGTTTTTCGGCAATTCGCATCGCCATTTCTTCGCCTTCAATGGCACAAGGGCCAGCCAATAAAAAGAAGTTGCCACTATCGGTATGTTTGATTTGTGGAATATGCTGTATGTTCATAACGTGATTTTTGAAAGCGCAAAGATAGTCAGGATTTATGGTTTACGATTTAAGTTTAGAGTTAATTTTTTTTCAAGGACAATCCCACTGGAACCTTCAAAAGTCCTTTTTCGTAAATGTTCAAATATAGGGTGACTGGAGTTTTCTGTCCTTCCCATTTTAATTCATACACTTCCAGTAAACCGGCACCCATGTCGCTTCTTTTTGTTGGAAATGGACAACAACTTTCCAGTTTGGTATAAGTGATTTTTTCACCATTTGGACCGGCCAAGGCATTCAAGAAACGCTGTTGGTTGATGATTTCGTTTTTGGTGGTGTTTCCGTAAAAAATATTGATGGGATAATCTTTGTTGTAACCGTACTTTTTGTCTTTGCTGTATTCAGTAATGACAAAGATGTTGTTTTTTAGTTGTGGAGTGGGAGCATTGTCATCCACGTTTTTTAGTGTTGATTTGGTGCTTACACAGGATGTGGCGATAAGCAGTAATGCAATAAACGAGGCTATTTTTTTCATAAGTGTATTTTGTTTTTAGAATAGTAAGGGTGCGTAATTTTTGCGTCTAATTCATGAAACAAATTTAAACGGTATTGTGGGCATAAACAACAATATTGCCTTAATAATTCTATTTATGGCATAGGAAGTGTTATTTTTGTCTAAATAAACGAAATAGTATGGATGTTATTTTTCAAACTTGGCCTTGGTATCTTTCAGGGTTTTTGATAGGCATGATAATGCTTTGCCTGATTTATTTCGGGAAAGCTTTCGGGATGTCTTCCAATTTGAGCACTTTGTGTTCGATGACTGGAATAGGAAAACGCGTGTCTTTTTTTGATTTTGACTGGAAATTATACCGTTGGAATTTATTGGTGGTTTTGGGTGCAATGATTGGTGGTTTTGTTGCGGTTCATTTTATGGGTGACGCATCGAATGTGGACATCAACCCCAAAACAATTGCCCAATTGGCACAACTGGGAATCGATGCTCCAAACGGAAAGTTGTTGCCCGATACTTTATTTGCAAACGAGGTTTTCCAATCTCCAAAAATGGTTTTGATCTTGATTGTCGGAGGCATTTTAATAGGTTTTGGAACACGTTACGCCAGCGGTTGTACTTCGGGTCACGCCATTTCTGGATTGAGCAATTTGCAAATCAAATCGTTGAAAGCCGTAATTGGATTTTTTATCGGCGGATTGATTATGAGTCATTTTATTTTACCCTTACTTTTTTAAGACATGAGAGCATTAAAATATTTAATCGTTGGGTTTGTATTCGGGATTGTGTTGACAAAATCCGAAGCCGTTTCTTGGTACAGAATCTATGAAATGTTCCAGTTTCAATCGTTTCACATGTATGGAATTATCATGGTTGCCGTCGTGACTGGAGTTATAGGAATCCAAATCATAAAGCGTAAAAACATCAAGGACATCAAAGGTTTGCCAATAGAAATTCAGGATAAAGAACCGGGTTCTATTCGGTTTTGGATTGGCGGAATATTTTTTGGATTGGGTTGGGCTTTGGTTGGTTCTTGTCCCGGTCCGATATTCATATTGTTGGGGGCAGGATTTTTGCCCGTGATTTTGGTTCTTTTCGGAGCGCTTTTCGGAACTTTCCTGTATGGATTGATACGTGATAAATTGCCACATTAAACCATAATTACGATCATAAAAAAAAAAACAGGATTCTCATTTAAGAGAATCCTGTTTTTTTATAATGGAATGAGAAATTTATACAATCTCGGCACTTAATCCTGCTTCGAGTAATTGGCTGCATTGTGGTTTTAATTTTTCCAGCACATCTGTTTTTACGGTACATTTCCCGTTATAATGCACAATCAAGGAACATTGTTCCGCTTGTTCTGGGGTGTGGTCACAAACCCGAATCAAGGTTTCGATTACGTGGTCAAAAGTGTTTACATCGTCATTATAGACTATGATTTCATTGTTTATTGATGTAACTTCTTTTTGACTGACTCTTGTTCTTGTTTTTTCTTTTGTACCCATTTTTAGATAATTTGTAGGTTTTAAATAAAAATACAGTTGGTTCTCGACTTACTTTTTTTAAACATGAAACGTAAAGTTTTACGTAGTTCTAAAAGTGTTGCTTAATCTTCAATAATGCTTTTAATTTTTTCAAACGATTCTAAAATCGATTTTCCAATTCTGGATATTTTTTGATATCCAATCCACTATATTTGATTTTTTTGGTTGATTTCCACTGTTGTCATTTGGTGCTACTAATTTACGTATTTTAGTGAAACCCAATTGTTTCTTTCGAATTTTTTAACATATGTCAAGCCTTTTTCTGTGCAAGAGGCTTCTATAAATGGAATGTCTTCGGTATAAAAACCACTCAATAAAAGGGTTCCTTTTGGGTTCAAACAGTCCACGTAACTTTGCATGTCGTTCAACAAAATATTTCTGTTGATGTTGGCAATAATCAAGTCGTATTTTTTGTCTTTCAACAAAGTTGCATCACCTTCATAAACCGTAATGTGTTTGCAATTGTTGCGTTCAGCATTTTCGATGGAATTCAAATAGCACCAATTGTCAATGTCAATTGCGTCAATGGGTTGAGCGCCTTTCATTTCTGCCAAGATGGCCAAGATAGCTGTTCCGCAACCCATATCCAGGGTTTTCATTCCAGTGACATCGATTTCCAACAAATGCTGGATCATCATGTGCGTAGTTTCGTGGTGTCCGGTTCCGAAACTCATTTTCGGCTCAATTACAATGTCAAATTCGGCAGCGGTTTTTGGATGGAAAGGAGCGCGAACATGGCATTTTCCATCAACATCGATAGGTTCGAAATTTTTTTCCCATTCCTCGTTCCAGTTGACTTGGTCTATTTCTTCCACTTTGTATGAAATGGTGAATTCAGGCGATTTCAAGATGAATAAATCATCCAAAATTCCGTCTGCCCAAAGGTCTTTTTGAATATAGGCAACAATGCCCAAATCGGTATCAACAAAGCTTTCGAAAGGAAGTTCTCCCAGTTCGGCA
Organism: Flavobacterium fluvii; assembly: GCF_900129545.1. Taxonomy (GTDB): domain Bacteria; phylum Bacteroidota; class Bacteroidia; order Flavobacteriales; family Flavobacteriaceae; genus Flavobacterium; species Flavobacterium fluvii. Next base: position 30,141 of record NZ_FQWB01000005.1, on the reverse strand, counting down.
ATCAGAATTTCAGAACCCAATTCTTTGGGTTCAACCGTAAAATGATAGCCTAAATATATATTTGACATAAGATTGTTTTTTTGCAAAGGTAGTATTTCTCTTTTTATCGAATAGTGTAAAACGAAAAAAGAGGATTGAACATTCTCAACCCTCTTTTAACCCCAAATAAACATGAAAAAACTTTATTTTTTTTAAGCTCTATTTTTATAGTGCTGCAATTTCTCTGTTGGTTGATATTTTACAAATAATATGAAAATCAACGTCGATCCATTCGCTTACTTTTATCATTCCCATCATTTTTGTTTCCGGCGTTAGACCAAAATCGCGTATGCTCATTTTTTTGCAACCATCAACTATGTAAACATTGCCATTGTTGTTGAAAGAAATTGGAACTGCATATTGTTTGGTTTTGCCAGTAATCGTAATGTTTACTATTGCTTGACCATTATACACTTTCCCCTTTTGATTGATGGGTTGTAAATCCAAAGAACTGAGTTGAACTTGCAGGGTAGGAGAGATATCAGATTTTAATAATTTGAAAAAATCTCTTAATGCCAAGACATTAGTGGAAACAAAATTTTTGACTATTACCGAAAGTTGATTTTGGGTTACAAATATTTTGTTTTGATTTTGAGTGGTTGCAACCGTAAATTTGTTTCTGGATAGTTTGTCTCCGTCTTGATATATTTTGAAAGACAATAGGTTTGTTGATCCATTAATGGTCAAAGAACTGTTTTTTTGTATTTCTGCAGTAACCAGAGATTGGGCTGTCGCTGACTGAAATATGATGAAAGATAATACCAGAAATCTAATAAGCCTTTTCATGACAGATAAAATAAGACGTTTTTATAAAAAACTGGCAAGACAATTTCTTGCCAGTTTTAATGGAATTTTTGTTAGAATGCAATTGTGGCTTCAAATACTAAACCATTGAATTTACCACCGTAAAAGTTGTTTGCATTTCCAGAAGCTGGAGTTCCTACATATTGTGAGTAATCATTATAGTTTTGGCTAACATATTGTAATTTTGCCAAGATATTTTTAGTCATAAACCAACCGGCGCTTGCTTCAACTTTGTTTACACTAACTTCATTTGCATCAGCATTAGAAAGTTTCCCGGATACAGTATTGTATTTTGCTCCTAAAAAGAATTTTTCTGTTTGTCCAAATCTGTAAACAAGCTCTCCAGCATATTGGTTGGCAGTACGTTTGTCATCAGAACCAGCTTTGTCTCCTCCTGAAGCTAATTCGACAGTTCCAAAGAATTCAAGACCTTTGTATTTTACAAATGGGTTAATCATATAAGAAGTAGCCCAGTTACCAAAAGCAGGGTTGAATGTTGCTTCTGGTGTAGATTTCGCGTTGTAGTTAGCAGGAACAGCAACGCCGTTATTTGTATAAGCGCTATTGTTCAATACACCCCAGTAACCAAATCCTGATCTATTAGCTGAATAAATGTTTGCGTTACCCAAGTTTGCATTATGGTAGTAAGAACCTGTAAGTCTTACTCTCAAATCTTGGTTGATTTGTTTGTCATATCCTAATTTAGCCAAGATTGAAGGACTAACTGTTGTTTGTTTATCTGGACCAGGAGTAAAAGTCACTTCGTTGGTACCTTGATTTAAATTTCCATTAGTTATTCCCAACATGCTTACCAATCCGCTTCTGTTGTAATACACTTCCATTCCCATTTCAGTAGTGAATGAATTCATGATGTTGTTCCCAACAAACGCATTTTTAATTGTATTACCATTATCCGAAGCTCTGAAGTGGGCATCACCGAAGTTGTTCTCCATTTGTCCGATTTTGATCGTAGTATATTTCATTAAATCTGCCATAAAATCTTTTTTGATGAAGTCTAACTTGTCAATTTGCAAGTATCCACCTTTTACATAAGTTTCGTTGTGGTGTCTTGAAGATAAATAAACATCTAGATTTACTCTTACACCGTCAAACAATTGGGCTCCAATGGCCATATCAGCTGAAGGAAGGTTGAAATTGTTTTCCTGGTTCATTAATCTATATCCAGTAATATCTGAAGGAGCCGGAAAATTTGTAGGTTGGTCATTGAATGAATTAATTGCTTGGAAATCCATGTTGAATGCACCACCTAAATCAATGCTAATTCCTTTGAATTCCACACTGTCTTTTTTCACGTCAAATTGGTTTATGCCTCTCTGGTCTCTTTTTATTTGGTTTTGTATATTGCCAAAAGTTACGTTTTGAGCCATCATGTTACCTGAAAGACAGATAGCTGCAGCTATTAATGAAGTTTTAAATACTTTTTTCATGATTTTAATTTTAAATTTATTTTATTGTATAATTATCCTTTGAAGGTTACGTCGAATTTTATGGTAACTGCATCTCCGCTTTTAATGGTTCCAAACATGGCTGTTGGTGGTTTCATTTTAAAATCGGTCATTTTTAATGGAAGACTTCCTTTAAGTTGATAGTCACCAGATTTGGTGATTTTGGCAATTGTTTTAAAGCTAACTTTTCTTGTTGTTCCTGCCGTGGTCAAGTTTCCTGTTAAAGTGACTTCGGTATCACCTTCTGATAATTTTACAGGAGAAACTTCGGTCAACTGAAAAGTGATGTATGGATTTTTCTTGATGTCGAATGCTTCATAAGCCTTGTCATCCATACCATCCTTGCCGCTTTTTAGAGATTTAACTTCTACTTTTATTGAGGCAGCATTAATCTGTTTGGCTGCGTTTAATCCTAATTCTCCGTTGAATTTAGTAGTCTTCATATCCCATTCATGGATTGTCGAAGTGCCATGTACTATAAAGGAGGAATTTTGTGAAATGACGGAAGCGTTTTGTGCATTTGCAACGCCGGAGATTGTGAATAGAATACTTGCTAAAAGTATTGTAAAAGATTTTGAAATTTGTGAAGTAGTCATTGTTTTTAATTTAAATTATTTAAATAAATTTTAACTTTTTTTAGTTGTAGAATTCTGTGACATTTTTCTTTAACAAAGATATTTTTATCGTTTAACGATTAATATGACAATTGTCATATTATGGATATTTATTTGAATAAACATTGTTTTTTTATTATTTTACTGATTAATTATGATATTTTTTAATTTATTGTTATAAAAGTTAAATTCTTCTTCCGATGATAAAAGCGGGTTTTATCCTTTTAAAAAAAATTGATTTTTAGATAGTTAGTTATTTTTTTGTCCTAATGGTATTTATTTTGCACATTGCTTTATTCTTAACAAAAGCTTAAATTTTGCTTGAAATCAATAATTTAACTCAAACGTTTTCGATTCAAAGGGGAATATTTTTATAAATGTTTTTCTTAAATATTTACAAAATCGAATAGATAATTTTACTTTTGCACATCAACACACATTAATTATGTATAAACAAATTATTCGCCCAATATTTTTTTGTTTTGATCCTGAGAAGGTTCATTATTTTACTTTTTCATTAATTAGAAATCTATCTAAAATACCTGGAATTCCATCGCTTTTTAAATCATTGTATGTTGTCGACGACAAACGATTGGAAAAAGAAGTCTTCGGATTGAAGTTCAAAAATCCTGTAGGATTGGCCGCTGGAATGGATAAAGACGCTTCCTTGTTTAATGAATTGTCCAACCTGGGTTTTGGATTTATCGAAATTGGCACGCTTACGCCAAAAGGACAAGAGGGTAATCCAAAAAAACGTATTTTTCGTTTAAAAGAAGACAACGCCCTTGTCAACAGAATGGGTTTCAATAATGGAGGTGTTCAAAAAGCTGTTGAGCGATTGAAGAAGAATAAAGGAGTGCTTGTTGGTGGAAATATTGGAAAAAACAAAGTGACTCCCAATGAAGACGCCACTTCTGATTACTTGATTTGCTTTGATGCCTTATACGATTATGTCGATTATTTTGTGGTAAACGTGAGTTCGCCAAACACGCCTAACCTACGTGAACTACAAGAAAAAGAGCCGCTGAAACAATTATTGCAAACTTTGCAAAATCAAAATTTGACAAAGCCGAAGCAAAAACCAATCCTGTTGAAAATCGCTCCAGATTTGACCGATTCCCAATTATTGGACATCATAGATATTGTAAAAGAAACCAAAATTGCGGGAGTCATTGCAACCAATACCACTTTGTCACGTGAAGGTTTGCAATCCGAAAACAAAATTGAAACTGGTGGAATGTCTGGAAAACCATTAGGAAAACGCTCTACTGAAGTGATTCGTTTTCTTTCCGAGAAAAGCAACAAAGCATTTCCAATTATTGGAGTGGGAGGAATTCATTCGCCAGAAGATGCCCTGGAAAAACTCGAAGCGGGAGCTAGTTTAGTCCAACTTTATACCGGTTTTATTTATGAAGGACCAGCATTGATAAAGGCAATCAACAAGAAGATTTTAAAAGGAATGCAATAAACCAAATTGCACTAAAAGTCCCGTCAGTAAAGCAATTCCGAAACTTAAAAGAGTTCCGATAAGTACATATTCGGTCAGTTTTCGGTCTTTGGCTTCTTTCAAATCGCCAAAACGGAAAATAGATTTTGCGGCCAATAAAAATCCGATGGCTTCAAAATGTCCTGTGAGTATAAAACAAAAAACAAATAGGCGTTCAAATATTCCAATGTAATTACCGGCGTTTTCCAGAGAATTGTCTTTTTTGTTATTGCTTTCTGGCGTCCAAATCGAAATGATATTTTTGATGATTATCGAAGTGGGTTTTGTCAGAAATAAAATTCCGGTAATCAGGATCCAAAACTGGTTATTGAAACTGGTAAAATCAATGGACAAGTTTTTATAAAGACTTGCGATTATAACAATGGTTATCAAATGTAAAATTTGATCTGCCACAAACCAATTCCGTTTTGTTTTCTTCTTTTGGAATTTCAATTTCAAAAAATCTATGAATCCGTGTGCTAAAGCCAATGCTAGCGCAAACCAGCCAAAAGCGATTTCGCCAACGAATAACCAAGCTAAAATCCCATGTAAAACAGTGTGAATATAGAGGTATTTACTTCTGTGTTTTTTATTTTCTTTATCCAAAACCCAAGAAGTGGGTTGCAATAAAAAATCGCCTAACAAATGCGCCAAAAGCAGTTTTACAAAAATAATCATGTGCTGATGGTTTTGATTTTATTTCTAAAATAATTTTCCATTTCCATCACTAAATCAAATTGGGCACGTTTTCTTCTTCTACTAACGGCAGCTTGATTAATTCCTAGTTTTACCCCAATTTCTTCTTGCGAAAGTGATGGGTTTTCGATAGCCGTCAAAACAAAATCAGCTGATTGTACCAGCCAATTGTTCATGAAAGTCAAGCTCAATCGCAACATCAAATTGATTTCTGTATCGAATACTTCGTTGCCAGAATTGATGGCCAAATTATTTTTTTGTTTTTTTAATGTTTCAAAAAGTTCTCCTGAACGTATAAAAGCAGTACCATTGCTTTCAGAAATTTTCTTCGCTTTATAGGTTATGTCTCCAAAACCAATGCTCATTCTCACGTCAAGTTTCAACGTTTTAAAATAAGATTTTATCTGTAGAGCAATAATCAGGGCTTCTTCAGGATTTTTGACTTCCAACTGGAATTCGTCACCTCTGTAGATGTCCCATTCTACTGGGTTTTCACCAAAAGTATTCAATAAATTCTTTAAACCATCGATCCAAATTTTGGATGATAATTTCCTTGAATTGACTATGTCTCCTGTAATTATGCCTATCATATTTCAAATGTAATTAAAAAATTAATTCAAAAAACAATTTGTCATTCTTAATTATTACCAAAAAGTGTAATAATTTCTATTATTACCAAAAAGTGTAATAATTTGTATTATTACCAAAAAGCGTAATATTTATGTGTTTGAAAAATTAATAAAAAACGATTTCCTGAAATCTGATTTTGCCTTATCTTTGGTTTTCTATGGAAGCAATAAAACTTATCGAATGCCCTCGTGATGCCATGCAAGGAATAAAGACATTTATCCCCACGGCTCGAAAAGTAAGTTATATCCAATCGTTGTTGCGTGTGGGTTTCGATACCATAGACTTTGGGAGTTTTGTTTCGCCTAAAGCCATTCCTCAAATGCAGGACACTGCCGAAGTTTTGGCACAACTGGACTTATCGCAAACACAAAGTAAATTATTGGCCATTATTGCCAATACACAAGGAGCAATTGCCGCTTCGCAACATAAATCCATTCAGTATTTGGGATTTCCATTTTCGATTTCGGAGAATTTCCAAATGCGTAATACCCATAAAACCATAGCAGAATCCGTAATAACTTTGGAAGAAATCATGGAGATTGCGGAGAAAAGCAATAAAGAAGTCGTGGCGTATCTTTCGATGGGATTTGGGAATCCGTATGGTGATCCCTGGAACGTGGAAATCGTGGGCGAATGGACGGAAAAATTATCCAATATGGGAGTGAAGATACTTTCGCTTTCGGATACTGTCGGCAGTTCAACACCAGAGGTTATCCAGTATTTGTTTTCACATTTAATTCCAAAATATCCCAAGATTGAGTTTGGAGCCCATCTCCACACCACGCCGGATAAATGGTTCGAAAAAATGGATGCAGCCTATAATTCGGGTTGCCGTCGTTTTGATGGTGCGATTCAGGGTTTTGGCGGTTGTCCAATGGCCAAAGATATCCTGACGGGCAATATGCCTACCGAGAAATTAGTCTCGTATTTTACTTCGAAAAAAGAAAACACAAATGTAAGCGCCATGAGTTTTGAAAGTGCTTACAATGAAGCTACAAAAATATTCAAGGCCTTTCATTAGAAAATAATAAAAAACCAATAACTTCGTTGTATCTCTAACTTTTCCAAGATATTGAATAGCATGAAAAAAAAAATAGGAATAGTTTTCCTCTGCATTTTTTCTCTATCGTGTTCCAGCGATTTAGATTTCAATCAGGTCAATGATTTGAAGTTGGAACCTGTTGTTGTTACAAATCTAGCGACTTTTGATGTTCAAGCCCATCAATTTGTGGATGGAGGAGTGGAACAAACCGTGTCTGGTGATTTGATGGATTTTGATGTTTTCAAAGAATCGTTTTTTGATGAAAACCTGACCAGGGCCGATTTCTTTTTCGAATATAACAATACCATAAATAGAGGTTTCAGGATTAATATTTTTTTTGTTGATGCCAATAATGCAGCTATTTACACCATTCCATTTAATATCCCGGCCTATTCCGGCACACAAAACTTGGTCACAAAAACCGAAATATTTCAAAATGTCAAACTTGATTTATTGAAAAAAACTTCCAAGGTTGCTTTTGTTGTTACCTTGTTGCCTGGGCCAGCTTTGAGCGAGAATAGTTTGGGGAGTTTGAAATTGCGTTCAAGTGCCACTCTTTATTTTGTAGTGGAATGAGAAAAACAGTATTGCTTTTCATCTTTTTTGTGGCATTTAGTTGCTTTTCGCAAAACAGGCAAATTTTATACAATTTCACTTCGACACCCCAATCTTTGTTGACAAATCCAGGTTCCGATGTTAAATACAATTGGTTTGTAGGCATTCCTTTGTTGTCTGGAATTTCTACAAATGTGGGTTCCAGTGGTTTTTCCGTATATGATTTGTTTGCCGACAATGGAGTTGATTTTAATGTCAAACTGAGAAATGTCGTGTTTTCTACTTCAAGAAACGACAAGGTTTCCATAAATGAACAATTGGAAATCTTTAGCGGCGGTTTTAAATTGGGGGATTGGCAGGAAGGCTCTTATGTCTCTTTTGGAATGTACCAAGAAATGGATGTATTCACTTATGTGCCTAAAGATTTTGCCATATTGGCTTTGGACGGAAACCAGCCTCATTTGGGCAAAGTTTTCGATTTGGGCGATTTGACTACCAGAGGAGAAATGCTTTCTGTTTTTCATTTTGGGATTCATAAAAATGTAAATGAAGAATTAATTCTGGGTGCTCGTGCCAAGATTTATTCGAGTATTTTTAATGTTTCTTCGACAAAAAACTCAGGTTATTTCTACACCATTCAGGGTACTAATTCCATCTATGAGCAGGTTATTTCATCAGATATGTTGGTCAATACCTCTGGATTTACAAATTATATCGATAATTATGCGGGAAATGTCAATAGTGATATTATGAAAAAGGCTTTTTTAGGAGGAAATCTAGGTTTGGGATTGGATTTGGGGTTGACCTATTATCCTCGAAAAAATGTTCAATTTACGGCAAGTTTAATAGATATTGGTTTTATTAGTCACACCAAGGAATTCCAGAGTTACAGTTATAAAGGATATTATAAAGCAGAAGGATTGACGCCTGATTTTATTGCCGGAAACACAAATGATTTGGTACAAGAATTTGAGGATGCCATTCCTTTGGACACATTAAATTATAAATACACTACTTGGAGGCCTTTAAAATTTAATTCTTCCATCCAATATTCTTTTGGGGACGGCAGGGATTCCGAATGTAATTGTCTAGGTGACAATGAAATGGTTTACAAGAATTCCGTTGGAGCGCAGTTGTTTGCAATGTCGGCACCACGATCGCCGCTTATGGCTTTGACTGCTTATTATAGAAGGAGGTTTTTCGATTCGTTGGAAATGAAAGCCACTTATACGGTTGATTCTTTTTCTTCCAAAAATATTGGTTTGGGATTGTCGACTACCATTGGTAAAGTCAATTTTTATGTTCTTGCCGACAACCTTTTGGAATATCAGGATATTAGCAAGGCCAATAGTTTGTCCTTTCAATTGGGGTTCAATATCATTTTTCCAGATAAAAATACGCCTGACTAAACGAAATTTGTTTCGAACTTCTTCTTTAGAACGTTATTAACAGTGAATGATTTGATTTTTCCATTGAAAAATTTGTGCTGTTTTTTAGAATCAAACCCAGGTTATAATTAGAAAAATAGATGTACTACAGATTTAATTTTTTATTTATAATGTATATCTGCTTAAGATTGCTTAAATTTGCACGCAATTTAACTACAACTTCAAATTGCAATGATAGCACATAACTCAAAGATTATCGGCGAAGGTTTAACTTACGATGATGTATTATTAGTTCCGAATTATTCGAATGTACTTCCCCGCGAAGTAAGTATTAAATCAAAATTCTCCAGAAATATTACGCTTAATGTTCCAATTGTGTCCGCAGCCATGGATACCGTTACCGAAAGTGATATGGCAATTGCCATGGCTCAAGAAGGAGGAATAGGTGTTTTGCACAAGAATATGACTATCGAACAGCAAGCTACCAAAGTTCGCAAAGTAAAACGTGCCGAGTCCGGCATGATCATCGATCCAGTTACTTTACCATTGACTTCTACAGTTGCCGATGCCAAAAGTGCCATGAAAGAATATGGTATTGGTGGTATTCCAATTGTGGACGAAAATAGAATTTTGAAAGGAATTGTTACCAACAGGGATTTGCGTTTCGAAAAAAACAATGCAAGACCTATCGTCGAAATAATGACAAGTGAAAACTTGGTTACCGTTGCCGAAGGAACTTCATTGGCACAAGCCGAGGTTGTTTTGCAAGGATATAAAATCGAAAAATTACCGGTTGTAAATGCCAAAAACGAGTTGGTTGGTTTAATCACGTTTAGAGACATCACTAAATTGACCCAAAAACCAAATGCCAATAAAGATAAATTTGGTCGTTTGAGAGTAGCTGCCGCTTTGGGAGTTACTGCCGATGCAGTCGAAAGAGCTACTGCTTTGGTTAACGCCGGAGTAGATGCCGTAATTATTGATACCGCCCACGGACATACAAAAGGCGTGGTGGATGTATTGAAAGCCGTGAAAGCCAAATTTCCAAATCTTGATGTTATTGTTGGAAATATCGCCACTCCAGAAGCTGCCAAATATTTAGTGGAAAATGGTGCCGATGGCGTGAAAGTAGGAATAGGACCTGGTTCTATTTGTACAACCAGAATCGTTGCAGGTGTTGGTTTTCCTCAATTTTCTGCCGTTCTTGAAGTAGCTGCAGCCATAAAAGGGACTGGAGTTCCCGTGATTGCCGATGGTGGAATTCGTTACACGGGAGATATTCCTAAAGCGATTGCTGCAGGTGCTGATTGCGTGATGCTAGGGTCATTATTGGCCGGAACAATGGAATCTCCAGGAGAAACCATCATTTTTGAAGGAAGAAAATTCAAGTCTTATCGAGGAATGGGTTCTGTTGAAGCGATGCAGGAAGGTTCGAAAGACCGTTATTTCCAAGACGTGGAAGACGATGTGAAGAAACTGGTGCCGGAAGGAATCGTGGGTCGCGTGCCTTATAAAGGAGAGTTGAACGAAAGCATGCAACAATTCATAGGTGGTCTTCGTGCCGGTATGGGATATTGTGGTTCCAAAGACATTGCGACTTTGCAAGATTCAGGTCGTTTTGTTCGCATTACTGCCAGTGGTATCAACGAAAGTCATCCGCATAATGTGACCATCACAAAAGAAGCTCCGAATTATTCGAGATAATTTTTTGCCAAGAAGTCAAAGAATCGAGGTAAATTATAAAAGTCAAAAAGGTGCAAGATTCAGTTCTTGCACCTTTTTTTTATTCTGATTGTAATAGTTTAATCGTGAACCAAATCCGTCAAAAGTTTTCGGTCTCCCACAATCCACAGGATGTCGTCTTTTTCCAGAATGACATAGGATTCCGGGTTCAAGATTCGGTTTCCTCTTTTTTCGATGCCCACAATCAGTCCTTTTGTTTTCTCGCGTAGTCTAGATTCTTTGATACTCTTTCCGTGGAAAACGTGATTTTTTAATTCGATTTGACGCAAAACAATATCGGGATCTTTGATTACTGGAGAAACGTCCATTTCATGTTTGTCCAGATATTTTTTGAATTCCTGGACTTGTTCATCAGTTCCAATGACACAAACTTCGTCTCCCGGGAAAATACGCTCATTGGCCTGAGGGATATGAATAGTGATTTCACCTCTTTTGATGGAGACAATATTCACGCCCAATAGTTCTCGGAGTTTCAGGTTTTTCAATGTTTTTCCCGCTATATTGGATTCGTCAGCAATATCAAAAACCGCCATGTGACCATCCCAAGGCGTTAAATCGCTTCGACTTCTTTTGGCCCTGTCTATTTCCCTGCCGTGTAAATTGGCCAAGAAATGATTCTCGATTTTGTGGTATTGAACGTGTAGTTTCTTTTGGAAAAGCAAATAAATTATGACTGCAATTATTAATGCAATCAAAGCAATTTTTGGAGAGAAGAAGAAGTTCAACAACAAACCAATGAAGAAAATGGACAATAAAATGCGTATGAAAAACAGCATCGTCAATGGGCCGCGGGATTTACGGTCTTGCATTAATTGTTCTACTTCCCTGATGGCTACTCTTCGAAAAGCAAGTGCCCACAAAAAAGGGGCTATTATACTCAATGTTATCAAGGCTCCCATAGAATTCCCCAAATGATAATCTTTCACCAAAGGCAATATGTAGCGGGAAGAAAGCAAAATAATGCCAAGAATGATTACGACAAGTGCAACTACCTGAATCAAAAAAGCATTGATTACGGTTTGCCATAAACTAACTGTTTTTATCGCTTGGGTACTGGCGGAATAGCGTTCGATTCGTTTGGTCCATTTACGGGGTAAATTATGTGCCAAATATTCAGAAAAAGGCAGCGAATATTTAACCATAAATGGGGTCGTAAATACCGTAACGGCCGAAACCGCCACCACTATTGGATATAAAAAAGAATTTGTGGCTTTCAATGTCACGCCCAAAGTGGCAATGATAAAAGAAAATTCCCCAATTTGTGACAAACTCATTCCTGTTCTTATGGAATCTTTCAAGGGTTGCCCCGATAATAAAGCTCCAAAAGTGGAACTGATGGATTGTCCAAAAATGGTGACAAATGAAAGGATTACTACAGGAATAGCATGCTCGTACAAGGCCTCGGGGGCGATCAACATCCCGACTGACACAAAAAAAACGGCTCCAAACAAATCTTTTACGGGTTTTACCAAATGTTCAATATGCTCGGCCTGCGTGGTTTCTGCAATGATGGAGCCCATTATGAAAGCACCAAGCGCAGGCGAAAAACCAACATTTGCAGCCAAGCTGACCATTGTCAAGCACAAGGCCAATGAAATGATAAGCAACATTTCGTCGGTCAGTAAATGTTTGGTTTTTTTGAGTACTGTTGGAATGATAAAAATACCTCCCAAAAACCAAATCACGAGGAAAAACACGAGTTTTAATACGGACATTAAAAGATCGGTTCCAGAAAACTGGCTGCTCGCGGCAACTGTTGACAATAAAACCATCATTAAAATGGCCAGTATGTCTTGAACAATCAAGGAGCCAATGACTATTCCAGCAAACTTTTGGGTTTTTACACCTAATTCATCAAAGGATTTTAAAATAATCGTGGTAGAAGATATGGAGAGAATCACGCCCAAAAAAATACTGTCCATTTGAGACCAATCCATCCATTGGCCAACGGCATAACCCAGAATACACATGGTAACAATTTGTGTTCCCGCAGTAATGGAGGCCGTTCCGCCCACTTTCATTAATTTCTTGAAGCTGAATTCGAGACCCAAACTGAACAACAAAAAGATGACGCCAATTTCGGCCCAAACCTCCACGCTTTTGATTTCTTTTACTGAAGGGAAAAAATCAAAATGGTTTCCGGCCAAAAAACCCGCAATTAAATAACCCAAAACAAGGGGTTGTTTTAATTTTTTAAAAATCAAAACGGCAATTCCAGCAGTCATGAGAATCAATCCCAAATCGCTGATTAATGGCTGCAAGTGATGTGAAATTTCTGCTGCTTTTTCTGCTGGACTCATAGGCGTATAGTTGTGTTTACTGTTCTTTTTGTATTTTGGTAAGTTACAAAAAAACTTTATTTCAAAAGTTAAACTTTGTTAAAATAGCTTTTATGAAACTTGTTTTTAAAGCAAAAACCTTTTGAAAAGATTTAATATTCATTTTCAAAAGGAATTGATGAGTATTGAAATTGTTTTTATTTCAACTTGTTCAAATCAGACAAAGTGTAAAACTTCATGTTGTTGCGTTTGATGTATTGGCAAATAAGTTCCAATGTTGCATTTTTCGTCTGATAATCCGCGGTCACGTTTTTTACGGTTTTGTGGCTATTCAGGATCAAAATTTTATTGTTCTTCTTGGCATAATCCAATAATTGCAAGAGATGCGGAATATTAAAGTGGTTATGGGTGTCATCAATACTGAAACTGAAAACTAAATTAGAGTTGTTGTAATAGCATCCTTGTTTGTTGGCAACTTCTTCGCAAAATGCTCGTCCCCTTATAATCTTGAATTTTTTCAATAAAGCAGCGTCCAGTTTTTTTGTTCGACCGCCATACGGATATGCAAATGAAGAAACTTTTAAACCATAAAAACTCATTAATTTCAACATCGGATTAATTTCTTGATCCATATATTCATTAATGGTATGAACACGGGTAAAATCGGCTGCGTTGTAGTGATGAAGTCCGTGACCCGCAATCTCGTGTCCTTCTTTTTGTAATTGAAGAAGTTTCTGGATTTGGTAATGCTTCAAGGTGTTTATTTTGGAAACAAAAAAAGTGCCTTTCCAGGAATATTTTTTTAGTTCCTGATCCGTGTCAAACCAAGCGTTTACATAAGCATCGTCAAAGGACAAAATGACTCCTGCAATACTGGGTTTAACTTTTGGTTTTGGTTTAGGTTTTTCCTTTTCACAAGAAAATAAAATTAAAAAAGTACAAAGCAATACGATTTTTAGAATAGAATTCTTCATAATTGCTTTGTACTTTTAAATGTTTTTTTGCCACTGATTGCACAGATTCACACAGATTTTATGTGCATTATTAGGGAAATCTGTGATAATCTTTTTAATCTGTGGTTAATTTTTAGTTTGGTATTAACCACAGCTTATGTTTTATTAAATCCCCAAGAAATTACTTGGCGTGATTTGCATCAATTCTGCTTTAATTTCTGCGGAAACTTCTAATGTTCCAATAAATTCGTGAATCGAATCTTTGGTGATAGCTTCGTTGGTTCTGGTCAAACCTTTCAAGGCTTCATAAGGATTTGGATAAGCCTCGCGACGTAAAATTGTTTGAATCGCTTCGGCCACAACTGCCCAGTTTTTCTCTAAATCTTCGTGGAATTTTGGTTCGTTCAACAAAAGTTTGTTCAAACCTTTCAAAGTAGCTTCGAAAGCGATTAAAGTATGTCCCACAGGTACACCAATGTTTCTCAAAACGGTACTGTCCGTTAAATCACGTTGCAATCTTGAAACCGGTAATTTAGCTGAAAGGTGTTCGAAAATAGCATTGGCAATTCCCAAGTTTCCTTCAGAGTTTTCAAAATCAATAGGGTTTACTTTGTGTGGCATTGCCGATGAACCAATTTCTCCCGCCTTGATTTTTTGCTTGAAATATTCCATTGAAACATACGTCCAAATATCTCTGTCCAAATCAATAATGATGGTGTTGATTCTTTTCAACGCATCAAAAAAGGCAGCAAAGTGATCGTAATGTTCGATTTGTGTAGTAGGGAAGGAGTGGTGTAAACCAAGGTTTTCTTCCACGAATGTGCTACCAAATTTTCTCCAGTCAATTTGTGGATACGCTACGTGATGGGCGTTGTAATTTCCTGTTGCTCCACCAAACTTGGCAGCAAAAGGAATGTTGAACAACAAACGCATTTGCTCTTCCAAACGCTCCACGAAAACACCAATTTCTTTACCCAAACGAGTTGGTGAAGCAGGTTGTCCATGAGTTCTGGCCAACATTGGAACGTCCTTCCATTCAATACTTAATTCTTTTAACTTTGAGGTCAAAGAGATTAATGACGGCATATATACTTTTTCGAAAGCGTCTTTGGTTGAAAGCGGAATAGCTGTATTGTTGATATCTTGTGAAGTCAATCCAAAGTGGATGAATTCCTTGAATTGAGATAATCCCAGTTTTTCGAAAGCGTCTTTGATAAAATATTCAACCGCTTTTACATCGTGGTTGGTTACTTTTTCGGTTTCTTTTATCCAAAGTGCATTTTCGGTAGAGAAGTTTCTATAAATGTCACGCAAACTTTCGAATACATTCGGGTTTACGTCTTTTAGTTGAGGTAAAGGAATTTCGCAAAGCGTAATAAAATATTCAATTTCAACCAATACGCGGTATTTGATTAAAGCTTCTTCGGAAAAATATTTAGAAAGTGAACTGGTTTTGCTTCTGTATCTTCCGTCGATTGGCGATACGGCGTTTAATTCGTTTAAGATTGTCATTGTTAGCGGTTTTTTAGAAAGGTGCAAAGATAGCGGATTAAGATTTAAAATTGAAATTGATTTTTAGATTGATTTTTGAAATTGCTTTTTCATTTTTTCAAGGTCTTTTCGAACCATTTTCATTCCCTCTGAGCCAGTTGCAGCGATGATTTTAATGTCATTTGGCAAGTCATATATTTGCGCCGGCTTTGGGTCGATATAATAAACTGGAATTGATGCATTGGCATAATTCATCAAACCTGCCGCAGGATAAACTTGGAGTGAAGTCCCGATTATAACCAGAATATCTGCTTTTTCGACAATAGTTACGGCTTCATCCAAAGCGGGAACTTCTTCGCCAAACCAAACAATATGAGGTCGCAATTGATTTCCATTCGTATCAACATTGCCCAGAATCAAATCTTCTTGCCAATCCAAAATGTAATTATGATCTTTTGTACTTCTCACTTTCAATAATTCCCCGTGAAGATGTAGTACATTTGAACTTCCTGCTTTTTCGTGCAAGTTGTCCACGTTTTGGGTAATGATGTAAACTTCGAAATCATTTTCTAATTCCGCCAAAATTTGATGCCCAAGATTGGGTAGTACTTCGTGTAATTGTTGGCGTCTTTGGTTGTAAAAATCAAGTACCAATTCAGGGTTTTTCTGCCAACCTTCGGGTGTTGCCACGTCCATAACATTATGTCCTTCCCAAAGTCCATCGGCATCACGAAAGGTTTTGATTCCGCTTTCGGCACTGATTCCGGCTCCTGTCAAGACGACTAGTTTCTTTTTCATTTTAAAATGTTTTATCGCAGATTTGCAGATTTTTTTTGATTTTTTAATTGGAAATAAAACTACTCCTTTTTACTATTTTTACCAAAAATAATAATGTTGCACTATGATTGATTTAGAGTATCTCGCTTTTCTTGAAAATATCCTGACTGATAATCGAAAAGAAAGATTTTTGAATGTTCTGGAAAATCGAACCAAACATTTTACGGTTGTTGTGGAAGATGTTTTTCAAATGCACAATGCCAGTGCCGTGATGCGCAGTTGCGAGGTTTTTGGCATCCAGGAATTGAACGTGATTGAACAGCGTTATGGCAAAAGCATCGACAAGGAAATTGCGATGGGAGCACAGAAATGGGTTGACATCAATAAATTCGACAATGTGACCAATTGTGTGGATACGTTGAAAAACCAAGGCTACCAAATTATCGCCACCACGCCCCACGAAAATGATTGTCTGTTAGATGATTTTGATATTTCGAAACCCAGCGCTTTGTTTTTTGGAACGGAACGAGACGGATTGTCGGAAGAAATTATGCAAAGAGCCGATGGTTTTCTCAAAATTCCGATGGCGGGTTTTACCGAAAGTTTGAATATTTCAGTTTCGGCGGCAATAATTATTCAAAACCTAACCAATAGATTGCGACAATCAGATATCGATTGGCATTTATCCGAAGCCGAGATTTTGGAAAAACGTTTGGCTTGGGCACGGAGTTCAATAAAGGATATTAAACGAATTGAGGCAAGGTATTTTTCTGAAATAAAAACAAAAACCAGCTCGTAATTGGGCTGGTTTTTTTGGGTTAGTTAATTATGGATATTTAGTTTTTCAAAAACTTGAATTGTTTGTTGGTATCTGTAGATAAAATATACATTCCATTATTTAAGCCAGACAAATCTATCGATTGAATATTTTCGGCTTTGATGGTTTGAACCGTTTTTCCAGCAAGGTCGGTAATGGTTATTGATTTTATGGTCTGATCGGAATTGATGTTCAAATTGTCTTTGACAGGATTTGGGTAAAAAACAGTTTGGTCACTTGTATCAAATTTTTTTGTACTTAATGGAGAAGCTCCAATAAAAGTGATGTCGTCAAAATAGAATGTATTTCCACTACCCCCTAGGTCTATGTTAAGTTTTGTTGAAGCGGCTTTTGCAACAAAAGTATATGAAATTTGTTGCCAAGTTGTCCCTATAGTCGTGTCTGGGCCAAAGTTTGCACTTGTGGCAGTTGTGGAAAAGCGTACAGTATTTCCAGCACTAGCCGCTTTTATCCACATACTTGCAGTGTAAGATCTCCCAACTTCTAATGTCATTGCATCACTAATTAATTGTACAGTATATTGTGCAGTAGGTAAGCCCGATGATATTGCTTTTAATGCTCTTGTTCCTCCGTGAACTTCTACGGTTTCGGCTACAATACTATTTCCGCCTGGATTATTGGCTCTTGACCAATTTGTAGTTGCATCTCCTGATCCAAGTTCAAGATTACCATTTAATATAAAATCTTTAGACGTTGCAGTTATATCAATCATTGCTACGTCGTCAACATAAAAGGTATTTGCAGCAGTAGTGTTTCCTCCTAATTCTAATCTAATCTTTGTGGTCGTTGTAGTTGCTGTAATTGTGTAAAAAATTTTTTGCCAAGTTGTTGTTACAGCAATATCAGAACCATAAGTAACAATGTTATTGGAAAAACGCACTGTATTTCCTGTTGTTGCTCCTTTTACCCACATACTTAGTTCGTAGGTTTTTCCAATTACAGTTGTTACTGCATCGCTTTCCAGTTGTACCTTCCATTGTTCTCCTGCAACTCCAGTTGGTACAGCTTTTAATGCTCTTAAACCTCCATGAATCTCTACAGCTTCAGACGTTAAACTTGTGCCTCCATTGAGTTTTGTCCAATTCGGGAAAACATCTCCAGTTCCAGTTTCAAAATTGCCGTTTAATAATAAATTTTGTGCATTCATTGTCAATGAAGTGCCTGTTACAGCTACCAGTAAAAAAAGTAATTTTTTAATCATGATTTAAAGTTTTAAGTGGTTGTTAGTTAAATAGAATTTAATCATACAACCGATTGTTTAAAACAACCGATTGTTTAACAAAACTATGGATTTATTCAATACATAAAAATAATATTTCGTGTTTTTTTAATAAATATAATTTTACAAGTGTTTTTTTTGGAATTAAGCAAAAGTATTCTTGTTGTTGAAGGGGACTCAAGGTTTTTTGAAACCCGCCTTTATTACAATAAATTAATTATTTGGCAGTGTTTATGAATTATGAGGAGGCGTTTGAATTATTTCTTTTTTTATCGATAAACGGCATAGAGCTTGTAATTTAAAGAGTATTTTTTCCTTTAAACGATTTTTAGATGTTAAGTTAAAGATTGTTAATAAGTTTGAAACGAAATTTGAAACCAAATTCTATATGAGTACGAAAAAAATATTTACCCCAGCCTATAGACAAGATTATTTTGAAGGATATGCTAAAGGCATTAATCCTTTTCCTCAAGCCAATTGTATAAAAGGCAATGAAGCCTTTAATTCTGGATTTATTTCTGGAAGGATGGATTACGAGGAAATGAACGGTACTCTCAAGGAAGGAATTCCACAGAGGATCGTCAACAATAAAGTGTTGGAAGATTTCCTGTTGTCGGGTTTGTTGGGATTAAGCATAGATACAGATGGTTATACACCATATCAACTTGATGTAATCGAGAAATGGTATCTAAGTGGAGTAGAGAAATACGACCCAAACCATAGTATTTATCTTTTCGAAATCCTGGAAGAAAACGGAATTCAATTGGGCTAATTTTTTCTGGACTAAGATTAAAATACAAAACCACCTTTCTTGAACATTCTTGAGAAAGGTGGTTTTTTTATGATTATGACACTATTTTAAAAAAGTGTTTATTAAGTTGAAATGATTTTATAAAGTCCCTAAGTCTTTCAGTTTTTGTATAGACAATCAGTCACTATCTTTTGTGTTTCCATCGTTTATGTGTCCATAAATAATATTCCGGAGCTTCATAAATTTGTTGTTCCACCAAGGTCAGGAATTTATCCGTGATTTCGTAGTTGGGCACATCCTTGGCATTTTCGCACAGCACTTCAAAGTGGGCTTCATAAAAACCGCGTTTCACTTTTTTTACTTTCAGGAAAATTATGTTCATGTTGTATTTCTTTGCCAATATCTCGGCACCGGTATGAACAGGGACTTCAATTCCCATAAATTTTTGCCAATGAAAAGCAGAAGTAATTTTTGGAGATTGATCGCTTGCAAATCCATAAATGGACAGTTTTCCGCTTTTGTTATTGTTGATGATGGTTGGAATCGTTTCTTTGGTGGTTACGAGTGAAGCCTTGAATTTGGATCGAATGTCACGAACTAATTGGTCAAAATAAGGATTGGCTATTTTTTTGTAAATGGCAAAAGCACTAAATTTTACATAAGCATTCATCGAAATTACCCATTCGTAGCTCCCATAATGTGCCAGCATCATGGCAATACTTTTGTCTTGTTCTTCCAGTTTTTTATAGACTTCCATATTGGGAAAAATAAAACGTTTTTCTATTTCACTTTTGGAAATGGTCATTGTTTTTATCATTTCGAGAAACATGTCGCACAAATGACGAAACGATTTTTTTTCGATGGTCAATCTTTCTTCAGCGGATAAATGTGGTAATGCCATCGCCAAGTTTTCTCGAACCGTTTTTTTTCTATAACCAATTATATAATAAACGATTAGGTAGGTAAAATCTGAAAACAAGTATAAGAATGAAAACGGCAACATCGAAATGCACCATAAAAAGGGGTAGGCTATGAGGTAAACTATAAAACGCATTAGGTAAAAATATTTTCACAAATATAATTCAAAAAAAGCTTTTGAATGACAGTTTGTGTAGAGCAAGCTGTTTTTATGAGCATTATATTAATTAGATTTACACTTTAAAAAAACTAGCCAACAATTTATGAGCACTATTTTAATTGTAATTATTGCCGTCACTGTTTTATTCAGTTTAAAAGGATTTAAAGATGTGGCATTTTTTAGGAAATTTGAATTTCACATCGGAAGCATTCGTGCCGGTGATCAAATAAGAATGGTGACATCGGGTTTTTTGCATGCCGATATGGGGCATTTGTTTTTCAACATGTTTACCCTTTTCATGTTTGCTCCCGTGGTAATCAATTATTTTGGGAGTGCTTCTTTTTTCTTGATTTATATGGCTAGTCTAGTTTTTGGGAGTTTACTCACTTTGATGATGCACAAAAACGATTATAGTTATCGTGCAATTGGAGCATCTGGAGCAGTTACGGGGATTCTATATTCGGCGATTTTGATTGATCCCAGCATGAGTTTGTATTTGTTTTTTATTCCCATTCCCATTCCGGCTTATCTTTTTGGTATTGGCTATTTGTTGTATTCCATTTATGGAATGAAAGCCAAGAACGACAATATAGGTCATACGGCTCATTTTGGAGGCGCTATTGGCGGCTATTTGATTACTTTGTTGAAAGAACCTGCCATGTTTGTAGACAACACGGTTATGGTAGTGCTTTTGGCTATTCCCATCGTGATACTTTTTGTAATGTCCAAAATGGGGAAACTATAATTGGCACAGGATTTGAATACAGATTGTAAAAACTAATTAAATTTATTAAAATGAAAAAAGCACTATTGATTCTGGGCATTTTATTTGTGACAATGTCTTATGCGCAAGACCAAAAACAAGTTCCAATGGTTAATGTTTCCGGCGAAGGAAAGCTGAAAGTGGCTCCAGACCAAGCCTCGATTTCCGTTTCTATTGAAACTAAAGGAACAAAAGCTGCGGATGTAAAGCAGGAGAATGACAAAAAAATGGATGCCATCTTGAAATTTATCAAGAAGTCGAATATTGCTACAGAAGATTTTCAGACCCAACGCATTTCCTTGAATCCCAACTATGATGCAGACAAAAAGAAATACAGTTATATTGCAACTCAATCGGTACAGATTTTATTGAGAGATTTGTCTAAATATGACGTGTTGATGGAAGGATTGGTCAATGAAGGAATCAACCGAATTGACAATGTAGAATTCAAGTCATCCAAAATGGCGCAATTGCAATCCGATGCACGAAAATTGGCCATTAAAGATGCCAAAGCAAAAGCAGAGGATTTTGTTTCGGTATTGGGGCAAAAAGTGGGCAAGGCACTATTGATACAGGATAATTCACAAGGCTATCATCCGCAGCCTCGAGTATACGCGATGAAGGCTTCAATGGCTATGGACGAATCAGCTTCAAGAGAAACATTGGCCATTGGCGAAATAGAGATTACGGCAAATGTAAGCGTGAGTTTTGTTTTAGAATAGAAATCCATATTTTATGGTAATGTGTGCAAATTCAAGTGATATTGACCACCCAATTCCAATTTAAAGTGACCACCTGATTCCAATTCAAAATGACCACCTCCATTTTTCATTAAAAACTACTTTTTTTCATCTGTTAATTAGTATTCAAATATACTTAAAAATTACCCTTTGTTTATGCCTCTTTTCTTTCTCATAGATTCTACTTTTTGATAGAGTTTTCGGCTTTCCTGTTTTTTTGTGTTATTTAGCTATCTCCAAAGTCAATTGGCATCAGCGAGACGCTTTAGCTAGTTTATGGAGTGGTCTTCTAGAATCTATCGGCATATTTTTCTGCCACTATTTTTATCCATTTAGCATTTATGATTATTATTGCAAAAATGGAAAGAATGATGAAGGCTAAATAGGAAAACATATCATTTTTGAGTTCAAATGAAAAACTGGACAAGTAATGTGCCGTAACCATACAATTGCCAATTGTGAAAATCAACACAAACAGTATAGCTAGAATTTTTTTGCTCCATAATTTCTGTCTGAGTTGAAAGCCGGCATTTTCTTTAAAAAGAAAACAATACTTTGTTGCTGTTTTGCTTATTCTTGAAATCAAGTGTTTTATATAAGTTTTGTTTGTTTTACCAGTTTCCATTACATTGTCAATTTTATGTTTCATTTTGTGTTTTAGCAGGGATAGATTGGGGGTATTCCATCAACAGTGATATTTAAGTTCCTGAAATATCAAATGTAAAAGCAAAAGGATGTAGGTGGTGTTTTTGGGGTATTGGATTTAACAAATGAGGTAGTTTAACTGCCTATTTTGTTAAAATTTAATGTTTTGGGATGGGAAATTTGGGGCAAGAGTAAAGAATAAAGAGAAAAGAATGGGAGTATGATATTTACAATATTAACTACCCCGCCCTTTAGGCAGCCCTCCATACGAGGGGAAGTATTGTGGGTAAAACCTAAATGATATTGTACCTCCTGTAATTATTCAATTATGGAGTTGTCAAATTATAAATTATGTTAGAAGGGATTGTTTACGGAAATGTATATTCAGGTGGAAGGCCAGTAGAGTTAGTTGTTAAAAGATAATTTCGATTGTTGTTCCTTTTTCTGGACTTGAATTGATTTTTAATTCTCCGTTTAAGGACTTGACTCTTTCCTTGATGTTTTTCAGGCCAATGCCTTGTTTTACTTTTTCAGGATTGAAACCAATGCCGTTGTCCCAAATACGAATGGTGGTTTTATCTCCGGTTTTTAGCAGGAATACACAACATCTTGCCGCTTTAGAGTATTTGTTGCTGTTTTGCAAGGCTTCCTGTATGATGCGATAAACATGTATTTTGGCATCGCTGGAAATTGCAGACCAATCGATGTATTTGTCAACCGACAAATCAAATTTGGTATTGAATTCATTTTGTTGGGCTTCTACTAAATTTGCCAAAATCTCAGGTACGGTT
Source organism: Flavobacterium fluvii (assembly GCF_900129545.1). Lineage (GTDB taxonomy): Bacteria > Bacteroidota > Bacteroidia > Flavobacteriales > Flavobacteriaceae > Flavobacterium > Flavobacterium fluvii. The sequence goes on along the minus strand of NZ_FQWB01000005.1, from coordinate 7,353 downwards.
TTGTCCTCAAAAAGAAGATTTTGTTTGAGGTCGTGGGAAACCCTCCTGATCTCATTTTCCGCTTTTTCGAGTTCTTCGACCAACTGCTGTTTCTTGTCCCCGGCTCCAGATTCCAGCTGCATTAAATTGAAACGGGTTGTGAAAATACTGTTCACTATGCCGTCGTGCAATTCCATTGCTATGCGATTTCTTTCTTCATCGCGTGCCTGTTCCGTTTCCGCTTGTTGGTGAAGCATTAATTGGTAAATTTTTTCGTTGGCATCTTGTTGATCTTTTATGAAAAGCAATTCCTTGTTTCTGGATTTAAGACGGTATATGATCAAAAAACCGCCTAAAAGGAAGACAATAATTCCGGAACCGATAATGATGTTGGTATTCTTTTTGGACAACATCACGTTTTTTTCTTCAACTTGGTCTGTTTCGTAGGCAATTCGGGCAAATTTATTTCTTGTTGCCCTTTCTACTTGCTGTACGCTGTCGCTAATTTTTAGGTATTGATTGGTATAGTATGTCTTGTTTTTGGAATCATGCTCCATCAACAATTTTAAAGCTTCCATTGTATGGAAACTGCTTTTCAGTTTTTTGGACAATAAATAGCCTTCTTTCAAATAGGTGAATCCTTTTACCGTATCTTTTGTGAGAATGTAATATTCTCCTAAATCAATTTTACTTGTTGCCACACCTGATTCTATACCGAGACTATCCCTGATTTTTAAGGATTTCAAAATCATTTTTTCTACTCCCAAATAATTGCCTGATTTCATTTTTGAACAGGCAAGATTATCCAATAATGTTGCATAGGATCTTGGATAATTTTTTTTAATGTCTTTTGTTTGCAATCCAATACCATAAAAACGTGCAGCTTCAGTATAGTTTTTTGTTTTTTCATAAACCCTGCCTATATTATTATAGCAATTAATTCTATATTGTACTATTGTTTTTTTAGGGTAATTCTCTTTTTCCAGTTTGTCCAATTGCTGTAAAGCCAGGTCAAAATAGTCCAGTGATTTTTTATAATTATTCAACTCTTTCAATGAAATAGCAATTAAGTTGTAGCAATTGAAAATCATGTCCTTGTTTTTGGCGATTAACAGTAATCGCAATGCTTTTATTGTCTCTGTTTCACTTTCCGAAAAATTTCCAGTTTCGAATAGCATTCCTCCTTTCAAGAGAGACATTGTACCCAACATTAAGGTGTCATTTAAAGTTTTGTATATCTTTTCTGATTTATTATAATACTGAAAAGCACTTTCGAATTGTGATTTATCTGCATAATAATTCCCTATATAATACAATGATTTTGCAATATTGACAGAGTCCTTTTTTTGAATTGATAAATCAAGTACTTTATTGGTCAGCTTTAAATATTTATCAAGTTTATTGTAATGATAATACTTGTTGGCCACTTTAAAAATTAAATTTCTGTTGATGGAATCATTGTCATGAGTTAGTACAAATTGACTCAAAGTATCCAATATACTTTCTTTGCCAGCCTCTTTTGAACTAGATTTGTCGATACTTTGCAAAAGAATGATAACTTGGCTTTTATATTCAATAGTATTGTTTTTTTTCTGACAAGATATTATCAGAAGTAGGCAACTAAACAATCCTATTATAGATTTTGTTTTCAATTTTTGACAATTATTTTATTTTCATCAAAAATATATATTTTAAACCAGATAATCTTTTTTTAATTATCTGGTTTAAGTTTTAAAAACTATGGTTGTGGTGGTCTCGGAGGAGTTATCTCTTCGTTCCCATCGGCAGAAGTATCAGTTCTTGGAACCGGAGGTTTGCTTGGAGTTGTCAAATTTTCATTTTTGGTCTCTACAGGACTGTCTGCAGTGCAGGAAGAAGTTAAAAGAATAGCGGCAAAACAGCCCATAGCAAATACTAGCTTTTTCATAAAAAATGTTTAAAAAATTAGAAATAATTTTGTGTGGCAACATCCGTGTGGGAGTGCCGATTTTTTAGAAAAACTGGGAGGTAGTTGTCCTGTACTATCGAGAATGACACTGCTTTATGGGCAGATTTTTCCCCATTCTCGATACTTGATTTTTTGAAGCTTCGGTTGATTTATTAATCACGATCGGGGGGCAAAATAACAGTTAAAAAAGGGTTGATTTTTTAAATTGAAAGGGGTTATAGTGACCCGGTTCATTGTGGTAGTTTAAGGGTATATCTGAATGGTGAAAGCTTGGGTTTTGAATTAATACCTCCAAGCATCTTTCCAAAGGATTGCTTCACTTCGTCAAGCTGAGTGCAAGCTATTCACAATGACAGAGGGGAAAGAAATTTTCTTAATGAAGAAAGTTTGTTGGGAATACTAAATATTGATTTTCCGTATAATGGCCTCGACGTTTTCTCGATAGGTTAAAGAAAAGGGCAAGATCTCGTCATAGTTGAGGTAGCATTTCGATTTGCTGAAATAAATGCGCGATACCTGGTTGATGTTGACGATATAGCTTTTGTGGATTCTTAAAAAATAGAAGGGGAGGGTGCTTTCAAAATGCTTCAAGGTCTTGAATGCATTCACTTTTTTACCGTTGTACAATTGGATGTCGGTGGTGTTATTGTCCGATTTTAAGTAAAGGATGTCTTGCAGGGCCACGAAATGATAGTCACTGTATGATTTGATGCAAATAGTTGAAGCCGTTGCGGCCGGATTTCTTTTTTCGAACTGAAACAGGCTTTTTCCCAATTGATGTATTTGCAGAGGAATCAAGACATAATCCGAAAATCCGGATTGAATAGCCCTAAAGGCATAATCCGGTTTTGGAGCCAACGCAATAAAATAGGGGATACTGTCCAGGTATTGAAAGGATTCTTTTACTGTTTCAAACAATAAATTGGCATCATTTAATTTGGTTGGAATTTGCACAATTACGAGTTGTGGTTTCACTTTTATAATTTGTTTTATGGCAGTTTGACTATCTTTGACAATGCCTGCACAAAAATGATTGGGAAAATTTTCGAATAGATCCAAAATTCCCTTGGCAGAGTTGTCGTTATCGTCGATAATAAGAAATGAAAAACGCATACAAACTTACTTAATATAAGCAGGGCGCAATCTAAACAGGAACTTATTTCTTTTGATGCAGTAAAACTGCCTATGATGTTAAAATTTAATATTAGACTTAATGAACATACTTTTAGTTGATGATCATCCCATGACGGTAGAAGGTTTCATGAATGTTCTTTTGAAAGCCGATTTTTTAAAAGAGAAACCCGTGTTTACCAAAAAGCATTCTTGTGAAGGGGCTTATATTGCCATTACTGAAGCTATTCAGAACGGACAATTATTTGATTTGGCCATTATAGACCAAGGATTGCCCAGTTACCCGGAGCAGTTTCTTACATCAGGAAGTGATTTGGCTCTTCTGACAAGAAAACGCATGCCTGATTGCAAAATCATAATGGTAACCGCACATTCTGAAGTAATCACCATCTACGACATTGTCAAGAAGGTAAATCCTGGCGGACTCATCAACAAGAACGACATTAACCCGGACAACTTGCAACTCATTGTAAGCGAAGTGATGCAGGGCAATCAATACCATAGTCTTACCGTAAAAAATTGCATTAACGAGATCTGGAAAAAAGAATTAATGTTTGATGATTTCAATCGCCAAATCCTTTCCTATCTATCAATAGGTTTTAAAGTTAAAGAACTTGAAGATGTCGTGCATCTCAGCACTAGTGCCGTACAAAAACGAGTCATTCGCATGAAAACCGCTTTTGAGGTAACCGATGACAGCGGCTTGGTGAAAGAAGCCATAAAACAAGGATTTATTTAATGCTGCTTTTGAAAGCAATACAAACAAAAATGCCCGTAAATCCTAAGATTTACGGGCATTTAGTTCTAATTGATTTAGATTGGTGGAATCGCCGGGAATCGAACCTAACCAAAAATCCTCCTATTTTCAATGGTTTTGGAGCTATACATTATTGTGGTAACCGAAAATGCACCCTCCAAAAACAGACTAAATCATATTAAATCTTATGGTATAAATTTAGTCATTAATTCTTTATAATCCAACAGATTGTACCACTATTTGAACAGCTTGTTGAACTAGTTATCAATGATTGTGGAGATGTTATAGAGCTTCGTAGAAGCATCAAAACTTATCCAACAATACAACGTAAAACATGTTCAATTTGTAGTCCTGAAAAGCTGCAAAATTCTTCAATGGAAACTAATTGATGTGGCTCTTTGTTGAGGTTTTCTTTTACCTTGTTCAAATACAATCTTGCTTGCCTATATGTTTTACCTGTAATACGTTGTACATCTTTGGGATAAATACATACCCTAGTGTTACTTCCTATCACTTTTATCTAGTTTTAATACATTATCTATGCCTTTGGTATGGCTTTGAGTAGCCTCAACTTGCCATCCTGACCCGTCCTGACCCGTCCTAATTCTTTATTACAAAGTTATGCAAACTAAGGTATGAATAAGTTATTTAAATAGGCAATTATAGTCGTTTTTGTACTGTTATTGACATCAGTCTTTTGAAATGTGATATTAAAAGAGGAAACTTTGTTTTGAAATCATTCGAGATTTAGTTGCAACGAGTATTCGGAATGAAGGAGAAAAAATGATTTGTTAATTTAAATTTCAGAAATTATGGCAAGACAGAAAGGCATAATTAAATTGAAAGGTACTATCGGGGATATTACTTTTTACAAAACGCAGGATGGGCATCTAGCTCGTGAAAAAGGAGGCATCGACGCCAACAGAATCAAGAATGATCCTGCGTTCCAAAGAACACGCGAGAACGGTTCAGAATTTGGCAGAGCCGGGAAAGCCGGCAAGATTTTGAGAACGGCATTGAGAGCTTTGCTGTTGAATACTGCCGATGGCAGAATGGTGAGTCGATTGACCCAGAAAATGGTAGAGGTGATTCAGGCGGACGTAACCAGCGTGAGAGGGTTACGAAACGTGATTGACGGTGAGGCTGAATTGTTGGCCGGTTTTGAGTTCAACATCAGGGGGAAACTGGGCACCAGTTTATTTGCTCCTTATGTGGGAGCCATTGACCGTGTGTCTGGAGACATCACTGTTGATATTGATCCGTTTGTTCCAACAAACATGATTGCCGCACCAAGTGGCACTACCCATTTCAAAATTATTTCAGCTGGTGCCGAAATTGATTTTGAAACTGAAACTTTTGTTGAAGCGCATTCAGAAACTGCGATTTTACCTTGGGATGCCATAGCCACGGTTGTCATCAATCAGGTGAATACAGTGACTCCAAACAGCACGAAACCCTTGTTTTTGGCTTTGGGTGTCGAGTTTTACCAAGAAGTAAATGGACAAATGTATGCCTTGAAAAATGGTGCCTACAATCCATTGGCATTGGTTCAGGTGAGTGGATTGTAGGATGGTTTTATGGCTATCTAGAACTTATTTCCCTGATGGAACCAATGGTAAACTCGAATGCGAGGGCAAATATATCTGCAACACGATTGAATTGCCTTGGAAGAAAAACGAAACGAAGGTTTCCTGCATTCCGGAAGGGAAATATTTTATAAAAAAGCGCTACAGCAACAAGTTTAAATGGCATTTGGAGGTTTTGGACGTAAAAAACAGAAGCTTGATTTTGTTTCATCCTGCCAATAATGCCCAAAGGGAATTGAAAGGCTGTATTGCTCCAGTAACGAAACTTTCTGAACCAGGATTGGGTCTGATGTCTCGAAAAGCTTTTATCAAATTAAAAGACTTGGTTTACAAAGCCCTGGACAAAGAAGAAAGTGTTGAATTGATTGTTCAATCTGTATTCCTGACTTTGGAAGGATAGCAGAAAAAAAAGAGAAAAGATGAATATTATAAAACGAGTAAAAGCTCCAACCCCGAAATTTTTTAAAGTGCTTCGAAATATTGGATTGGCAATGGCTGCCATTGGTGGAACGATTCTGGCAGCTCCCATCGCTTTGCCAGTTGTGTTGACTACTGTTGGTGGTTATATGGCAGTTGCGGGTGGAGTGGTCACGGCTGTTAGCCAACTAACAACTGAGGAGGTTATTCTTCCCAAGGACGAGAATGACGACCGGTAATCATACCCTGATGGGTACTGCAGGAGGCACCTTTTTGAGTGTGTTGCCGAATTTACATTCGGCAGATGTTTTAAAAACTGTTATATTGGCTTCTCTTGGAGCGATTGTCAGTTTTATTATATCGATGACACTCAAATACCTCATCAAGAAGCACAAAAAATAGTCTAATTCTAGTTGTGGTGACCTTTGGATTAGACAAAATGAAAGCCCAAACCGGAAGGAATGGGCTTTTTTTATGTTAATAAGCTGGTAAAATTTTTAGTTTAAAGTATTCTTCAAAGCTGACCACATCAGAATCGATTTGGGCTTTAAAGATTGTTGTCACTGCGTTTTCAATCAATGTGGCATTTGCCAATATTACAGCTTTGTTTGCATTGAAATCCTCCAAAATGGCTTGAATTATTTTTTTCTTGATACTGCGCAAACCTGGTTTGCAAATAATTATTGAAATAATTTGGTCATTGCCCGTTGTTAGGAGCAGATAGCCCTGATTTTTAAAATTTGTCCTCATTGCTAAATTTCTTCAAATTCATTGATTGTCAACTCTATAATTACCACTTCGCAGTTGTAAGAATAGAGGTCATTCCATTTGGCAGATTCCATTGCTTTGATTCTGCTGTCGAAAATCCCAAAACAAATTCTTGAAGCCTTGGATTTCCATTTGTCGGTTTGGTATAAAATAAATATTCCCATATTTTATTGTTTAAGTGATTATTATTTCCTGCAATAGCGGTATAAAATGGCTTTTCGGAGGTCATTTATGAGGTTTATGTCTTCTTTGTATTGTTTTTCTTTTTTCTCCAACAGCTTGAGTGCTGCCACATTTTTGATGTGCTGTTCGTGTTCCATCATCATCAAACTGGCTTGGGGGTTGAACTCTTTTTTGAAGTCTGTAAGGTGCAAAAAGAGTATGGCTGAGCCGCAAAGGTATGGGAACCAAAATTTTGTTTTCCACAAGCTATATGCAATAAAAAAGACATTATCCCGGTCCTTTTCTTCAGAAAAAATAATTACAAAGCTGTTAGTATAAGGCTCGTTTTGGGGCTTCCCGCTATTCATCCCTTTGTTAAGGATGAATAAATGGGGTTTGGTGTAGTGGGTGTCTTTTCGGTGGGTTTTGATGATAAAATTGGTCATAGCTTTGGATTTAAAATGTGTGCTTCGCTACGCTCGGCACACATAAAATTTTTAAAAGAAATAGTCATGATTAAAGAGCAATCACAAACCCGGATGAAAATGGAATGATGCGTAACTTTGTGTATAAATCTTAATGTTATGGAAGCTCAAATCTCATTT
>NZ_FQWB01000008.1 GCF_900129545.1 Flavobacterium fluvii | reverse complement strand
TCTTGGTGTTTTCATACTTATTTCAAATTTAAGGATTTTGAAAACACTCTCTTATTTTTTGTCTAAATCAGTCCACTTTTTGCTGACGATTTACACAAGATTAAAAAAACAGAAAATGAACTCAAAACTATTAAAACTTAAAACTATTGGGAGTACTGAAAAATTAGTCCTAATGCTTATACTAGACTACCCTCCTATTGCTTTATTCAATCTAAGAGCTGGAGATATAGCAAAAGAACTTGGAACGACCAGAAAAATTATACTTAAAACAATATCCAATCTAGTTGAAGTCGGATATATCAAAACCAAGGTTGTTTCTTCATGTTATTCAAGAACAACTACTTTAACTCCTGAATTTCTGAAGTTGATAAATAATGAAGAATAAGAATCGAGTAGAGATGTAAATCAAATTCAATACAACCTTTGACTATTTGGTAAAAGGCTTCAATGTTTTATACTTATAGAATGAGGTCAATGTCTTATATTAGCTTATTTACAGAAATATTGAGTGATTTTTAATTTGTTAAAAATAAATAAAGTGCTAATTGTAAATTTGTTACATATTTTTAAATTATCATTACTTGTTTAAATTATCCCACGAAGCAATGCGAGATGGGTTTTCATTTTAAGGTGTTTTTTATGCGAAGATATTCTGTTTTTAACATAATATCCCGTCAATTATCATATTTTTCAATATTAAATTATTATTTTTGATATTGATTATAAAAAAATTCCTAACTTAAATCACACAAAATGAAAGCATTAAAGACATTATTTTTCGTAATCTTCCTTTCTTTGATTGCAAATTCAGCAAATGCGCAAAGTTGGGGTATTCGTGCCGGAGCCAATTTTTCTACCTTGTCCAATAGCGATGCCAAAAGTCAAACTGGATATTATGGCGGTGTATACAGGCAATTCGGAATCGTAAAAGATTTTCTATACATTCAACCAGAACTACAATTCTCCAAACAAGGTTTTGACACCGATTTATCGACCGTTGATTTAAACTATATTCATCTTCCTATTGTTGCCAGAGTATATGTATTGAAACTTTTAAGTTTTGAAACCGGGCCTCAATTTGGTTTTTTGGTAAGTGATAATGCAGACAACTTTGATTTCAATTCAGTGGATACTTCTTGGGACTTTGGAATGTCCATTAATTTACCGTTTAGACTATCTATTGACGCACGTTACATTACCAGTTTAAATGAATTAATTGAAGGTAGAGATTCTAAAAGTCAAGTGATTCAAGTAGGTGCCAGTTTCAGATTTTGATCGAAAACAAATTCAATTTGAATAATCCAAAAAAAACTCCGAAATCTTCTGAATTCGGAGTTTTTTTTATGACAGTTGTTTTAGAATCTGCTTATCGTAAACATAAACTTTGACCCTTTTCCAATTTCGGATTCAACAGCAATAGTTCCTTTTAAAGTTTCAACTATTTTCTTTACCGTTGCCAATCCTATTCCATTTCCATTTTCCCCAAATCGGTCTTTCGTTGATAATACTTCAAATATTTGAAAAATTCTATCAAAATGCTCTTTTGAAATACCAATCCCATTATCCTTGACCGAAACGCTATAAAAAGCTTCTTCCTCAATCACTTCAATTTGAACTTCTACAATTTCTTTGTCATTGTATTTTATGGCATTGGCAACCAAATTAATCAATATTTGTTCAATAGCCGTTTTATTGGTTAGTATCGAACTCACATTTGATTGTACCGAAATCAAACAATTATTTTTGAACGTAAAGAGATTTGAAAGTTCCTCTTTTAAAACCTGAAGATTTACTTCCGTTCTACTATTTTTCAAATTTTGATCCGATTTACTGTACTCCAGTAAACCGTCAATCATCTCTCTTAACTTGGCTGAAGAAGTTTTAATCAAATTTAGAATCTCTTGTCCATCAGCATCAATGTCAATTCCATAATTTTCAACAAAAAACTCCGTAAGTCCCGATATATTGGCCAAAGGAGATTTCAAATCATGCGCCGCTATATGGGCAAATTTTTCCAACTCAACATTCTTGCCTTCCAATTTACCCAGTGTTTTTTCCAACTCAATTTTATTCAATCGCAACTCCAACAACTTCATCGTTTGATCCGAAAGCGCTTTTAAAGACTTAATCTGGTTCTGGGTTAATTCTCTTGGCTTTTGGTCCACTACACATAAGGTTCCGATTGGCAAACCTTTTTCAGTTACTAAAGGAACACCTGCATAAAAAACAACTTTTAGTTCTCCCGTAACGGCTGGATTATCGAAAAAACGTTCATCCTCCCTGCTATCTGGAACAATAAAAATATCATTGGACAAATTTATGGCATGTCCACAAAAAGTATAATCCCTGTCTATTTCATAAGCCTCTATTCCTACACGGGACTTATACCATTGCCTTTTTTCATCTATAAAAGTAACAAGTGAAATTGGAGTATCACAGATTTCGGCGGCCAATATCGCCAAATTATCAAAATCTGCTTCAGGAAGAGTATCCAAAATACAATACGATTCCAACGATTTTAGTCTTTCTTCTTCGTGCTTATGCTTTTCAGGTTTAATCATGCTTTAATTCAATTTTATTAAGCAAAACTAACTTTTTTTTCAGACCTAAACCTCACTTCTTACCCTTTCAAGCTAATTTTAAATTTCTCTTAATTAATTATCTCATTTTCTAATTTCCAAACAAAAAACTATCTTCGCTTCAACAAATAAAAATTCGTTTTTAATCTGCGTTTTTGCTTAAGCAAATCCGTTTTATCCGTGTCCAATAAACTGTATGCAGCAAAACCTACTGGAAACTTCAATCGAATACCTCAAAGGTGTTGGTCCCAACCGAGGCACTTTGCTTCGCAAGGAATTGGGAATTCACAAGTACGGACATTTGCTCAATTTTTTCCCCAATCGATACATCGACAGAACCCGTTATTACAAAATTAACGAGTTACAAAACAATGTTGCCGAAGTCCAAATCATCGGTAAAATCATCAACGTCAAAACCGTTGAATTTGGCAAAAACCAGAAACGATTGGTAGCTACATTCGTGGACGATACGGGTCAAATGGAACTCGTTTGGTTTCAAGGCCACAAATGGATTCGGGAGAGTTTGAAATTGAATGAAATGTGCGTGATTTTCGGGAAATGCACTTCTTTCGGAAACACTTTCAATATGGCGCATCCCGAAATCGAGTTGATGACGGAACACGAACAAAGTCTGCGCTCGGCAATGCAACCCGTTTATCCATCGACGGAAACCTTGGCAAATCGAGGGATTTCCAACCGTGTCATCAATAAAATGATGCAGCAATTGTTCTTGGAAACGCAAGCCAAATTCTCTGAAACACTGCCCGATTATTTGATTTCCGAATTAAACCTGATTCCGAAAAATGCGGCTTTGTTCAACATCCATTTTCCAAAAAGTGCCGAAGCCTTGGCGAAAGCACAATTCCGATTGAAATTCGAGGAATTGTTCTATATCCAATTGCAATTAATTACCAAAAACCTGATTCGGAAGCATAAAATCAAAGGACATCCGTTCACGAAAGTGGGAGAATATTTCAATGATTTTTATAAAAACCACCTGCCTTTTGAATTGACCAATGCCCAAAAAAGAGTCATCAAGGAAATCCGAATCGATATGGGAAGCAACGCCCAAATGAACCGATTGTTGCAAGGTGACGTGGGTTCCGGGAAAACAATCGTGGCCTTGATGAGTATGCTCATTGCATTGGACAACGGCTTTCAATCTTGCTTGATGGCACCAACTGAAATCTTGGCAAACCAACATTTTAACGGCTTAACAGAATTGGCCAAAGAATTGAATATCAACATAAAAATACTGACAGGTTCAACCAAAACTGCAACTCGAAAAATCATCCACGAAGAGCTCGAAAACGGTAGTTTGCACATCCTGATTGGCACGCACGCCTTATTGGAAGACAAAGTAAAATTTCAAAACTTGGGCTTGGCCGTGATTGACGAACAGCATCGTTTTGGAGTGGAACAACGTTCGAAATTGTGGAAGAAATCCACCCCTAACCCCTCCATTGGAGGGGAACAAATTCCGCCACACATTTTGGTGATGACCGCCACACCCATTCCACGAACTTTGGCAATGAGTTTGTATGGTGACTTGGATATTTCAGTTATTGACGAATTGCCGCCGGGACGAAAACCCATCCAGACCGTACATAGATTTGACAGCAATCGCTTGAAAGTCTGGAAATTCATTCGGGACGAAATTGCCATTGGCAGACAAATTTATATCGTCTATCCGCTAATTGAAGAATCGAAAACCATGGATTTCAAGGATTTGATGGACGGTTATGAAAGCATTTCCCGGGATTTTCCATTGCCGCAATATGCCATTTCCATCCTTCACGGAAAAATGAAACCCGCCGACAAGGATGCCGAAATGAAACGCTTTGCCGAAGGAAAAACCAATATTATGGTTGCCACAACCGTGATTGAAGTAGGCGTGAACATTCCCAACGCCAGTGTAATGATTATCGAAAGTGCCGAACGTTTTGGATTGTCGCAACTGCATCAGCTTCGGGGTCGTGTGGGACGTGGCGCGGAACAAAGTTATTGCATCCTGATGACGAGCCACAAACTGAGCGCCGACAGTAAAACCCGAATGGAAACAATGACAGGAACCAATGACGGTTTCGAAATTGCCGAAGTCGATCTCAAACTTCGTGGTCCTGGAGATTTGATGGGAACCCAACAAAGTGGCGTCCTCAATTTACAGATTGCCGATATTGTTCGCGACAGGGATATTTTGCAATTGGCACGCAATTATGCCTTGAAAATTTTAAAGGATGATGCACCCATACAAAAACCTGAAAATACAATCTTAAGAGCGACTTACATCGAATTGACCAAGAAGAAAAACATCTGGAATTACATCAGTTAAACCAATCGAATTATTTTTTTTTTGATTTTATTTTGTAATTTTACTAGTGTAAACTTTAAACATTTATTCAGATGTTTGAAAAACCAACTTTTACAAAATGTGCCGAAGAAGATCGGAATTTTATTCTGTTAAAAGAAAGTATCAAAGAACGATTGAATACCGACAATAAAGATTATCAAAACCAAATTAAAGTTTTTTTACTTCCTTTTTTCTATTTTCTTTTTTGGTTAGCCGCAATGCAGTATAGGTCTATACCGCTGCTTTATTATGTATTTTATGGTTTGATTGGAATAGCGACCACTTTGATTTTTGCAAACCTTATTCACGAAGCTTGCCATCAAACCCTGTTCAAACAGAAATGGAAAAATAAAGTCGTAATCTATTTTTTCGATTGTATTGGTGCCAATAGTTTTATTTGGATCAACAGGCACATCAGAATGCATCACAATTATCCAAACATCATTGGCTGGGATACCGATATTGAGCAAGGTGGCCCCATAAAACTCTTCCCGTCAGACAAACATTCAACGATTCAAAAATACCAACATTATTGGGCTTTTTTCCTTTATCCTTTTTTCTTTATAAACTGGGTATTACTAAGGGATTTCAAGGATTTTTACATCTCTGGTAGATACATTAAAAAAGTGATCAAAATTCCTTTAATAGAGCATTTTAAATTATGGTTCTTCAAATCGTTGTTTATTTCTTTCATCTTGATTATTCCGATTTTAGTTTTCAAAGTTGGTGTTGCCCAAGCCTTATTGGGATTTTTGACCCAAATGATTATTGGGAGTTTGTTTGGAATGGTGATATTACTTCCAACACATGCCAATGTGGGCAATGAATTTCCCATTCCTGACAGCAATTCTAAACTTCAAACCTCTTGGATACGACACCAATTTAATACGGTAAATGATGTCAGTGGTCAAAATTTCATAACAAAACATCTAATGAATAATTTCAATTATCATTTGGCACACCATTTATTTCCGAACATAAGCTCTATTTATGCCGATCAACTCACGGAAATTATTAAAGATTTTGCCAAAGAGCATCAATATCCTTATAAAAGTTACTCCCTACTGAAAGGCATTCAACTTCATTATCAACTGATAAAAAGAAATGCCATCGAGCCACAAAGTTTTTTTGAAGAAACGATGTGATTTATATTCAAACCTTTAAGTTTTTTTTCATTTGGTTTTAAACCATTTCATTTATTCTCGGTCTAAAAAGTGTACGTTTTTTGGAATATTAAAATTCGAATTTAAATTGTTAAATATTCAACAAAACGCTCTTCATTCAAAATTCTAAACATTAAATTTGTCTTCTAACAAAAATATTAAGGAGTCTAATCTCACTTTTTAAAATAAACCATGAAATTAAAACATATTATTTACACCCTATTAATCATAGGATTTGGTTCTTTTATCGGATATAGAATTACTTCAAATAAAAGCAAGAATGATGATTCCAAAGGCAAAGACGGAAAAGGCAAAAAAATGACCGTTAGTGGCATCGTAGTCAAGACCCAGACTTTCGACAACATTCTTTCACTTTCCGGTTCCATTGAAGCCAACGAACAGGTGGAAATTCGTTCCGAGATTTCAGGAATTGTGGAAGGCATTTATTTTAAGGAAGGAAGTAATGTCAGCAAAGGACAATTGCTTTTCAAAGTAAATGATGTCGAATTGAGAGCCCAATTGCAGCAAGCAAAAACCAAACAAGGATTGGCATCCGAAAACGAAAGACGTGCCAAACTTTTACTCGCAAAAGAAGCCATCAGCCAAGAAGAATATGATGTGGCCAGAGCCGATTTTAAATTGGCACAATCCCAAGTTCAACTAATTGACGCACAAATTGCCAAAACTTCAGTCAAAGCGCCGTTTTCCGGAAAGATAGGATTGCGTTCCATTTCGCCTGGAACCTACATCACTCCTAGCCTTCTGGTTGCAAAATTGGTCAATATCAGCAATTTGAAAATCACGTTTTCCATTCCTGAAAAATATGCCAATCAGGTAAAACCCAATTCCAATTTAAGTTTCACGATTGCCGGTTCAACCGAAAAATACCTCGCCAAAGTATATGCCATTGAGCCCGAAGTTGAAATCTCGACCAGAACATTGCAAGTTCGTGCCCTTGCCGAAAATAGGGATGGGAAATTATTGCCGGGTACTTTTGCCAACGTGGAATTACCATTGGACATTATCAAAGATGCCATAGTGATACCTTCGGAAGCGATTATTCCGGTACAAGACGGAAAAAAAGTTTTAATTTCATACAACGGTAAAGTCAAAGAAATCATGGTGGAAACTGCCACCAGAACAGACGCTTCCATTTTGGTTCTTTCAGGTTTGAAAGCCGGCGACACACTTTTGACAACGGGTGTGATGTCTTTGAAAGAAGATGATGGCGTAAAAGTTAAAGTGAAATAGATTACAGATTTCAGGTGTCAGTAGGAAGCAAATCATAAAATCAGAAATCTGCAATCAAGAATCAAAAATCTAAAATCTCAATGAGTTTATCCACCATAAGCATAAAAAGACCCGTACTGACCATCGTTCTCAACCTGACCATCGTTTTGTTTGGAATAATTGGATATACTTTTCTGGGCGTTAGAGAATTTCCTTCGATAGATCCTGCCCAAATCTCGATTCGAACCAGTTATACCGGTGCCAATTCTGATATTATTGAATCCCAAATCACGGAACCCATCGAAAAAGCGATTAATTCAATCGACGGAATTCGAAACGTGACCTCTTCGAGCACCCAAGGGAACAGCAACATCACGGTCGAATTCAATTTGAACAAAAATCTGGAAGAAGCAGCCAATGATGTTCGTGACAAAGTCTCCCAGGCGGCACGAAATCTACCCAAAGATATTGACTCGCCTCCAGTGGTTTCCAAAGCTGATGCCAATAGTGACGCCATTATTTCGATGACCGTGCAAAGTGATTCTCGAAATGAATTGGAACTAAGCGATTATGCCGAAAACGTAATTTCACAACGCCTCGAAACCATTCCTGGCGTGAGTGGTGTTCAAATTTGGGGACAAAAAAAATACGCCATGCGTTTGTGGATTGACCCCGTAAAACTAGCTTCCTACGGTTGTACGGTTTCTGAAGTCAGGGATGCACTGAACAAACAAAACGTTGAATTGCCGTCGGGAAAATTAACCGGTGATTCCACGGAATTAACGGTAAAAACCGTTGGAAATCTATCCACTCCGGAAGAATTCAACAATATTATTATTCGCACTGATGGCGAAAAAATAGTTCGTTTGAGCGATATAGGCTCTGCTTCTCTTGGATCTGAAAATTTGGAAACCAAGATGAGCCAATCCGGTTTGCCGTTGGTTGGTGTTGCCATTGTGCCGCTTCCTGGAGCCAATTATTTAGATATTTCAAAGGAATTTTACAAAACACTTGAGTCTTTAAAAAAGGATTTACCCAAAGACATCAAACTAAACGTTGCCATTGACAGTACACTTTTTGTAAAAAAATCAGTTCTCGAAGTGGCGGAAACATTGGCAATTTCGTTGGTTTTGGTAATCTTGATCATCTTTTTGTTTTTCAGGGACTGGGCCATTGCTTTCCGACCTTTAATTGACATTCCCGTTTCCTTGATTGCGACATTCTTCATTATGTGGCTGTTTGGTTTTTCGATAAACGTGTTGACTTTGCTCGCCATTGTTCTCGCAACAGGATTGGTTGTCGATGATGGAATCGTGGTTACCGAAAATATTTTCAAAAAAGTGGAAGAAGGAATGTCGCCTATAGAAGCAGCAATCAAAGGTTCTAATGAAATCTTTTTTGCAGTAATATCCATTTCCATAACCTTGGCAGCGGTATTTTTACCGGTAATTTTTCTTGAAGGATTTGTCGGGCGATTGTTCAGGGAATTTGGCGTCGTCATTGGTGCTGCCGTCTTAATTTCGGCTTTTGTTTCCTTGACGTTGACACCTATGTTGAATGCCTATTTAATGAAGGGTGGCGAACAGAAAAAATCCAAATTTTATATTGCGACCGAACCCTATTTTGAAAAATTGAACAGCAACTATGCAGATACTCTTGGCCGTTTCATGAAAATAAAATGGTTGAGTTTTCCCATATTGATTTTCTGTTTTGGATTGATTGCCTTGTTTTTTAGTTTACTCCCAAAAGAAACCGCGCCCTATGATGATCGAAGTTCTTTAACGATGAGCGTAACCACGGCCGAAGGCTCATCCTACGAATATACCGATCGATTTATGCAGGAAATCTCCAGATTGATTGATGATTCCATTCCGGAGAAAAAAGTGAGTTTGATAATCACTTCTCCCGGTTTCATTTCTGCAGCTTCAAACAGTGGAAGAGTTAGAATTGCATTGGCAGATCCAAGCGAAAGAAAAAGAACCCAAAAAGAAATAGCCGAGAAATTAACCAAATGGACCAAGAAATATCCGGAAGCCAAAACATCGGTGACGGAACAAGCCACAATTGCGGTTAATAAACGAGGGGGTATGCCTATTCAGTACATCATTCAGGCTCCAAATTTTGAGAAATTACGAGAAAAAATTCCTTTGTTTATGGACGAAGTGTCAAATAACGAAACTTTTTCCAACTCCGACGTGAATCTAAAATTCAACAAGCCCGAAATCAATGTTTCCATCGACCGGGAAAAAGCCGAAAGTTTGGGAATATCGGTAATCGACATTGCACAAACCCTGCAACTTTCGTTAAGCGGCCAGCGTTTTGGTTATTTTATGCGAAACGGTAAACAATACCAAGTCATTGGACAATTTGACCAAAAAGATCGCTCTAAACCCTTGGATTTAACTTCCATGTTTGTCAAAAACAACAAAGGCGAATTGATTCAAATGGACAATGTCGTGACCATCGAAGAAAAAAGCAATCCACCACAATTGTATCACAACAACCGCTATATGTCGGCAACGGTATCTGCGGGACTTGCTCCTGGCAAAAGTATCAGCGACGGCATTGATGCCATGGACGAGATAAAAACCAAAGTGTTGGACGATACTTTTACCACTGATTTGGGTGGGGAATCCCGAGATTTTGTCGAAAGTAGTTCGAATACTTCCTTTGCATTTGGACTGGCTTTGTTGCTGATATTCTTGATTCTGGCGGCACAATTCGAAAGTTTTATCGACCCGTTCATTATTATTCTGACCGTGCCAATGGCCGTAGCAGGAGCGTTGTTTTCCTTGTGGTTATTTGGTCAAACCTGGAATATTTTCAGCCAGATTGGTACGGTGATGCTCATTGGTTTGGTAACCAAAAACGGAATCTTGATTGTGGAATTTGCCAACCAATTGCGAGAGCAGGGAAAACCAAAATTGGAAGCCATCCTGGAAGCTTCGGAAGCACGACTTCGACCAATATTAATGACCAGTTTGGCCATTTCATTGGGAGCCTTGCCAATTGCTTTGTCCCTTGGCGCTGCTTCGACCAGTAGAATGGGAATGGGTGTTGTCATCGTTGGAGGAACTATTTTCTCTTTGGTTTTAACCTTGTTTGTAATTCCTGCTTTGTATTTAATGTGGTCAAAAGCCAGAAAACACTGTCCTGAATTTGATCATATCGAGGAATATGAAACCAGCATAAAAAAATAATTTTCTTCCAATGAAAAAAAAGCTGGTTCCTGACGACCTTATGCAAAATAATTTCACCGGAAGAAAAAGAAAGTAAATAATTTATTAGCCACAAATTCACGAATTTAATTCTATATAATTCGTGAATTCGTGGCAAAAGAAAAACAAAATATGAATACTAAAATTCTATTCCGCAGTTTAATACTTTTCCTCTTTTGCATTGTAAAAATGAATGCCCAAGAAGTTTTGACTATCGAAAATGCATTGAAAATAGCATTGGAAAACAATTTTGAAATAAAAATGGCTTCCAATAATTTGACTATTGACAAAACCAATGTAGCCTCTGGAAATGCGGGAATGTTGCCCAAAGTCACCGCAACATTGACCGATGCCAACAGCATTCAAAACAGTTCGCAAACGCGACAAGACGGAACAGTTACCGCTCTCGACAATGCCAAAAATAACAGTTTAAATTATGGAGTTGGACTGGATTGGACAGTTTTTGACGGTTTCAAAATGTTTGCCAAACTGGATCAATTAAAAGAATTGCAAAAATTGGGTGAAGCCCAATTAAAACGCACCATAATATTAAAAATCAGTGCCGTGAACGCGGTTTATTTTGATTTGGTCCAACAGCAGCAACAATTGGCGGCTTTAGACACCACCATCGTGATTTCGACACAGCGATTGACTTTGGCACAAAATCGTTTCAACATCGGGAAAGCTTCCAAGTTGGAAGTCTTGAATGCCCAAGTGGATTTAAACACGGACAAAGTGGCTCTTTTGAGACAAAAAGAATCCTATGCCAACCGAAAAATAGCCTTGAATCAAATTTTGGCGAGAGATTCCAAAGTCGATTTTAAAGTGGTGGACGAAGTTACCGTTGACGACAAATTAATACTGGCGGAATTAATTGCCTTGGCGGAAAAACAAAACCCACAATTGGAATCTGAAATCATCAATAAAAGGGTTTCCGAATTAGAATTGAAACAAATCAAAGGGGAACGTTATCCAACCATCAACTTGAATACGGGTTATAACTTTGCCGATAGCCAATCCAGTCTTGGTTTCACTTCGCAATCATCGTCTCACGGACTCAGTTATGGAGTCAGGGCTTCCTTGAATGTTTTTGATGGATTCGCCCAAAACCGAAACGAGAAAATTGCCAAAATTCAAATTGAAAATTCCAAAATTGCCATCGAACAACAAAGTCTTTTGCTCAATTCCGAATTGACCGTGGCTTTTCAAACCTATTTGACCAACTTGGAATTGATTCAATTGGAAGAAACGAACGAAGCCATAGCTAAACAAAATCTAAGCATCACTGTGGACAAATTCCGCATTGGAACCATAACTACCATAGAATTCAGGGCTGCACAATTGAATTACATCAATGCAAAAGTACGTTTTAGCAACGCTCAATTTCAAGCCAAATTATCTGAAATTGCCTTGAAAGAATTAGCAGGAAATATGACTTTTTAGTTTATTTTTGCTCAAAAAATTACTCGATGACTTCATATAACCCAAAAGAATGGATTGGTTTTATTTTTAGTGTAAGTAAAGCAGATACTTTTCAAAAATTAATTCCAATGATGCTTATTATTGGAGGCTATTCTGGAATTATTGGATATTTGGAAATTGAATATTGGGATTTACCCGATGACAGTCACATCAAGAACATCTCTGTCATGCACAGTTTGTTGGGTTTCGTAATTTCATTGTTGTTGGCTTACAGAACCAATACGGCCTATGATCGCTGGTGGGAAGGGCGAAGAATGTGGGGAGGCTTGGTCAACAGTAGCCGAAATTTATCCATTAAATTATCCGTGATTTTAAAAGACGAAAGTGATCGCGTTTATTTCAGGAAAATGATTCCGGGTTATGCATCAATCTTGCAGAAACATTTGAACGACAGCGATACGGCAAAACAGTTATTTGACGATGTTGATTTGGATATTGACCATCACAAACACAGGCCCAACCAAGTTGCCAAAATACTATTTCAAAAAGTGAATGATTTATATGCTTCGAAAAAAATTACGGGTGACCAACTTATTATCCTTAACAGCGAACTACAATCCTTTACCGATATTTGCGGTGCTTGCGAACGAATCAAAAATACTCCCATTCCCTACTCTTACAGTGCATTTATCAAGAAATTCATTTTTATTTACGTACTCACGTTGCCTTTTGCCTATGTGTTTATTTTGGGCTATTTCGTAATTCCCGTGGTGGTTTTTATCTTCTATGTATTGGCGAGTCTGGAATTAATCGCCGAAGAAATCGAAGATCCTTTTGGAACCGACGACAATGATTTGCCAACAAAAAAAATAGCGGAAAACATCAAAAAACACGTCGAGGAATTGATTTGATTATTTGGTTCTATTTGAATGTTGTGAACATTCTTTTTCTTTAACCATTAAGAAAATTAAGGTTCATTAAGTTCCGATACCAAAAATCTTAATCTTCTTAATTTTCTTAATGGTTTACATGTTTCGTCTTTTAAACAAAAGCTTGTAAAATTTTTTTTTGATAACTGAAATGTTTATGACAATTCCAAATTCCTTTCACGACGACTTGAAAACAGCCAAAGAATTGGTTTATGACCAATGCAATTTTGTCTTGAAAAATCCACAATTGAATTCCGAAAGCATTGAATACGGTGCTTGTTCCTTCGAACTTGATGGAAGGAAAATTCAATACAGGGTTTCCAAAATTACTCCCACAAAAAACGGCCAATTTGTAACGATTTGGAAAAGAAACCAAGATGGAATAACCGAACCTTTTGATGTAAATGACGAAATAGATTTTATCATTGTTTCTTCCAGAAATGGTGACCATTTTGGACAATTTATTTTCCCTACAACCGCTCTGGCCGACAAAGGAATTATAACACAAAACGGTAAATCAGGAAAACGGGGCATTCGTGTTTATCCTCCTTGGGATATTCCCCAAAACAAGCAAGCCGAAAAAACCCAAAGCTGGCAACTAAACTTTTTCTTGACCATCAAGATGGATGGTTCAACCAACCTTGGTTTGGCAAAAAGATTATTGGCAGCAAACAACTAGAATTACCCATTTGAATATGTAAATTCTATTCAAAAAACCAAATAAATTGTTTCTTACTCCAAACTGCAATCCTTATATTTGCATTCTCATTAAAATTCTCAAATGAAAATATCTTACAACTGGTTAAAACAATTCATAAAAATAGACTGGAAATCCGATGAAACTGCGGCATTATTGACAGACTTGGGTCTGGAAGTGGAAGTGGTGGAAAAATACCAATCGGTAAAAGGCGGCTTGGAAGGCATTGTTGTAGGCCACGTTCTTACTTGTGTTCCGCATCCTGATGCCGATCGTTTGAAAGTAACCACGGTTGATTTAGGCAATGGTGTTCCCGTTCAAATTGTTTGTGGTGCAGCCAATGTTGCCGCAGGACAAAAAGTACCCGTTGCCACTATTGGAACCACATTATACGACAAAGAAGGTGTTGCTTTTCAAATCAAAAAAGGAAAAATTCGCGGACAAGAAAGTCACGGAATGATTTGTGCCGAAGACGAATTGGGTCTTGGCGAAAGTCACGACGGAATTATGGTACTTGACAATTCCATAGCAGCGGGAACTTCTGCTGCAACAGTTTTCAAAATTGAAAATGACGAAGTATTCGAAATTGGACTCACTCCCAATCGTGCCGATGCCATGAGCCATTTTGGAACTGCCAGGGATTTAAGAGCCGGGTTGTTGCAAACGGGTGTTAAAGTGGAACTACTTTCCCCTTCCGTGAGTAATTTTAGAGTGGACAAAAGAACCTTGAAAATAGATGTCAGTGTCGAAAAACCTCTTTTGGCTCCAAGATATTGCGGGGTTACCATTTCTGGAATTACCGTAAAACCATCACCTGCTTGGTTGCAAAACAGATTAAAATCCATTGGATTAAATCCAAAAAATAATATCGTGGATGTTACCAATTATGTTTTACACGAATTGGGTCAACCGCTTCACGCCTTTGAGGCTTCGAAAATTCACGGTAAAATAATCGTAAAAACACTTCCTGCAGGAACTAAATTCACGACCCTTGACGATATAGAGAGAAGTTTGCACGAAGAAGACTTGATGATTTGTGACGAAAAAGGGCCTTTGTGTATTGCGGGAGTTTTTGGTGGAAAAGATTCTGGAGTTACAGAAAAAACTACTTCTATTTTCTTGGAAAGTGCTTATTTCAATCCCGTGAGCATTCGAAAAAGTGCCAAAAGACACCAACTAAACACGGACGCTTCTTTCCGTTTTGAAAGAGGAATCGATCCAACCATCACGGAATATGCATTGAAACGTGCCGCCTTGTTGATTCAAGAAGTGGCCGGAGGCGAAATCACTTCCGATATTGTGGATATTTATCCAAAGAAAATTGCCGATTTCCCGGTGGTTTTGAATTTCAACAATGTAAAGAAAATCATCGGTCAAGAATTGCCGAAAGAAATCATCAAAAACATCTTGGCTTCCTTGGAAATCAAGGTAAACAGCGTTTCTGATGCCGGATTAGGATTGACCATTCCTGCTTATCGCGTGGACGTACAAAGAGAAATCGACGTTATCGAGGAAATTCTACGAGTGTACGGTTACAACAACATCAAATTTTCGGACAAATTGAATGCCACGGTTTCCAATGCTCCGAGAACGGAAGATTACAAAGTGCAAAACGTTATCGCAACACAATTGAATTCACAAGGTTTTCATGAAATGATGGCCAATTCCTTGACGACTTCTACCTACGTGCAATTGTCGGAAATGCTGAAAGAGGAACACAACGTAATGATGTTGAATCCATTGAGCAATGATTTGGCAGCGATGCGTCAATCGTTGTTGTTTTCTGGTTTGGAAGCGATTTCGTATAACATCAATCGCAGAAATTCGGATTTGAAATTGTTCGAATTTGGAAAAACCTACCACAAGTTTCCATCGGGTTACGAAGAACACAAGCATTTGACGATGTTCATCACCGGAAACAGAAATCAGGAAAACTGGACCAGTGCACAGAAACCAACCGACTTCTTCTTGTTCAAAGGTTATGTTGATGCCGTGCTTTCGAGGTTGGGAATTCAAAAAACACAAAATCTTCCCGTGACTACCGATGTTTTCTCTGAAGGAATCGCAATAGGCCAAGGAAATGATATTCTTGTAGAATATGGTGTGGTAAAAAAATCAATTCTGAAACATTTCGATATCAAGCAAGAAGTTTTGTTCGCCGATTTCAACTGGGCTTTGATCTTGAAACTACTTTCCAATAAAATCAAGTTTGTCGAAATTCCTAAATATCCAGAAGTTCGCAGAGATTTGTCTTTATTGTTGGATGACAACATATCTTTTGACGCTGTTTACAATCTTGCCAGACAAACCGAAAAATCATTATTGAAAGACATTAGTTTATTTGACGTGTACCAAGGAAAAAATCTTCCGGAAGGCAAGAAATCGTATGCGGTAAGTTTCACGATTCAAGACAACACCAAAACCTTGACCGATGTCCAAATTGACAAGATTATGGGCAAATTACAAAAGAATCTGGAAACTGAATTAGGTGCTAGTTTGAGATAATTTTTTGAACCATATAAGTCATTTAAGTGCATGTTTAAATTGTATAAAAAATGCCAATCCTAAAATCAGGATTGGCATTTTTGTTTAAAAACAAATCTTCATATATTTTACACAGATTAGGAATCCAATTCCTAATCTGTGTAAAATAATAGCAAAAAAAGTTCAACATTGCTGCGGAGATTACTATATTACTAAATATATTTTTTGTAAACTTCTAAAATAAACAATTCCTAAAGTCACTTAAATTTGCCCTATCAAAAAAATGACCAACTTAATAAATCTTAATTTCTTAATGGTTTAAAATCAAAAAAACTTAAATTTAAAAAAAGTAAATCCAAATTTATGGCAACATCAATAACAAAAAAAGTCCCGATTGCTCGGGACTTTCTATATTCAAACGATTAAAAGATTATTTCTTTTTTTCGTTTTTTTCCATTTGGGCTTTAAGACCTGCAAGGATGTCATTGTTGTCTCCAAGAGTTGCAGCTGGTGCATTTGTAGAGGCAGCAGATGAAGTTTCAACTGCAGCTTTCACATTTTTCTCTTCTTCTTCACGGAAGATTGCAGTGTGTGAAGCAACTACTCTTTTGAATTCTTTGTTGAATTCGATTACTTTGAAATCAGCAGTTTCGCCTTTTTTCAATTTCTTACCGTCTTCTTTTTCAAGGTGACGTGTAGGAATGAAAGCAACGATATCATCACCAAATTCTACGGTAGCTCCTTTGTCAACAATTTCAGAGATTTCACCTGAGTGGATAGTTCCCACTGCGAATGAATCTTCGTATTGATCCCAAGGATTGGCAGTAGTTTGTTTGTGACCTAAAGATAATTTACGTCCGTCAACATCCAATTCCAATACCACTACGTCTAATTTTTCACCAACATTTACAAATTCAGATGGGTGTTTGATTTTCTTGGTCCAAGAAAGGTCAGAGATATAAATCAATCCGTCGATTCCTTCTTCCAATTCCACGAAAATTCCAAAGTTTGTAAAGTTTCTAACGATACCTGTATGTTTAGAACCTACTGGGTACTTGGCAGTGATGTCAGTCCAAGGATCTTGAGTCAATTGTTTGATACCTAATGACATTTTACGGTCATCTCTATCCAAAGTAAGGATAACAGCCTCAACAACATCTCCAACTTTTACGAAATCTTGTGCAGAACGTAAATGAGTTGACCATGACATTTCAGAAACGTGGATCAAACCTTCAACACCTTCAGCAACTTCGATAAATGCACCGTAATCAGCGATTACAACTACTTTACCTTTTACTTTGTCTCCAATTGCCAATTTAGCGTCAAGAGCATCCCAAGGGTGAGCGTTCAATTGTTTCAATCCTAATTGGATTCTTGTTTTCTCATCATCAAAATCAAGGATAACCACGTTAAGAACTTGGTCTAATTCAAGAACTTCAGATGGGTGGTTGATTCTAGACCAAGAAAGGTCAGTAATGTGGATCAATCCGTCAACACCACCTAAGTCAATAAACACACCGTAAGAAGTGATGTTTTTAACAACACCTTCCAACACTTGTCCTTTTTGTAATTTTCCGATGATTTCTTTTTTCTGTACTTCAATATCCGCTTCGATAAGCGCTTTGTGAGATACAACAACATTTTTGAATTCGTGGTTGATTTTTACCACTTTGAATTCCATCATTTTGTTTACATATACATCGTAGTCTCTAATTGGTTTAACATCAATTTGAGAACCTGGAAGGAAAGCTTCAATTCCGAAAACGTCAACGATCATACCACCTTTAGTTCTGCATTTTACAAAACCATTAACGATTTCTCCTGTTTCGTTAGCCGAAATAACTCTATCCCATGATTTGATAGTACGTGCTTTTCTGTGAGACAATACCAATTGACCTGTTTTATCCTCACGGATGTCAATCAATACTTCTACTTTGTCACCTACTTTTAATGCTGGATTGTAACGGAATTCGTTCAATGAAATAACACCTTCCGATTTTGCGTTGATATCAACGATAACGTCTCTATCAGTGATTCTAACAACGATACCTTCTACTACTTCTTCTTGATCTGTCGCGATAAAAGTTTTTGAAACTAGGTCTTCGAATTCTTGTAAGTTTTTCTCATCTACTGCATCAATACCTTCTTCGAAGTTGTGCCAGTTAAAATTTGCTAAAAACTCTTCTTGTGATTTTAAAATTTCAGACATGCTGATTAAAAATTTGTATTCTGCATTCTCTCGAGTTTCATAACGTGCTAGAAAACAACAGAAGTTGTTTGTATATTTTGTTGATACCTAAAGGAAACTCCTATTCACCAAAAGGTGTGCAAAAGTAATTCTTTTTTATTTATCTGCAAAATATTTGTCCAGAGATAATGGATTGATTTTTAGGAGCAAGACATTTTGGGGTTTTTATGACCTCTGCTCCCGCTTTTCGTTGCAATCTTGCCATTGCGAGCTTGCGCGGCAATCTCACCATAACAAGGATTTTCACTTCACTCGGGGCTAATTATGACTTTTAGTATTCTAAAACAAAATCTTCGCTTCATATTCGAAGAAATAATATTATTTTGTACTATTTTTTTTATTATTTTTGATAAAAATAACCTATTCCAAAAAATGCAAAAAACTATCCTATTTCTGTTCCTTATTGCCTCACACCTATGTAGCGCACAAAGCAAAAACGAATTCCAATTGAAGATACAATACAATCCCGAAACAAGTTACAACCAAACAATGGATCAAACGAGTCATATAGAAATGAAATATTCGGGTGATCCAGAAATCATGCAAAAAATAAAAGGCAAAGGAATTCAAAACCCTACCGTCAATGACAGTCATTCTATAGTTGAATCCGTTTATAAAACCGGGAAATTGTCTGCCAAAAAGGATTTTCCACTAACTATCGAGTTTCTCAAAACAACCAATAGTGACAACAAAATAACAATTCCAAATGGAACAATTATCTACGGAAAAGGAACCGTTGGAAATATGCCTACGTTGGATTCCATCGTTTCAAACGGTCTAAGTGAAGAATTTAAAAAAAATATTCTGCAAACTATGCAAGCTACTTTTGCCCAAATAAATATTCCGGAAAGGAAAGTTAAAGTTGGGGAAGTTTTTGCTTTAGACACTCCACTTTCCATTCCAATGGCCGGCGTACAATTAGACATGACAATTACCACTACCTATAAATTACTAAACATCAAAAATAACATAGCCGATTTTGACATCTCGCAAGTGTACACGATGAAAAGTAGCACGACTAAATTTCCAATGAATGCTGCAGGAACTGGTAAAGGAAAATTACTTTACGATGTCATCAATAATTTCAACCTTAAATACCAAATGGACATGGAAATGTCGGCAAATGTAAAAAATGAAAAAATTGAATTGGATATTATATCAAAAAGCGGAATCATCCAAACAGCAAGAATTTCAAAAACTTGATAACCCTGCTGTACGAAGTCGAGACTTCATACCCACTACATTATGCAACTACAACTCTCATAGTTTTGAACAACAGACTAAACGAAACATAAATTGACTTGTTAATCAAATAGTAATAAATATGGAAAATAAAAAAGGAATAAACTGGTTTTTTGCCTTTATCGCATTTACTTTAGGTTTGACATTATTCAAACACATAGATTTTAAAAATTTCACGTTGAAAGAGCCTGCTTTGGATATTCTTTATTTAATTGTATTTGTATTATCTATTTACTTTTTAATAAAAGGTAAAAACCAGCCTGAAAAATAAAACCCCAGCCGTCGCGAGCATAAGGCAACACAGCGCTAGTGCGAGCTTCAAGCTCGTACCCACAAAGTTGAGCAAACCAATTACATACTTATAAAGTTGCAGTTTTTCGTTTTAAGAATATTTATAGTTACAAAAAAATGACCAATGAGCCGAAAATATAAATTTCACGAAAAAGGCGGCGCTTATTTTATAAGTTTTGCAACAGTCAATTGGATAGATATATTTACAAGAGATCTATATTTTTCAATAATGACCGAATCATTAGACCATTGCAGAAAAAACAAGGGTATGGAAATTTATGGTTATTGTATTATGCCAAGTCACGTGCATTTAATTTTTAGGTCGGCTTTAGGCGACCCATCAGGATTGATGAGGGATTTAAAAGGTTTTACATCCAGAAAGATAATGAAAACAATTCAAGACAACCCACAAGAAAGTCGGCGCGAATGGCTGCTGTGGATGTTTGAAAGAGCAGGAAAGAAAAACAGCAATGTCAAGGAAAAACAGTTTTGGCAACAAAACAATCAGCCAATAGAGATTTGGAGTTTAAAAGTGTTTGAGCAAAAACTAAATTACATTCATAATAACCCTGTCGAATCGGGTTTTGTAACCGACCCTACAGATTGGAAATACAGCAGCGCAAGGAATTATGGCAATAATGACCAAACAATTTTAGAAATAGATTTGAATTGATTGTGATAATGGGTACGAGCTTGAAGCTCGCACTAGCTCAAGAAAAAAAGTGGATTTAAATATTAAAAATAACAAGCAAAATGACTGAATTTAAAGAATTTGAAAACGATAATTATGAACTGAAAAAGACTGAAGTTTTAAGAAAAAATGGTGCAGGAATTATAGATGCCATTTTAGTACTTGTTATTCAAACTACTCTTTTTCATTATTTTCCCAAACTATCGAATCTAATAGAATTCCCAAACCAGTTGAGTTTTATGTTTTTTTATGTTTTTGTGATATTCATTATGTATAGATTCCTGACCATTTTTGCTTTTGGAAAAACAATTGGAATGGCAATTTTGAATATGCAATTTGCAAAACGAAATGAAACAAAACTTTCTTTCAAGGAAAAGACTCTTTCCGTAGTGATGATTTATACCAATACCGTGGATTGCTATCATCTTGAATAAAGCCAAACCAATTATACATCTTCTGCTTTAATCCTGGCGAATGTCCAGTTCGTTTATTTGGTCTTTGTATTCTGAAGGAAACAACAAGCTTTTGACCAACCAATCCAGGTGCATCAGCCTGCTAATTTTATACATCGGAACTAGGGGCGTAAGCAGGGTAAAATCATTAAAATGCAACAATTCTTTTACTCTGTTGGGAACCATTACTTTTTGGCTTTCAATCAGCATCCTATACCGCAAGGCACCAAGGTGTTTTTTATATTGTTTAAAAAGATCCGCAGTATAGTCACTCTTGCGCAAGTTTTCCATTAAATGCGCTTCCCTCACCGGCAACCATTCGACGTAAGTAAGTGGCAAAGCCGTCAATCCCATTCTTGCGCCAACACGATAAAAAACATTGTAAACTTCTTCCTTTTCTTCATCGCTTAATTTTTCTTCCAGCAACTCGTATGACGCAATGGAATAATGAATAAGCATAAACAGCACGTCACGATAAGCCCAGTCCGGTATGGCGGCTCCGCGGTTTTGTTCCACCGCTGAATGTATTTGCCGCATGACGTCAATGGCTCCATAAGCTTCATCCCTTGACGAGAAAACAATCCTTCTGGCATACCTGACCGTGGAGAACAGCCTGCCCAAAGGATCCGAAGGCAACTTGCCCGTAAAATAAAGCCAATCCACGGCTTTGTTGAGGGCAAATTCAGCAGAGGCTCCCGCAAAAATAAAAAGTACGGTGTCGCTCTTTCCCCATATTTTCCTGACAATCGATTTATTTTCAACAAAGAATTGCATAACGTCCTATTTTGTTGTGCTAAATTACAAATATTTTTTTATATACAAAGTACTTTGTATTTCAAAGTTTATTGCATTTGTAAAATAAAATCAAAAAATGGACAATTTAAAATTGAGGACACTAATAAATTCTTGGTTGGTTTAAAAAAAATTAATTCTCTAAATTATCATGACAGAACGAAACAATTTAAGAACAGATTCAATTCATTCGGCTTCTTTGGAGGTACGAATGTTGCAAGGCTCAGGAATTGCATTAATCCTGATTGCAGTTTTTCTGCTGCGATCCGGAGAACCCAATCCAGAATGGGGAAAGTTCTGGATGGTTAAACCCCTAATCATGGTTCCGTTGGCCGGTGCAACGGGTGGCGTATTTTTCTACTATTTGGATAATCTACGTTACAAGGGCGGCTGGAGAAAAGTTGTGGCCAATCTATTGAGCCTTGTTATTTACATCATCGGACTTTGGATGGGTACTGTTTTGGGTTTGAACGGCACGATGTGGAATTGAAAATCTGAATCGAAATTTCAGGACAAGACAATTGTCCACAAAAAAACCTCCTTTAAATCATCTTTTAAGGAGGTTTTGCTTTGTATGAAAGTTTCTTAATGTGTTACTTTCGCCACTTCTTCTGGATTATGTTTGTGTTTGAACAAAACGGCAAAAGCAATCGCGATTACCAAGGCATAACCCGCAAAACTCAACCAGATACCGTGCCAATCCCTTGCGCCGTCGTGGGTAAAAAACGCATCAATAACCTGACCGCTTATGATTCCACCAAAGAAAGCGCCAAAACCATTGGACATCATCATGAACAATCCTTGCGCACTGGAACGAATCTTGGAATCGGTAGAAGTTTCGATAAACAACGAACCCGAAATATTGAAGAAATCAAACGCCATTCCGTAAACAATGCAAGACATAATAATTAAAGCCGTTCCTCCAAAAGAAGGATCGCCATAAGCAAAGAATCCAAAACGCAAGACCCAAGCCAACATCGAAATCAACATCACTTGTTTAATGCCAAATCGCTTCAAGAAAAAGGGAATCGCCAATATAAATGCTGTCTCAGAAAATTGTGAAATCGACATAATCAAGGTGGATTTTTGTACCACAAAACTATCCGCATATTCTGGAATTTTTCCAAATTCAGAAAGGAACACATCACCATACATATTGGTTAATTGCAGGGCAGCACCCAAAAACATCGAGAAAATAAAGAAAACAGCCATTTTGTAGGTACCAAATAATTTAAAGGCATTCAAACCTAATTTTTGGGTTAATGAAGCGTCTTTTTCTATTAGTTTTTGCGGTGGACATTCCGGCAGCGTGAAAGAATAAATTCCCAGTATGAAAGCTGAAACGGCAGATATGTAAAACATGTTGCCAGAAGCTTTGTTTCCAGATAAATTAGTAAGCCACATTGCGGCAATAAAACCAACAGTTCCCCAAACCCTGATGGGCGGAAAAACCTTGACAACATCATAATCATTATTCTTCAAAATCGTGTAAGCCACCGAATTGGACAAGGAAATAGTGGGCATGTAACAAAGCATCGCTCCAAAAATCACCCAGTAAAAGGTTGCAGGATTATCCACTTGCGGAATGTAACACAGCGCCAAACCTCCCAGAATATGAAGAGTTCCATACAACTTTTGGGCGCTAACCCATCGATCGGCCATAATTCCTATCAATGCCGGCATTATGATGGAAGAAAGTCCCAAGGTCGAAAATATGGCACCAAATTCGGCTCCACTCCATTGCTTGGTTCCAAACCAATAATTTCCAACGGTAATCAGCCAAGCTCCCCAAACAAAAAACTGGAGAAAGCTCATCAGCGTTAGACGATTCTTAATATTCATGATAGTGTAGGTTTAATTTAACAGTATTTTATCCTGTGCGTAAATCTACCATTAAATTCAGATATTCAAATTAAATAAATAAAAAAAAATCCACCAAATAAAAAAAAACCATCCCGTTTTACGGGATGGTTTTCCTAACTAATTAACAACTTAAAAAACTCTATATTTTTTTTAAATTAGTTGATTAAGTCTTTAAAGTAGATTGTGGGGCAAAATCTTTAAATTTCTTAATTTTTTTTAATTTAACAGGTTAAGTTTAAAGTAGATTGTGGGGCAAACTCTTTTAAATCTTTTAAAGCAATATTATTTAAACTAAATCAAAATATAATGAAAGTAATTGTGGGGGCAATTCTTTAAAAACACTTATTAATTTAATCAATATTGCTTTAATTCCTTGTGTCAAATATAGAACTATCATCGATTAAAAAGCAAATAAAATCGATAAAATACACAAATTAAATTATTAAATATAAATTATCCTACAAATTAAATAAATCGCACAACAATCAAACCCTTGAATAAGTCAACTAAATAACCAGAAATCTTTTTATGGAGAAAGTCGGTCTATTTTCCAGGAATAATCTTCCTGTAAATGATAGCGAATTCGGTCGTGCAGTCTATTGGGTCTTCCTTGCCAAAATTCAACTTCTACCGGACGAATTAAATAACCGCCCCAAAATTGGGGTCTTGGGATTTCTTTTCCTTCAAAATCTTTTTCCAAGTGTTTCAATCCTTCTTCCAGAACTTCTCTCGAAAGAATAACCTCGCTTTGATTCGAAACAATGGCACCCAACTTGCTGCCAGTTGGCCTGGACTCAAAATAACCGTCGGAAATGTTCTCCGAGGTTTTCTCTGCAATTCCCTTGATGATGACTTGGCGTTCGAGCGAATGCCAAAAAAAAGACAGACAAACATTGGGATTATGATCAATGGCCCTACCCTTTTCGGAATTGTAATTGGTGTAAAAAATAAATCCTTCATACGTGAATTGCTTCAAAAGCACCACTCTCGATTTCGGAAAACCATCCAATCCAATGGTGGAAACCGTCATGGCATTCACTTCATCCACACCACCAAAATCCTCGACTTCGTGAAACCATTTGTTGAATAAATTGATGGGGTCTTCTGGAATGTTGGTTTCCAAAAGTTCTCTTTTTTCATACGCCTTTCTATAATTCCCTATGTCTTTCATTATTATCTTTCTTTAATGCAAAAATAAGCAAACTTATCATCATAAAAGAATAAACTGCGAATGTTGAAAACATTGATTCTTATTTAAACCATTAAGATCATTGAAAATAGTGCTTAAGTTTTAATGTAAAAAATCATTTAATAAAATCAAAACTCGAATGATTTGCCGTCTTCGGCCAAAAGGATGTTTGGAAAAATGGTTTCGGCTTGTTCCTTGAAAAGTTCAATACTGTCGTATCGGGTGGAATAATGTCCCAGGACCAATTGTTGAACATTGGCTTTCAGGGCAATTCTTGCCGCTTCTTTTGCCGTGGAATGCATTGTCTTTTCTGCCAAAGCTTCCTCTGATTCCAAAAAGGTGGATTCGTGATACAAAACATCAACTTCTTTTATAATGGGAATAATGTTTTCATTATACACCGTGTCGGAACAAAAAGCATAACTCATTGGCGGAACGGGGTCAAATGTCAATTTATGGTTTTCAACAAGACGACCGTCGTCCAGCGTGATGTCTTTTCCGTTCTTGATATTTTGGTAATAACACTTTTCGATTTCGTAGCTTTGAACGGCATCCAAGTTCAATTTTCGTTCCCTGATTTTCTCTTGAAACAAAAAACCATTGGTGTAAACCCTGTGATTCAAAGGAATCGTTTTCACGATTACCTTGTCGTCTTCAAAAACAACTTCACTTTCTTTCGATTCCAATTCGTGGAAAAACAAACCATATTTTGTCCAAGAATTAGACAATCGCAATTGCAGATTAATGATTTCCTTGATTCCTTTTGGACCATAAATATGCAAGTCGGTAGTTCTGTTGAGCAAGGCAAAAGTAGAAATCAATCCAATCAGGCCAAAAAAGTGGTCTCCATGCAAATGCGAAATAAAAACATGGTTGATTTTAGAAAACTTGATTTTGTTTTTTCGCAATTGTACCTGCGTTCCTTCGCCGCAATCAATTAGAAACAATCGATTCCTGATTTCTAAAACCTGTGAAGTGGGATTGGTAAAAGTGCGTGGCGTGGCTGCATAACAACCAAGGATGGTTAAATTCAAAGTTTATTCGGTTAATCGGTTATTTGGTTAATCGTTAAGGTTACATTCGATTAAACAGTTAAACGAATAAACAAAATAAACAATTAACCCATTTTAAAAACCCAAATCTCGTTCTATTTCCTCCATTTCAATAATATCGTGGGCTTCTTGCAAGGATCGAACAACTGCCAATTTGTGTGAAACAGCATTAAAGTCAAGCTCCGAAGTTACTATGATAAATGATTTTTTGGATTTTTTGTGTGTTTTGGAAAGCGGCAAAAAACTGTCAATTTCTGCTATGGAAAGGACTTTATGCGGTCTAATATCAACAATGATGTTGTGTTTTTGGAACGTTTTATACTCGTGGGTCAATTTCAAACGAAATGAAACCAAATCACCCTGCGTATCTTTTATGGTAACAGTATGTCCTTTTTGCTCTACTTTCATCATGTTTAAAATTAGGTTATCGCTAATTTACAAAGAATATTCTAATTACGACAAAGTATCTGTTGCAAAATTTAATGAATTTTTGAAGCCAATAAATAAATCACCGCCATTCGAATCGCAACTCCGTTTTCCACTTGGTTCAAAATCACCGATTGTTTCGAATCGGCTACATCCGAGGTAATTTCCACTCCACGATTGATTGGCCCCGGGTGCATAATTACTATCTCCTTGTTCAACGAATCCAGCAAGGTTTTATCCAGTCCGTATTGTTGGGCATATTCCCGTGTGGAAGGGAAAAAATTCACGTCCATTCGTTCGTTTTGGACACGAAGCATATTGGCTACGTCACACCATTCCAATGCTTTGCGTAAATCAGGTTCCACTTTCACTCCAAGTGATTCAATGTATCTTGGAATAAGTGTTTTTGGACCGCAAACTTTAACTTCGGCACCTTGCATTTGCAAAGCATATATATTCGAAAGTGCTACTCGAGAATGCAAAATATCTCCCACGATGACCACTTTTTTACCGGCAACATCACCCAATTTTTCACGAATGGAATAACTGTCCAGTAAAGCTTGTGTTGGGTGTTCGTGTGCACCATCACCGGCATTTACGATACTTGCCTTCACGTTTTGGGACAAGAAGTGAGCCGCACCGGGACTGGAATGTCGCATGACCACCATATCGACTTTCATCGAAAGGATGTTGTTTACGGTATCAATCAGGGTTTCTCCTTTTTTAACGGATGATTGCGCTGCCGAAAAACTTATCACGTCGGCCGACAAACGTTTTTGGGCTAATTCAAAGGAAAGTTTGGTTCGGGTACTGTTTTCGAAAAAGATGTTGGCAATGGTAATATCCCTAAGTGAAGGCACTTTTTTTATGGGACGATTGATAACTTCTTTAAAATGATCGGCGGTTTCAAAAATAAGGTCAATATCTTTCTTGTTGATATATTTTATTCCCAATAAATGATTTACACTTAACTCGCTCATTTTACTCTTATTTATTAATTAAATAAACGGCATCTTCCCCGTCTTGTTCTATCCAACACACTTGCACTTTTTCGTCGTTTATGGCATCCACCTGACGACCGCGATAATCGGGTTGAATAGGCAAATGACGGCTAAAACGACGGTCAATAAGCACCAATAATTCAATTTCCGATGGTCTTCCAAAGGATTGAATGGCAGTCAATGCCGACCGAATGCTTCGACCGGTATATAAAACATCGTCTATAAAAACGACTTTCTTGTTTTCTACGATAAAATCTATCTGTGTTTTGTTGGCCTCCAATGGTTTGTTGGTTCTGCGGAAATCGTCCCTGAAGAAAGTGATGTCCAAATACCCCAAGGCAATTTTTGAAATGGCATATTCTTTTTCCAACAAATCTTTTAATCGCTCCGCCAAGAAAGTACCACGCGGCTGGATACCGACTAAAATGGTATCCGAAAAATCAAGATGTTTTTCGATTAACTGACAGGCCAAACGATGCAGAATGATATTGACTTCTTTTGAAGTGAGCAATACTTTTTGACTCATAATGAAGTGTTGTTTGGGATGTAAAGATATACTATTTTTTGAAATTTTTAATTTGCTTTTTCCATAAAAATTTTCAAAAAAAATCCCGCTACATCGCAGCGGGAAATCTTATATCCAATTGTAATTCTTGTGTTTTAAGAATACATTTTTGTTCTTAATTCCTGAACAGCTTCGTTGTCAAGATATTCATCAAAAGTCATGTAACGGTCAATGGCTCCTTTTGGAGTCAACTCCACTACCCTGTTTCCAACGGTTTGGGCAAACTCGTGATCGTGCGTGGTGAAAATCACGGAACCTTTATAGTTTTTCAACGAATTGTTGAAAGCCGTAATCGACTCCAAATCCAAGTGGTTTGTTGGTTCGTCCAACATCAAGACATTGGCTCTTTCCATCATCATTCGAGACAACATACAACGCACTTTTTCCCCTCCTGACAACACGTTACAAGTTTTCAAGGCTTCCTCTCCAGAGAAAATCATTTTCCCCAAGAAACTACGAATGTTTACCTCGTCACGCTCTTCCTCTGTTTTTACCCATTGACGCAACCAGTCCACCAAAGAATAATCATTCTCGAAAAAGGAATGGTTATCTCCCGGCAAATACGCTTGATTGGTCGTAACTCCCCAATCATAAGTTCCTGAATCAGCGGTTTGATTTCCATTCAAGATTTCATAGAATGCCGTTGTGGCACGAGAATCTTTGGAGAAAAGCACGATTTTGTCGCCTTTGGCCATATTCAAGTCAACACCTTTAAACAAAAGCTCTCCATCGATGGAAGCGCTTAAATCTTGAACGTTCAAGATTTGGTCTCCAGCCTCACGCTCTTGGTCAAAAATAATCGCAGGATAACGACGGCTTGACGGTTTAATCTCGGAAATATTCAACTTGGAAATCATCTTTTTACGAGAAGTGGCTTGCTTTGATTTAGCGACATTCGCAGAAAAACGACGGATGAATTCTTCTAATTCTTGTTTCTTTTCTTCGGCTTTCTTGTTTTGTTGTGCACGTTGTTTGGCCGCTAATTGACTGGATTCATACCAGAAAGTATAGTTTCCTGAATAATGGTTGATTTTGCCAAAATCAATATCGGAAATATGGGTACAAACGGCATCCAAAAAGTGACGGTCGTGAGAAACCACGATTACCGTATTTTCATAATTGGCCAAGAAATTTTCCAACCAAGCAATGGTTTCAAAATCCAAGTCATTGGTAGGCTCATCCATGATCAATAAATCTGGATTTCCAAAAAGGGCTTGTGCCAAAAGCACTCGTACTTTTATTTTCCCTTCCAAATCAGCCATTAAAGTATAGTGATTGTCTTCGGTAATACCTAAATTGGATAGCATTGAAGCTGCATCAGAATCGGCATTCCAACCGTTCATTTCTTCAAATTGAACTTGCAACTCCCCTATTCTATCTGCGTTTTCATCGGTGTAATCCAAATACAGGGCATCCATTTCGGTTTTTACTTTATACAAAACCTTGTTTCCCATCATCACGGTTTCAAGAACCGTATGTTCGTCGAACATATTGTGGTTTTGGTTTAAAACCGACATCCGTTTTCCCGGCTCCAAATGAATATTTCCCGAAGTAGGATCCATTTCGCCAGCAATTATTTTAAGAAAAGTGGATTTTCCAGCACCGTTGGCTCCAATAACTCCGTAAATATTACCGTTTGTAAAGACTGTATTTACTTCGTCAAACAAAATTCTTTTGCCAAACTGAACTGATAAATTATTGATTGATAACATAAATTGTTTTATAAAATTTTGTGCAAAAGTACAAAAAAATAATAGATTTCTTAACCAAAATAAATCACTTCAATCTAGCCTTAACGGCTTAAACATAAAATTAAAAAACCCGGCAAAAACTGCCGGGTTCTATTCATTATTTCCTTTTAAACCTAAACAAACTAAAAGAATAAAGGAAATAACACCACTCTAAACAAAACTATTAATCAAACTTGTTTTTAACCTAAACTTATTTTATGCTTGAATCAATTTTTTCAAGCTCTTATAGACTGCCAACTCCACATCGGCGTGATTTTTTGAATTGCATTGTTCCAACAAATCTTTTAGAACCGTTGGATTCACGGATTGTTTTTTGTCAATCATTAATAACAATTGTTCCGACAAATCAGCCAAACTTTTTGACAATGGCAAAAGCGGTTGAACCAATGGAGCATTGGTACTCAATTCCATCAAGTTTGAATTGACGTTGATCCATTTTTTCAAAAAATCAGTTACCAAAACCTGATTTTCAATACTCTTGTTTTTTAAATACTGATTTACGGCAGCGTCAAAATCCAATGCATCAATGGCATCTGGTGTACAGACATCGGCAAAAAGTGTCAAAGGCGAATACGTTTTGTATTCGGTTCCGTCTATATTTCTGGAATAGATTTTTAGTGGTTCACAAATATTGGAGAAATCCTCCAAAGCCTCACTTTTCTGATTGTTGCTTATGTTTCGAAACAGAACCGCTTTATTCCTGATGTGGGTAATTCCCAATTCTTCCAATCGGAACGAAACAGTTTTCATTCTTTTACGCAAACTGCTTAAATCCGTGACATTTTCATTCGACCATAATCTTTCGGCAATGGCGGCCGTTCTGGGCCAAATTCTGGAATCAATCGTCATTGGCGATGCCAATTCGCTCCACATCGTGGCTTCTCCCCCCAGAATTCGTGCTTTCTCT
The DNA here is from genome assembly GCF_900129545.1 of Flavobacterium fluvii. Taxonomy (GTDB): domain Bacteria; phylum Bacteroidota; class Bacteroidia; order Flavobacteriales; family Flavobacteriaceae; genus Flavobacterium; species Flavobacterium fluvii. The sequence goes on along the minus strand of NZ_FQWB01000008.1, from coordinate 152,096 downwards.
TCGACAGAAAGCGTGGTGTTTTTTGGCATTGGATCATTCAAATAGTGACTTTCGACTCCTTGCATCAAATCTACATAATAGCCATTGGATAAAACTGTTTTATAGCCATTCTTCACAGCATTGACAAGTGAACTACCTGTTGCAACGCCCTCGTTTGTCCCTTTCCAGGAATGGATTATGGCGTCTTTGGACATGTTTTTCGTCATTATTTCTTCCCACCCCATTAATTCCTTGTTGTGTTTTTTAAGCATTGGAATCAACTGCATCGTAAAATAAGTCTGCAACTCGTGATTGTTGGCCAACTTGTTTTTCTTTTTGAATTCCTGAATTTTAGGATTGGAATCCCAGTCTTTTCCTTCGTTTTCATCGCCACCAATATGAAAATACTTGCCTGAAAACAACGGACAAACCTCATCGAAAATCTCGCTCAACAATTGATAGGTTTTCGGATTGGAAGGATCTAATGTTGGGGTGAAAATCCCGGAATTTCTTTCCAAAGCATACGATTGTACTTGCGTAAACTGCTGCTCTTTTTCACCCGAATTCACGTTCAACATGACCACTTTGCTCCCAATTTCTGGATAAGCGGCAAGTATTGCCGAGCCGTGACCCGGAACATCTATTTCTGGAACAACCTGAATCCCTCTTTGATCGGCGTATTTTACGATGTTTTTGATTTCTTCCTGGGTATAAAAATTCCCATCCGAAGCCAATTCCGTCAGTTTGGGATGTTTCTTCATTTCGATTCTCCAACCTTGATCATCAACCAAATGCCAATGAAAAACATTCATTTTCATGGCTGCCATCGCATCCAAATTTCTCTTGATGACATCCACGGGCTGAAAATGTCGGGCAGCATCAATCATCAAACCTCTCCAACTAAATCTTGGAAAATCTTCGATAACGGCTGCTGGAAAATAATAGGAAGTACTGTTGTTTTGCAACATCTGCAACAAAGTTTCCAAGGCATGCAGCGCCCCCAAATCGGAAGTGGCATTTATCATTATTTTACCGGAAATGATTTCAAGACGGTAACTTTCGTCTTCATGCAATCCTATTTTTCCGTTTTGGACGCAATTGATTTGCAATTCGGCATTGGGAAATTCATTCAAACCTGTTATAAATCCTTGATTAAAAAACAAGCCTGTTCTTCCGTCCAATTTTCGAAGAAACTGGGTTGCCCCATTAAAAATACGAGAATTGGGATTGCCTGTAATGTTGACTTTAAAACCTTTGCCTATGACAAAAGTTCCTTGAGTCAAGTTTATGCTTTGTGGCCAAGGCATAAGATTTAATTGATCCGTTTTCACTTGGGCATTCGCCAGAAAACTTGAAATTAATAAGATGAAAATGTATTTCATGTCGTGTTGGATAGTTATCTTTTGGATTGTAAATTTTGCGTTTTAATACTGAAATCGCTTGAAGGCTTCGATGGCTTCGTATTCGGCAAGTCCCAAATCATCGTACAATTTTGCGGTATGCTTGTTGCGATCTTCGGCTCTAACCCAGAATTCCCTGGAATCATTTCCTTGGAACATAACCCTGTCTTTTTGGGATTGGTGAAACAAAATGGCATGTCTTTTAAGCGTTACCTCATCTGGACTTAATGGAACGGCCATGTCAATTTCGTGAACATCCCATTCATGCCAAGCACCTCTGTACAACCACAACCAACAATCAGCCATATAAGGTTCTGATTTCAAACTTTTCAATGCTGCAAAAATGGAGTTTAGACAAACTTCATGCGTTCCGTGTGGATCGGCCAAATCGCCAGCTGCAAAAATTTGATGTGGTTTAATTTTGGCAATAATATCAGCAACAAGGTTAATATCCTCGGTGCCAATTGGGTTTTTCTTGATTTGCCCCGTTTCGTAAAAAGGCATATCCAAGAAATGGGTATTTTCGTCTTTCAATCCAATGTATCGAACGGCAGCGTGGGATTCACGTCGTCTAATCAATCCTTTCAACTTTCGAACTTCCAAGGAATCAATTTGGTTCTCCGATTTGTTTTTCAAGAAATTGATAATGGACAAGAAATCAACTTTGCATTCATCATCCGCCACGTAATCGTTGCAAACTTCGGCAAACTTTAAGGCTTCGTCATCTGTAACGGCAATGTTTCCAGAGGTTTGATAGACCACGTGCACCTCATGTCCTTGTTTTATCAATTTTGAAAAAGTTCCTCCCATAGAAATCACGTCATCATCTGGGTGCGGACTGAAAAGTATGACTCTTTTTTTGGCTGGATTGGCTCTTTCGGGTCTGTTGCTGTCGTCAGTGTTTGGTTTTCCTCCCGGCCATCCCGTGATCGTGTGTTGTAAAACATTGAACATATTGATATTCAAATCATAAGAAGATCTATCGCCTGCAGCAAGTAAATCGGACATTCCATTATTGTTGTAATCCCTGTCGGTCAGTTTTAATATGGACTGATTGGTTTGTTGGCATAACCAAACAATCGCCTTGCTTTTTAATTCCTGTGTCCAAATGCATTCTCCAACCAACCAAGGCGTTTTAAATCGCGTCAACTCTGAAGCTGCTGCTTGGTCTAAAACGAAGGTGGCATTGCCGTGATTTTGTAAAAATGTGGCAGGAACTTCGGAAGTAATATCGTCTTGAATGGTTCTTTTGATGACATCGGCCTTGTTTTGACCCCAAGCCATCAACACGATTCTTTTGGAACGAAGAATGGTGGAAACTCCCATCGTTATGGCTCTTTTGGGAACGTTGTCGATTCCGTTGAAATCAGACGAGGCATCCACTCTGGTGATGTGATCCAAAGTAATGATTCGGGTTCCTGAATTGATGTGGGAACCTGGCTCGTTGAAACCTACGTGACCCGTTCGGCCAATACCCAACAATTGGAAATCAAGTCCACCGGCATTTTTGATGTTCATTTCATAATCAATGCAATATTGATTCAAATCTTCAAAAGCTACGGAACCATCAGGAATGTGTATGTTTTCAGGTTTAATGTCGACATGATTGAAAAGATGCTGGTGCATGAAATGGAAATAGCTCTGGTTATTTTCCTTTGTCATTGGATAATATTCGTCCAAATTGAAAGTAACCACGTTCTTGAAACTAAGACCTTCTTCCTTGTGCATTCGCACCAATTCTTCATACACTTTTATTGGAGAAGAACCGGTAGCCAATCCAAGCACGCAAGATTTGTTTTTCTCTTGCTTGGATTTGATCAATTGAGCTATTTCCTGCGCTACAATTATGGAAGCTTCACTGGAATTATTAAAAATTTCGTTATGAATTTTTTCAAATCGGGTTTCTTCAAATTGCCCAGCTGTCTTGAAGCTAATATCCTTGACTATGGTTTTAATGGTTCTCATGTTGTGTTTGTTTATTTATTATATTTTTTTATTTCCAGACAGGCTTTGACAACCTGTCCGGAATAAAATTCAATGATTATTCTTAATTCTGGATGATTTCCACGTCTTTGTCCCACCAAAGCCTGGTTCCTCCATTGTCTGGGCCTCCCAATAAAGGAAGTGCCGATGCCACGCCTTGAGGATTTCCTGCTTTCTCGGAATCAACAAAATTCACCCTGCGAATTCCCAAGGCAGAATCGATGGTTCCGGCACTGGCGTTTACAAGCACAGGGAACAATTTTGGAAAACCGGTTCTTCTGTATTCAGACCAAGCTTCTTGTCCTTCCGGGAAGTTGGCAATCCATTTTTGGGTAATGATTTGTTGCAGTTGCACTTTTTTGGTGGCGGCAGCATCATATTTCACGGGAACCAAATTCACCGCAGTACCATTGTTGCCGGCAGCTACTGGATCAACATAATTTTTAGGCAAACTGGTCGAAGTTAAATAAGTCGCCACTCCTGAAATTCCGTGTTGTTCGAATGAAGCTGTAACGCCTTCTTCGTATAAACTTTGGGCAGTACCTGTTCCCATGTTCCAACCTCTCAATTTTCCTTCGGCTCTCAAGAAATAGATTTCGGCAGTGCTCATCCAAACTGTCGCTTTGATATTTACGGAAGAAAAATCTTGACGATCTGATTTGTTGGCAATTTGAATCCCGGTGCGAATCCCTTTGTATTCTCCAGGAAATTGTTTGGAAGTCAAGAAAAATGCTGATAATCTAGGGTCATTGTAACCTCCCATAATTGATTCCATGTCGGCCGACATTTTGATGTCTCCCCAACCTTGGCTAATATCAGAAATAGGATTGCTGTAGTTTTTAGGTTGAAGCGTAAAAGTATCCGCTTTGGTTGACAAAACTCCAAATTCCTGGGCTACGGCCAATTCCGCTTGTTTTTTGGCTTCCGCAGGATTTACTTTCACGATACGCATCGCTAATCTTAGTCGCAAAGAGTTGGCATATTTTACCCATTTAGAATAATCTCCTCCATAAGAAGAAACGTCCGAGGAAGCAAACAATGAAGTTTTGTTTCCTGTGATATTGGCTTTTGCAATGGGTGTCAAACCAGTGATGGCTTTATCCAATTCAGTGAACATTTGTGTGTAAACCTGCTCTTGGGAATCATAAGGAAAAACCGTCGTGTTTGGCGTTCCAAAGGAAGAATAAACACAAGGCCCATAAATATCGGCAATTCTATGCATGGCTTGAACTTTGATAATCAAAGATACATAATAAAATTCATCGTATTTACCTTCGGCTTGTTGTTTTACTTTCAAGGCATTGGACATCACGCCTCTATAAGCCGATTCCCAAGCTTGGTTGTTCCAACCATTGTTCAATTTGTACTGTGGATTGTTTCCATTGGCAAAACCGGTTGGCGTGGCCATATAACCTGACCAAATGTCTCCTTGCAAGTTTTGAAAGATTTGGTACGGCCAAGCAGTAAGCAAAATCACATTGCTGAACATTGGAGAAAATGGTGCCTTGATCGTATTGTAATCTTGTTCCAATTGTGAATTGGTGGCTCCTTGCGGATTGGTGTTTATACTCTCAAAATCTGATGTACAACTTACTGCTGAAAGCAAAGTGATACAGATAGCGGTTGTTTTTATTTTATTTAATATCATGATTTTTTTATTAGAAAGTTACATTTAAATTAAGACCCACACTTTTGGTTGACGGCATTCCATACACGTCAACACCTTGTAAACCTTCGCCTGAACTCAAAGCAATATTGGGATCGAAAGGAGCATCTTTGTAAATAAAGAACAAGTTTCTTGCGATTAACGACAAGCTGGCCGATTCCAGGAATGGTAATTTTTTGGTGCTGAAATTATAACCCAATGAAATCTCTCTCACGCTTATGTTTGTCGCATCATACACATATTCTCCAGTGGCTTTGTTTCTGCCTCCAACATTGTTGTAGTATTGAAAAGCATCCATTGAGGTAACGGGAGTCACACCGTCAGCTGCAACAGCGTCAATGTTTACCACGCCACCATTGTTTCTGGCATCGCCCGTAGCTTTCGACACTCCATTGTAATCGTTGATGGCTTCGGTCAAACTCATTACTTCTCCGCCAAATCTTCCGTCAAGAAGCACATTCAAATTGAAAGCTCCGTATTTGAAAGTATTCGAGAAACCCAACATGAAATCAGGGTTGGCATTTCCCACTTCTTCCCAATCGGTCAATTGTACATTTCCTGTACCGTCCAATAAAATCTTGCCTTGGGCATTTCTCAAAATATTCTTGCCTTCGATGATACCAAAAGGTCTACCTTCATTCAATACATAACGGTAGTTGTTGGAACCCGATGGAGTCAAGACGATTTGTCCTCCCAATTCGGTTGGAATTCCTGTAACCTTGTTTTTGTTTTGAGAGTAGTTTAAAGTGGCATCCCAAGAAAATTTGTCTTTCTCGATGATTTTTCCATTCAAGATAATTTCCATCCCTTTGTTTTGAACGCTTCCACCATTGTAGGCATAATTCACGTATCCATTTGGATCTGTGGATGGAGCGGCAACGGTAATCAATTGGTTGTCGGTTGTGGAATCATAATAAGTAAATTCAAATCCAAGCCTGTTTTTGAACATTCTCCATTCTGTACCAAATTCCCAAGCGGTTTGCATTTCTGGTTTCAATGAAGAACCCGGTCTTGGGCCCACTGATGGCGGAACAAGAATACCTCCAACAATTGTTGACGAAGGCGTGGTCAAATAAGAAGGAACATCGTTACCTACTTGAGCCCAAGAAGCACGCACTTTTCCAAAGCTGATCCATTCCGGCATTTTAGTCATTTCGCTGATAATTCCAGATATTCCCACAGATGGATAGAAATAAGAGTTGGTATCAGTGTTTACCAATGTCGATGACCAATCATTTCTACCGGTCACGTCAAGATACAAATAGTTTTTATACCCCAAAGTAGCTGTTGCAAAAATGGATTGAATTTCTTTGTTTCCGAAGGTAACTTGTTGATTTTCAGAGTTATTCGCAAAATTACCTAAAGTAAACCAGTTGGCATATACCAAACCTCCACTTCCTCTACCCGAGTTTAATATAGTGGAACCATTGGCAGTTTTGGCAAAACTGGTTCCTAGAATGGCATTGAAACTTAAATCCTCATTGAATGTTGTATTGAATTTCGCCAACAAATCGCCGTAATTTTGAGTGCCTACCGTATTTACGTTGATATAAGTTCCGTTGATATGGGAAAGTGAAGTCGCTGAAGTGGCATATATTTCTTTTTCGAAAATAGACTCCAAACGATCGTAACTGTATCGTGCAGACAAATCCAACCATTCGTTCACTTTGTAATCCAAGCTAAGTCTTCCCTTGAAAAAACGGTCTTCATTTGTCGAAGCATTTCTTTTGATCAACCAATATGGGTTTTGGGAATCCTCATTTGGAGTGGTAATCCAATTTTGGGCCATCAAGTTTCTGGATGGATCGAAAACCTCAAAATTATTTTTGTAATATTCCAAAGAATTTCCGCCTCTTGGCATCGAATAAACAGCCGTTATCGGGTTGAAATAGAAACCATTTACAGGTCTGTTATTGATTTTTTGGTTCACATAATTGGCATTGACAGTAACCACCAATTTGTTGTCTAAAAATGTGTTGACTTGATTAATTCCAAAATTATTTTTGTTCAATTTATTGCCTTCAATAATTCCCGAAGCAGTTGTGTTGGCATAAGAAACTGTCGTAAAAGAAGTATCGGTTCCAGCAGTGTATCCCAAAGAGGTAATTTGTGTGGAACCTGTATTGAAGAAATCTTCCACTTCATTTTTAAAATTTCCTTTGGCGTAAGTTCCATCAGGATTTTTACCCCAAGTTGTCGAAGCGCCGGCAACTGAAGAAGCCACGTATTGATTTTGAAATTTTGGCAAATAAGCCGCTTGTTCAAAAGTGGTAACCGAGGAAACTTTCAAGTTGGCTTTTTGTGATTTCGCTTTTTTGGAAGTCAACAAAATAACGCCGCTAGCTCCTAAACTTCCATACAATGCAGAAGCAGAAGCTCCTTTGAGAACTGTCATTCCTTCGTAATCGTCTGGATTCAAAAGAGAAATAACATCTCCTCCATCTGTATTTCCTCCTGCCAAACTACCAAAAGTTTCATTGGGTTGGGTGGTGCTGGTTCCCATCAAAGGCACACCGTCTATAACATAAAGCGGTTGATTGTTAGTAAGAGACGAATTTCCTCGAATCACAACTTTGGTCGATCCACCGGCACCCGAAGCACTTTTGGTCACGGCCACACCGGCAATTTTTCCAGCTACCGTGTTCATCAAGTTGGCATCTTTTACTCGAACTAATTCTTCTGCTTTTAACTCTTGGACAGAAGACGTTACGGCTTTTTTAGATTTTTTGATACCCAATGAAGTAACAACAACTTCGGTAAGTGCGGTTGAAGAACCTTCTTTCAATTGTATTTTGATAACACTTTCGTCACCAACAACCACTTTTTGGGTTTCCAAGCCAACGAAAGAGATAACCAATGTTTTCCCTTTTTCTGCTTGAATCGAAAAATTACCATCCATGTCGGTGGTAACTCCTATTGTTTCGCCTTGTACATTGATGTTGGCCATTGGCAATGGCAATCCATTGGCGTCGCTCACGGAACCTTTGACGGTTTTTACTTGTGCAAAGGCAAATTGCGAAGTAAAAATAATCATAAAGATCAAAATAATTTGTTTCATGTTTATATGTTTTTTTGGTTAGTTATGGTGTAAATTTATCAGGAAGGAGTTTCCCAAAAAAATAAATTATACCAACTGTATTAGAATTTAAACCAACGACAGTTTTTAATCAACAATCCGTTTCACGAAAACGTTTTCTAGTTTTTGATTCTGATTCTATATCTAATATTTTTGAAATTAAATTCAACAAATAGTGTTTTTTACTGACAAAATGATTAAAGTTGCAAAAGTTTTAATCCTGTATTTTAGCATTCCACTAATAGTTGTTTTCACCAGATGAGTAAATTCAATGAAATAAAATTCGACATCAAGCTTCAAAATCATCTTTGGTTTTGGGGATTGTATTTTTCGTTAAACTTTCTGCGTTGGGGTGCTTATTTTAACGACTACGAATATTCTTTTAAATCGAATATTATTGAATTTTCACTTCACATTCCCTTGGTGTATTTCAATTTGTTTGTCTTGGTGCCAAGATATGTATTGAAGAAAAAATATTATCAATATACATTGGCTTTACTGTTGAGTTTAATAGTGGTCTATCTGCTGAAAACAGGAATGACCTATTTTCTCGTCTCCGAAGACATTTGGCCGGAAGCCAATAGAGAATACAAACCATTTGAAATCAATCACATTGTGGCGGTTTGCATTGGCGAATTGTATGTACTTGCCATGGCGTCTTCCGTTTATTTGACGCTGACTTGGTTAAAAGAAAGAGATAGAAACCGGGCTTTGAGGGAAGAACAATTCAAAATCAAGCTGAAATACCTGAAAAACCAAATCCAGCCCCATTTTTTCTTCAATACCCTGAATAATTTGTATGCCCTGTCATTGGAATCTTCCGACAAAGTTCCCGACGTGATTATCAAACTTTCCAAATTGATGGAATATGTGCTGTATGATGTCGAGGGAACCAAATTTGTCCCTTTAATCAAAGAGATTGACTATATCCAAAATTATATAGAAATTGAAAAATTGCGCTTCGAAAACGTGGAAGTGAACATCAATATAGAATCGAATATTGATGATGTCAAAGTTCCTCCTCTATTGTTCATTTCACTGCTGGAAAATGCCTTTAAACACGGTGGCTATAACAACAACAAGCTTAAAATAAAGATAAATTGCAAAATTGTTGAAGGTTTTCTGCATTTTGAAATACTGAATAATTTTGTACTTTCACAAAATTTTACTACCCAAAAAGGCATTGGATTGACCAATACCAAAAAGCGGCTGAAATTAATTTTCAAAAACAACTATGTTTTAGAACATAAAGTCAAATTCAATTATTACATCATCCTTTTAAAAATACCACTAAGCAATGAAGATTAAATGTGTTTTAGTTGATGATGAACCTTTGGCCATAAAGGTTTTACAAAATTATTTTGTGAATTTTCCTGATTTTGAAATTATCGGAACATTCAACAATTCATTGGAAGCCCTTGATTTTGTAAACAATAATGCTGTTGACGCCATGTTTTTGGACATCAATATGCCCATGATGACTGGTTTCGAATTGATTAGTTTGCTTGAAAACAAACCCAAAGTTGTCATTACCACAGCCTTTAGGGAATTTGCCGCCGAAAGTTATGATTTGGAAGTCTTGGATTATCTGGTAAAACCAATTCCACTGCCTCGTTTTATTAAATGCATCAACAAAATTACCACCGAATTCAATTTAAAAAACAACATCAAAACCGAAGCTGTTAGGACAGATTCCCACATTTTCATCAAGGTGGACAAGAAAATGATGAAAATCAATATCGATGAAATTCTTTTTATCGAAGGAATGAAAGAATACATCAAGGTAGTCACACTCGACAAAACCTATATCACGCACAAATCATTGACTTCCCAGTCGGAAGAATTGCCTGCCGACCGATTTATGCGAATCCACAAATCCTACACCATTGCCTTGGACAAAGTAAAATCCATTGAAGGAAACAGAGTCCAGATTCATACTTACACCATTCCCATTGGTCGCAACTTCAGCAAAGACGTGAAAGTTAAAATTCTGGAATAAATCATTTTTCATCAATTTTAAACTTTATAAATTGTCGTTTGTTGAAACAATAATGTTGTTCGTTTATAAAAGTCAATTTATATGATGAATTACTTTTTTATAATACTCTTTAAATATATATTTACTTTATTATTATGTGTTTAGAGAACAAATACATCCAATCTTATTTATTAAAAATAGTTAATGTGTCTATAATTTTGAATGCTATGTCCATATTTTAAAGATTCATTATTAATATATTTATCAAAAAATTAGCCGCTAATTTATTATGCTTAAAAAATTGAATGATTCTTTTTATTAGAAATAATAAATACATTTTGCGTATTTACTTTTCAAGTACAAATAAACAACGCTAAACTAAAAACCAAACCTTTAACCAATTTAAAATTATGAGTTCAGAAAATTTACAAACCAAATGGGGACAATTTATTCCCCTAGTTACCGTATTCTTCTTTTGGGGATTTGTTGCAGCCAGCAACGATATTTTAATCCCCGTATTTAAAAAAGCATTTGATTTAACACAAGGCCAAAGCCAGTTCGTGTCCATTGCTTTCTACATTTCTTATACCGTGGGTTCCTTGATATATATGGGTATTTCCTTGTTGATGAAACAAGACTTGGTCAACAAAATTGGCTATAAAAACGGACTTGCCCTAGGATTGGTAATTTCGGCACTTGGAACATTGTTGTTTTATCCTGCGGCCAATACAGGGTCATATCCCCTGATGCTTGCCGGTTTATTCACTGTTGGCTTGGGATTTTCTTTGCAACAAACCGTTGCCAATCCTTTGGCGATTGCCTTGGGACCAATAAAAACGGGTTCCCAGCGATTGACTTTGGCAGGAGGAATCAATAATTTTGGAACCACCATTGGACCACTAATTGTAAGTTTCGCCATTTTTGGTGCGGCTGCAACAGGAAATACCGATATGAGTATCGAAAGCGTTAAAATCCCTTATTTAATTCTAGGATTGGCATTTATAATTGTAGCCGTTTTGTTGAAGTTTTCTTCCTTGCCGGAGCATCCTGAAACAATTGAGGAATCTGTAGAAGAAACAACCTCCGCAAAAAGTTCCGCTTTGCAATATCCGCAACTGGTTATGGGAATGATTGCCATTTTTCTTTATGTGGGTGTTGAAGTGGCAACTGCAGCCAATTTGCCTGCTTATATGGAATCGAAACTAGGATTTGCCATTGGAGATATTGCGCCATACGTGTCTTTATATTGGGCGAGTTTGATGATTGGTCGTTGGACTGGTGCCGTAGAAGCTTTTACGGATAACATGACGACTCAAAAAGTGTTGCGATTTTTGGCTCCCTATTTGGCGTTTGGCGTTTTCTTGCTTGTTAATGCCATTGCCAAACACGATTTGACTCCATTCTACATTTACGGAATAATTATTTTGGTGTTGATTGCTGCCGATATGGCCAGTAAAGGTAATCCTGCCAGGATGTTGCTCATATTTTCAGCATTGGGAATTATAGCCTTGTTTACCGGAATGGCAACAACCGGAATAGTGAGCGTTTATGCCTTTACCAGTGTTGGATTGTTTTGCAGCACGCTTTGGCCTTGTATTTTTACATTGGCGGTAAGCGGATTGGGAAAACACACCAGTCAAGGAAGCAGTTTCTTGATCATGATGATTATGGGTGGTGGAATTATCAGTTGGTTGCAAGGATTTGTTTCTGACAGCATTGGCATCCAAAACAGCTATATTGTCGGTGTTTTGTGTTTTGCTTATTTGGTATTTTATGCCTGGAAAGTAAGCGGAATTCTAAGAAATCAAGGTATCGATTTTGACAAGAAAATCAGTGGAGGACATTAAGAATCTATAATAACATAAAAAGAGGATGTTTCATTTATTTTGAAACATCCTCTTTTTGTTTATGAATCAAATGAATATTTTGAGTAAAAACTCAAATTGTCGACAAAAAATCAAAAACAAAAAAACAGTTTCACAATCATTTTGAAATCTGACCAACAAAATCACGAAACCTTTTTAACAACCATTTATTGCTGTTTTATAATAATTTTGATTAAATTTGGTTAAAATTCATTCATAATGAAAAGATTACACATCATAGTATTGGTTGTACTTGGCTTCTTGCTGATGCCGGAATCAACTTTTGCGTGTGGATGTAATTCTGGAAAAAAATCTTGCAACAAAGAGGTTGCCGAAAATACCGAAAAAATGGATCGTTGCAAAATGGATTGTTGCAAAAACGACAACCATTCCAAAAGTAAAAACAATGATTGCAATGGAAAATGTGGCCATTCCAATTGTGTTACTTCATCTACTCATTTTAGTGTACTATTATCGGAAACTAGATTCCAAATAAACAACTTTGACTTTTCAGAAAAAAATCAAAATTACTTCAATTCAGAAACCAATCTCTCTTCTGGTTTCTCTTCAATTTGGCTTATACCAAAAATAGGCTAAATCAATTTTTGACAGCCATAAGTGTGTCAATTTCAAAGCAGTTCTTGCTTTAAACTATTTATTTTATAAGTTAATTGAATCAAATAAATTATAGTTTTTTGCTATTGCTTTATTATTTTATAACCTATTCAATTCAAAATTATTTATACTTAAACCAAAACGGTAATTCGCTAAATCGAAGCTTTCGATGAAATCAAATTTCGTTTATTAAAATCAAAAAAAAATGAAAAATTTAATCCTGTCAGCCATAGTTATGGCATTCATAATGGTTTCTTGTAACCAAAAAAACAAAGAAGTTGAAACTACAATTGCTCCAGTGACGGAACAAGATTCAACCAAAAAAATAAAAGATGGCACTGAGGTGGTGAAAGACTCTGCAGTGGTCGATAAAATTTATGCTTGTCCGATGCATCCAGAAGCTAAGGGCAAATTAAATGACAAATGCCCAAAATGCGGAATGAAGTTGACTGAAGAAGTGAAATAATTCATCTCCCTTTCAACGTTTTTACGCAGAAAAGGGTAATTATATCAATAGTATTATGGTAGAAAAATTAATATCATTTTCATTAAAAAACCGATTTGTTGTCTTGCTCGTTTCGGCCTGTTTATTCTCTTGGGGCGTATATAGTGTGCAACAAAACCCCATTGATGCCATTCCGGACTTATCCGAAAATCAAGTAATTGTGTTTACGGAGTGGATGGGAAGAAGTCCGCAAGTTATCGAAGCACAAGTAACTTATCCCTTGGTATCCAATCTGCAAGGAATCCCAAAAGTCAAGAATATTCGTGGTGCTTCCATGTTTGGAATGAGCTTCGTCTATATCGTTTTTGAGGACAATGTCGATATTTATTGGGCAAGAACCAGGGTTTTGGAAAGGCTCAATTATGCCCAACGATTGTTGCCCCAAAACGTGGTTCCCACGCTTGGTCCTGACGGTACAGGGGTTGGTCACGTATTTTGGTATCATTTGGATGCTAATGGTATGGACTTGGGTGAACAAAGAGCCTTGCAGGATTGGTACGTAAAATTTGCATTGCAAACTGTTCCGGGAGTTGCAGAAGTGGCATCTTTTGGAGGTTTTGAAAAACAATACCAATTGGTTTTGGATCCTTTGAAAATGCAATATTACAAAGTCAGTATGATGGAAGTAATGAACGCCGTCAAAGCCAACAATAACGATGTTGGAGGACGGAAATTCGAAATGAGCGATATGTCATACATCATAAGGGGTTTGGGATATATCAAAAACATAAAGGATGTAGAAGAGATTGCCATCAAGAATTACAATTCTATTCCGGTACGGGTAAAAGATATTGGCTCCATCCAAATGGGAGGCGATTTGCGGTTGGGGATTTTTGATGAAGATGGCAAAGGTGAAGTGGTTGGCGGTATTGTGGTTATGCGATACGGAGAAAATGCCGATAAAGTGATAAATGCGGTCAAAGCAAAGATGAAAGAAGTGGAGAAAGGATTACCCGAAGGTGTTACTTTCAAAACCTCTTATGACAGAAGCGAATTGATTGAGAAAGCAATCGAATCAGTCAAAGGAACGCTAATCGAGGAAATGATTGCTGTTTCCATTGTCATTCTTCTTTTTCTTTTTCATTGGCGAAGCGCTTTAATTATTTTAATTCAATTGCCCATTTCCGTATCTGTCGGATTTATTTTGCTCCAAACTTTTGGAATTTCATCCAATATTATGTCATTAACGGGAATTGCATTGGCGATTGGTGTTGTGGTTGATGACGGAATTGTAATGGTGGAGAATGCCTATAGGACAATTTCGGAGCGACAAGAAGAAATGGATAATAACCAACATCTAACTTAAAATGGAAGATAAACTTAAAAATATTTTCAAGAAAGAAATCGACCCATTATCGTCTGATGAGAAACTGAAACTAATCGAGGCTTCTTCCAAATTAGTTGGTCCGGGTGTGTTTTATTCGACAATAATAGTAATTGCATCCTTTTTGCCTGTGTTTCTACTAACTGGAATGGAAGGTAAACTGTTTAGTCCATTGGCCTGGACGAAGTCGTTTATACTAATTGTAGATGCGTTTCTGGCCATCACGCTTACACCGGTTTTAATTAGTTTTTTGTTGAAAAGCAAACTTCGTCCGGAAAACAAAAATCCAATAAACAGAAAATTGGAAAGCATTTACACACCCATTTTGACGCTTTGTTTAAAATGGAGAAAAACAGTTTTGGCGGTTAATATTGTGGCGCTGTTAATTGGCGCGTTGATGTTTACCCGTTTGGGATCCGAATTTATGCCTCCGCTCGACGAAGGTTCCATTTTGTTTATGCCGGTAACATTGCCCGATGTATCCAATTCAGAAGTGAAACGAATTTTGCAAGTACAGGACAGATTGATAAAATCAATTCCCGAAGTGGCCCACGTTTTGGGAAAAGCAGGTAGAGCGAATACGGCAACCGATAACAGCCCCATAAGCATGATTGAAACGATTGTTTTACTAAAGCCTCGCCACGAATGGAGAGAAGGCAAAACGAAAGCGGATATTATAAATGAAATCAATAATAAATTGCAAATTCCGGGTGTTACCAATGGTTTTACGCAACCCATCATCAACCGTATCAATATGCTTTCTACGGGTATCCGAACCGATGTGGGAATAAAAATCTATGGCGAAAGTTTGGACACCATAAATGCTTTGTCCCAAAAAATAAAAATGGCATTGGATGGAACTTCGGGAGTAAAAGATTTGTACGCCGAACCCATTACGGGAGGGAAATACATAGATATTGTACCCAAACGTGATGTCATTGGCAGATACGGACTTTCAATTGATGACATAAATAATGTTGTGGAAGCGTCTATCGGCGGAATGAAACTCACCACAACCATCGAAGGAAGACAGCGTTTTTCGGTAAATGCAAGATATGCTCAAGAATACCGAAACAGTATTGAAGCCTTGAAAAAACTGCAGGTACAAACAATGGATTTTGGCCCAATTCCATTAGAAAGTGTGGCCGACGTAAAAATAAGCGACGGCCCGCCAATGGTAAACAGTGAAAATGCAATGCTTCGAGGGAGTGTCTTGTTTAATGTTCGTGACCGTGATTTGGGAAGTACGGTTAAAGAAGCACAGGCAAAACTGAATGAAATGATGACCAAAATGCCTAAAGGCTATTACGTGGAATGGAGTGGTCAATGGGAAAATCAAATCAGGGCCAATAAAACGTTGAGTTTAATTTTGCCAATTGTTGTTGTAATCATTTTTCTCATTTTATATTTTACCTACCGTTCCATGAAAGAGGCCTTGATTACAATGATAACAGTTCCATTCGCATTAATCGGAGGTGTATTTATGGTGTATTTCTATGGAATTAATTTGTCGGTTGCCGTGGCTGTCGGCTTTATAGCCTTGTTTGGTTTGGCAATCGAAACGGCAATGCTGATCACTATTTATTTGAACGAAGCCATGAACAAAATGGTCGAAAAATACGGTAACAGCAAGGAAACCTTGACAGAAGAAATAGTAAGAGAATATATTATTGAAGGTTCTGTCAAGCGATTGCGTCCAAAATTGATGACGGTTTCGGTTTCATTATTTGGTCTGATTCCTATTCTTTGGGCAACGGGAACCGGTGCCGACGTGATGCTCCCAATTACAGTTCCACTTATTGGGGGAACAATTACTTCAACGATTTATGTATTATTAGTAACCCCTGTTGTTTTTGAGATGGTGAAACTTCGCGAATTGAAAACAAAAGGAAAAATCACTCTTATAGATGCAAAATAGTATATTTTATTTCATCATAAGCTGTTTGATTTTAAGCTTTACCACTGTTAAAGCTCAAACACTTACTTTGGATAATGTCTTGAGTACCATCAAAACAAACAATCCACAATTGAAAATGTATGATGCCGATATTCAAAGTATGGATGCTTCGGCCAAAGGTGCCAGAAGTTGGATGCCACCGCAAGTGGAAACGGGGTTCTTTATGACTCCCTACAATTCCAATCTATGGAAAGCAGATGAAATGGGGCCAGGAATGGGAAGTTATATGTTAGGCGTTACCCAAATGATTCCGAATGCTTCCAAGCAAAATGCCAATGAAAATTTGATGAAAGCGATGTCCTCGGTCGAAAGTGAAAATAAAAATTTCACTTTGAACCAATTAAACGCATTGGCCAAAACCTATTATTATGAATGGATCATCATCAATAAAAAGACAAAAATTGCCCAAGACAATCTTCTGCTTTTGGAGTACATGATCAAGAGTATGGAAATACGCTATCAGTACAATATGGATAAACTACCTTCTTATTACAAAGCTAAATCCCAATACGCTACTCTGCAAAGTATGATTGTTATGTTGGAAAATGATGCGTCACAGCGAAAATACATGCTCAATACCTTGATGGCTCGTGATAAAAACGAGGATTTCAACATTGATTCCAATTACCAAATCAAGGATTTCAATCTCCTTGAAGCGGATTTGTCTCCATACATCAACAACCGTAGCGACATCAAGGCTATTGATAAAACCAAAGAAATCAATAACTATAAAATTGAGGTGGAAAAAGTCGCAACGAGACCGGAATTTGGAGTGAAATACGATCATATGTTTGCTTTTGGGAATCAGCCTCAGCAATTTTCATTGATGGGAATGATGACTATTCCGGTGTCTTGGTCCACCAAAATGAATAAAGCCAATATAGAAAGCTATCGCATCAAAAACGAAAGTTTGGATTGGCAAAAGCAAATGATTGCCAACGAAGCCAGCGGAATGATAAAAGGGATGAATGCAGAGTTTTTGAACCTTAAAAAACAATATCAAATTACACAAGACAATATTATTCCGTCTCTGAAACGAAACTATGATACCGCCATTTTAGCTTGGCAAAACAACACCGGAGATTTATTCGCTGCCTTAGAAGCTTGGGAAGCAATAAACATGATTCAAATTGATGCTTTGGATAAATTAAAATCAATTCTATTAGCACAAGTTCAAATTGAAAAACAACTAGAAATCAATTAGTTATGAATAATTATATAAAGTATAGTTTGATATTTGTTGTGGTTTCTATTATTGGAATTGCTGTCTATTTCTTTGCCACCAAATCAGATCATCATTCGGAAATGGAGAATCAAAATGAGGTTTATACTTGTTCGATGCATCCTGAAATCATTAAAGACAAACCGGGCAGTTGTCCCATTTGTGGAATGAATTTGGTTAAAAAAGTAACCAAGGACCATTCCGAAATAAATGATTCTGTTGATGATCTTTTGAAACCTACCGATAAATTTGTCGTGGGAAATTATCAAACCACAACCGCAAAAGACACGGTCATACATAGCAAAATCAGTTTGCCTGGAATTGTGGCTTACGATTCGAATTCGGCTGTAAACATATCAGCGAGAATAAGCGGTAGAATTGAAAAAATGTACGTCAACCATAAGTACCAAAAAGTAGCCAAAGGACAAAAGATGTTTGAAATATATAGTCCGGAATTATTAACCGAACAGCAAAATTTCATCTATTTGATTTCCAATGATAGCCAGAATGTATCGATTATTAATTCGGCCAAGCAGAAATTATTGCTCTATGGGATGACAAACAATCAGATAAATGCATTGGCTTCCACTAAAAAAGTGAATCCAGTACTTACAATTTATAGTCCTGCAAACGGAATCATTACGGGAACAGAAACAATGACTAATTCAGTTATTTCAACGATGTCAAAAACTAGTAGTAATACAGAAGCTTTGGATGTCAAAGAAGGAAATTATATTAAGAAAGGAGAAGTTGTTTTCAAGTTGATGAATATAGATAAAGTTTGGGGCGTTTTCAATGTTCTGCAAGGATACACCAGTCTTGTTAAAATCAATCAACCGATTGAAATTACTTCTGAATTGGATGAAAAGAATAGTATTTCCGAAAAAATAAATTTTGTGGAAACGCAATTAAATCCAGCCGACAAAACCAATAAGATTAGGGTGTATCTCAATAATGAAAATTTAAAATTACCCATTGGAACAAGATTAGAGGGTATTGTGCAATTAAATTCAACAAAGGCAATTTGGTTGCAAAAACAGGCTTTGGTTAGTTTGGGTGAGAAAAAAGTAGTTTTTGTGAAATTGGGCAATGGTTTCAAAGCAACAGGCATACAAACAGGTATTGAAATGGGTGATTTTGTTCAAGTTTTGGGAGGTATTTCCAGCAAAGATACAATTGCTAAAAACGCCCAATATTTAATGGACAGCGAAAGTTTTATCAAAACCGAATAAAGATGAAATACGAAGTATTCACGAATACAATTAAAATAAAAATGATGAGTAAAACATTAAAACAAATAACTTTACTATCAATACTGCTTATGGTAATTGTAGCCTGCAATTCCAAAAGCAAGGAAGATCATGGCAAGCACAATATGGGGAAAGAAACTAAATATTACACCTGTTCCATGGATCCACAAGTTAAGGAGGATAAGCCAGGAAAATGCCCCATTTGCCATATGGAGTTAACACCAATAAAACAAGATGATTCTGGAGCCAACGAAATAAGTTTAAGCAAACAGCAAATCCGTTTGGGTAATATTAGCACGCAATCTATTGCAGAAACCAAAAGCAGTTTGAATCAAAGTTACACCGGTACTTTAGCTATAAATCAAGAGAAAATCAATTCGGTTTCATCAAGAGCGATGGGGCGAATTGAAAAATTGTTTTTCAAGTCAGTTGGAGATTATGTTGCCAAAAACCAAGCGGTTTATTCTTTATATAGCGAAGATATTGCCATTGCCAAACAAGATTATTTGACAGCTTACAAACAACTGTCGATGCCGGGAGATTTTGGAAAAAACGCAAAAAACATGCTAGTCAGTGCAAAGCAAAAACTTCTTTTTTATGGTCTTGCCAATGCCCAAATTGAAAGCATCAAAACCAATAAAGATATTTCGCCAAACACTATATTTTACAGCACTTATAGCGGAACAATTTCGGAAATCATCGCCACTGAAGGAGGTTATGTAATGGAAGGATCGGGAATACTAAAATTGGCTGATTTGAACAGTCTTTGGTTGGAAACGCAAGTCAACGTCAACTATGTCAAAAATCTAAAACTGGGGCAAAATGCTACCATTACATTTACCGATTTTCCAGAGAAAACAATACACACAAAAGTTTCGTTCATCAATCCAGAAATCAATCCAGACACGCGAATGTTGTTGATTCGAATGGAAATCCCCAATCCAAATTTGCTCCTCAAACCCGGAATGCAAGCCATCGCACAATTGACGCAATCCAACGCAAAAGGATTGTATATTCCTGTAAATGCCGTGATCAGGGAAGAAAATGCAACTTATATTTGGCTGGAAAAAAGACCCGGTGTTTTTGAAAATTTAATGGTGGAAACCGGAATTGAAACCAATGGAATGATCGAAATCAAAACCGAAATAGATCCCGCCAAAAAAGTGGTTGTAACCGGAGCTTATGCCATAAACAGCGAATATAAATTCCGAAAAGGAAGCGACCCAATGGAGGGGATGAAGATGTGAGAAGGAAACTATTTCGGTAAAATGACAACTCTAAAACAAGTTGAAATAAAAACAAAAAACCATGCAAATTAAAAATTTAGGCATTCTATTAATCCTGATACTCGTTATTGGCTGCACGAAAACTGTTTATAAGCCGAAATGGGTTCATGAAACGGCACCGGACACTTTCGTTACCAGATTCGAAACTTCTAAAGGCAATTTTGATGTTCAAATACATCGAGAGGCATCGCCAAAAGCCGTGGATCGATTTTATCAATTAGTCCAACGCCGTTTTTTTGACCAAACCGTTTTCTACAGGGTTGTTCCCAACTTTGTGGCACAATTCGGGATTATTGATTCCACTAAAACGGCTCTTTGGAAAGAAAACAAGATTCCCGATGAGCCGGTTCGCGAAAGCAATCTAAAAGGCGCCATCAGTTATGCCAGAGTCGGAAAAGAATCCAGACACGACCATTTATTTATCAATCTAAAAAACAACCAGAGGCTTGATACTGTTATGGCCAACGGTGTAAAAGGTTATCCTCCTTTCGGTACTGTAATAAAAGGAATGGATGTCGTGGAATCACTATATTCAGGATATGGCAACGAAACTATGGCCAAAGTAGATTCATTAAATTATACCCAATTACTGCAAGCTTTTCCAAAACTGGACTTGATAAACAAGGTTTATATACTTAAAAATAAATAGTTCCCGGCTTGTCTGACAGCTACATACAAAAAAGCAAAAACGCCCTAAAACAGATGTTCTACGGCGTTTTTTTATTCAAAACAATAATGTATTACTACTAATTTCTTCTATTTCAAATTACCTTATTGTTTTTTCACGGCTTCCAGTTTCTCCGGAAAAGCGGATTGTCCTTCCAGATTATTGATGAGCAAGGAATCCACATTGTTGCTTTCGACTGCATAGGCAAAATAATCAGGTTTGTTTTTTCCCCATTTCACGGAACAGTTTTGCATTTTTATATTTTCTGCCGCATCAAAATAAAAGCCGGAAGTACTTCCTTTTACAAACCCCTCCAACTCTGATGGGCGACGATCGTAAACTCCGCCTGGATTATTTGTGGTTTTATCAATAAAAACATTGACATTGTCAAAAACAATGTTGTCGATTTTATCTTTGGATTCTGCACTCACATACACCCCATTTTCACTGCTGCATTGGATATTCGAAAAAAGGATGTTGCTGATTTTGCCCACTTTCCCTTCTGTTGCTCCTTTTGGAAAACGCCAATTGGCATCTTTGTGGTTGCCTTTTGCCCGGCGATACCCCGTAACATAAATCGGTTCTGCCTTCCCCCACCAAGTATCGGTGGTCAAACGACTTTCAATAATCATGTTGGAAAAAATCACGTCGCTTACCGTTCCTTCATCCCTATTTTGAATCCCTACCCCACGATTGCTGTTTTTGATAATGCAATTATTGAACACGACTTGCCTGATGGCGTCCATATTTTCTGAACCAATCTTGATGGCACAACTGCTGCTGGTCATCGTACAGTTTGTAACCGTTATATTTTCGCAAGCACCAAACTCTTCAAATTCTCTCCTGTTTTTTAAACAAATGCAATCATCACCGCTTTCGATATAACAATCACTGATACGCACATTTTTGGAATGATCCAAATCAATACCGTCGCTATTGCGTACTTTCAAACTGTTCAGCAAGGTAATTCCACTGATTACCACGTCATTGCAACCCACAAGATGAACTGTCCAATAAGCCGAATTTCCTATGTGAATGTCTCTTATTCTAATGTTTTTTCCTCCAATGATTGTCAATACGTGTGGTCTTGGATCCAAACCGACAAAAGGTTTCAAAACATAGGAATCCGCCAATTCTTCTCCCATAAAAGAAATGCCGTTTCCATCTATTTGACCAGTGCCACTGATGCTGAAATTTTCTATGTTTTCACCACCAATCCAAATCGTGCCTTCTCCTGGATTCGTGCGAAAAGCACTTTTGGTGTATAGCTTTTCATCTGGACTTGCCAATAATTTAGCCCCTGCTTCCACATGAAGATCAATACCCGATTTCACGTTGAATGGACCTGTCAAAAAGGTAAACGGAGCCGGAATAAGTACTGTTCCCCCAGTTTTACTGCAAGCGTCAATTGCTTTTTGAATTGCAACGGCATCATTGGTTTTTCCATCTCCTTTAGCTCCATATTTTTTAACATCATACACTTTTTGCGCCACGGCAGTCAAGGAAAGACAACTAACGATTAGTACAATTATGGATCTTTTCATCATTTTTATTTAATTTAATATGAATATCTGCTAAGCAGACCAACAATTTATTATACTTTTTTAACCATTAAGAAATTAAGAAAATTAAGTTTTAGCCTTATGAATCTTAATTCCTGGTTCTACCTGAAATGTTGTGAATATCCTTTTTTTTTTAAACCATTAAGAAAATTTAAGAGGATTAAAAACACTGAAACTCTTAATTTTCTTAATGCACTTAATGGTTTAAATATTTTGTCTTTCACACAAATATCAGTGGGAGGCATTCTTTTATTTACTCTTTATACTCCGCTATTAACGGAAAAACCGCCATCCACGGTGATTTTTGTTCCTGAAACGAATTTGGAAGCATCACTCAACAGCCAAACCAAAGCACCTGTAAGTTCCTCTGGATTTCCAAAACGGCTAAAAGGAGTGTTTTGAATGATCAAATTCCCTCTTTCGGTCAAACTTCCGTCTGCATTGGTCAAGAGCGTCCTGTTTTGTTCGGCCAAGAAAAAGCCTGGCGCAATGGAATTCATCCGAATTTTATCGCCAAATCTATTTGCCAATTCTACCGCAAACCATTTGGTATAAGAATCAATGGATGATTTCGCCAAACTATATCCCAATACCCTGGTTACTGCATGATCTGCCGCAACTGACGAAATATTGACAATACTGCCTGATCCACCATTTTTTATGACTTCGCCAAAAATTTGTGTCGGTAAAATGGTTCCAAACAAATTCAAATTCATCACTTCCTGCAATGCCGACATGTTCAATTGAAAAATATCTTTTCCCGGCTCAATCACGGCATCGGGTATATTGCCGCCGGCACCATTGACCAATCCGTCTATTTTACCATATTTTGACAGCATTTTTTCACGCGCATTTATCAGGTCTTGTTCATTTGTCACATCTGCAATTAAGGCAACGGCTTCACCACCTTGATCCATGATTGTAGCGACTCTTTTGTCGGCAATTTTTTCATTTCTTCCCAATACGCCCACAATTCCACCTGCATCAGCAATAGCATTGACAAATGCTTCTCCCAATATTCCAGTAGCTCCAGTTACCACTATTACCTTTCCTTGTAATGAAAAATCGTTTTTCATATGTTGATATTTATTGTTTTTTATCGGTCATATGTAATTCGCATATCATAATTGGTTTTTGCGACCAATTATCGGTTATGCTCATTTCACAGTTTTATATTTAAATTTTTACTAATTCAGTCTTCAAATATAAATTATTTCATTTGCAATTCATAAGTACTTTGTTTCGGTTCACTTTTTCTTTTTAAAGCTTCTGCATCAAGATTACTGGAGGGAACATCTTTAAAAACGATTTGATTGGTTTTATCCGAAGGAACATCAATACTTTCCATTCGAAGTTGTTTCACATCATCAAATACAAAAGCGGGACGAAAATCTTCTTTTTCTAGTGTCAATTTTATATTCTTCATTTGGATTCCATCAACGTGGCGAACATAAAATCCCCACGAAGGCAGTTCTCCAAACATCGTAAATTCTGGATATCCTTTAATGTTTTCAAACACGTCTTTCAAACGCCACAAAGGCAAATAAGCCATTCCTTTGGACGCTCTTCCTGGATACGTAATTTCAATGTTTTCCAAGGTTATGTTTTCGATGGAATGTCCTGGTATTCCGGCAATCGAAGCAGGAAAAGGATTGTGGAAATAATCCACTTCCGGGCCACGCAAATCATAATCAATGTCCGGGCGTCCAAAAGGGATTTGGGCTTTTACGTTTTTGATGGACACGTTTTTGATATAACCCGGTTTGTCTCCATTTCTGTGTCCTAATCGAATTAGAATCGCATTTCCTGTATTTACGGCAGTAATATCCGAAACCTTGATGTTTTCAATCTCGGCACCGTCTACAGATTCAATGGCAATAGCCGATCTGAAAGTATCAAAAACCTTAATATTTTCGATAATAATGTTTTTGAAACTCCCATATGAACCCGTACCAAACTTGACCGCACTGGCACTTGATCTAATGGAACAGTTTGCTATATAATAATTATCATTGTACAATCCCGGACTATCGGATTTCAGGCAAATTCCGTCATCGGCTGCATTGATATCGCAATTTGTTATGCGAACGTTATTGCAACCATCCAAATCGATGCCATCATTGTTCCAATAAGCACGGCTGTTTACATTCACATAATCGATAACAATGTTTTTTGATTTTCGCAATGAAAACACCCAACCTGGACTGTTTTTCAATAGCACATCCGTCACTTTGATGGAGTCGCATTCCGAAAGAAAAATCAATTTTCCTCTGCCATCATTAGGGCGAAGTCTCCTGTAATTGTAATTTGGGTCGATTCGTACTCCGGTATGATGCAAACTGTCAACCGCCAAAGCCAACTCACGCCCCTGACCATCGATAATTCCTTTTCCCGTAATGGCTATGTTTTTTTGGGCGTGGGAAATTATCAAAGCGCGCGCATCATTGTATTTCGGATAATCGTCAGGATTTATGCTTCCCAACAGAGTAGTTCCATCTTCAAAAAACAACTCTACCCCACTTTTTAAAACAATACTCCCTGACAAGAATTTCCCTTTTGAAAAAACAACTCTTCCTCCCCCATTTTTATTGGCGGCATCAATTGCTTTTTGAATCGCTTTTGTGTTTAATGTTTTACCATCAGCCACAGCACCAAAAGCCGTCACCAAATAATCTTTTCGTTTATTGGCATACATTTCGACATTGAAACTTAGCTGGAAAAGAAAAAACAAAACGACACAATTCTTAAAAATCCTTTTGCTGTTATTGTTCATTATTATCTTATTTATCAATTTAAATATTACCAAAAAACAGTATATAATCCCACTAATATTCCACTAATAATGAATGATCCTAAAACAAAGTCAGAAGAAACTCTAAACAGTGATTTATCAACTTCAATCTTGTAGGTCGCATGCTGTTCTTCGGTTTGAGGTTTTAGTAGACTAATGGCCACCATTATCAATACTATGGCAAAGAATGCGATTGTCATTCTGTCCAAAAATGGGTAATCAGGAAAAACACCGTTCGTCCACAAAGGCAGGAACTTTAGTACTGCGGCAATAGGCACAGTCAGCAATGCGCCTGCAAGCCCAGCCGAAGCGGTTGTCTTTTTCCAAAACATTCCCAATAAAAAAATGGCGAGAACACCCGGCGAGAAGAAACCAACATACTCCTGTATAAACTGATAGGCTTGATCCAATGATTTTAATGCCGGGGCAACAAGAGCGGCAATACACATCGAAATTACCACACACCATCTTCCGGTAAGCACCAATTTTCTTTCGGTTGCGTTTTTGTTAAAATATTTTTTGTAAATGTCCAAAGAGAAAATTGTGGAAATACTGTTGGCTTTACCTGCCAGAGAGGCTGCAATCGCCGCCGTCAAAGCCGCCAAAGCCACTCCTTTTAATCCAGCTGGCAATAAATTCATCAATGTTGGATAAGCATGATCGGGTTTTAAAGCCCCAGAGGCATCGACCATTTCTTGCTGAAACATTCCGTGCTGATGCATTACATACATTGCAATGCCCGGTAAAACTGCAATAATTGGCACCATTAATTTTAAAAACGCGGCAAACAAAATACCTTTACGGGCGGTTTTCAAATCGGCTCCCAAAGCTCTTTGAACAATGTATTGATTACAACCCCAATAAGCCAAATTATTGATAAGCATACCGCCTATAAGTACAGACATTCCCGGCAATTCAGCATAATGAGGGTTAAATTCGTCAAATATCATGTGCAGATGATCCGGCGCTTTGTCTTTCAAAACAGAAAGCCCTTTAAGAATGTCTTTTCCAAATCCGAACTTTTCAGACAGCAGGGTTAGCGACAAATAAGTGGTAACCAAACCACCAAGAATCAACACAACAACTTGAAAAATATCGGTATATCCTATTACTTTCATTCCTCCCAAAGTAACGATGATGGAGAACAAACTCAATCCTATAACACAAGCTTGGAAGCTAATGGGTGCGATAGATGAAATGGCCAAAGCGCCTAAATAGATAATTGAAGTAAGATTTACGAACACATAAATCAACAGCCAAATTATTGCCATTATGGTGCTCACGGTACCGTTATATCTTTTTGCCAAAAATTGTGGCATCGTGAATATCTTGTTTTTAAGATAGACCGGTAAAATAAATATGGCCACCAAAATTAATGTGGCGGCTGCCATCCATTCGTAGGAAGCAATGGCCAATCCAAGTGCAAATCCGGAACCGCTCATTCCTATAAAATGTTCCGCCGAAATATTGGATGCAATCAATGATGCTCCAATAGCCCACCAAGTAAGTGACCCTTCTGCCAAAAAATATTCTTGAGAACTGGAAGATGTGTTTTTCTTACTTCGGTAAATATACATCCCATAGGTTGTAACCAGTATGAAATAAATAATGAAAACTATATAATCTGCGGGTTGTAATACATTCATAATTTAATTGGTTGATTTAGTAATAGTGTATAATTTGGTTTAAATATTTTTGGTTTAGATTTTCAAAAACCATTTTCTTTTGTACAGAAAATAAAGTAAAACGAGTTGGACAAACGTTACTGATAAAGCGGTAAACACGGGTTGCCAAATGAGCGGCAAAAATTCAATGGCTCCTCCAAATACAAACTCGGCAGTATGTTTGAAATTTACCAAACCCTCTGATGCCATATAAATCAATATCGAATTGGAGCCAATCAGTAGTAAAGGAAATGCCCATTTACGGAAACCCAATACGTCGATTACCAGATAAAAAAAGACAAAAAACAAAATACTGAATCCGCCAACCAAACACACGAAAGAACTTGTCCACAAGCGCTTGTTTATAGGAAAATCATAATTCCAAAGAATACCAATCCCTATCAAAACAACTGCTGACGCAATCATTATCAATAGTTTTTTGTTTATCGAAAAGGAGTCCTCCATTTTCAAAAATGTTCCCAAAAACATTCCCAGCAAAGCGGTGGCAATGGCTGGTATCGTCGAAAACAATCCTTCGGGATCATATACTTTACTGTGTAGTCGTCCCGGCAGAAACTTTTGGTCGAAATAGCTTGAAAATGAGCCTTCCGGCGTTAAAATACCAGCCCCAAAATTAGGGACTGGCATCAACTTTAAAACTAAATAATAACCAACCAAAATAACTGCTAACCACAACAGTTGCTTTTTTAAATCAAAATTCAAATAGATGATGCCTGCAAAAAACCAAGCTAGTCCAATACGTCCCAACACGCTGGCAAAACGAGTTTGATCATAGCCGTCAAACCGCAATAATCCATTGACCACAAACCCCAACAACAATAAAATACCCGTTCTTTTTACCATGGATAGGTATATTTTTCGTTTTTCGCTGGACGGTAATTCCATTGGTGTTTTCACTCCTGCACTCCTCATTTTCTTCTCGAAAGAATAAGGCATCGAAACTCCGGCAACGAATAGAAATACGGGAAATATCATGTCATAAAACGTAATACCGTTCCAATCTGTATGATGCATTTGCGATGACATCCATATAAAAACAGGAATTGGCATTGCCTTCGCCAAAGCGTGAATAATATGTTCGCCACTCATGATCCAAAACATTACAAACCCTCTCAGGACGTCCAAAGAAACCAGCCTGCCATTTGTAGTATTACCCATAATATCCTTACTTAAATCTTCCTTTTCCTTTAATCGTTTTCTATATTTTCTATTCTATTGGTTTTATGACAAATCCGTAGCTGTATTCATTTTGTTTCAATAAATATTGCTCATGTGGATATTCCCCCCAGCTGGTATCTCCACCCACTCCTCGTTGTGCCAAATCCACACAAATCACGATTTCATTTCTTGGAGTAATATCGCTTGAATGCTGTTGTTTTTTTGTCAATCCCGGATCAAAGTCAGCAGGATAATTATTCAATGCACTCATACAAACAGGCTGATTCCCTGTGATTTCAATTCCTTTTCCTGAATTATTTGTAAGGGTCGCCCAACGTATATCTGTTTTATAACCGTTTTCCTGTGGACGCGGGTAAGGAACATATTGGTCGGCAACTTTGCTGTGGTAAATTCCTTTGAGAGAAGCGGTATTCCTGTCTGAATAATTTTCCCAAGGCCCTCTTCCGTAATAATCAAAGTTTTCAAACTCGTTGCTCAATGAAAACAACATCCCGAAACGAGGCATTTCTGGGACAGGATTGATTCCTTTTTTGTATGAAGAAATAATTTCCAAACTGCCGTCTTCCTTTATCGAATAGGTAACAATATATTCTGAAGCTACATCATTCAAGATAAAGTTGGCTACTATTTGACCGGAAGCATCTGTCTTGATTCCTTTCAAAGTCATATTGTCTCCTGCTGTTCTCCATACATTTAACTTAATTGGCATTTTGTTTCCAAAGTCATTATCCACGGGAGCTCTCCAAAAATTAGGTCTTGGATATTCTTTGAAATATTTCACTCCACTCACGGTATAACCGGAAATGAGTCCCGTTTTTTTACTGATTTTTACCTCAACGGTTCCTGCTTTCAAGATGAAAAAATCATTTTCATCTGCAACATTTGACGCTGGTTTACCTTTTACTTTTGCAAAATATCTGGAATCTTCAATCACAAATTGTTCTTTCGCGATTTCAAATCCTGCTGGTATCATTTCCGTTGCCTGTTTTGTCAATGCGAAAATATTCAGCAGATATTCCACACCTTCTTTTACCTGAATTTTTGGCAGCTCAATTTTTACTTGTTTTTTGGTCAGTGGATTTTGTTTTAAATTCAAAACACCTTCTTTGATCACTTTTCCGTTTTCTAAAACCTCGTATTTAATGGTGTATTGAGAGAGATTTGTGTAAGCAAAATTGTTTTCAATTTCGATGATTCCTTTTTTGACATCAACGTCGTTAAAATAAATATCCTGATACCATTTTTTTACTTCAAAGGCGCCCGGATGTGGTATACGATCCGGCGAAACTATACCGTTATGACAGTCATTTTCGTCATTTACATAATTTTGTCCGCCCATGTCGCCTCCATACGCCCAATACTCGCGACCGATTTCATCTTTAACTTTGAAACCTTGATCAACCCAGTCCCAGATAAATCCGCCTTGCATATTTTTGCTGCCGCGAATAATATCCCAATATTCTTTAAAATTACCGTTGCTGTTCCCCATGGCATGTGAATATTCACACATGATATACGGACGGTCCACTTTTGGTCTAGCGGCATATTCTTTCATGTGTTTTATAGTGGGATACATCGGGCAAATAATGTCTGTATTCTCCTTTTCTTCTGGTTGTTCAAACTGGACAAGACGGGTTTTGTCTCTTTCTTTTATCCATTTATAAGCCTCATAAAACACGGGGCCATTGCCACATTCGTTACCCAACGACCAAATAATTACCGAGGGTTGATTTTTATCTCTTTCGACCAAGCTAAAAATTCTGTCCATATGAGACGCTTTCCACTCGGGCAAATAGGCAGGGTGAACCGACCTGTCCATTCCAACATTATGCTCAACGCCATAACCGTGGCTTTCGATATTGGCTTCATCTACCAAAAAAATTCCGTATTTATTGCACAATTTTACCCATAGTATATTGTTTGGATAGTGACTGCAACGAACCGAATTGATATTCAATTGCTTCATCATTTTGATATCCTTCATCATCATGTCCTCCGTCTGATAATGTCCTGTCACCGGATTGTGTTCGTGGATATTCACGCCATGAACCATAATTCGGACACCGTTTACGAGAAGTTGACCGTTTTTCAATTCTACTGTCCTAAACCCGATTTCAGTTGAAACCGTTTCAATAACTTTTCCTTGTTCATTCTTGGTGTTTATCAACAAAGTGTATAAATAAGGATTTTCGTTGCTCCACAAATTAGGATTGACAATATTTTGAGCAAACTCAATTGATTGCTGTTTTCCCTCTTCAATACTTGTTTTTTGTGCTTTGACAAAAATGACTTTTCCTTTAGCGTCAATTAATTTTGCTTCAACCGTTTGATTGTTTTTTGCTGCAGTACCCAAGTTTTTAAGCTTAACATCAATCGAAAGGCTCCCGTTTTTGTATTGGCCGTCTAGGTCGGGTTTTGCAAAGAAATCGGCAATACGAAGGTCGGCGGTACTGTACAAATACACATTTCTGTCAATTCCGGAAATTCTCCAAAAATCCTGGTCTTCGAGGTAAGAACCATCGCTCCAACGATACACCTCTACAGCGACATCGTTTTTGCCTTGTTTCAGATATTTTGTGATATCAAACTCGGCTGGACTTTTTGTGTTTTCTGTATAACCCACTTTTTCGCCGTTCACCCAAATGTACATAGCCGATGTTCCCGCTTCAAAATGAAGAAAAACATGGCGTCCATCCCAATTTTTAGGCAAGGAAAACTCCCGTTTATACGACCCCACCGGATTGTCTTTGTGGTCAATAAAAGGTGCATTTTTAGGAAATGGATAAGTGATATTGGTATAAATAGGAATCCCATACCCCTTTAACTCCCAATTAGAAGGAACCTCTATTTCCTTCCAGTCACTAGTGTTATAATTTGTTTTGTAAAAATCTGCTGGACGTTTATCGGGTGTGGCAGACCAGTTAAATTTCCAATTTCCGTTCAAATTCATATACCAGTTCGAAGCTGAATAAATATCTGCAATTGCTGTTTTTTCATCCTGATAAGGCAAAAAAGCAGCACGCGCCGGTTCTCGATTAATCTGGAACACTTCCGGGTTTTCCCAATCGTTTCTGTTGTTTTTTTCTTGTCCAAAAACAATTGTCCCACAAGTTATAAACAGGCACAATGAAAGTATTCTAGTCTTGATTTTATGCATTGATTTTTATTTTAATTTCCGCCACAGGAAAAAGTACAAAATGAAAAGAAAGAGTGAAACTCCGTTTAGAAATTCAATTTCTCCGGTAAATATTTTGCCACTAATTCTTTATAATACGGCAATAATGCTTTTACATCCGGCTTAACGGGCGCTTTTGTATATAAATCATAAGGATTAAACTTTTTGACCCATTCAAACATTTCCACGTCTTTCTCATTCATCAAATGTGCATAAGCATTCTCTTTGTGTTGCGAGTAAAATGAATGGTATCGAATCATGTACAAGGCTGGATCCGGCAAATAATCTTTCATTATCTGATACAGATATTCATCATGTCCCCAACTCATTTTTACTTTGTCGAGTCCACAGTTTTCAGAATAAATACCCAATTTAGTATTGAATCTCTCATCTGTGTAATCTGGATTTTCCTTGAAAAATTCCGGGTAAACAATCTTGTCCGAATACGCACAACCAACAGGAAAAGTATCGCCTACCACTGCCCATTGTGGTTCTCCGAACAAACACAAAACTTTTCCAAGATCATGTAAAAACCCCGTAAGAACAAACCAATCTGGATGGCCATCTGCCCTGATTGCTTCAGAAGTTTGCAAAAGATGTTGGGTTTGGTCTAAATCAATGTCTGGGTCACTGTCGTCAACAAGAGTGTTCAAAAAATCTACTGCCTCCCAAATAGACATTTGTTTTTTATTGAACTGCAGAAACTCTTCCTCTTTGCTGCATACGAAATCATAGGTTTGGTAGG
Organism: Flavobacterium fluvii; assembly: GCF_900129545.1. Taxonomy (GTDB): domain Bacteria; phylum Bacteroidota; class Bacteroidia; order Flavobacteriales; family Flavobacteriaceae; genus Flavobacterium; species Flavobacterium fluvii. The sequence goes on along the minus strand of NZ_FQWB01000008.1, from coordinate 120,186 downwards.
TGTGATTCATCCTGTAAAACTCTTTAACCGTTTCTACACGCTCTGAATCGACATAATTTCTAAACTCTTCCTTTTCTTTTATATTTTCTGTTGGATCTGGGTAACGTATCAACAAATCATCTTCCCATTCGTCCAAATTTTTCAGCGGTTTATCCGTGTCTATTATTTTTTTCATGACATTTAATTAAAAATTACAAGACAAAAATATAGTTTCAACTAGAAAATGAAATGGACTAATCCATCAAAAATATGGATAGATTGTAATTTGAGGATGATTTTACGCCTACTTAAAATACTAATAACTAATTAATTAACTTGCTTGGAGGAAACCCGAACTGTTTTTTGAAACATCTACTGAAATATAAAGGATCGTTGAAGCCCACTAAATCGGTTACTTCGGAAACATTGTGTTTTTTTGTTTTTAAAAGTTGAGCGGCTTTTTTCAAACGAATGGTTCTAATAAATTCATTGGGAGCCAAATCGGTCAATTCTTTGATTTTTCGGTATAATTTTGAAGAGCTGACACCTAATTTATCACACAAAAATTCCGTTGACAAATCCAATTCGCTCAAATTATCGTTTATTAAACCCGTGACTTTTGCCAAAAACTCTTCGTCAATGGGAGAATGGGTCAGCAGGCCTATCTTGCTTTCCACTTCGCCAGAGAATTTTGCTTTTAATTCCAGTCTTGATTTGATAATGTTTTCAATGACTGATTTAAGCAACGAAGGTTCGAATGGTTTTACGATATACCCATCGGCACCTATGCCATATCCTTTTACCTTGTCTTCATTATCGGAAAGTGCGGTCAATAAAACTACCGGAATGTGGCTAATAAACTCGTCCTTTTTTAGTTCTGTGCAAAATTCGTGACCATCCATAACCGGCATCATGACATCCGAAACACATAGAATTGGTTTGATTTGTCGACAAATTTTCAGTCCTTCCTCTCCATTTTCGGCCTCGTAAACTTTGTAATAATCGGATAAATAATCCACTAGATATTTTCGGAGTTCCACATTGTCCTCAACAACCAATATTTTTTGTTTTAAATCCGTGTTTTGAAGTATTTTCTTCACCGTTTTTTCAGGAATCGGCATACTGTGATTGTCATTTTTCACAACATATTCGACTGCTTCTTTATCGGTGTAAAAAACCCGGTCTATTGGAATTTCAACTGTAAATATACTTCCCTTGCCGGGTGTACTCACTACTTTAATGATTCCCTTGTGAAGTTCCACCAACGATTTTACCAATGACAAACCAATCCCCGATCCCGTGTTGTGTTCTTTGCTGTTGGTCACCTGATAAAAGCGCTTGAATATTTTTTCCTGGCTTTTTAAAGGAATTCCAATTCCGTTGTCACTTACTTCAATAACCAACAGGCCTTCTTCTCCGTCTTTTAACCTTAGAAACAAATCTACATTGCCATAATTATTTGTAAACTTCATGGCATTGGACAAAAGATTGTATAGAATTTTATCATACTTGTCATTATCTATCCAGCCGGTTATTTCTTCATTTTCTGTTGTAAAACCCAATCGGATATTTTTGTTGTATGCCAGTTCCTTAAAAGAATCGAAAATGTTTTTGGAATAGGCAACGATATCGGTTTCTGAAACTCTCAGTTTTAATTCTCCTGCTTGTGCTTTTCTAAAATCCAATACTTGGTTGACCAGATTTAACATCCTGCTTGCATTTTGATGAATCAGATTGTGCCTGCTTTTTTGATATTCGCTTGCATTGCCTTCGTCCATCAATTGCTTGGCAGGGCCCAATATTAGGGTCAAAGGCGTTCTTAACTCATGGGAAATATTGGTAAAAAAACGAAGTTTTTCATTGTTCAATTTAACGTCTTGTTCTCGTTTTACTTTTTCTGTCAGCAATTCTTGTTTCAATCGAATACGATTTTTAATCTCTTTATTTACAAAGTAAAAAATAACGGCCAATAGTATAAGAAATAACAATAATGCGGGTACCGTCAACCAAAAAGGAGGCAGAATTCTTATTTGGTAAGAAGCCGTCTTGCTCCAATGTCCGTCACTGTTGCTTGATCTTATTTTGAAAACATATTCACCAGGATAAAGATTGGTATATTGAACATTTCTTGAGTTACTGTTGGCACTGATCCAATTCTTATCAAAACCTTCAAGCATGTATTCAAACTTGTTCAGTTTTTCGTTTGTAAAAGAAGGTGTCGAAAACTGGATTGAAAAATCGCGATTTTTATAGCTTAGCTCCACTTCTTTACTATAATTCAAATCTTTTGAAAGTGGTACTTGTCCATTAATTTCCTTGCCGGGAAAAATCTCTTCGTTCTGAATCTTGAATTCAGTAATAATGGGCATTGGAGACCATTTATTATTTATTATCTTGTCGAGCGAAAAATGAATGATGCCGTTTTTACTCCCTAAATAAATGCTTGAACTATTAAAATTAAAAAAACCTCCAGAGCTGAAAACATCGAGTCTGTTTCCGCTTTTTACATGATAAACATTGACATCTTTTAAATTAGTGTTAAGCCTTGCTATAGTATTATTGTTGATGTTCAACCATAAATTTCCATTAGTGTCCGACAGTATGTCCGTAATCCACTTTCCGGAAAGTTCCTTGGGATTGGTTATGGGTTTAAAATTATCTTTTGAGGGTTCATAAAAACATAGACCAAAACGTGTGGAAACCCATATTCTTCCTTTGACATCAACCAGAACGTCACTAATATTATCATCGTGCGGTATGCCTTTTTCTTTGGCATAAAGCGACTTGTATATTTTAATTTGTCCGGAATTAATGTTATATCTTGCCACTCCGGTTTCTGTTGCCAACCAAACATTATTGGCTTTGTCTTTCTCTATGGCATTAATTTGAAAACCAGGAAGTAATTTACCCGAAGCTCCTTGAACCTGCAACGTTTTGGTATTTAATATAACTGCTCCTTCTCCAAAAGAGCCTATGATAATTGTTTCTTCCCCAATCTTGTTAAAAGCAAATACAGGTGCTTCGCTAAATCCTACATTAACTTCTTTTGAGGTATTGGTCGTATAATTGTAAACCAGCACATTGCCGTTCCAAAGACCGCAGTAAAATATTTTCCCATCATCAGAATAGATGCTTGCCAAGTCCTTGTTATTGTCATACAAGGGAGCAAAACCTTTTGCATTGGATATAAAAAGTCCATTATGCCTTGTTTCGACAATTACTTTTCCATCATGCGTTTTAGAAAAGCCTCGGATACGGGGAGCTTGGTTACCGATGTGACGGGATATGTCTTTGTTGAGAACAAACTGGTTTTCGTACGGGTCATATTTGTCCAATCCATCTTCTGTACCAATCCACAGTACTCCGGATGCATCAAAATATAGTGCCGAAACTAGATTGTCAACTAGGGATGTTTCATCAGACAATATCGAATAATACCATTTATAATTCCCATTCTGAATATCTTCCAATTGATTGCACACGAGCAAACCTCCTAATGTCCCTACCAAATATTTCCCATTTGGAGCTTGGGCCACCGACAAAAAATAGGGACCCAAACTATTTCTGGTTTCTTTATTTTCTATATACAGATTTACGAATGCATTTTTTGATTTATCCAGTTTATACAAACCTTCCCGAGTTCCAATAAAAATATCAAACTTGGCATCTTGGAAAATAAAATTAATGTACGGGTTTTTTTCGGCTGAATTAGGAATACTTAGCGTATAATTATTGACACGCACAATCTCGCCTTTACCGCTTAAAGTAATTTTTGCCACCGATCCCGTTTCATAACTGCCAATCCAAATCCCTCCTTTTTTATCTTCGAAAATTTCATTTACATATACAAAACCCGGGATTGAAACTTTTTCGAACCTGTTTTCTTTTGGAAAAAACATGTAAACTCCCTTGGTTTTGGTTCCTACCCAAACCCTTTTGAATTTGTCTACGTGCACCGAACGAATCTCTTCGTCTGGTAAACTTTTGGGATTGTTTATTTGTGGCAAAAATGTTGTGAACTCATTCGTGTCGATTTTATAAAGCGTCAGGCCTTTTCTTGTTCCTATCCATAAATTGTTGGATGTTTTGTCAAGTTCCAGAGCTGTTATGTCATCATTATTCAATCTGTTTTCACTTGTGGAAGAACTCAAGTATGTTTTAAATTGATATCCATCAAAACGGTTCAGTCCAGAGAAAGTGCCAAACCACAAAAAACCATTTTTATCTTGGACAATATGCCTAACCGAATTATGGGACAAGCCGTTATTATCATTATAATGATCAAATTTTATATTCTGGGAATGAGAATAATAAAAAGTGATTATGAAGAAAAATAATATAAAAGGATTTGGTTTCATATGGGTGAATTATATTTTTCAGTGGTCACTTATGTTATGCTCCGCCAGTTCGCTTGTGCTCGTGTCGCCTTTTTACTCATTGGTGTTTGCTTCATTGGGTTAATATTTTTCATAGGCGTTCAGCGAATTTCATTTGCTAGCACAAACTCCTTGTTAATGGCGATTTCATACAATGAATTATAGATGCAATTTACTATTTTTAAACCAATAAATTTATCCCCATCAAGGGTTTATTCGTTCTATATGGTTGGTTTTCAAGTTGATTTTAAAATGGTTTGACGGTTGTCCTTTCATCATTTTTTGAACTATTTTTGACCATAAAACCAATCGCTCGTCGCCTGATTTTTCTAACTGTTCACATACCATTTGGTATTGCTTTAATCTGTTGGCGCCTATTTCCGGCTTGGCCAATTCATCGGCATTTTTCAACCTGTAAAAATCAAATAGCATGTCAAAAGCTGTCCAGGTTTCAAAATCGTGGATGGTTAAATGGTTTGAGGATAACGCAGCATCAACTTCCGAAGTGTTTTTATTGATCTCCAATAAATCCTTGCCTGAAAGCTTTACGATGGAAGATAAAAATGCTACGGGAAAATCTTCGGGCAAAAAACGAAGACGCACTAATTCTTTCAAATGCCATTGGGTAAATTCTTCATAATCTTTGGCTTTCAGAATGTCTTTATTCCAAATATTTGGGCTTTTTATATTTTGCAAATGGGCATACTCCTCTTCATAAAAAGGAAACAAGCTGTTAAACTTTGGAACCGACCCAATCACGACGGTTTCCACCTCAACTTCGGAATTGGAATTAATAGTCAGAATTTTATAAGCGGGTTTGTATGCAGCCAACGAAGGCGTCTGGATATTAAACAAGGTATTCCCTTTTGCCGTTGTTCTTACTCCAGTATCGTTGATGTGCATGTGACCACCAAAATGAATTTGGATGCCCGCATCGGCAAATGTTTGGGCTACCTCTTCGTTGGGCACTCTGTCCAGCTGCATTTTATTGGGAGCAAAAAGTAGTTTCATTTCCGGTGTGGCACCATCATTAAAATCGACCATGGGATAATGGCTAAAGGCAATCAATATTTTTCCTTTTTGTTTGGCTTCCGCCGAGACTTTTTTGACCCATTCTACCAAATGATTTTTATATAAAAGCACGTTGTTATACCCAATTGTGGCTCCTGAAAAATTATGGGGATCATCCAACAAACCCGACAATTTTTCATTGGGAACATAGGCATTGGCGTCTATGGCCAAAAGCCAAACTCCTTTGATGGGTTCGACCAAATAACTCGCATCGGGAAGGGATAAATTAGTGTTTTTAATAGCATAGGTTCTTTTTTCCAAGACTGATTCTGCTAAAGCTTTATCAAAATTATAGGCTTCATGCCCATAACTTGAAAAAGGGGTTTCCCAATACAAATAGCTCTTTTGTGGATAGAAACCAAAATCAGCCATTTCATTTAAGGTTTCTTTGTAACCCCAGTTTTTTATATCGGAAGTGATGATGGGTTCCAATTCCTTTTCGTGTGCCAAATTAGTTTTATAACTGCTGATAATTTGTTCTTTTCCATCTTTGCCCAAAAAATCGGTTTTGGTTGCTTCTTGGGAAAAAGGTCTTACTACGTCGTGATTTCCCGTTGTCACGAAAAATGAAATGCCATATTTTTTTGAGTAGTCATCGAGTATTTTTTTCAATCCCCTAACGTGTACAGGTTGCCCGTCATCGCTGAAATCGCCTGGAAGCACGACCTGTTTGATGCCTCTTTTCAAAATATCATTTAAGGCTTCCAAAAACGCGAAATAGTTCTCGTTGAAAATTCTGGTGGAATGCAATTGCGAACTCATGGTCCGGATATTGGCATATTCATCCGTTACCGGATTTTTTATTCCTTGGTAAGTGTTGTCTTGAAATTTTCCAAAAATATCATTCAAATGTACATCGGCAATAAAAGCAATTTGTACCTTTTTTTGAACTGGTTGCTGTTCCGTTTTACAAGCATATAAAGAAAGTAATAGTAGCAATAAACCCGATATTCTTGACATATAACTTTGTTTTTCAATTATTTATTACGCTGGAACTTCTTGTCTAAACCTACTTGGTGACAACATCAATTTCTGAATACCCAACAACATCATCCCCTTTAGTATTTTTCAATGCCTGAAGCTTTATGTAACGTGCTTGTGCCAACTTAAAAGTTTTATTTTGCCACAAGGGATTGTTGTTGATATTCGAAAATTCGCCTTCATCCACTAATTCCCAATTGTTGTTATCCTGCGAAATATAGAATTTATAATTCGAAATAATCCCTTTAGACTTCAAATTTTGGTCTGGCAAGTATCTAAAACCGATTAAATTTTCTGTTTTACCCAAGTCAATCACCAAATCAACAGGCATCTTTTTATTTTTATCCTGAAACCAAATTGAAGTAGAATTCCCGTCAATGCTTTTATACGCTTCCACATCATTAATTTCCAGAATTTTCCAATTCGTTCTGGCAATATCAAATTTTTCTTCAATGACAGCACTACTTTTTTTGGTGGCAGGATTGTAAGCAATGGCCTTAACTGCTACTTTTCCAGCTTCCGTTTTAATTTTTCCAATATATTTATTCGAATTTGCTGTTGGATTACTTCCATTCAGCGTGTAAAAAACTTGGGATTCCGAATCGGCAGGAATAATGCTGATGTCTCCTGATTGCTCCCTGATTATTGCTGGAGCAGTCAATATTTGTGGCGCATTGTAAATTTCGATATTGGAAATAAGCGGACAACTTTTTGAATCCGTAATCGTAAAGCGAAGTTTTGTTGCCTCTACAGTTGGAAAACAAAGTATTCGTTTGTAACCAATGGTGGTTTCCTTTGCCAATTCCTTCCATTCCCCTTTCACATAGGCTTCGACGGTAAAAGATTTTACCCGTTGTCCCAATCGAATGTATTCCTGAACCAGAAACCGGTTGAAAGTGGTCGGCTTGTCAAAATTAATAATCAGTGAAGCGGTATTGATGTTGTCATCCGTTGCCCAATAGGTTTCCTTGTCGCCATCTAATGCCTTGTCTGCTCCAAATATTGCATTGTTCTCCCTACTATTTGAAGCTTCCGCTTTCACTTTTTTGGCTAGATTCACGGCAAAAGATTCCTTTATTGCTTGCGCCAATTCCAAAGCTGCTTTTTCGTCATTTTTATGGATTAAACCGTTCGGCATAATCGGAAAATTAAGTAGAAAAGTGCCATTGCGACCTATAGAATTGTAGTAAGTTTCCATAAGTTCCGGCAGCGTTTTTACCTTGCTGTCTTCTCTTAAATGATAAAACCATTCCGGTCGGATGGACGTGTTTACTTCACCCGGAACCCAAGCATCACCATCTTCCACTCCATACCGTAACATATCAGCCTGAACATCCCCTGTTGCATTTAACAGACTCCAATTGGTTTTTCCCACATAACCTGCTTCAGTACCAACCCAGCGAAGATCTGCCCTATCCCCATTGTCATTCCAAATCACAATATTGGATTGCAATTTTCGAACAAGAGCATAGGTGTTTTTCCAATCATAATAGGTTTTGCGGTCAATCTTGCGAATTTCGTTCGCACCGCCGTAATAACCGTCACCACCATTGGCTCCGTCAAACCACACTTCGAAAACATCTCCATAATTGGTCAGGAGCTCCGTTAATTGATTTCGGAAATACGTAATGTATTCCGGTTTTCCATAATCGGGATGGTTCCTGTCCCAAGGAGAAAGATAAACTCCTAATTTCAATCCATATTCTTTACAAGCATTTGCCATTTCACGCATAATATCCCCTTTGCCATTTTTCCAAGGAGAATTTTTTACCGAATAGTCCGTATATTTTGATGGCCAAAGACAAAAACCACTATGGTGTTTCGCCGTAATTATAATGCCTTTCATACCTGCTTCCTTGCAAATTCGAGCCCACTGCCTACAATCCAACTCGGTTGGGTTAAAGATTTTAGGATCCTCATCACCCTTTCCCCAAGCCATATCGGTATAGGTGTTCACGGATAAATGAACAAAAGCATAATATTCCATCTCCTGCCATTTCATTTGGTTTTCACTGGGAACTGGGCCATAATCTTCGGGAGCTTTTACTTGGCCATAAGCCGAAAAAACAAAACTTAAACAAAAGAGGGTTCTAAAAAAAATGGTCCTGAAATTCATTCGATTATAGTAAATTAATTTATTTTTTTATTCTTTCAAAAGTATTGTTCTCAAAAGAAATTTTGTAATCCGATTTGAATAGTTGGCTTGGCAAGTAATGATCCTTTGAAATGACTCGAGCACCGGATGCTTTCGCTTTTTCAAACGAAACATAATCATTTGTTCTGGATTTCTATTTTTTTTGTATTAATTACACTATAATCAAAATCAAATCATTTTTTAATAAAACACTAACAATCAACAAATTAAATAATAAATCCCAATCGTTTTGCCTAAAAAAAAGCAAAAAAAGAGTACACAGATGACACCAATTGATCAAATAAAAGATTGATTTTAAATTTTCAATCCATTAAAATTCGTCTCATCTGTGCACTATTCTTTGCGTTTCAGAATTTCAAATCCCACAAAAAATAAAGCCAATTTTTTGCTTTATTTGATGTAAGCTTCTAGTTTGTCGATAGTGTTTATTTCCTTTTCTCTGGCACTTGCCGAAATTATTTCGGTCGATAAATGTTTTGTCGGTTTGGAGATTAACAAATACTGTGTTCCATCATCGGTATTTTTCACATAATCTTTTGGATTATATTTTATTGCCGCTCCAATTTCAACAACCTCGGCAGCCACGTCTTCAGGGTGTTTTCCCCAAACAGCGATGTAATTATTCCCTTTTTTGGTTTTAAAATCTTTAAAATAATTTACTCCCGTAACAAACTGTACTTTTTCTCCATTCAAGCTAAAAGCTTCCACTTTAGCCTCTCTTTTCCCGGAAAATACGGTAACACGAACCATGATGTCTACTTTTTTTCCTTTGTAGGGAACTCCTTTGGAAATCATTTCCATCCATGAAGTCGTGTCTGTTTTTCCAACACGAGCCAAACGATTGGTTACTGGATTCAAGGGAACCACTTTTTCTCCGTCCCAAAGACGCACGCCTCCCAAACCTACGGTAGCTGCCACTTTATAATAATCCGCTCCCCATCCTTGTTTTTGTTGTTCTGGAGTTGGATACCAATGCGCTTGTTTCAACTCTAAACCTGGTTTTGCTTTATTGTAAACGTCGATGGCCGCTTTGTCACTAAAATAGATTCTCAATGCCATCCACTCGTTTTCAACTGCCGGTCCGTGATGTCCAATTGTCTGGTATAAATCTCCTGATTCTGAACCAATGTCGGTCAAGAAAGTTATTTTTTCGGACTTCATGTACAAACTGGTGTCTGTATTATTTTGTCCAAAACAAGCACAACCAAACAGCAAAACAGCCATAAATGATAATTTCATAATTTCAATTATTTATAGGTTAATTTTAATTTTTCGTAAAATTAAGTAAACTTTCTACAATGCCAGAAAAATTCCTCCATTTATTATGAAATCGTCATTTTATGCCTAAATGGGGTGAATCCCGTAATGTAAACATGTACGCCATTTGTACGCAAACTGCCTTGATGATAGGTATATATTTCACTGTCCAAATTATCTATATTGCGATGTTCCACCTTTCCAGGGCCAAATTGAATGCTATCTGCCCCCATGGACAATTCTGCCAATCCAGAATTCAAGAAATAATTGTTCTTTTCATCCTTCACGGCTCCCGTAATGTTGCTTCCTTCTTTAAAGCACATTTCTATTGTCACTTCAACATTGGGTGGGCCATCCACTTTAAAATCCAAATTTAGCCTTCCATTATTTTCCGTAACTTCAATCACGGTAATTTGCTGTTTTACATTGCTTTTTGATCGGGAATCAAATTCCATTTTATTCCAAAATCGACCATCCGGTGATGGCGATAATGTATAATCCCCGTCGGCTTTGCGGAATTCTGCGGCAAGAGGCTGGTAATAATCCGCTTCCTTGGTTTCCTTCAAAATATATTTATTTCCTTCTTTGATGATGCCGTCACTACTGAAATATCCCATTCTAAAAAACGAAGTGGACAAACGCATGTATTTCAGTATGGCATCACTTTTCCTGTACATCAAAAAGTTGGGATTTGAGGATCTCCCGGAAACAATCATTACCGGTTTGTCATTTCCGCCAAATAATGTTACAGCCGTTTTTCCGCGCCTGATTCTGGCCAAATTGGACAATGCAAAAAACTTTTCATAATCATTCTCCACATTGGCTGCAACCGGAAGCGGTTGCTGAAGCTCTTTGTTTTCCATAAAAAACAACAACGAACCTGAAAGGGTTTCAGTAGTAAAATCGGGAAGATTTTCGATATTTTTAGCCATCTGGGCAAACATTGGATTGTTGGCATAAATGGCCATGTAACGGTATGGCAAATAAAATTTGGAGCTATTTATGTCCATAAATTGATCCTGTCTTCTGGAATCAACGGAAACCAAATCTCCATTGGGTTCCATATAATAAAAATAGGTCGTCAGGTTTTTTTGAACAATATTCAACAATTCCGGTTTGTTCAACAATCTTGCAATGGTAATCAATGCTTTGTCGATGACAACGGAATAAATTCCGCTTCGCTCCGAATAATGACCCTCGGCATCGATGTAAATCCCCTCGGCCAGCCATTGGTCAATTCTTCTGACATATTTGGCATCCGGATACAAAAAATTGATATTGGCCAAAGCGGCACTGACAACCCATCTGTGGTTTGGAGTATGAACCCCTCCAGTAACCATGGCTTCTCCCGCATTGACGATAAAACTTTTCATTTTGTTTCTCAACCCTTCCAAATCTTTCTGTTTTTCCAGATTCAACACTGCGGCAGCCGGACAAATATATTCCAAAATAAAAGCGGTATCAGGCGGTGATTGTCTGTTGCCTCCCGCATCCAATGTGCCATCACTGTATTGCTCCTTCAACATTATATCCATTACTTGATTCAGTTTCTCTTCCAAAACTTTGGACTTGTAATATTCCGATTCCGAATGGGATATCGAAGCGGTCATCGCAGTTATGGCACCTGCCAATGGCCTAAAATTACTGATGCGAATATTGGGATTAACCAATCCTTTATCCAATATGCTCTTCACTTTGGCATCATTGTTCAAAAGGAGTTTTTTCATTAATTGCGTATCCACTTTTGTCTTGCCATTATCTGAAAATAAATCATTTGCAAAAACAAGATCGCTAACCAATGCTCCTGCCAATGTCAGTCCACCAAGTCTAATAAATTTTCCACGACTCATTTTATTTTTCATGCTGTAGGTTTTTCGGTTGGTTTTTGGTTGGTTTAAATTACTTATCCTCAATTTTCACGAGCGTGAAATTTATTCCCAATGGGTTTTTGGTCATTTTACAGATTAAAGGGTAATCCAGATTTTTTACAATCCACATTTCGGTTTCATCTATCTGTGCAATTACGTGCAAAGCATCAACCGATTTTCCGTCTAGTACAAACGGATTTTTGTCGGCATTTTGATCTAAAACATAGGTGGTATTGTTATAAATGAACTTGTTGTTTTTTAATAAATCTTGGTAAGCCGCTCTCGAAATCATGAAAAAAGTCTCTGTCGGTTTCAATACCAAAACTTCTAAATCCTCGCCTTGAATATAACTCAAGGCATTTCCCTTTTTCAATGCTTCCTGCCGAATTGTGATACTGCTGTTTTTCACGCCTTTGGTATTCAATTCAAACACAAGCGTATCGGCTGTCATTTTGGTGTTTAGCGTCAAGGTTCTGGTTTGCCCGTGCAATTTGCAGACATAATTTAATTCTGTTTTGTTTTTAATCGTGGGTATATGGCTTTGTGCTGTCACCATTTGAAATAGTGAACAAAAAACGATTGTGGCAATTATATTTTTCATCTGTTGCTTATTTTGTTGGTGGTAAAATAGTGGTGCCCCAAGCCGAAGGTTTGGAGTCCATTTCCAAAATCAATTCGCCTCCTTTAACGATGTCTTCGTGTAAAATCCAAGCTTGGTTGAAAGGCTTTCCGTTCAACAAAGCCGATTTTACATACTTCTTGGTATCACTTAAATTTTTGGTCGTAATCTTGAAACTTTTCCCGTCTTCCAACTGCAATGTGGTTTCTTTGATTAATGGCGTATTCAGTAAATAATAAGGCTGACCTGCGTTTGGATACAACCCTATCATGTGGAAAGCCAACCAAGACGACATCGCACCGGAATCGTCATTGCCCGGCAAACCTGCATGGGAAGTATTGAAACTCTCATTAATGATTCCCATGATTCTGTCACTGCTTAAATACGGTTTTCCTATCCAATGATACATAGTCGGCGCCAAAAAAGAAGGCTCATTGGAAACATCATACAATTTGTTGTCAAAAAATGTATCCAATCTTTTTTGGAAAGCCAATTCACCGCCTGATTTACGAACAACTTCAGGTAAGTCATGCGGGACACTCAAAGAATATTCCCAAGAAGTTCCTTCATAAAAAAACACGCACCAATGACAAACATACCAAGGAGATTCCGTAATTGTCGGCGTATATTTATAGGTTGGCTTTTGAATTTTTGACTCTCCAAAAACAACATCATCCAACCAATTGCCGGCCGCATCTTTGGGCATGATGAAACCTTTGGTGCCTTTATTTTCATAATCGGCTCGCCATAAATTTTTCCAATTATTGGATTGTTTCATGTATCTGTCATAAATATCCATACGATTCAATCCTTTGGCAACCGTTGCTATATTATAATCGTTGTAGGCATAATCCATGGTACAGTTTCCAGCACGACCCACCCCAAATGGCACATAGCCCAATCGCAAATAATCCACTAATCCGGCACGGCCTTCTTTCTCTTCATTTCCACCCGGAGGAACTTCTGCATCTTTCAGCATTGCTTTCAATGCCAGTTCATAATCAATCCCTTTTAGATTTTTCACAAAAGCATCAGCTAGTACAGTCTCGGCATTAGAACCGCCTTGAGTACGGCCGTTATCATTCCCGCTTCTGCCTTCCGGCAAATAACCATCATGCTTGTAGATATTTAGCATGGCATTGACAATTTCTACCTGACGCTTGGAATCGATTAGTGTTATCAAAGGACTGGATGTTCTAAAAGTATCCCAAATAGTATAAAAATCATCATAATATGGCCCATCATTTTCCCACAACGGATTTTCTCCCGTTCTGTTTACAGGCATTATCATGGTATGGTACAAGCCCGTGTAAAACATTTTTTTATACTCATTGGAGGTGTCTGCCGACAGTTTGATGCGACTTAACAATTGCTCCCATTTGTTTTCCAATGCGGATAAAACGGTATTGAAATTCCAATGCGGAATTTCTGTTTCAATATTGTTTTTGGCTTTCAGCTCACTCAAAAACGAGATTCCGATTTTGACATTCAGTTCTTGCTTTCCAGCTGTACCAAAAGAAAGTAGTGCAGCCGTTTTTTTTCCTGAATCAAATTGAGCCGATTGGTTGGCGTAAAATTTGCCGTCTTTCCAAGTAACATGTTTGGCAATTGGCTGGTCGAAAACTGCCCAAAAGTAAACGGTATAAGCACGACCGTTATTCCATCCTCCTCTTATCCTGCTGTATCCTCTTACTTCTGTGTCCGAAACAATTTCGATTTGGGAACCAACAAATTGCTGGGCTTCTCTTGCGTTGGGTTCAGGATTTTCTCCCAAGAAAAAACCTGGGTCAATCTTTAACTCTTTGGATGCGTTTTTGGGATACGTAATGCGATAAAACGAAACTTTCTCGGCTGTCGTTATTTCCGTTTTTATCTGATTTTCTTTGAAAACCGTTTCATAATAACCCAATTTTATGTTTTCTTCTGCCCTATAAGAAGTTTGATCTAATTTATCCAAAGCACCGGAAAAAGGCATGATCTGGATATTCCCGTATTTTTGACCACCACCAGTCCCACTAACGTGAACTTGACTGAATCCCGTTACTTCTGTTGGCAACGGCAACCAACCACTATTGGGTCTCACCGTGCAATCCGGACTTGGTTTGACCATGCCGTAAGGACAAGAAGGACCAATAAACACTCTTCCGTCGCCTTCTGACCCAATCATGGGATCTACGTAATTATGAAGCTGGTTTTGGGCATTGATTGTTGTCGAAAAGAATAACGACATCCCTAAAAAAAACATGATTTTAGTATTCAATTTCATTTTCTTTTATGCTTTGAATTGGTATTGTTTTTTGTTGTCAATTGGTTTTTTAATAAAATATTATTTCGTTGGTTTATTGGACATTTCCAAAATTAATTCACCACCATTTGTAATATCTCTATGAGAAATACTAAGGTTTTTTACGGTTTTTTTGTTGAAGTTTATCGTGTTGACATAAACGTTTTCTGGGCTATTGTTGCTGGCTTTAATGACCAACTTTTTACCCGGATAATACTTTGGATTCAATTGAATGGACACTTTATTAAATATGGGGCTTCCTATCTGGTATTCAGGATTTTCTGATGTACCCCCATTCATTTGAAACAATCCAATTTTAAACAATACATTTAAACTCCCCATTAAACCTTGATCTTCATCCCCGTTATAACCTGTACTTGGCGACAATCCGCTAAAGGTTTCCTTAACGACGTTTCGGGTCCAATACTGTGTCAAATCGGGTCTTCCCAACAAGTTGAAAATATAGGAAGTTTGAATCGAAGGTTGGTTGCCAAAATTGATTGGAATGCGGCTTAACTCCGGATGCAATTCAGCATCGTGCGAGGTTCCAGAAGTGAATTTCAACTTTTGGGCAGCTTCAAATTGAGCGTTTAATTTTGCCACCGCTTTTTCTTTTCCACCCATCAATTCAGCCAAACCATCAATATCTTGCGGCACAAACCAAGTTGATTGCGCACCATTCGATTCTACAAAGCCATTCTCATATTGGTACGGATCGAAGTTTTCGAACCATTTTCCATCAGCATTTTTAGGGCGCATCCATCCTGTTGTTTTATCAAATATATTTTTATAATTTTTGGATCTGGCCATAAAATAATTATAATCGGCTTCATAATTTAATTTCTTGGCCAATTGCGCCAAAGTCCAGTCTTGATAAGCGTATTCCAAAGTTTGGCTGGCACCGTCTTGGTGACTTCCAAATTCGCCTTCAGGGATTGGATAAGGCACAAAGCCCTTTTCCATATAATATTTTAATCCTCCTCCACTATTGGTGTTGTGTTCATAACCCGCTTTTCCCATAATGCCATTGAGCATGTGGTTTTTTTTGAGTGCCGCATAAATGGATTCCAAATCTTCTTTTACCAATCCTTTTTGAATGGCACTAACGATAAAAGGAGTTGTCGAAGCTCCCGTCATCACAAAGGTATAATTGCCTCCGGAAGGACCACGAGGAATCATTCCGCCATCTTTATAATATTGCATCAATGAATGTACAAATTCTTCCATAATTTCTGGGTAAACAAGACCCCAAAGTGAATTTATCGTCCATTGGGCTCCCCAAAACGAATCGGAATTGTATTGATTGAATTTTGGTTTCCCGTTTTCATCAAGCGGCAATTGCCCAATCCTGAAGTTTTTTCCCGTATTGTCCGGATAGGCACCATTTGCATCACTGATCATTTTTCGTCCTTGCAAAGCGTGCCAAAGGTCAGTGTAAAATCGTCTCTGATCGGTTTCTGTTCCGCCTTCAACCTTGATTCTGCCCAACAAATTGTTCCATTCGGTTCTTGATTCTGCAACGACTTTGTCAAAATCCCAATGCGGCAATTCTTCTTGGATGTTGATCGTGGCGTTTTCAACCGAAGTATAAGAAATACCGACTTTCATCAATACTTTTTTATCAAATTTACCCAAATTTACCAAATAATTACCCGTAACAGCGTCTTGCTTTATGGAAGCAATTGGCGCATTAGTCTTGATCATAAAAAATACCTTCAATGGTTTTGGGCGTCTAAAATTTGGACTCATTACCAATGTTCCGGAAAGCTCGTAATCGTTATTCTTTTCCAATGTTCCATTTGTATTGTCACAAGGCCCCAAGATGGTATTGAGATTGAAAAGAATGGCTTTTTGAGTGTTTTCTGGAAACGTGTATCTATGAAAACCTACTCTTTTTGTACTGGTCAATTCCGTGTTTATTTGGTATCTGTCCAATAGCAGGGAATGATATCCTGGACTTATTTTTTCGGTTTCATGACTAAATTTAGAGTAAAAATCTTTAAAAATATTTTTATTGGACTCTTCAGAAATGGTTACCGGCATCACGGAAAGTCCAGACATTTGCCATTCATGAATATGGCTAAAACCTTTTATTGTATCTGTCGTGTACTTGTATCCACCTCCCCAATCGCCATTGATTCCCGTGTCCGGGCTTAAATTCATCATGCCAAATGGACGGCTTGCGGATGAAAAGAAAAACCAACGCGAGTTTTCCGTGTCAAGCAAAGGATATACCTTGTCCACCAATTGTTTCTTTGGAAGAGAAGTTGTTATTTCGGTTTTACATGATACTAGAAAAATAAGGGCAATGCTTATTCCTATGTTCCCGATTTTTAAAATTTTATTTAGTCTCATTTGTTCTATTTATATTGACAGTCTGTGGATGTTACAGAACTTGATGGAACTACAGCGTTTCTGCGTTTATAAATGGCATTCCATTATTTTTTGTTATCAGTCGAGAACAGAAAAATAAAATGACTTAAAAAAAATCATCCTGCATTCAAAAATGGGCATTCCAATGGCTGCCAAACTAAATCCAGAATGTTTTTTTTGATAAAAAAAGGAGAAGAAATTTTAATCTTCTTCTCCTTTTTATAGAATTGAAATCTACCAGCAAATTTACTTTTAGATTAATTTTTATTGTGGATAACCCGGATTCTGTGTTAGAGCAGGATTTAAAGCCTTAGCATAAGTTGGAATCGGGAAAATACGACGATAAGTTTCCGTATTTGTTTTGAATCCCCATTGACCTTCATACTTGCCAAAACGAATCATGTCGTTTCTATGCCATGCTTCCCAAGCAAATTCACGAGATCTTTCTTTATAAAGATCTTCTAAACTTACACTAGTCCATGCTGCAGAAGTAGATCGTTGGCTACGAACCATGTTTACCAATGAAAGAGCAGTGTGACCCAAAGTGGCATTTCCTCCACGAAGAATAGCCTCAGCTTTCATCAAGATAACATCTGAATAGCGTAAAAATGGCACATCATTATTTTGGTTACGGCTAGTTGATGTATTGTCAGGATAAAATTTAATGTTTCTATAACCCATATTCCAGGCAATTTCATCATCTCCACAGTCGAACAAAGCAGGATTCTGGCGAAGCACAATATTTGGCGTCAAGTTTACCTGATAGGTATAACTCGCAGCACCATCAGATCCAGTATAGAACTGATCGTATCCCTTTTTGGTTGTGGTAACCATTACTGGTGTTACTCCGTCATTCATGAATTGCAAACCAGTCAACCATTGTTTGTTGCGAATATCATTCACATCATTGAAATTGGCATAAAATTCAGGCAAAGTACTTCTAGGTGCACTTGGCGTAAAAGGAAGACCAAACTTGGCTCTTTCAGAACGAGGCACATCGTAACGTGAATGATACATTTGTCCATTGAAACCTACTGTTGTAGCTGAAGGATCAAAAGGTACAGCAAAAATAAATTCTTTCATTTGCGGTCCATTGTTTGGATAAAACATTTGAAGATAAGAACTTCTAGGCTCAATTGCATACAATCCTGAACCAATTACTGCATCACAAGCGGCAACACAATCATTGTAGCGTGCAGTTCCGGTATAAACCTCAGCATTCAAGTATAATTTGGCAAGCATGGCATTGGCCGTTTGTTTGTTGGGTCTTCCATAAGTTGTGATACCAGATGCAGGATTCAAATTAGGAACTGCTTTTTTCAATTCTTTTTCTATGAAATTGAAAACTTCAATTCTGCTAGATCTCGCTTTAGAGCTAAATTCTCCATATACAGTATCTAATGGCACACCTCCATAAGAATCCATCAGCATAAAATAAGTAATGGCACGCATCGTTTTTAATTCAGCAATCATTGTTGATTTTTCTGAACCACTAGGCATTGTTTTATCTAAAATTGAAATGGTCTGATTGCTCGTTCCAATAACAGCTTCTGCCCAGCCCCAAGGCCCCACTCCATTGTCTGGAGTCCAATCATGGTAATGCTGGCAAGCATAGCCTCTATTATCAAACCAGTTTCCTCCACGTGCAGGCATAATGGCTTCATCAGTACTTAATGATTGTGACCACCACCAAGAAAAGGCAAAATCTCCACGAAAGGCAGTATATACTGCGCCAGAAGCTTGAATATATTGTGCTGAATTCTGTGGGAATACATCCGGCGTTAGTTGCGTGGTAATGGGTACATCTAGATTCTCGCAAGACCATAATGATCCAACTATAAGCATTGGAAGTCCTATATATTTTAATATCTTTTTCATAATTTTACAATTTAATTTTTAGAATATAACGTTTAAACCAAACAAGAAAGTTCTTGTTTTTGGATAAAAGTTGTTTGAATCTACACCCGGAGCCGTTCCTCCTTGTTCTACTTCAGGATCAATTCCAGAATACTTGGTAATAGTAAACACATTGTTTATTGTCTCGTAGATACGTATTTTTTTTATGTATTTACCAACTTTACCAAAATCATATCCAAGAGTCATATTGTCCAATCTGATGTAACTGCCATCTTCAATAAACCGCGTCGAATATTTATAGGCATTCAGGTCATTTGGTGATTCGTTTGCAGCATCTGCATGAATGTTGTTAGTCATTGCAGTACTTGGCCTGAATAAATCCGCACGGGTTGCGTTGAAAATTTCATTGCCAAATACGCCTCGGAAAAAGATGTTCAAATCAAATTTTTTGTATGTAAAATTGTTATCCCATCCCATTAAAAATTTAGGCTGTGCACTTCCTGCATAATGGTAATCTACACCAATAGCAGGATTTGTTGTTAAACTTCCGTCTTTGGCACGATATTGAGAAACACCGGCTGCATTTTTTCCTTCATACTTCAGCGTAAAGAACTGTCCAAGAGGTTTTCCTTCTTTGAAAATCTGCAAAGTACTTCCTGTTTGTCCGCCTCCATCAGGCTGTACTCTTCGTATGGAGTCTCCTCCGATAAAATACGGATTTGTCAATTTAGTGATTTCGTTTTTGTTGTGTGAATAATTCAAATTGGTTGTCCAGCTAAATTTTTCAGTTTTAATTGGAGTACTGCTCAAAGCAACCTCAACACCTTTGTTTGACATATTACCTCCGTTGGCTACAATTGATCCTACCGGTACAAGTACAGGGTTTACAGCATAATTATAAATCATGTCGGTTGTTTTTTTGTTATACACATCAACAGAACCAGATACTATCCCTTTCAATATCGTGAAATCAACACCAATGTTTGCAGTAGCCGTTTTTTCCCAATTCAAATCTGGATTGGCAGCTTGATTTGGGCCATAAGCACCTGTCTGCTGTCCGTTATAATAGAATGTACCAAGACTTCCCGAAATAAACTGGGCCGTATAAGCATTGAATCCAGAAGAGTTTCCGGTTTCACCCCAACTTGCACGAAGTTTTAAATCCGTAAAAATCTTTTGGTTTTTCATAAAACCTTCTTTTTCAATTCTCCATGCACCACCTACAGAAGGGAAATAACCCCATTGATTGTTTGATCCAAATACGGAACCACCGTCTCTTCTGATTGATCCTTGCAAAAGATATTTATCCTTGTAATTGTAGTTTAGACGTGCAAATTCAGAAATCAAACGTTTTTTCTGGTAAGCCCTGCTATCGCCAAAATCAACTCTATAACCTGAAACTGAACCATAATTACCTAGGGCAAGATTGTTGTAACTTACATCATCTACAGGAAAATTAGTGTTTGTGGCCTGAAATCCATCACCCAAAACATCTTCTTGCCATGAATACCCGATAACTGCCTTGATTTTGTGATTTCCAAAAGTCTTGTCCCAGTTTAAAAAGCTTTCAATAATCGTATTGGTGTTTTGATATGAATTTCTCAATGCCGATCCATTTACTCCAAAATTCACCAATGAACGTGTAAAAGGTGGATCTGGGTTATTATAAAAATTAGCACTATTATATTTTTGATAGTAGCTGTCATAAAACTCACCATGCAATGAATTTAACTGCTGATAAGAAAGATTTAAGTTATAAGAAAATCCAAAAGGAAGTTTTACCTCTGTAGTGAAACTACCCACAAAATTATTGGTTTTTGTATCATCATCACCATGATTAATCATCGCAACAGGATTGAAATAACCTGTTTGAATGAAGTTTTCAAAATACGATCCATCGGGATTTCTTACCGGTGAAACTGGAAGGTGACTAATTGATTGTAAAAGTACAACGTTACGCTGAGGGACGTTATTGTAAACACTATTGGAGTTGGTTACATTCAAACCAAATTTAACTTTATCGTCAATAGCATATTGCTCTACCGCTAAATGCGCTATTACACGTGAAAATTCATTCCCCAAAAGAACTCC
This sequence comes from Flavobacterium fluvii, assembly GCF_900129545.1. Taxonomy (GTDB): domain Bacteria; phylum Bacteroidota; class Bacteroidia; order Flavobacteriales; family Flavobacteriaceae; genus Flavobacterium; species Flavobacterium fluvii. The sequence continues at coordinate 99,275 of NZ_FQWB01000008.1, read as the reverse complement.
TTCTTTCTTGATGGATGTCACACTTGCAAAATAATTGCCATGTTCACCTCCACCACTCATCGAAAGGTTGTGGCTACTTGAAACAGCCCCTCCATCTCTAAGGATTTCCTTTTGCCAATCCGTATTCGCCCCTTTATCATTTTGAGGAGTAAAATTCAAATTGTTTTTAGTCGTGAATGCTCTTAACTGATTGGAATCCATCATGTCAATCTGATTTGAAACTTCCTCAATACCAAAGTAATTGCTGTAACTAATTTGGGTTTTGTCTTTACTCCCTCTTTTTGTAGTTACCATGATAACACCATTTGCGGCACGATTACCATAAATAGCGGTTGCTGCAGCATCTTTCAAAACATCAACAGTAACAATGTCCTCTGGTGCAATAATGGAAATATCAACACCTGGAATACCATCCACTACATAGAATGGTCCTTGTGAACTATTTAATGTTGAAGCACCACGCAAAACTACCGAAGAGTTTTTGGTAGGATCACCACTGGTCGAAACGTTTAACCCTGCAACTTTACCTTGCAGCAGTTGCCCAACATCACTGATTACTCCATTATTCAATTGATCTGCTTTTACGGAAGAAACGGATGTGGTCAAGTTTTTACGAGAACCTTTTCCATAACCAACCACCACAACTTGTTCCAAGCCAGTGGCTGCGGAAGCCAATTTAATTGTATAATTGGTTTTTGAACCATCTACTTTAACACGTTGTTCCACAAACCCCACAAAGGAAATTACCAATACTGCATTTTTATTTGAAAGCGATATTTTGAATTTTCCATCAGAATCTGTACCGACACCATTTTTAGTGCCATTTTCAACTACATTGGCCGCGGGCAAAGGCATCCCTTGCTCATCCAAAACTACACCTGACACTTGTGTATTTTGTGCCCAGGAATTAATTGAGAAGCCTATAAAAAAGGCTAATAATAGAAGCTTAAGTTTTTCCATATTTTTTTTATTAGTTAATTGGTTAATGTTTAGCGAAATTAATAGTAAAGAATTATCGAGAGATGGACAAGTTATTCAGAAATATGGATATTTTCTTTAACCCCAATGAATACGGGACATACCAGTCCTTAATTTCTACAACGATATAGTGAAATTAATAGATCCATCTCACAAAAGCTTCCATAGCCGCATAGTGCGAGAGTCCAAGTTGATGATATAGATCGGCAGTTTCCCTGTTTCTGTCCTCGGCACGTTGCCAGAATTCCCTGCTGTCGGCTCCTTGAAAAACCACTCCGTCTTTTTGGGATTGGTGTTTGAAAATAGCCTTTCTTTTTTCCAGTACTTGATCGGGTCCCATCGGCACGGCCATCTCAATTTCATCCATTCCCCATTCCTGCCATGCACCCCTGTACAACCACACCCAGCAATCGTCCATGTACTTTTGGGGTTTCAATCTTTTGACCGCTTCGAAAACAATGTCCAAACAGGTTTTATGGGTTCCGTGAGGATCGGCCAAATCGCCTGCCGCATATATTTGGTGGGGCTTGATTTTAGCTATCAAATCCATCGTGATTTGAATGTCTTTTTCTCCCAGCGGATTTTTCTTTATGGCGCCTGTTTCATAAAAAGGAAGTTCCATAAAATGAATTTGGCTGTCCGGCAAACCCACAAAATAACAAGTGGATTCCGCTTCTCCTTTTCGAATCAATCCTTTGATGTATCTAACCTCTGGGATATCTACTTCACTGTTTTTCTTGTTTTTGAGAAATTGTGCGGCTTTCGTGTAAATGTTGTCCGCTTCCCTACTTTCGATACCGAATTTGGTATTGTAATCGCATACAAAACTGGCAAAACGCAAAGCTTCATCATCGGCCACCGCGATATTTCCGGAGGTTTGGTAGCCTACGTGCACTTCGTGTCCTTGTTCCTGCAAGCGTTTGAAAGTTCCTCCCATACTTATGATGTCGTCATCGGGATGAGGACTAAAGATAAGCACCCTTTTCTTGGCAGGTTCCGCCCTTTCCGGTCGTTTGCTGTCATCGGCATTGGGTTTGCCTCCCGGCCATCCCGTAATGGTGTTTTGCAGTTTGTTGAAAATCTTGATGTTGATGTCGTAAGCCGGTCCTAAATCGGCGAGTAAATCACTCATTCCATTCTCGATATAATCGGCATCGGTCAACATCAGTATTGGTTTTTTCAAATGCAAAGCCAAGCCTAAAACGGCTTTCCTGATGAGGTTGTCTGTCCAATCCACTTTTTCAACCAACCAAGGCGTATGGATGCGGGTCAATTTGGAAGCGGCCGATTTGTCCAATACAAAAGTGGTGTTGCTGCGCTCCTGCAAAAAGGAAGCCGGAACCTGGTTGGTCACGGGACCTTCCACGGAAGCCTTGATGATGTTCGATTTTCCTTCTCCCCAAGCCATCAATATCACCCGTTTGGCCTCCATAATCTTTTTGACTCCCAAAGTAATTGCCGTTCTTGGCGTATTGTTCAACCCCGAAAAGTCGTTGCTGGCCGCCACACGCGTGATGTGATCCAAGGCCACCAATCTTGTTTTCGAGTTTTGCAACGAACCCGATTCATTGAATCCGATATGTCCATTTCCTCCAATTCCCAAAATCTGCAGGTCGATTCCTCCCGCCGCTTCTATCTTGGCTTCGTAATTGTCGCAGTAATCCCCTATTTCATTTTTCGACAAAGTACCGTCGGGAACGTGAATGTTTTCCGGCAGAATGTCGACATGATTGAACAATAATTCTTTCATGAACCGCACATAACTATTGATGGAATCGGGTTCCATAGGGTAATATTCATCCAAATTGAAGGATACCACGTTATGGAAACTCAATCCTTCTTCCTTGTGAAGACGAACCAGCTCCGCATACAGGCTTTTTGGGCTAGAACCCGTAGCCAATCCCAATATGCACGGCTGGTTTAAGGCCTGCTTTTCCTTTATTAAACTCGCAATTTCTTGGGCTACCGATTGAGAAGCCACCACCGAGTTTTCATACACCACAGTGCCGATGTTCTCGAACCGCTTTTCAAAACTGGTTGCTTTGTCTATACTGCTTTTTAACATTGTTTTTATTTTTTGGTTAAACTATTAATATGTCTATTTATCATACATTTCACTGCTTTCACACCATTTGGTTTCCCATTGTTTTATGGATTCTCTTTCCTTCTCTTCGTCAAATGGTTTGTCGTTTATTTTTGATTCTCTTAATGCCTGCAAAAACATTTTCCATCTTGGCCAATAAAATTCTTTGTACATTCCGCTCCAAGCCCTGGAGGCATAATCATTCAAATGACCTTCTCCTCCCCAAAGGGTTATGAGCGTTTTGGCATTTTTTACATACAGTCTGGATTCATCAGGAGAACTTCCATAATCCCAGGCAGATTTCAACCAATATTTCAAACTGTTCAAGGGTTGCCCTGAAACGATGGCGTTTATATCCAAGGCCTGTTGTTCTATTTTTTTGAACAAGCCATCCGCTTTTGCCATGTCTTTCGACTCATAAGCGGCAACGCATTCCATCAACAACTCGTCCATTCGAAGCGAGTTATAATGCCTTGAAACATCCCTTAAATCATAATCATAAAGACTGTTTTTATCAAAGTTTTTGGCTTCCCTTTTCAAAATATCCATAGCTTTTTCCAGTTTTTCCTTGTTACCGGGATTGCCCTTGAATTCCGTTATTTTCAGGGTGGGTCTTTTAAAAAACAAATAAGCACCTGCCCTGTCATTCCACCAGCGGGTTTCCCAATATTTGGTGCTGTACACCGATTCCAGCAACAATTGCCAAGCTTGAAAAACTGGGGGAGTGATTTTATTTCCGTATCTGGCTTTCAAATAATTCATTAGCCAATCGTTGACCGGTTCCTTTCCTTGAGACCATGGCAGATCATAAATGTATTCGTAAACCATCGAGTTGTTGTTCAAACCTTCGGGCATTACGCCATAGCCCACCAGATTGCCTTTGTTGGCATTTTTCAACACATATTCGAGTTCTTTTTTGTAGTAATTCAAATCCCCATAAACCGGATTCGATCCCCCATAATTATGCACGTAGCCATAAGTCCATTGTTTTCCATAAAAGGCTTCCTGCTTTTCCCATACTTTGTACCTGTCGTTGGCATAATCTTGAATAATCAACCTGTTGTTTGGCACTTTAGACAGAAAAGCTTTGGTGGCTTCTTTCGTCCAAAACTCTTTATTGTCACCAAAGAGCCAGCCTTGCATCACCCAAGTAGCGCTCGGCGAGGCTTCGTCAATGGTTTGAAATATTGCGTTTCCATAATCGGACAGTTCTTCGTATTTGTGTTCTTTTGAAACTGGTGGCGTTATTTCGTTGAATGAATCGGCCAGATAGAAATCGGATTCTCCATATAATTGGGTGTAAATTTCGATGAATCGTTTTCCTATTTCCTTGAACAATGGGTCTTTGGAATCCAGCAAATAGGTACTTTCGAAACCGCCTCCTGACCAAGAACTTAATTCGCTAATCTTGGAACCAGGATGTTTCTCGGCAAATGCTTTGGGCACATAACCACTAAAAGCGGGCACAACGGGATGCATACCCAATGCCCTCATTCGTTGCAGGATATTTTTTTGGATCGTTGCCTTTTTATCAATCCATTCTTGCGGCAAGGGGCCTTCCAGACTGTTTATGTTCCCCATTCTTTGCCAAGGCAAGAAGGCCGGTCCCGCAAAATGTGATTTCAATTGGCTATCGGTTACGCCATACTCTTTCCATAATTGTTGCCAAACCGCTTCTTGTCCTTCCATTGCCGTAGGCAGGTTGATGCCGTGAAGCGCCATCCAATCTATTTCTTGCTCCCAACGCTTCCAATCCCACCATGGCATGGTGTAGCCAAAGGTGCAGGCATTCAAGTATTTCCTGTATTTAAAAGGCGTAGCTCCTTTTTTGGCATACTTGGGCCAAGTTTTGGGCAGGTCTATCCTGTTTCCTTCCCAACTCACCGAAGCGGCTCCAATGTCTCCAAGAAAAGTATGGGCCGCATAACAAATGACCGCATTGGATGTTCCTTTAATCTTTACTCGATTCGCCGTCGTTTCCACTTCAAAGCTGTCTGCATTGTCTGGATTCTTGTTTTCCATAATGCTCAAGTCAAACTCAGTCACACGTTTCCCGATAAGCCTTTCCAGAACGGCTGTTGCGCTTTTTGTGTTTTCTCCATTTTGGGAATAACCCACGGCTGTCCCAAAGAAGAACATTGCCAAAAAAGGAATAACAATCCCCAATCCATTATAATTTTTAATTTTCAAACCCATTTTTCTCATATAGACATATATTTATTAAACGAACACTACTCTTTTTTCTAAAAAACAAATGCAAAAAAGGGAGATTAAATATATAATCCCCCCATCAAAAACCAACTCAACTAAACCAACTCATAAATTAAAATATTGACATCATCCACCTTTACTATTTCGCTTCCTGCTGCATTGTTAAATTACGCCATCTTCCCAAAAAAACCAACCGTAAAATCCATACACTTTTATGCGAAATAAATTTGCTCCTGATTTAATGATAAAAGTATGGATAATGAATCTTCAAAAGATGGACGCATCAACCAAAACTATAGACAGATTGCGTATTGAAAAAAAACGGATGATGCCAAATGGATTGACGCCCAAAGAATTGAAGTTTCGGTTGGATTTATGATCTAACATCCCTTATTGATAATTGAAAAAGACAAAAATAAACCCCTTAAAATAATTTGATTTTAAGGGGGTTATCTTTTTAATTCAACACTCTATATTCATTGGGCGTATAACCCGTACTTTTTTTGAACATTCGGTTGAAATGTTGGGGATATTTGAAACCGAGTTCGAATGCGATTTGGCTAATCGATTTTTCGGTATCGAAAATTCTTTCCTTGGCCACATCCATCAATTTTAATTGGATGTGTTCCTGAGCCGATTTTCCAGTCTCTTTTTTGATTAAATCGCCAAAATAATTTGGTGAAAGATGCAAGCGATTCGCAAAATAAGCCACTGAAGGCAATCCTAAATCCTTTGTCGTTTCCAATAGGAAATAATCGTTCAACAAGTGTTCAAATTTGGACAGAATGTTGGTGTTGATGTTTTCGCGGGTAATGAACTGCCTGTCATAAAATCGGACGCAGTAATTTAGCAGTAATTCGATATTATTGGTTATGATGCTTTTACTGTGTTTATCAATAGACTGGCTTAGTTCATATTCCAGTTTGCTAAATAAATCTTTTATAATTTGTTGCTCTTTTAAAGACAAATGTAGGGCTTCGTTCGATTCATAAGAAAAGACGGAATACTGGCTCATTTGTTTTCCAAGTGTTGTTCCTTTTATTAAATCGGGGTGAAAAAGAAGTGCCAATCCTGTAGGTTTGTAATTATCAGCATTATTAATTTCTATAACTTGTCCGGGTGCAACAAAAACCAAAGTTCCCTCATCATAATCATAGTTGTTACGGCCATATTTCAGTTCTCCACAATGTCCAGCTTTTAAAAAAATGGCATAGAAACCTAAATGCAACGGCTATGATTGGGTAAGTTTTCTGTATCTGTATTGTCAAAAACACTGATTAAAGGATGCAGGGTTTCAATGCCTTTTAGCGTATTGCGCTGGGATATTTTTTCGAGTTTTATAATAGTATCCATATGTTTTTATTAAATTTATAGCACAAATATACTCTCCAGATTGATACCATGTCAGCTCGAATACCCAAATCAGGAATAATGGCACTAACATCCATAATCTGTATAATGTTCAAGGAGACCGTTATCCAGCCCATTTACAACAAAGAACAGGAAAATAAAATTATAAAATCATGAAAAAAAGCTCATTTATAGAAAAAGGAAACAAAGCCCCCGTAGACTATTTTGTTGGTGAGGTAAACGTCAATTTGTTATTGGATAAAGAAGAATACAATACTATAATGGGAATTGTGTCATTTGACCCCGGAGCAAGAACCAATTGGCATACGCACACGAATGGCCAAATATTAATTGTCATTGAAGGTGTTGGTTATTATCAAGAAAAAGGAAAACCAATTGAAATAATAAAATCAGGTGAAGTGATACAAATACCTGTAAATGTGGAACATTGGCACGGTGCTTCACATAAAAATGCAATGAGACATTTTGCCATTATACCCGATAGCGCCACAGATAAAACGGAATGGTTAATTCCTGTAACTGAAGACGAATACAATATTGGAAATACAACCGAATAATAAACTAAACATAAAAATTTCATTAATCCCAAACACTTAGTAAATTGGTGTTTGGGATTTTTTAGAGTTTGAAATCGTTCGTTCATTAGTCTTAATATTATCATAAATCTATGCTGTTCAGGCAGTGTATTCATTTTATTTAGAATAAAACAGGAACAATAGCGTTCTTAAATAAAACGATATTATGGGTTTATTTGATTTTATGGTAGTGGAAATAGCAATGGATTTAGGAACAGCTAATACTTTAATAATTTATGATGGAAAGATTGTAGTGGACAGCCCTTCCATTGTGGCCAGGGATATTAGAAACGGTAAAATTATCGCAGTAGGGAAAGAAGCCGGTTTAATGCAGGGAAAGACACACGAGAACATTAAAACAATCCGGCCGCTTAAAGATGGAGTTATTGCAGATTTTGATGCCTCAGAAAAAATGATCAATTGGTTTATAAAAAACATACCTGAATTAAAGAAAACTTTTTTTACTCCCGCATTCCGAATGGTAGTATGTATTCCAAGTGGAATTACCGCGGTAGAAATGAGAGCTGTCAAAGAGTCCTGCGAACGGGTTAACGGAAAAGAAGTGTTTCTAATTCATGAGCCTATGGCAGCCGCTATTGGAATTGGTTTGGATGTGATGCTGCCTCAGGGGAATCTCATAGTGGATATAGGGGGAGGAACTACAGAAATTGCCGTTATTGCACTTGGAGGAATAATTTGTGACACATCCATAAAAATTGCGGGTGATGTTTTTACCAACGATATATTGTATCATATGAGAACGCATCATAATCTGTATATCGGGGAAGCTTCTGCAGAAACAATAAAAATTGAAGTTGGCGCTGCAATTGAAGACCTCGAGGATGCTCCTGATGATTTAACGGTTCGTGGAAGAGATTTGCTTACAGGGAAGCCCAAAGAAGTTTTGGTTAGCTTCAGGGAAATTGCAAAAGCTTTGGATAAATCAATACAAAGAATTGAAGACGTTATTATGGTAACGCTTTCACAGACACCACCTGAACTGGCAGCAGATATTTATCATACGGGTCTGTATCTCGCCGGTGGAGGCGCGTTGCTTCGAGGTCTTGATAAAAGGATTTCGCAGAAGACGGATTTACCCGTATATATTGCAGAAGATCCTTTAAGAGCCGTGGTTAGAGGCACTGGCATCGTTTTAAAAGACATGACTAAATATAAAAGGGTATTGATAAAATAAGTCAGTTATTGCTGCCGTACTTTATTTACAAACCTCCAAAGTCAACTGATTTTGGAGGTTTGTAAATTTTGGTTTCTATATTCCAAAGGTGTATATCCTGTGTGTTTTTTTAACATACGATTAAAATGCTGTGGATATTTAAAACCAAGTTCAAATGCTATTTGACACATCTTTTTTTACAACACTAGACGTATTTCAAAGCTGTTTTGTCTATTGCCTTGGCCAAATCGAAATCTTTTGTCGTTATGCCATCGGCGTCGTGGGTGCTGAGCGCGATGACTACCTTGTTGTAGGCGTTATTCCAATTGGGATGGTGGTTCGCTTTTTCGGCCAACAATGCCACGGCCGTTATAAACGAAAAAGCTTCTACAAAATTCTTGAAAAGAAGTTCCCGATGGAGGAATTTCCCAAATATTATCCAAGACGGATCTAATTCCGTCATCTTGGCCTGGATTTCTTGTTGGTTTAGTTTTTCCATTTTTTCTAGTTTTTAGTTTGCAATTATTCAACTCGAATGTTTTACATCTGTTCGAAAATATCTTTAATGATTTCGGCGGCATATTTGCTGGAAATCTTTTGGATGAAGGCCGGAAAATCGATGTGCGAATTATCGTCCGCCACATCCGAAATGGTCCTGATGATGCTGAAAGGAATATCATATTCGTAACACACCTGTGCCACTGCCGCTCCTTCCATTTCCACGCACAACACATCGGGCAATTGGGAGTTGAGGTTGTTTTTTTGTTCGTTGCTGGAAAAAAACTGGTCACCACTGGCAATTTCTCCAACCATCAACTTGGGTTGCACAATATGGAACTCCTTTAAACCTTCCGTTCCAATAACGGAATGCAAACTTCTGTTTTCAAGCACAGTATTGATTGATTTTGTCGCTATTTCCAAATGGGCCGCATCGCTTTCAATATAGGTTTTGGAGAGCAAGGGAATTTCGTATTGCTTCATCAGCGGTCTTGCATCCATGTCGTGTTGAATGAGCCTTTTGCCCAGCACAATGTCCCCTATTTTCAGTTCTGGACTGATGGCTCCGGCCACTCCCGTAAACAACAATTCGGTTATCTTGAATTCGTGAATCAAGGTGGTGACAGTCGTTGCGGCGGCCACTTTGCCCCATCTCGAAAAAACCACCACGGTGTCGATACCGTTTATTTGTCCCGTGAAATAGCTGCGTTTGCCCATTTTTGTGACCTCTGGATTTGTCAGCAGTGCCACTACTCCTTCAATTTCTTCGGGCATCGCACCCATAATGCCAATTGTTCTTTTTTTCATGCTAATTCAATACTTGTCTTGTCTTTCCTAATCCAATAGTAAAATTAGGTGTTTTAAACCACACTAAACCCATTTCTTAAATGATTTTACCCACAGAAAGAAATCTAAAACAAAAGTTTAAATGCTATATTTGAAATACCATTAGCTTCCCTTTGATGAAAAAACATGCCTTCTCCCCGATATCAAATTTTGATGCCAAAATCCTTATCCTTGGAACGATGCCCAGCGAGCAATCCTTGGCTGTCAACCAATATTATGGACACCCGAGAAATGCTTTTTGGAAAATTATTTTCTGCTTATTTGACACACCTTTTTCTACCGACTACGAACAACGCAAAAATCTTTTACTGGAAAACCAAATTGCGCTATGGGATGTTTTACAAGCCTGTGTCAGGGAAGGAAGTCTGGATAGCGCCATTGAGCAGGAAGTGCCGAACGGTTTTGATTCTTTTTTGAAAGCACACCCCAACATCAAGCATATTTATTTTAACGGCCAAAAAGCAGCAGCCTTTTTCAAGAAACACGTCAAGCTGGAGAATGAATATCAATTGACCGTTTTACCTTCCACAAGTCCAGCCAATGCAGGAAAATCTTTTGAGGCAAAATTGAAGGAATGGAGCGTTATTCTTTAGTAATTTTGTAACCAGTTCCAGGATTTGTATTTGCCAAATTTGAAAACGAAACACACCCGAAAACCCACTGCGATAGCAACATTAAAACAAAAAATATGTCCCGATTAGACAAAGCCCATAATCTCCCACTCTATCAAAAAGCCGAATTGATTTTTAAATTGGTGGAAAGCTTGGTGGCTTCACTTCCGGAAGAAGATTCATATCTTCAAGACACCAAACACATGATGCGGGAAGACGCCATGATGATTCTAGCAAAAATTGTCGGTGCCGAAGGAGGCGATTTGTACAGCATCCGGATGCAAAATGCAGCCATAATCAGGGAACACGCCATGCATTTGTATGTGCAGGTGGGCAGTTTGCGAATGCATCAAAACTATAAAGAGCTGGAATATGTCCAACTTATTCGCAAGGAAATTGATAATTTCAGGTTATTGTTTATCGAATGGGTAGAAAATTTTGACACCAATAACCATATTTGGGACGAATGGGGTTTATTCAATCCGCCGGGAGCCATTCCACCAAGCGAAGAGGACTCGCATGACGATAGTTTTGATCCCAATGATTTTTTTGACGACGACGACTTTAGTGATTATGACGATGATGAGAAATAAGATGCGCTACATAGTCGACAGAAATCCAAGATAATATCTTAACTTGCATAGTCCAAAAAATCTTCCGCCATGAAAGACCTGAAAAAATATAGCAACAAGACAAAAGCCGCTTTTGTATTGTTGATTGTCATGCTTATCATCTTGTTAAGCAATTTCAATACCCTGCAAAACTCCAAGAAGACCAACGAGAATATCAATGCCATCCACAAAGATCGATTGGTGGTGGCGCGTTATATCTTCCAGTATGCCAATGCACTTCATTCCATCAAGGCAAACACATTGGAAACTGCACTCGATGATGCCCAAAAAAAGGAGAAGATCAAGACTGCCATCCAAAACATTCAAAGCATTGATCGTTTGTATCTGGAAACGGTTTTAACAACCAAAGAAAAAACTTCTTTTACGGCATTTCAAGCTGCTTGCTCGACTATTGACCAACACTCCCAAAACAATAATTGGATTCAAGCAAGGCAGTCCAGCAATCAGGCTCTGCAAACCTTGGAATTGCTGTCCCAAATCCAAATCAAGGAAAGCCAATTAAAATTGGAACAATCCAATTCCTTGCACAAAGGCAATACCCTTTGGGGAGAACTCCAGATTGCCTTACTGGTTATTTTGGGCGGATGTGCCTTGTATTTATTGATGGTCAAGAAAAAAAAGATCTTTGTCAAAGTACCGGAATCCCCAAGCCTGAATTAATTGTAATTGACAGACTATTTAAGATGGATGATGAACAATTTATTTTCTGCCTCGAAGGTGTTCCCGATATAGAAACGAATGCCACTACCGAAGTGCTTCGAAACCTGGAGCGATTGGCCCTCGAACAAGGCATTGCCAGTATTTACAAAGCTTGCGACACCATTGAAGGCTTGGAAGAAAGCCTGAACACCTTGCTCTATGACGACCACAACTTCACCGATTATGAAATTATCTACTTGGTGATGCCGGGCGAAGCCAACAACATTTGCCTCAACGACTATTACTACAGTTTTCAGGAAATAGCCGAAATCTTTGAGGGAAAAATGAAAGGAAAAATAATCCATTTTGCCAATGCCAAAATACTGGACTTGAGCCAAGATGAAGCCCAATATTTTTTGGATGTCACGGGAGCTTACGCCATTTCGGGTTATGGAGCGACAATGCCTAAATTGAGCAGCTTGAATCTTGACAAAGCATTCTTTGGTTTATGTCAAGAACTGGACGATGTCGTGGAAATTGTGGAAGAATTGCATCAAAAGCATTATGCTTTGTGTAAATTGCTCGATTTTAGATTGTATTATTAAACAATCCTAAATAATCAAGGCAAGAATTAAACCTTCTTGGCTTTTTTGGGTCAAAATTGCTAAATCAAAACTATGGGGAGTATCAAAAATAAAACAATAGTACTTTTGGCAAATTGAATAAAACGATATTGCTGAATACCCCAAGAAAAAAACACCAACTATAACATCAAAAACGAACTAAAAATCAGAAAAAATGACCAATTTCAAAACAAACCATTTGCGACAACTGCCCCTAACCTTCTTATTTCTGTTTTTAGCAGTAGCGACAAACGTCTTTTCGCAAGCCCGAAAAGTAATTAATTTTGACAACGGCTGGCAATTTACAAAAGGAGATGTTCCCGGTGCAGAACAAGCCACATTCAACGACACCCAATGGAGAAAATTGGATGTTCCCCATGATTGGAGCATCGAAGGGCCTTATGACAGAGCCAATCCATCCAGTCGTGGCGGCGGTTATTTGCCTACCGGAATTGGTTGGTATCGCAAAACATTTACAGTGGACAAAGCCGATGCCAAAAAAATATGCACTATCGAATTTGACGGCGTTATGGCCAATAGTGATGTCTGGATTAATGGTAAACATTTGGGGAAACGTCCCTACGGTTATACCAGTTTTACGTATGACCTGACTCCTTATTTGAACTTTGACAAGGCCAACGTTATTGCCGTGAGGGCCGACAATTCCATCCAACCTGCCTCCCGTTATTATACCGGTGCGGGTATCTATCGCCACGTTCGTTTGGTTTCGGTAAATCCAACCCATTTCAAACATTGGGGAACCTTTATCACGACGCCGGTTGCCACGATCAGCAAAGGAGTTGTCAACCTGAAAGTAGAAATCGACAACAAAGGAATCGCCGGTGACTACAAATTGCAAATCGATATTCTGGACAACAAAGGAACGGTGGTGAAAACTGTCGAAAGCCTGAAAAATATTGCTGCAAACGCAACTGGATTGATTTCGCAAGACATTGAAATCAAGAATCCAAAATTATGGGGTTTTGAAGAACCTAATTTATACACTGCCACCACCAAATTATATTCAGGAAAGACTCTTATCGACAATCAAAGCATTCCATTTGGAATTAAAAAAGCAGAATTTATTGCCGAATCCGGTTTTTGGTTGAATGGCAAAAATTATAAACTAAAAGGAGTTTGTCTGCATCACGATGGTGGAGCCGTTGGTGCCGCAGTACCTTTGGGCGTATGGAAAGAACGATTCAAAAAACTGAAGGAAGTGGGCGTCAATGCCATTCGTACCTCACACAATCCCGTTGCTCCAGAGTTTCTTGATTTGTGTGACCAAATGGGTTTTGCCGTAATGGACGAAACTTTCGACACCTGGAATTCTGCCAAGCACAATGGCGAAAAAGGATATAATTTATATTTCACGGACTGGTGGGAACAAGACACGAGAGATGTTATTTTGAGAGACAGAAACCATCCTTCCATCGTGATTTACAGCATTGGAAACGAAATACACGACAATCTAAGTTATCCTGAAGGATACAAAAAGTATAAAATGCAGGAAGACGTCGTGAAAAAATATGACGACACCAGACCGGTAACAATGGCACTCTTTAGACCCGCCAATTCCAAAGTATATCTTAGCGGTTTCGCCGAACAAATGGATGTCGTGGGACAAAATTACCGTGAAAACGAACTAGTCGCTGCCCATGAAGCACACCCAACATGGAAAGTATTGGGTACCGAAAACACCCATGTTCTTGTTCAATGGTTGGCTTTACGCGACAAACCGTATATGGCAGGCCAATTTTTATGGACCGGTTACGACTATCTCGGAGAAGCCGATTGGCCGGAAACCACCAACAACCAAGGGCTGTTTGACAGAGCCGGAAACTGGAAACAACAATCCTTGCAAAGAGACAGCTGGTGGTCAACGGAGCCCGTGGTTCACATCGTGAGAAAATCTGAAAATGCAGGAGCAGGAAATTGGGTGGCCGATTGGACGCCAAACGATTTTGACACCTACGACAATGCCAAAGTGCAGGTTTACAGCAATTGCGACGAAGTGGAGCTTTTCCTTAACGACAAATCATTTGGAACGGTAAAAAAACCGGCGGATGATTCGCCTAGAGAATGGAATGTCACTTTTGAAGAAGGCACCATCAAGGCAATCGGAAAAAACAATGGTAAAATTGCTGCCCAAGAAGTATTTGCAACTGCAGGGAAACCGTCAAAAATTATCCTTACCCAAAGCAATCCAACACTGGCCAACAACTGGGACGATGTTTCTTTCATCACGGCAACCATTGTGGACAACAAAGGCGTTAGATGTGCCAATGCAGACAACCTGATTAAATTCAGCATCACTAATTCAGGCAAGATTATTGGCGTGGACAACGGCAACATCATCAGCCATGAAGATTACCTCTCTCCTGAAAGACATGCTTTCAGCGGTAAAGCAATCGCCATTGTGAAAGCCTCACAAGATTCAGGTAAAATCGAGATAAAAGCCAGCGCAGAAGGTTTGGAAGCAGGATCGATAATCGTCGAGATTGTTTCCGATAAAAAATAATACCGATTGTAGTATTACACCATAACGATTTGGATTTAAACCATTAAGTAAATTAATAAAATTAAGATTTGTAATGTTCTTAACCTTCTTAATTTACTTAATGGTTTTAAAAAAAACACTCGAAGTGACGGATAAAACCCTTAACTTATGCATTACACCAAAAAATCAGAGAGCAGTCGTTGCTGGAATCTGTCTATGGGTTTCAAATCGACATTGGTGGCTTCATCGGACACGTCAAAAGGATCGTCCAAGCCGCAAATAAGCAAATACAAATAGCAAAATAAAAAAGTGATGGCGGAGGTTACCAGATAATCGGCTGCGGGAGTCTTGAATTTGGTAATCAACAAAAGCGACATTACGATCATCAAGATGCTTTGGAGCAAGGTATATGCCGGTTTGATGAAATTGTTTCTCGAAATCGAATAGGCTCTCGTGAGTTGTTTTCGCATCGCGTTGGTGTTTTCCTGAATGCCTTTTATGGCTTCTTTATCGACTCCCCTTTCGGCAAAATAATAGGCAATTTCGTTTGATTTCCTAATCAATGGAAAGATTACGTTCGAGTCTTTTTCAGTCGAATAAATCCAGCCAATGATCCCTTCGGTGATATTCAGCATTTCCTGGCGCAAGAAAGGACTGTCCAAGTTTTCCTTGCACAAATCCGTCGTGCCCGTTCTGGGTGCCCTGAAAGCCAAATAAATCCAGTCCTTGATGGCTTCGAGATTGGAAGCTATTTCGCCCGGAATTTTTTCGCTTTCCTTAAAGTCAGACATGGTGGCTGCCAGCAACAACCCAAACACAAAAAAGGCTCCCGTAAACACGATGGTGATATCCGAAAGCTCTATCAAGTCGTGTATGTCTTGCCCATAAACGGACAGGTTTTTCAATAGAAAATTCTTGATTCCCAGAATAACCATGGCGGCAATAAATGATTTTATGATTATGGCCCGGTTTATTATGTACTTCATTTTTTGTTTTGTTTTTTTCGCAAAGTAAGAAATATATCCAGAATTTGAAGCTTTTTTTTGATTCCAAACATTCCTCAATCACTTTGAAGGCTCATTTAAATAATACCTGTCTTTTTGTTATTTGTAAGTATTTATTTCTATATTTGAAATTAAATAAAGTATGACGTTTATCATACATATCTAACCAAAATTGGGTGGCTTTGTGTGATTTTGTCACACATATAAACAAGTTAGGCATCAGTTCAGCCGAACTGACGCAGGTAAAAATTATTTAGAAATCATCTTAAAATATAATTTAATGCTAATAAAAATCATAATAAGCATAATTCCAGTTATTGCATTTTCCATTTTTTGGGTTTGGACAAACCAATTGATAAATTCCAAAATAACCAATATTGGAGACAGAACTAAATACAAAAAGTATTTTAGAGAAAATATATCTGACCTTTTCGCACCTGTCTTCTTGATTTCATTAATAATTATTTTAATTTTCTTCTCAAAAGAAGAAAATACGAAAGAGGGAAATTTTGCCATAGTTTTTATAGTTATGAAAATTATTTTATTAATTCCTCAAATTGGAATTGCAAAAATTAAATTTGAATATGTAAAAGCGGACATTATAAAACTGAAAACGAATACCGAATCTGAAATCATTAGTAACTTAAAATAGAACCGAATGCCTAACAGCCACTACAACGGATTTGGGCATTTGGCTTAATGGAAAGATGGTTTTGTATTTGGGATGATTTGGCAAATCCGAAAAATGGTCTTAATTTAACCCCAAACCCGCTGTAGTGCCAAGACGTTAGCGGTAATTTTAAACGACACAATAAAAATTGAAATTGACAACCAAAACGAAAAAAACAAACCGAAAATCAGCTGGAATTAGCCTGACGCCATATTTAATTATTGCAGGAGTATTAGGACTTGCCTTGACAGTTTATATTGGCTATAGAGCTTCAATAAGTGACAGAAAATTATTTTCAATTAGTTTAATTGCATTATTCGCTGGACTTCTTTTTGAAAGTATTAGAGTTTCGGGCAGTTGGAAAACAGTAGCTGGAATTTTTGTCGGGACTTACTTATTTAGTTTATTAAGTTTCTTACCGGGAAAACGTGAACGAATTTACAATTTTGAAAACCATATTGAGATGTGGCCATATTTCTTCATTTTTATTTTCGCACTGTTTTTTGGAATTGCATATAAGGACAAGGTAACTTCAAAGCTTACTGAAGGAATTACTTTATTACTATCAATTTCATTAATCTACTGGGCTATTGACTATGGATTTACAAATTATCATAATTGGTTTTCAATTTCTTTAATGACAATTGGTTTGCTACTTTCAATCTTTTCAATAGTTAACGCATTGACACATTTACATCTTTCAAGAACAAACAGATTAACTCTAAGTATTTGGAGCACTATTATAATGTTTGCATTTGCAATTGATAATATTATTCGTGTATTCAGCAATGCAGACATTGAAAGCTCATATTTATCAGACGGACTTTACATTAGTTTGCAATTTTTTTTAATGGGAGTTTCGGCAGTTTATATAATGCAGAACTATATGCTACTTGCTGCGTTTTTGCCAAGTAAAAATGGTAACTACAAAAATGACCTTAAAGAAAACAAGAAAGACCACATTGACAGATACTCGGACGAACAAGTAAATGTTGGGCAATCTTTATTTTGTATCTTATTTACTGGGACAGTTTATTGGTTAAATCATAAATTTCAATTATTACCAAGACATACAATGATTTGGCTTGTATTCCTGACTTTTCCATTTTTATTACATTTAAAAACATTAGTTAATGGACAGAAAAACTACCGCTAACAGCCATTTGGCGAGATTGGGCAATTGGCTTAATGGAAAGTTGGTTTTGTATTTGTATGATTTGGCAAATCCGAAGAATGGGCTTAATTTAGTCCCAAACCCGCTGTAGTAGCGGGACGTTATGCACCATATTAACTGACCGAATTAATGAAATCGACTGAAGAAAAACTACTAATTGAAACTATTGTATCGTTTGAGAAAACAGCAAACGAAATGATAAAATTATTAGCAGTAGAATATCAGCTAGATTTAAGCGAACGTTTTCCTTTTGCTAAACTTATGTCAAGGCAGAATAATCTTTGGAAAGGTAGCCTAAACACAAACTGGACTTATTGGTTTCACGGAGATGCTTGCGATTTTGAAAACTTACAAACTAAACAATACTTGCACGTAATAATTAATCGTGAATCGAATTACGGAGCAATTGACAATTTCTATCTTTTTAAGTTTATGCAAACTACAGATTCTTTAAAACATGCTTCTGAAATTCTAAACTCTGAAAGTATTTTTTATGAAGTATTGGCCGATTTAGAGAAAAAGAAAATTGTTATAAATATTGATGAATGGCCTTTGAAAACTTTAATATTAAATAAAAAATACGGTGCATAACAGCTACTACAACGGATTTGGGCAATTGGCTTAATGGAAAAATGGTTTTGTATTTGGGATGATTTGCTTCGCCTGTTCGCTATCGCTCGGGTGGCAAATCCGAAAATAGGGCTTAGTTTAGTACCAAACTCGCTATAATACCAGAACGTTATGTATTATGCCGTAAACAACGGAATAAATAAAATCAAATGGTGATAGAATCAAAATTTAGAAAATTATTTTGTATCAGAATAGGAATTGGGCTTTTCCTATTTTTATTAATTTTATCTTTTTGCGTAAATGGATTGAAAAATCCTGACGAAACCACAAAACAATCTTTAATTCCTGCATTTGTTGTTTTGTTCTTTATAATATATCTTTCAATAGATTTATTTAAAGATTTTACTTTGAAAATTATGGAAAATGGTATTGAAAAAACTTCACTAATATTCCGTACAAAACAATTTATTGCTTTCGATTCTATTTCAAGCTTAAACAAACAAAAAACAAGATTAAGAAGTACACGTGGAATTAATATAACTGATGGATATCATTATAGTATTTTGCAATTTAAAAATGGTAATACTTTAATTATTTCACCAGATAATTTTGAAAATTATACTGAAATTATAGAAGCTATAAAAAGTAGAATTGAATAAATGCAAGTTGCATAACAGCTAATAAGACGTATTTAGTCAATTTGCGTAATAGAAAGTTGGTTTTAGTTTTTTCACGGACAGACATAGGCACCAATTTTAGAATGACTGGCCTTTCAATAATTTAAGTTGATTAAAAAATGGAGAATACAGAAAAGCAAAAATTATACTTTGACATTCTTGGAGACCCAAATAGTACAGAAAGAGAAAAGTATAAATATTACATCCAAAATGACGATTACGCTTTGATTTTAAAAGATAAAGTAAAAAAAATTGTAACGGAAAAAGGGTTGAGTTCCATAATGAATGATACTAAATGGTTGAAATTACAAAGTTCAATAAAGAAATTACCGTTTCCACCTCCATACATTGAAAAACTTATACTTGAGAATAAGGCTTTTGAAGATGTACAAATAAATGATGCCCCAGAATGGTTCGGTGATTGGAGTCCATTTTATCAAGAAGGCATGTGTTTGTTTTTTGCAATTGAATACATGAAGGTTAGACCTCGTTATGCTGAACACGCTGGAAACTTAGTTGCTCCAAAAATACATGACGAAACCGAAGAATTTGAACAGCTTTTAAAAGAGTTGCACATACCTTACGAAGAGGACAATGGAACTTTTATGATATACGGATACAAATAACACCTGCCACCAGCTACCACGACGAATTTACTTCGTCCGTTCGGCTTGCAGCCTCGGGTGGGCAATAGGCTTAATGGAAAGATGGTTTTGTATTTGGAAATTTGTGTTTAACCGAAAAATCTCGCGTCTTTAATCCCCAACCTCGCCAAGCGCCAGAACGTTGTGCGCCATTATAAAAAACAATACTAAATTGAAAAATATATTATCTAAAGCATTTTTATTTTTAATGATTATTGGAGTAATCTATATGTTCATTAAGGGTTATAAATACAAACAAGAAATTGAAACTAATCGTGGAGAAACAATTTGTAAATATACTTTCTGTAAAGAATATCCAAAAACAAATTCTGCATTTGTAAAATACTTTGTAAATGGTAAAGTGTATCGGAATCAAGCAGGACGATGTCCTGACAAATATTCGCAAACAATAAACAAATATTACGAACTGAAATATTCCAAAATTGATCCAAACAAAATTATTGTCGATTTTTCAAAAGAAGCTAAAGACAAAGCATTAATCGCCGAACTAGAGTCGAAACTTACTTTTAAATATTGGATGGAACATTAATAACGTCGCACAACAGCCACTCCTATGTAAAGCATCGTAAAGTTATTCACAACTTTTGAGAGGGTTATATGTCGGTTATTTTTCGAGTATAGAATTCCATACCAACGGCTTGTTGAAAAAGTTGGAAACAACTTTTTTGTTATATTTGATGCAACTCAAACGAAAGTTTTTTCACAGACTGACGTTAGCAGCCATTTTAAAAAGCCCCTACCAATGAAAAAACTTATCCCAATCCTGATGCTCTTTACCGCTTGTATGACAAATTCAAGCAAAGTTGACAAAGCTCAACCGTCAAAAGAAACTTTACCACAACAAACTTCCCAATTAAAAGAAACAAATATCGAACCTGAAATTAAAATACAAACTTTGACATTTAGTTATAATCCATATTCCCCTAGTGGTGCGAAATGGTATGAATCAAAATTTAGCAAGGATCCCAAAAACAGGATTAGATATTGGTTGGAACCCGAAAGTACATTGTTGGTAAATGCAGATACATTGTATCGTGGAAGTTTACCACTACAAATAAGACTAACAGGGCAAATGTTCGATAAAAATAATTACCCGGTTGGAATAATTTTAGAAA
Organism: Flavobacterium fluvii; assembly: GCF_900129545.1. Classification (GTDB taxonomy): domain Bacteria; phylum Bacteroidota; class Bacteroidia; order Flavobacteriales; family Flavobacteriaceae; genus Flavobacterium; species Flavobacterium fluvii. The sequence goes on along the minus strand of NZ_FQWB01000008.1, from coordinate 78,659 downwards.
AGGTTCGTTTAGACGAAGACGCAAAAGTATTCAAATATACAAAAATTGAGGTGTTAAAAAATGGAAGCAAGAAAAACGGCAACTAACAGCTACAACGGATTTACTTCGTCCGTTCGGCTTGCAGCCTCGGGTGGGCAATTGGCTTAATGGAAAGTTGGTTTTGTATTTGGGAGTTTTGGTAAATCCGAAAATAGGGCTTAATTTAGTCCCAAACCAATAAAACTATACACAATATCAACAACAGCATCGAATGAAAATGTACATCATCGTAAAGGACGACATTCCAGACAAAATAGTTCCAGTAATAACTGCACACGCTGCATTGGCTTGTTATAAAAAATTCGAAACCAATGCCGACATGACAAAATGGATTAATGGAATATTCAAAAAGGTGGTGTGCCTAGCCAATGAGATTGAATTTGACAAACTGAAAAATGAAACTGATTTTGTTCTATTGACGGAATCTTCGCTTGACAACAGGGAAGTTTGCTTGGCTTTTTGCCCAAGAGAAGAATACCCCAAAAAATTTAAATTTCTAAAAATGTGGACTCCCCAAAATAGCTAAAAAATGGAAAATCAGGTTTATAATTGGTTGGTCAAAAAAGGAAATATTCAAATTCAAAAAAACGAAGATTGCATTTCGCTGCAACTGGACTACGAGAATGGTGAAAATTGTTTGCTGACACATTCCGACACTAATGAAATAATTGACCTATTAATCAACATCTCAAAACAGATTTGGGAAGATCCCGACTATCAAAGAAAACCGTATACCAATCAACTTTTCAAACAGATTGACAACGAATACCATTGGGAAACTGAAACCTCGCAAATTCTAATAAAATATAACGAAGTTGAAGATGCAATTGAAATTAGACATTCCGGAAATAGCAGAATGAATTTAGAAATAAACCATGTTGTAGAGATGATACAAATTTTGGAACATCTAATTAAATAGAAAAACTGTGCCTAACACACGTTTCAAACCATTTCCTCGTTCTCGTTAAATACAAGCAATAAATTTCATAACTTCGTTTTTTCTGGCAAAAAAAACCGCAGTTCTTAAACTGAAAACGGCTTGAAGCGACGTGAAAACGTTAGCGATCATGGTACAACGACACTATCCGGCAATCGGAATTCTATCAAAAAAATAACAGAAAATATTTAATTTTATTAATTTAAAAAAGAATGCGATGGCAAATAATAAAGTTACACTTCACAGAGTTTTTACGGCAAGTCCTGAAAAAGTATACAAAGCTTTCACGGATGCCGACGCCATGGCGGCTTGGTTACCGCCTTATGGTTTTGTTTGCAAAGTTCACAGCCTGGATTTCAAAATTGGCGGTAAATACAAAATGTCGTTTACCAATTTTAGCACGGGCTACAGTCATTCATTTGGTGGAGAATATTTAGAAATCATCCCCAATGAACTATTGAAATATTCAGACCAGTTTGACGACCCCAATTTACCGGGGCAAATGATTACCAAAATAGAATTGCGAAAAGTATTATGTGGCACGGAACTTATTGCTACACAAGAAGGAATCCCTGATGTAATACCGACTGAAATGTGTTATTTAGGTTGGCAAGAATCGTTGGACAAATTAAAACGTTTGGTAGAACCAAATATTCCAGATGCATAACTAAACAAAATAGTATAAAATTTAAAAAAATGGCAAAACAAATTTTCATCAATTTAGCGGTAAAAGATCTGCAAAAATCTTTGGACTTTTATACTGCATTAGGCTTTACAAACAACCCCCAGTTTTCGGACGACACTGGTAAGTGCATGGTTTGGAGCGAAAACATTTTTGTAATGATTCTGACACACGAAAAGTTTGCAGGCTTTGCGACCAAACCCATTGCAGACACAAAATCAAAATTGGCAGCAATTTATGCACTCTCGGTTGACAGTGTTGACGAAGTAAACAACATCGTGACAAATGGACTAAAAGCTGGTGGGAAAGAATCTGGCGAGATGCAAGATTACGGTTTCATGCAACAGCGAACCATTGAAGATTTTGACGGACACACTTGGGAAGTATTCTATATGGACATTTCAAAATTTCCAGCCAAGTAACCCGACGGACAATAGGCACTTTTAGTTTTAAGAAATAATTTCAAGAAGCCGTTTCAAAAGATAATTTGGGGCGGTTTTTTATTTCCAATTATCGAGCAATAGACAAACTCACTTCCTGGTTCAATTTCAAGTCAGAATCGTGTTCGAAGAAAATGGCTTTTCTTTCGAAAGCGGCTTTGACCAAATAATGACTTCCCTTGAAATAACATTGCTTTACGACCGCTTTGAACTTTCCATCTTCAACCACTTTTAGTTGATGTGGATACAATAACAGCGTTTGGTCTGCTTCATCCATATCCGTAAAATAAGATTGTTTCATCTCGTTTACTTCTCCAAAAAGGGAAGCAACATAAAAACTGGGAGGACTGTCATAGAGTTCTCTTGAACTTCCTTTTGCCTTCAACTTTCCATTTTGCAACACGATGGTTTCGTCTGAAAAAGACAAGGCTTCGGTGCTGTCGTGAGTTGCAATGACACAGGTGATTTGTTTTTTCTTGAAATAATTGAACAAATTACGGCGCAAGGAGTTTTTCCGGAAAGAATCGATCTGGCTAAAGGGTTCGTCCAATAATAGAATTTCGGGTTCCAATGCCAAAACTCTTGCCAAAGCCACTCTTTGTTGTTGGCCTCCGCTAAGGTATTTTGCTTTTACTTTGGCAAATTCGGTCATTTCAACCATTTCCAACAGTTCTTTTACGCGTGCTTTTTTCTTGTCTTTGTAGATATTGGACAAAAATTTCCCCACGTTTTCTTCGACAGTGATATAGGGCATTAAGTCAAAATCCTGCGCCAAATATTTGATGTAATCTTCACCCGGAATCAGGTTGAATTTTGGCCCGAGTATTTGCTTGTCATTATAGTGTATTTCGCCATTGTCCAGATCATGTAAGCCATACAAAAGTTTCAACAAGGTACTTTTACCGCAACCGCTTTCGCCAATTACGGCCACATTTTGACCTTTCGAAATTTCGAAACTGATATTTTCGATAACGGGATTTTCTATATAGGTAAAGGAAATATTTTTTATTTGAAGCATTTTCTGTGTTTAATGGTGCAAATTTACAATGTTTATTAAAAGTAAACCTTTATAATTTTAATGAATTTAGATTTTTAAAAAGCATTTTTCCAAACATGTACCTAATAGCAAAAGCCCCAATTCCACTAAAGAATTGAGGCTTTCGATTTTTCAGGAGACCAGTGTTTATGCCTTTTTGTTCAAAGAAGCACTCAATTCCATGGAAATGGCGGAACGCTCCATTTTCAGTTTTCCAGCCATTGTTTCGATAACAACGGTTCCTTCTGAAAGCTCGGCCACTTTACCGTGAAGACCACTTTTGGTAATAATTTTATCGCCCACTTTCAATGCACTTTCGAATTCTTTTTCTTGTTTGGCTCTTTTTTGTTGTGGTCTAATCATGAAGAAATAGATAACGACAAACATTAATAGAAACGGTGCAAATTGAGTTAATTGTTCCATAATTTTAAATTCTTTTTGTTATTTGATTATTGTTTTTTATTGTGTTTTTGCTTTTTACATTAACCCGCGACCCACTTTCTGGATTCTGTTGTCGGTTTGCAGTTCTTTAACCAAATTATCCAAAATCCCGTTGATGAAAATGCTGCTTTTTGGAGTGGAATATTCTTTGGCCAATTCCAGGTATTCATTCAGGGTAACTTTCACCGGAATGGACGGAAATTTCAAAAATTCGCAAATCGCCATTTTAAGGATAATGGTGTCGATTTCGGCAATCCTGTCGCTATCCCAGTTTGGGGTTTTATCGTCATATTCCTTGGCCAATTCTTTCTCGTTCAAAACTGTTTTCCTGAACAAATCCCTGACAAAATCCTTGTCTTCGTTGTCCTTGAATAATTTTGGCACCCTGAAACCACCTTCTTCCACATTTTTAATGGCTTTCAATTGCTTGATAATCTCCGTGTTTACCACCGGAATATCGTCAATCCAGGTCAGTTTGTTGTCTTCCAGGTATTCGTATAATTTCTCGTTTGGAACAATTACTTCCATAAACAAATCAACGATGAAATCCTTGTCTTCCTGGAATGTGTTTACCGAATTACCCATGTAATTTTGGTACAATTTGCTTTGCTTGATGTCATTGAGAAGCAACAAAATATAGTCGTCGTTCAACGTCCAATTGTCTATTTTTCGGTTTTCCAATGCTATGCTCAACGAATTATTTTCGGCAAGGATTTGAAAAATGGCGTTTTTGATAAACTTTTCGTTGGGTTTGCGCTCTTGCGGAGTAGCTAAATGTTTTTGGCTGGACAAGTGCAAAAAAACGGTTTCTTTTTTGCAAATTTCTATCAAGGAGGATAGCATTATAAGGTATAAATCCTGAATGGCATCGATGCTGTAATAAAGGAATTTTTCTTCTTTTTCTAAATTATCTGAACCATTTTGATGCATCGCATAAATGGATTGCATAACCTTAACGCGAATGTGTCTTCTGTTTACCACCTTGTAAGAACTTTTATTAAATTAGTTTGCAAAAATAAGAATTTCATTTTTTAAAATAAGAATTAAACTTGAAAAATATCTGAATTTCATCTTACCTTTGGATTTATTAAGAATCACCAACCGTTATGAAGGAATTACGCTATCTCAATAAATATTTCATCCAATACAAATTCAGCTTTTTGCTGGGAATCATCATTACCATTGTTGCGCAAATTTTTTCCCTGTTTACTCCAAAACTGATCAGTAAATCATTCAAGGCAATCGAAGATTTCGCCAAAGATGAAACGATCTCCAAATCATTCATCCGGCAGGAACTCATCTCCGATATTCTCCTGATAATTGCCACGACAATCATAGCGGGTTTCCTGACTTTCCTGATGCGACAAACCCTTATCGTGATGTCGCGCCACATCGAATTCGACTTGAAAAATGAAGTATTTAGACAATACGAAAACCTTTCGCAGAATTTCTACAAACAAAACCGTACGGGAGATTTGATGAACCGCATCAGTGAGGATGTTTCCAAGGTAAGAATGTACGTTGGCCCAGCCGTGATGTACACCATAAATACCGTTATCCGTTTTGCCATCGTCATCGTGTACATGTTCAACGTGTCGCCGAGGCTGACATTGTACACCTTGCTTCCCTTGCCCCTATTGTCGTATGCCATTTTTAAAATCAGTTCCGAGATCAATAAAAGAAGCACCATTTTTCAACAATATCTATCCAAAGTTTCCAGTTTTACCCAAGAAATATTTTCGGGAATCCGAGTTATAAAAGCCTATTCATTGGAAGACCAGCACCAAAATAATTTGGTGCAATTGGCGGATGAAAGCAAAAGCAAGAGTTTGAGTTTGGCCAGAATACAAGCTTTATTTGGCCCTTTGATGATGGCACTTATTGGAATAAGCAACTTGGTCGTGATTTATTTTGGCGGATTGATGTACATCAACGGAACCATAAAAAGCATAGGAACCATTGCCGAATTTATCCTGTACGTGAATATGTTGACTTGGCCTGTAGCCTCTTTGGGTTGGGTTTCTTCGATGGTCCAGGAAGCCGAAGCCTCCCAAAAACGCATCAACGAATTCCTGAAAATAGAACCGGAAATACAAAACACCAATCCCGGAAAATCAATTATTGAAGGTACCATCACTTTCGAAAATGTAAGCTACACTTATGAAGACACCAACATAAAAGCATTGGAAAACGTGACTTTCACGGTACACAAAGGCGAAACTTTGGCGATTTTAGGAAAAACAGGTTCGGGAAAATCGACCATTGTTTCCTTGATTTCTCGCCTGTATGATGTTACCCAAGGACACATTGTCATTGATGGAAAAGAAATTAGCACCGTCAACTTGCACGATTTGCGAAACAGCATCGGAATTGTGCCGCAAGATGCCTTTTTGTTTTCGGACACCATCAAAAACAACATCAAGTTTGGTAAAGAAAACGCCACCGACGAGGAAGTGCACGCCGCTGCCAAAAGTGCCGTGGTTCACGACAATATCATAGGTTTCAGCAAACAATATGAAACCATTCTTGGCGAAAGGGGCATCACGCTTTCCGGCGGACAAAAACAAAGAGTTTCCATAGCAAGGGCGATTATCAAAGATCCGGAAATCCTGCTATTTGACGATTGCTTGTCGGCAGTGGATACCGAAACCGAAGAAACGATTTTGAACAACTTACTGGAAATTTGCAGAGACAAAACCACCATTATTGTAAGCCACAGAGTCTCTTCGGCAAAAAATGCAGACCGAATAATCATCCTCGATGAAGGACGAATTATTGAACAAGGTTCTCATAATCAATTGATAAATGAAGACGGCTATTATGCCGCCTTGTACTTGAAACAACTTTCTGAAAAAGAATTGCAATAATTGTTGTATAATACATATATTTTTTAGATTTTTGGTTGATGCTTAACAACACAAAATAGACTGAAGGATTATGAGAGAAAATGACATGTTAGAAAAGGAAGAGATTTTTTCAAAGGTATTAAGAGCTGGAAGAAGAACTTATTTCTTTGATGTAAGAGCCACAAAAGCGGACGATTATTATATCACCATTACCGAAAGCAAGAAGTTTACCGAAGCTGATGGTTCTTTTCACTTCAAGAAACACAAAATTTATTTATACAAAGAAGATTTTACCGCTTTCACGGAAATCTTGGAAGAAATGACTTCCTACGTCTTGAACCACAAAGGCGAAGAAGTAATCTCTGAAAGACACCAAAAAGATTTCAAAAAAGAATATGCAGGCGAAGCTTCGGAAGGAGAAGAACTGGCATTGCCATCAACATCAAGTTTCACCGATATTGATTTTGACGATATTTAATTTTCAAACAAACCATATAATTAACTAACCAAAACCAACCTGATTAAGTCCGAAAATTGAAAGATTTTCGGACTTTTTTTATGCCCAAAACCTTTTACCCCTAGAGAAGAAACAGCCCCTTTCATAAATGCAAATACCCATGAATACAGAACCAAAACTGTAACATGGGTAAATGCATTATAACTAACTAACTAACTATCTTTAATAAGCAGGGTTTTGACCATAATTCCCTGAATCTAATGCTATTGCCGATAATGAAATCGGACGTAAAATTTTATAATGCCCCCCTTTTCCTAAAAACGCATCTATTCCCGAGTCATAAAGCCTCTTTATTTCTGGTTTTCTTGCTTTGATATAATCCACAAGTTTTCCTGTACCAATAAAACGAGATGTACAAAATCCTAAAACACATTGGTTTTACAATTGAAAACAGTGCTTTTTTTTTAATTTTCTGAACAGTATTAATATTAGACTTAAAAATATCCAAGGAGAAAAAAGTTACTTTCTCCTTGGAATAAAATTATGATCAAATTTGAACCATCTTTTTACTTATAATCTGGATTTTGTTCCAGTTTTGTATTACGATCAAGTTCATTTTGCTGTAGTGGCAAATAGTAATTCTTTTCTAAAAATTGCATAGGCTGAGAACCAACTGTACTCATTCCATCTAATTTAGCTACGGCAATTTTCCATCTTTTCAGGTCAAAATAACGCAACCCTTCCATCGCCAATTCAACTCTTCGTTCGTTACGTATATATTCTCGTAATAAATCTTTAGTGCTATAGCTACTTTGAACCACTTCTGGCATATTAACAGTTGCTCGAGCACGCACCTTATTTATAGCGGCATAAACTGTAAGATCAGGACCTGTAGACTCGTTTTTCGCCTCTGCATACATTAACAATACATCAGCATATCGCAAGTGGATATAATCCTGATGAGATGTAGAAGCTGTAGCCCCTGAAATTGGTATTTTAGAAAGATCTACATATTTTTCCATAATAAAACCTGTAACACTTGGGTTATCAATAACCTGGCTTACCAGTGTATTAGGATTTCTCCAAGTTTCATTTGGCAATTTCATAGTCATATCCAATCGAGGATCACGGTTTATATAATTGGTATTTACAAGTGGTGAATCGCTTGATGATTTTCCATCTATCATCTGGTAGGAATCGGCAAAAGCTTTGAATGGTTGCAACATTGACCCATTTGCCATTTCTATCTCATATCCAGCAGGCTGTGGAGTTAGTCGCTGCGGATTGCCCGCAGCATAATTAGTAGAAAACATAATTTCACAATTCACGGAAGGATTTACCTGTCCATCAACAATGAACAAATTTTTATAACTATTAGCCAGTTGAAATTTACCACCATCAATAATTTGCTTTAACACTGTTGCAGATTCAGCCCATTTTTCTTGAGTCAGCAATACGCGACCTAGCAAAGCTTGGGCACTGCCTTTTACAGCATGTCCAGAATATTTTGTGTCTGGAAGATTGGAAATAGCAAAATTAAGATCTTCTTCAATGAAAGCATAAATTTCGGCTTTAGAACTTTTTGCTATTCTTCCTTCTTCAATTGTTGAAAAATATTTTTTGTAAACTGGCACTTCACCAAATAATTGAACTAGATCAAAATAACACAAAGCTCTGATAAATCTCACCTCGGCTTTATAGATATTCATTTGGGCTGGCAAAACATTGCCTTTAGCCTGATCTACATTATCCAGAAACAAATTACAACTTGTAATGGCACGATATGGCGAAGAGTACATATTATCGATGGCCCCGCCTGATGATGGTGAAATATTACCAAGTGTCATTTCGAATATATTTCTCTGATTAAAGTTGGGACCGCAATAGGTATTGTCTGTTAACCCTTCAAAATAAATTCTTTCATACCCCAGGAAATTTTGCTGCAGACGAGAATATACACCTGCCAATCCCGTTTCTACATCTGCTTTAGTTTTCCAAAATCCTTGGCTGGCAACACTGTCTAAAGGGTTTTTGTCCAGAAAATCACTATCACAAGAAGTGAAGCAAAAAACCAACAAAATGATAATAGACAATTGTGAAATTTTATACATTTTAGTCATAATAGTACTTATTAGAATTTAACATTAATACCGAAGTTTATTATACGAGCCTGTGGATACGAAAGATAAACATTCTGATAACTGGTTAAAGATCGTTCTGGATCCTGACCTTCGAAATTAGTGAAGGTTAGTAAATTATCTCCAGAAACAAATATTTTGAAATCTTTAAAATTAATTTTATTTATCAAGCTCTCTGGCAAAGAATAAGACAGCATTACACTTTTCAATCGAAGATATGATCCGTCTTGTAAAAAGTAAGTTGAATTGCTATAATTATTTACACCTGCATATCCGTCAGTATGCAATGCTGGAAGCGCATTTGTCGGATTTTGTGGAGTCCATGCATCGCGCCATTTTGGCATTGGAGGCATTCCTCCCGCAAAAGGTTGAGGCCCCCAAAAAGACATGATGGATTTTTGCCCCTCTACTCCTTGGAAGAAAATATTCAGGCTAAATCGCTCATAATCAAAATTAAACCCGAAAGAATAATCAAATTTTGGATACAAACCAGCTACTGGCTGACGGTCATTACCATCAATAACTCCATCATTATTAACATCTTTCATTTTCAAATCACCTGCCTTAGGATTAGGATTCAAGGTACTCTTTGGAAATTTAGGATCTGTAAGATCTGCTATCTGGACAGTTCCATCCCAGATGTACAAGTTCATTTCATTGTAAGGTTGACCGTTGGCTTTAATCGTGTTTCCTAAAGAAGGAGCACTTATGTAAACTACTTCATTCTTGTATTTTGACAACATAAAATAAGTGTCGTAGTTTAATTTTCCAATATTGTTCTTGTGTGTCAAAGACAACTCAAAACCACGATTTCGCATTTTCCCATCGTTCATTGTAGGATCTGCCAATCCCATACTTATAGGTATTGGTTGCTTGGCAAGAATGTTGGAAGTATATTTATCAAACCAATCGAAAGTAGCCCCAAATAATCCATTCTTAATATTGAAATCAAAACCCAAATCTGTTATACTAGTGGTTTCCCATCTCAAACTTTGATCTTTGAATGTATTCACTACCGCTCCTTGAACAAGTGTAGATTCGTATGGATATGAATTCGTGATATCCATATTGTCCTGATATGCATAAGCACCAATATCAGAGTTTCCTAACACCCCGTAGGACGCTCTCAATTTCAATTCTTTCAACCAATTAACTTTGTTTTTAATAAAACTTTCTTCAGAAACTACCCATCCTAAAGATGCCGAAGGAAAAACTCCCCAGCGGTAATCAGGAGACACTTTGGATGTTCCATCATAACGGATATTACCTTCAAAAAGATATTTGTTTTTGAAACCATAATTAACACGTCCAAATACCGATTGCAAGGCCCATTCATAAGGAGCACTATAACCTAACATACGTGCTGTTTGCTTGAACAACTCTTGGTTAGTGGCTGTATAAGCTTGTAATTCGGTAAGCGCTGGATTTACTGAACTAGATCTAGTAGCTCTCAATTGTTGGTGTCTGAAACTAATCTGCTCGTAACCACCCAGAGCCGTAAAATCATGATTCTCTCCAAATTTGGTGTTGTATGTTGCCACGGAGTAGAATGTTTTCGTAATATCTTTTGAATAATCATCCGTTACTCCAAGTACATCGGCATTTTTAGGAATCGCAAGATAATCTCCAGTTATCTTGTCTCTTTCATGTAAAGAATAAGCCGTGTAATTTTGCTGGTGCATTTTATAAAATACATCCACGTAATTAATAGCCACTTTTGATGTCCAAGTCAACCCTTTGAAAGGCTTTATGTCCAGAAAAATCTGTGGATTAACATTTGTCTCTTTATAATACTGATTTCCCATCACAAAAGATTCCTGGAGACCTGGTCTACCACGAATAGGAGCCTCAGAAGCATAAGCTCTTGTTACTACACGCCCACTGCCGTCTGGCAAATACGGTTCATTAAGAGGACTCGCAGTATAAATATACATTGGAGTAAATAAAGAATTCGCAGAGGGCTGCCCCGTATATTTACTGGTTAAATTTATTGTAGTTCCCAGTGTTGCCCATTTTTTAAGTTCTATATTATTACTTATCAACCCATTGTATCTTGAAAACTTGTAACCTGGAATCATTGAATTTTGGTCTAAAATATTTAAAGATATATTGTAAGTATTGCTTTCTCCCCCACCTGAAATGGAGAGGTTATTATTTTTTACGATTGCATCCTGAAACCAATAGTCAAGGGCATCAAAATTCGGAAACTCTTTGCTACCAGCCGGTGCATTGCGATAATCATTAATATTTTGCTGAGTAAAAGGTATAGGTTTCCCATCATTGAGAGATGCCGTGTTCAGCATTTCCATATATTCTACAGAATTGGTAATAAATTTAGGCAATCTAGTAGGTGATTGGACAGAAAGGTTGGTAGTAAAATTAATTACAGGAGTTCCTTTTTTACCTTTTTTTGTGGTAACCAAAATTACTCCATTGGCTGCTCTCGCTCCATAAATTGCTGCAGAGGAAGCATCTTTCAACACCGTAACATTTTCAATATCGGCTGGAGAAAGGTTATTAAGAGATCCTGCAACTCCATCAATCAAAATTAACGGATCGTTACTTGCCCCATAAGACCCCAATCCTCTAATTCGTATAGTAGGATTATCCAATCCTGGTTCTGCACCTGGCTGTGTAACATTCACACCTGTCAAACGACCCTGAAGCAAGTTGGACGAGTTTGTTTGAGGTCTAGCAACCAATACTTTTCCTGAAACATTGCCCACTGAACCTGTTAAATTTACTTTCTTTTGAACACCATACCCCACAACAACAACTTCGTTTAATGCAGCCGGCTCTTCCATCAAAACAACCTTTATGCTATTCTGGTTATTCACGACTACGTCTTGTGTGACAAACCCCATAAACGATACCGAAAGTGTAGCCTTTTGACCAGAAAGAGTCAACTTGAATTTACCGTCAGAATCAGTTTGTACGGCATTGGTTGTCCCTTTTTCAAGTACATTGGCACCTGGCAAAGGCAGTCCGTTGCTGTCAACAATTTGGCCCACAATTTCATGTTGCTGCATAATTACGGGAGCCGGAGCTGGCGCAATTATTTGCGAAGTGGTTTTGGGAGAGGCACTTTTTTTGACGGTCAACAAAATTTGACGATCATTTATCTTGTACTCCACATTTGTCCCCTTGAACAAAACCTGTAAAACATTGGAAATATTTTCTTTATTTACATCTATTGAAACCTTTCGATTCAAATCAATTTTGTCACTTTCGTATAAAAATCTAAATTCTGAAGTAGTTTCTATTTTATTAAAAACCTGTCCCACTGTAATCTCGTTTGTTTTCAACGTGATTTTTGCATTTTGAGAATACGTGTAGGCTTGAACTTTTAATAATGAAACCAATAATAAAATGGTGGTGAGTTTCATTTTTAAACTAATTTTAGGAAAATATGGGCATGCCAAGTTCCTCTTAATTATTTTTTTCATAATTTTGGTTGGTTATTTAAATGATTTATTTGTGTAGGTCGTTTAATACACCTTTTTAAGCCGGAAAATACTGATCCTATTTTTCGGTTTTTTTTAAGTGTAATTTTTTTGATTTCACTTTATTTCATAGGCTTGTCATTTGGTAATGGTTATCGAATTTGTTTTAGTAATTTTATAATCAAAAGAGTAAATCTTGCTCATGGCATCCATCACCTCATTGATGGATTCTATGTTTCTGTCAAAAGAACCACTGAATTTTACGTCATCCAATTCTTTATTGTTGTTGGTAATGGAAACGTTATAAGTGCGCTCCAGTTTTCGCGCTATTTCCTTGAATCCAATTCCTTTGAAAGCAATTTCTCCTTTCATCCAGTTTGTATATTGTTTGGTATCTACTTTTTCCAATGAAAAAACGGCAGTTCCCGATTTATCGAATGCACCTTTAAATCCTGGTTTCAACATGGTTCTATCTGCCGGTTTTTCGGATGAACCCAATGCAACGGAGCCTTCAACCAAAACCGTATTTACCGTTTTGTCTTCCGCATAAGACGAAACATTAAATTTCGTGCCCAATACTTTAACTCGAACATCATCCGCATTCACTACAAATGGATGTGCCTTGTCCTTTGTAACATCAAAAAAGGCTTCCCCTTCCAGGAACACTTCCCTTTTCATTCCTTTGACAAACTGCACGGGAAACTTCAAACTACTGCCTGAATTCAAATAAACATGGGTTCCGTCAGACAAGGTGATATTGAATATTTTTCCGTTTGGAATTTGAATCGTGTTATACACCAATTCCTTGACACTCGAAGCCGAAACATAATTCAATTCTTTTCCTTTTTGGTTTCCCACAACTTGGCCATTCGACAAAACCACTTGATCATTCCCCCCAACTTTCAAAATTTGGACCTCTCCATTTTCCAAAACCAATTTTATCTCGTCATTGGCCAGTTTCACATCTGGATTTAGGGTTCTATTCTGTTGAAAAAGAAAAAAACAGCCCAGCAAAACGATTAGGACAGCAGCATATTTTAATAATTTCTTCCATAAAGGCACCACTGGTTTCGAATATCTCTGTAATATATCTTGTAATTCTTCCCAATTTCTATCCACATCCATTGAATCAACCAAACATAAAGCTTCCTCAACCAACCCCTCTTGATATAGATTATTAACCAACTCTTGTTCTTCGATACTTAACTGCTCCAATTTTTCAATATCTATTTTCCCATTAGAGTTTATTTCTCGAAGAATCTTGATCACATTTTGATGGATTTCCATAATCAATTTATTTGCTTATCACTTAATCGTTATAGTTATGTTGTAAAAAAGGAAGTTTAGGGTGACAAGAATTTTACTTTTTTTTTCGATAATTTATTTATTTTTTCGATAATTTATTTTTTTTATGATTTTTTTTACTAACTATGCAATCATATAAAACCTTTTTTAAACATATAGAAAATGTCTGCGGTTATGGATTTAACAAAATTCGAGGCTTTATACAAGGAAAATTTCGCTTTTTTGTCATTGGTTTCATTTCAAATAACCAAAGACAAAGAAGTCTCCAAAGACATTGTACAAGAATTTTTCATCTATTTCTGGAATAAAAAAGAAGAGATAAACATTACGACTTCATTTAAATCTTATGGTTCAAGGGCAGTAAAGAATTTGAGTATTCAACACCTTGAAAAAAGCAAACAAATTGTTTCGATAGAGAAAAACAAGCTTGTTCCCGACTCGGAAGAACCTGTTTTTTTTGAAAAAATGGAGGAGGGCAAAATTTCAAAAGTCATGAAGTTGTTGAACCAGTTACCAGAAGCTCGAAGAAACATTTTCTTGGCTCATGTCGTTGACAACAACAGCTATTCAGAAATTGCCGAGAACGAAAACATTTCCATCAATACCGTAAAAACACAAATGAAACGTTCCTATTCTTTCTTGAGAGAAAAAATGGACACTTGCATCTTAATATTGACAATAACCCTTTTTAGATAAGGAATTATAAAAGAAAAAGAAGGTTCTCAAGAGCGATTAGAGCGTTCCAGATCCTTCCATCTCAAAATGATTAACCAAAACCAACCTGATTAAGTCCGAAAGTTGAAAGATTTTTGGACTTTTTTTTTATTGGAATAGTATTGTACTTTTATAAAAAAAATGAAAATGAAAAAAACCATCGTGTCTCCAATATGGCTTTCTGAACATTTAGAAGATTTAGATTTAATTATTTTAGAAGCTAGATTAGACCAAAATCAATCTAATTTAGAGAATCAATTTCAGGATATACAAATTAAAGGAGCAATAATATTTGACATAAAAAATACTTTTAGCGACATACAAAATCCTTTACCCAATACCTTTCCTTCTGTTTCTCAATTTACTATTGAATGTCAAAAATTAGGCATCAACAAAAACAGTACAATTGTCGTTTATGATACTTTAGGAATTTACCTGAGTCCTAGAGTTTGGTGGATGTTTAATGCAATGGGGCATTCTAATGTTTACGTTTTAAACGGTGGTCTTCCAGAATGGATAAAAGAAGGTTTTCCTACTGAGATTCAAAAGAAAAACACCTATTCCACAGGGGATTTTGAAGCTAAACTTCAACCGGAATTAATCAAAAACAAAGAGCAGATTCTGAAAAACATAAACTCAAAAGAAGCCGTTTTAATTGATGCGAGATCTCCGGATCGTTTTCATGCCACGATAGAAGAAACAAGAGTTGGTATCAGAAATGGTCACATTCCGGGTTCCATAAATATCCCTTTTGGCAATTTATTAGAAGATGGAAAATACAAATCAAAGGAAGCTTTATCTGAAATATTCAACTTAAATGACAAGCCTATATATTTTACTTGTGGTTCGGGAATAACAGCTTGCATTCTCTTGTTGGCAACGGAACTTATTTCAGATAATCCAAAAGCGGTTTATGATGGTTCTTGGACAGAATGGGGGCATTCCACTACTTTACCGATTGACAAATAATATAAAAATTCAACTATCAAATCCGGAAGTCGAAAGATTTTCGGATTTTTTATTTCTCCAATTTTCGATTACGGTATGTTAAATCAAATACAAATACCCCAAATCAATATTGATATTAGAAAAAGGAGTGTATTTTTGCCATGCGAAATTTATTTTATGACCATTATCACCTATACACTATCAAATTACAGCTCTTTTCTTAAAGGGAATTTTGTGTTTGGTGCCAAATTTTCGCATTCAAAAGCCTTTGTCAATTAGACCTTCGTCTATATAAAACAAACTACTTCAGACGAAGGTTTTTCTATACTATTCCGAAATTTAAAAAATTATTGTTGAAGCTATTTACTTTTATGGTAATTAGTTATTTGACTTATTCGTTTCTATACATTCTACAAAAAATTAATACTAAAATAAATGAACATGAAACCAACTCCTGTTTTAACAATGACCGATTATACTATTCTTAGAAAATTGGTAAAAAATGCAAAAGATGCCACAAACATTAGAGAAATCGCCTTGCTGACACAAGAGCTAGACCGAGCAATTGTAAGCGAAGAAAACACTCTTGACCAAGCCATTATCCGAATAAATTCGTGTGCTGTAATTGAGGATATTAATAGCAAACAACAAATGAAGATTCAAATTGTCATGCCTTCGCAATCTAACCTAAAAGAAGGAAAAGTGTCTGTTTTAGCCCCATTGTCAGTGGCGATTATTGGCTTTAAAGAAAATGATCAGGTGGATTGGTTATTGCCGTCCGGAAATAAAGTTTTAAAAATAATTACTGTAACAAATGACTAATTCGCTTTTTAAACACCTCATATTGTGAAGGTGTTTTTTTTTTATCCAATGCGCAAACCATTTTCAATCTTGAAATCGGGCGCCAACAAAATCACGTCGCCTTCCTCGCCCACTGCCCCCAGAACCAGGCATTCGCTCATAAATTTTCCGATTTGCTTTTTGGGGAAATTAACCACTGCCACAATCTGTCGATTCAGCAAATCTTCTTTTTGATAGCGTTTGGTGATTTGGGCGGAAGTTTTTCGGATTCCAATATCGGAACCAAAATCAATCGTGAGTTGGTAAGCCGGCTTTCTGGCTTCGGGGAAATCATTGACTTCCAGAATTGTCCCCACGCGCATTTCCACTTTTTCGAATTCAGTCCAAGTTAAATCCATTGTATTGTTTGTCATTGAAATTTGATAATCTATGCAGACTAATTTACGGTTTCCAGTCCAAAAAACAATACTTTTTCATAACTTTAAACTTTCAACAAAAACAAACAAAATGTCAAATACCCCATCAAAGATGTTGGCTCTCGGAACCATTGCCCCCGAGTTTTACTTAAAAGACACCAACTCTGCCGATTCCCATTTTTCTTTTTCGGACATCAAGGGCGAAAAAGGAACCCTCGTCATGTTTCTCTGCAATCACTGCCCATTTGTGCATCATGTTCTTGGAGAAATTGTGCGAATTGCCAATGATTACCGGGTGCAAGGCATTGGATTTTTGGCTATTTCCAGTAATGATGTCGTGAATTATCCACAGGATTCACCTGAATTGATGACCGAGTTTGCTTTCGAGAATAATTTTGAGTTTCCCTACCTTTATGACGAAACCCAGGAAGTGGCAAAAGCATACGATGCGGCTTGCACACCCGATTTCTTTTTGTTTGACAACCAAGACAAATTAGTCTATCGTGGCCAATTGGACGACAGCCGACCAGGAAACGGAATTCCGTTGAGCGGAAGCGATTTGAGAGGCGCCATCGACGGCGTGATTTATAATCGAATCATCAATTCCAATCAAAAACCAAGTTTGGGTTGCAATATCAAGTGGAAGAAATAAAAAAAGCATTCATTTTTAATGAATGCTCTTTTGAAATTTTATAATTGTGAAGTAATATAATTTGATATTGCAGCTATCTGGACATCATCTAAACGTGCTTTTTTCTGCATTTTAACCAAGATTGGTTTCCATTTTTCTTGACTAAACTTCTTGGGCTCATACAACGCATGACATTTAACACAGTTATTCACGTACAAGTTTTTTCCATGTTGCACTAATTCCGGACTAATACTTCCTTCTTTTGGAACATCTGCCGCAACCACCGTTTTTTTACTGGAGCAAGAAGCGATAAATACAGCTGTCGCTGCTAAAAAAATTAATTTGATTTTCATTTGGTTTAGATTTTTTGGTAAACATAAAAAAAATCCCAATATCTTTTACAATATTGGAATTTTAAAATTTATTGAACATTGCAGCTTGAAACTGCGACTGAATATTATTTTACGTCCATTAATTCTACGTCGAAAATCAAGGTAGCATTTGGTGGAATTACTCCTCCTGCTCCACGAGGTCCGTATCCCAAATCAGACGGGATAACGAAACGAGCTTTATCGCCCACTTTCAACAAGGCAATTCCTTCGTCCCAACCTTCGATAACTTGACCTTGACCCAATCTAAATTCGATTGGTTTTTTTCTTGGATAAGAAGAATCAAAAACTTTTCCGTTCTCCAACGAACCTTCATAGTGAACAGAAACCGTTTTTCCAGATTGTGCTTGTTTACCGTCTCCTTTTTGGATGAATTGGTAACGCAAACCACTTTCTGTTTTTTCGAAACCGGCAGCCAATTTTTCCATTTTTGCTTCAGATTCCGCTTTCAAGGCTGCATCACGTTTAAGTCTGGCACCTTTCAAACCCACGAAAGCTTCAATGGCATTCCAGTTCTTGGCTTCCTCTCCCACTCGGATGATTTCAAGAGTTTGCAATGCATCACCTTGGGCAATGGCGTCAACTACGTCTTGACCTTCAACCACGTTTCCAAAAACAGTGTGCTTGTCGTCCAACCATGGTGTTGCCACGTGCGTGATGAAAAATTGGGAACCGTTTGAACCCGGTCCAGAGTTTGCCATCGACAAAACTCCCGGTGCATCGTGACGCAAGTCTTGGTGAAATTCGTCGTCGAATTTGTATCCTGGATCTCCAGTTCCAGTACCTTGAGGACATCCACCTTGAATCATGAAATCTGGAATTACTCTATGAAAAGTCAATCCATCATAGAATTTTACCCCTTGAGGTTTTACTTTATTTTCCATGTTTCCTTCTGCAAGAGCAACAAAATTCCCTACAGTTCCCGGAGTTAAATCGTGTGTTAGTTTTACCAAAATCGAACCTTTTGCGGTGTTGAATTTAGCGTATATTCCGTTTTCCATTTTTATTGTTTTTTATTGAGGTGCAAATTTACAAAAATAAATTAGAGTTGACGATTGGCCAATACCTCGATTTTCAGAATTCTATGTTAATACGTCTTTTTCTGCATGAAATCTTCTCGAATCGGGCTGAAAACGTCTATCAACAAACCGTCTTCGAGACAAACCACGCCGTGAACGACATGAGGCGGAATGTAAAAACAATCGCCTTGCTTCATTGTTTTTGTCACGCCGCCAATGGTAACTTCAAATGCGCCTTTGGCCACGTTGGTCACCTGCGAATGATAATGTTCGTGGGGAGTTCCAATGGAGCCTTTCTCGAAAAGTACGTTGACCATCATGACCGTGTCGTCATACCCCATTATTTTGCGTTTTATGCCTTCACCGACCACTTCCCAGTCGAATTCATCGTCTTTTATAAATTCCTTGCTTGCGCCAAAACTTTCCATCTTGTATTGTTTTTTATTGAGGTGCCAAATTACGAATTATTTTTTAGTTGTTGTGGCTGTGCAAAGTCTCCGGACTTCGTACCTCGTCCACGTAGATATAAATAGTATACAGTTAGCGCAGAATTGCATTCTGTGCCTATTCCAATTGTCAAAACAAATCCAACAAAATTACCTCCAACTCATTCTCTAAAGACGCATAATTTCTGGCAGAACTAAAATAATAATCTTCAGGCAATGTTACTATTTTCTCTTTCACAGGGTTTAAATGAATATAATCTACTTTTTGCTTTATAAACTTATTGCTAAAAATGTGTTCTGCATGATACCCATTTTGCCACACCTTATATTGTTGTTCCTTTTGAAAATGCTCACTTGCTTTTTTAAAATAGTCTAACATCCATTCTCGTCGGCTCTCTGGCTCATCATTAATAATTTGAATGATTTTTTTTGAAGTGAATTTTTTAAAATCACGCATAATATTGCTTAGAATAAAATCATTCGTTGCTCTACAAAGTAGATGTATGTGACTCGACATAATACAATAAGCATATATTGCCAAACCTTTGTTTTCTTGGCAATATTGTAAAGCATTGATGATGTTTTGTTTTTGATTTAATCTTGTAAAAACATCAATCCAACCTACAGTAGTTATTGTAACAAAATAACAATCTTCTGTAGTCGTGGCTTTATATTTTGTCGACATATTTTTATTTTAAAGATATTAAAAAAAGCTATACCGTTTATTGATATAGCTTTTTTGACTTGCTTTGTTTGCTCTCGTTTGTAGGCACAGAATGCAATTCTGCGCTAACGTCGAGAAGATATATCTGCGCGGTCGGAATTTGCCAAATCATCCCAAATACAAAACCAACTTCCCATTAAGCCAATTGCCCAAATTGCTTGTAGTGTGTGTTGGCAGTAGTTATTCCTTTTCGTAATTTTCTTCTGGAGGTAAGGTTGTAAATTCTTCAAGTAATAACTGTTTTGTTATCGCATCAAGTTTTTTGTAATCTATCTTGCTTTTTGCAAATAATTTTTCTTTTTCTTTTTCTTTCTCAACTATTTCTTCTTTGTCTGCAGGTGAAGATAAAAGTTTAACGCCATTACCTTTGATAATATGGTCGGTTATAAGTCTTGTAACTTCGTCAATTTTTTTATCTAGTGCTTCTTGTTTTTTACCTTTTTTAACTTGTTTTTTTATTTCGTCTTTTACTGCTTTTTTTACATTTTCCAAAAGTAATTTTTCTCTTTTTTCTTCGAGTAAAATCAATTCTTTGTTTCCTTTAAAAGTATCAAAAAGTTTTTCGTGAATTAAAGTTTTATAGGCAAGGTAAGCTCCATATGTTTCTAACCCTGTTTTAAATAAATCAACTAGTTTTTCAGCAACATCAAATATTAAATTTATTACTACTTCAACAGAACCTTGTTCAACTTCAATTATCTCAAATGCTTTTGGAGTTTCATCAGATATTATTTGTTGATAAAGAAAAAGTCCTCTATCCCAATTTTTAAGTTCAAATGACAAAGATTTTAGATTATTAAATGAACTTTCATTATTGAAGATAATTGCAAAAATCGCATTATTATCTTCTTGTAAATCATCAAAATCTTTAGTTTGAAATGGATTAACGATTTTTCTTATGTTTTCAATTTCTGTAATGTTTTGATTTATTTTTTCAATCATTTGAGCGAAAAGGGTGGTCAATTCATTATATAAAGTTGAATAATCAGAATGGTTTTTATTCTTGAGTTCAATTAGTTTTTGTTGATATTTTTCAAATTCAAATGGAATTACTTTTCCAACTAATACCTTTTGTAAAAGTTCCGGAATGTTCTCTTCCATTAAATCCTCAATGTCAAAAATACTTTTGTCGAGTATTTCTTTTAAAAGAACAATATTGCTTTGGTTGTTTTGAATTGTACTTTGATAATCTTGAAGGTTAGTGATATAATTTTCATTACCAATTTTACTTTTTATAAGTTCAATTAATTCTATAATTTTTCTTACTGTCATTTTTAGTTTTTTTAGGGAAATGCTTATTGTTATTATCTTGATTCAATGCGACAATTACTGCTAACTTGCATATACTACTGACGTTATCAGACTTATCACACCTGTTTTGGGTAGATCTGTCTGACAAACAACAGACTTTATTTATTTTCAAATATATAAAATTTATATTACAAAAATTAAAATTTGTAAGTTATTATTTCGTTCTGGTTCAATCCCCTAGCCCAGATTGAAGCGGCATCCTTTCCTTGCTTTCTTTAAGCAAGGAAAGATATAGCGAAAAGCTGGACTGGCTCCAAAAAAAAAAAAAAATGACATCCTTGAGAGATGCCATTTTATAAATAGTATTCAGGAGTTATTGTTTTCCCGTGAGTCCCGTGTTTTTCAAATAAGGCTCAATTTGCATGTCGTGACCTATAAATTCCTTGAAGGCTTTGTTCAAATCGACGCTGTTCCCAACGGATAGAATGTATTTACGGAATCGGTCGCAATTGGCTTTCGTCATTCCACCGTTGGCCATCATCCAGTCGTAAACATTGTAATCCAAGGTTTTGGACCAAGTGTAGGCATAATATCCCGCCGAGTAGCCGTCGCCACCCCAGATGTGTTGAAAATAAGGCGAATGGTATCTTGGCGGCACTTCGCTAACCAACAAACCGTATTTTTGCAAAGCCGCTTTTTCGAATTCCAACGTTGGTTTAAAATCGGCTTCATTTTCTACGGTATGCCAAGCCATGTCCACCGTCGAAGCAGCCAAAATCTCGGTTACTTCGTAGCCTTTATTGAAGGTTTCCGCTTTTTTGATCTTGTCAACCAACTCTTGCGGAATGGGTTGTTTGGTTTGGTAATGAACAGCATAACTTTTTAAAACCGTTGGATCCAATGCCGCGTGCTCATTGATTTGGGACGGAAACTCCACGAAATCTCTTGGCACGGAAGTACCGGAAATAGAAACGTATTGCTGGTTGGCAAACAAACCGTGCAAGGTGTGTCCGAATTCGTGAAACATGGTTTTCACGTCATCTGAACTAATCAATGATGGTTTTCCATCTGCCGGTTTCGAGAAATTATACACGTTGACAATAACCGGTTTTTGCTTCAAATAATGGGTCTGGTTCACAAAATTATCCATCCAGGCTCCTCCTTTTTTGTTGTCCCTGGTATAAAAATCCAAATAATAAATGCTTATTGATTTTCCGTCTTGGTCGAACACTTCATACACTTTCACGTCTGGATGATAGACTGGCAAATCATTTCGCTCCTTGAACGTGATGCCGTACATTTGTTTGGCGGCAAAAAACACCCCTTTTTCCAAGACTGTGGTCAATTCGAAATACGGTTTGATTTGGCTTTGGTCCAAATCATATTTAGCTTTACGCACTTGTTCGGAATAAAAATCCCAATCCCAAGGTTCCAACTTGAAGCCTCCTTTTTGGGCATCAATCAAGTCTTGAATTTCTTTGGCTTCAACCTTGGCTTGTGCCACGGCAGGAGCTGCTATTTTTGCCAACAAATCCATTGCCGGAGCCGGTGTTTTTGCCATTTGGTCCTGCAATTTCCATTCGGCAAAACTTTTCTTGCCCATCAATTTGGCTTTCTGCAAACGTAATTTGGCGGTTTTTTCCAATGTTGCTCGCGTATCTCCATCATCGCCTTTCTCTGCACGATACCAAGCTGCCTTGAATAATCTTTCTCTTGTTGCCCTGTTTTTAAGGCTTGCCAACAAAGGTTGCTGTGTCGTGTTCAATAAAGGAATCAAGTATTTACCGTCTTGTCCGGCTTCGGTGGCTTTGGTCTTTGCCGCTGCAATTTCATCGGAACTCAAACCATCCAAGTCTTTTACATCGTCAAATATAACGGCGCCATTTTTTCGGGCAGTCAGCAATTTGCTGTTAAACTGCGTGCCTAAACTGGCCAACTCTCCATTGATTTTTTTCATTTTTTCTTTATCCGCAGGAGACAAATTGGCACCGGCCAATTCAAATTGCTGCAAATAATATTCCGTCAATCGTTTGTCTTCACCTTTCAAAGTTTTCAAGTCCAATGCCTTGATGCGTTTATACAATTTGCTGTTCAACAACATTTTATCACTGTGGGCAGAAAATATTGGAGCATATTCCGCTTCAATGGCCTGCAAGGTTGGATTGGTGTTTGATATTGCCAAATTGCCAAATATTCTTGCAGCCCTGTTCAAATCGACTCCGCTTAATTCCAATGCCAATACGGTGTTTTGGAAAGTAGGTTTGGCCGGATTGTTCGCTATTTTATCGATTTCTTGATCGTGGATTTTCAAACCGTAATCAAATGCCGGTTTATAATGCTCGTCTTTTATTAAATCAAAAAGAGGCGCTTGGTATTGCAGCTTGCTTTTTTGCAACAGTGGATTTGTCATTTTTACGGAATTGTTTTGTGCGGAAACTGTTTGGGTTTGCAGGGATGCAAACAAAAAAACAGAACTTGCCACAATAATTTTTGAGAAAATTTGCATAATGAAATTGTTTTTTTTAGTCCATAAAAGTAGTGAAAAAAGAAAAACCCTAAACTATGACGAGAATAAAATCAGGATATCTTTCTTGCCAGGGCATTCGTTTTTTTTTAGCCACAAATTCCACAAATTTGCACAAATTGTATTGATTATTAAAATTGAATTATCACGAATTTTACCAGTAATATGAATTTGTGGAATTTTACAATTTACTCTTCGTGTTCATTCGTGAAATTCGTGGCTACTTTTCTTTTTTTTAAAGTGATTGCCCCGCCTTCTTGTTAAAAATGGATTATCAAAAAATCAGAAATGGCATAAAAAAAATGACATCCTTTAGAGATGCCATTTTTATAAATTATGAAGAAATTATTCTTTTCCTGTCAGTCCCGCGTTTTTCAAATACGGTTCTATTTGCATGTCGTGGCCAATAAATTCCTTGAAAGCTTTGTTCAAATCAACGCTGTTCCCAACGGATAGAATGTATTTCCGGAATCGGTCGCAATTGGCTCTGGTCATTCCTCCGTTTGCCATCATCCAATCATAAACATTGTAATCCAAGGTTTTGGACCAAGTGTAAGCATAATATCCTGCCGAATATCCACCTCCCCAAACGTGGGCAAAATAAGGTGTGTGGTATCTTGGTGGAACTTGGTCCACCAACAAACCGTATTTTTTCAAGGCTTCTTTCTCAAATTCCAACGTTGGTTTAAATTCCGATTCATTTTCCACGGTATGCCAAGCCATGTCCACAACTGAAGCCGCCAAAAGTTCCGTCACTTCATATCCTTTATTGAAATTCTCGGACTTTTTAATTTTATCGATCAACTCTTGCGGAATAGGCTGTTTGGTTTGGTAATGAACGGCATAATTCTGTAAAACTACCGGATCAAATCTTGCGTGTTCATTGATTTGGGACGGGAACTCCACAAAATCTCTTGGTACCGCCGTGCCGGAAAGTGTGGTATATTGTTGGTTGGCAAACAAACCGTGCAAGGTGTGTCCAAATTCGTGAAACATTGTTTTCACATCATCAGAACTGATCAATGATGGATTTCCATCTGCCGGTTTCGAAAAATTATACACGTTGACAATAACCGGATTTTGTTTTAAATAATGGGATTGGCTCACAAAATTGCTTTTCCAGGCTCCTCCTTTTTTGTTGTTTCTGGTGTAAAAATCCAGATAATAGATGGCTATTGATTTTCCGTCTTGGTCGAATACTTCATACACTTTCACGTCTGGATGATAGACCGGCAAATCTTGTCGTTCCTTGAACGTGATGCCATACATTTGTTTGGCGGCAAAAAACACTCCTTTTTCCAAAACAGTGGTCAATTCGAAATAAGGTTTTATTTCGCTTTCGTCCAAATCGTATTTCTTTTTGCGAACTTGCTCGGAATAAAAATCCCAATCCCAAGGCTCCAACTTGAAACCTCCATATTGGGAATCAATCAGGTCTTGAATTTCTTTGGCTTCCACTTTGGCTCTTGCCACGGCCGGTGCAGCAATTTTTGCCAATAAATCCATTGCCGGTGCAGGAGTTTTTGCCATTTGGTTTTGAAGTTTCCATTCGGCAAAACTTTTCTTGGCCATCAATTTGGCTTTCTGCAAACGTAATTTGGCGGTTTTTTCCAATATTTCTCTGGTATCGCCATCGTCGCCTTTCTCGGAACGATACCAAGAGGACTTGTATATTTTTTCTCTGGTTGCCCTGTTTTTAAGATAAGGAAACAAAGGTTGTTGTGTCGTGTTCAATAAAGAAATCAAGTATTTCCCGTCTTGTCCGGCTTCGGTGGCTTTGGTTTTTGCAGCTGCAATATCATTGGCGCTTAAACCATCCAAATCGCTAACGTTGTCAAATACAACAGCTCCATTTTTTCGGGCAATCAACAATTTACTGTTAAATGAAGTGCTTAAACTCGCCAACTCTTCATTGATCTTTTTCATTTTTTCTTTATCCGCAGGAGACAAATTGGCACCAGCCAATTCAAATTGTTGCAAATAATATTCGGTCAACCTTTTATTTTCCCCTTTCAAAGATTTCAAGTCCAATGCCTTGATTCTATTATAAAGCCTGCTATTTAAATACATTTTATCACTGTGGGCTGAAAATTTTGGAGCATATTCCGCTTCAATGGCCTGCAAGGTTGGATTGGTGTTCGACCCGGTCAAGTTGTAAAAAATTCCCGTGGCCCTGCCCAAATCAACTCCGCTTAATTCCAATGCCAATACCGTGTTTTCAAAAGTTGGCTTGGCAGGATTGTTGGCAATTTTGTCGATTTCTTGGTCGTGGATTTTCAAACCATATTCGAATGCCGGTTTGAAATGCTCGTCTTTTATTAAATTAAAAGGCGGTGCCTGGTATTGCAGCTTGCTTTTTTGCAACAGTGGATTTGTCATTTTTATGGAATTGTCTTGGGCGTTGAGTGTTTGTGTTTGTAATGCGGTAAACAAAAAAACGGAACTTGCCACGGCTATTTTTGAGAAAATTTGCATAATGAATTTGTTTTTTAGCCCATAAAAGTAGTAATAATAAAGGAAGCCAAAAACGATGTCACCACAAAATTTATAACAATCTTTTTTACCAAACCACTTTAATATAACAAACCAATAGCCAAAAATAATCCTGGTTGAATTCTATCATTGGCTATTGCCCAAATAACTTTGTACATTTGCAACCTAGAAAATAAAAAAATGCGCATAGATATTATTACCGTTTTACCTGAATTATTGCGAAGTCCGTTTGAGGCTTCGATGATGAAACGTGCCATCGACAAAGGGATTGTGGAAGTTCATTTTCATAATCTAAGAGACTATACGACCAACAAACAAAAAAGTGTGGATGATTATCCGTATGGTGGTGGTGCCGGTATGGTAATGAATATTCAGCCTATTGACGATTGCATTTCGCATTTGAAAAGCGAAAGAACTTACGACGAAGTCATTTACATGTCGCCTGACGGGGAAACGTTGAACCAAAAAATGGCCAACACGATGTCGATGTGTCAAAACATCATTATTCTTTGCGGTCATTATAAAGGTGTGGATCAACGGGTACGTGACCATTTTATCACCAAAGAAATCTCTATTGGCGATTATGTTTTGTCTGGCGGAGAATTGGGTGCTTTGGTGTTGTGCGACGCATTAATCCGATTGATTCCAGGAGTTTTGAGCGACGAAACTTCGGCATTGACGGATAGTTTTCAGGACAATTTATTGTCTGGCCCCATATATACACGTCCTGCAGATTACAAAGGTTGGAAAGTTCCTGAAGTTTTAACCAGTGGAAATTTTGCCAAAATAGATAAATGGCGGGAAGACATGGCGTATGAACATACCAAGAATAGACGACCAGATTTACTGGGGGAATAGTTTGCAGATTGCAGGTGGTAGATTTCAGGTGGCAGTTTGCAGTGTTGGAATAGACAGGAAAGTTTGATATCTGAAATCTAAATTTCTGAAATCTGAAATCTGCCTTCTGAAATCTGAACACTGGAATCTGAACTCTGAATACTTAAAAATAAAGTTTGTAAATTACCAAAAAAGATGTAATTTTGCACCCTCATTAGACCAACCTCTGGCGAAATCCGTGAATGTTGCTCTTTTTAAAACCATAAAATAAAAAATAAAATGGCAGATTTATTGAAATTCGTTCAAGACGAATTCGTAACAAGAAAAGATTTCCCTGTATTCGGAGCTGGAGACACAATCACGGTTTTCTACGAAATTAAAGAGGGTGAAAAAACAAGAACACAGTTTTTTAAAGGTGTTGTTATTCAAAGAAGAGGTTCTGGAAACACGGAAACTTTCACTATTCGTAAAATGTCAGGTTCAGTTGGTGTAGAGCGTATCTTCCCAGTTAACTTGCCAGCTTTGCAAAAAATTGAAATCAACAAAAAAGGTCATGTTCGTAGAGCTAGAATTTTCTACTTCAGAGAACTTACTGGTAAAAAAGCCAAGATTAGAGATAAAAGAAGATAGTCAAATAACTTCTTGTCATAAAAGTCCCGATAATTTCGGGACTTTTTTTTGGATAAAAACCATCCTTTTGTTATAAAAAAATTTATATCTTCTTTTGATTTAATAGCTTGCATTTTCATTTCGATAAAAAACGAAGCCTATTTTAAACAATTCTCTTTTAGCAAATTAAATAATAATAATTTCATAATTTTTAAGGATAAATCAAACTTAATTAAAACCTTTTCTCTTTTGCGAAAACGTTTTATTACATTTGTAACCCGAAAATAAATATCAAACAATTTTTATAAAAATGTCAACTAAATCAAAAATTTTTTACACTCTTACAGATGAGGCGCCTTTATTAGCCACTTATTCATTTTTACCAATTGTTCAAGCATTTACTGCAACTTCCAATATCGAAATTGAAACCAGGGATATTTCTCTTGCAGGCAGGATTTTGTCAAACTTCCCAGATTTTTTGAAAGATGACCAAAAAACTGGAGATGCTTTATTGGAACTTGGAAAATTAGCCACTACACCAGAAGCCAACATTATAAAATTGCCAAACGTTTCTGCTTCAGTACCGCAATTAAAAGCGGCTATTGCAGAATTACAAGCTCACGGTTATGCCGTACCAAACTTCCCTGAAGACGCTCAAACTGATGCTGACAAGGAAATTAAAGCTAAATATTCCAAAGTCTTGGGATCAGCAGTAAACCCGGTTTTACGTGAAGGAAACTCTGATCGTAGAGCTCCAAAAGCTGTTAAAAATTATGCAAAAGCCAACCCACATTCCATGGGAGCTTGGTCATCTGAATCAAAAACAAAAGTAGCTTCAATGGAAAGTGGCGATTTTTACGGAAGTGAACAATCAGTTACTGTTGCAGAGGCGAATGACGTGAAAATAGAATTCGTTGCCAAAGACGGTACAACCACTGTTTTGAAAGCAAGCACCCCTTTGAAAGCTGGTGAAATCATTGACAGTTCAGTATTAAACGTAAAGGCGCTGAAATCTTTCGTTGCCAAAACAATCCAAGAAGCCAAAGAACAAAACGTATTACTTTCAGTTCACTTGAAAGCCACGATGATGAAAGTTTCTGATCCAATTATTTTTGGTGCCATCGTGGAAGTTTATTTCAAAGACGTTTTCGAAAAATATACTGCTTTATTTGCTGAATTAGGTATCGATACCCGAAATGGGTTGGGTGATGTTTATGCAAAAATTGCCGGGAAACCGGAACAAGCTGAAGTAGAAGCCGCGATCAACCAAGCGATAGAAAACGGACCAGCATTGGCAATGGTAAATTCTGAAAAAGGAATTACCAACTTGCAAGTTCCTTCGGATGTAATTGTTGATGCTTCCATGCCAGCAATGATTCGTACTTCTGGTCAAATGTGGAACAAAGCAGGAAAATTACAAGATACTATCGCCATTATTCCAGATCGTTCTTACGCAGGAGTTTACACGGCTACAATTGATTTCTGTAAAAAACACGGTGCTTTTGACCCAACAACAATGGGAAGTGTTCCAAACGTAGGTTTGATGGCACAAAAAGCAGAAGAGTACGGATCTCACGATAAAACTTTCCAAATGAAAGCAGACGGAGTTGTTCGTGTTGTGGACGTTAACGGAAATGTTTTAATGGAACAAAATGTTGAAGCTAAAGATATTTTCAGAATGTGTCAGGCAAAAGATGCCCCGATTCAAGACTGGGTTAAATTAGCCGTAAACAGAGCACGTTTGTCTCATACTCCAGCTGTATTCTGGTTGGACGAAAACAGAGCGCACGATAGAGAATTAATCGTGAAAGTTCAAAAATACTTAAAAGATTACGACACATCTGCATTAGACATTCGTATCTTAAACCCAATTGCCGCAACTGAATTCACATTAGAAAGAATCATAAAAGGTTTGGATACTATTTCTGTAACAGGAAACGTATTGCGTGATTATTTAACGGATTTGTTCCCTATTCTTGAAGTTGGAACTTCGGCAAAAATGTTGTCTATCGTTCCTTTGATGAACGGTGGTGGTTTATTCGAAACGGGTGCTGGTGGATCTGCTCCAAAACACGTTGAGCAATTTATCCAAGAAGGTTATTTACGTTGGGATTCTCTTGGTGAATTCTTGGCTTTAGGAGCTTCTTTGGAACATCTAGGACAAACATTAGACAATTCAAAAGCGATTGTTTTATCAGAAACTTTAGATGAAGCCAATGATAAATTCTTGGCTACCGATAAATCTCCTGCTCGTAAAGTAGGCCAAATTGACAATAGAGGTTCTCACTTTTATTTAGCATTCTACTGGGCTCAAGCTTTGGCTGCCCAAACAAAAGATGCTGAATTAAAAGCAATCTTCTCTCCTATTGCTGCTGAATTTGAAGCCAACGAAGCAAAAATCAACAGTGAATTAATTGGAGCACAAGGAAAATCTCAAGAGATTGGCGGTTACTACCAACCAAATCCTGAATTGGCCAGCAAAGCGATGCGTCCAAGTGAAACATTCAATACTATATTGGCAAAAATCGCATAAACCGATTTTTACAATTTATATTAAACAAGAAAGCCGGTTCATTTTTTTGAACCGGCTTTCTTGTATATTAAAACAACTATAAACTATTTTTCCAATAAAACTGTTTTACCAGTTATATTGAATCGCCCTTTTTGGATATCTTCAGAACCATCAGGCTGTTTTCCTCCCACTGAAATGGTAAACCATCCAGGCTCCACAACACGTTGTCCTTTTTTATTGATTAAAGACAATTGTCTTGGAGTAAGTTTAAATCGAACCGTTTTTGATTCTCCTTTTTTCAGGTTAACACGTTCAAAACCTTCCAATTGCACTATTGGACGTGGAGTTGTGGCTTTTTCATCTTTTAGGTATAGCTCAGCTACTTCGTCTCCGTCACGGTCACCAATGTTCGTTATATCAACCGATACTTCAAAATCTTTTTCAGGATTGATATTGGCAGGAATTTGCAGATTACTGTATTTGAATTTTGTATAGCTTAAACCAAATCCAAAAGGATAAAGCGGTTTTTTATCGAAATAACGGTAGGTACGACCTTTCATGTCATAGTTTTCGAAAGCAGGAAGTTGGTCTACCGATTTGTAATAAGTGACTGGTAATCGTCCAGCAGGATTGTAATCCCCAAAAAGAACATCCGCAATAGCATTCCCACCTTGCTGACCGGGATATCCGGCAGTTAGAATTGCGGGGACATTATCATTGGCCCAATTTATGGAGAGCGCACTTCCGTTTATCAAAACCAAGATGACCGGTTTTCCTGTTGCAACGATGGCTTTCATTAGTTCTTCTTGATTGGAAGGCAAGTTGAGGCTAGTTCGATCTCCACCTTCAAAACCATCTGCTTCGACTTTCATTTCTTCACCTTCCAGACGTTCATTTAAACCTAATACCAAAACCACGGTATCCGCTTCGTTGGCAACCTGAACTGCTTGTTTCAAAACATCTTCTTGTGGTTCAGCCCATAAAAGTTGTGCAATTGCATCGCCATAGGTGTTTTGGTATTTTACCACTATTTTGTACTTTTTTCCGGCTTCTAACTCCATTTTCTGTGGACGAATGCGAGGGTGATGGTTGTTTTTTCCACCCGATGTTTTTCCGGTTTCGATTTCGATAGTCATAAAAGGTTTCGACCATTCAGAAATGTTGTAAAGTCCTGTTTTTGGTGCTACAATGTAACCCGTCCATTTCACGCTATAGTTGCCCATTTTCATGCGAGGGTCTGGCGTATTAATGTCCCAATCAAAATCTACATTATCATCTATGCGAGTAAAAATCGGTTTTCCTTCCCATTCCTTATTATCAAAATATTCTGCTTTCAGACCTTGTGATCCGTTTTCATTTTGAAGACAAATAGACGGAATAACTTTCATTTCGGGAACACCTTTAGCCAAATCTGTGCCTTTTGCATAAACTACTTTGGCATAAGGTTCTAATTTATTTTGAATTCCCTTTAGCACGGTAATTGGATTACTTGGAATACCGCTGTAGTTTCCCCATAATGACTGCACATCATTGGCATTTGGTCCTATTACGGCAACAGTTTTTATTTTTTTGGACAATGGAAGCGTATTATTCTGATTTTTCAAAAGAACAATACTTTTTTGTGAAGCGACACGAGCTAGATAGTCGTGAGCCGAATTGTTGTTTACCGAATAAGGAATTTGGGCATAAGGCACAATTTCCTCCGGATCAAACATCCCTAATTTAAAGCGGGCTGTAAACAAACGTTTAATAGTAATATCAATATCAGCTTCCGTAAGCAATTTGCGATCCAATGCTTCTTTTAATGATTTGTAACTGCTTCCACACTCCAAATCTAATCCTGTTTTCACGGCCAAAGCTGAAGCTGTTGCAGCATCATTGGTAATTTTGTGGTATTTCCAAATATCCGTTACAGCACCACAGTCGGATACAATGTAGCCCTTAAATCCCCAATCATTTCGAAGAATATTGAATAGAAATGGGCTAGAACTGGCAGATTCACCTCTAAAACGGTTGTAAGCGCCCATTACAGAATAAACATGCCCTTCTTTTACCAAGGTGCGAAATGCAGGAAGATAGGTTTCGTAAAGGTCTATGTCACTGGTTTCGGCATTGAAAAGGTGACGTGAAGGTTCTGGACCCGAGTGAACAGCATAATGTTTGGCTGTAGCAATGACTTTAAAATATTTCTCATCCGTTCCTTGAAGACCATTGACATAATTAAGTCCCAATTGACTTGTAAGATATGGATCTTCACCATAGGTTTCATGTCCGCGTCCCCAGCGTGGATCACGAAAAATATTGACATTGGGTGACCAGAAAGTCAATCCCTGATACATACCGTGTTGTCCTCGTCTCAAATATTCGTGATGTTTGGCACGAGCTTCATTGGAAATAACATTGGCAACATCCAAAATTAATTGACGATCCCATGAGGATGCGATTGAAATAGATTGCGGAAAAACAGTGGCATATCCGGCACGGGCAACACCATGCAAGGATTCGTTCCACCAATTGTATTCTGGCACACCAAGGCGTTCGATGGCAGGCGAGGAATCCATCAATTGGCTGATCTTTTCCTCAATGGTCATTCTGGAAACAAGATCATTTACACGTTGTTCTGTTGTTAAATTTGTGTTTTTATACGCTAAATTTTCCTGTGCAAAAGTGTTTAATGCTAGAAAGTTTAGCACAAACACGAACTGATATATTCTTTTCATGGAATTGCTTATTAAATATTTGTTTTGTAGTTAGTTGAATAATTATTTTGTCTAAAATTCATTAAAGAAACTGGTTTTCAATAGAAA
The DNA here is from genome assembly GCF_900129545.1 of Flavobacterium fluvii. Lineage (GTDB taxonomy): Bacteria > Bacteroidota > Bacteroidia > Flavobacteriales > Flavobacteriaceae > Flavobacterium > Flavobacterium fluvii. The sequence continues at coordinate 45,774 of NZ_FQWB01000008.1, read as the reverse complement.
TTATTTCGCTTTAAAAACATAGACTTTCCCAGCCGTAGTATTAAAATCATACAATTGCGTATCTGGAGATTTAAAGCCTTTTAAAGATGCCTTTTCGGCAATTAAAGGTTCTTTTATCGTTTCTACTTTGTAAAAAGAGTTTGAATTTTCTCCTTTGGCTTCATCAAGTTTAACATCTCCATTCAATTTAACACCTGATGACAGACGCAGCCTGCAATTACCTCCTAAAGTAGATTTTATGGTTAATTGTTTTACTTTTCCATTTTCCCATTCCACGGCAACTTCAAAACCTCCCCTGGCTTTCAAACCAGTAACTTTACCACTTTTAAAATCATCGGGCAAGGCAGGAAGAAGATAAATGGCACCATCGTAACTTTGCAACAACATTTCGGTTATTCCTGCAGTACAGCCAAAATTACCATCAATTTGAAACGGCGGATGGGCATCTAAAAGATTTGGATAAGTCCCTCCTGATTCTCCTTTAATTTCTGTAGGCGCCGGACTTAATTGATCTTTTATTAATTTAAAAGCCCTGTTACCATCCAATAATCTAGCCCACCAATTTACTTTCCAACCCATGGACCATCCTGTTGAAACATCTCCTCTGGATATCAATGTGTTTTTGGCTGCCTCTACAAGCTGTGGTGTTCTAAATGGTGAAATTTGCCCCGATGGAAACAAACCGTATAAATGCGAAATATGTCTGTGGTGATCATTGGGTTTATCCCAATCATGAAGCCATTCCTGCAATTGTGAATACTGCCCTATTTGCATTGGAGGCAATCTTTTTAGCGCAACAGATACCGAATCAACAAAAGGTCTATCTATTTCCAAAATTTTAGAGGCATTGACAATATTATTGAAAGTATCAAAAACCAACTGATTATCCATTGTTGTTCCTGCAGAAACACCCACACTTTTCTCATACGTGTTTTCAGGAGACATCGACGGAGCCACAACCAGCCATTTATGTTCCGGCTCTTCCTGAAGTACATCGAGATAAAATTGAGCAGCACCTTTTAGAACAGGATAATATTCCTTTAAAAATTTACAATCTCCAGTATATAGATAATGCTGCCATAAATGTTGGGTAAGCCACGCACCACCCATTGGCCAAAGACCATAAAACCCACCATCAACAACTCCCGTCATACGCCACAAATCAGTGTTATGGTGCATATTCCATCCTCGAGCATGGTACATTTCTGAAGCGCTTTCTTTCCCGGTTTCTGCTAAATCTTTCAGCATGCTAAACAAAGGCTGATGCATCTCGCTCAAGTTGGTTATTTCTGCCGGCCAATAATTCATTTCTGTATTAATATTTACCGTGTATTTACTGTCCCATGCAGGATTTAATTTATGATTCCAGATTCCCTGAAGATTGGCGGGCTGATTCCCTGGCTGTGAACTCGAAATCAATAAATATCTGCCGAATTGAAAATAAAGTGCCACTAATTGTGGGTCATAAGAATTAGCAAATTCCTTAATTCTCACATCGGTTGTTTTATTGGACTGGGGTGAATCGCCTAAATACAATGACACCCTGTTAAAGTATTTTTGGTAAGCCGTCACATGGCTTTGAAAAGATTCGGCATAATTTTTTTTAGATGCTTTAGCCAAAACGGCAGCAGCTTTTTCGATTGGATTAGCGGAAAGATCTTTGTAATTTTTAAAATTGGTGGCAATAGCTATGCGAATGATAACCTCATCAGCACCTTTGATTGTTAACTTATCTGCTTCAACGGTTAAACTCCCTCCTTTTAATGTGCAAGCTGCTTCCCCTACATATTTTAATTTTCCTGTTTTATTATCTACACTTCCTGATGTTCCTTCAAAAAACAATTTGTTTTCTTGGGTTCTAAAATTACTCATCACTTGCGGACTAGTGGCAGATAAAGTAAAACTAATGCTCTTTTTCTTGTCAGCAGTTAACTTCACCAAGATAATATCATCCGAAAAAGAAGTCAACAGTTCTCTTTTATAGGTAACACCGTTTACTTTATAGCTTACGGACGAAACTGCTTTTTCAATATCTAAATCTCGCTTATAATCTGAATAATTAGCATGTCCAGGAAATTCAATCCACAAACTTCCAACTGTTTGATAAGGCATGCCATAGTTCAAATCTTTGGGAGCTTGTCTAGGAAATGTATTGTTCGCTAAATCTTGGGCTTCTTTATTTTTGCCTTCAAAAATCAATTTTCTAATTTCTTCAATATTCGAAAATACATTTTTAGGAACATTATTCCCTGGCTCACCAGCCCAAACGGTTTCTTCATTTAATTGAAGCTCTTCTTTCTGAGGATTTCCAAAAACCATTGCTCCCAAACGACCATTACCAAGCGGTAAAGCTTCATTCCAATTGGCGGCGGGTTTATCGTATTGGAGTTTTAATTTTTGTTGTGCTATTCCCTGAAAAATACTTGTAGACAGCAATAAACAGCTCGCAATAATTTTAATTCTATTCATTTTTATTTTTTATATGATATTATGTATTTACTTTTTAAACCCCAAAAGCAAAGAATTAACAAAACCAATTATGCCATAAAATTCCATGGTCTTGATTTGACAAACCGAAAATTCCCAAAATTGTAGAACACAATATATTCATGCTTCCCATCAAAAATTAAAAACAGCGTAAAAATATATTGTTTTTGATATATTATCTATTTTTTTAACATATAATCACACATAATTAATTGATTTATCATTAATTACATAACAGACCCCTTAACAGAATAGAACAGAAGACAGGACAGAAAATGGGTTGCATAAAGTTTAAATTAGATGTTTTTTTACAGGATTTTAAAACTGAAAATGATGATAAAAATAAAGCAATAAAGATTAAAATCGCAAAACTTTTACCTCACCCTAGATTCGTTATCAGCTTCTTGCATCCAAGTGAAACATTCAATACCATAAAAAAAAAACGATTTTTAACAATTGCTTATAATTAAAAGACGACCAAATGGCCGTCTTTTTTTATATATTTGATTAGTGGAAATTTTACATTGTTAAAAACAAATACCTCATAATCAACAAGTAACATTAAAAAACTCTTTTTTTAAATGAAAACCAAAGAAACCATTACCATAGCAACAGTCGTAAAAGCACCAATTGAAAAAGTGTGGCAATTTTGGACAAAACCTGAGCATATAACAAAATGGAATACTGCCTCTGAAGATTGGCATACCACCAAAGCTGATAATGACTTAAAAATTGGTGGCAAATTCCTATCCAGAATGGAAGCCAAAGATGGCAGTTTTGGTTTTGATTTCGAAGGGATTTATACCAATGTAATAACCAATGAAAAAATCAGTTATACTCTTTTGGATGACCGAAAAGTAACTGTCACATTTTCGACAACAGAAAATGGTGTGCAAATCACTGAAACTTTTGAAGCCGAAAACCAAAATTCCTTGGAACTGCAACATCAAGGTTGGCAGGCCATTTTAAATAATTTCAAAACTTACGTTGAAAATTAACATCAAATCCTAAAACCATTATGGCACGAGTTAGCACCTACCTCAATTTTCCAAGAAATACCGAGGAAGCTTTTAATTTTTACAAATCCGTTTTTGGCGGAGAATTTGGCAACGATGGAATTGCCCGTTTTGGCGATATTCCACCACAAGAAGGTATGCCTCCAATGGCAGAAGCGGATAAAAACTTGGTGATGCACATCGAATTGGAAATTCTGGGCGGATACGTTTTAATGGGAACCGATGCGCCGGAATCAATGGGCTTCAAGGTGAATTTTGGAAATAATTCCTATATCAATCTGGAACCCGATACCAAAAGTGAAACCAAAAAACTGTTTGATGCATTGTCCGCTGGCGGAATTGTAACCATGGAATTGCAAGACATGTTTTGGGGTGCGTATTACGGAAGTTGCAGCGATAAATTTGGTGTACAATGGATGTTCAATTGCGTGGAAAAAGCGTAACGTAAAAAAAAACAAGATGAAAAATGCAATTTATCCTTGCTTGTGGTTTGATGGCAATGCCAAAGCAGCAGCCGATTTTTATTGTTCCATTTTCAATAATTCCAAAATCGTAAATGACACTCCATTGGTGGTAAGTTTTGAAATTGAAGGCAAATTGATAATGGGCTTGAACGGCGGACCAATGTTTAAAATAAATCCATCCATTTCGCTTTTTGTCACTTGCGAAACAGACAATGAGATTGAACGACTTTACGCCAAACTAATCGAAGGCGGAAGTGCGATGATGCCTTTGGACGAATATGCCTGGAGCAAGAAATATGCCTGGGTAGTTGATAAATTTGGAATGACTTGGCAATTAATGTTGGGAGAATGGCCTGCGGGCAGACCAAAAATATTGCCTTGTTTTCTATTTGTTGGAAATCAATACGGCAGAGCACAAGAAGCCATTAGGCTTTATACCACTATTTTTCCAAATTCAAAAATGCATCGTTTAGAAATTTATGAAGAAGGAGATGCCCAACCAGCAGGAAATTTGAAATTTGGTGATTTCAATTTGCAAAACGAATTATTTGGTGCAATGGATGGTTTTGGCGTGAACGAATTTCAATTCAATGAAGGTGTTTCACTCGTGGTTGAATGTGACACCCAAGAAGAGATTGACAATTATTGGAAAAAATTAACAGAAGGTGGAGAAGAAAGCCAATGCGGTTGGCTCAAGGATAAATTTGGAGTTTCCTGGCAAATTGTCCCAACTATTTTAAGTGAACTTATGTCCAACCCTGAGAAAGCTCCCAGAGTGGTTGAGGCATTCATGAAAATGAAAAAATTTGATATTGAAACCTTGCTGCGTGCTTAAAAAGTGATTCCCATGGAGCGTTCTTTTAAAAACATCGACGATTATATTTCCGTTCAAACTCCCGAAGTCCAGATTCTTTTGGAACAAATGCGGCACGCCATAAAAAAAGCAGCTCCCGAAGCCGAAGAAGTCATCAGTTATAATATGCCGGCTTTCAAATACCACGGAATGCTGGTCTATTTTGCGGCTTATAAAAAGCATATCGGTTTTTATGCCACACCTACTGGACATTCTGAATTCAAGGAGGAATTATCGGTTTACAAACAAGGAAAAGGTTCCGTGCAATTTCCATTAAACCAACCTTTGCCTTTGGATTTAATAACAAAAATTGTAGCGTTTAGGGTCAAGGAAAATTTGAAAAAAAAATCAACTTAAATTTGAAAAAGACAAATTGAGTCCACTGGGACATTACGACACCTTGGAAATAATCATTATTTATATTTCGCTCCTGACTATAGAGCTTATGTCCCGAGTTAATAAAATAGTACAAAGAAAAAAAGACGATCTCTTCGCTATTCACGAAATATAGTTTGTTAAAAACCAAGCATATATAAAAATCAATTAACTGATTGTCAATACAATAAAACCTACATTGGAAGTAATTTCTTAAATAAAAAAGTCGTTCATCGGATATAATTGCTTATTAACCGATTTATCCCAATCTTTAGTTAATTTCCAAACTTATTGATTATTTTTAATACCCTAAATAATTGAATTTAAATTTGTTACGTAAAAAATTTACTGGTAAAAAGAATTTGGTTATTGCTCCCCACAATAGAATATCCTTTTGATGATTGTGCTCTTCATAGATTTATTTATGAAGGTGGTATTGTTTATTGCTTATTTTTTTTAGATCCTTTAACTTTTACTTTTTTTGACTTTTTAATTAGCAGTATTTTAGAATTAATTCCTCAAGCTGTTCAATAAACAGTTTATCGGTTAAAAAAGAATTTAGTTATTGTTCCCCACAATAGAATGTCTTTGATGATTGTATTCCTCATAAGTTTATTTATGAAGGCTATGCAACAGTAGATTTTTATGGCTCAAACTGAAAGCTACTGTTTATCCGCTATGTATTCATTTTATTAATTGAAAAATTGATTTTGTTTTTTTAAAGCCTTTTCGGTTAATATAAAGATTCTTTCTCCCCAAAAAAATATCTTTTGATGATGGAGTTCTTCATAAATTAATTTATGAAGGTGTATTGTTTTTCTAAAAGTCTCCAGTCTGCTCGTTTCCTGCTTTTTAACAATTTATGGTGTTAAAACTATATTATCATGGAAAAAAATTCACTTCTGCCGTTTTTCGAAGTTTTATCAAGCAAAATTAAATGTTGCTTATTGCTGAAAAACATTGTTTCTAGATTAGTTTTTTTAAAATTAGAGGATACGACTTCTGTCCATTTCCGAGAAAAATCAGTTAAAATAAAAAATAGTTTATTTCATTATTCAACGATTATTATTCTATGTTTTTCTGGATTATTTATGAGTACTACAATATTGGCTCAAACACCACCTTCACAGCCATCCGATTGTAAAATAGGATGTACCTCCAACGATGTACAAATTCAAAGAGCCTATTTGGTAGATATGAATGGAGTAGAATTGCCTCCTAATTTTATCTGTACAAATACAACTAGTGTTAAGCTCGCCTTGGATTTAACCACCAAAACACCACGGGTCGGTGTAACTGTTTATGCCAATATAAAAAGTTTTATTGGAGGAATTGTTGGTACAACTCCATTAAAAACAGTGAAAGAATGTTTTGGAATTGCACTAAACCAGCCTACCAATAAAGTAGTGTTTTCCCAGTCATTTGGTTGGGCCTGTGGGACACGAATTGTTTTAACGGATGTCTTTATTGGATGGGGTACGGGAAATACTAATTTTTGCACTGGAACCAGTTTTCAATGTCCGGCGACTTCTTCTAAATGTTTTTCTTTGCCTCCCGGAGAATACATTACCGTTCAAACTCCAACTGCTAATCCAACAGCAGCCACAAAATGTTCAACAACAATTTTACAGGGAATTCCTGCCGCTACGTTTAATCTTCCCGATTTGGAAGGTGATGTAAAAGGTGCACAGACCAATGTCACAGTTGAATGGTTTTTAGATGAAGCTTTGGCGAATCCTGTTTCAAGTTCCTCTTCATTTACAACCGGAACCAGGGATGTATGGGCAAAAGTTAGAAGCACTATTCCTCCTAATCCCGAGACCAAAATTAAAATAACATTGACTGTAAATCAAACTCCCGATTTAACGATTACAGATCCCGTTGCGGTTTGTTCGCCATCAACAGTTAATCTGACTACTGAAGCTGTAACTTTGGGGAGCACATTGCCTGCGGGGACTGCACTTAGCTATTGGACAAACGTTGGCGCCACTTCATCTTTGTCAAGCCCAGACGCAATTACGGCAAGTGGTACTTACTATATTAAAGCAACTACAAATACTAATCCTGCCTGTACCGATATTAAATCTGTAACGGTTACAGTGAACGAGAAACCAGCAACCCCTGATTTAACTGTCGTTCAGCCAACCTGTGCCAATGCCAATGGTACCGTAACCATAACAAGTCCTACAGGCGCTGATTATGAATACAGTAATGGTGGAGCTTTCCAAGCTAGTCCCGTATTCACGGTTGTAGCGGGAGCATCTTACAGCATCACGGTTAAGAAACTGAGTTCCGGTTGTATTTCAACAGCTAAAACAGGGGCTATGGGTTCACAGCCAATCACGCCAGCTGCCCCTGATTTAACTGTCGTTCAGCCTACCTGTGCCAATGCTAATGGCACGGTAACGGTAACCAGTCCTTTGGGAGCGGATTATCTATACAGTAACGGAGGTGCTTATCAGGCAACTACTTCTTTCACGGTAGCAGCCAATGCGGCTTACAACATTACGGTTAAGAAACTGAGTTCCGGTTGTATTTCATTGGTCACTTCGGGTACTATGGGCGCACAGCCAATAACGCCAGCTGCCCCTGATTTAACTGTCGTTCAGCCTACCTGTGCCAATGCTAATGGCACGGTAACGGTAACCAGTCCATTGGGAGCGGATTATCAATACAGTAACGGAGGTGCTTATCAGGCAACTACTTCTTTCACGGTAGCAGCCAATGCGGCTTACAACATCACGGTTAAGAAACTGAGTTCCGGTTGTATTTCATTGGTCACTTCGGGTACTATGGGCGCACAGCCAATAACGCCAGCTGCCCCTGATTTAACTGTCGTTCAGCCAACCTGTGCCAATGCTAATGGCACGGTAACAGTAACCAGTCCGTTGGGAGCGGATTATCAATACAGTAACGGAGCTGCTTATCAGGCAACTACTTCTTTCACGGTAGCAGCCAATGCAGCTTACAACATTACGGTTAAGAAACTGAGTTCCGGTTGTATTTCATTGGTCACTTCAGGTACTATGGGAGCACAACCAATAACGCCAGCTGCCCCAACCTTTTGCATAGTCCAACCTTCTACTTTATGTAATGCAAATGCTGAAGATGGAAGTGTTACCATAAATAGTCCTTGTGGTGTAGATTATGAGTACAGCATTAAAGACGGGGAAAGCGGAAGTTGGCAGTCATCTATACATTTCGACAATTTAAAGCCGGGGGATGTAACTGGAATAAGAGTTAGAGATAAAAATATCGGCTGTGTTTCAGATGCATCATCTTGCAATGCATCCGATTGTTCAGTGTCGCCTTGTCCGCCGATACCACCAGCAAATGGTAAAACCGTCAATCCAGATACTAAAAAAACAACTTCTGCAATCGCTCCCGTAGAAACAACTACAGCCAGCAAAACTGAAACTGCAGGTTTTGATGCCTATCCAGTTCCGTTCAAAGACCAGCTTACAATCAAATACAAATTTGATTATGTGTCTGACGTAAAAATCGAGGTGTTTAATGCACAAGGCATTTCAATTCTTTCCAAAACGGATACCAATAGTTATTTGAACAAAGAAATTGCACTAGATCTTAAATTGAATAAAGGAAAAGAACAACTGTATATGGTCAAAGTGAGTACCAATCGAGGAAGCAGCGTAAAAAAAATAATTTCTTCAAAATAAACTTAAACTCATTTTAATAGAAAGCATCCGCTTGTGGCGGATGCTTATTTTGTTTAAAATCGTATCCATTTTAATTATCTTCAAAAAAAAACATACCGGCTCTTTAGCCCTGATGGAATCAGTATTTGCGTGGAATATAGTGGCCAGCAGGAACGATGTTTGTCGATAAAGCAGAATCTTTCGCTCCATACTATTTCTGACATTTTTAGACCCTTCCTGAAAAACAAAACAAAGTCATTAACTATATATTAACAACTTATATGTGCAAATTAACCCTAATTTAATGACATTTGTATTTCAAAACCAAAATATGATTTCAAAGAAATTTTTTTATCTATTTGTGCTGTTTTTAAGCGCATTAGCTTCCTTTTCGCAAGACACGGGCTCAAGCGAAGCAGCGAAGCAAAAATTTACGCTAAGCGGAACCATTACCGATGCTAAAAGCAATGAAACCTTGATTGGAGTAAATATTTCCATCCCTGAATTAAAAACTGGTGTGACCACCAATGAATACGGATTTTATTCGATAACGCTTCCCAAAGGAAACTACACCATACAAATCACTTATTTGGGCTTTCAAAATGTGGAGGAAAAAATACAACTAGTTCAAAATACCAAAAAGAATTTTAAACTTGGGAATAGCGAACAACAATTGGATGAAATCGTGGTAACCAGCAATAAAAAAAGCGCCAACATCAAAGCTCCCGAAATGAGCGTCAACAAACTCTCGATTGCGACCATCAAAAAAATGCCCGTGGTCTTGGGTGAAGCAGATGTTTTGAAATCCATTTTATTGCTTCCCGGAGTAACGAATGCCGGAGAAGGACAATCGGGTTTCAACGTTCGTGGCGGTGGTGCAGACCAAAATTTGGTTTTATTGGACGAAGCAACCATTTTCAATTCCTCCCACGTTTTTGGTTTTTTCTCGGTTTTCAATCCCGATGCCATCAAGGATTTAAAATTATACAAAGGTGGTATTCCGGCACATTATGGAGGAAGAGCCTCTTCGGTTTTGGATATTTACCAGAAAGAAGGCAACAGCAATACCTTTCACATGAATGGTGGAATCGGCTTAATTTCCAGTCGATTATTGGCAGAAGGTCCAATCGTGAAAGACAAAGGTTCGTTCCTCGTTGGAGGAAGAACATCCTATGCACACTTGTTCCTGATGTTGACCGACAACGAAAATTCTGCTTCCTTTTATGATTTGAACGCCAAATTAAATTACAAATTAAACGACAACAACAGCCTTTATGTTTCCGGTTATTTTGGAAGGGATTTTTTCAACATCAGCGAAGAATTCGAAAACACTTACGGCAACAGCACCTTCAATTTAAGATGGAATCATTTATTTTCCGAAAAACATTTCTCCAATTTATCCGCCATTTTTAGTGATTATTATTATGGTTTGACCCTGTCGTCAATTGGTTTTGATTGGCAATCTAGCATCAAAAACTTCAATTTTAAATACAATCTAAAATACTATTTGAACGACAAAATTAAATTGACCTATGGACTGAATACCATCTATTACAAATTCAATCCGGGAACCATCAAACCAATTGATTCCAATTCAATCATTAATTACAACCAATTGGACAAGAAAAATGCCTTTGAACCTTCGCTTTATGTGGAGGCAGAACATCAAGCCTCCCAAAAACTATCTTTTATGTATGGTTTGCGTTTCAGCATGTTTTACAGATTGGGACCGTCCAAAGTCAATTTATACGAAAACAACCAAGCGGTCACTTATAATGACCAACTCAAAATTTACGAAAAAGGAGTGCCTATTGGTTCCGTATCCTATGGTTACAATGACGTGGTTACTTCCTTTTCAAATCTGGAACCCCGTTTTTCCGGTTCCTATCTTTTAAACGAAGAATCTTCGATAAAAGCCAGCTATAATCGAATGGTGCAATACCTTCAATTGGTTTCGAACACCGCCTCGCCTACTCCCTTGGACATTTGGACACCCAGCGACCAATACATCAAACCGCAAATTGCAGATCAAGTCGCCGTTGGCTACTTCCGAAATTTCAAGGACGACATGTATTCCTTGGAAGTGGAAAGTTTTTACAAAGAAGTTAAAAACCGAATCGATTATATTGACGGTGCCGATTTAATCGCCAACAACGCCATCGAACAAGTCGTTCTCAACGGACAATTGAGAGCCTATGGACTGGAATTGATGCTGCGCAAAAACACCGGAAAAATGAATGGCTGGATTGCTTACACGCTATCCAATTCCGAGCAACAAACTCCCGGCAGGACTCCGAATGAATCGGGCATCAACAATGGAAATTGGTACAAATCCGGCTACCACAAATTACATAATTTGGCGATTACCACCACCTATAACCTGAATCCAAAATGGACATTTGGCGGTAATTTCATCATTCAATCCGGTCAACCCGTCACTTTTCCAAACGGCCAATACGAATACCAAGGCATAAATGTTCCCAGTTATGATGCCAGAAATGCAAACAACCTGCCTTTATACCACCATTTAGACCTGTCGGCGACTTATGTTCCTAAACCCGAGAAAAGAAAAGGCTGGCAAAGTGAATGGGTTTTTAGCGTTTACAACATCTATAATCGGAAAAATGCCGCTTCGATCAGCTTCAGGGAAAACCAAACTTCTGGTTCAAACGAAGCCGTCAAGTTGTCCATTTTTGGAGCAGTTCCATCGGTAAGTTATAATTTTAAATTCTAAGATCATGAAAATAATAAAATATATTCCCCTAGTCATTGCCTTATTTTTTCTTGTGAGTTGCGAGGAAGTCATCAATGTCGATTTGAATACTGCTCCTCCCAGATTAGTAATCGACGCCGCCATCAATTGGAGAAAAGGAACAAACGGTTCGTCCCAAAAAATAATATTGTCCACCACGACTGGTTTTTACAGCAATGTGATTCCAAAAGTGTCCGGCGCCACGGTTTCCATAAAAAACAGTAAAAATGTCAATTATATATTTACCGAAATTCCCAATACTGGCGAATACCGCTGCACTAATTTCCAACCCATCATTTATGAAACCTATGTTTTAACTGTAGTCTATAACGGAGAAACCTACACGGCGAGCGAAACGATGCAATCCGTCACTCCAATGTATGCCATTCAACAAGATCAAAACGGCGGTTTTTCTGGTAAAGATTACCAAATCAAAGTTACATTCGATGACCCACCAGTCAAAAATTTCTACATGGTACAATTCTTTCCGGACTTCTATAAATCACCCAGTTACCAAGTGATTGGAGATGAATTCACAAACGGAAATCGAAAATCTTGGTCCTTCAGCGACGAAGATTTGAAACAAGGCACGAAAATCGCCATAACCCATTACGGCATTTCGGAAGCCTATTACAACTATATGAACAAACTCATTTCCGTAGCCGGCAGTTCCGACGGAGGAAGCCCTTTTCAAACCCCACCGGCAACCGTGAGAGGCAACATTGTCAATCAGACGAACATCGACAACTATGCTTTGGGTTATTTTTCCTTGAACGAAGTCGATTTTAAAAATTATGTAATTGAATAAAAGCCAATCCGTGAAGATTTCAGAATGCCAATTTTAGGTTTTAGATTTTTCATACATTTACAAAAAATCTAAAACCTCCATGTCTTCACACCATATCGTCCGCGATGACCAAGAACCGGCTTTAATCATTGCCAACGGCGCTTCCTGCAATCCCGAATTATTGGGACAATTACTCGAATGGTCGCCATTGGTAATTGTGCTTGACTCGGCAATGGATCGTGTTTTGGAATTGGGCATAAAAGTAGATGTTTTGCTGGGCGATTTCGACCGAGGTTTCGACCCCAATTATTACAAGGAAAAACAATATCCATTGGAAATTGTACACACTCCAGACCAAAACAAAACCGATTTGGAGAAAGCATTCGATTATCTGGTCGAACGAAAAATTCCTGCCGTAAACGTGGTTTGGGCAACCGGAAAACGTGCCGACCACACCATAACCAATATCACCAATATCACTCGTTACAGGGATTTAATAAAAATCGTGGTACTCGACGACCATTCCAAAGTGTTTTTATTGCCCAAAAAATTCGAGAAATGGTATCCTGCCAACACCCCACTTTCCTTGATTCCCATTGGTCACGTAACGGGAATCCATTCTGAAAACCTCTTTTATCCTTTGGTAAATGATACTTTGACCATTGGTTACAGAACCGGAAGCAGCAACCACGTAAAAAAAGACGGATTGGTTGTCATAGAGCACGACCAAGGCGATTTATTGCTGATGGAATGCTGGGATTAAGATTCAGACAGCAGGTGGCAGAACGCAGATTTAAGTTATTGTAAAAGACAATCTATTTTTTTATCAATATAAAACCTGCAAACTCCAAGCTGCCATCTGAAATCTGCTATCTGAAACCTGCATCCTAATATCACTATAAATCAACTATCTTTGCATCGAATTTAAGAAAATGAAATTGAAAACGATTATCGAAAAAACGAATTTACATCCCAGAAATCAACATCGATTGGGATATAATTTTGAAGAATTAATTGCTGCTTGTCCTGAACTTCAAAACTTTGTGGCGGTCAATGAACACAACATAACAACCATTGATTTTAGTAATCCCCAAGCCGTAAAAGAACTCAACAAAGCCTTGCTGATTGCCGATTACGACATCCAAAATTGGGATATTCCGGAAAATTATCTTTGCCCTCCCATTCCCGGCCGCGTGGATTACATACATTATATCGCCGATTTATTGGCTTCCAACAACAACGGCATAATTCCCGAAGGCGAAAATGTGCAAGTGCTGGATATTGGCATTGGCGCCAATTGCATTTATCCCATATTGGGAAATTCCGTTTACGGTTGGTCTTTCGTTGGAACAGAAATTGACGAAAAAGCCATTCAAAACTGCAAAAAAATCATTGAAGCCAATCCAAAATTAATCGACTTCATCAGCTTGCAACAGCAAACGGAATCACGTTTTATTTTCAAAAACATCATCACGCCCGAAGACCGGTTTTCGCTCACGATTTGCAACCCCCCGTTTCATAATTCCCAGGAAGAAGCCACAAAATCATCCATTCGCAAAGTCAACAACCTCGAAAATACGCGAACGAAAAAACCAGTCCTTAATTTTGGCGGTCAAAATGCCGAATTATGGTGTGAAGGCGGCGAACTGGGTTTCATCACCCAAATGATTTTTGAAAGTGCCAAATACCCGATGCAATGTCTTTGGTTCACGACCTTGGTTTCCAAAAAAGAAAACCTTTCCAGTTTATACAAAACCCTGAACAAAGTAAATGTGGTCGAAGTAAAAACCATTGATATGGCGCAAGGCCAGAAAACCAGCCGAATCTTGGCTTGGACTTTCCAATCGGAAACGCAACAGAGGAATTGGAAGTTTGAATTAAATCTTTAATTGATTGAACAACATAACTGATACAAACAAATTAAAGTAATATTCAACAACATATGAAATACTTAAAAATAATTTGCTTTTTACTAATTTCACTCAACGCCAAAAGTCAAAACGTATATAAAACACCTTCGGGTGCGAAATATCATATGGCAACGTGTCGTATGGTAAATAATGTTTCGCAGGAAATGACTTTAACGGATGCTGTAGCAATAGGCTTAGCTCCTTGTAAAATTTGTAAGCCGCCAATTATTGAAAGTTCATACACAACATCTCCAAAAAAAGCCAAAGGAGAATCCAAGACGGTTCAATGTATGGGAACAACAAAAGCGGGAAACAGGTGTAAGCATATGACAAACATTGCCAACGGATATTGTTTCCAGCACAACCCAGACAAAATTTAACTCATATATTCAAACTCCCCGAAGTCTTTCTCAAAAACAAGAATCCACAAGTTGAAATTATTATACTTTAAATTAGAATTCCAATACTCTTTACTTGCATTTTATAGTATTTTTACATTTAATTGAAATTTATTTTTATGCCAAAATTAGTACTCCAACTTCTTGTGATAGTTTTATTATCGGCTTGCACTTCTTCAAAAAAAGTAAAATTTGACGACTATATTTTTAAAACTAAATCGGAGAAACAATCTTATATCAAGTCATACGATAAATCACTTGAAATATTGAATGTTCCTTATATGGAAGAGGACATAAAAACCAGTTATGGAATTGCTCATGTTATAATAGCCGGTCCTAAAAACGGAAAAGATTTGGTTTTGCTTCATGGAATGGATGCCAGTTCAACCATGTGGTATCCAAACATAAAAGCATTAGCCAAAAATTATCGTGTTTTTGCCATCGATAATTTAATGGAGCCCAGCAAATCCACTTTAACATCAAAACCTCTTTCCGTTGAAGAAATAGTCATTTGGTACAACGAGATTTTCAATCATTACAAATTAAAAAATTTTGATATAATTGGAGCTTCCCGAGGAGGTTGGTTGGCTACATTGTTGACCGTCCAAAAAAACAGCGAAATTGACAAACTGGTATTGTTAAGTCCTGCACAAACTTTTAAAAATGTGGACCAGAAAAGAAAAGCATCAGCGGCATTGTTTCTGAAATTTTTTCCCAACAAGAAAAAACTAAAAAAAACACTGGACGCATTTGCCTATTATCCTGATAAAATCAGCCCTGTATATAAAAACCAATTTTATCTGGCTAATAAATATTCAAAATCCAATATCAGCTTCTTGCAAATGCTGCCTTTCACTGATGACGAATTAAAAAAAATAAAAAATCCTGTTTTAGTACTTATTGGCGACCATGACGTAATCAATTCTGAAGATAGTTTATTGCGTGCCGACGAATTTTTAAGCAATGGCAAAACGGAAACCATCAAGAATGCGGGACATTTTTTGAGTATGGATCAATCCAAAGAAGTAAATGAAGCCATTCTGGATTTTTTAAAATAAACCCAAATAGCACTTATTTTCATCAATCTGACTGAAAGAACGCATTCTCAGAAATTGTAATCTTTTGCGTTTTACTTTGTAACTTTGTCATTCTGAATAATAGTAAATGAAATTCCAAGTTATATCCGATTACAAGCCCAAAGGCGACCAACCGCAAGCCATTGAAAAATTGACTCAAGGCATTGAGGCGGGTGAACAATACCAAACTTTGTTGGGTGTAACCGGTTCAGGAAAAACCTTTACCGTTGCCAATGTCATTCAGGAGGTGCAAAAGCCAACATTGATTTTGGCACACAACAAAACCTTGGCGGCGCAATTGTATTCGGAGTTCAAACAATTTTTCCCGAATAATGCCGTGGAATATTTCGTTTCCTACTACGATTATTACCAGCCCGAAGCCTTTATGCCGGTTTCGGGAGTATTCATCGAAAAGGATTTATCCATCAACGAAGAGCTGGAAAAAATGCGTTTGAGCACCACTTCTTCCCTACTTTCGGGACGAAGAGACATTATTGTTGTGGCATCGGTTTCCTGTATTTACGGTATTGGAAATCCCGTTGAATTTCAAAAGAATGTCATTGCGATTGAGAAAGACCAAGTGATTTCCCGTACCAAATTGTTGCATAGTCTGGTGCAGAGTTTATATTCCAGAACCGAAGCCGATTTCAATCCCGGAAACTTCAGAATAAAAGGCGACACACTCGAAGTCTACCCAAGCTATGCCGATGATGCGTTCCGAATTCATTTTTTTGGAGACGAAATCGAAGAAATAGAAAGCTTTGACATCAAAACTTCCCAGGTTATAGAGCGATTTGAACAGCTTACCATTTATCCTGCGAATATGTTCGTCACTTCTCCTGATGTGTTGCAGGGCGCCATATGGCAAATACAACAGGATTTGGTCAAACAAGTCGATTATTTCAAGGAAATTGGCAAACATCTCGAAGCCAAAAGACTGGAAGAACGCACCAATTTCGATTTGGAAATGATTCGAGAACTGGGTTATTGTTCCGGAATTGAAAACTATTCCCGCTACCTTGACGGAAGAGAAGCCGGCACAAGACCTTTCTGTTTACTAGATTATTTCCCGAAAGATTATTTGATGGTCGTGGACGAAAGTCACGTTACCTTATCACAAGTGCAAGCCATGTATGGTGGCGACCGTTCCCGAAAAGAAAATCTGGTAGAATATGGTTTCCGACTTCCCGCTGCCATGGACAACCGTCCGTTGAAATTTGATGAATTTGAGGCAATGCAAAACCAGGTCATTTATGTTTCGGCAACACCAGCCGATTATGAATTGCAAAAATGCGATGGTGTTTATGTGGAACAAGTCATTCGCCCAACGGGACTATTGGATCCCATTATTGAAATTCGCCCAAGCCTAAACCAAATCGATGATTTGATAGAAGAAATCCAAACCCGAGCCGAGATTGACGAACGGGTTTTGGTCACTACTTTAACCAAAAGAATGGCTGAAGAATTGGCAAAATATCTGGATAAAGTTTCCATTCGCTGTCGTTATATTCATTCGGATGTGGATACATTGGAACGCATAGAAATCATGCAGGATTTGCGAAAAGGATTATTCGACGTTTTGATTGGCGTGAATTTACTGCGAGAAGGATTGGATTTACCCGAAGTTTCCTTGGTAGCCATTCTCGATGCCGACAAAGAAGGATTTTTGAGAAGTCATCGTTCACTAACCCAAACCATTGGTCGTGCAGCTAGAAACCTAAATGGAAAAGCGATAATGTATGCCGACAAGATTACGGCAAGCATGCAAAAAACCATTGACGAAACCAATTACCGCAGGACCAAACAAATCAATTTCAATACCGAGAACAACCAGGTTCCTGTTGCCTTAAACAAAAAAATTGAAAGTGCGTTTACCAATAACAAATTGGTAGAATACGAATTGGGACATATTTTGAACACGGCCGCCGAACCCGAAACAGCCTATTTATCCAAACCTGAAATCGAAAAATTGATTCGTGAAAAACGAAAATCGATGGAGAAAGCCGCCAAAGAGCTAGATTTTATGCAGGCTGCAAAACTTCGTGATGCCATTAAAGCCTTGCAGGAACAATTGGCATAAAATTATTTTTACTCTCAATAGGAAAAAAGTAAAACTAACAATATGAAGCTTGTCAATAATTTCTCCTTAAATAAAATCACAAAATAATCTTATTTAAAATACTTTAACTAATAAAAAAATATTAAGTTTATATTGATTTAAGAAATTGATGAAAAAATCATTAAAAACTATAAATGGAAAAAGAAAGAACATTATGGTCTAATTTCATAAATTGGTTATCTTCCAGACCCAAGTTTTCAGGGTTTTTACTTTTTTTTTTTCTTAGTTTCGGTACTATTACCGTTAGTTTCCTTCGAAATCAAATTCTGAAAGAACAGGAACAAAAAGAAATGATTTACATTCTGGAAGAGGTTCATCAAAATATTGAACAATCCCTAAAAAACTGTTACACTACCTCTGTTTCCCTTGCCCTGACTCTTAATAACGATGGTATTCCCCAAAATTTTGACACAATTGGCAAGCGGCTTGTAGAGTCTAATCCTATTGTCAGTGTAGTTGAACTAGTTCCAAATGGAGTCATAAAGTACATCTATCCTTTGGAAGGCAATAAAAAGGCCATGAATTTGAATCTTTTAGACTCAAAAGATCTCAGAATAGAGGCGGAAAAATCTGTTGAAACCCAAAAAATTTATTTCGCCGGGCCTTTCAAATTAAGACAGGACGGAATTGGCATTGTAGGCAGACTCCCTATTTACCACAACAACAAGTTTTGGGGATTTACGGCAGTTATCATCAAATTGGAAACTTTATTGAAATTTTCGGGAATTGATGCTGTTGACCAAACCAACTATTATTTCCAACTTTCGAAGAAGAATCCAAATACTTCCAAAGAACAATTTTTTCTTCCTGAAATAACCGATTTATCAAAAAGTTATTATGTGTCCAAACCCATAAATGACAGTGACAGCGTACTTTATTTGGTTGCAAAAAAACAACATATTATATACACTCCTGTTCTATTGAGTGCCATTTTATGTTTTATCATAGCGATATTGTTTGGCTTCTTGACAACAAAATTATTGAAAAAACCCCAAGAGTTGGGGGTTTTGTTAAAAGAACAAGAAACAAGACTCTTAAAAAACGAAATGAAATTCAAGTCGGTTTTTGACCAATCTACCATAGGTTTTGCAATTATAGATTTTAATACTGTCGAATTATTGGAAGCCAACAAGAAATTCATTGAAATGCTGGGTTATACATTGGAAGAAATTAAATCGATGGGAGTCTTGAATTTAATTCTTCCAGAAGATGTGGATAGCGACAGATCATCGACTTTAAAAAAACTTTACGATGGGCAAATTACGGAATATTTCTCCGAAAAAAGATACTTGACTAAATCTGGAAAGCATATTTGGGTAAACTTGACCATTTACCCATTGAAAGAAAACGACGACAAACCTACCAGTCATATTGCTTTCATTAAGGACATCACCGCCGACAGAGAAGCCCGAGAAGACTTAAAGAACACCCTGCAATTAGTTACAGAACAGAATAAAAGACTTTTAAATTTTTCTTATATCGTTTCTCATAATTTGAGATCACATACCAGCAATATTGAGTCAATTATTGATTTAATTGATTCGGCAGAATCAGAAGACGAACGAAAGGAAATGATGAGTTTGCTTAAATCCGTTTCCATTTCGCTGGATGAAACAATGAATCATCTCAACAAAGTAGTAAACATAAACACCAATATGAGTTTAACGATAACTCCTTTGAACTTGAAAGAATATATTGAAAAAGCGCAGGATATTCTATCTGAACAAATCAAATTAAACGGAGCCACATTTGTCTTGGACTTCCCTGAAAATACAACGATAAATTATAATTCGGCATACCTTGAAAGCATTCTTTACAATTTAATTTCGAATGCCGTTCGCTATAGACATCCTGAACGAAAACCAATTGTAACCATAAAAGCATACGTAGAAAACGATAAAAATGTCGTTGAAGTTTCAGACAACGGGATTGGAATCGACCTGAAAAAGAATGGCGACAAAATTTTCGGCATGTACAAAACATTCCACAACAATTCAGACGCAAGAGGAATTGGTCTTTTCATAACCAGCAATCAAGTTCAAAGCATGGGTGGAACAATAACCGTAGACAGTATTCCTGATGTTGGGACAACATTTAAAATTTATTCTAAATGAAAAAGATAATCTGGGTCATAGATGATGATTTTATTTACCAAACAATCATCAAAAAATTAATTCAAAAATCAGAAGTGTATTCCGAGAGTTTTCCATTCCCAAATGGAAATGAAGCCATTAATGCTTTAAAAAAAATATTGGAAGGAGACAACAACAACAATTTTCCAGACATTATTTTACTGGACATCAATATGCCTATTCTCGATGGTTGGGAATTTATGGATGAATTTCAATCCCTAAAATCAAAAATCAACAAAAAAATCAACATCTATATCGTAAGTTCTTCCATTGCTGTCGAAGACAAAAAAAAGGCCGAAAGCTACGGCGAAATTATGAGATATATGAGCAAACCTGTTTCCGTGGATGTATTGGTTGAATTGGCTTCAAAAGAATAAGCACCAAAATTAATTATGCTGTTCCCGAAAAATTTTCAATAATACTTCTGGATCAATTATTGGAGTTGCCCCCTTTTTCATGATTTTCAGAATGCGTTTGGTTGCCACCGGATTCAACCCCATATTAAGGGCAATTTGTTGAATGGCACTATCTTCTTTAATGTGCAAAACACCGTCAATGTGCATCAATAAAGCCAAACGATAAAATTGTTGTATACGTCCAAACTCTGATTTTATGAGTACTTGCGGTAATTCTTGGTGGAATAAATCTTTAAAAACATCCTTCTCGATTTGGAGTTCTTGAGCCACAATGGACAAAAACTCGTATTCTCTTTTGTGCAACTGCCCATCAACAGTTGAAAAAGCGATCATTTCTAAAAGTAAACTTCTTTTTTCCTCGAAACTGTTCATCGAATTATTATTTTTAGCTAAAATACAAAAATCCATAATAATGATTCGAAAACTTATTGTTAGATGCGAACATGATTCCCAACATAAACAAAATGGATCATTTACTTGCCGAAAAACGATGTGAATGCCAACACCTAAACCAAAAAAGGATGTTCAAAGGCGGATAACATAACGAAAAAATATGGCGAGATGGATTTGTAAAAGCGTATCTTTGGCTTTTTTAATGCAAATTGCAAAAATCAAAACTATTGTCACCCTGAACTCAGTAGATGGGCTAAACTTTAAATCATAAAAAATGACAAACAACGATATATTCAAAAAACTCCGAGTAGCCCTGATGCTACGTGACGACCAAATAGTGGAAATTTTGGAATTAGTGGATTTTCGAATTTCAAAAACAGAATTGAGTGCTTTTTTCCGTGCCGAAGATCACGAAAATTATGTGGAATGTGGTGATCAAGTCTTGCGTAATTTCCTCAATGGACTCGTAATTCATCTTCGTGGCACAAAGGAAAATCCTAAAAATCCAACAGCGGTTTTGGCTAAACATAAAGCCGAAATTCCCGTAAAAGAAGGACAAAAAGAAAGAACCGAATTTAAGGCAAAACCAAAAGACGAAGAAAGAGCCAGAGGCGATCAAAAGCCGGGACAAAAAAGTACGGCGGCAAAAAAGAAACCTTTCAAAAAACCGGCTCCCAAAGTTCAAGTAGTCGAGAAAGTGAAATTCAATTTTGGAAAAAACAAGAAATCGTAAGACAACGAATAGTTTGCGAATACCGTCCTACTCAAAATATAGGACAACGATAATTGATTAACCTGAATGAAAGTTCAGGTTTTTTTATGCCTAAAATTCACGGCATCCAAACATCATTTGCAACCAACTCTTTTTAATGATATGTGGTGTAAACTAATGTTTTTTATTAAATTTGACATACACCCATCTAATAATATCCAATTGAAATAGTAAAAAAAACAACCTTTCTTAATTCATTTCCATCAAGTGTTGGATCCAGGGACAAATAAACGGGATGGAACCATTTTTTAAATAATTACAGAAAAGCCAAGCACAAAAAAGTAAACAAAAAATATAACTGAAGCCATGTTAAATTTCACCATTCAGAAGATCAAGCCTGTCAAAATGAATAACGGCACTAATTGGAGAACTATTTTTATTTTTTTTACCCTAATTTCCTGTCTTTCGATTGCTGCCCAATCCACCAAAAAAGAAATAGATTCCACGACCCATAAAATTGGAATCAAAAATAGTCTAAACCAGATTGCACTTGAAAAGAAAGCCGAAAATGACAAGAAGGAAAGTCAGGAAAAATACATCACTTACCAAAAAATCCAAAAACAAAACAAAACTTTCAATTTGATTGAATTGCAAGTCCAGAATGCGAAGTTTCTTTTGGACAAAGGATTTGCTTACAAGGACATTACCGAAGAAATCCACCAATTGAAAGAATGGGAAGAATTTGCCGTTAAGGGAATTATTGGAAAACAATTCAAGGTTTTGACTGACAGAAATCTGAATTCCACTTCAATTCTACTAGATGAATTGTTAAAACGCACCAGTAATCGTTTGGAGAAAATAAGTATTGAAAACAATGAACTCAGCAAAACACAAGAAAAAATTGATTCATTGGTGGCTGATAAAAATCTGTATTTTGTTCCAACAGATTCAGTGGCCAGGGAAATTTATCGCCTGAATTCTTTGAAGATGAGTTCCGACATTGACATGGTTTCTGAAAGATTGAAAAATGCCGTGGACAGCATTCAAACATTAAAAATTTTGGGAGACCAATTGAAATATAAAATTGAATCGGATATTATAGAAAACGACAGACTCAGACAATTGGAACTTGACCAATTATTCACTAAAAAAGTGGCTGTTTTTGAGCGCCCGAACATCAAAACATTAATGATTCAAGATCCTTTGGCTTTTTCCATTAAAACAAACAATTTGGTCTTTTATTTTTATATCATAAATAATATCAATTCTATTGTTGCTATGCTGGTTTTAATAATCGGTTTAGGGATATATTTTAGATTACAAAAGAGGAAATTCCTAAATTTAGGCTATGAAAAGAACATGTTGATTGACGTTCATTTCCTAAACAACCCTTTTGCATCGGCTATTTTGGTAGGATTGAGTTTATACCAATTTGTTCTTCCCATGCCTCCGCTAATTTTTTCTATCATAATCTGGACAACATCGACCATTTCATTGACCATAATGATGTGGAAATCGATTACCAAGATATTCGTATGGAAAATCTGGATTGCCATTTTTGTATTGAATTTAATGGCATTGTTTGATCTCATCATTCTAATCCACTTTGTAGGGGAATCTTATTTAATTTTGGCGATAAATACTTTGGGCATTTCAATAGGGATTTATGCATTTATAAATAGAGATCAAATTCAAAGAAAAATTTATTTATGGTATATCCTTTTAGCGGCAACCATTCAAATTTTCTCCTTTTACTTCTTGGTAAACGGTCATTACAATCTAGGTAAATTTTTAATGACCAAAGCTGTGTATACAGTCGTGGTAGTTTTTGCCCTTTACACTACCTTCGTTATTGTCAAGGAGATTGGCCTGATGAACAAAATTTTGAATGAAGTTGATGAAGATAAGCCGAAACAAACCATAAAAAGTATTCCCCATCAATTTTCCATTGGGTTTTATCTGTTGATTTTTGTTTGTTGTTTTTTGCTGATGGTCAGAAACACGTTTACTTTTC
Source organism: Flavobacterium fluvii (assembly GCF_900129545.1). Taxonomy (GTDB): domain Bacteria; phylum Bacteroidota; class Bacteroidia; order Flavobacteriales; family Flavobacteriaceae; genus Flavobacterium; species Flavobacterium fluvii. The sequence continues at coordinate 22,214 of NZ_FQWB01000008.1, read as the reverse complement.
AAAATATTGTTGAACCTTTCAGAAATTCCATTTCGGAACCACGAAGCATTGGAAACATTTCGTTTACTTATCAAAACATTGTGACATTTATTCTCGTGATTCTATTGTCTAGTTTTATTTCAAAAGTGGTTTCTTTTTTAGCTTCCGAAAGTCAAATCATCAACACTAAAAACAAGACAAAAGATTTTGGCAGCTGGTTGTTTTTATCCCGAATAGCCATAGTAACTTTAGGTGTTCTGGTGGCATTCGCATCAGCAGGAATCCCCTTGGACAGAATAACATTAATCATCAGTGCCTTGGGAGTTGGTATCGGTTTTGGCATGCAAAGCCTGGTCAATAATTTAATAAGCGGGCTCATCATAGCCTTTGAAAAGCCGGTAAGTATAAACGACATTATTGAGGTTGGCACTCAATCCGGAAAAATGAAATCCATAGGCATACGAAGTAGCGTGGTCACAACATATGACGGAGCTGACGTGATTATTCCAAACGGGGAACTTTTGAATCAAAATTTAACCAATTGGACACTCGGAAGCAGTACCCGCAGATCTGAAATTCGATTTGGGGTGGCTTATGGAACCGATTTGGAATTATTGCAAAATTTACTTTTTGAAATCTTGAAAAAAAACAAAAATGTACTCATGAAACCAATACCGGGAATATGGTTCACTAAATTTGGCGACAGCTCGATTGACATAGTTTTAAAATACTGGATTAAGCACTTTGAATTCGATAACGACACCAGAAGTGAATTGATAATTGCCATTGACAAAAAATTAAAAGAAAACAATATCGTCATACCATTTGCCCAACATGACATACGCATTATAAATACGGACATCGAACCCAAAACTGAAACTTGAAAATTTCAGAATATAGTTTAAAAGCAAAAAAGCAGTGGTAAATAAAAATTCACTACTGCTTTTTTAATAGGTTTGATTTCAAAAAACCGCTAAGAACTACAACTCAACATGGAACAGCCTACTTTATCCCTGGCCCAATCAGGTCTTTTGGCAAACCATTTTTGATTCTCTGGTTGCTCTTCATAAGGCTTTTTAAGCAATTCAAACAGTTCATTAAGCAATGAATAATCTCCCTTGTCGGCGTCATCAATACACAATTGTGCCATGTAATTTCGCAATACATATTTGGGATTTACGGCATTCATGTGCTCTTTTCTTTCAGCATCCGATACCGTTTCTTGATTGATTCGGTCTCTGTAGTACCCCAGCCAAGCATGCCAGTTATCCAAAATAGATTCATTAAGCGCTTTTTCATCGTAAAAAGCGGCTGCAATTTTATCAAAAGCAATTTCAGCTGAATCCTCTTTCTGGATACTACCCAAATTTCTAAAGAAAATAGTCATGTCAGTTTCAACCAATTGAAGGAGTTCGATTAGGCTTTCAATTAAAATAGCATCCTCGTCTTTCATTATTTTGAACCCGAGTTTATTCCGCATCATATTCAAATATTCCTTTTGATAATCAGTACTAAAAGTATTCAAAACAGCTTCGAGTGGTTTGGCATCATTGATTAAAGGATACAAAGCATTGGCCAATTGGTATAAATTCCACAGCGCCATTTCGGGTTGATTGCCAAATCGGTATCTTTTGTGTTGCCTATCGGTTGTATTGGGAGTCCAGTTTGGATTGTAATCTTCCAGCCATCCATAGGGACCGTAATCAATAGTTATGCCGTGGATCGACATATTATCGGTATTCATGACACCATGGACAAAGCCAACGCGTTGCCAATGAACAATCATGTCCAGAGTAGTTTGTGATACCGCTTGAAAAAAGTCAAGGTATTTTTCTACGCCTTCACTTTTAATCTCGGGAAAATGATGTTTGATGGTATAATCCGTCAACGATTGAAGCGTGGCAAGGTCATTTCTGGAAGCAAACAATTCAAAATTACCAAAACGAATAAACGATGCTGCCACCCTGCAGACGATGGCTCCTTTTTCATAAGCCGGATTTCCGCTGTAAAGTATGTCACGCAAAACTTGGTCGCCGGAAAGCATCAACGAAAGTGAACGCGTGGTCGGGACACCCAAATAATGCATGGCTTCTGCACACAAATGCTCGCGTATGGAAGATCGCAATACTGCAAAACCATCTGCGGTACGGGAATAAGGTGTAGGTCCAGCTCCTTTTAACTGCAAAGTGCATGACTTATCATTATAGACTACTTCAGTTAGATTGATGGCACGACCGTCTCCCAATTGCCCTGCCCAATTCCCGAACTGATGTCCGGCATAAGCTAGAGCGTACGGTTTAGTTCCTGGATAAACAGTATTTCCTGAAAAGGTATTCAAAAAATCAGCTGAAAGAATGTCTTCTTGGGATATTCCAAACAAATTGGCCACCTCCACAGCAGTATGAATCAAAGACGGATTTGATGGCTGTTTTGGCTGTACATACGAAAAACAAGCTTGCTCTACCTGTCTCGGTATATTGATTTCACTGGAGTCAGCTGGCAATTCGGTTGTAAAATTATTTTGTATGTGAAGTTTCATCTCTTTGCAGAATTATATTTGTGTAAAAGTATTGCATACCCAAGACAAATTTGGATTCTTATGATAACTTTATTTTATGGGTAAAATCATTTTGGCTATAAAACAAAAAAGCGACAAACCCTGTCGCAAAAAAAATCCTGAGTAAAAACTCAGGATTCTGACAAAAATGTCTGGCTAATCATTTAGGATTTGAATTTCACGTCAAAAACATAATCTTGATCTACCTTTAATTCCGTTGAATTAAGCATTTTGTAATTTAAATTGTTTTTAATGTAGTTGTTTAACTCCACATTGGTTGAGTTGGTTTGCAAAACCACGATTTCATTATTTGAATTGATTCTAATTTTTACTTTAACCACTTTTTCATCTTCCAATTCTCCGATATCCGAAGTTGGGCTAAGTAGTCTTGATAATTCTTTGGATACTCTAACATGATTTTTTTTAGAGCTCGTTTCTTTTGCTGAAACAAATGAAACGCTCATAAATAATACTAGCGAAATGGATAAAATTAATTTTTTCATGATATTCATTTTTAAGTTAAATGTTCTTTTTGACAATTCAAAACTACAATCCTTTCCAAAGAAAACACCACCCCAAAACAGAACTTAACACAATGATAAACAGCATTATAAATATTGATAAATTGAATCCATAATTTTAGTAAATTAAAATTAGCATATCAATTTATGTTGATTAATAAAATTAACATATCTACAAAAAAAGCAATGAAACCATGCAGAAATCTAATATTTGAAACCTGATTAACCCTATAACACTGTGTTAACATCAGGAAAACATCTTATTTATACAACAAAAAAATCCTGAGCTCTCACTCAGGATTTTAGTATAAAAGTATTTCTTGTTTGATTAAGAAAGTGCAGCTTGTACTTGATCGGCAGCTTCTTGAAATTGTACTGCAGACAAGATCGGCATTCCTGAATTATCAATTAATTCTTTGGCAATCTCTGCATTTGTACCTTGCAAACGAACAATGATTGGCACCGTGATAGCGTCACCCATATTTTTGTAAGCATCAACAACACCTTGGGCAACACGGTCACAACGAACGATTCCTCCAAAAATGTTGATCAAAATTGCTTTTACGTTTGGATCTTTCAAAATGATGCGGAACGCTAATTCCACACGTTTTGCATCGGCAGTTCCACCAACGTCCAAGAAGTTTGCCGGTTCAAAACCTGCATATTTAATTAAATCCATCGTTGCCATGGCAAGTCCGGCTCCGTTTACCATGCAACCTACGGTTCCGTCCAAATCCACATAGTTCAAACCTGCTTCTTTCGCTTCCACTTCAATAGGGTTTTCCTCACGAACGTCACGCATTTCGGCTAATTTTGGATGACGGAACAAAGCGTTGTCGTCTAAATTTACTTTGGCATCAACAGCAATAATTTTGTTGTCGGAAGTTTTCAATACTGGATTGATTTCAAACATCGAAGCGTCAGAACCGATGTAAGCTTTGTATAAAGCATCCACAAACTGAACCATTTCTTTGAAAGCATTTCCAGAAAGACCTAGATTAAAAGCAATTCTTCTTGCTTGAAAACCTTGCAACCCAACAGTTGGATCAATTTCTTCCGTGAAAATTAAGTGAGGAGTGTGTTCAGCCACTTCTTCAATATCCATTCCACCTTCGGTAGAATACATAATCATGTTGCGACCTTTACTTCTGTTCAACAAAACAGACATATAAAACTCTGAAGTTTCACTTTCGCCTGGATAATAAACATCTTCGGCAATCAAAACTTTATGTACTTTTTTACCCTCGGCAGATGTTTGAGGCGTGATCAATTGCATCCCGATTATTTGTTGTGAAATTTCTTCCACTTGTTGAAGGTTCTTGGCAAGTTTAACTCCACCACCTTTTCCACGTCCACCTGCGTGAACTTGGGCTTTTACAACATGCCATCCTGTCCCAGTTTCGGCAGTTAATCGTTTTGCAGCGGCAACTGCTTCTTGTGGGTTGTTAGCCACATAACCGCGTTGCACTTTTACGCCATAGCTGGCTAGAATCTCTTTTCCTTGGTATTCGTGTATGTCCATATTAAAGTATTTGGCAAATTCCTAATTTATTTCTGGAATAGTGTGCGACAAAAATAGATAAATTCATCTTAACTCTAAAATATTTTTCTGGAATAAAAGACTAAATCACAATAAAAGAAAAATTAGTTGTTTTAAGCCGATTTAAGCTCCATCAGTCGAACTCCAGAAGGTTTTTCACAAAATGTTAGTTTTTTGTACTAATATGATGATTGAAGTAACACTAATAAAAGTAAGAATAACATTAATTTAACACAAATTTATACTTTGAGTCCTAAAAAAAATTATCAATTTATCAATTTCGATGTACAAGAATGAATTATTAATCAATTATTAAACGTTTTTCTATTATTACTGTAAAAATGGAAAGTAAGCAACGTTTTCAATTCATTATATTTAATGAAATCTTTATTTTTGCATAAAAATTAATAAGCATGAAAATTAAAGAACAAGGTCTTTATTTGCCAGAATTCGAGCATGAAAACTGTGGGGCTGGGTTTATCTGCAACCTTAAAGGCGAGAAAACAAATCAAATCATACACGACGCATTAGAAATCCTTGTAAAACTCGAACATCGTGGAGGTGTGAGTTCTGACGGGAAAACTGGAGATGGCGCTGGACTATTAATTGACATACCTCACGAATATTTCAATAGAGTTTGCGATTTCAAATTACCGGAAGCGCGCGAGTATGCTGTGGGAATGGTATTTTTACCACAAACGGAAAATCAATACCTTTTTTGTAAAAATACATTCGAAAAAGAAATCAAGAACCAAGGATTAACCATTTTAGGATGGAGAGAAGTTCCTGTGGATTCTACCCAATTGGGTCCAATTGCAGCAGCATCAGAACCAAAAATTGATCAAATTTTCGTTGGAAAAAGTGAACCAATTGATGATGCTACCTTCAAAGCTAAATTATATGCTGCCCGTAAAATTACGGAGCATACCATTATCAATTCTAAAATATCTGAAAGCTCGTACTTTTACATTCCGAGTTTCTCGACCACTACCTTAATATATAAAGGTATTATTATGCCCGAAGATATCGGACCATATTATACCGACTTGCAACAAACCGATTTGGTAACGCGTTTAGCATTGGTTCACCAACGTTTCTCTACCAATACAATGCCTTCATGGGATTTGGCTCAACCATTTAGATACATCTGTCAAAATGGAGAAATCAATACTTTGCGTGGTAACGTGAGTAGAATGCGTGTTCGTGAAGAAATCATGAAAAGCGAGGTTTTCGGACCGCAAATCGAGAAATTATTCCCAATCATTATTCCTGGAAAATCGGATTCGGCTTCCATGGACATGGTGGTTGAATTGTTGATGCACACAGGAAGATCATTGCCGGAAGTAATGATGATGATGATTCCAGAAGCATGGGAAAAGCACAAAACCATGTCTGCCGAAAGAAAAGCATTCTACGAGTACAATGCTTGTATTATGGAGCCATGGGATGGCCCTGCTTCGGTTCCGTTTTCTGATGGGGATTATGTGGGAGCTTTATTGGATCGTAATGGTTTAAGACCTTCTAGATATACCGTAACCAAAAGCGGAAAATTAATTATGGCATCAGAAATTGGTGTTGTGGAAATTGATCCGGAAGACGTGGAAAGTCACGGTAGATTGGAACCAGGAAAAATGTTCTTGGTTGACATGAACGAAGGACGCATCATTAATGACGAGGAAATTAAAAGTAAAATCGTTTCTGAAAGACCATACCAAGAATGGTTGAAAGAATACAGACTGCACTTAAGAGATGTACCTTTCACTTCTGAAGTTTGTCCAATAGAAACTATCGACTTACCTACAAGAGAACGTCTTTTCAACTATACATTAGAGGATATTCAAGACATGATTACTCCTATGGCACAGACTGGAAAAGAAGCTTTAGGTTCCATGGGAACAGACACGCCTCTTGCCGTATTGTCTGATAGACCACAATTAATTTCCAACTATTTCAAACAATTATTCGCCCAAGTTACCAATCCACCTTTGGATGGAATTCGTGAAGAAATTGTTACAGACATCAGTTTGGCATTGGGTCAAGACCGAAACATTTTTGATATTTCCAGCAAACAATGCAGAAAATTAAGAATTCAAAATCCGGTTATTTCCAACAGGGATTTAGAAAAAATAAGAAACATTTCGATAGACCATTTCAAAGCGGAGACTTTCCAAATATTATATCCTAAAGCAAAAGGATTGAACGGATTGGAAGATGCCTTGGATGCCATTATTGTTCAAATCACGAAAGCAATAGAAAGAGGCACCAACATTATCATCTTGTCTGATAGAGGCGTGAACAAGGAGTTTGCTCCTATCCCATCTTTGTTGGCTTGTTCTTATGTTAACCACCAAATGAACCGTTTGCGCAAGCGTTCTTATTTTGATATCATCATCGAATCTGCCGAACCACGTGAACCACATCATTTCGCCACTTTGTTTGGATATGGTGCAAGTGCCATCAATCCTTACATGGTAAACGAAATCATCCGTGTTCAAGTAAGAGAAGGCTTTATCACGGGGATAGACGAAGAAAAAGCCGTGTATAATTTCAACAAGGCAATTGGTTCAGGAATTTTGAAAATCATGAACAAAATCGGAATCTCTACATTACACTCGTACAGAGGTTCCCAAATTTTCGAAATTGTTGGTTTCAACTCTAAATTTGTTGAAAAATATTTCCCGTATACAGCTTCAAGAATTCAAGGTATTGGATTGTATGAAATCGAAAAAGAAATTAACGAAAGATACAAATATGCTTATCCAGACAATTTAATTCCAAACCGATTGGGATTAAATATAGGTGGTGAGTACAGATGGAGACGTAATGGGGAAAGACATATGTTCAACCCAACCACGATTGCCAAATTACAACAAGCTGTACGTTTGAGCGACCAAACCAGCTATGATGAATATTCTAGAGCAGTAAACGATCAGGCTCAAAATTTAATGACTATTCGTGGTTTATTCGAATTTGACAACTTGAATCCGATCCCATTGGATGAAGTAGAACCTTGGACTGAAATCGTGAAACGTTTCAAAACAGGAGCCATGTCTTATGGATCCATCTCTAGAGAAGCACACGAGAATTTAGCTATCGCCATGAACCGTATTGGTGGTAAATCCAATTCTGGAGAAGGTGGAGAAGACAGAAAACGTTTTCAACCAGACATGAATGGAGACAGTCGCAACTCGGCCATCAAGCAAGTAGCTTCTGGACGTTTTGGGGTAACTTCACACTACTTGTCCAGTGCAAAAGAAATTCAAATCAAAATGGCCCAGGGTGCAAAACCTGGAGAAGGCGGACAGTTGCCAGGGGAAAAAGTATTGCCTTGGATTGCATCGGCTCGTAACTCAACTCCTTATGTTGGATTGATTTCGCCACCGCCACACCATGATATTTATTCTATCGAAGATTTGGCACAATTAATTTTCGACTTAAAAAATGCCAACAGAGAAGCTCGCATCAACGTGAAATTGGTTTCCGAAGTAGGTGTTGGAACAATTGCAGCAGGTGTTGCCAAAGCAAAAGCAGACGTTGTGTTAATCGCAGGTTATGATGGTGGAACTGGAGCCTCTCCTCTGACATCATTGAAACACGCCGGTCTTCCTTGGGAACTTGGATTGGCCGAAGCACAACAAACCTTGGTTTTAAACAACCTAAGAAGCAGAATCGTAGTGGAATGTGACGGACAATTAAAAACAGGTCGTGACGTGGCTATCGCTGCTTTATTGGGAGCTGAAGAATTTGGTTTTGCCACTGCCCCACTTGTAGCTTCTGGTTGTATCATGATGCGTAAATGTCACTTGAATACCTGTCCAGTTGGTATAGCAACCCAAGACAAAGAATTGCGTAAAAACTTCAAAGGAACACCTGAACACGTTATCAATTTCTTCTATTATGTTGCAGAAGAATTAAGAGGTATTATGGCTCAATTAGGTTTCAGAACTTTAGAGGAAATGGTGGGACAAACTCACAAAATTAATTCCAACAAAGCCATCACGCATTATAAAGCAAAAGGTTTAGACTTGTCATCCATCTTGCACACTCCAGACGGATATAGCGAAAGAATTGTTAGGAACACTGAAAAACAAGATCATGGTTTAGACAATGTACTTGATTTCCAAATCTTGAAAGATTCACATCGTGCGTTGTACAGAAAAGAAAAAATGACTTTGAATTACCCTATCAAAAACACCGACCGTTCTGTTGGAGCTATTGTAAGTAATGAAATTTCAAAAATATACGGATACCTTGGTTTACCGGAAGACACTTTAAACATCAACTTCAAAGGTTCTGCCGGTCAAAGTTTGGGTGCGTTCAGTGCTCACGGATTGACATTCACGGTTGAAGGAAACACCAATGACTATTTAGGAAAAGGACTTTCTGGTGCTAAATTAATCATCAAGAAACCTGCAAAAGCGACATTCATTGCCGAAAACAATATTATCGTTGGAAACGTTTGTTTGTTTGGAGCAATTGAAGGAGAAGCCTACATAAATGGTATTGCGGGAGAACGTTTTGCCGTTCGTAATTCTGGTGCAACAGCAGTTGTGGAAGGAGTTGGAGACCACGGCTGCGAATACATGACAGGTGGTAAAGTAATTGTTTTGGGTAAAACTGGAAGAAACTTTGCTGCTGGTATGAGTGGAGGTATTGCTTACATCTACGATCCTGAAAACAAATTCACAAACGGATTGTGTAATACCGAATCAATTGCATTTGAAACAATAGAAGCAGAAGAAGCTGAAGAATTGAAAGCATTGATTGAAAAACACGTACGCTACACAAAAAGTACAAAAGGAAAAGAATTATTGGCAGATTGGTCAACTAGCTTGAACAAATTTGTGAAAGTAATGCCTATAGAGTACAAAAAAGCGTTAAAACGTCTGGAAACAGAAGAACAAATGGTAGAAGAATTAACAGCATAATAATGGGAAAAGTAACAGGTTTTAAAGAATTCGAAAGACAAGATGAATCATACACTGCGGTAAAAGAGCGTGTAGGACATTATAATGAATTTACGGTTCCTTTGAGTGATGCTGAAATTACAAAACAAGGATCTCGTTGCATGGATTGTGGAATTCCTTTTTGTCATAGTGGATGCCCTCTAGGAAATTTAATTCCAGATTTCAATCATATGGTACACCAAGGTGAATGGCAAAAAGCCTCTTGGATACTACATTCAACCAATAATTTCCCTGAATTCACGGGACGTTTATGCCCAGCTCCTTGCGAAAAAGCATGTGTATTGGGAATTATTGCAGAGCCAATCTCAATTGAAAACATAGAAAAAAATATCGTTGAACGCGCCTTCGCAGAAGGATGGATCAAACCACAACCTCCAAAAACAAGAACTGGAAAAACAGTTGCCGTTGTAGGTTCTGGCCCAGCAGGGTTGGCTGCAGCACAACAATTGAACAGAGCAGGACACTTGGTTACCGTATTCGAAAGAGACGATGCTGTTGGAGGATTGTTGCGTTACGGAATTCCTAACTTCAAATTGGAAAAAGGAATTATTGACCGTCGTGTAGCTATTTTGGAAGCCGAAGGTATCACGTTTAAAGTAAATACCAACGTTGGTGTAAACTACGATATCAATGACTTGAAAGCTTTTGATTCTATCGTGCTTTGCGGTGGAGCAACAGAAAGAAGAGGCTTGCCAACTCCAGGAGCCGATGCTGATGGAGTGGTTCAAGCAATGGATTTCTTGACACAGCAAACCAAAGTGGTATTCGGTCAAAAAGTAGAAAACCAAGTATTGGCTACCGGAAAAGATGTTATCGTGATTGGTGGTGGTGACACCGGTTCTGACTGTGTGGGAACTTCAAACCGTCATGGTGCCAAATCAGTGACCAACTTTGAGATTATGCCAAAACCTCCAGTAGGAAGAAGCGAAACAACTCCTTGGCCTTATTGGCCACTACAACTGAAAACTTCTTCTTCTCACAAAGAAGGAGTGGAAAGAAACTGGTTGATCAACACCAAAGAATTCGTAAAAGATGCCAATGGTAAATTAATCGCCCTGAAAACAGTTAATGTAGAATGGAAATTGGTTCCTGGACAACGTCCTGAATTAATTGAAGTGGCAGGATCCGAAAAAACTTGGCCTTGTGATTTAGCCTTGTTGGCCTTAGGTTTCACAGGTCCTGAAAAAACATTGAGCAGCCAATTAGGGTTAGAAACGGATTTCAGAAGCAACTATAAAGCTACAAATTATCAAACCAATGTTCCCAACATCTTCACTGCTGGTGACATGAGAAGAGGACAATCGTTAATCGTTTGGGCTATCTCCGAAGGTCGCGAGGCTGCAAGAGAAGTTGATTTATATTTAATGGGATCAACCAATTTACCAACCAAAGAAGGTGGTGATTTGCCAACTGTATAATAACAAACAACTATTTTTTAAAAGACCTTGATTCATTTTCAAGGTCTTTTTTTGTTTTAAAAAACCAAGAAAAAGAAATGAAATTTCGTTTTTCAAACAATTTGTTATATTTTGTTTGTTTTCAATTATTACTTGTGTGTATCAATAAAGAATAATAAATTTGCCAAAAATGTATCACAATGCAAGCAAAAGAATTAGTACAATTAGCAGAACAATTTGGAAGTCCATTATACGTCTATGATGCGGCAAAAATTCAATCACAATATAAAAGATTAACAAGTGCTTTTTCTAAAGTAGAGAAATTGCGCATCAATTATGCCATGAAGGCGTTGTCCAACATTGCCATTCTTCAATTGTTGAGAGAAATGGGTTCATGTATCGACGCTGTTTCGATTCAAGAAGTTCAACTCGCACTTCATGCAGGATATTCTCCTGATCAAATCTTTTTTACGCCAAACGGTGTTTCTTTGGAAGAAATCGAAGAAGTATCGGCTTTGGGAGTTCAAATCAACATTGACAATTTGTCGATATTGGAACAATTTGGAACAAAACATCCAAACGTTCCTGTTTGCATCCGCCTAAACCCACACGTGATGGCTGGTGGAAACGCCAACATTTCTGTAGGTCATATCGACAGTAAATTTGGCATTTCAGTTCATCAATTGCCACATTTGGTTCGCATTGTCGAGAACACAAAAATGAATATCGTTGGAATCCACATGCACACGGGTTCTGATATATTGGATATTGAAGTATTCTTGTATGCGGCAGAAATCTTGTTTGACGCAGCCAAAAGTTTCAAAAATTTAGAGTTTTTAGATTTCGGAAGTGGTTTCAAAGTGCCTTACAAAAAAGACGATGTTGAAACCGATATTGAAGAATTAGGAAAAAAATTATCCAAAAGATTCAATGCTTTCTGTAAAGAATATGGGAAAGATTTGACCTTGATTTTTGAACCTGGAAAATTCTTGGTAAGTGAAGCTGGTTATTTCTTGGCCAAAGTAAATGTGGTAAAACAAACTACTTCAACTGTTTTTGCTGGAATCGACAGTGGTTTCAACCACTTGATTCGACCAATGTTTTACGGCTCGCAACATCATATCGAAAACATCTCCAACCCAAAAGGAAAAGAGCGTTTCTACTCCGTTGTGGGGTACATTTGCGAAACAGATACTTTCGCCAACAACCGTAGAATATCCGAAATCAACGAAGGTGATATTTTGAGTTTCAGAAATGCCGGAGCTTATTGCTTCTCGATGTCATCCAACTACAATTCTCGCTACAAACCAGCCGAAGTATTGTGGTTAAACGGAGAAGGTCATTTGATACGAACCCAGGAAACTTTCGAGGATTTACTTAAAAATCAAATCCCGTTGCCAGTAATAGCAACAGCATAATAAATAACGAATCCCATTTCAACAAAATTGAAATGGGATTTTTTTTTGAGATTAAATTATATTAGATTTACTTCATAGTTAGGGAATCCAGTTTCTTTAAAATGAGAATGTCGATTTTATCAGCTAAATGAATTCTCTTTTAAAACATGAGTTTTATCATATTGAACAGCTTTTAATTTGGTTAATTTCACATCGAACAATTAAATATAAAAAAATGAAAAAAATAACAATTTGGAGTGTGGCAAGTATAGTGGCATTGTTGGTTTTGGTTCAATGCAAACCTAATAATGAAAAGCCTGAAGTTGCAACGGCAGTGGAAAATTTAGATGCAGATTCAAATTTCCATGAAATCACTGTCAAAGAAGTTTTAAATGCAAAAGCCTACACCTATCTTTTGGTAACCGAAGGAGAAAAAGAATATTGGATAGCTGTTCCGTTAACAGAAGTAGAAATAGGAAAAACCTATACCTATGAAGGCGGAATGGAGATGAAAAAATTTGAAAGCAAAGATTTAAAAAGAACTTTTGATTCAGTTTTCTTTGTTGAAGGATTAACAGATCCAAACCCTCCTGCTGCAGTAACTGAAACTGTCATAGATCCTAAAAAAATAGCGCCTGTCACCGAGTTGGCAAAAGGAATTACTTTGGCCAAAGGTGGAATCTCCCTATTTGATTTGTTTTCAACTAGAGATAAATTAGCTGGTAAAACCGTTATTTTAACAGGTAAAGTGGTAAAGTTTATGCCAGACATCATGTCGAAAAACTGGATTCATTTACAAGACGGAACAAGTTTTAACGGATTTAACGACATCACGATTACTTCTTTGGCCAAGTTGAAAGTGGATGAAATAGTTTCCCTAAAAGGCAAAGTTGTTTTAAATAAAGATTTAGGCTCAGGTTATAAATACGATGTTCTCATCGAAGATGCTGTTGTCGTAAAATAAGCCCAGCTCCGATATTTCGGAATCCATAAAAAAATCCCATTTCAATTAAAAATGAAATGGGATTTCTTTTTGATTTGTTCCATCCTGAAATAACAGAAAAGAAAAGTATTAAAATATTATTTCTCCCCCAAAACCTCTTCCAAGACATTGGCTTCCGTTCCGTTTGGAAAGCTGATTTTAATTTTTTGGGCAATCGTTGGGGCAATTTGGGTAATTACTTTTTTGTTGAACGATTCTCCGTGTTTAACGTTCCATCCGTAGAACAACAAGGGCACGTGTGTATCATAAGTGTAAGTAGTACCGTGAGTTGTTCCAGTTGTTCCGTGTTGAATATAACCCGGTTTATCCAGAACAATCAAATCCCCGTTTTGCGTGACGTCATACCCTTTTGCAATGAAATTCAGGTAATAATCATTCCCTGTGGAGGCTAGAATTTCTTCTTCGGTATAGACTCTTTTTATCTGTTTTTGCGTCATCAAATAGTCCTTGAAGGATTGTTTTACTTTTGCCAATTCCAAACCTTTGGCTTTGATAATTTCTTTATTGAAGAACAAATTCCAACTGGAATAATTCAAGACCAAATCTTCTCCAAAAGTATCAACAGAAAACTTTTTTAAATCTTTTCTAATTTCCTTTCCTTCCAGGTTGGTAACATTGTATTTATGGTCTTTTAGGTAACTACCGTTTTCTGCACCTGCATGGTCTGCGGTCAAGAAAAGCAAATAATTGTCTTTGCCTACAGTTTTGTCCAAATAAGTCAACAAATCGGCAATAGTTTGATCTAGTCGCAAATAAGTGTCTTGCAGTTCCATCGAACGTGGCCCAAGAATGTGCCCCACATAATCTGTAGAGGAAAAACTAACTGTCAAAAAATCAGTAACATCATCTTTTCCTAATTCCTCTTTTTCGATGGCTCTCTTGGCAAATTCAGCCAAAAAATCATTTCCGAAAGGAGTTACTCGAATCACTCCAGCATCATTTTTGTCATACATATCTTTTAGATTGTATGGGAAAACTGGTGCTTTACTGTCGTATAATTTTCCTTCATAAGGATTGTCGTCTTCCATACTTTCGTTGTAGGCGGCAATAGGTTTCAACAAATCCCAACCCTTGGTAATATAAGGCATATATCTTTTTTCTTGGTTGAATTCCGTTACCCAATCCGGTAATTTCTCGCCATAAAAAGTGCTGGAAATAAAAGACCCTGTTTTGCTGTACCAAAAAGCCCAGTTGGCAAAATGTCCTGCCGGCAGAATAGCTCCCCTGTCTTTCAAACTCATTCCAATAACTTTTCCCTTGAAGTTGGTCGCCAATCGCAATTCGTCTGTAATGGTGGTACTGAGCAGGTTTTTTGGAGACATTTCGCCTTCCCCTTTTGTGCCGTCGCCAATCGTTTTTACGGAAGCATCATCCGTGCAATACATTTCTTTTTTCAAAGTTCTGCTAAACCATTCATTGCTCACAATTCCGTGGGTTGCCGGTGTGGTTCCAGTATAAATCGAAGCGTGTCCTGGTGCAGTATAAGTCGGCATATAATTGTAATGCATATTCTGGAACGTATAGCCCTTGCCCATTAATCGCTTGAAACCATTGGGAGAAAAATCATCCGAGAAACGATATAAATACTCCATTTTCATTTGATCAACCACAATTCCGACCACTAATTTAGGACGTTCTTGGGCTTGAATACCCACAATCACGAAAAACGACAACAATAAAAACAACTTTTTCATAGTACACTTTTTATAGAGACAAAATACATATTCGATGGTAAAAAACTGGATTGTGAGAACCTTTTACAGGTATAAATTAAACCTATTTATGATTTGTAATTGGAAATATTATAGACAATAATCCGGTTGTCATAATTGATGTAAAGCTGTTTCCGATTGTCCTGCTTCTTCCTCGTAATAATCGAAAGCGTGCAATCGTCTCCATTATTGTCCTTGCAGGTAAAAGAGTAAACACTGTCTGTTTCATTTTCTGTCAAGGGAACATAATCAATTATTTCGAACAATTGAATCACTTCGGAATAAACAACAATTCGGCTTTTATCCGTATCCAATGCCACTAAAATATTGACTAAATCCAAGTCGGACCATTTGCCCCATTTGCCTTTTTGGTCTTTATGCATGACGCTAAGACCAGAAGTCGTGAATCGATAGGTTTGACCATAAGATTGTTGCAATCCCATTGCAAAAAAAGCCAGAACAATAATTGTTTTTATTTTCGCCATTTAAGTATAAAATTAGTAGGTCTTCAAAAGTAATAAAATTTGAAACTAGAAATCAAATTTATCGACTTCTTTTCTAGCTTGTTCAAAGTCTGCAATCATTTCCAAAATAATGTCCGCAGCTGGTTTAATGTCGTGAATCAATCCCGAAATTTGCCCAATTTCGAGTTCGCCTTCGTCCAAATCACCTTCAAACATACCGTGCTTTGCTCTTGCCCTGCCCAAAAGTGCCGCCAACTCTTCTTTCGTTGGACATTTTGAATACAATTGCTGAACGTCTTGGTAAAATTTATTCTTGATTAATCGAACGGGAGCCAATTCTTTCAAGGTGAGCTGCGTCTCCCCTTCCTTGGTTTCGATAATTTTGTTTTTGAAATTTTCGTGCGCCGATGATTCCACCGATGCGGCAAAACGACTTCCCACTTGCACGCCATCTGCTCCAAGAGCCATGGCGGCCAGCATTCCTCGACCGGTTGCAATTCCGCCAGCGGCAATCAGCGGAATCTTGATTTTTTCTTTCACCATCGGAATCAAGGTAAAAGTCGTGGTTTCTTCTCTTCCGTTGTGTCCTCCGGCTTCAAAACCTTCGGCAACCACGGCATCGACTCCGGCCACTTGCGCTTTCAAGGCAAAAGCGGAACTGCTCACCACGTGAACTACCGTTATTCCTTTTTCCTTCAAAAAAGAAGTCCAGGTTTTTGGATTTCCAGCCGAAGTGAAAACTATTTTCACGCCTTCTTCGACAATAATGTTGATGATTTCCTCGATGTAGGGATACAACATCGGGACATTTACCCCAAAAGGTTTATCGGTAGCTTTTTTACATTTCTGAATGTGTTCCCGCAAAACTTCGGGATACATCGAACCCGATCCAATCAATCCCAAACCACCGGCATTGCTTACCGCACTTGCCAATTTATAACCAGAATTCCAAACCATTCCAGCTTGAATAATGGGGTATTTGATTTTGAAAAGTTGGGTGATTTTGTTCATTGAAGCGTTTAAATGTTACTCTTTTATAATTTTTCCACTTTTGGCAAAACCATTCGATTCTATTTTATACAAATAAGTTCCTTTGCTCAAGGATTTAATCGAAATGACGGAAGATTGTTTTGTTATTTTTTCTTCCAAGACTTTTTGTCCCAAAACAGTATAAAAGACGGCATTCCCCGTGTTGAATCCTTCGGACAAAGTAACCGAAATGGAATCAGTGGCGGGGTTTGGATAAACGATAAAATCACTTTTTGAATAATCAGCAACCGATAATGCATTTCCATTGACCAAAGCCAAACTAAAATCGGGAATTCCATAACCATATTGTACGGTTGGTGCTGTATATCTATCTGCCGATTGTACAATTAATTGCTTGATTTGTTGATTCGTTTTTGTAGGCAAAGCTTGCCACAAACAAGCTACCATTCCCGCAACAATGGGACCTGAATATGAAGTTCCACTTCCAGTATTGATAATATTTCCCGAAACATCGGAAACATACGGATTTTGGCCTTGAGCCGTGACATCGGGCTTTACCCTTCCATCATAAGTTGGTCCTTGTGAACTAAACGTAGCATAAGTTTCGTCCGCTTTTACCGCACCAATTGTCAATGCATTTAAGGCATCTGCCGGTGCCGAAACATAATGCCAAGCCAGGTTTCCTTCATTTCCTGCCGAAACTACACAAACCATTCCACGACTGAAAGCCACATCAACGCCTTTCGAAATGAAAGCGGTAACGCCATTCATGTCGGTGTAAGTCAAATTATAATTCGAATTGTCAAATGTGGTATAACCCAATGAAGTCGTAATAATATCAACCCCCAACCTATCGGCTTCTTCGGCGGCTTCGACCCAATTTGATTCTTCAACCGGATTTTCAGAAGCACCATCTTCCGTGATGAATAAATAATAGGAAGCATCTGGAGCAGTTCCCACAAGAGCGTTGTCAACATAACCTCCCATCAAGGAAAGCACCGAGGTTCCATGAGTAGCTCCCGTGTAAAAATTAGTGCTTTTATCGACATAATTGTACCCTCCAAGAATCTGGTTGTTGGTTCTTAACCTGGCAAAGGTCGGAGCGGTATCCACGCCAAGAAATCCGCCATCCATTACGGCAATTATTTTTCCGGAACCCGTATAATTGGATTGGTGCAACAAATGCCCATTCAACATTTGAATTTGATTGGCAGAATTGCCGTAATTAAAAGTTGTTGTCGTCTGCAAGGTTTTGTTTACAGGCTTGTTTTTACCCTGTTTTGGTGCACTGATTTTATTCACGTTGATTGATCGATTGGCGAATTCAACTTTTTCCACAAAATACAATGATGTAAGTGCCGTAATATTGGCTTGCAAACCACGAACGTGGACACAATTGAACCATTTGGATTTAGCTTTCACGGTAATTCCTGCTGATGCAATAACTTGGTCGATATAAGGTTGGTAAATGGGAACATCTTTACTGTCCAAGGGAATGCCTTGATTGGTTCTTCTGTCCAAAGCTCTTTGTGAAAGCATCGTCAAGGGATTGGCCAAATAAGTTGCCGCATCTGGTTTATCTTTAAAATATACCCAGGCATCTTCTTGAGAAAAGCCAACAAAACTGGAAACTAAAAACAGGAAAAGATATAATTTTTTCATATTTTTTTTGGAAATGAAAGACTAATTTAAGCAATTACTCCCGAACCCACTAATTCATCGTCTAAATACCAAGCTACGAATTGTCCTTCTGTTATGGCTGATTGTGGTTCTTCAAAAGCCACGTACATTCCGTTTTCGAATTGGTGTAAAGTCGCTTTTTGCAAAGGTTGACGGTAACGAATTCGTGCCATCACTTCCATCGTTTCGCCATTGGCTAGAGCCAAATCCGTGCGAATCCAATGCACTTCTGATTTTTCGACAAACAAGGCTTTTCTGAACAATCCCGGATGTTGACTCGTTAAACCAGTATAAATAGAATTGGTTTCCACATTAGTTGCAATGATAAACAAAGGATCGGTTGTTCCGCCGACATTAAGTCCTTTTCGTTGTCCTGTCGTGAAATAATGTGCGCCTTGATGTTTGCCCACAACTTTTCCCATTTCTGGAGTGTAGTCTATTTTTTTTGCATCAAAAGCCAAGGCTTCTTCAACAGAAAGATTTATTGGCTTTTCTGAATTATAAACAGGATAATCTTTGTCAATTTGAAAAATCAATCCGTCTTTGGGTTGTAATTTTTGTTGTAAAAACTCCGGTAATCTCACTTTTCCAATGAAACACAATCCTTGTGAATCTTTCTTTTCGGCGGTAACCAAATCCATTTCGGCAGCTATTTCGCGCACTTCAGGTTTTGTCAATTCACCAATTGGAAACAAGGATTTCGCCAATTGTTCTTGGGATAATTGACACAGGAAATAAGATTGGTCTTTGTTGTTGTCGGCTCCAGCCAAAAGTTGATAGACTTTTTCGCCGTTGACTTCAGTTTCTCCTTTTCGGCAATAATGACCTGTTGCCACATAATCGGCTCCAAGACTTAAAGCGATTTTCATGAAAACATCGAATTTTATTTCGCGATTACAAAGCACGTCAGGATTTGGAGTTCGCCCTTTTTCATATTCGTTGAACATATAATCAACGATTTTCTCTTTGTATTCTTCGCTTAAATCTACCGTTTGGAAAGGTATGCCCAATTTTTCGGCAACCAATAAAGCATCGTTACTGTCTTCGAGCCACGGACATTCGTTAGAAATGGTTACCGAGTCGTCGTGCCAATTTTTCATAAAAAGACCTATGACTTCGTAACCTTGCTGCTGCAATAAATAAGCCGCAACACTCGAATCTACACCACCTGAAAGCCCAACAACTACACGTTTCATTTTGAAATAATTATAATTTTACAAGGCTGCAAAGTTACAAAGATTTACGACAGGATTGGCGGATAATATAGGATTAACCTTTTGTTGTGAAATTTTACCACAAACGTCCAATTTTTTTTTAATGATTTTGAAATTGAAGTTCCCAAAGATGGGAAGTGGGACTAATTCTTTTTGGCTTTTGGCTTAGTTTGGGGAAAACTCATATTCTCTTCTTTGACCAATTTTCCTTTTTGGAAAAACTGCCAAATTCCCGATTTCTTGCCATTGACGAATTTCCCCGTGGAAACAATTGTTCCGTCATCAGGATTCCTGAAAGTAGCCAAACCATCATATTCGTTGTTCTTGTAATTGGATTCTTCGATGATGATTCCGTTTTCTGCATATTTTTTATAAGTACCGTTTTTCAGGTCGTTTTTATACATCGTTTCTTCTGCAATTTTTCCGTTTGGATAAAAAACGGAACGCAAACCCTCCAGCTTGCCTTTGCTGTAATTTTCGGTAGCCATTATTGCTTTTGACGCTTTATGGTAATAAGTCCACGGCCCTTCAGACAACTTGTTCACGACCTTGCCTTCACTCACTTTATTCTTGAGTTGATCGTACATAATCGTGTAAGCTGAATTGTCTGTGGCATTAAATTCCCGGGTAGCAATGACTCTTTTTGTTTTGGCATTATCAAAGAAGGTAAAAACCCCTACTTCTTTACCGTGTTCAAAAGTTCCTTCGTATTTTGGGTTTTTGGTATCTTGATAAAAACCTTTCCAAAGTCCGTGCTTCTTGCCTTTTTCGTCTAATTTATTGTAATCGGTTTGCGACAACAGGGTTTGGCAAAAAAAGAAAAACAACACTATTTTAAAAAAACTAAACTTCATTTTAATCATGATATTTATCCATTTAACGGACAATTAATTAATACTGTTTGCTTGGGCAAAAGTACATTTTATAACAACATCTTGTTTCATTAGCCATTAGATTTAAGAAAGCTTTATAACCTCATTTTGACATCCTCCGTAAAGATCAAAAAACTTTTGTTTATCATTTCAAAACTTTTTATGCTAAAAAAAGCCAGCCCGTTAATCGGGCTGGCTTTGATTAAAATATTTTAATAAATGCTTATTGTTTAATCAATCTTATTGTTTTTTTGTTGGCACCTTGATTGACTATCGTGAAATAGGATCCTGCCGGCAATTCTTCTCCGAAAACAATTGGTTGACCGTCGGTGCTTTCGATTTTTTTCACCGTTCTACCCAAAACATCGTACAACACCACCTCAATTTTTTCTTTGCTGCCGCCTTCCACAACCAACGTGAATTGGTATTTGGCAGGATTTGGATAGGCAATAACATTGAAAGGAACCTGCTCTGAAACTTTTTCAACAACTTCAGCCGTTTTGGCATTGTTTTTCTTCACTTCGTGAATTACAATTGAACCACCACCAAGTGCTGTTATTGCATCTGCATTATCTGCAGCTCCTATTTGGTTGTCATATACTGTACCGAATGCATTCCATATTTTAATTCTAAATTTGTCCTGAACAACGGTAGATTTCTTGTCACCATCAATGCCGGATACCATAAAACTGTATCCAGAAATTCCGTTTATCGTTCCTTTTCCTTTATATATTGCTTGCGCACCAGCTATTACCAATGACATAGCATCGTGGCTGCTACTGGAGAAATTTAGATTTCCTGTATGAAATTGAAACTCTGTATTTCCATCCACTTGAGTACTTCCTTTTTTGTATTTGGCATTAAAACCAAAGTTGGCTTTTCCTGTAAGAGCTGGGTTAGCTGTATAAGCGCCTGCAGGAGAATTAATCCATCCACCACCTGTTACGAAGCCACCACTTGGATCGTAAACGGCAAGATATGCAGTTGATGTAGCACAACCCGAACCTGCTACAGCTGTAATCTTATATACTTCAACTGCAAGACCGCCAAGTGAATAGGTTGCTAAGCCATTGCTGTTGGTTAATACTGTAGGATAAATTATAGGTGTGCCATTCCCATTATCAAGCGTAAATACAACAGGTATTCCCGAAAGATCACCAGATTCTGATGACGTAACCGTTGCACTTAAAGTTATTGGTGAACCTAATGCTACTGGAGCGCTACTGGCACTTGCATCGATAGAAACACCATAAACAGTAAATGTACCAGCTACAAGATTAAAGCTGTAATTATTATCTAAACCTCCTGATAAAGTAATTGAATCAAGGTAGTTTGCTGCAGTTGTTGTCACATTAACTGTTGTACTGATTACTGGTGGTGTATCAATTGCTTCTACTCCATTCACCCATCCGCTGTATGTAAAAGTTAATTGTGGATTAGGCTGACCACAGTATTTGGATTTATCAGCTGCTGTAACAGTCAATGCGGCTTTGGTAATTGCAAATTGTGCTGTTGGGAAACTGATGGTATAGTTTGCATCTACTGCTCCAGATGGGGTGATGGTATAATTACCAACATCTTCTCCCGCTGCTCTTGCAATGCTCACTGGCGTGTCTAAATCAGCTTCATCATCACCATTTACAAATCCTGTAATGGTAAAAGTCAAGGTTGGATCTGTTGCTCCATATACTTTTGTTTGTCCTGCATTAGCTGTAACAGTCAATGCGGCTTTGGTAATTCCAAATTGCGCTGTTGGGAAACTGATGGTATAGTTTGCATCTACTGCTCCAGATGGGGTGATGGTATAATTACCAACATCTTCTCCTGCTGCTCTTGCAATGCTCACTGGCGTGTCTAAATCAGCTTCATCATCACCATTTACAAATCCTGTAATGGTATAAGTCAAGGTTGGATCTGTTGC
>NZ_FQWB01000016.1 GCF_900129545.1 Flavobacterium fluvii | reverse complement strand
TCATGAGTCAATGAGAATATACTTCCACATCCATCCGAGGCTGTTGCTTCTCCAAATACAGGAGTTTCAGGACAATTGATTGAAAGTCGAGTAGGGGGAACAGCAATCACGGGAGCCGTAGTATCAATCACGTTTATGGTTTGCGACGCTGTTGAAGTATTTCCACAAGCATCGGTTGCAGTCCAGGTCCTGGTCACTGAATAAGAACCGGCACAAGCACCATTTGTAGTCACGTCGGCAGAAGTCAAAGTGAAAGCAGAACCGCAAGCATCTGTTGCCACAGCTTGGGCGAACTCAGGTGCTGCAGGACAAGATATGGTTTTGGTTTCCGGCAAAGCTGCAATTATGGGAGCTGTTTTGTCATCAACATTGATTGTTTGAATGGTTGATGAAGTTTTTCCACAATCATCAATGAATGTCCAGGTTCTTGTAATAGTGTATGAATTTGCACAATTGCCTTGAACAATGGTATCCACGCCTTGCACGGTAATTTCTCCTTTACAATTATCCATTGCTGTAAGAGATGTCGGCATTGGAACTTCAGAGGCACAAGAAACATTCACGGTTGCCGGATTTTCTGGAGCAACAGGAGGGGTAATGTCTTGTATGCTGAAAGTTGCCGAAGTCATGGCCGAATTGCCACAGCTGTCTTTTGCGGTAAATTCTACAGTTACAGCAGCAGAACAGTCGTTGGAAAGTGCATTGAAGTTATTGGACCAGGTTACACTTGAACAAGTATCTGTTGCGGTTGCTCCACCGTTATTGGCCAACCAATTGGCAATAGCTGTTTTGTTGCCACTACCATCACATTCCACGGTGATATTAGAGGCCGGTGTATTAATTACTGGTGCCATTTTGTCCGAAACGGTTATGGTCTGGATTTGGTTCTCGGCCTTGTTGCCGCATTTGTCCACCAAGCTCCAGATCCTGGTGATGATGGTGGAACCTTCGCAGGTTCCGGCCGCCATCGAGTCGGAGAAGCTGGCGTTCAATCCGGTCGAACAATTGTCGGCTTCGTTGGTCACGTCCCCGGTCATTGCCACGGAAGCGTCATAAGTACAACTTGCAGAAGTGAAGATTTCTACGTTGGCAGGCGCGGTGAATGTCGGTTTCACGTTATCAGATACCGTAATAGTCTGGATTTGGTCCTCGGCCTTGTTGCCGCATTTGTCCACCAAGCTCCAGGTTCTGGTGATGATGGTGGAACCTTCGCAGATTCCGGCGGTCATCGAATCGGAGAAAGTTGCCTGTAATCCGGTCGAACAATTGTCGGCTTCGTTGGTCACGTCGCCGGCCATTGCCACGGAAGCGTCATAAGTACAACTTGCAGAAGTAAATATTTCTACGTTGGCAGGCGCGGTAAATGTCGGTTTGATGTTGTCCGAAACGGTTATGGTCTGGATTTGGTCCTCGGCCTTGTTGCCGCATTTGTCCACCAAGCTCCAAGTCCTGGTGATGATGGTGGAACCTTCGCAGGTTCCGGCCGCCATCGAGTCGGAGAAGCTGGCGTTCAATCCGGTCGAACAATTGTCGGCCTCGTTGGTCACGTCGCCGGCCATTGCCACGGAAGCGTCATAAGTACAACTTGCAGAAGTGAAGATTTCTACGTTGGCAGGCGCGGTAAATGTCGGTTTCACGTTATCAGATACCGTAATAGTCTGGATTTGGTCCTCGGCCTTGTTGCCGCATTTGTCCACCAAGCTCCAGGTCCTGGTGATGATGGTGGAACCTTCGCAAGTTCCGGCCGCCATCGAATCACTGAAGGTTGCTTGCAATCCGGTCGAACAATTGTCGGCCTCGTTGGTCACGTCCCCGGTCATGGCCACGGAAGCGTCATAAGTACAACTTGCAGAAGTAAATATTTCTATGTTGGCAGGTGCGGTGAATGTCGGTTTCACGTTATCAGATACCGTAATAGTCTGGATTTGGTCCTCGGCCTTGTTGCCGCATTTGTCCACCAAGCTCCAGGTCCTGGTGATGATGGTGGAACCTTCGCAGATTCCGGCCGCCATCGAGTCGGAGAAGCTGGCGTTCAATCCGGTCGAGCAATTGTCGGCTTCGTTGGTCACGTCCCCGGTTATGGCCACGCCGGCGTCATAAGTACAACTTGCAGAAGTGAAGATTTCTACGTTGGCAGGCGCGGTGAATGTCGGTTTCACGTTATCAGATACCGTAATAGTCTGGATTTGGTCCTCGGCCTTGTTGCCGCATTTGTCCACCAAGCTCCAGGTTCTGGTGATGATGGTGGAACCTTCGCAGATTCCGGCGGTCATCGAATCGGAGAAAGTTGCTTGCAATCCGGTCGAACAATTGTCGGCTTCGTTGGTCACGTCCCCGGTCATTGCCACGGAAGCGTCATAAGTACAACTTGCAGAAGTAAATATTTCTACGTTGGCAGGCGCGGTGAATGTCGGTTTGATGTTGTCCGAAACGGTTATGGTCTGGATTTGGTCCTCGGCCTTGTTGCCGCATTTGTCCACCAAGCTCCAGGTTCTGGTGATGATGGTGGAACCTTCGCAGATTCCGGCGGTCATCGAATCGGAGAAGCTGGCGTTCAATCCGATCGAACAATTGTCGGCTTCGTTGGTCACGTCCCCGGTCATTGCCACGGAAGCGTCATAAGTACAACTTGCAGAAGTAAATATTTCTACGTTGGCAGGTGCGGTGAATGTCGGTTTAGTTGAATCATTGATGGTTATGGTTTGTGTAAATATTATGGAAGTATTGTCACAATTATCGGTAACAGTCCAGGTATTGGTATAAGTTCCAGCATTGGCACAATTTGGAGATAGTACAAAGACACCTGGGGTTTTTACGATATCGGTTACGTTAGAATCGCAATTGTCGGTGGCAACCGGAATTAACGCTTGTGCAGCAATCAATCCAGCTGAATCATTGCATTCCACGGTTACATCAAGTGCTCCAACAGCGGTTTGCCATAAAGGAGCCGTGTTGTCAACAGCCGTGATTATTTGTTTATAAGGTGTACTTTTATTTCCACAAGCATCCGTTGCTGTCCAAGTTCTTACAATTAAATCATTTTCCTCACATCTTGTAGGGCTAATGCAAACTCCGGTAAATTCCAATGTTCCTGCAGCCGAAGTGTCTTTTCTACCGTAAAGTGTCCAAGTACCGTTCATGGGGCCTGTGAGGTCTTCGAAACGAGTTTTGAAGTTACCGTTAAAACCTGTAATGCTGTTATCGGAAGTAGTGCCGTTTGGCTCAAAATTTCCGGCACCAGCAGCAATGTTATTGGAATTTACCCATTTTGTGTAACCTGAGGCATCTGGATAAAAAGTAGGACTATATGTTGTTGAACCAACCACTTCACAAAATCCACCATCACAATAGGATCCCACCAACACAATTCCATCACCACTGGGTGCGATTAGAATGAATTCGGCATTTCCTTTTCCTTGGTTTGTTGTAAATTCCATGGAAACTTTGTGCAATTGATTTGCAGTCAGGTTGTTGAATCCGGAAATTTCAACTGGATAATAGTACCCTTGTCCGTGATTCATTTGAGTAATGACGCTATAGTCAAAGCATGATGCATCTGTATAGGTTACTATTGGATTTGAATCGCAATTGTCGTTAACTTGTGTTGGTGAACCCGTAACAGCAGGAGTCGAATTATAATTACAAGCAGCATCTTTTATCAAGGTGATGTTTTGAGGACCAATAAATGTTGGTTTTGTTTTGTCTTGAATAGTAATGGTTTGCGATTTTGTTGATGAATTACCACAGTTGTCTTCCGCTTTCCATGTTCTTGTCAAAACATAATTACTTGGACAATCACCATTGGTACGCACTTCACCAAGATAAGTTACGATAGGGTTTGTATCGCAATTATCGGTGGCGGTTATGTTTGTTACCGGTGCCACATTTGGTATGGCATTACATTCAGCAGTAACATTTGCCGGTACTCCCATCAAAACAGGTGCAGTTTTGTCTTCAACAGTGATGGTTTGCACCAAGTTTTTTGTGTTTCCTGCACAATCAGTCAAAGTGTATGTTCTGGTAACAATGTAGGGACTTCCATTGCAACCTGAAGCACCATTGTTGGTATCGGAGACAGTTATGGAAATGTTTCCTGAACAATTATCCGCAACATTGGTCAAGTCTGATGCTTTACCAATCGGGATTTCTGTTTTGCATTGTAGATTGGTTATGTTCGCTGGAACAGTTGCAGTTGGTGCGAGGGTGTCATCTATAGTGTAGGTGTATTTCCAGTTGGATACTAAACCGGAACAATCGGTATAAGTATAATTATAGGTTCTTGTTCCTTCGCAAGTCAATGGACTTGGTGAGTCAACAGTTGAAGCCAAGACGGCCGGAACGTTGTTGCCGCAAACATCGACAACGGTTGGTGGAGTTGGAGTGGTTGCATTGGACAAGCATTGTACGGTGCTGGTCCCATTGGCAGGAACCACTGCAGCAGTTGTATGGTCGATGGTGTAAGTGTAAACAAAATTTCGGGAGTTTCCTTCACAATCGGTATAGGTGTAGGTATAAATCCTGGTTCCTTCACATCCATTAAAAGTTCCGCTGGTTACGGGACTTGCAGGAGAAAGGGTATTTCCACAATTATCCGTTACCGTTGGCAGTGCAATGGAAGCAGTCACTGCCGAAGCGATACAGGCCACGGTTGAACCTGCCGGCGCGATTTCGCCGAACGGTTCTCTTTCTATGGTGTAGGTGTAAACAAAATTTCGGGAGTTTCCTTCACAATCGGTATAGGTGTAGGTATAAATCCTGGTTCCTTCACATCCATTAAAAGTTCCGCTGGTCACAGGACTTGCAGGAGAAAGGGTGTTGCCGCAATTATCCGTCACCGTTGGTAGCGTAATTGAAGTAGTCACGGCCGAAGCGATACACGCCACGGTTGAACCTGCCGGTGCGATAGCGCTGAACGCTTGTCTTTCGATGGTGTAAGTGTAAACAAAATTTTGGGAGTTTCCTTCACAATCTGCATAGGTGTAAGTATAAATCCTGGTTCCTTCACATCCATTAAAAGTTCCGCTGGTCACAGGACTTGCAGGAGAAAGGGTGTTGCCGCAATTATCCGTCACCGTTGGTAGCGTAATTGAAGTAGTCACGGCCGAAGCGATACACGCCACGGTTGAACCTGCCGGTGCGATAGCGCTGAACGCTTGTCTTTCGATGGTGTAGGTGTAAACAAAATTTCGGGAGTTTCCTTCACAATCGGTATAGGTGTAGGTATAAATCCTGGTTCCTTCGCATCCATCAAAAGTTCCGCTGGTCACGGGACTTACAGGAGAAAGGGTGTTGCCGCAATTATCCGTTACCGTTGGCAGTGCAATGGAAGCAGTCACTGCCGAAGCGATACAGGCCACGGTTGAACCAGCTGGCGCGATTGCGCTGAACGGTTCTCTTTCTATGGTGTAGGTGTAAACAAAATTTTGGGAGTTTCCTTCACAATCGGTATAGGTGTAGGTATAAATCCTGGTTCCTTCGCATCCATCAAAAGTTCCGCTGGTCACGGGACTTGCAGGAGAAAGGGTGTTGCCGCAATTATCCGTCACCGTTGGTAGTACAATGGAAGCAGTCACTGCCGAAGCAATACAGGCCACGGTTGAACCTGCCGGCGCGATTTCGC
Source organism: Flavobacterium fluvii (assembly GCF_900129545.1). Taxonomy (GTDB): domain Bacteria; phylum Bacteroidota; class Bacteroidia; order Flavobacteriales; family Flavobacteriaceae; genus Flavobacterium; species Flavobacterium fluvii. The sequence continues at coordinate 3,685 of NZ_FQWB01000016.1, read as the reverse complement.
CGAACGGTTCTCTTTCGATGGTGTAGGTGTAAACAAAATCTTGTGTGTTTCCTTCACAATCGGTATAGGTGTAGGTATAAATCCTGGTTCCTTCGCATCCATCAAAAGTTCCGCTGGTCACAGGACTTGCAGGAGAAAGGGTGTTTCCACAATTATCCGTCACCGTTGGCAGTGCAATGGAAGCAGTCACTGCCGAAGCAATACAGGCCACGGTTGAACCTGCCGGCGCGATTACGCCGAACGGTTCTCTTTCGATGGTGTAGGTGTAAACAAAATTTCGGGAGTTTCCTTCACAATCGGTATAGGTGTAGGTATAAATCCTGGTTCCTTCGCATCCATCAAAAGTTCCGCTGGTCACGGGACTTGCAGGAGAAAGGGTGTTGCCGCAATTATCCGTTACCGTTGGTAGTACAATTGAAGCAGTCACTGCCGAAGCGATACAGGCCACGGTTGAACCTGCCGGCGCGATTTCGCCGAACGGTTCTCTTTCTATGGTGTAGGTGTATGTCCAATCACTTTTGTTGCCACAATTATCGGTATATCTATAAGTGTAGATTCTGGTGCCTTCACAGGTTACAGGGTTTGGAGTATCAACTGTAGATAATAATGTTCCATTTATTACTCCTGAACAAACATCAGTGGCTGTCGGAATTGTTGGAGGTATTGCCAATACCAAACATTCGACAGTACTTGATCCATTAGTTGCATTTATTGTTGGTGCAGTTGTATCTTTTATAGTTATAATTTGTGTATCACTTCCAACATGATCGCAATCATCAGTTATTCTAAAAGTTCTGGTAACCAGAATTGGGCAAGTTCCACTTTGACTGTCTTGATAAGTTATCGTTTTTATGTTTGATTCAGTATATGTTCCACCAATTTCAAGAAATTTGGCAACAGTAATTGTGGTTTGTGTAGTTGAATAGGCAAGATCAACTAAAGCAGTAACACCACACCCCTCAATAGCATAATCTGCAGGAGCATTTACAACTGGATTTATGGAATCTCCACCGCTAATTTGAAACGAAAGTTGTTTGGTACAGTCATTGGCATCCTTTACTGTTACGGTATAAGTTCCCGCAGCAATCCCAACAAGATTTTTAGATGTTGCTCCATTACTCCATGAATAGGTATATCCGGGTGTTCCTCCTGTCGGGTCGTTTAATGTAATTGAACCATCTGATCCGCCTCCACAACCTACAGGTGTTGTTGTAGCTCCATGTAGCTCTAATTCGGTCACATTACCCACTGTTACTTCAAATGTGTTGAATAGAGGAGTTGGGATATTACTGTCGGTTACTTTTAATTTAGCGGTATAACCCAATGGATTGTAAGGATATGTATATTGAGGGTCTTTAATTGTGGAGTCGTCAAATTGACCGTCATTATCTAAGTCCCAAGCATAAGCATAGGGTGGTGTACCGCCGTTTGTTGTTGATTTGTAGGATACGGTTACATTATTTCCAACCCTGCAAGTTTTGTATGAAAACTGGACAGCAAGAGGTGCTTTTACTACAACACTACCAGGTAATTCGCATTGTGATGAACTGTAAGTACTGCAATTATATGATGGTAATTCAGTCGAGTTTCCACCTGTTCTCCAAACTACCAATATTTTTTTTAACTCCAGTTCTTGACCGCATGTCCAAGCAAATGGACCATAAATTTTTCTTTGATAAGTTCCACCAGGGATATCTCCCAAGTAGGTATTTATTCCAATTTTTTGAGTCGTTGGAGCTCCATTTACAGGATAGGTTGTAATATCCAAGTCGGCAAATAGTCTACAATTGTTGGGTGTATTTGAAGCATTTGAGGTGTAATTCAGCATCACGTACAACTGTTGTGATGGTGATCCAGGGGTACACGTAGTAGTGTTCATGGGAACTCCATTTACATCTGTTAGACTTAAAAAAACATCTTTAAGAGTAAAATTATTTGAATTACAATTGAATACATCAAGGTAATAATTTGGTGCAACTCCACAATTTCTTAAATCAGGATGGTTTGCATCAAATGGAGGACTAACTTGGGAAAATATATTACCAACGAACATAAAGAAAGCCAGTAAAAAGTGGGTAATTTTCGTTTTCATATAATCTGATTTTAAGGCATTATTTGAAAAAATGTTTTTATATATTTTAGTAACTGTTCTATTACTTGGGAATTATAAATTTTTTGGACATATAGTTTTTGACACAAAAAATTGGGGCTATTTAATTTTGTATAACGGGATTCCATTTTTCATAATCTTCAACTTTTTTTGTTAAAAAATATTAATGGTAAACTGACTTAAACCAGACACTAAAAGTTGTCTAACTGTTTATTCAAGAAGTTGGGGGATTTCTTGACTCACAAAATAAATTAACTTGAATAAATTTTTAATCGTTTATGTTTAACAACACTTTTGATTACTGTTAATTTGATTTACTTTATTTATAAGTATAGCTCTAAGTGATGTTTCACACTTTGTTTTAAGGATGAAAAGTTTTTTCAACTTTTTAAAGAAAACATCCTTTTTCGTATCCAAATTACTTAACAATAGATTGTTAATAATTACAATCAAATTTATATATAATTAAATGTTTTAGTGTTTTTTTTCTGTCAACAACCTAAATAGTCGTTGAAATGTTGTTTTTTCGGTGTTTTTTTGGAGAACTATTCATAAATTTTAAACATTTAACTTTTGTATTAATAATCTGAATTTAGTTTTAAGTTGTTGAATAATAGTTTTTTAGATTGAAAAATATTTTTATTCTAGATTATGAAAAATATAGAGACATTTAATCAAGGTTTATATGTTTGTAAAGTCAAATGAATAAGTTAATGACTGAAGTTTAAAAATAAAGCTTGACCATAAAATGTTAAATCTAATTCTAAGTTTCCAATGCTTTGGATAGGGTTGGGGATTAACTAAAAGCTATTTTGTATTTCTAAATGGTATTATTTAAAATAAAGCAAAATTTAGGTTTGGAACAAAAAAAAACCTCGAAAGCGGAAAGCTTTCGAGGTTCAAAAAAAATAGTTGTTTTAATCTAAGTAATCTAATTCAAATTATAGCGCAGTAATAATAAATTCGCTGCGTCTGTTGAGTTGATGTTCTTCCTCGGTACATTTGACATCGTCGGCGCATTTGTTTACCAATTGCGTTTCCCCATATCCCTTACCGGTAAGCCTGCTTTGGTCAACGCCATTTTGCACCAACCAGCTGATGGTTGACTTGGCCCTGTTGTCAGACAAGGCTTCATTGTATTTATGCGATGCACGACTGTCGGTATGGGATCGAATATCGAGTTTCATCGTTGGATTTTCTTTCAATACGTCCAATATTTTTTCCAAGTCCAGTGCAGCCTCGCGGCGAATGTTGTATTTGTCCAAATCGAAATATATCATTTTGATTCCAAAACATTTTCCTAAATCGTCACCCACGGCCACTTGGCATTTTTCTTTTTCCAATGCAATGTCCAAATTGGTTCTGCCGTTGTTTTCCTTTGCTATGACAACTTTGAGTTCCTTGGTCAAATATTCCGGTTTTGCCGCCCTCACGTTATAGGTTTTTCCGCATTCCACGGCAAAGGTGTAATTCCCTTTTACATCGGTAACGCCGGTGTTGATCAAGTTGTATTTACTGTCAAACAAGCTGATTTTGCTGTCCGGAAGTAATTTTCCCGTGGCCATATCCGTCACG
>NZ_FQWB01000003.1 GCF_900129545.1 Flavobacterium fluvii | reverse complement strand
TTTAAAAATTCAACTAACAAAGAAAAACATTTATCTTTGAATTAATTAACAGAACACTCTCTTAGTAAAAGTCCAAATTAGTTTGAAGACGTACATTACAATGTCACTATTACTATTGATGACAGAGGCACAATTCCCAAGGATAGTCGAACTAATTTGCTTAGTTAATTCTTCAATTTCTTCAACAGCTATATTGCATATTTCCCAATGTGGTTTGTTGTCATCTATTGCAATAATTGCTCGTGAAGCGTTTTCAATCAAGTCTTGTAGCAAACTTTTAGTTTCAGAATAATTTTTTGCACGGCTTTCCTGACTTGACTTTATAACTTGATTTAAAGCTTTTGTAACCGCAGCAGCTACTTTTTCGGGGGCATCATTATTTGATGATACTAGCACCATTGTGCCAATTAGCGAATTGATTTTAATTACTGTTTTCATTGTTTAATAGTTTAGATAGTTCATTGTACTTTTTAAAGATGATTTGCGCCCCTTTAGCTTCGGCATTTCGTTCGCCTTGTATTACTTTACGGCAATACACTTTACTATAACCTGTGGTAGTACTTAATAGCTGCCACAGGTTTACTTTTCTTGGATTATCTGCTAGTGTGCTCATATATCAATTATTTAATTACTTTTGTGTTTGTTAACTGATACAAATATATAGATATATTTCTCAACTAAACAAATTATTATGACAAATATCTCAACTCAAAAGGAAAGAATTTTACATTTCCTTGAATTTAAGGGGATTAGCAAGAATAAATTTTATATAAAAACAGGCATTTCTAATGGCGTTTTAGATAAAAAAAGTGGTTTGTCAATGGATACCGTTGAGAAATTTTACTCAACTTATGAAGAAGTAAATGCGGAATGGTTATTAACAGGCAAAGGCGATATGTTAAAACCAAACATAAAAGAAATGCCACCATTAGAAAGGGTGGCAAAAAGGGTGGCATTTTCGGAAGAAACGAAAAATACAGAAAACGCCACCGTTTCATTAAATGAGCCACAACACGAATACGGAATACCATTAATACCTATCGAAGCGATGGGAGGTTTTGGAAATGGTTCAGTACAAGTAATGGATTACGACACCCAAAAATACATTGTACCTGAATTTACTGAATTGAAAGTGGATTTTATGATACGGGTCAAAGGAAGTAGTATGTACCCGAAATATAATAGTGGAGATTTAGTCGCCTGTAAGAAGTTGGTTTTAAGCGACATATTTTTTCAATGGAATAAAGTATATGTTTTAGATACTGATCAAGGCGCATTAATAAAACGAATCAAAAAAGGAAGTGACGACCATTTATTAATTGTGAGCGACAATAAGTCCTACGAGCCATACGAATTGCACCTTTCAAAAATTCACGCTATAGCGATTGTTTTAGGCGTTATTCGCCTAGAGTAACTAAACCAACCGCACCAAAAATTAAACCTTTTTTGGAATAAGTTTAATTTTAGACCTTTTTTATTAAAGAGGAATTAAACCTTTTTAAACCTTTTTTGGTTATAAGTCTAATGTTTATGGTGTATGTTTGGTATTGCCCCTAATACCAACTAGATAAAAAATTCAATTCGTTAAAATTAAATAAAACAGTTAATATAGTAGTTAATAAATTAGCAAACATCTGCCATAAAGCACAATAAAGATAAGAAAATACCTTAACAATCACTATTTGATTTCTATTAAATCATTCTTATAATAAAATTCTTAGAACATCTACATTCTTTTAATAATTGTATATTTACGTTTTACATTTTTTTTAAATATGAAGAAACTTTACAGCAATAAAAATAATAAAGAATACCAAAAAAGAAGATTTTTAAAGATTGAAAGGAAAAATCGAAAAAAAAACAAATTGCATACTCAGGAAAAGAAAAGACGCAGAAGAAGTCTAAAGATGATAAACGAGTATCATAAAAACAAACACAAATATGAGTTTCCTTTATTCGCTCCTAAAGATTTTAGACTAATGGAAAATACTGAGGTTTGTTTGAATTTTTTTAGAGAAATTAGGTCTTATGAAAACATCAACAACATAGGTGGACAAAAAAAAGTTTTAATTTCTCTGATTGACGTAGAAGAGATTGATTATGCTACTATTAGCGCTTTAACTGCAATTAGTGATGATTTAAAAAGTAGAAAAATAGGAATGCAAGGAGATTTTCCAAAAAATGCTAAATGTAAAGAATACATTATAGAGTCGGGTTTTTTAAGCCATATGGTGGATGGTAGTAATAGACAGTTTCCTAAGTTTAGTAAATCAAAATTTATTTTTTTTGAAAAAGGTTCCGGTAAGTTAACCAAAAAAGATAGTAAAAATATTTCAGAACTGATTAAAGATGTTGTAGAGCATTTGACAGGAACTAGAAGAAATATTAAATCGATTAAGTCTATCCTACTAGAGATTTGTGGAAATAGCATTGAACATGCAAAAACAAAAGATAGACAATGGTTATTAGGTGTAAAATTTATGGACGGCAAAGTAAGTTTTACTGTTACTGATGTTGGTAAAGGTATTTTAGAAACTCTTTTTATTAATAATGCTCAGATTATGGCTAATCTTGCTACTTTTACTAGTAGATTAAACATCTTAAAAGGAGCTTTTAATCAAAAATATGGTTCTAGTACTCAAGAGGAGAATAGAAACAAAGGGTTGCCTGCTATAAAAAATAATTCAGATATGGGTGCAATAAAAAACTTGATTGTACTGACAAATAATGTAATTTTGCACTTTGGAGATGATAATAAATCTTCAACTTTTTCATCTGGGACATCTAGGTTTAAAGGAACTATGTACCAATGGGAATTAACGGAAGAGTGTATTACAAATACAATAAATTATTATGGCGAAAATTAAAGTATTAGACTTTGATGAATTTCCTGGATTAAGACATTGTTCAATCAGCGAAAATTCTGGCGAAGATTATTACCACAAAGTTCTTAATAAGGCATTTAAAAAAGCATATGAGAACAATGATAAACTTGTTGTAGATTTAGATGGAACTGATGCATATGCATCTTCCTTTTTAGACGAAGCTTTTGGGAATTTAGTTTATGATTTTACATTGGCTAATGCTGAACGTTTGGTTGTAATTGTTTCTAATGATGAACCTCATTGGATTAAAATGTTAGAAGAAAAAACTTATCCACAATGGGAGGCTAGAAGAGTTAATTGTGAGAAAGTTGTTGTCACTGAAGAACACGAAAGTTGGTACAGACTTATTAATGGAGAACTAATAAGCAATGTATGGGAGACGCCTTAAAAATTTTTGTTGTATTTAATTGTTCATTAGATTTTTCAGATTGTATTGAGATTTTTGGGATTATAGTTAATTTTTTTCTTGCAATCTGGATTGTAAGAACTATACAGAACAAACTAAATAACAAAAGAGTTTTAAAAGACCATTTTATAAGCGAAATTAAGGAATTAAGGATTGAATATAATGACTATATTAAAAATTGTTACGCTGGAAATTTAATCCCACAAGACACTTTAAGATGGTTTAAACTCATTAATATAAAGACGATTCACCTTATGGGGGAGATTAGTAATTTATATAAAGTTAATTGTCCTGAACTAAATTCATTTCATAATGATTTGCGAGATATAATCACAAATGCACCTGAATATTCAACAAATTTTAGAAGGAACAATCCTGTTGCTTTTTCTTCCATAACAAAAAGACAAATAGATTTAATTCAATTAACGCATTATGGTCTTTTTAATAAACTCATTAGGCTTGTAAATGATGCGGATTAAATTCTAGCTTGGTCTATTTTTTTATGTATTAAAGAAATCGTTGTCATTATATCTAAAGCTTCGTCTTCAGTAATACTCCAAATAACTTTAGGAGAGTGTGCTGTTGTATTTCTAAACATTCCAAAAACTCCTTTAATTAAATTTGAAAAACCTTTTTGTTCGCTTTTTTCAGTTTCATTTCCTAAACTATTTATTTTTAATAATGGTGTAGTAACAGACAAGGCTTTCTCTACTAAATCTGAACCATCAAGATTTAAACCTGTTTTTATTCGAATTTCTTCAGCAATACTTTTTACAGCTTCAAAAACAGAATGAAAATAATTGTCAGTAATAAGTTCTGAATTACAATATTCATATATTTTAGGATGAATATTTCGGTGTTCTAGTTTTGATTTAAATCTATTTACTCTTAGCTCTGCTTCAGTAATAGTTCTGGATGCTTCAACAGGATTGAAAATTCCAGATTCGTTTAATTTCAAACCAATGAATGAAAGTCTTTTGTTTAATTCGCCCCTTAGTAACTCGAATTTTTCGTTTTGTCCGATGAAACGCGAAGGCTTCATAGATAAATTAATAAATTTGAGAATTAGATTTGATGTTTTAGTTCTGTTTTGGAAATCAATAAAGCTATTGTAAAGTCTTTTCCATTTAGTATTAGTTGCATCCACGTCAACAAGTCCAGATTCAGGAATAAATTTTGATAATTCAGCTCCTGTTAAGCCATATTCAGTATGTCCTAATATTTTAGCTAATCCTTCTAATGTTCCTCCATCTATTGGATTAAATGTTCTCTTTGCCATATTCCTTTAGGTGGAGTTACTTTATTTTGGTGAAAATTAATTAAAACAATTTTAATTTATCCTAAAAAAATACACTTTTAGTCAACAATTAGTCAACTAAAAGTGTATTTCAATAAATCAATTACTTTATAAACAATAGACCGAACACCTAAAACACTGGATTTTCATTCACTTAGATTCATTTGGATTCAGAGAAATAATATATTTTACATATTTCTTCTGTATTGCCCACCGACTTCAAACAAGGCAGTCGTGATTTGTCCCAAAGAACAAACCTTGGTGGCTTCCATCAAATGTTCGAACAAGTTTTCGTTTTTGATGGCCGCTTCTTGAAGCAAATTCAATTGTTCCTTTACTTTCTCTGGATTGGATTGGTGCAAATTGGCCAACATCCTGATTTGGTATTGCTTTTCTTCTTCGGTAGCACGAATCACTTCAGCTGGAATAATTGTTGGCGAACCTTTCGAACTCAAGAACGTGTTCACGCCAATAATCGGGAATTCACCCGTGTGTTTCAAGGTCTCGTAATACAAGCTTTCTTCCTGGATTTTGCTTCTTTGGTACATTGTTTCCATGGCACCCAGAACTCCGCCTCGCTCGTTGATTCGTTCAAATTCCTGCAAAACGGCTTCTTCCACCAAATCAGTCAATTCTTCGATGATGAACGAGCCTTGAATCGGATTTTCGTTTTTGGTCAAACCTAGTTCCTTATTAATAATCAACTGGATGGCCATCGCCCGGCGTACACTTTCCTCTGTTGGCGTGGTAATCGCTTCGTCATAGGCATTGGTGTGCAAGGAATTGCAGTTGTCGTAAATGGCGTACAAGGCTTGCAAAGTGGTGCGAATATCATTAAAATCAATTTCCTGTGCATGAAGAGAACGACCCGAAGTTTGGATGTGGTATTTCAACATTTGTGCCCTCTTGTTGGCTCCATATTTATTCTTTATCGCTTTTGCCCAAATTCTCCTTGCCACGCGACCAATTACAGCATATTCCGGGTCAATGCCATTCGAGAAAAAGAACGACAAATTGGGTCCAAAATCATTGATTTTCATTCCGCGACTCAAATAATATTCCACGTAAGTAAATCCGTTGGAAAGCGTGAACGCCAATTGCGAAATGGGGTTTGCGCCCGCTTCGGCAATATGGTAACCCGAAATGGAAACCGAATAGAAGTTTTTCACGTTGTTGGCAATAAAATATTCCTGAACGTCCCCCATCAATCGCAAGGCAAATTCTGTAGAGAAAATACAGGTGTTCTGCGCTTGGTCTTCCTTTAAAATATCCGCTTGAACCGTTCCGCGAACTTTGGAAAGTGTTTTGGCTTTTATCTCGTTATAAATATCCAAAGGCAAAACTTGGTCTCCGGTCACGCCCAAAAGCATCAATCCCAAACCGTTGTTTCCTTCCGGCAAATCGCCTTGATACTGCGGACGTTCGGTTCCTTTTTTGGCGTAAATAGTCTTTATTTTTTCTTCAACTTCTTCTTCTAAATGATTGGCCTTGATATAAATTTCACAGCGTTGATCGATGGCGGCATTCATAAAAAATCCCAATAGCATTGGCGCAGGCCCATTAATGGTCATACTCACAGAAGTCATGGCATCGACCAAATCGAAACCGGAATACAATTTTTTGGCATCGTCGAGACAACAAATGGAAACTCCCGCATTTCCTATTTTTCCGTAAATATCAGGGCGAATGTGTGGATCATTTCCGTATAAAGTCACGCTGTCAAAAGCCGTGGAAAGCCGTTTGGCAGGCAAACCGGCACTTACGTAATGGAATCTTTTGTTGGTTCGTTCTGGTCCTCCTTCCCCCGCAAACATTCGGGACGGGTCTTCCCCTTCTCTTTTAAATGGATACAATCCAGCCGTGAAAGGAAATTCTCCCGGAACGTTTTCCTGCAAATTCCAACGCAAAATATCACCCCAAGCTTGATACTTCGGCAAGGCAACTTTTGGGATTTGAGTATGCGAAAGCGATTCGGTCTGGGTTTCCATCTTGATTTCTTTGCTCCGAACCTTGAACGCATAAAACGGTTCTTTGTATTGGTTCACCTTCTCCTTCCAAGTCAAGATGATTTCCCAATTGTAGGGATCCAAATCCATTTTTACCTTGTCGAACTGATTCAACAATAAATTAAGGAAAATTTTATCTTCGGCAGCATCTGGTTTTTCTAGTTCCAAAGCAGTTGGCAAAACCGAATCTTCATTAATTCCTGCTTTACCCAATTCAGGTATTTTCCCGGAAACCGATTCAATCGTTTTGAAAATGCCGTATAATTTCTGCGCTACTTGTTCTTGGCTCAAAGCCGTTTCATCGTATTTTCTGTTGTTTTCTGCAATTTCAGATAAATAGCGGGTTCTTTGTGGCGGAATCACGAAGACTTTTTCACTCCTTTCGTGCGAAATTTCAAAAGTCGATTTCAAATCGGTCTTGGTTTTCTCGTGAATCTTGTCCATTATCGCCTTGTACAAAGTGTTCATTCCCGGATCGTTGAACTGGGAAGCGATTGTCCCAAAAACAGGCAATGTATCCAAATCAGCACTCCAAAGATTGTGGTTGCGTTGGTATTGTTTTTTCACGTCGCGCAAAGCATCGAGTGAACCCCGTTTGTCAAATTTATTGATTGCCACCAAGTCGGCAAAATCGAGCATGTCGATTTTTTCCAATTGGGTTGCGGCACCAAATTCCGGAGTCATCACATAAAGGGAAACATCGGAATGTTCGGTAATTTCTGTATCCGATTGCCCGATGCCCGAAGTTTCAAGGATTATAATGTCGTATTCGGCCGCTTTGATGACTTGAATGGCATCGGCAACGTATTTTGACAAAGCCAAATTGGATTGCCGTGTTGCCAAGGAACGCATGTAAACCCTGGGATTATTGATGGCATTCATCCTGATTCTGTCGCCCAGCAATGCGCCACCCGTTTTGCGTTTCGACGGATCGACAGAAATTATTCCGATGGTTTTTTCCGGGAAATCAATTAAAAACCGACGCACCAATTCGTCCACCAAGGATGATTTTCCTGCGCCTCCGGTTCCTGTAATTCCGAGAACAGGAGTTGTGCAATCTTTATTTATTTTATGAATTTTATCCAATGTCGAAGCCGCAACTTCAGGAAAATTCTCTGCAGAGGAAATAATTCGGGCAATTGCCGTTGGATTTTTTTCTTTCAAATGATTGATTTCATCATTCAATTTATCGCCAATAGGATAGTCAGATTTTTGAACCAAATCATTGATCATTCCTTGCAATCCCATCGCCCGACCATCGTCCGGCGAATAAATCCGGGTAATTCCGTAAGCTTGCAATTCGGCAATTTCGGAAGGAAGAATCACGCCGCCACCACCGCCAAAAATCTTGATGTGTCCTGCCCCTTTTTCTTTCAGCAAATCGTGCATGTATTTGAAATACTCGTTGTGTCCGCCTTGATAGGAAGTCATCGCGATGGCATTGGCATCTTCCTGGATGGCCGTGTTCACGACTTCCTCCACACTTCGGTCGTGACCCAAATGAATCACCTCAACACCTGTCGATTGAATTATTCTTCTCATAATATTGATGGCGGCATCGTGGCCGTCAAAAAGTGATGCCGCAGTTACTATCCGAACTTTGTTTACAGGAATATAAGGTTTTACAACTTCCATTTTTATGAAAATGACAATTTAGATACTGCAATTTACGATTATTTTTAATAATTAATTGTTGTTGATTACTTCTATCGGCAAAAAAGCAATGAAGTTTACATTTAGCACTAATTTCCTCCTTTGCTTCAAAACAAATTATGGCTTTATACTTGAATAAATAGTATTTTTGACCCGAGCCTTACTTCAGTCATAGACGAAGAAAGCCCATAAAATCTTTAAAATGAAAAAAATCTTATTGTTACTCTTGGTATTTCCTCTTTCTAGCTGCGTTGAAATGCAACAGGTAATCAATCAATTTCCGCAGACACAAAGCATTGGAGGAATTGATGTTTCAGGTGGATTGAAAGAAGCACTGAACAACGGCATTTCGAAACAAGTAAGCAAATTAACAGCCGTGGATGGTTTTTACAGAAACGAAGCCGTGAAAATACTTTTGCCCGAAGAATTGAAAAAAGTAGATTCGAGCCTGAGAAAAATTGGACTTTCCTCTTTGGCCGATGAAGGTCTAAAAGTAATCAACCGGGCTGCCGAAGATGCCGTAAAAGAAGCCACTCCCATATTTGTCGATGCCGTGAGAAACATGTCTTTTACGGATGCCAAAACCATTTTGATGGGCAATGAAAACTCGGCGACGACTTATTTGCAAAACTCAACCTCGACCGCTTTATACGGAAAATTCAATCCCGTAATCAAAAATTCGTTTACCAAAGTGGGTGCCGACAAGGTTTGGGCAAACATCATCAACAAATACAATCTTATCCCATTTGTACAAAAGGTAAATCCAGACTTGACCGATTATGTGACCAATCAAGCAATGACAGGCGTTTTCAAAATGATAGCCGTCGAAGAAAAAAACATTAGAACCAATTTGAATTCAAGAACTTCCGTTTTATTACAAAAGGTTTTTGCAATGCAAGACAAAAAATAATTATTATATGCAAAAAATCATCATCCTTATTCATTGCGAAGACCAAAAAGGAATTATTGCCGCCGTGACTGATTTTATCCTGAGAGTACAAGGAAACATTATTTATATAGACCAACATGTCGATGTGGAACAAGGCGTGTTTTTTATGCGTCTGGAGTGTGAGCTTACCAATAAAAACAGCAATCTGGAAGTAATAAAAAATGTTTTTCAGCAAACAATTGCCACAGATTTCAATATGTCGTGGGAATTTTACATGAAGGAACAAAAACCAAGAATGGCACTGTTTGTTTCGAAATACGACCATTGCTTGTACGACATTTTAGGACGTTACAGCGCTGGCGAGCTGGCATTGGAAATCCCCTTGATCATCAGCAATCACGAAGACTTGAAGTCGGTTGCGGAACGTTTTTCGATTCCGTTCCACTATGTTCCTTTCACCAAGGAGATCAAGGAGGAAGGAGAAAAAACCCAATTGGATTTATTGGAGCAATACGAGATTGATTTCATCGTTTTGGCACGATACATGCAAATTATTACTCCAAATTTGGTTGCAAAATACAAAAACAACATCATCAATATCCATCATTCCTTTTTACCTGCTTTTCCGGGAGCAAAACCTTATCATTCTGCTTTTGAACGTGGAGTAAAAATTATTGGAGCCACCAGCCATTACGTGACCGAAGGTTTGGACGAAGGCCCGATTATCGAACAAGATATTGCCCGAGTTTCCCACAGTCATTCCATAGAAGATTTTATCATGAAAGGACGTGATTTGGAACGAATGGTTTTGGCCAGGGCCGTAAAAATCCACGCCGAAAGAAAAGTAATGGTCTACGACAATAAAACGGTCGTGTTTACTTAGGAAAACGCCGTATTTCCTTTGCATGAAGTGCCGAGAATTCATGTCAATTCCTTGGGTCAAAAATTTTTAACGTATCTTCAACAAAGTAATAACAAATCCTTAACAGCAAAAAATCCAAAACTATATGATCTTTGCAGAGTAATAAACTGGTTATTTATTATTTGGTTTTGGTTAGTTAAAAAACTGCCGACATTTCAAAATGTCGGCATTTTTGTTTAAAACAATGACGAAACTTCATTATGAAAAAAAATTAAAAAACAGGTTAACATATTTTTATCAAACCTAAATCAAAAAATGCCAAGTTCAAGAAACCTAAGTGAATAAGGCAAAGGCAGTTAGTTTGAAATAATTTTATTCAGACACAAAAAATGCCATCATCAAAGAGGAAAACTTAACTTATATCCAACAAACTAATAACAAATTCTTAACAACGAAACACCCAAAAGTATATGATCTTTGCAGAGTAATAAACTGGTTATTTATTATTTGGTTTTGGTTAGTTAGTAAAAAAAATGTCGAAGTCTTGGGATGTCGGCATTTTTTTATTTTATCAAACCCATAAAAGACAAGACTTCTTTGTTAAAAACCATTGGTTGCTCGACATTGACTACATGTCCGCATTTTTCAATCACAAATAATTGAGATGATTTTTGATGTTTTTCAACCACTAATCGAACGGAAGGCAAAAACATGTAATCTTCCTCGCCCATTACATAAAGTGTTGGAATATTCAATTCTACTTGTCGGAACCACCTCAGCAATGGATTGATTTCGGCAGTGAGTTTGAACCATTTTATGAATTCTTTTTGATACAACTTCTTGGCTTCATTGATAAAAAGCAAACGAGATTGTTTGTGATTCTTTTTGGGCATGATCACAAAGGCAAAAAACTTGTAGAGCACCAAATAAGGCAACACATATTTGAATGCATTCCCCAATTTCATCAAGATTTGCGAGCGAAAATTCATTTTCAGGATGGCTCCACCCAGAATCATGCTTTGCACGCGTTCGGGATGCATTTCGGCCAATTGTCGAATCAAGATGGTGCCGAGAGAAATCCCCACGAAATGTGATTTTTCAATTTTTAGATGGTCGATTACCTCCAAAACATCATTGGCAATCGACTCGAATGTGTATTTTTTTTGGAAAGCCTTTTTGATTTGGATTTTTGAGTTTCCGTGACCACGCAAATCCAGCAACAAAACGTTGTACTGTTTTTTGAAATCCCGAATTTGCTTGAACCAAATAGACGAACTACCGCCAGCACCGTGGACAAAAGTCACCCACTGATCGCTGTTTTCGTTTTTGTATATGATGTAGTTTATCAATGGATTTCTAATTCGTTGCAGTAGAAAAGTTTTAGCCACGAATTCACGAATTATTTTTTTGAATTCGTGAATTCGTGGCTAATTTTATTTTAAAATGGATTCCATTTTCTGTTGCATTTTCAAGGCTTCTTCCCTTGCTTTTTCGGCAAAATCAGTTCCATTGGATGCGTAAATAATGCCTCTTGAAGAATTGATGAGCAATCCTACATTGGCATTCATTCCGTATTTGCAAACTTCGGAAAGACTTCCTCCTTGTGCGCCAACACCGGGAACAAGTAAGAAACTATCAGGGACAATTTTACGGATTTCGGTAAAATATTCGGCTTTGGTAGCGCCCACGACATACATCAGGTTTTCGGAATTTTTCCAATTTTTGGAAGTTTCCAATACTTGTTTGTACAATTCCTTTCCGTCCACGTTCAAGGTCTGGAAATCAAAAGCCCCTTCATTGGAAGTCAAGGCCAACATGATGGTATGCTTGTTATCGAAAGCTAAAAATGGCTCTACCGAATCTTTCCCCATGTAAGGGGCAACGGTGACGCTGTCAAAATTCAAATCTTCGAAAAAAGCTTTGGCATACATGGAGGAAGTATTGCCAATATCGCCTCGTTTGGCATCGGCTATCGTGAAGATTTCAGGGTGATTTTCGTTGATGTAATTGATGGTTTTTTGCAAAGATTGCCAACCCTTAATTCCATAGGCTTCATAAAAGGCCGTGTTGGGTTTATAGGAAACCGTCAAATCGTGCGTGGCGTCAATTATGGCTTTGTTGAATTCAAAAATTGGGTCTTCGAGTTCCAATAGATGTTTCGGAATTTTATTCAAATCAACATCCAATCCTACGCAAAGGAATGATTTTTTGATTTTGATTTGGTCTATAAGTTGCTGTGTAGTCATCGTGAAATTTTGTTCTGCGGCAAATTTACAAACTAGAATCTAATAAACTTGGAATTTTGCAACAATCCTAAAAAATTGTGTTAGCGATTCTCTGTCGTGTCACAATCCCTAGAAATTATTTTTTTTAGGAGGTAGTTCTGTTTTTAACAAATACTTGCCTCAAAAAACAGTTGCCTTTTACTATTTTAGTTTCAAATGTTTTTATTGTCCAAATTAATGGCAACAATTTAAAATCCAGATATTCGTTAAGGAATAGAATGTTTGTCTTTTAACGAAGAGTATTTTTAATTACTTTAGTAAAAAAAAATTAGGGTATGAAGATATTTATAAAGTTTGACTTTAACACGGCTTGTAAAAAAATCCTTGAAGAGAAATTAAACGAATGCCAAATAAAACACAGGATTTTAGGATTTGGGGAAGTTGATTTTTTAGAAAGAGTATCCGCAGAAAAAATGAAATTATTTACCCAATCATTGGGTTCTTATGGAATTGAAATTGTCGAGAATCAAAAAACGGTTTTAATTCAAAAAATCAAGGACGCCATAGTCGACATGGTTTTTAACGAAGACACGAGTGTAAGCGTAAAAAGTTCCGTGTATTTATCGGAAAAACTGGGGTTCACTTATGGTTATTTATCCAATCTTTTTTCTGAAGTAACGTATACTTCCATTGAAAACTTCATCATTCTCCAAAAAATTGAATATACTAAACAGCTAATTATCAACAATCAATTATCTTTAACCGAAATAGCTTTCAAGCTCAATTATTCAAGCGTTGCCCATCTAAGTTCACAGTTTAAAAACACCACTGGCCTAACGCCATCTGCCTTTCAAAGAATAATAAAAAAGCGAAAAGAAATTACCTCTAAAAACATAAACTAAAAAATATGCAGTACGACTCTATAATTATCACCTTGGCAGACGACGACGAAGACGACAGATTATTTTTTACCGATGCTTTCCAGGAATTAAAAATCAACACCATTGTCAATACGGTAAACAATGGCAGAGAATTGCTGAACTTCTTGAATCATCCGGAAACCGTTTTGCCCAACATTATTTTTTTGGATTTGAACATGCCCATTCTAAACGGAATAGATTGTTTGAAAGAAATAAAACGAAACGATAAATTTAACGATATTGCCATTGCCATTTATTCCACCTCATCATCCGATCAAGATGTGGAAAACACTTTTGTTTTAGGGGCCAACATTTACATCAAAAAACCGAGCAACTTCAATGATTTGAAAAAAATATTGTCCGATGTGGTCACCATCAATTGGCAATACCATACCAACGATTTAAACAAAGAAAATTTTTTACTTCGATTATAGTTTATGAAAAACAACAGATATAAATCTTCCATATATCATAAAATTATATTTACCATAAGTTTACTTATACTGTTCCTCATTGGAATAATAACGGTAAAACACATCGACAACATTTCTGGTTCTTCAAAATCACTGATACATTCCTATGAAGTAAATTTGGAATTGGAACATTTATATTCCTACATAAAAGGTTCCGAAAACAGTATGAGAGGCTATTTGATTTCAAAAGATTCTCTCTATCTAAAACTGTATCAAACGGATATAAAAAACATCAATTATTCTTTTTCATCTCTCAAAAAACTGACTGGCAATAATGCTGTCCAACAACAAAATCTACAAGCATTATACAAGATTATCAACACGAGGTATGCGTATATGGATAGTTATTCCAACTTCAACAATAATTTCGATGTCAACAGAAATGACACTTTCAAAAGAAATTTTAACGAAAGCAGCATATTGTTGGCGGAAATTAGGGGTAAACTCAACGAAATGGTGGCTATTGAAAAATCCTTCTTGAAACAGCGCAATTCCATCTACAACAATCAAATATACTTTACGCCTATTTTAACTTTAGGCATCTTGTTCATCACTCTTTTGCTTACCATTTTCACCTATTATAAAACCACGAGAGATATAGAGAAAGTCCAATTGGCCAATATCAAATTGAACAAATCCCAATTTTTAAGTTACCAGGCCGAAATCCTCTCGGAATTTGGCACTTGGGAATGGAATTTAAACACCAATATCATAACTTATTCCGATAATTTATATCGAATCCTGGGAGCAGAACCCCAATCTTTTGAAGCGGGTCAAGATAATTTCATGCAATTTGTCCATCCTGAAGATGTGTCAATTGCCAACAACATTTTTGAAAAAATTATTGCCGACGAAGACTTGCCCCATACCTATTATAGAATTGTTAGACCCGACGGAACAACCCGTATTTTAAGATCGGTCGGAAAATTATTCATAGACAAATTAGGGAACAAAACCGTTCTGGGAGTAACGGGAGACGTTACCGACGAGCACAATAAAAACGAATTGTTGAAAAGCAATTATCAAGATTTAATTGGGGTAAACAACCAACTCAAAATATTTGACGAATCCAGCAAACAAGCCGAAATTCTGGGTAAATATGGAAGTTGGGTTTTAAACTATGACAGCCTTAAATTTACTTATTCCGACAACCAATACAGATTAATGGGTTTTGAACCGCAATCATTTGACCCAAGCATTAAAAACTTGTTGGAAAACATACATCCAGAAGACAAACCTATTGTGGATAAAGCCTACAAGAAAGCTTTAACTTCGATGAAAATTGCCGCCATAAACTATAGAATCATCCGAAAAGATGG
The DNA here is from genome assembly GCF_900129545.1 of Flavobacterium fluvii. Lineage (GTDB taxonomy): Bacteria > Bacteroidota > Bacteroidia > Flavobacteriales > Flavobacteriaceae > Flavobacterium > Flavobacterium fluvii. The sequence continues at coordinate 470,296 of NZ_FQWB01000003.1, read as the reverse complement.
AAAAATCAGGCAGTTCAAAACCATTGCAAAACCTTTTACGGATTTAAAGGGCATACAAAGCATGATTGGAACAACGCAAGATGTTACCGAGGATTTCAACAAAAGTTTACAATTAAAACACAGAAACACGGAACTTGAAAAACATGTCAAGGAATTAAATGAATTCAACCAGGTGGCCAGTCACGATTTACAAGAACCTTTGCGAAAAATCCAAACGTTTATTTCTCGAATTAACGACAAGGACAAAGAAAACATGACGGATGCCGGCAAGGAATATTTGTCCAGAATGGAAAAAGCTTCCGACAGAATGAGAGTTCTAATCAATGATTTATTGCAATATTCGAAAGCCAACAGAGCCGAAAAAAATCTGGTGTCAACCAATTTAAATGAAGTCCTGCGCGATAGTTTATTGGAATTGTCCCAAAACATCGAAGACAAGAAAGCAGTTGTCAATTATGCCGAATTGCCTGTAATCAATGGGATTCATTTTCAAATGCAACAGCTTTTCTCCAATTTATTGAGTAATTCATTGAAGTATTCCAAAGAAAATGAAGCACCAATAATTGATATTGATTGTACTGAAATAACGGCCAAAACTGAAGCCGTCCTAAAGGATCGAAGTTTAAAAAAATATTACAAAATAAACTTCACCGACAACGGAATAGGTTTTGAACAAGAATACGCCGAAAAAATATTTTTGCTCTTCAACCGACTTCACGGCAAGACCGAATATCAAGGAACTGGCGTGGGACTCGCCATTTGTAAAAAAATCGTGGAAAACCACAAGGGTTATATTTTTGCCAATGCCCAACTTGGCCAAGGCGCATCATTCACCATTTACCTTCCTGTTCCTGTTCTTGCATAAAGCCAATTGGACTGCAATGAACAACCTTTTATATGGAAATAATATAAGATTATAAACAAATCATGTAATTCATTTCATCTCTTTATAAAGAACTTTGTACCAAAGCAAAGGCCATGAAAAAGAGATGTATACATCGATTAATTCTTTACAATCTATTACTGTTTATTGCAATAATCTTCGCCATTTCGTGTGCTAATAAAGAAAACGAATTCGACAACTTTATCTTTAAAACGGAATATAGCAAGTCTGACGCAATAGATTTTAATTTGGTTGATTGTCTATACGAATCGAACATAAAAATCATCAAACTTTCGAGTATTGCATTCAACCAAACCAAGGATGTAAAAAGACTTGAGCTGCTTTTGAAAATAAAAAGAGACCATCAAAAAATTGATTCCGAATTAAAAAAACTGACCGAAAATAATTTGATAATCCTTTCTAAACTGGCTTATAATTTCAACTTAAACACCGATTCATTAAAAGGGAAAAACGCCAATTTCTACCTTTCAAATGTATTGGTAAACGAGATTGAAAATCAAGTCGTGTTATTTGACAGGATTGGAAATACGACCCAAAATATTGATTTTAGACTATTTGCCATAAAATCAAAAAAAATAGTGCAGACCAATAATGAAGTGTTGAAGAAAACTTTAGATTTAAAACAAGTCAAACACTATATTATTGCATTGGCAAGAACAATCAAAAATACTGCAAACGGAAAAGAAATAATTTAAAAAACAGAAATATGAAAACGAACAAAACACTAATCGGAATTTTGGGAGGAGTCGCAGTAGGCGCAACTTTGGGAGTATTATTTGCACCGGACAAAGGTTCAAATACAAGAAAAAAAATTGTCAAAAAAAGCACGGAGACTACAGATGAGTTAAAAGAAAAACTGGGCAATATCGCCGATTCGGTTTCCGGGAAATACAATTCATTATTGAACAAAGGAAAATAAAACATCTTGTTGAAAACAGCAACAAAATCATTGGACAGCTGAAAAAGAAAGATAAAACAGTCAAGTATTCCCAAAAAAAAGGAGGTCTTTTCAGACCTCCTTTTATATTTTACAAAACCAAGATTATAATTTTCCTTGGTAAATAGTTCCTACGTGAATCACTTCGGTTCTTCTATTTTGGGCTCTACCTTTTGCCGTTTTGTTGCTGGCAACAGGTTTAGTCTCTCCAAAACCTTTGTACGCAAGGTTTTCTGGATTCACGCCTTTGGCAACCAAAGCATCCACGACAGCTTTTGCTCTTGCCTCGGAAAGTTTTTGATTGGATTTGGCATCCCCAACATCATCCGTATGTCCTTCGACAGAGAACTTGGCATTTGGATAATTTTTCAAAATTTCTTTGATGGCTTCCAATCTTCCGTTGGTTTCTCCTTTATCGGCTGTAGCCAAAACCGCTTTTCCAGTCACAAAAAATACTGCTCTTGCTTGTACTTTAAGTTCTCTCAAGGCCGCTTGGGTTACTACTGGACAACCATTGTTGCTTGCCGGTCCAGGAACGGTTGGACAATCGTCTTTCAAATCGGTTACCCCATCTTTGTCTGCGTCACGTTCTGGACAACCTGCATTGGCAACCAATCCTTTTTCGTTTGGACATTTATCGTCTTTGTCTAAAACTTTGTCTCCGTCAGTATCTGGCCAAGGACAACCTTTATTTTCAACAGGTCCAGCAACCGAAGGACAAGCATCCACATTATCCAAAACAGTATCGCTATCTGCATCACCCCAAGGACATCCTTGATTTTCTGACGGTCCAGCCACTGAAGGACATTTGTCGTCTTTATCCACAACCGAGTCTTTATCAGTATCTGGCCAAGGACAACCTTTGTTTTCAACAGGTCCAGCTTCCGTTGGACATTTATCTTCTTTATCCAAGACACCATCCTCGTCGGTATCCTTGAATTTCTTTTCATATACCGGAAATTTAATGCCAAAATACACGTCAGCTGCTTTTGATTCCTTGGAAAACACGTTGGTAATTACAGAGCTGGAACCAACAAAAACTGGTCCAAAACGCAATCCTGCACCCACTTGTGTTCCGCTGTATTCCATGTAATTTATTGGAAGAGTAGCCGTAAACCATCGGGTTTCATATCGAGGTGTCAAAATCCAGGTATCTGCAGAACTCATTTGATTCAAGCCTGCTTTGTCCACTAAACTTAGATTTCCATTAAAGTTCAAATAGAATTTCTTGTACATGTTCCAATCTGCATCAATGTGCAATGCTGTTGGCAAATTAACATTCTGATCTTCAAAAGTCGTGACAGATTTCGTGTATAAAGCCAAGAATTCTTTGATGTCGTCTGCCGAGTCAATTTGGGCCTGGGTAAGCGTTTGGTTAAAATTATAAACTTCTTCTTTTACGTTATTATATTTTATTGAACCCACATCCGTAACAGACAAACCAAAACGCAATTTGTATTTATTCAAGTCCCTGTAATTATTGTCGGTTGCTTTGGCTTTACTCAAATCATACGACTCATAATCCGGTCTCCATTCGTATATCAAACCAAAATCACCACCAAATCCTTTTGAATTGGAATCAAATCTCACGTCTTCGTCTCCGGTGATAAAATCCTGGCTGCTTCCTAAAGTAAGTCCTCCGGTTGTTGTCAATGTAGTTGTATTGGGATTGTTTGTTTTATTGTACTTGGCTGTCATGTTGCCTCCCTGTGCATAGGAATTCACCCCACCAACCAAATATTTGGCGGTCAAACCTCCTTTTAGGAAATGTTGTTTGCTTTGCCATAAAACGGCTCCGTAGGAAACTCCCACTTCACCCCAAGTATGTCCAACCACGTTTGGATCACCCACGACAATATCAAAACCAGCGGCTTCGTCTAAACCATTTCTCAGTTGATTGTATAATTCTCCATTTATCTTGTTCAAATTCACGATGGCCCTGGCTCTAGTATAGATGGCAAGCGAATGTTTTGGAGCGATATTGAACATTACCGAAGGCCCCATCACGTCAGAATACGAGATTCCACCATTATTTCTCAAAGGCGTTCTAACACCATCCGTATTAGGGTCATAAGAACTTTTTGACAAGTCAAATAAACTCAGACCGTAAAAATCATTGTTTAATGAACTACTGGTAGAAAACAAATTGATGTCATATTTAAAACGAGAATCCACTATGGAAGCCGGGTTAAAAAGTGTCCCTTGAACTCCCGCATAATTATCTGAAAAATAACCCATGTAAGACTGGGCATTCGCGGCTAGGGTTGAAAACAGGATGGTTAAAAAAAGTAATTGGTTTTTCATATAAATTGGTTTGAATTAAATATAAAGTTGGTTTTAGTAATTTGATTTATTGCTGGTATAACGTAAAAAAAAACACTTAATTATAAATTAATTAAGTGTTTCTATCTAGTGTCTTTTTTTTAAAATACTTCGCTGGCTTCCTTCAATTTTTCCATGTTGTTGACCAATTGCAATTCGTCAACAATTTTCTGGATGTCACCGTTCATGATATTTCCTAAATCGTACAAGGTCAATCCCACTCTATGGTCGGTCACGCGTCCTTGGGCATAATTGTAGGTTCTAATTTTGGCCGAACGGTCACCGGAACTTACTTGCGAAGTACGTTTGGTGGCATCTTCCGCTTGTTTTTTGGCCAATTCCATTTCATACAAACGGGAACGCAAAACCGTCAAAGCTTTGTCTTTATTCTTGTGTTGCGATTTCTGGTCTTGACATTGCGCCACCAAACCTGTTGGTATGTGCGTCAAACGAACCGCCGATTTTGTGGTATTTACCGATTGTCCACCAGGTCCAGAAGAACAGAAAAAATCTACACGAACATCGTTCATGTCAATTTGCACGTCAAATTCTTCGGCTTCCGGAAGCACCATAACCGTTGCTGCCGAGGTGTGGACACGTCCTTGCGTTTCCGTTTGAGGAACACGTTGCACACGGTGAACGCCTGCTTCAAACTTCAAGGTTCCATAAACATCCTCGCCCGTAACTTCAAAAATCACCTCTTTGAAACCACCCGAAGTTCCTTCGTTCATGTCGACAACCGAAGTTCTCCAACCTTGATTTTCACAATATTTGGTGTACATACGGAACAAATCTCCCGCAAAAATACTGGCTTCATCCCCACCCGTTCCGGCACGAATTTCGACCATCACGTTTTTGGCATCTTCGGGATCTTTAGGAATCAACATAAACTTGATTTCTTCCTCCAATTCCGGCAATCTTTCCTTGGCTTCCTCGAGTTGCATCTTGGCCATTTCGGTCATGTCGGCATCCGAGTTGTCCGAAATTATTTCGTTCGCTTCGTCGATATTCGCCATCAAAATGACATATTCGTCACGCTTTTCGGCCAAAGCTTTTAAATTTTTATACTCTTGATTCAACTGTACATAACGCTTCTGGTCGCTGATTACGTCGGGCTGGATGATCAAGTCCGAAATCTCGTCGAAACGTTGTTTTACTATTTGAAGTCTGTCTAACATATTCTTGTTCCTTTATTTGGAGTGCAAATTTAGTGAAAAGATTGCAGATTTTAGATTGCAGATTTCAGAATTTTTCAAGTAAGCAAAGCAATGCTATTATGCCAAGACTTTTATCCGTCACTTCGAGTGGTTTTTAATGGTAATGCGACAGCTTTACTATTAAAAATTGTATCGAGAAGCCTACAAGAAGTAATGTTCTCGATACATTTTATTAAAAAAGCTGTCGCATTTTTAATAAAACACTCGAACTGACTAATCTTTAACTCAATTTGGCTACTGAACTAGGAAATTGAATAATAAACACAGCACTTACGGTTTTCCGTAAAATTGCTGAATCAAAAGGAGTTACTTTTAAAAAAAGGATTAAAAAAATATTTTTAATCAGTATTTTCATCATTAAGTTATATCTTTGAAAAGAAAACAAATCCTACAAAACAATGCTAATTTAGACAAGGGTTGGTTTTCACATCTATATAAGCTATATACAATTTTAAAAACAAGAATATGAAAATTGACACATTACCCTCTTTTGACGAAGTTGTTAAATCCCTACACCAAAAAAAACGCACAAAACATCTACTATTCGGAAATGGATTTAGTATGGCTTATGATCCAAAAATATTTTCTTACAATGCTTTAAGTACTTTTATTGATGATTCAAAGAATGAACTTCTTATAACCCTATTTTCCATAATTAATACGAAAAACTTCGAATTAATTATGCAACAATTAGATAATTTCGCGGAAATTGCAAAGGTTTTTAGTAATGACCCAGAATTAGTACAAAAAATAGAAAAAGCTAGTTTGACATTAAAAAACAGCTTAATAGAAGCCGTCAAAGAACTTCATCCGGAACATGTTTTTATTATTCCTGAAGAAAAAAGCCAGTGTTGCCATAGTTATCTTAATGATTTTCTTTCAAACGAAGGAAAAGTATTTTCTACCAATTACGATTTACTTCCATATTGGGTATTGATGAGAAATGACTCAAAAATTGCTATAGATGGCTTCGGTAGAGAATTAGAAAATCCAGAAGAAATTATTATAGGTAAAGATGCCGAATTTTCAGAATTGCGATGGGGAAAGTATAAAGAGAAACAAAATGTTTATTACCTACATGGAGCTTTACCAATATTCGATACTGGAATTGATATTGTCAAAGAAGAATACGATTCACATCATTATATATTACAGAAAATTCATGAACGTATGGAAAATAAAGAATATCCAATATTTGTAACAGCTGGAAGTGCAAAAGAAAAACTTAACCATATTATGCACAATAAATATCTGTCATTTTGCTATGATGAACTTTGTAAAATTGAAGGCTCATTAGTGACTTTTGGATTTAATTTTGGCGAATATGATTCCCACATTATAGATGCAATCAATAAGTCAGCTCATTATGGTGCCCGTGGCGGAAATAAATTACATAGCGTTTACATCGGGGTTTTCTCAGACGAAAATCTTGAATATATAGAAAGTATTAAAAGTAAATTTATGTGCAAGGTCAATCTTTACAATGCTAGAACTGCTAAAATTTGGCAATAAAAAGTTATATACCCGATTGCTCGGATATCCACAGCGCTAGCGCAGAATTACCAGCTCTGCGAAGTCTCCCAGCTCTGCAAAGTCTCCAGACTTTGAGGTAGTGAATTTCGGTTTTCAACCGATTTGTTTTTTAGATTTATTTATAACAGTCACAGACTGATACACACATCCTCAAAGTCGGAGACTTTGCGGAGCGAGTCTTGAAAAAACTTTGCGGCTTTGCGGCTTTGCGGCAAAAACCTCTCCCGTTCATAACTCCTAAAGATTTCATTTCGATACCAATTTCTAATTTCCTACTTTGCGGCTTCAAAATTAGAAGGAAAAAATGAAGGTCTGTATTGCCGAGAAACCAAGTGTGGCACGTGAAATAGCATCCGTTTTGGGAGCCAATACCAAGCACGACGGCTATTTTGAAGGCAATGGGTATCAGGTTACCTACACCTTTGGGCATTTGTGCACCTTGAAAGAACCCAACGATTACAAACCGCACTGGAAAAGTTGGGATTTGAACAACCTACCAATGCTTCCTGAAAAATTTGAAACCAAAGTGGTTGATAATGCGGGTATCCAGAAGCAATTCAAAATCATAAAAAGCCTGTTCGACAAAGCCGATTTGGTCATCAACTGCGGGGATGCCGGGCAGGAAGGAGAACTCATCCAGCGTTGGGTGATGAACGAAGCCAATTATAAAGGCGAGGTCAAACGCTTGTGGATTTCCTCCCTGACCACCGAAGCCATCAAAGAGGGTTTTGAAAACCTGAAACCGTCCGCCAACTACGATAATTTATTCTACGCCGGATTTTCCAGGGCCATTGGCGACTGGTTGCTGGGTATGAATGCCACCCGTTTGTACACCGTAAAACACGGCGGGTACAAACAAGTTTTGTCCATCGGACGAGTGCAAACCCCAACCTTGGCAATGGTCGTGGATCGATTCAAGGAAATCGAGAATTTCAAGCCGCAACCGTATTGGGAATTGCAAACTTTGTATCGAGAAACACTTTTCAGCTATGAAGAAGGACGTTTTTTAAATAAAGAAGATGGCGAACTTTTGGCCAACAAAGTCAAGGAAAGCGAGTTCGAAATTGTTTCTGTCGAAAAGAAGAACGGCAATGAATTTGCCCCAAAACTTTTTGATTTAACAGGTTTGCAAGTCTATTGCAATACCAAATTTGGGTTCACGGCAGACGAAACACTTAAAATTGTCCAAACCTTGTACGAACAAAAAGTGGTCACCTACCCCAGAGTAGACACCACGTTCTTGCCCAGCGACATCTATCCAAAAGTGCCCGGCATTCTGCAAAAGTTGACCAATTACGCTGCCTTGACGCAACCGCTTTTGGAAAAAAAGATCAAGAAATCGCCCAAGGTTTTCAACGACAAGAAAGTAACCGATCACCACGCGATTATTCCAACGGGGATGCAAAGCAATTTGCAATACAACCAACAGCAAGTATATGATATTATTACAAGGCGTTTTATTGCCGTGTTTTATGACGATTGCTTGGTTGCCAACACCACAGTGATGGGAAAAGCTGCCGAAGTCTTATTCAAAACCACCGGAAAAGAAATCTTGAAAAAAGGCTTTCGTGTCGTGTTTGATACTTCGTCTACGCTCAGTACAAACGCCAAAGAAAAAGAAGCCGACATTTTGCCGAGTTTTGTCGTGGGCGAAAAAGGCCCGCACGAACCCTCGTTTTTGGAAAAAGAAACCAAACCGCCCAACCAGTTTACGGAAGCCACTTTGTTGCGCGCCATGGAAACTGCCGGCAAACAAGTGGACGACGAAGACCTCCGCGAATTGATGAAAGAAAACGGAATTGGACGACCATCCACGCGAGCCAATATTATTGAAACTCTTTTTAGACGCCAATACATTGTTCGAAACAAGAAACAGGTTTTGCCGACACCAACAGGAATCCAGCTGATTGACACCATTCAAAATGATTTGGTCAAGTCGGCAGAATTGACTGGTTCCTGGGAAAAGCAGTTGAAAGACATTGAAAAAGGAACTTTTACGGCTGGCGCGTTTATCAAGAACATGAAACTGATGGTCGAGGAATTGGTCTATGAGGTTCGAAGAGAAACTAGACACGCCAACATTTCGCACGCAGGAAGTGTACAGAAACAGGAAGCCGTTGTCGAGAAAAAGAAAGCCGAAGGAATTTTGTCCGAAGTCTGTCCGAAATGCAAAAAAGCAAACCTTATCAAGGGAAAATCCGCTTATGGCTGTGGCGATTACAAGGCCGGTTGTCGTTTTGTATTGCCTTACACTTTTGCGGATAAAAAAATATCCGAGAACCAATATTTGCGCTTGCTCCAAAAAGGATCGACCGTAAACTTGAAAGATTTCAAAACCGATGCCGGCATTGTGGAAGGTTTGCTTCGCTTTGACGATAATTTCGAACTAAAATTGGAGCCAAAGAAAACAGCAGTGAAACCAACATCGGATGCATTGTCCTGTCCGAAATGTGAAAAAGGAACCGTTATCAAAGGAAACACCGCTTACGGTTGCAGCGGCTATAAATCGGGCTGCGATTTTAAAGTGTCGTTTGAGGTGGTCAGGGCGAAACTAAAAGACCAGAAACCCACCAAGGAATTGGTTTATGGTATTTTGAAAGAAAGTGTTTCATAATTTATTTTACCGCAGATTCGCAGATTTCAAATTTTATAATCTGCGAATCTGCGGTTATTTCGAAAACTTATACTTTTGCTTTCCATCTTGGGCTAATTGCAAACTTTTTCTTAATTTTGAAACGCTCAATCAATCAAATCATTCATCTTATGAAAAAAGTAATTCTATTTCTTTTTACAATCCTGATATTCACTTCCTGCCAGAAATCAAAGGAAGTTTCCAAAATAGTGGTTGCAGATTGGCTTTTGGGCAATTGGGAAAACAAATCGGACGATGGCCATTTATTGGAAACTTGGAAAAAAGTGAACGACAGCCTTTATGATGGTGAAAGCTACTTTATAAAAGGAAAAGACACTTTGCATTTCGAAAAAATCCAAATGAAACAAAAAGGCGAAAACCTTTTTTACATTGCAACCGTAAAAGGCCAAAACAATAATAAACCCGTAACTTTTATGCACAACGATACCATCGAGAAACAATTGGTATTTGAAAATCCGAAACACGACTTTCCCCAAAAAATTTCGTATTCGCTGATTACAAAAGACAGCATCGTAATCCAGATTTCTGGAATCCAACAAGGAAAACCCAGCTCGGAACGTTTTTCGATGAAGAAAAGCAAGTAGAAAACCACCCTTTTTTCAACTTAATCAAGAATCCTGCTCCCTAAAAGCAGGATTCTTTTTTAGGATAAAACCCTCTCAAGCAACACTTAAAATAATGTTAACAACTATTATTAAGATTTATTCTAAATAAGTTTTGCCAAACCAAAAATGGTTTTTATATTTGCCTTGTTATTTTTAATCAATCTAAATAAGCAACATGAAATATTTTTTACTTTCAACATTATTTTTCTTTTCTCTTGTGAGTTGGGCACAACATGCCAATACAGGAAACATCAAAGGAACTGTGGGAACTAGCGACGGCAAGCCAGCCGAGGGAGTCTCAATTTCTGTAAAAGCATTAAACAGAACAACCATCGCCAATAATGATGGTGAATTTGAACTTAGAAGCATTCCAGCAGGAACACATACTTTAATTGTTACTTTGGTAGGTTATACTGATTTGGAGCAAGAAGTTGAAGTAAAAACAGGAGAAACATCCCAGGTCACTCTTCAACTTGGATTATCCAATAACCAATTGAACGAAGTGGTCGTTTTAAGCAACAAAAGTGCTTTCAAAACCAACAGAATTTCATCCTCGTTGCGTCTGGATTCAAAAATTATCGAGATTCCGCAAAACATTCAGGTTGTCACTGGAAAATTAATTCAGGATCAACAAATTTATGATATGCTGGAAGGTGTAACCCGTAACGTGAGTGGAGCGACAAGAGTGGAACACTGGGATAATTATGCCAACATCAACATGAGAGGTAGCCGAGTGGCACCTTTTAGAAACGGAATGAACGTGAGTACTACTTGGGGACCATTGACAGAGGATATGAGTATGGTGGAACGTATCGAATTTGTAAAAGGCCCTGCTGGATTTATGCTTTCCAACGGAAACCCGAGCGGACTTTATAATGTGGTAACCAAAAAACCAAGTGGGCGAAACAAAGGAGAAGCCAATATTACATTTGGAAGTTTTGACATGTACAGAGCCTCTCTTGATTTAGACGGAAAACTGTCAAAAGATGGAAAATTATTGTACCGTATTAATGTAATGGGACAAGCCAAAGGCAGTCACCGTGACTATGATTACAACAACCGCTACTCCATTGCACCAGTATTAAAATATTTGGTAGATGACAAAACTGCCATTACATTGGAATACACCCATCAATTCTCTGAAGTAAATATTATTGGTTCCAACTATGTTTTTTCTAAAAAAGGATATGCCGATTTACCTAGAGATTTTACTACTGGCGAACCGAATTTTTCTCCAACAAAAATGAACGACAAAAGCCTCCTTGCCATTTTAGACCACAAAATAAGCAACAATTGGAAGTTCACCGGACAAGCCTCATACTTCAATTATACCCAAGTGGGAATGTCGATGTGGCCTGATGCCATTGTAGGTGTTAACGACAGCATCATGAAAAGACGTGTGTATATTTCAGAAGATTATGCAGTGGCAAAAACAGGTCAGTTTTTCCTAAACGGACAGGAAAAAACAGGTTCCATCAATCATAAAATACTCACCGGTATTGACTTGAGTGACAAAATCAATTATTATGACTGGGTTCAAAGCGCCTTACTTACCGATCTCAACATTTACAAACCTGTTTATGGAACTGTTACTCCTGCCAATATGCCTGTTTTTGACAGAAGTATTGACATCAAAACAAGAGGACTTCAATATAAAAATGGGTATACCGCCTTTTATGCACAAGACGAAATTGGTTTTTTTGAAGAAAAACTTCGTTTAACATTGGCCGGCAGATATACCACATTAAAAACATCTGACGTATATTCTGGAGCTTTCAAAGACAGCAAATTCACGCCTCGTCTTGGTTTGAGTTATTCCATCAACAAAAACACGTCTGTTTATTTTTTAAGGGATGAGTCCTTTAACGAAAACTACGGAACCGATTGGGAAGGGAAAAGTTTTGACCCGCTAACAGGAACCAATCTTGAACTTGGTTTCAAAAGAGATTGGATGAATGGAAAATGGAATTCAGTATTTACCGTGTACCAAATCACAAACAATAACATACTTACCCCAGACCCTGAACACTCTGGAGCAATACAATTCAGCAAACAAGGCGGACAACAAAAGGTAAAAGGTTTTGAAGCCGATATTAGAGGAGAAATCTTCAAAAATCTTGACGTAATCATCAACTATGCTTTTACTGAAGCAAAAATTACTGAAGATACCGATCCAACATTAATAGGGACTCAAGTTGCGGGAACATCAAAACACGTTCAAAATGCTTGGTTGAATTATAAAATAGACAATGGTGCCTTGAATGGCTTTGGACTTTCTTTGGGATACCAATATCAAGTGGACAGAAAACCTTGGTTTGCATCTAACGATGAAACGCAATTACCCGATTATTTCCGTTTGGATGGTGGGGTAACGTACACCAAAAACAAAATGACATTTAATCTTACGGTCAACAATATATTAGACGCATATTTGTATTCTGGAGGATATTATACCTATAACGAAACCTATTACTGGCAATCGGAACCGGGAACCAATTTACGTTTGTCGGTAGGTTATAAATTTTAGTTTTGAGTTAGTTAGTTTTATTTAATTGAACTCCTCATTTTGGTGGGGAGTTTTATCCATTTTTAATGAAAAATAATAATATCAAAAAAGCAATAGGAAAAATACATTTATGGCTCGGATTGTCTTCGGGCATAATTGTGTTTATTATTGCCATTACAGGCTGCCTGTATGCTTTCCAGGAAGAAATTCAAAATTACACCGAGGAATACCGTTTTGTCGAAAAACAAGACAAACCCTTCCTACTGCCTTCCCAATTGGAACAAATTGCAAAAAAAGAACTTCCCGACAAAGCCCTGCATTCCGTTAAATACAATGGAGGAGAAAAATCTGTTGAAGCCATATTTTTTCATTATGAACCCACTTATTATCATATTGTTTACCTGAATCCATATACTGGAAAAGTACTGGAAAAGGTCAATATGGAAGAAGGATTTTTCCATTTTATCCTCGACGGACATTACTATCTTTGGCTACCAGAGGAAATTGGACAAACAGTGGCAGCTTCGGCAACTTTGATATTTCTTGCACTAATAATTTCAGGTCTAGTCCTTTGGTATCCCAGAAATAAAAATGCCACAAAACAACGTTTCCGGTTCAAATGGAAAAAAGGAACAAAATGGAAACGCAAAAATTATGACCTGCATAACATAACTGGTTTTTATGTGTGTTTAATTGCCTTCATTTTTGCAATTACAGGTTTAGTTTGGGGTTTCCAATGGTTTGCCTACTCTTATTACACTGCACTTGGAGGAGAAAAATCATTGATTTATGAAGATCCAATTTCAAAGAAAACCACTCCAACCACGGAAAAGGCATTGGATAAAATCTGGTTATCAATGAAAAAAGAATATCCTCACGCCAAATCCATTGAAGTACATCCACCAGAAACTGACAGCACGGCTATTGCCGTCAGCATCAATCCGGAGGAAGGAACTTACTGGAAAATCAATTACCGTTATTTTGACCAATACACTTTGGAAGAAAAAGAAGTGAACCACATTTTTGGCAAATACGAAAATGCCGGTCTTGCCGATAAAATAATGCGAATGAATTATGACATCCACACCGGAGCGGTATTTGGATTGGCTGGAAAAATATTTGCTTTTTTAATCAGCTTGCTCATTGCCAGCCTTCCCTTATCAGGGTTTTATATTTGGTGGGGACGAAACAAGAAAAAAACAGCAGTCGCTTAGACATAATTTTCTTTAAAAAAATGAAAGGTTTAAAGCTGTTGCTTTAAACCTTTCGTTGTTTTTACCGTCTAAATTCAAGAAAAATTTCAAAAAAAAAGCACAAAAAACAACTCGTAAAAGGGCAATATTAATATGTATTTGTAATATTAATTTTTATATTTGCATTATTTTTATTTAATCTAAATAACAAGAATAGATTTAAATAAACACCCTACCAATTAACAAGAACCTTTATAAAAAAATTTATGAAAAAGAATTTCTTTATTTCATTAGCCTTAGCCGCTACTTCATTTGTTAGTGCGCAACAAAAAAACCCGCTTTTGGAGCAGTCTTTTTGGAAAACAGCCCCAGATGTAACCGCTGTTAAAGCCGAAATTGCAAAAGGCAACAGCCCGTCGGCATCAACTCCAAATGCCTTTGATGTAACCGTAATGGCCATAAACAATGATGCACCGGCAGCCACCATAAAATTCTTGCTGGAACAACCCGGAAATAACGTTTCTAAATCCACGCACGACAATCGTATTTATCTTCACTGGGCTGCCAACAAAGGAAATGCTGAAATCGTGGAATACCTCATCGCTAAAGGGTCAGACATTAACCTGGAAGACAGCAAAGGAGAGACTCCCCTAACTTTTGCAGCCGTTAGCGGTCAAACCAACACGGCAATTTATGACGCCTTTTTTAAAGCGGGAACCAGTCCAACGAAAAAATACAAAGACGGCTTAAACCTGCTCCTCATGGCAATTCCATCGGATAAAAACCTTGCGCTGACCAATTATTTTATTTCCAAAGGATTGTCGCTTAAAGATGTCGACAACGATGGTAATACCGCTTTCGATTATGCCTCCAAATCGGGCAACACAACACTATTGAAATCACTGTTGGAAAAAGGAGTGAAATATACTGACAATGCTTTAATCTTTGCCGCACAAGGTTCTCGTAGAGACGCAACTCCCCTTGAAACCTATAAATACCTGGTGGAGGATTTGAAATTAAAACCAACGGTAACTTCTAAAGCCGGAGAAACTGTACTCCATTTTTTGGCAACAAAACCAAACCAAACCGAGATCATCAACTACTTTTTGTCCAAAGGAGTAGATGCCAACAAAGCCGACAACGACGGAAACACTCCTTTGATGGTTGCTGCTTCGGCTAGAGATACAGCAGCATTGCAACTGTTATTGTCTATTGTGAAAAACAACAACATTCAAAACAACAAAGGAGAATCGGCATTGACGATGTCCATAAAATTGGGAACTCCTGAAGCGGCATCACTGCTTTTAGAAAAAGGAGCCGATGTAAAAGTACTGGACAAAGATGGAAACAACTTGGGGTTTTATTTAGTTCAATCTTACCGTCCACAAATGACAATGGGTCGTAATCCAGAGTCGTCCACTGCACCCAAACAAGAACCTTTTGCCGCTAAAATAAAATTGCTGCAGGACAAAGGACTAAACTTGGCCACTCCACAAAAAGACGGAAGTACATTATACCATTTTGCAGTAGTCAAAAACGACTTGGTTTTACTAAAGAAAATTGCCGATTTAAAAATCGACATCAACGCCAAAAACAAGGATGGTTTAACTGCTTTGCACAAAGCTGCAATGATTTCTAAAGACGATGTTATCTTGAAATACTTGGTTTCCATCGGCGCCAAAACAGATATCAAAACCGATTTTGACGAAAGTGCCTTCGCCTTGGCAAAAGAAAACGAGTCTTTGACAAAAAACAACGTATCAATAGAATTTTTAAAATAATCTTTTTAGTGATTGGCAATTAGTTTCCGCTTTTCACTAATTATCTCAAAATAAAAAGAAATTATCTGTATATGAAATCAATACTAAAAATAAGCCTAACTACAGCCCTAATCTGCCTATTGTCTTTTCAAGCCACGGCACAAACCAGCAAGTACAAATGCATGCTTCAAATGTCGAACTATGTCGGTGAAGGCGCTTACGTGGTAGTTTCGCTTATCAATGCAAAAGGCGAATACGAAAAAACACTTTATGTGATGGGCGAGGACAAAAAATGGTATAAAACCCTTAAAGAATGGAATAAATTTCATTCCAAAAAACAAGAAAATATCAGCGCCAAAACAGGAGCTTCGGTTACTGGTGGAGATCGCAGCATCACCACGATAGAAATTGAAGATTCAAAAATCAACAAAGGATACAAATTACGCTTTGAAACCTCTGTGGAAGATCAAAAATATTATGTGACTGATATTGAAATCCCTCTGACAACCGAAGGAATTGCGGCAAAAACAGAAGGTAAAGGTTATATTCGCTACGTAAGATTAAACAAAATCTAAAAAAAAACAGCTTTTGCATTAAACCATATAAGTCATATAAGATTTTACAAAACGTAAACTTATATGACTTATATGTTAAAATTTATTATCAATGACTCTTTCTTTTTGGCGTTACTCCCACTTGGCTTTGGCCGTTTTTTCTGCCGCATTTTTGATATTGGCATCCGTAACCGGTGTCATTCTCGCCGTTGATGCCATACAAGAAAAAACACCAGGGTATAGAGTGGAAAACTTCGATTCCATAACCTTGGGAGAAACCTTGCCTGTACTTCGCAAAACCTATCCTGAAATAACAGAATTGAACGTGGATCACAATCAATTTGTAACGTTGCAAGGTATCGACCAAGAAGACAATGATGTAAACGCCTATATCGACCCCAGAACTGGAAAAATACTGGGAGAACCCATCAAAAAAAGCGAGTTTATACAATGGACAACTGCACTCCATCGTTCCTTATTTCTTAAAGAAACAGGCCGTTTTATCGTGGGTTTTATTTCTTTTCTGTTAGTGTTGATTTCCATTTCTGGTTTTGCCCTCGTTTTGAACAGGCAAAGAAGCATTCGAAGTTTGTTTTCCAAAATTGTAAAAGAAAATTTCGCCCAATATTATCACGTTTTCTTAGGCCGATTGTCGCTAATTCCCATTCTGGTCATTGCACTTTCGGGAACCTATTTGACATTGGAAAAATTTAATTTTTTCCTCGAAAAAACAGATTCAGAAGAAAAAACTGAAATTGTAAAAACCCCAACTATTTCAAAAAAAGAGGATTCTTCCATTTTCAAAACCACGCTTTTGTCGGATGTCCAAAAAATTGAATTCCCTTTTTCGGATGATCCAGAAGAATATTACATCATTACATTAAATGACCGAGAAATCGAAGTCAACCAAATTACCGGTACTTTGGTAAGTGAATCCAAGTCTCCAATGACAACCCAATTATCGGATTTGAGTTTGGATTTACATACGGGACGAACCAGTATTTTGTGGGCAATAATCTTGGGAATAGCAAGTTTAAACATTTTGTTTTTCATCTATTCGGGTTTTGCAATGACCTTGAAACGAAGAGCCAGTCGCATCAAAAACAAATACGGTGCCGAGGAAAGTAAATTTATTTTCTTGGTAGGTTCCGAAAATGGAAGCACACTTCGATTTGCCAATGCCATCCACAAACAATTGCTCGCCCACGGAGAAAAAGTTTTCCTTGCTGAATTGAATAATTATGCCGCCTATCCAAAAGCCGAGCATCTTGTCATTTTCACTTCTACCCACGGATTGGGGGATGCTCCCGCCAATGCAAACAAATTCATTTCTCTTGTAAACAAAACCGAACAACAGCAAAAAATCAATGTGTCGGTGGTGGGTTTTGGTTCAAAATCCTATCCTGATTTTTGTGGTTTTGCCCATGAAATCGATACTGAATTAGCCAAGCAAACTTGGGCGGAACGTTTTCTGGAACTACAAACCATAAACGACAAATCTTCTGAAGAATTTGTAGTTTGGGTAAAATTATGGAGCGACAAAACAGGAATTCCTCTTTATACCACTCCATCAATTTATAATGAAGTGCCAAAAGGCTTGCAAAAGCTCAAAGTATTGGACAAAACCAGCATTTCAGATACCGAACATACTTTTATACTCACGTTGCAGGCCAATGTCAATGCCAAATTTACTTCGGGAGATTTATTGGCCATTTATCCTGCAAACGACAATCGAGAACGCCTCTACTCCATAGGAAATCACGATGACAACATACAATTGGTGGTAAAATTGCATCCTTCAGGTTTAGGATCAAGCTATTTATATAATGTTGAAAAGGGTTCGATTATAAAAGCTCGAATCATTAATAACACTGCTTTTCATTTTCCGAAAAAAGCTTCCAAAGTTGCCTTAATTTCGAATGGAACCGGTATTGCTCCCTTTCTTGGAATGATGGAACAAAACAAGAAAAAAACAGCAATTCATTTGTATTGCGGTTTTAGAACTGAAACAGAAACTGTTTCGGGCTATAAAAAATTTGCCGATAAAATGATCCAGAAACAGCAACTCCAAAGTTTTCATTTGGCTTTATCTCGTGAAGACAACCATTTTTACGTGATGGATTTAATCAAGCGAGATGCTGATTTTTTTATGGATTTATTAATGCACGGAGGCGTTATAATGATTTGCGGTTCATTGGCCATGCAAAAGGACGTAGAATCTGCCCTTGATGAATTATGCCTTGTCAAAACAGCTAAAGGAATTGCAGATTATAAAGCCAAAGGACAAATAGTGACTGATTGTTATTAAATCCGCTCCCCAACCCTATCCTAAGAAGAGGGAGCTAAAACTGGATTAATTCGATTTTCCTGCAAGGTCTTTTTTTGACCTTGTAGGTATTAGATCAAAAGCAACACCTACAAGGTTTTGAAAACCTTGCAGGAATAAAATAAACTTTATGTCAAAACACCTATTTCTTTTTCTTTTTTTAATCACTTTTGGCTTCACCAGCCACGGTCAAGTCTTGCGAAAAAGAACCACTTTGTTGATGGGAGGACGTTTTGACATCACCATTGTTGCCAAAGATTCGTTATCGGCTGAACAAAATATAGATATTGTCATTGCCGAAATCACAAGAATAGAGAATTTGATATCCGACTGGAAACCTACTTCTCAAGTTTCCGAAGTGAACCAAAATGCGGGTATTCGTCCCGTAAAAGTGGACAAGGAAGTTTTTGAATTAACGCAAAGAGCCATTCGATTTTCTGAAATGACCAATGGAGGTTTTGACATCAGCTTTGCGGCGATGGACAGAATCTGGAAATTTGACGGCTCCATGACCGAGATGCCTTCGGCGGAAGCCATTAAAAAATCAGTAGAAAAAGTGGGGTATAAAAACATCATTCTGGACAGTGTTCAATCGACCATTTTCCTTAAACTAAAAGGAATGAAAATTGGATTTGGTGCATTGGGAGAAGGATATGCCACCGATAAATGCAGGGCCATAATGCTTGCCAAAGGCATTAATGCCGGAATAGTCAACGGATCGGGCGACATGAGTACCTGGGGGAAACAGCCTAGTGGAAAACCCTGGAATATTGGCATTACGAATCCCTTCCATCCTGATAAACTTTTGGCGGTCGCTCCGTTGGGACAAGAAGCCGTAACTACGTCCGGAAGCTATGAAAAATTTGTAGTTTTTGATGGCAAACGTTATTCACACATCATCAATCCGGCAACAGGTTATCCTGCCACGGGGCTTTGCAGTGTGACGGTTTTTGGCCCGAATGCCGAAACAGCCAACGGACTGAGTACTTCGTTGATGGTATTGGAAAAAACTGCAGGATTGGACCTACTCAACCAATTCCCTGATTATAGTTGCGTAATGATTACCGACAATGGAAATGTAGTAAAATCAAAAAACTTCAAAATCAAGAAATTTAAGGCGAGACTTTAATTACGGTAGCCTTAAAGCAAATAAACTCCCTGTTTTGAGATTTTGATTAGTCAACCTTTAAAGTATCCTCTTCAACTTACCTTCCAAAACTCGATTAATATTAAAATTTTGCAAAAAAAACAAAAACAAAAATTGCAATTACTTGATTAACAATAAGTAAACAATGTTAATAAATATTATTAAGATTTAGTCTAAATAAGTTTGGAGAATTAAAAATGAGTTTTATATTTGCATTGTTATTTTTATTCAATCCAAATAAACAACATGAAATATAATATCTTACTACCCACATTAATATTATTATTTAGCCTTTCCGCCTTTGCACAAGAAACTGCAAGCGCATCTGACAATCTTGAAGGATTTTATTCCGATTCAGATACCATCAAAAACAAAAAAAGAGAAGTTTTAAAAGAAGTGGTCGTAACCACAAATAAACAACCAAAACCAGTGACAGCATTACGCTCTGGTCTAAAACCAATGGATACCCCACAAAGTGTCCAGGTAATAGACGGTGAAATAATAGGACAACAACAGGCTATCCGCTTGAGTGAGGTTCTAAAAAATGCCAATGGTGTTTATGTAGGTTCTGCGCGTGGTGGAGCACAGGAATCCTTCTTCTCAAGAGGATATGACATGTCTGCAAACAACATGTTCAAAAATGGTTTTCGTTATAATGCAGGTTCTATCCCTGAAGTATCTTCTCTAGACAAAGTGGAATTCCTAAAAGGAGGTGCTGCTTTATTATATGGAAATGTGGCTCCAGGAGGAATCTTGAATTTAGTAACCAAAACACCTTCTTTCAAACAAGGAGGAGAAATATCCATGCAAATGGGGAGTTACTCTTTCTACAAACCATCCTTGGATTTTTATGGTCCCTTAAATAAATCCATAGCGTATCGATTTTCAGGTTCTTATGAAAACTCGGAAAGTTTCAGGGATGTCGTAAAAAGAGAACGTATTTATCTTAACCCATCCTTGCTTTTTAACGTAACCGATAAAACCCAAATAACGGTACAAGGAGATTTCTTGAGCGATGATTGGACTCCAGATTTTGGAACAGGAGCTATTACTACGACGTATACCTCAACAATTGTAGATGTACCTCGCAGCAACTTTTATGGGGCTCTTTGGTCCAATGGAAAAACAAATTCTGCCAGCGCTTCTGCATTGGTAAACCACGATTTCAACAAAAACTGGAAACTTAATTTCAACAGTTCTTTTCAATCTTACGATAGAGAATCAAAATCAACCGCTCAATTAGCGACTGTGACTGCCGCAGGTGACTGGACTAGACCATTGGTTCAAAATAAAAACTTGGAACAAATACTTGGAGACCAATTGAGTTTGCAAGGAAACTTCAACACTGGTTCCATAAAACACCAATTGTTTACCGGTATGGATTGGGAAAATTCGTTTACAACAGCTTATACTTATACTTTTACCCCTGCGAATTACGACACCATCAATCTTTATAATTTCGACCCTTCCACACAAAGAAACGATATTCCAAATGGCACCATTACTCAAATCGTAAAAACAGATACCAATCGTTTTGGAATCTATGCACAAGATTTGATTTCGTTTACAGAACAAATTAAGCTTTTGGCGGGTATCCGTTGGTCTTGGCAAGAATCTCAAGCAGAAACTACCAATGTAACCAAAAAGACCATCACTGAAGGTGCAAAACGTTTGGACAATGCGTTCTCTCCAAAAGTTGGATTAATATACCAACCAACAAAAGATATGTCGCTATTTGCAAGCTACTCTAACTCATTTACGCCAAATACAGGAACTACCGTTGATTTGCAACCAATAAAACCTTCCATCATAGACCAATATGAAGCAGGTATCAAAAAAGATTTCTGGAAAGGTGTTTTGAGCACAAACGTTACAGTATATCAAATCACAAACAACAATCTGGCACAAACTGCCGAATTCAAGGCTGACGGATCTGTAAACACGGATACTACCATAAAAACACTGAGTGGAGAAACAAAAAGTAAAGGTATTGAAGTTGACATTACTGCAAGACCAATTGCAGGTCTGAATATCATTGCCGGATACAGTTATAATGATATGCGCTATACTGAAACTTCAGGTTTAAACGGTAGTTTTATAGAAGGAGATCGTGTGGTTAGAACACCTGCAAATACAGCCAACTTAAGCTTTTTCTACACATTGCAAACAGGAACGTTTAAAGGAGTCTCTCTTGGAGCAATTGGAAACTATATCGGGGATCGTATTGGAGGTTGGAACAACCAATATGACAAAACCAAACCAGATGGAATTTGGCACAGAGAAATCCCATTGGAAGGATACACGACCATTGATGTATCGGCAGGTTACACTTGGAAGAAGGTTTCTGTTCTTTGCAAACTGTCCAATATTACCAACGAATTGAATTACACCGTTCACGAAAATTACAGTGTGAATCCAATCGCACCACGCCAAGTATTGGTAAATTTAAAATATCAATTGTAATTTAAAACTTTTAGTTTAGTTAATTTTTCCAAGAACTTTTTCTGCCTCTTTGCAGAAAAAGTTCTTGGTTTTTATATCAAAATTAAAAAATTCAGTGGCACTATTTAATCTGTAGCCCTAAATAATAATCAATTAAAAAATCCCAATTCCGAAAATTTCAGAATTGGGATTTTTATACTTATAAAAACCTGATTGCTACTGTAATCCAGCCAAGCTCTGCTCAATCGTTTCTATTTTAGAAAGAGCATCGGCTTCTTTTTTGCGTTCGTTTTCAATGATTTCAGGTTTCGCATTGGCTACAAATTTTTCATTTGACAATTTAACTTGTACCGATTTCAAGAAACCTTTAATGTAATTTAACTCTTCAGTCAATTTAACAATTTCGGCTTCCACATCGATATTACCAGAAATCGGGATAAAATATTCATTCGATTTTACACGGAAAGACAACGCCCCATCCACTTTATCCGAAACATATTCCAACGAAGTAATGTTACCTAATTTGGTCACAACCGAATCAAAATAAGTAGAGGCTTTATCATTGTTTACCACCTTCAATTCAATCGTATCCTTGAACGGAATATTCTTGTCTTTACGAATCGTTCTAACTCCGGAAATCACGTCGATGGTGTTTTCAAAATCAGTGATTAATTGCGCATTGAAAGGTTTTATTTCCGGCCAAGTCGAAACAATCAAAGCTTCTTCGGCAGTTCTTTCTGAAAGCAATTGCCAAATTTCCTCCGTCAAGAACGGCATAAAAGGATGCAACAATTTCATGTTGTTTTCCAACATTTCTATCGCTTTCGCAAAAGTAATGCTGTCAATTGGCTGTTGGTAAGCAGGCTTAATCATTTCCAAAAACCAAGAACAGAAATCATCCCAAACCAATTTATAGATTCCCATTAAAGCATCCGAGATTCTGTATTTTTCAAAGTTATCCTCGATTTCCAAAAGCGTTTGTTGCAATTTGGCTTCATACCATTCAATCGCCACTTTAGAAGATTCTGGTTGCGGAATAGAATCCGAAACTTCCCAGCCTTTTATCAATTTGAAAGCATTCCAAATTTTATTTGTAAATCCTTTTCCTTGGTTGCACAATTCTTCGTCGAACATAATGTCGTTACCCGCAGAAGCGCTCAAAAGCAATCCCACACGAACACCGTCGGCACCAAACTTTTCTATTAATTCCAATGGTTCTGGTGAATTCCCCAACGATTTAGACATTTTACGTCTTTGTTTGTCACGAACCAAACCAGTCAAATACACATTTGTAAATGGTTTTTTACCCGTGTATTCATAACCAGCGATAATCATTCTCGCCACCCAGAAAAACAAAATATCCGGTCCGGTTACCAAATCATTGGTTGGATAATAATATTTGAAATCTTCGTTTTCAGGATCCATAATTCCTCCAAAAACTGACATTGGCCACAACCAGGAAGAAAACCAAGTGTCTAGGGCATCGGCATCTTGTTTCAAGTCTGAAGTCTGAAGTGAAAAGTTGGACGTTTTGGCCTGCGCTAGTTTTAAAGCATCTTCAATATTCTCTGCGACCACGAAATCTTCTTTTCCATCCCCATAGAAATAAGCAGGAATTTGTTGTCCCCACCACAATTGACGAGAAATATTCCAATCGCGAATATTGTTCAACCAATGCGCATAGGTATTATCAAAACGCTTTGGATGCAATTTAATATCTCCATCTTCTAAAACAGATTTAATGGCAGGTTTTACCAAATCTTCCATTTTCAGGAACCATTGGTCAGACAAACGAGGTTCGATTACCGCTTTGGTTCTTTCAGAAGTGCCTACTTTATTCAAGTGGATTTCTGTTTTGGCTAAATCTCCATTCGATTCTAATTCTTTGGCGATTTCTTCGCGAACCGCAAAACGATCTTTTCCCTGATAATGCAAACCAAAACTATTTAGCGTAGCATCCTCATTGAAAATATCAATAATTTCCAAATTGTGTTTTTCGCCCAAGGTTTTATCATTCACATCGTGAGCCGGAGTTACTTTTAGGCAACCCGTTCCGAATTCCACATCTACATATTCATCTTCGATAATTGGAATTACTCTTCCACATATTGGAACAATCGCTTTCTTTCCTTTCAAATGGGCAAAACGCTCGTCATTTGGGTTGATGCAAATCGCGGTATCTCCAAAAATAGTTTCAGGACGCGTGGTTGCCACTGTCAAGAAATCTTCTGAACCTTCGATTTTATATTTCAGGAAATATAATTTCCCTTGTTGTTCTTCGTAAATTACTTCTTCGTCAGACAAAGTTGTTTTGGCTTCCGGATCCCAATTTACCATTCGGTAGCCACGATAAATCAAGCCTTTGTTGTATAAATCCACGAACGATTTAATCACGGATGCCGACATGTCAGGATCCATGGTGAATTTGGTTCTGTCCCAATCACAAGAGCAACCCAATTGTTTCAATTGTTCCAGGATAGTTCCTCCGTATTTGTCCGTCCAGTCGTAAGCGTGTTTCAAAAACTCTTCACGACTCAAATCGGATTTATTGATTCCTTCTGATTTTAATTTGGCAACCACTTTGGCTTCCGTCGCAATAGAAGCGTGATCGGTTCCAGGAACCCAACAAGCATTAAACCCTTTCAAACGCGCACGACGAATCAATACATCCTGAATTGTATTGTTCAACATATGTCCCATATGCAAAACTCCAGTCACGTTTGGAGGAGGAATCACGATGGTATATGGTGTTCTGTGGTCTGGTTTTGAATGAAAATAATTGTTCTTCATCCAGTAATCATACCACTTATTTTCAATGGTTTTCGCGTCAAATTGTGCAGGAATTGTCATAAAAAGCAACTGTTACAACCAAAATTTAGCTTTGGTCTGATTTTTGTAATTTTAATTGGGGACAAAAGTAAATAATTAAGTACAGTATAAAAAGCGAAATAAATAATTGTCCTGTTAATTAAAAAAAGTAATTTTACTAAAAAGAATATTCAAAAAACTATAAAAATGAAAAATATTGCCGTACTAATAACAATGATATTGTTTAGTAGTTTTGGTTTTGCCCAGTCGGGTGCAAAGATTAACTTTAAAGCTGCTGATAATACAATAGATTACGGAACTGTTTCTAAACAAAACGACAATGGAGTTCGCACCATTGAATTTACCAATACCGGTGATGCTCCATTGATTATCACGAATGTGCTTTCTACTTCGGGGTTTACAATTTCTTCAAAACCAACTGCGCCAATTGCACCGGGGAAAAACGGAAAAATTGACATTAAGTACAACATGGTTCCTGGACCCATTAGAAAAACAATTACTGTTGAATCAAATGCGGTGAATTACGATAGCGGAAGAATTCCTTTAAAAATTAAAGGGCTCGTTTCAGAATAATTTTAACCTATTTAAATACTAAAAAACCGTTCCGATAAATCGAAACGGTTTTTTTTTATAGCTTTATTTGAAGTTAATTATAGATTTTTAATCACAAATTCACTTCGTCTGTTCAATTCGTGTTGTTCTTCAGAACAAGATTCTTCCGTTTTACATTTTATAATTGGCACCGATTCTCCATACCCTTTGGCAATGATTCGTTTGGCATCAATTCCAGATTCCACTAAATATTCCTTGGTCGATTGTGCTCTTTTCCCAGATAATTCGGCATTATACTTAAAGTCTCCTCTGGAATCTGTATGCGAACCAATTTCGACAACCATCTCCGGGTATTTCTTCATTAAGTCAAAAACTCGGTTCAAAATAACTTTGGATTCTTTTCTGATGTACCATAAATCGTAATCAAAATAAATCGGGTCCGTTTTAATAATCAATCGATCTTTCTCTTTGACCACATCTTTCTCTTGTACCAAAATCTGGTTGACTTTTTCTTTTTTATTGACTTCAGCCTGGGCTATTTCTTTCTCTTTTTCTTTATTTTCAGTTTCTTTCAAGGCAATTAAAGCCAAAGCTTCTTTCTGTTTTTTCTCTTGCTCCAATTTTTGATTTTCCATTTTTATAGCCTCAAGCGACTTTAATGCCATAGAAGCATCATTGGAATAATCCCTGGTTTTACCTGAAAATACAGCTTTAGAATTGCTCGTATACTTTTCTTTGGAAGCCAAAACTGTATAAGATGATTCACAGGCTATTTCAAAATTGAATTTTCCATCGGCACTCGTTTTAGCAGAATTGATTTGCTTTTTAGCAGCATCCTGAAGTACAACAACTGCATTTTCCAATGGCAATTTTGTATCAACATCAGTAATGATTCCTGCAATAAACTGTTTGCAATCTTCAATTATCAAATCTTTAGTTTCCTTTAATTGGTAAATATCGTCGCTTCCCTTTCCTCCTGTTCTATTGGAAGAAAACCAACCTTCTTTCGTGTCGGAATCGATATTAAATGCAAAATCATCCAGATTCGAATTGACGGGCAACCCAACATTATTCACTTTTCCGTATTCTTTATTTTTAATTTCTGACACGAAAACATCGAGCGAACCGTAACCTAAATGTCCATCGGAAGAGAAATAAAGTTTATTGTCTTTGGACACGAATGGAAATTGCTCCCTTTTATCCGTATTTATTTCAGGTCCTAAATTTTGGGGAGTTCCAAAAGCACCTTCATTTACCGCTACCGAAAAAATATCCAACGAGCCCAATGTCCCCGGCATATCGGAAGCAAAATACAATGTTTTTTCATCGCTGCTCAAAGCCGGATGTTCAACCGAATAATTGTCGCTATTGAACGGCAACGAGGTTACATTCGTCCATTTTCCGTTTACGAGTTCGGCTTTAAAAATTTGAAGATTCGATACTTTTTCTTCGTTCTTGCCTCTTCTTCCATTTTTATAATTATTTCGCGTGAAATAAATGGTTTTGCCATCTTTCGTAAAAATGACATTCGATTCGTGCATCGAAGTTTTCAATTCTTTGGGGAAATAATATTTGATGGAATCTCTTGAATTTATATTTTTCATTGGCACGGAAACCAAATTCAAATAAGTTTCATCATCCCATTTATATACTTTGTCAAACAATCCCGGTTTCTTTTTTACGGCAGCAAAAATTAGACTGTCGTTGTGTTTTACCGCTCCAAATTCGGAATTCTCCGTATTGATAGCCAGATTTTTTATTTCGTAGCGATTGCCAATTGCCGAAACATTTTCCAAAATTTTAGTGTCACTTTCAAATTTGGCCAAATCCTGGGCATTAATCGATTTTGAATAATACTCTTTTAAAACCGTATGGGCTTCTTCATATGAATTAGTCCCTTTTAAGGTTTGTGCAAATTTGAAATAGTAATTTCTATCCAAATCCTGATTATAACTTTTAATCAAAAGTCGGTAATAACGCTGTGCATTTTTAAAATCATTGGTATAATAATAACTGTCGGCAAGATTTCTAACCGCTTCTGCAGAAGGTCTTTCTGAAACTATTTTTTCATACAACTGAATGGCTTCGGTGTAATACGTTCTGTCAAAAAAACGCTTTGCTCTTTCCTGGTCTTGGGCATTTATAAACTGTATTGAAAATACGAATATAATAACGAGTAATTTTTTCATATTTTTCATCTTAAAAGAATCTTGGTGATTTATCATATCCTTTTCCTAATAAATCCAAATCAAAAAGCAATATTATTTCATGTGTTCCAGAATTGAACTGACCTAGGTTAGAAGTGGTGTAATCATAGGCATATCCCACTCTTAAATTTGGAGTAACGTTGATATTCATCAAAGCACTAAAGGCATCATCCAATCGATAAGCGATTCCCAATTCAAACTTGTTGTCATATAAAACATTGGCCGAAACATCAACCGAAATTGGTGAACCCACCACAAACTTTGACATAAAAGCAGGCTTCAACTTGAATGAATCGTTAATTTGAAAAACATAACCCGCAGTTAAAAAAGCGTGAATTTCTTCGGAACCATAAGAACTGATTCCTTCTTTTTCTTCGATATGCTTGGAATTGATCAAGTTTGGAACTGACAACCCAACATAATATTTATCGGTAAAATAATAAGCTCCTGCACCAATATTAGGTTTTGTAGTATTGACGTTTTGGGAAAATGCCAAATCTGTTGTTATGTCTCCACTTTCGAAACGAAATCCATTAAAATTAGTTTGCAAAGAAGTAAATCCCGCTTTCATACCGAATGACAATTTATTTTTTCCACCCAATTCAATGATATAAGCAAAATCGGCATAGAAATTATTTTCCTTTTTCGCGCCATCTCCAATATCATCCGAGATTAAAGACAAGCCCACTTCTATTTTATTACTCAAAGCGGTGTGCCCAAAAAAAGTAAAGGTTTTGGGAGAACCAACAGCTCCAACCCATTGCGTTCTATACAAAGCTCCCGTGTTTAACATTGCTGACGTTCCTGTGGCATATGCTGGATTTACTACACTCATATTATACATATAATGTGTGTATTCTGGATCTTGCTGCGCGGATATGTCTATGATGTAAAAGAAAAAACTTATTAGAAATAGTATTTTTTTCATTTGAAATTATATTAAAAAGTATAGAAAATTATCGGTTTAAATAAAGACGACCTTGTTGAGTCGATTTATTCTCTTTATTAAAATTGATAATATAAAAATAGACTCCGCTTGGTGCTATTGCGTCACTAGACCCTGCTGATCCAGAATTTGTTCCGTCCCAATTGGGTTTGTTTTTGTTGCCTTTAAACATCACATTTCCGTATCTATTATAAATTTCAAGCGAGTAATCTGGATATAAAAATTCAATTTCCGGTATTCTAAAAGTATCATTTACGCCATCTCCATTGGGTGAAAATCCGTCAGCGACAAAGAATTCATACTGTGAAGCAGGACAATCTGTAAGTGAAACGGTTACGTCAAGATTATTTTTCGAAAAACAACCTGTAACAGTTGAATAATCAAATCCATAATAGGTTACATTATCCTGCAATAAAGTTGCACCATTCAAAACATTTCCATTGCTTGCAGCATCATACCACACTATTGAAGCGGGAACATTTGTGTTTGCCGATAAATCTGAAATTGTAGGCTGATTGATTCCACAAAAGTTTTGTCCGTTCGGATTTAATGTAGGTTCTGGCAAACCGTTTATTGTAACGGTAACCATCGTAGGTGCTGAAAGACACAAGCTGGTTAGTCCTTTTTCCCTGACATAGTAATTTCCAGAAACCAGTACAGCAGAACTGGCAAGAGCTGTCGTGGCTATTGCCGAGTCAAACCATTGGTATTGTGGGCCAATTGGGGTTAAGTTGGCAATTGTGGCTGCATTAGTTTCACAAAACTTTTGTTGACTGACTGCTATTGGAGCATTTGGAATCGGACTTATTAAAAAACTATCCGAAACCGTACTAATTATTATACCGCAAGTCGTGTCATCGTTCACCAAACTTGTTAAGGCAATAGTAGTTGAACCTGTTTGGGTCAACAAATTGGAAGGAATGATAAAGCTTGCATTTCCACCACTAACTACTAATGAAATTGTTTGCGTTGCCACATTTGCACCCAATAAAGTATAGCCAATAGTGCCATTTATCAAAGTTCCCAAACCTGAAAGTGCAACCGACACCGGTTTGTTCAAACAATAATCATCTACCACAATTTTCAAATTTGCGGCATTTGGAAGAGGATTTACAAGCATTGTTCCGCTACTTGTTGCTGCATTGGTACATTTGGTAATTACATTGGTTATTTTTGCAATGGTAGCCACTGTATTTCCATTATTTACAATAAAATTTGACGGAACGGCAAAACTTGAAACACCACCAACCGATACTATCTGGGCTGTTTGGGCTGTTGCAGTATTAGAACCTGTCAAATTATAAACGATGTCATAAGTACCATCCGCTAAAAGTGCAGCTCCCGTGATTTGAACCAAAGCACTTTGATTTTGGCATACTGTATTGATCGTCAATTTTGATCCATCTAAAACCGGTTTTGGATATACGTGTAAAACGTCAAATAAATTATTGATGATATTTTGACAAGCACCTTCACTTCCAAAAGCAGTAATACCTGTAATCTCAACAGTAAAGTCGCCAACTTGTCGAAAATATTTAGAATCCAAAGGAAAATTTAAAACGCCATTGTTAAAAGTCAACAATTCAGTTTTTATTTCTCCTGCAGGTCCCGATACTTTATAAGTGACATAATACTGTCCATTTGGAATAACCGCCGGCCCTTTTTTGAGTACAACCGAATAAGTTGCCGTTGGGATTTCGGGCTCACATATATCTGAATTCACGACTAAAGTAGCCCCGGTAAAATCAAGCTGTTTCTCTATTTTAATTTTTACAACAGCCGTTTTTTTAGTACAAATAGGGTTTGAAGGCAAAACAGTATAAGAAAAAGAATATTCTCCAGGACCATAAGAGTCATAAATCATTTTAACATCAATAAAATGATCAGTTAAAAAAGTAATTTGTCCAGTACCCCCATTATCAGTCCAAGTTCCTCCTGCATCTTCACCCAGAATTTGGCTATTCAAATCAAGATTGGAGTATTGTGATAAATTATCACTGTCACACAACAACATTCTGGAAGAAACTCCCGGCATTGGAGTTTTAAAAACAGTAACAAAAGCTGTTGAAGAGACTGCTGGACAAGACCCAATTGCTGGAATGGAATAAGTAAATTGAGTTGTTCCCAATCCCAAGGTTCCAGCATCAATCACACTACTTACGGCAGTGTTCGCAGTATTGTTAAACCAAGTTCCATTGGATTGTGGACTTAAATAACTACCATTAAAAACTTGAAAGAGATTAAAGGCATTATCATCGCTGCAAGCGGAAGCATTCGGTCCTGTAACACCCGAATATCCCCCAACTACAACTGTTATCGTTGACGAAGTATCGACACAACCTGAAACACCTGAAACCGTATAAGTATATTTATAAACTCCGCTTCTAGGTATTATTTGGGCGTTTAAAACTCCGGTTGCCTTGTTCAATCCACCCGACAAATAATCATCAGTCCAAGTGCCACCAGGAGTTGCAGCACCTCCCAATAAAGGATATAATGCTATTGATTTACTGCTGGGATCGGGAATATTGCACACCTCAAAATTAGCATCATTGCCTGCACATTGTCCCAAAATTTTAGCTGGAATGAAAAATAAAAGAAGAAAAAATGAAGGTAAGAAGAAGTATTTTTTAACCATGAATTAGTATTATTTTTCTCAAAATTAATTCTTTAATCCAAATAAATACTCAAAAATTGATGCTTTTTTTTTGTTTTGTTCATTTGACCAATTATGATGTCTTTTTTTATAAAAAAAATAATCATTCCAAAAAAAACGTCTTTTTTACAACACGTTTATCAATTGGAATTTGATTTTAAGAAGTTGGTTATTCCTTTCAATTTCCAGGGTAATCCATCTTTCTTCTTCCGATTTTAGAATTGAATTAATTTTTTCCAAGGAATATCTGTAGGCCGGAATTCCATTTATGCTAACCAAAATATCATCTTTTTGTATCCCGTTGAGAGCCGCAGTTGATTTTTTTCGAACATTTGCGATGAGATAAACTGGTTTTAAGGCAAATTTATATTTAAAATTATTGGACATATTACCACCCTCATACAACGGAACAGTCTCTAGTTTAACCGTTTCCTGGACCCATTGCAAACCATAATGTTGCAATTCGATTCCACTTTTATTGTAACTGAAAGGATGGTCAAACTCCTTGTTCTTTCTTAAAAACATTTTTTGGTTGGGGTAATCAAAAATAACGTGGAATCTTTTCATGATTTCAGCTCCCACAGAACCTGCCCTATCCTTTACCATTGTAACATTTCTAATTGAAATAGTATCCGGAAAAGCGATAACGGGATTGTGAAATTCAAATTTCGACATGGTAAATTTTTTAATCTGGGCTCTTTTCCCTTCCACATCTCCGCTAAATCCTTTCCCCAGATAATCCTCAAAATTTTTCTCCGGCACTTTTATTTCATCCGATTTATTTTGAAAAAGCCAAACAGCATCACTGTTCCCTATATCTATCAATAATTTCGTGGGAATTTCGACAGCATCTATAATTACGCTTCCCTTTAGGTAAGGTTTTAATCTTTCGATTGTTATAGGAACATCTTCGAATTTTTTTTCTATATTTTTTCTGATTTTATTAGTATCCTTGTAAGCCGTAATTCTTTTTTTTTCGTAATTGATTTCTACCAAATTATTTTTAAAAAAATGATACCCAATAATACCGTTTACAGGAATTCCTATATGAGACGACAGGTTGAAATTTTGATCCAAAATAATATACAACATATGATTTGTTGATTTCATTCCGGGAATTTCTAGAGTGTTCTTATTGGATTTTAAGCCTTCAATGGAAGTTTCACTTCCCAACCCTCTCAAGGTTATTTTTTCCACATTAAAAAAATTGACTTCCTTTCTGTCGTTCATACTAAACAAAAGAGTCTCTTCAACACCGGAATCCAACAAGAAATTCAACTCTATGCCGTTGACTTTTATGGGAATAAAAATTAAATTATTAATAAATTTAAAGGGAATGACCACTTTGTCGACCTCTTTTTCAAACAAAAATCCTTCTTGCCCCGAAGCAGGCAAGGCAAAAACAAACAATAAACATAAAATGACAAGTTTTTTCATCAGAATTGTTTGCATAAAGTTAGCGAATAATTAACAAAAAACATCCATTTAACGTCAAATTAAGAGAGTTGACTCTCCTAAATTTGAAAAAAAAATCGCAAATTTGCACCAAATTTTACAATCATGCCTGAAATTTCAATCAGAGGTCGAAGAATGCCGGAATCGCCAATTCGAAAATTGGCGCCTTATGCAGAAATAGCCAAAAAGAAGGGCCTCAAAGTTTATCATTTAAACATTGGACAGCCCGATATAAAAAGCCCGGAAATTGCCATCGAAGCCATAAAAAATATTGATTTGGACATCATCGAGTATGGTCCTTCGGCAGGTTACGAAAGTTACCGAAAAAAACTAGCCCAATTTTACACTAAACAAGATGTAAAAGTGGCTTTCGAAGACATAATGATAACCACGGGTGGTTCCGAGGCGCTATTGTTTGCGCTTGGAAGTATTATGGATCCAGGAGACGAAGTCATCATCCCTGAACCTTTTTATGCTAATTACCATGCTTTTTCTGAAGAATCAAGTGCGACTGTAATTCCAGTGATTTCCAATATCGAAAGTGGATTTACGCTTCCGACCATTGAAGAATTTGAAAAAGCCATTACACCAAAAACCAAGGCGATTTTAATCTGTAATCCAAACAACCCAACAGGGTATTTGTATTCCGAATCTGAAATTAATCAATTGGGGGAATTGGTGAAAAAACACGATTTGTTTTTAATCGCGGACGAAGTGTATCGTGAATTTATATATGACGAAAGAGACAAGCATTTTTCCGTGATGAACCTAAAAGGAATCGAACAAAATGTAATCATGATTGATTCTGTTTCCAAAAGATACAGTATGTGTGGAGCACGTATTGGTTGCATGGTGACTAAGAACAGGGAAGTTATTGCTGCTGCAATGAAATTTGCACAAGCTCGTTTATGCCCGCCAACAATTGAACAAATTGCTTGCGAAGCGGCTATTGACACTCCTCAAAGTTATTTTGACGAAGTAATTTCAGAATACAAGGAAAGAAGAGACACTTTGATTTCCGAATTAAATAAAATAGAAGGCATTATCATAACTACACCAAAAGCCGCTTTTTATTGCATTGCCCAATTACCTGTGGACAACACCGATGATTTTGCACAATGGCTGCTTGAAAGTTACAATTCAAACGGAGAAACAGTAATGGTGGCTCCTGCCGGCGGATTCTATTCCACTCCAGGCGTGGGCCTGAACCAAGTTCGAATTGCTTATGTCTTGAAAAAAGAAGATTTAACACGTGCCGTTCAAATTCTAAAAGATGCCATTCCGATTTATAATTCAGAAAAAAATCATTTGGTTTTAAAGAGCACTGCCAATTAAAATATCATAAAATTAATTATTATAAAAGCCATGGAAATTCTTTGGCTTTTATTAATTATCTTTACCCCTTAAATTTATATACCACCATAATAGCAACTTTTGATGATAAACAACGAAGAATTTCATGACGAAATAGGAGACAATCATATTAGTTCATCTGCAAAAAACCCAGTAAGAAAAGACGCTTTTGACATTACTGATGACCAGAAAATTGAAAAAATAAAAAAAGACGTCGAGAATATCCTGCTAACACTTGGAATGGATTTGACGGACGACAGCCTAAAAGGAACACCCAATCGTGTAGCCAAAATGTTTGTGAAGGAAATTTTTGGAGGACTAAATCCTTCCAAAAAACCAAATGCTTCCACATTTGAAAACGGTTACAAATACGGCGAAATGTTGGTCGAAAAAAACATCACCGTTTACTCTACCTGCGAACACCATTTGCTTCCCATAATAGGAAGAGCCCACGTGGCTTATATCTCAAAAGGAAGAGTCATTGGTTTATCCAAAATAAACAGGATCGTTGAATTTTATGCCAAAAGACCTCAAGTTCAAGAACGGTTGACGATGCAAATTGTACAAGAACTACAAATCGCTCTTGGAACAGAAGACGTGGCCTGTATCATAGATGCCAAACACCTTTGCGTGAATTCCAGAGGGATAAAAGACATCGAAAGCAGTACGGTTACCTCTGAATTTGGCGGACAATTTAAAAACGAACAAACTCGAAGAGAATTATTGGATTACATTAAATTGGAAACAAAATTTTAATTCGTTTGTCGACCTTAAATCAAATAAAACTACAAACTGAAATGCCTTTATACAAAACCCAAACTCTAAAAATATACAATTCTCTTTCGGGAGAAAAAGAAGTTTTCACGCCAATTCACGAAGGAAATGTGGGAATGTATGTTTGCGGACCAACGGTTTACAGCAACGTGCATCTTGGAAATGTGCGCACTTTTATGTCTTTCGACGTAATCTTCAGGTATTTTTTGCATTTGGGATACAAAACCCGTTATGTGAGAAACATTACCGACGTGGGTCATATTGTGGATGACGTGGATAATGGCGAAGACAAGATCGCCAAAAAAGCACGATTGGAACAACTGGAACCAATGGAAGTGGTTCAACAATATACAGTTGATTTTCACGAAATATTGAATTTATTCAACTTTTTGCCGCCAAGTATCGAACCAACGGCAACGGGTCATATTATTGAGCAAATTGAAATTGTCAAGAAAATTATCGACAATGGTTTTGCTTATGAAGTGAATGGTTCCGTTTATTTTGATGTTGTAAAATACAATGAAACCAATAATTACGGTATTTTAAGCGGTCGAAACATTGAAGACATGTTGGCCAATACCCGAGATTTGGATGGGCAGGGAGATAAAAAAAATGCACAGGATTTTGCTCTTTGGAAAAAAGCAGAACCACAACATATAATGCGTTGGCCTTCACCTTGGAGCGATGGTTTTCCAGGTTGGCATTTGGAATGTACCGCAATGAGCACCAAATATTTGGGCAATCATTTTGACATTCACGGTGGCGGAATGGATTTAAAATTCCCGCATCACGAATGCGAAATTGCACAAAACGAAGCTTGCACGGGACACACGCCTGTAAACTACTGGATGCACGCCAATATGCTGACGTTGAACGGAAAAAAAATGGCGAAATCCACTGGAAACAATATTTTGCCAAGAGAGATTTTAACCGGAGAAAATCCAAATTTAAGCAAGGCTTTTTCACCAAGCGTGGCTCGATTTTTTGTGCTTCAAGCCCATTATAGAAGTAATCTCGATTTTACGAATGATGCTATTCTTGCTGCCGAAAAAGGATTTTACCGATTGATGGAAGCCGTGGATGGATTGACAGCAATCAAGCCAAGCTCCACTTCTACCCTAGATATTGCTGGCTGGAAACAAAGTTGCTATGATGCAATGAATGATGATTTCAACAGTCCAATTTTGATTGCGCAACTATTTGAAGGCGTTCGTTTCATCAATTTGTTGAAAGACGGTTCGGCCACGATTACCGCCGAAGATTTGAAAAATTTCACAAAAACGATGAATGCTTTTGTCTTCGATGTTTTAGGTTTAAAAGACGAAAAAGCAATTGGAAACAATAACGACAAATTAGAGGGAGTTATCCACATGTTAATCAATATGCGAATGGAAGCCAGAGCCAATAAAGACTTTGCCTTGTCGGACCAAATTCGAGACCAGTTGATTGCCTTGGGGATTCAATTGAAAGACGGTAAAGAAGGCACTACATTTAGTGTCCAGTAATCGGTTATTTGGTGTTCAAGAAGGATTTCAAATTGTAACTCCTGAAAAAATGATGTCAAAAATCCTCATTTATCCATTTGTGCTGTTGGTCAGATTCTACCAATCTGCCCTATCTCCATTTACACCTGCAACTTGCAGATTCGAGCCCACCTGTTCGAGTTACATGATTGAAGCTTTGCAAAAACACGGTTTGTTTTACGGCGGATATTTAGGAATTAAAAGAATCCTGAGTTGTCATCCTTGGGGAAAAAGCGGTTATGACCCCGTACCAGAAAAAGAATGTTCGCACAAACATTAACCTTTTATAAAGACATACTCTGCTTTAAATATTTATTTTTACAACTATAAAACATTACTATATGGCACACGCTTTAAACATGGTTTGGAATCCATCTGAAGGAATTAATTTAGGTTTTTTTGTAATACGTTTTTACAGCCTGATGTTTGTAATCGCATTTGGATTGGGTTGGTACATTATGAAAAACATATTTGAACGCGAAAACGAATCTGTGGAAAAACTGGACACCTTGTTCATTTGGACTGTTTTGGCCACATTGATTGGAGCACGACTTGGCCATGTATTGTTTTATGATTGGGAATATTACCGCAATCATTTATTGGAAATATTTTTGCCTTTTAGATTCGAACCTCATTTTGAGTTCACCGGTTTTCAAGGACTGGCAAGTCACGGTGCCGCAATATCCATTATTGTCACCATGTATTATTACAGTAAAAAAATATTAAAAAGACCCCAAATGTGGATTTTGGACCGAATCGTCATTCCTGTTGCCAGCGGTGCTATTTTTGTGAGATTGGGAAATTTTTTCAATTCGGAAATTGTTGGAAAAGAAACGGATTCGGCATTTGGAATAAAATTCATAAGAGACTATTTCTCTCCTAACGAAGCTGTCAACAACACCAAAATAGCAAATCCAAAAGAGGCCTATCATGCCATCGCAAATGACCCACAGTTTGCAGGACTACTTCAACAAGTTCCCGTTAAACATCCTGCACAGTTGTATGAAGCCGTTTGCTACATCTTTGTTTTTGCCATCTTGTTTTTCTTGTATTGGAAAACGAATGCAAGAGAAAAAAGCGGTTATTTATTTGGTTTATTTTTAGTTCTTTTATGGTCTGTTCGTTTTGTCGTGGAATATGTAAAAGAAAGCCAAGGCGGTTTTGAAAGCGCATTGGGATTGTTCTCTACAGGACAATGGCTTAGCATCCCTTTTATCTTGATAGGATTGTATTTTGTTTTTACCGCCGAAAAACCTGTTAAAATATAAGTCTCTTAAAACATTAAAATTTCATAAAAAAAAGCTTCCTGATTGGGAAGCTTTTTTGTTTTTATCTCTTTAAAGAAAAGTGCGATTTGTATTTTTTGACGATTCCCTGCTCTTCATATTCAACCGTAAACCAATAATCTGATGCGGGCATTGGCTGACCTATATAAGTTCCATCCCAGCCTGCCCCTGTTGGACTGATGTCTTTCAAGAGTTTGCCATATCGATCAAAAATATAAATCTTCGTAGCCAATTGATCTTTCAACTCAAAAATATTCCAAGTATCATTATAGGCATCTCCATTTGGGGTAAAATACTTTGGGTAACCAATAATTAGAATATCGTTTTCCGTCAAGGGAGTGCTGCAACCATTTACGTCCTTAACCGTGATGGAATGCATTCCAGAAGCCACGTTTTCAAAAACAGGACTTGTCTGAAATGGACCAGAATCCAGTTGGTATAAATAATTACCGGCTGCTGTGGCCGTAATGGTAACTATTTGATTTTTGGTAAAGGCATCGGTAACTGCCCAAGCTAAAGTCTGAAGAGTATTGGATGGATTTACGGTAACATTAATAGTTTTTATCGTGGCGCATTGTGGTGCATCTGGAGTAAATACATAAGCACCACTGGTCGTGTTATCAATACTTGATGGTGACCAAGTTCCCGTGATTCCATTTGGCGAAACAAGATCCAAATTGGGAGGTGTGCTTCCGGAACAGATTGATAAATCCGTGAAATTAGGATCAATAAGCGGGTTTACAACGATTGTCATAGTAGTGTTTGTAGCACATTGCCCGGCAGACGGTGTAAAAGTATAGGTCGTGGTAGCCGTATTATTAATTGTTGCCGGAGACCAAGTACCGTTGATTCCATTAGTGGAAACAGTAGGCAAAGGTGGCAAAGCAGCTCCCGAACAAATAGGTCCTACTGGAGCAAAAGTTGGCACAACATTGGGATTCACGGTAATCGTTATGGTAGTCGTGGTGGCACATTGTCCCGCAGTTGGGGTAAAAGTATAGGTAGTCGTTGCCGTGTTATTCAAGGCTGGTGACCAAGTACCCGTAATTCCATTGGTAGATGTAGTAGGCAAAGCCGACAAAGTAGTTCCTGTACAAATAGGCCCTACTGGAGCAAAAGTTGGTGTCAAGACTGGGTCAATTCTTATTGAAGTGGTGGTCAAGGTAGCCGAAACACATGGCTGACCAGGAGTCGGAGTAAAAGTATAAACAGTCGTTCCCAATGTAGCTGTATTGACAGGAAAAGGACTCCAAGTTCCAGTTATCGGTGTTGCATTGGAAGAAATCAAAGGCAAAACAGGCGCTGGAGCTCCTTGACAAACAACAGCTGGAATACCCGAAAATGTTGGAGCCACCAATGGCGTAACGGTAACCGATACAGTTTTTGGCAAAGCACAAGGGTATGCTATTGGATCTGGTGTAAATACATAATTCCCGCTGGCCGTATTACTAATTGTTGCCGGAGACCAAGTTCCCGTGATACCTTCAATCGACGTTGCTGGCAAGGATGGAGCCGGAGTTCCTGCACAAAAAGGAAGGATTGGATTAAATGTAGGAGTTACAGTTGAAGAACCACAAGGAACACTACAAATTATGGTTTGCGATGGCACACAAGGATGAGATGCAGATGACAATATTAATGTAGCTGATTGACCTGGCAACATATTCGGAACTAACCAATGTGATGTTCCTGTAGTTCCTACTACTACAGGCCCGCCTTGAATAGAATAAGTAAAATTATATGTATTTGAAATTAAGATATTGTTTGACCAATCAAACATAACTGAATTATTAACTGTAGCTGGAGGAGTATAATCTAGAGAATATGTTGGGATTTGTGAAGGATCACATCTGGGATTAAGAATAGTCGCTCCATTATCGGCAGCAACATTAACAACAATTGGAGTCCGAGGAGAACTTTCAACACCACCAATAGTTTGAGTAACATAATAAGTTACTGTTGATCCAATTGTAGTTGTAATCGGTGTTGGAGCTATAGGAGTTGAGATTTCTGCAGGTAAATTTGTAAGATACCAATTCAAGGTTCCACCCGCTGAAGGAATTGCCGTTAATGGTTTTGAACAATTTTGCCAATAAATAACTGGTGAATAAACAATTGGTGGAGCAGTGGCAAGACTCACTTTTGCATTACTACCAATACTGTTTTTAGCGAAAACACCTGTAATCGATAAAGTAGCAATCAAAAATAAAAAGGAGAATGACTTGTGTAATTTTTCCATCATTTTAGTTTTTTTTAGTTGCTTTAAAATTTGGGGAAACTTATCGCAATATTAAGTAAATATATGAAAATTGACAATTCCATAAAACTAATTGCAAAATTATTGTCAACTTAAAGGAAGTCACCCCATAAAAATGGGGATAAAATAAAAAAGACCCGATAAATCGGGTCTTTTACAATTATTTAAAATATGATTTGATTAAGCATTGTGCTCTTGCTCAATTCTTTTATGTTCCTCTTCTGAAATAGTATCACACAAAACAGGAGTTGCAATAAATAATGAAGAATAAGTTCCTACTACGATACCAATCAACATGGCAAAGATAAATCCACGGATAGATTCACCACCAAAAACAAACATAATCAGCAATACCAGAATCATCGTCAACGATGTATTAATGGTTCTAGACATTGTACTGTTGATGGATTGGTTTACAATACTATTGAAATTTCCTTTGGTTTTTCCTCCTAAATACTCACGAACCCTGTCAAATACAATTACGGTATCATTCATGGAGTATCCAATTACAGTAAGAATCGCAGCGATAAAGTGTTGGTCAATTTCCATTCCAAATGGCATAAATTTGTAACACAAAGAGTAAATACCCAATACAAAAATAACGTCGTGCGCAATAGCTGCAATGGCACCTAAACTGTATTGCCATTTTCTAAAACTGATTATCAAATACAAACCTACAATAAGCATTGCTCCAAGTACAGCCCAATACGCATTGGTTTTGATATCCTCTGCAAGTGTTGGTCCTACTTTAGAAGCTTGCAAAACACCCAATGTTTTACCATCGTATGCATTAACAAATTTATCATAAGTCAATCCAGCAGAATAATGTTGTTTCAAATTATCATACAATAACTTGTTTACTTCTTCATCCGCTTTAGTCCCGTGTTCCTGAACTTTATATTTAGTGGTAATTTTTAATTGGTTGTCGTTACCAAAAACTTTAACTTCAGCACTACCATCGAATACTTTAACCAATTCTGCTTTTATTGTTTCTACTTCAACTGGTTTTTCGAAACGCACTTGAAAAGTTCTTCCTCCAACAAAATCAACTCCTTGATCCAAACCATTTGTTACTAATGAATAAATACTCACAACAGTTACAATTGCTGAAAATGCATAAGTCCATTTCTTAACTCCCAAGAAATCAAAATGGAAATTGGTAAAGAAGTTTTTAGAGAATCCTGTAACAAATGATAGTTTATCACTTTTGGCAGCACTCCAATCCAAAAATATTCTTGCAATAAAAATAGAAGTAAACAAAGAGGTAACTATACCAATTAACAAGGTAGTTGCAAAACCTTTAATTGGTCCTGAACCAAAAATAAACAACACGGCACCAGTTAAAACGTGAGTAACATTCGCATCTACGATGGAACGCATCGCCCCTTTCCAACTGTATGAAGCGCTAATCGCCTCTTGCAATGTTTTACCGGAACGCAATTCCTCTTTTGCTCTTTCGTAGATAATAATATTCGCATCCACGGCAGTCCCCATTGTCAAAACGATACCGGCAATACCTGGCAATGTAAGAACAGCACCAATACTTGCCAAGATTCCAAACAAGAACAATAAATTGACTGCCAATGCAATATTTGCATACCAACCTGCTTTTCCATAATAAACCATCATCCAAAGTGATACGATAAGCAATCCTAAAAGAGCTGAATTAGTACCGTTGTCAATAGCCTCTTGACCCAAGGATGGCCCAACTACCTCAGATTGAATAATATCTGCAGCAGCAGGAAGCTTACCTGCCCTAAGAACATTGGCTAAATCTTTAGTTTCCGAAATTTGGAAAGTTCCCGAGATTTCTGATCTTCCTCCTGAAATTGGACCGCTAGAAACACCTGGTGCAGAATATACCACATTATCCAAAACAATGGCAATATTGCTTTTTTGAGTAT
Source organism: Flavobacterium fluvii (assembly GCF_900129545.1). Classification (GTDB taxonomy): domain Bacteria; phylum Bacteroidota; class Bacteroidia; order Flavobacteriales; family Flavobacteriaceae; genus Flavobacterium; species Flavobacterium fluvii. The sequence goes on along the minus strand of NZ_FQWB01000003.1, from coordinate 428,455 downwards.
ATGCCTTACCTGTTAATTCTTCCCAGATTTTCGCTCCTTTACCGCTCATTTGCATCGAAACCGCTGGTTTCCCTGATTGGTCAAATGTATCGCTGGCATCCGTAACAACTCCACCGCTCATCGCGGCTATATTATCACGATTTCCTTTCAAAGCATATAATTCTACTGCTTCAATGTCTTTTCCTTTTGCATCTTTGATAGTTGATGGTTTACCCCAAACAAATTTTGCATAATGTTGGTCAGCCGACAATAAAATTCTGATGTCTGCTCTTCTTAAATAACCTCCAACAGCGGCAGTGTCTTTTGGTGCAAATAATCCCAAAACTGGACCTCCACCTTGTCCGATAATTTTGTCTAATATAGGATCGTTTCCTTTTTTAGTTGTAGCTGAATCTTTTCCAGTTGCCAATAAAGCACTTATTGAATCTTTTGGAGCAGTTTTAGTCTCAACTTTGTTGATTTCGGTTTTTTTCAATGCCTCGTTTGCAGCCATCAAGAAATTACCTATTTCATCAATTTTATAAGTTTCCCAGAACTCCAATTGAGCTGTACTTTGCAATAATCTTTTAATCCTGTCAACATCTTTTGCACCTGGAAGTTCCACAAGAATTCTTCCTGTTTCTCCCAATTTTTGAATGTTGGGTTGAGTTACGCCGAACTTGTCAATACGCTCTCTCAATACTCCAAAAGCACTATCAACTGATTCGTCAACTTTTTTTCTGATTACTTTTTTAGCTTGATCATCGGTCATTTGAAAATCAATTCCACCTTCACCTTGCAAAGTTCTATTGGCAAAAATATCAGGCGAAGCCAGTTTTACTGTTCCCTTGGAATTCGCTTCGAAAGCTTCGAAGAAAGCATCAATATAAGTTTGATTTCCTTTTTGATTTGCAGTGGCATCAGCCAAAGATTTATTAAAAACCGGATTTTTAGAATTATTGGATAATCCTTTCAAAACGTCTTTAACCGAGATTTGAAGTATCACGTTGATACCACCTTCCAAGTCAAGACCTTTGTTGATTTGTTTGTCTTTTACTTCATTGAAAGTAAAATTGGTAAATCCAAGATTGAAAACATTTTCTTTACCTATGGAGTCCAAATATTTTAATTCTTTATCTGGGTTTCCATTCGCAAAAGATTTTGCATCACTTTTTACTTTATTGGAAACAAAAGTGAACGAAAGTTGGTAAATACTTACCAATGCAAATAGAATTGCGAAAAATTTAATAAGTCCTTTATTCTGCATTATTACTAAAAATTAATTATTTATTGTATTTTTTTGTTTAAACGATTACAAAAGAACCAGTTATCACTACTTCGTTTCAAAAACAAAACAGTTATAACTACCTCTTTTTTTATAAACCGAGCAAATATATAATTAACGTAAAGATTAACCAATATATTTATTGATTAATATCAAAAAAAAGACTGCAAAAAGTGCAGTCTTTTCATTTTTACCCAAATATTATTATGCCAACACTGATTTTAAATCAGCATTCATGTTTCTAACTGCATCGGCACTTTTGGCGAAAGCTGCTTTTTCAGCATCGTTCAATGCAATATCAACGATTTGCTCCACTCCATTTTTACCAATAATACAAGGCACCCCGATACAAATATCGTTTTGACCGTATTCACCTTCAACAAAAACTGAACATGCAATCATTTTCTTTTGGTCATTCAAGATACTGTCCACCAAATAAGCTACGGAAGCTCCTGGCGCATACCAAGCAGATGTTCCCAACAAACCTGTCAATGTAGCTCCACCAACCATTGTTGCAGCAGCTACTTTAGCCAATTCTTCTTCCGATAAAAATTCAGAAACTGGAATTCCGTTGTAAGAAGCCAATCTTGTCAAAGGAATCATGGTAGTATCACCGTGACCGCCAATAACCATTGCAGAAACATCATTTGATGGCTTATCCAATGCTTGTGACAAATAATATCTAAAACGTGAACTATCCAATGCTCCACCCATACCAATGATTCTGTTTTTTGGCAAACCTGTAGCTTTCAATGTCAAATAAGTCATTGTATCCATAGGGTTTGAAACCACAACGATAATTGCGTTTGGAGAATGTGCCAATACATTATCTGCAACCGATTTTACAATTCCAGCATTGATACCAATCAACTCTTCACGAGTCATTCCTGGTTTTCTTGGAATCCCAGATGTAATTACCACTACATCACTATTGGCTGTTTTCGAATAATCATTGGTAACACCAGAAACTCTAGTATTAAAACCTGTATTAGTGGCACATTGCATAATATCCATTGCTTTACCTTCAGCAAAGCCTTCTCTAATATCCAACAATACTACTTCACTTGCAATTCCTCTATAAGAAATTGAATCTGCACAAGATGCTCCTACGTTTCCTGCTCCTACAACTGTAACTTTCATTTTGATCTTTTTTAATGTTTATTTATTAATTTTTATAAAAACTTAATTATGCATCAATATTTGCATAAACAGCATTTTTCTCTATAAATTCTCTTCTTGGCGGCACTTCGTCTCCCATCAACATAGAGAAAACTCTATCTGCTTCGGCAAGGCTGTCAATATTTACCTGGCGTAATGTCCTAAAAGAAGGATCCATTGTAGTTTCCCACAATTGCTCCGCATTCATCTCTCCAAGACCTTTATAACGTTGGATAGCGGCACTTCCACCCATTCTTGCATTGGCTTGATCGCGTTGATCATCCGTCCAAGCATATTCTTTTTTGTTTCCTTTTTTTACTAAATACAAAGGCGGTGCAGCAATATACACGTGTCCTTCTTCTATAAGTTCTTTCATGAAACGGAAGAAAAACGTCAAAATCAAGGTAGAAATGTGACTACCATCGACATCGGCATCACACATAATGATTACTTTGTGGTAACGTAATTTTGAAATATTCAAGGCTTTACTATCCTCTTCAGTTCCAACAGTTACTCCAAGTGCGGTAAAAATATTTCTAATCTCTTCGTTTTCGAAAACTTTGTGGTGCATCGCTTTTTCCACGTTCAAAATCTTACCACGCAAAGGTAAAATCGCCTGAAAAGCACGGTCACGACCTTGTTTTGCCGTTCCACCCGCCGAATCTCCCTCGACAAGATATACTTCACATTTCGCAGGATCTTGTTCTGAACAATCGGATAATTTTCCTGGCAATCCACCGCCACCCATTACGGTTTTGCGTTGTACCATTTCACGAGCTTTCTTGGCAGCGTGACGGGCTTGTGCGGCCAAAATCACTTTTTGAACTATAACTCTAGCATCATTTGGATTTTCTTCCAAATAATTCTCGATCATTTCGCTTACCGCTTGACTTACCGGCGAAACAACTTCCCTGTTTCCTAATTTAGTTTTGGTTTGACCCTCAAATTGAGGTTCTGCCACTTTTACCGAAATAATGGCCGTAAGTCCTTCACGGAAATCATCTCCAGCAATCTCGAACTTCAATTTGTCCAACATTCCCGAAGCATCTGCATATTTCTTCAACGCTCTGGTAAGACCCGTTCTAAAACCTTGCAAGTGGGTCCCTCCCTCGTGAGTGTTGATGTTGTTTACATAAGAAAAAATATTCTCTGTATAACTGGTATTGTAAATCAAGGCAACCTCAACAGGGATTTCTCCTTTTTCGGAATCCATTGAAATAACGTGTGCAATAATTGGCTCACGATTTCCATCCAAATAGCGAATATACTCTTTCAAACCTTCGTCAGAATGGAAGATTTCAGAAACAAAATTTCCGTCTTTGTCCAATTCTCTTTTATCGGTAAAAGTGATCGTGATTCCTTTGTTAAGGAAAGACAATTCACGCATACGAGCCGACAAAGTATCATAAGAATACTCAATTGACTGGGTAAAAATAGACGGGTCTGGATAAAAAGTTACAATCGTACCTCTCTTGGTCGTTTCCCCTATTTGCTTTACAGGATAAAGGGCTTTTCCTTTTTCGTATTCCTGTTCGTATATTTTCCCGTCACTGCTGTGAACGGTCGCTCTCAAATGGTTTGACAACGCGTTTACCACCGAAACCCCAACACCGTGAAGACCTCCAGAAACTTTATACGAATCTTTGTCGAATTTACCTCCGGCACCAATTTTCGTCATTACAACCTCCAATGCGGAAACACCTTCTTTCTTGTGAATCCCAACCGGAATTCCACGTCCATTATCTTCTACCGAAATAGAACCATCTTCATTTATATCAACTCTAATCGTGTCACAATGACCTCCCATTGCCTCATCGATTGAGTTATCCACCACTTCATAAACTAAATGATGCAGTCCTCGAACACCTACATCTCCAATATACATCGAAGGACGCATTCTTACGTGCTCCATTCCTTCCAATGCCTGAATACTATCTGCTGAATAATTGTCCTTCTTGATTTCTTCGCTCATATTTTTTAATCTAAAAATGTATTTTTCGTATAACACGCAAATATATGAAACCATATAGGATTTAATGATTAAAATCCGGTTTTAAGTTGTTAAGTTATTAACATTTTACGTGTTTGTTGTAATAAAAAACGCCCTCGAATCGAGGACGTTTTTAAATGGTTTTAGATAATAAAATCTAATCTATTATCTCATGATTCGAACATTCATTTCTTCCACCTTTTTATCAGACAAAAGAGATGGTGCGCCAAATAATAAATCTTCGCTGGATCCCGTTTTCGGGAAAGCCATCACTTCTCTAATGGATGCTTTTTTCTCCAAAATCATCATCAAACGGTCAATTCCCCAAGCAATTCCACCGTGTGGCGGTGCGCCGTATTGAAAAGCCTTGTACATCGTTCCAACACTTTTAATCATTTCTTCTTTATTGTAACCCATATTTCTATAAGTCGCTTCCAGAATTTCTGATTTATGTGCACGAACTGATCCTCCACCAATTTCGTAACCGTTCAAAATAATATCGTATTGTTGAGCAATGATAGTTCCAATTTCATTGTCATCGCCTTTCATATGCTTTTCTAAATCGTAAATCGCAGGCATTGAGAACGGATTGTGCGTAAAAGTCCATCTTCCCTCATCTGTTCTTTCAAACATTGGAAAATCAACAACCCACGCCGGACATAATTCCTTCGGATTAATCAAGTGCAACATTCTGCCCAATTCTTGACGGACAGCATCCAAAGCTTTGTTGGCCGTTGCATAATCCGCCGCTGAGAAGAACACTATATCTCCCACTTGTGCGTCAGTTGCTTTTATGATTCCTGCCGCAATATTTTCACCTAAGAACTTGATAATCGGCGACTGTAGTTCATCTTCATTTACAATAATATAAGCCAATCCACCTAAGCCGTGCTGTTGAGCAATAGCGGTAAGGTTTTCGATCTGGCCTTTAGACATACGCTTGTTTCCTTGCTCTTTAGCCGAAACTTTGATACATTTTACAATTCCGCCATCTTCAATAGGTTTGCTGAATACTTGGAAAGTCGTGTCTTTTACAATATTGGTAATATCCTGCATTTTCAATCCATAACGCAAATCTGGTCGGTCACAACCATAAAAATCCATCGCATCTTTATAGGTAATCACTTCAAACGGACGCAAAATCCACTTGTTGCCGTATATTTTTTTAACTACTTCATTAAACATTTTTGTGTTTAAATCTATAATCTGCTGCATACTTGCGTAGGCTATTTCCATATCCAATTGCGTAAATTCCGGCTGACGATCTCCACGAGAATCCTCATCTCTAAAACAACGCGCAATTTGGAAATACTTTTCATAACCGCTCACCATCAACATTTGTTTGAACTGTTGAGGAGCTTGTGGCAAAGTATAAAACATACCAGAACCCTTACGTGTCGGAACAATAAATTCACGTGCTCCTTCATCAGTTCCTGCACTTAAAATCGGAGTTTCAATTTCTAAAAACTCTTCTTCATCTAAAATGTCACGCAATAGTTTAATTACTTTATGACGATTCACGATTGCCCTTCTTACCTCATCATTTCTATGATCCAAGAACTTGTATTGAAAACGGATTGCTTCGTTTGTTTTAGCCGCTCTCTTAATTTCAAAAGGCAATGTTTTAGACAAGTTTAAAATTTCTAAAACTGAAGTTTCCAATTCAATTTTACCTGTACGCAAACCTGCATTATAATCATCTTCATTACGTCCTACTACAATACCTTTTACCGAAATTACAGACTCTGGTTTTAATTTCACTAACTCATCGATATTAGAAAATGATTCTCTGCTGATTCGTACTTGAAAAATTTCATAACTTGAATCACGCAAATCAATAAACATTAATTCCCCGTGATCACGCACACTTGCAACCCAGCCCGACAACATCACTTCTTCTTTGATATTCTCCTCTGATAATTGTGAAATTTTATGCGTTCTATAAGTATCTTTTATAATAATAGGAATTTCAGGAAGCGATTCTTCTTGAGCCTCTTTATTCTCTACAACTGTTTCTTTGGAAACTTTTTCAGCCGCTTCTTTATTTTCTAAAACAGCAGCAGCACCTAATTTATCTAAAATAATTTGACGAATTACTTTTCCATTAGCACCTTTTCCGATAACACCTAAAACCTTTCCAACTAAAATACCTGCTTTCCCTTGGTCACCCGCTTTAATATCATTGGCTACAGCCTCATTTTCCAAAAGTACTTTAGCAATAACTTCTTGGATTTTATCCTCAGAAATTGTGTTCTCTTCAAAATACTTGTTATAGTCAAAAGTTCTATCTTTTAAATAACCAACAATCGCATTTTGAACTAAAACTGCCGTGATTTTTTCGGCTTTAAATAATTGAAAAATTTCCGTCAAATGAGCAATGCTATGGATATCAGCGTAGTCTTCAGCTTTTATATTATTTGCCAAAGTCTTGGCAACAAACGAAGGGTCTTTAATTTCGTTATTTATTTCTACAAATGTTTGCGAACGCAATTTATCTGCGGTGAAAAATTTAGCATCTTGTGGCAAAACGCCACCGTTAATTAAAATAGATTCAACAGCATAAGGCAAAGCACTTGTGTCTACTTTAATGGCTTCAATTTCAGCTTTAATATTTACAAAAGGCAAATCCGGCTCAGAAATAAAACGATAATCCGCTTCAAATTCTTTTTTACGCATCACTTTGGTCTGCTTTAAATCAGCATCCCATAACACAGTCGTTTGGTCAGGTCTAAATTCTTTGTGCTCTATAAAATAATTGAACTGTTTTTCAACTTCTTCTTTCAAAGCTTCAACCATAAACTTAAACGAGTTCAAGTTTTTGATTTCCGTTCTTGGGTTTAAATCATAACTGTGTTTTTTACGCAAAGACACAGAAACATCCGATTTAAATTCTCCTTTTTCAAGATTCGCTTCAGAGATTCCTAAGTTTTGAACAATACGCTGAATATATTGTGCGTAGGTCGAAGCATCTTCAATATTTCTGATACAAGGTTCCGTAACAATTTCAATCAACGGAACACCTGCTTTGTTAAAATCGACTAACGAAATCTTCTTTTCGTGCATCAATTTCGCAGCATCCTCTTCAATATGAACCTGAGTTAAATTTACAGTAAATTGCGAACCGTCATTTCGGTAACAAGAAACGTGTCCGTCAGGAATTATCGGGTTGTGATATTGCGTTATCTGAATATTTTTTGGATTATCCGGATATTCGTAATGCTTTCTATCCCAAGATATCACTTCATTACTGAATGATGAATCCACCGCTTTTCCAAAATAAATCGCTTTTGTAATTGCTTCTTTATTCAAGGCAGGCAAAACGCCCATTTGTCCAGTACAAACCGAACATATATTTTCGTTAGGTGTTTCTATTTCTTGATTTGGACAAGAACAAAACAACTTGGTTTTGGTATTCAATCGAACGTGAGTTTCCAGTCCAATTACCAATTCTAAATCGTGGGCTTTTATCGCCGCAGTTAATTGTTCCAATTCCATTATATCAATTCTTTTAAGAAGTTAGCAAACTTCAATACTAATTCATCATTATTTTTCGCTGCAGTAATTTGCAGTCCAGTACTTGTTCCTTGTGGTACTGTTAAAGTAGGCAATTGTCCTAAACTAAATCCAACCGTATAAGCATCCGACAAATACATAGCCAAAGGATCTTTTAAACTGTCTCCAATTTTAGGCGGAGTGCTTGGAGTAACCGGAGATAAAATAATATCCACCTCTTCAAAATCTTTACTGAAGTTTTCAGAAATCTGATCTCTCAAAGCCAATCCCTTTAAATATATTTCATCTGAAAAACCTTGTGACAGCACTTGGTTTCCTCCTACAATCCTGCGTTTTGTTTCTTCTGAAAAGTTTTCAGAACGCGTCACTGCATAAGTTTCAATTAAATTTTCAGCTTCAATACGATTTCCATAATTTGTTCCGTCGAGACGAGATAAATTAGAAGCCGTTTCTGCCATTGCTAATGTATAATATGTCGAAACCAAAATATCGGATTTGAAAAAATCTAATTCTTTTACTTCAATTCCTTTGGCTTTTAATTTTTCAATGCTTGCTAAAAAATCAGCTTTTATTTGGGCATCGATCGCATCGCTTTCAATAAAGTTTTTAAAATACCCTACTTTTTTTATAGTTGAAGTTGCAATTACCTCTTCACTAATTTCTGTTGATGCGATTGAAGTTTGATCTTTTGGATCTTTCCCACTCATTACATTCAGTACAATTCGGATATCTTCAACCGATTTAGCCAATGGACCAACACAATCCGTAGAGGACGCATAAGCCATAAGACCATATCTGGAAATTCTTCCGTAAGTTGGTTTCAAACCGTAAATATGGTTGTACCCAGCAGGCTGACGAACTGAACCTCCCGTATCTCCACCAATAGAAAAAACAGTATATTCTTTTGCAACGTTAACCGCAGATCCACCACTTGAACCTCCAGCAACTAATTCTGGGTTGACAGCATTTTTTACAGCTCCAAAAATGGTATTTTCACTCGATGAACCGTGACCAAAACTATCGCAGTTTTCTTTTACTAATGGAATAGCTCCTGCATCCAATAATTTTTGAATTGCAGTAGCAGTGTAAGGTGATTTATAATTTTTCAACAAATCAGAACTTGCCGTAGTGTAAGTTCCTTGCAACATATATACATCTTTGATTCCAAAAGGAATTCCTTCCAACAAACCTATGGTTTCACCCTTTGCAATTTTAGCATCCACCTTGGCAGCTAATTCCAAAGCCAAAGTATCTAACAAAGAATTTACGGATTTGTATGTATTTTGTTTCAGTAAGTCTAATTTTTCTTGTACCAAAGCAGTACAAGTTATTTGTTTTGACACCAATTGTTGGTGTATTTTTTTTATTTGAGATTCCATTTTATCCTTCTATAACTTTAGCAACAACTAAAAAACCATTTTTCTTGTTCGGGAAGTTTTCCACAATTATTTGTTTCTCAATAGCCGAACTCTCTATCACAACATCTTCCCTTAAATTACTCACTAACACACAATTACGATTGACAGTATTTGCGGCATTATCATTTGATGAGTTTGCATTTTTAATTACATCAAATAATTTGTTCACGGACTCCGAGGGCTGTGCTCCTTTAATACTCGACAAGATGTCTACTGTCATTGTTTTGCTCATAATTTCATTTCGTTTTAAAGTCAAACTTCTAAGCTCGCGAAATTACAAAAAGTTTTTTTAGGGATTTCCATTTTTTAATGTTTTAGATGGTTTTCCACCAAAGAAGACACTAATTTAACATTATGTTTAATTTTGTTATAATATGTGACAATGTTGTGAAATAGAGTTCAAGTTAGTTAATGGCATCAAATTCAGAAATAGTATTTTTATTACACTTTAAAAAATTTATATATTTACCGTTAATTTAATACTATACCCAAGTTTAGTTTTAAACCAACCTAAATGAAAAATATCCTCAAGACATTTATTTGTCTATTTTTTAATATCATTTTATTTAATTCAAATAGTTATGCCACTACAAGCTTGGATGTCGTTTCTGTGTTGGCACCAAATCCTCCCACGGTAACTTCACCTGTCAAAATATGTCAGTATTCTCAAACTGTTCCCCTTGATGCCACACCATTGCCTGGCCATACTTTACTTTGGTATGGCACAAATTCCACAGGAGGAACAGGAAGTTCAATTGCTCCAACGCCTGATACTAGAACTGATGGCACATTTACTTATTATGTAAGTCAAACCGATGGTACAACAGAGAGCACAAGAACTCCAATTGTTGTAAATATAATTACGTATACGGGAGTTGGAATATATATCCCTAATGTCCAATGCAACTATTCTAAAATTACCACGGGACCTAATGCTGTGCCCCCAACACCATTGTCTTCCATAGTTTTTGATTGGTCCTTCAATAATACTCTTCCCAATTCTATTATTTACTCTTATTCTTACCTAATTAGGGATACCAAGCAAGAAATAGTTGCTTCTATAGGTGGAACTACTACTGACAAACAGCTAGAAATTTTTGGATTCTCACCGAAATACAGTATTACACTATTCTTAGGATTGGCTTCTTATCCATGTATTACTCAAAGAACAGGTAACAGTTGTAGCCCTTGTGATTTTTCACGTCAAAAACCTGACTTTTCTACAGTCGATCCTATTTGTCATGGTTCAACTGAAGTTCCAGCTTTACTGAATACTTCTCCCAATGGGATTACGGGAACTTGGACTCCAGCCAGAATTAACACATCCGGCACAGGAACTTTTGAGTATAAATTTGATCCTGACCCCATGACTTTTCCTTGCGCTGATTCCCAAATATTGAAAATAGAAATTGTGCCTAAAGAAATCCCAATTTTTAATTCCATTCCAACATCGGTATGCCAAGGAGCAACTGCGCCACTGTTGCCTTTAAGATCAGAAAATAAAATATCAATTTCAGGAACTTGGAGTCCAAACAGGATTGACACTTCAACTGCAGGCACGACATTTTATACTTTTACACCCGATAATACTGATCAATGTGCATTAACAACACCTAAAACAACTATCGCAATTACCGTCAATCCTATTCTCACCGATGCTGGTTTTACACCTATTGCGCCAATATGTATTGGAAGTACTGCACCTATTTTGAACAGAATATCTCCATTAGGGCTAAAAGGAACTTGGTCTCCAGCACAAATCAATACCAATTCAACAGGAACATTAACTTATACCTTTACACCAGATGCCAATCAATGTGCCATTCCGCAAACTTTAGCTGTAACTGTAATTGCCAAAAAAGTACCTAATTTTGCTCAAATCCCTCCTTTTTGTCCTGGCGATCCTGTGCCAATATTGGCATCTACTTCTCCCAACAATGTTTCGGGAACATGGTTTCCTGCCGTAGTCAATAATTCTGTAAGTGCTACTTATGTTTTTACTCCTAGTGCCAATGAGTGTGCCACGAAACAAGCCATGGATATAAAGGTAAATGAGCCTATCCATCCTGATTTCAGTAATTTTTCTATTTGTTCAGGAAATTCAGCACCTAATTTAGACACTTCATCACCAAATGGCATTACAGGCATTTGGAATCCTGGCACGGTTGATAATTTAAATGGTGCTCTGTACACTTTTACCCCTGATCCAGGTCAGTGTGCCATTCCACAAACTATAGACGTTACCATTTTATCATCAAAAAAATTAGTCGATTTTAATTGGGAAGTAACTGAGGCTTTTTCTAAAAATCAAAAAATAACCATTGCTCCAATTGCTCCAGGAAATGATTATTTATATCAATTGAATGATGGTCCTTTTCAGAAAAGTCCTGTTTTTGAAAATGTAACTTCTGGATATCATTCTGTTACTGTTCAAGATGTAACAGGATGTGGAAATTCCATCACAAAAAACAATATTTTGATAATAGACTTTCCTAGATTTTTCACGCCCAATAGTGATGGCTATAATGATACTTGGAATGTTTTTGAGTTGAAAGATCAACTATCTTCCAAGATTTATATTTATGACAGATATGGTAAAATTTTGAAAAACATCAGTCCAAAAGGAGCTGGCTGGGACGGAACCTACAAAGGTCTACTAATGCCCGCAACTGATTATTGGTTTACGGTAGAATATGAGGAACAAGGAATTACCAAAAAATTCAAATCGCATTTTTCTTTGAAGAGATAAAAAACTACAACGGTTTTTTTTTGAGATGTAGTTTTTTGACTTGTTTTTACTCAATACTTTCTATCAAATACTTCGTTCCATTAATTTCAAATTGAAAACCCACTTCATTCCCCATCAATTTATTTCCCAATGGCGATTGTGGAGAAAGTGCTATAACATTAATCCCTTCGACAGCAATTTTAGGAAGTGCGGCACTTAAATAAAGGTAAATACCATTGGCTTTGACCAAACTGCCCACAATAATGGTTTTGGCAATTGTTGTTGAATCAATTTTCTCTAAAATTGCCTTTTGAGCTAGTACTTCCTTCAGTTTGTGATTGAGTTTTTCCTGCTCGATGTGCATCATTGACAGCGCCGTTTCGTGTTTATCGCCGGCAGAACCTTTGGCATCGTTTTTCGAATCTTCGGTCAAAGCCGCAATCATGTCCCTGAAAACATCAATTCTGTCCTGGACTAATTGTAAATAATGTTGGTGTATTTTTTGTTTGAAAGTCATAAAATTTGCCACAAAGGCGCTAAGTCACGAAGAAAAAGAAATTAACATTTGTTTAAATCACAAAAGAACAAAAAAACTTTGCGGCTTTGCGGCTTTGCGGCAAAAAACCTTGTGTCTTAAATTAAAAATCAAATTTATAATTTGCTCCCAAAACCACCTGAAATCCCTGAACTGGGTAATTCAGCCATTTTTCATAAGCCTGATTGGTAATATTATTGAGCCTCAAAAAAGCAGTCAATCGGTCACTGTATTTGAATCCAACGTGTGCATTTAAATCAAAATAACTATCCAAAGTAATTGGACTTGGAGCAGTAACATACACAATATTGGTGTTTAATTTTTGATCTTTTCGTTCTCCCACGTAAAACACATTCACTCCAGCGTACCATTTTTCCGTGATATTGAAATCAGCCTTTGCGTTTAATTTTATGGAAGGCAAATTCCAGGCTTCACTTTGGATATCGTTGGTATAACTGCTGAAAGTTCCGTCAATGCCAAAAGTCACTTCATCAGAAAGATCCGCTTTTAATTCGCCGTAAAAACTCACCGTTTTCATGTCGTCATAAACCACTTGAAGTGAATTCCCGAAAGCATAGTTTTCATTGGTTGCATCCTCGGTATAGTCGTTACTTTTGAACAAGGCTCTATTTCTTTCGTTTACATAAGATCCGCGAATATTATACCCTATGTTGTTGGTCAATTTCCCTTTCAATCCAGCAAAAACATCATATTGTTTATCCGTTGGAGCAACATTTAATGTTGGCGACAAATAGGGGTTTTGGCCCACAAAATCTGCATAAGTATTTTGTTCCAAATTTCCTTCGGCACCTGCGTAGAAAATCATCAAATCACCCACCACTTTATAGGAAGCATTTATTTGTGGATAAATTAAAAACTTACTGTCGTTTTTTTCCAAATCCGAACTATAGAATATCCCAACCCCAAGATTAAATGTCCAATCTTCTTTCTGCATTGCAATACTTGGTGCAATTCCAAAATTGGCAAAGCCGTATTTTATCGAACTGGTATTCAAATAGTCTTTTTCGAAACTTCCGCCCAAATAATCTACTATCACATTTGTTTTTATCGCCAAATTATCGATGTCAAATTGCAAAGAAGGTTTCACGTAAAACCTGTTTTCAGACGAACCCAAATTATCCGAAAAATGATTAAATTTTAAGTTCGCTTCTTGAAAAGCTCCTTCACCCAAATCGATCTTGCCTCCCAAATACAGATTATTGTAGGCGTGTTGAGGATTGATTCCGTCTACCAAAACATCCCTATCTACGGGAGTTAATGAGCTTCCAAAATCCGTGGGTAATCCGTACCAATTATAGATTTGATTTTGGTAACCCAAATCAAAATTCCAAGACAAATCTTTTCCACGAACACCATAAGTCAAATCGATGGAAGTGTCATAAAATGAATCTTGCAATTCCACGCTTTTGATTCCGCCTTGAGACGAAAGATGGCGAAACATTCCGCCCACATAATCATCGGCACCCAAATCTTGAATCACGAATAATTCGGCGTTCAAAACACCATAATTCCCTCCCCCAACAGTGGCATAATTATTAAATAATTTGGCTTGTTTTTCTTTTTCGACACCTTCAGCTTTCCCTTTGGATGGCGTAAAAGTAGAAGCTACCGGAAAGGAAAAAATATTATATTTTATAGTTTCTTTTTTCGTATTTCCTTCGTCTTCAACAGCGGGAGTTTCGCTTACTTTGAAAGCATCAGAAATGGTTGGCGTGTATGGTTTTACCACATTTACCTCTTCTGTCCCAATGTTCTCCTCTTTTTTGGGATCCTTTTTTTGTGCAAACGAAAATTGAAAAATTAACAATAAAGTAAAAGCTATTATAGATTTGAAATTGATTTTCATATTTTGATATTTTAATGTGAAGCACTTCGACAAGCTCAGTGTGACAACGTTTTAATTTAATTGGTTATCGATGAATTTGTTTTGGCTTCTTCGCTTTTGATGGTATCCAATTCTTTTTGGGCTTCTGCAACAACATCAGGGAAATCGGTGAAGTTTTTCACTACGCTGTCCAAAATATAAGTCGCTTGAAAACTGTCTTTCAATCCGTAAAAATTCTTCGCCATCAGGATTAATCCTTTGGCTCCAAAATATTTATAGCCCGAATAAGTTTTGGCCAATTTTTGAACTACTACATTGGAAGCTTCAAATTTTCCGTCTTTGTTTTTGAAATAAGCCTCATAATACAAAGCTTCGGCTGCCAATTCTCCTTTGGCAATGGTTTGTAATTTGGCATAAGCCGAACGAGCTTTGACTTCATCTCCCGTTTGAATTGCCGCACGGGCAATGATAATTTGGGCATCGCTTTTTACATTATCATCTGTTTTTGGATTTGCCAAAACCTTTTCGGCATAAACAACAGAATTAGAATAATCTTTATTGTCATAATACGATTTCATCAAATTGGACTGTGCAAAAGTCTTGTTCTGCTGAAAATCAGCTTCATTTTCCAAACGCAACAATACTGGAATCGCTTTAACTTTATCTTCATTTTTCAAGAAAATCTGGGCTAGTCTCGCCAAAGATTGTTCCGTAAATTCATTTCGAGGTACTGCAACAACATTCTCATAATTTGGAATCGACTTGGTTTCCTGTCCATCAGAAAAATAAGATTGAGCCAAATAAAAATTAGCCTTCAAAGAGTGAATTCCGTTTGGAAACTTGGCAACATAACCACTAAATCCCGAAATGGCTTGTTTGGTGTTGTTTTGCAAATATTGTTTTTCGGCAGCTTCATAAGTATCATTATCCAATTCTGCATCGGTAACGGCCACAAAGCCCAAAGTACGAACCCAAGCGGCATATTCATCCACTTTTCCGTTGTCCACATATATCAATCGTGCTGTCGAAACTGCTTCAAGTGCCTCAGGAGTTTTAGGAAAATCAGCAGCCACTTTCTTGAATTTAGTCAAGGCTTGTTCGTCTTTGTCTGCATTATAATACACTAATCCCTGACGTAAAATCGCTTTTGAAGTGTAGGAACCTTTTACAAATTCGGTATTCAAACGATCATACGTTTTTATGGCAAGATCTTGTTTATTCTCTGCAACATAGGTATTTCCTAATTCAAAAAAGGCATCATCCCTGTAGTCCGATTTTGGATATAATTTCAGAAAAGCATTGAGTTCTCCAATTTTCTTGTCGTTTTTAGAAATGAATCCGTAGCAAATTGCCTTTTGGAAATAAGCATAATCGGCATCAACGCTTTTCAATTCGATTACTTTATTATACGCTTCCAAAGCAGAAGTATATTTTGAAGTCACAAATCTGCAATCTGCCAAACGCAAATAAGAATCGTGCAAGCGCACTTTGTCGTCTTTTGCATTGCTAATCTGGTTTTGGAAATAATTTCCCGCCTGATCGTACTCCTTCAACTTGAAATAGGCATAGGCCAAATTATAATTGGAGTTTTTATATTCTTGAGTTGATGCGGCTTGGGCAAAACCCATAAATTGTTTGTAACTCAACACGGCATTTTTGAAATCACCCAAAACATATTCGGTTTCCCCTTTCCAAAAAGTGGCACGAGCAGCAAATTTCGCGTCTTTTTGTCCATCCAGCGATTTCTCGAACATAGTTGCTGCTTCCTGATAGTTGGAGTCAGTGTATAATTCCAATCCTCTATAAAAAGTAACCTTTTGGTACGCCAATTTATTTTCTGGGGATTTATTTCCCTCCAACAAAATCAAGGCTTCTTTGTAGTTTTTGGATGAAATATAGGAATCAATCAACAATCTTTCAATCTCCGATTTATTGGCATTATTTGGATATTTTTTTATAAACGCAGCTAAAACATCGGGAGTACTCTTATAAGAATTTCCAATTTCGTAACTCAGTTTAGCATAATTCAAACTCGCATCTTCTTGAATTGCAGCATCAAATTCCATTTCGGAAGCATTCTTGAAAGCGTTCAATGCTTGTTGTTTTTTATCCAAGTTCAAATAGCTTTCTCCCAAATGATAATAAGCGTTTTGAGCCACGAAATCTTTGCCCGCAATGATTTTATTGAATTGTGAAATGGCTTTTTCATAATCCTTTTGCATATAATAAGCATATCCCAATTGGTAGAAATCGGTGTTATTCCATTTCCCTTTTTTGCCTTTATACATCACCAAATACGGAATGGATTTGTCGTATTTTTTCAAGTTGAAATAGCTTTCGCCAATGATTTTGTTCAATTCCGATTTTTCAATTTCATTCGATTTAGCCATTGCTTTTTCTCCCAAATCAATCGCCTTTTGGAAATTTCCAAGTTTAAAATTCATGTCTGCCTGATAATAAGACAATTTTTCCTTGTATTTTTCTTCGCCGGAAACTTCGTCAAAATATTTGTTGGCTTGTTTGTAATCGTCGCCTTCATAAGCCATAAAACCTAAATAATATTTGGCTTGCGAACCGTACTCGGCAGAATTTACCACTTTATTGAAATAGGTCGTGGCCTCTTTTTTGTTTTTGGCAGTAAAAAAACTGTAGCCTTTTTGAAAATTGTATTGGTCTCGGTCATTGGAACTCAAGTTATTCTCGTCCACTTTTCCAAACCATTCCAAGGCTTTCGGATAATTTCCTTGAGCAAAATAATAGTGTGCCACTCCAACATAAGCTTGATTTTGTTTTCTGCTCGTGGGATAATCAGCAACGAATCGCTCCATCAACACATCGGCATTGGGCTGATTAGTGCGAATGGCACAATTGGCAACATAATAAGAGCAGTCGGACTTGAGTTCTTCATTGGTTGTAGCCGACTTCACTTTCTCGAAAATTAGCTGTGCCGAAGCATATTGATTGTCGTTAAACAACAAAAGTGCTTTGTCAAAATCTTTCGAATCGTGGGTGTAAATTGCTGATTTTTGGGCTGAAACGGACAGGGATTGAATAAAAATAAACAAAAAGAAAAGCCAAGAAATTTTTCGCATTGTGGTTTTGATTTAATAATTCAAATATATCATGTTCTAAAGGGTATAACGGAAGACAAACGGTTTTTATTATGAACAAAAGTTTTAACAAATAGTAAACCGTGAATAATGAAGCCTAGTTTACACAAAAATATTTTTTTGTTTGCTCGTGTGCTAATTGATAATTACATTTACCAAATAAAACAAAACTGATCATGTCAAAAACCGTATTATCTTTAAAAAATGTAACCATTTCTCAAGGTGGAAAAGTCATATTATCCAATGTAAATCTTGACGTAAATCACGGAGAATTTATATATATCATCGGAAAAACGGGAACTGGAAAAAGTAGTTTTATGAAGGCACTTTATGCCGAATTGCCCTTGACTGAAGGAGAAGGAAAAATTGTGGATTTTGATTTGGCAACCCTAAAAGAAGACGATATTCCGTTTTTGAGAAGAAAGATAGGTTTTGTTTTCCAGGATTTAAAATTGCTTCCTGATCGCTCGGTAAAAGACAATTTATTGTTTGTCCTGAAAGCAACTGGATGGACGGAAAAGGAGGAAATACAACATAAAATAGACGAAGTTTTGGATAAAGTTGGAATGAAGTCTTATGTAGACCAAATGCCGCACCAACTTTCTGGAGGAGAACAACAACGTATTGCCATTGCACGCGCTTTGCTCAACGACCCTGAATTCATCCTGGCAGACGAACCAACCGGAAATCTTGATCCCCAAACCAGCATTGAAGTACTTGATGTTTTGAAAAAAATCAATGAAACTGGAAAAACAGTCATTATGGCTACCCACGATTATGCCATGTTGATGAAATTTCCATCCAAAACATTGAAATGCGAGGATGCCAAAATTTTTGAGGTGGTTCAAAAAACGGTGTAATTCAATAATTTTTCATTGAAACAGAAAACAATAGTCATTTCAGGCATTAATATGGTCGAGGGTGGTATTTTTACCATTTTGGACAATTGCTTGCAAAAAATCTCGGATTATTCAGAAAACAAAGAAATAAAAGTAATTGCATTAGTCAACGATAAATCAAAATTTAATTATCCAAACATAGAATACATCGAGTTTCCGAGATCCAAAAAATCTTGGCTTTTACGATTCTATTATGAATATTTTTATTTTAAAAAAATTTCAAAAAAAATAAAACCCGATATTTGGTTTTCGCTACACGATGTCAGTCCAACCGTAGTTGCAAAAAAGCGATTTGTATACTTCCACCATCCTACCATTTTTTATAAAGCGACATTCAAAGATTGGAAATTCGATTATAAAATAGGTGTGTTTTCGGTATTGTATAAATATCTTTCCCAAATTAACATCAAGAAAAACAATGCCATTTTTGTACAGCAACATTGGATTAAAAAGGAGTTTGAAACCCTTTTCAATATTAAAAATTTGGTTGTCAGCAAACCAGAATACGTTGAAAAAACAACCAACGAAAAGACAGAATTAGAAGAAGATAAAATTCATTTTTTATATCCTAGTTTTCCGAGAACTTTTAAAAACTTCGAAATAATATTTGATGCCGCACAATTATTGAACAAATCTATCAGAGACAAGGTGAAATTCCATTTTACCACCATCAAAGATAATCCAAACAAATTTGCAAGACATTTATACAACAAATACAATAGTTTAGAAGAAGTTAAATTTTGGGGCAACATCGATAGGGATGAATTATTGAAACTTTATAATTCCATTAATTGTTTAATTTTTCCGTCCAAATTAGAAACTTGGGGCTTACCGTTAACAGAAGCAAAAGCATTTCACAAGCCGATATTGGCTGCAAACTTGCCTTATGCCAAAGAAACGATTGGAGACTATGACAAAGTCTCTTTTTTCGATGTTGATGAACCTAGGGAGTTAGCTGCATTAATTACTAATTTTGTAAACAAAACAATTGTTTATCAAGGAAACAAAACTCAAATTGAAACATCAAATCAATTGAACAACTGGTTTGAATTATTTGATTTCATTTTAAAAGACTAATCAATGGCTTTTTTCTCCATAATTATACCGCTTTACAACAAAGAAAAATATATTGAAAATGCCCTAAAAAGCATTTTAAAACAAACGGTTACCGACTATGAAATCATAATAGTCGACGACGGTTCGACAGACAAAAGCAGAGAAATAGCATCTAAATATGTTTCCAACAAAATTAGAATCATAGACCATTTCGAAAACAAAGGGTTATCTGCAGCCAGAAATACTGGCATAAAAAACGCAAAATCAAATTATGTCACATTCCTCGATGCTGATGATTTATGGCATTCAAACTATTTACAAACCATTAAAAATCTAATTTCTTCTTACCCGGAAGCACATATTTTCGCAACCAACTTCGATGAAGTGTATCCCCAAAAAACCCATAAACCACACAATGGTTCCGAAACCTTGCCTCCCGGTTTTAGCGGGTTGATCGATTTTTTCAAAATCAATTTGAAACAAGGAATCTACACTCCAAGCAGCTCTTGTTGGCACAAATCGGTTTTTGAAACGGCTGGGTATTATGACGAAAAAATCACTTTTTCAGAAGATTTGGATTTCAACATAAGAGCCAACTTAAAGTTCAAATTGGCTTACAGCACTAGCGCCCAAATGAGCTATTTTATGGAAACAGACAATCAAATCACCAGAAGTTCCATCCTTAGTAAAACAGTACCTGATTATGATCAATTTGAAAAATATTGTTCCACCGTTCCTCACCTAAAAAAATATTTGGACTTCGAAAGATATGTTTTGTCCAAACATTTAAAAGTTGACGGTGACAAGACAAAACACAAGAAAATAATTGCCGGTATTGATTTCAAAAATCTAAACTACAAGCAACGATTTTTGTTAAACTCTCCCGTTTTTTTGTTGCGTTGCATCAAGACAACCAAAGATTTCTTGATTCGGAAAGGTTTTAAATGGACAAGCTATTAGAATTGACATAAGACACAAAGTCGTCATAATCGCGAATGTAATCTTCTTCATTGAAAACTTCAGATGCCAAAACCAAACAAACGGCTCCAGAAGAAAAATTTTCCAACTCTCGCCATAAATTATTGGTAATTACAAGTCCTTTATCGGGTTTGTTTAAAGTTATTTTTTCTGTTGAATTTCCATCTTTCAAAACAACGTCAAAACTTCCAGAAAGTGCAATTAGAATTTGATTCAATTTTTTATGTGCGTGACCACCTCTTTTAGCAGAACTTGGAACATCAAACAAATAATAAACCCTTTTTATATCAAAAGATATTGTGTCATTTTCAATTACAGCAATATTCCCTTCAGGATTTTCAATTTTAGGTATATCAATAATTTTTATCTCCATTTATTTAATTTTAAATAGTTCCAGCCATTGTTTTCCTATTATTTCAATTGAAAACCTCTCCACACTTGGTTTCGCATTTTGTTTGCAATGTAAATAAAATTCTTTGTTTTGAATCATCTTATTCATGGATAAAGTCAATTTTTCAAAATTTTGATTTTCAACTAAAATTCCGTTTTCATTATTTATGATTATTTCGTTTGGACCCGAAAGACAATCAAAAGAAACCACAGGTGTTCCACAAGCCAACGATTCAATCAAAACCATTGGAAATCCTTCATTTTTACTGGAAAGAATCGTAAAAAACGCATTTTTATAATATTTAAATGGATTGCCAACTTGTCCTTCAAACCGAATCATGTCTTCTAATTTAAAGGTTTTAACTAAACCAACAAGTTCACTTTTTAAAATTCCATCGCCTAAAATGATTAATTTGACATCATTTTGGGGTAATTCTGAATTGGCATAACTCTCAATAAGTTTATCAAATTGTTTAATATTGTCATGCATCCTTCCCACTGCAAGAATATATTTAAAATCAAAATCGAAAGTTTCATTGGAAACAGATTCAATATAGTTAATATCAATAGGATTATAAATAGTTTTACTATTTAAGTAATTAGTATTTGAATCTATTCTTTTTTTAATTCCGTTGGAGACGGCAATAATTTCATTGCAATTTGAGTAAATCCAATTAGTCAATAATCTGTTTTTAGGAAAATACAAATCGATCATATAACTATGAATAGTGACAATTAAAGGAGCTTTATAAATAAACTTAGCAATATAAAACTCTTGCCATTGGTGATTTTTTACTCTAAAATCCAATATATAATCAAATTCATTGTCAGAAAAAAAATTTCTTAAAACCCTAAATCGATTCAATCTATCGAAAAATCCATTTGAATTGTTATTTATCCTACCAAGATTCAAAAGTTCACCCGCATATTCATACTCAACTTTATCAACAACAACAACATGATGCACTTGGCAATTATTTTTATCAAAAAAGACTGATAATAAAGATGCACAGCGCTCTGCTCCTCCAGTTGCAAGCATATCTGAAACCATACAAATTTTAAACTTATTCGCTGAAGGCATACTCAATATTTAACAATCACGGCAACAAATATAGCTTAAATAGCTCTTTAAATTAATTAAAAAACACAGTGAATTTCAATAAAAACTTGCAATTGAATTGCAATTAAATTTTTTTTGAATACCATTTTAATTAGATTATTTTAGCATCAAAATAATTACTATTTAAAATGCAAAAATCTGACTTGGTCACGGTAATTTGTTCTTGTTATAATCATGCAAGATTTGTATCAGAAAGTATAGAATCTGTTTTAAATCAATCCCACACAAACATTCAACTCATTATCATTGATGATTGTAGTACAGATGATTCAGTAGCTGTCATAGAAAAATTTCTATCACAATTCCCTCAAATTCTTTTTATAAAAAACGAAACGAACCTAGGCATAACAAAGTCTTTTAATAATGCCATAAGATTTGCAAAAGGAGATTACATTTTAGACTTATCTGCAGATGATGTTTTGTTGCCCAATTGTATTGGTATCCAACTTGAAACTTTTTATACCAGCAAAATGGAAGATCTTGCCATTGTTTTTGGCAATGCAGAGCTAATCGCTGAAAATGGAGTCCACAATTCGTATTTTTTTGATGTTGATGCCAATTATAAAACAATTACAAAAATTCCTGTAGGCGATATTTATTCAACAATAATCAGCACCCAAACAATAATTTGCAGTGTTTCGGCAATGATTAAAAAAAGCTATTTTGATATTTTAAAAGGTTATGACGAAAGTCTTTCCTATGAGGATTTTGATTTTTGGATTCGAATTGCAAGACATTACAATATTGATTTTGTTGATGCTGTTCTCGTAAAAAAAAGAATCGTTTCCACTTCTTTACATTCCAGCTTTTCCATTCCAAAAAACATTAATGGTTTTTCTACTTACTTAATATTAAAAAAAGCTTTTTTCCTAAATAGAAACAAAAAAGAAAATCGAATTCTTTCAAAAAGAGTTAACAATGAAATTAAATTTGCTCTAAAAACAAGGAATTTTCCCTTGGCTTACAGGAATATTCTACTAAGAATAAAAGTGGGGTTGAAATCATTATAAAAAAATCAACAAATATAATTACATTAGGATATGCTTGAAAAAAGTCAAAACAAACTTTTAAAAAATAATTCACCAATCTCTTTCAATTCATCCAATTTCAACAACCAACAGATAAACAGATAAGTTATCGATCCAAGTAAGCTTCCGAAAAACAACTGCAAAACCAAATTATCAACAAAACGAGTCATGACAAAAACCAAAATTGCCATTCCTATTGTAGCAACAAAAAATGGCAACATATCTTTTAATTGTTTAATTGGACCATAACCAAATAACTTTCCTGGAAAATAGGCGTTTATAAAAAAAGACAAGGCCGATGTAACAACATGTCCTATTATTATGGCTTCTAGCCCTAAAGGAATAGTGATTACCATGGCCAGTAGAGTCAATGGGAGTTTAGACAAATCTACTTTCAAGAATAAATCCGAACGTCCAACTGCATTCAACAAATTCATGTTGAGAGCACTCATTGGATAAAAAATGCGTGCAAAAACCATCCATTGCAAAAGCGGAATTAGAGCAACCCATTTCTCGGTCAGTAATAGTATGACAATGGGTTTTGCCAGCAAAGCAATAAGCATCATCAGCGGGATAATAAAAAAAGCCGACATCCGAATCATTCTGCCATAAATGGAAATCAATTTCTCTTTATCGTGTTGAACTGTTGTGAGAATGGGAAATGTGGACTGTTGTAAAATGCTTACAATCGTGCCGGCAGATATGTCGGCTAAACTTTTTGCCCTTGTATAATAACCCAACGAAGCTGTTGGATAAAATTTACCCAAACATATATTATAAACATTATTCAGGATTTGGGCGTACAAACCCACCATCAACAGTTTTGAGCCATAACCAAATAAAGATTTAAAAGATTTTTTGGAAAAGGCAATAGAGGGACTCCAATTGCTGAAAAACCATAAAGAAACGGATGAAGCCAAAGACCCAATGAGTATTTGAATAACCAACGACCACACCCCATATCCATTTTTTGCGGCTATCACTCCACATAATCCACCTGCAATCATTCCTACTACATTGCTCTTGGCAATAGTTTTGAAATCAATGACAATTGTTAATTTAGTTCGTTGGACTATTGCAAAAGCATTTAGAAACAGGCTCAAACCCAATATCCTTGTCAAATCGGTTAATTGTGGTTGCTTAAAAAAAGAGGAAATTAAAGGGGCCGAAAAAAACAGCAGCAAATAAAGGAAACCACTGACTCCTAAATTAAATACAAATAGGGTCGAAAAGTCAATATCTTCCCTTTCTTGACGTTGAATCAAGCCTGTTCCCATACCACTTTCAATAAAAATCTGTGACAGGGCTATAAAAATGGTCAACATTCCCATTAAACCAAAATCCTCCGGCATCAAAATTCGAGCAAGCACAATACTCACAACGAATTGCCCAAATTGAACAGCAAATTTATCGACAGCCGACCATATAATCCCTTTCGTTGCGGTTGATTTTAGAGAGGTATTGTGCATTTAAAAAAAATTAAAATTTATTGTACTTCACTTCTCAATTCAATTATAATCAGTATTCATTTTTTTGCTTATTATTATTCTTAAAGTCGAACATCTATCACCTGCCCAGTATAATTAGACAACAAGGTTTGAATACATCTTAAAGCAACTGCATCTGGTTTCAATAAAGTATTTTCTGGTTCACTGCCAAAATTTTTCATCCTCATAGGTGTTTGCGTGCGCTCTGGATTTATACAATTCACTTTAACACCCAACGTTTCCCATTCTTGGGAAATTGCCTGGACAAAATTAACAGTAGCCGCTTTAGTTGAAGAATAAATGCTGTAAAATGCTCTACCTCTTGTATAAGAACTAGAAGTAAAAAACAAAACATGTCCTTTTGACTCTTTTAAGTAAGGCAATGATGCAAGAGCAATATTAACTATACCAAAATAATTAATATTTATGGAATCAAGAATGGTTTGATAACTCATGGTTTCTAACGGTTCTTTATATAATACCCCGGCGGTATTGACTACAAAATCAATTTTCTTTTCTATTTGAAACACTTTTTCCAATGCTTGCTTAACATCCTCCATATTGGAGACATCAACATTATTTTCACTGCGAGAGAAACTATAAACACGAACTCCATTCGAAAGACCCAAATCCACAATGCTTTTTCCAATTCCATAACATCCCCCAAAAACGACCATAACCTTTTCTGCCAAACATTCTTTCGAAAGTTGCATGTCTTGAATTTCAACAGAACGCAATTGA
The DNA here is from genome assembly GCF_900129545.1 of Flavobacterium fluvii. GTDB lineage: Bacteria > Bacteroidota > Bacteroidia > Flavobacteriales > Flavobacteriaceae > Flavobacterium > Flavobacterium fluvii. Next base: position 403,194 of record NZ_FQWB01000003.1, on the reverse strand, counting down.
AACAACTTATCCAACAAGTACGTATCCTCAGGATAAGTCAACTTCATATTGACCTCTTCACCGTTTACCACAAATATCTTTTCTTCCGGCAAATACTTGCTTACAATTCCACAATCATCAGTAGCTTTAAAATTTTCATCCTGAAGAGCCATTTTATAAGCTTTTGAAATAATCTCCTGCTTAAAACCTTGCGGGGTTTGTCCTCTTCGCATTTTCGCCCTGTCCGGAATCGAATTTATAATATCGTTTTCAACTTCAATAATAGTGTCGGCTGAATTAATGGCAACATCCACTGCATTATAATTATCCATTGATTTCACGACATCATTGATGATTCTTTGACTAACCAAAGGACGAGCCGCATCATGGAAAATCAAATTAGCATTTTTAAAGTCGTTATAAGCATTAACTGCCGCAAGACTTGAATGATATCGCTCTTCGCCCCCTATCAAAACACGCTTCACTTTTTGCCATCTATTTCTAATAATCATGTCTTCTACCATAAATAGGTAATGATTGCTAATCACGATTGCAATTTCGTCTATTAATTCATTCTTTTCAAACGCATCGACAGCATGTTCCATAACCATTTTTCCAGCAACTTTGAAAAACTGCTTTGGTAAAGATTTTTCCAATCTAGTTCCCACTCCTCCTGCTAAAATGACGGCTATGTTCATCTAATATATTTTCAAGTAAATTTTTAATTATAAATTTCAAAAAACACCATTAACCTATTGAAAAATTTGACTTTCTAAATAATGCAATATGTTTTCAGATGCAGTTAACTTGTTCTTTGGAATCAAAATACTTTGTACAAAAGTATTGCGCTCTTCTTTCATCCAATCTTTTTCATTCAACACAACACCCTCAATAAAATCAATCAATTGTTTTTTGTTTCTGGATTGATAATGTGCCGATACTGCTTTTATCCCAAATTCACTCCAATCCTCCATAACCGATTCGTTTCTAACCATAAAAAGGGATGGCTTTCCGGTAATAAGATATTCAGACATAAAGGAACCGCAATCGTGAATCAATGCATCTGATGTCAAAAAAAGATCTGCATATTCAGCGTTTTCAAACTGGCCATTTTCTAGGTTTATCCATTTATTATAATACATATCGGTTTTTTCTTTACCCCAATTTGAATCTTTTTCTAATTTAACTCTTAATAAAGGATGCGGTTTAAATGCAATTTGCAACTTATCGCTGTAACTATCAGCCAATTCTAAAAACAAATCGTAATATTCTAAAAAATTAGACACTTTATTTAGCTCGGTCATTGAATGATGTGGAGCCCATATAATTTTTTTTAGAGTTGGATTTTTATTTTCCCAAACATCTTTTGGATTTTTATTAATCAAAAGTTGATCGAATCCTGGATACCCTGTTACAATATGATTTCGTCCCTTTTTTCTTTGTTTTTGAACCGCTATTTTTTTATGAATGGGAGTTTCCGAAAAAATTTTCCAAACAAGGTTGTGAAAATCTAAATTATAGAAAAACTCATAATTAGTAGTCATCACTGCATATGGCACATAGCATGTTAATGTTTTTGGAAACCTTTTTATAAAAAACCTATGACCTTGTAAACCTGAATAAGGATTAGTGTAGAATATTATATCTGGAGAATAATTTTTTTTCACATCTAGATATTTTCCTGTTCCAATATCAAATGTTTTAATGACATCATAACCCTTGCTTTTAAATGATTCAAATGTTTTGTCCATTTCAAACAACATATTTTTCATGCCATAATCCATAGCAGGACAGACAAATATTATTGGTTCTAATCTGGGATGTTTTAGCATTAAGTTAAAAAGCAAATCATATTTCCATACTGATTCGTGAATCAAAAAGAACGCAACTTTTATCTTTTCTTTTTTCCGGACTTTTTCAAGTGCTTTTCTATGTCTCGCAGGTGCTTTTTTAATTAAATATAAATTATAAAAATGATTATAATATATAAGACCATATACTTTTACAAATACACCCCAAACTTTTGTAGGGACGTATCGCTTAATTGTTGCTACTAATTCACTTATGTTTTTCATAAACTTCAAATCAGTATTTATTTAAAACATCAATTACAAAAGAAACTTCATCATCTGTCATAACGGGACTTATCGGCAAACTCAAAACTTCATTGTGGATTTTTTCGGTAATTGGAAATGACAAATGATACCAAGCTGCAAAAGCTTTTTGCTTGTGAGGAGGAATTGGATAATGAATCATTGTTTGAATTCCGTTTTCCAATAAATACTGCTGTAAATCCTCTCGGTTTTCGGTTCGAATGACAAACAAATGAAAAACGTGAGATGGCGAAGTTCCTTGCAATGACAAAGTTGGCAAAATGATTTTATCATTTTTAATTTCGGATAAATACAGTTTGGCAATTGCTCTTCTGGCATTGTTTTCTGCATCCAAATTAGGTAATTTCACATTCAGGAAAGCCGCCTGCAATTCATCCAATCGCGAATTTACGCCAATATATTCATTCTTGTATTTGACTTCCGAACCATAATTCCGCAACGATTTAATGACTTTTGCCAAGGCATCATCATTCGTGGTTACTGCTCCTCCGTCTCCCAAAGCTCCTAAATTTTTTCCGGGATAAAAGCTAAAAGCGGCAGCATTGGACAGGTTTCCAGATTTTCCGAAATCTGAAATGGCTCCGTGCGCCTGTGCTGCATCTTCAATAACCAAAAGATTATTTTGATTGGCTATTTCATTGATTACATCCATTTCGGCTAATTGACCGTAAAGATGAACTGCTAGAATTGCTTTGGCTTTAGACGTGATTTTTTCTGAAATCAAATCAGGATTGAGGTTATAAGTTTCCAACTTTGGCTCTACCAAAACAGGAATCAAATCCGCTTGCATAATGGCCAAAATACTGGCGATATAAGTATTGGCAGGAACAATTACTTCATCTCCTTTTTGCAATTTTCCCAATAGAATATATCCTTTGAAAATCAAGACTAATGCGTCAAAACCATTCCCCACTCCTACGCAATGTTTTGTTCCACAGTAATTTGCAAAACTACTTTCAAACAGAGCGACTTCATTACCCAAAATATACCAACCATTTTCTAAAACCGACTTCAATTTCTCTTGAAAAGCAGTTTCATAAGGCTCATTTATTTTTTTTAAATCAAGGAATTTAATCATGTCAAAACTGTATCTAATAGATTAAAATTTGCAGATTCCACTTCATAAAAGTCATGAACAATAGTACTTGCCCCGAAACTTTCTTTCCAATAAGACAAGCCATTATTCAGCTTTCGACCCTGATTTTCATTAGAAGTTCCAAAATCAAAAAAACGCTTTTTATTAAAAACCTCAGTCAACAAATAATAATGTAAAAAATCAAGACCTCCCAATTCATTTTTATCTTCTTTGCCAGAAATATATTGGCAATGAGCCACCTCGTCACTTTCAAAAAAAGTCGTTCCTGCAACTATAATTCCGTTTTCATACACATTGAACTGTCTAATATTCTCCGGAAATAACTCTTTCAATTTTGTAATTTCCCGCAAACTATGAACTGGCTTTGCTTGATGCTTCTTGGCCAAATTTGGAACCAAAATATCATTCCAGAATAATTCAAAATCAACCACTTCTTTTACCTCCAATTTATTTTTTTCCCCTTTTACAATACCTTCTTTTCTTCCTGCAGCAATCACCATTTTTTTGGACAAATCAATAACCGCCATGGAATCTCTTCTAATTAATCGGGCTTCCGCCAAAAACAAGGCATAATTTAATTCTTCGGAGGGTTTTTGATGGTATATGGAAGGAATTAATTTCACCTGCAATTTTTCAATATTATTGTCATTCAAAAAAAACAAAATACTTTTGAAAATTCCAATAACCGCTGTCAATTTTACTTTTTCATTATAGACCAAGCCTCCATAAGTCAAGCCTTGATGCGAAAAAACTTCATCGTCAACGACATTGGCAGGAAGAACGGCAACCCATTTTTCCCCATCCAAAACAATCAAGGAATAATCCTGAAATCGATCTTTGTGGTATTCCATAAAATCACGATGAAACAAGAAGGTTGCATTTTTGGCTTTCCCGATAAAAGCATTCCAATTCTTGTAATCGCTTTCTTGGTATAGTCTGACGATGTATTTTTTCACGATTTTGATTTTGACTTTGTGAAATTAAGCATTTTTTATTTATAACCTAAAGTAGGCAAATGCCATTTAAATTTCACTGCCATTAATCGAACCGAAATGATAAATAAAGAGGTTGTCAGGTACAAAATATCCGAGTCCAAATTTAATTTTCGAAGCAGAAAAAAAACAATTCCTCCAAGAATACAGATTGTCGCATAAATTTCTCTCCTGAAAATAACGGGGATTTCTGTACATAAAATATCGCGAATCACGCCTCCAAAACAAGCGGTCATTGTTCCCAATGCAATACAAATAACGGGATGCAAACCAATGTTGATACCTTTTTCAAGACCTATCAAAGTAAAAACTCCCAGTCCAATTGTATCGAAAAAAAACAAAGAAGTCTTTAATCTATCAAATTTCTTTCTGAAAATAATGGCAAAAACATATCCAATGACAATGAAATAAACATAATTCACGTCAAGCATCCAGCCTACCGGCGTTCTACCAATCATGACATCACGCAAAGTTCCTCCTCCCACCGCAGTTACAAATGCAATAATAAAAATACCAAAAGGATCCAGCTTTTTATGCATTGCAGTCAACGCACCCGACATGGCAAATGCCATTGTACCGATGATATCCAATAAATGAAACATGTTTTTTGATTTTAAATAAAGAAATTTATCCAGCAAAACTACAGAAATATTGCCTTACATATTCCGGGTATAAAAATTATAATCTTTCAAAACGGTCTTTATAAAGTCAATTTCATTGCCGGATTGATTTTTAATGCCGGTAACGGATTCAATTTTTTTGGACAATTTTTCAATGGTTTCATCATCTCCCTTTTTTTCTGCAATTTGGAAAGTATCCTTAATAATTCGCATATCATTATCCGAAAGTTTAATGACCAACGGGTAAATGGGCACATAAGCATCCCCGATTTCCTCGAGAATGGTATGATCAATGGAAATATTGTTTTTGAGAGTGATGATGGCCGTTCCCGCTGCCATATCGCCCATGCGTTGGGTTTTGCTGCTAACCAACATGGCAACCAAACCTATTAATCCTCCAAGCATATTGTTTTCGACAATCCTGAAAAGCCAGCGAATGAGGTAATCGCCGAAACCCGCTTGATAGCCGTCAATTTTTACGACTTTTATTTTTATCAATTTTTTCCCGATGGTTTGTCCTTCAAAAATGCTTTCGAGTGTCACGGAATAAATCATGACCGGGAAGAAAAACAGTATTATTATGGAAATTCTGGACCACATATCCACCCTATTCAATATATTCGAAATTCCCAACAAATTAAAAAAGACGTAAGCAACAACAATAATATAGGCGACTTTTATGAGTAAATCCAGCAAACTAGCCAACATTCTCTCGCCTACAGAAGCGGCTTTAAAATTTATGACAACATTTTGTGTTGTCTGTATGGATAATTCTGACATAATTCCTATTTTAGCACTCGATGAGAGAAATTGCATTTATAAAAACAAATAAGGACAAGTGGCTTGAGTTTGAGCAAGCTATTTTTGGTAAAGCTAAAAAAAATCCTGATGAAATGGCAAATTTATACATTCAATTGATGAATGATTTGTCCTATGCCCAAACTTATTATGCCAAAAGCAAAACAGTCGTTTACTTAAACTATTTAGCTTCACAGATTTATCAAAAAATTTACAAAACCAAACGAGCCGAAAGCAATCGATTGGTCTATTTCTTCAAAACCGAAGTTCCACTAATCGTTTATGACTATCGCAGGTATTTGGTTTACGCATTCGTGCTTTTTTTTGTGACCGTTTTTCTCGGAGCCATTTCTGCCCGATACGATGCGGATTTTGTTCGATTAATCCTCGGCGACAGCTATGTCAATGAAACTTTGGAAAACATCAAGGAAGGGAATCCGGTTGCCATCTATAAATCGGGAAGCAATTGGGGCAGTTTTATTGGTATTACATTCAATAATTTGAAGGTGGGGATGACGTGTTACATTTTCGGAATTTTTGGTGGTATTGGCACTTTTTACATTTCGTTGCAAAACGCCATTATGTTGGGTTCTTTCCAATATTTTTTCTTGCAACAAGGCGTTTTTTGGAAAAGTGTTCGCGGCATTTGGATTCACGGTTCAATGGAAATTTTCGGCATCGTGATAGAAACTGCAGCTGGCTATATTCTTGGCGCTTCCATCCTGTTTCCCAAAACCTATTCAAGAATGAATTCTTTCAAAATAGGATTCAAAAACAGTTTCAAAATATTCTTGAGCACCGTTCCTTTTACCATTGCAGCGGGATTTCTCGAAGGTTTCATCACTCGATATTCCATTGATATGCCAAACTGGCTGAGCAGTTTTATTATTTTGTTTACCTTGGCAATTATATCCTTTTATTACCTAATCTATCCATTTATTGTCCACAAAAAAACACAACCCATATAATGTTCGAACTTTACAAAAAGCGTGATTTAAGCGCCAATTTTTCCGATACCATTGCTTTTTTCAAGTCTTTTGGAAAGCATTACTTCAAAAACTATTTTGTCATCAACGGAATATTCTTGATGGTATTGGTGGTTTTGATTTATTTCATTTCAAAAGTGTATATGGAACTCATTTTCTCCGGAATTACAAATGTGCGAAATAATCCAAACTATCTGATGGCTTATTTCAACAACAATATGGCTCTCATAGCAGGAGGTTTCATAATTACTTTTCTACTTATCGTCATTTTGTCGATGCTCAACATAAGTTTCCCCGTAATTTATTTGAGACTCATAGAAAAAACAAACGGTGATCCTTTTTCAACCCAGGAAATTATGGGCGGTTTAAAAGAAAACATTGGAAAAATGATAATTTTCTTGTTGGGAAGTATTTTCATCATACTGCCTTTAGCCGTTATTGTTTTTGTTTTGCTTTTTTTCCTCTGCTTTATACTCATAGGAATTCCACTAATCATTATTGTGGGTTCGGCATTTATGTCTTGGATTACTTTGTCTTACTATGAATATATTCTGAAAGATGTAGGCTATTTTAAGGCGTTATCCAACGGTTTCCATTTAGTGAAACAGCAATTTTGGACTATTGTTGGAACCACGTTTCTCATGATGTTGCTGGTTCAAATCATCCAGGGATTTATCACGATGATTCCCTATGTATTGAGTATGGTTTGGATGTTTGTTTCCTCCCAAAACCTGCAAGGGCCTGCTGCACGAACCGATACTTTTTCCACAATGGGAATTATCATAGCCGTGATAATGGTGTTTTCGGTCTTGTTGAGTTATGTTTTCAACAATTTTGTTCTCGTCAACCAAGGGCTTATTTATTATGGTTTGCAGGAAGAAAAAGAAAATAATTCCACCAAAAGTCAAATCGATTTAATTGGCTCCGACATTGAATAAAATCCTAATCGTATTACTGTTTTTCTTTTGTTCCAATATTGGAGCCCAAGACTCGTTGGCTGTGGCCAAAAAAGAAAAAATCGTTTTTACCGAAAAAGACATCGCTGTCGATTCGGCTGCAATCGAAGCGAAACCTTTTGCCAAAAATTTCAAAAAGAAGTACACCGACGCAGCATTTATCTACGAATTCAAAACGCCCGAAAAGAATGCCTGGGATCGTTTCAAGGAATGGTTGGCCAATTTATTTAATAATTTATTCAGCTTTACCGATAGCAAAGCAGCCAACAATTTCGTGGATATTTTACTAAGAACCATAGCGATCGGCATCATTATTTTTGTCATTTATTTAATTGCAAAAGCCATAATGAACAAAGAAGGACAATGGATTTTTGGCAGAAATTCCGACAGGAAAATCATCAATTATGACGAAATCGAGAAAAATTTACATCTTGTGGACTTCGAGAAACTCATTCAAAACAGTTTACAATTGGATGAAAAAAGATTGACGATTCGATACTATTATCTTTGGTTGCTCAAAAAAATGTCCGAAAAACAAATCATTGAATGGGATGTCGAAAAAACCAACTCGGATTATCTTTATGAAATAAAAAATGAAAGCCAAAAAGACGAATTTGCCTATTTGTCTTATCTGTACAACAATATTTGGTACGGCGAATTCGAATTGGACGATGAAACCTTTGCAAAAGCCAGAACCAGTTTCGAAAAATCAATAAATAAGATAAACAATGGGTAGAACGCTGAAACTATACATCGCCCTTTTGGTGTTGCTTATGGTGGCTATTATTGTTATTGACAGTAATCGTCCAAAACCCATTGATTGGACACCAAGTTTTTCCCTCAAAGACAAAATTCCTTATGGAATGCATGTTTTCGACAAGGAAATCGGTTCACTTTTGAAAGGACAAAAAATCAGGAAATTCAACACGACTCCGTATGAATATTTGGACAGCAAATACGACTATGACACGCTCGTGAATGATTATCGAATAAAAGGAACTTTTCTCAGCATTTCCAAAATTGCGAATTTTGACAAAGAATCGATTACCGAAATTTGCACGTTTGTCAATCACGGAAACAATGCTTTCATCAGTTCCGAAATGATTCCTAATGCCTTGTTGGATAGTTTGAATCTAAAGATGGACAGCGAATACAACTACTCGGACAGCATTTACAATTGGGTAGCCAACAAAAAACTGGGAAACCAAAAATATAAAATCACCGAAGGCGTCAACAACAATTATTTCTCCAAAATAGACACGCTGAACACCACGGTTTTAGGCTATCAAAATGGCGACAGCACCAGAATCAATTTCATAAAAGTAAACTATAAAACTGGTGTGTTTTATTTGCATACCCAACCCGTTGCGTTTACCAATTTTCATTTATTGAAAGGCAATCATCACGAATATGCCGAAAAAGTCTTGTCCTATATCCCGAAAGAAAAAGTGTATTGGTGCATCAAGGATCAAACTGGCGAAGTGATTTCAGATTCGCCAATGCGGTACATTTTGAGTCAACCGGCACTAAAATGGGCTTGGTATATTTTCTTGATTGGAATGCTTGTATTTATCTTTTTTAACGCCAAACGAAAACAAAGAGTCGTTCCAATAATAAAACCACTGGCCAACACCACGGTCGATTTCACGAAAACTATCGGGAATTTGTATTATCAAGAAGGCGACCACAACAACATCATCGACAAAAAAATTATTTATTTTCTCGAAAAAGTTCGCAACGAATACTTGATTGACACCCATAAATTGGATGATGATTTCATTAAAAAATTACACCATAAATCAGGAAAAAAATTAGACGATATTCAAAATCTGGTCTCTTTGATAAAGGCCTATCGAAAAAACAATTTCATCAGCATTGAAGATGATTTGCTGCAAATTAATAATGCCATCGAAAAAGTGATGAACTAATTTAAAAACCACAAATTACACAAATTAACACAAATTCCATTTGGTCATAAACTCAAATTTGTACCATTCAAAACAACGATAAATTTGTGCTAATTTGTGTAATTTGTGGTAAAAAAATAAAACAAAAATATGGAAGAAATAACCACCCCTGAAAATCCAACCGAAAACGTAAATTTTCAATCCCGAATCAACTTGGAACCGCTTTTGGAAAGCATCAACACCATCAAACAGGAACTGGGAACCGTAATCGTGGGTCAGAACAAAATGATTGACCAATTGTTGGTTGCCATTTTGTCCAACGGTCACGTTTTGCTGGAAGGCGTTCCCGGCGTTGCCAAAACCATAACGGCAAAATTGTTGTCCAAAACCTTGAACATTGGCTTTAGCCGAATCCAGTTCACGCCCGATTTGATGCCTTCGGACATTTTGGGAACCTCGGTTTTCGACTTGAAAAAATCGGAATTCGAATTCAAGAAAGGTCCTATTTTTTCGAACTTGATATTGATTGACGAAATCAATCGTGCGCCGGCAAAAACCCAGGCCGCACTTTTTGAAGTGATGGAAGAACGCCAAATCACCATCGATGGAACTACTTATGTTTTGGACACACCATTTTTGGTCATTGCCACCCAAAACCCAATCGAACAAGAAGGAACCTACCGTTTGCCCGAAGCGCAATTAGACCGTTTTCTGTTCAAAATCTCCATCGATTATCCAAAAATGGACGAGGAAATCCTGATTATCCAAAGAGAACATTTACTCCAAAACCAAGGAAAACTCGACAACATCAAAACCTTGCTTTCCTCGGAAGAAATCAAGTACTATCAAGCCTTGGTCAAGCAAATTATCGTGGAGCAAAACCTGTTGGAATACATTGCCAAAATCGTGATCAATACCCGTGAAAATGCCTTTTTGTATCTCGGTGCTTCGCCTCGTGCTTCCATCGCCATCTTGAATGCCGCCAAAGGTTTTGCCGCCATCCGAGGACGTGATTTCGTGACTCCGGAAGACATCAAGGAAGCTGCCATTCCTGTTTTGCAACACCGTGTCATCGTGACTCCTGAAAGGGAAATGGAAGGTATTACGAGCATTGAAATTATCAAACAAATATTGGAAAGTGTGGAAATTCCGAGGTAATTAAAAATGGCACACAGATAAAACGGATTGAACGGATTCGCACAGAACTTAAATGAAAAAATCCGTGAAAATCAGTCTAATCAGTGCAATCAGTGCAATCAGTGGGCTAAAAATTAAGTTTTCAGATTCTAAATTTATGAAACTACTAAAAAGTTTATACATCAACAATTTCTTTTTCTATGCGCTTTTGGGCGTTGTGGGACTGTTTGTTTTGGCCTTTATATTTCCCGCATTGTACAACGCCACTTGGTATGTTGTATTGATTTTATTGACTTTTTTGGTTTTGGATGTCTTGATTTTGTTTTTTACCAAAAACGGCATCGAAGGAATTAGAATGATGTCCGAAAAACTGTCCAATGGCGATGAAAATGAAATAAAAGTCAACATCAAAAACTATTATACTTTCCCGATTTCGGTGCAACTAATTGACGAAATTCCTTTCCAGTTTCAGGTGCGGAATTTTGGAATCAAGCAAAAAATCAAGGCTTCTTCTGAAAAAGAAATCCAATATTATTTGCGTCCTACCGAGCGTGGCGAATATTATTTCGGAAATTTGAACGTGTATGTTTCTTCGCCCTTGTTTTTAATTTCGAGACGTTTCCAATTCGACAATCAAAGAATGGTACCCACTTATCCATCCTACATTCAGTTACGAAAATACAGTTTGATGGCTTTTTCCAACAATTTGTTTCAATACGGCATCAAGAAAATCAGGAGAATTGGACACACGATGGAGTTTGAACAAATCAAGGAATACAATCAAGGAGATGATATACGAACCCTGAATTGGAAAGCTACCGCCAAGAAAAATGCCTTGATGGTCAATCAATTTCAGGACGAAAAATCACAATCGGTTTACATGATTATCGACAAAGGTCGCGTGATGAAAATGCCTTTCAACGGATTGAGCTTGCTGGATTATGCCATCAATGCCACGCTGGTTTTGTCGAATGTCATCTTAAAAAAACAGGACAAGGCGGGAATGTTGACCTTTTCAAAAAAGGTGGAAAACCGGGTTTTTGCCGAAAGGCGCGCTTCGCAAATGCACAAAATTCTGGAAACCTTGTACAACATCAAAACCGATTTTTTCGAAAGTGATTTCAGCCGTTTGTACACCGACATCAAGAAAAACATCAATCAAAGAAGTTTGATCGTTTTGTACACCAATTTCGAAACGATGGACGGTTTGCATCGGCAACTGCCCTATTTGAAAGGCATTGCCAAAAACCATTTGTTGGTCGTGGTTTTCTTCAACAACACCGAACTGAACCAACTCATCAACAAAAAAGCCGAAAACATTCAAGAAGTCTATGACAAAGTAATCGCCGAGAAATTTTCTTTCGAGAAACGACTAATCGTCAACGAACTTAAGAAATACGGCATTTATTCGGTGCTTACCCAGCCTGAAAACCTGACTTTGGACACCATCAACAAATATTTGGAAATCAAGGCAAGAGGGATTCTTTAAATTCAGATTTGAGATTACAGATTTGGGATTTATGCGAAATGATGCCAATTATCTTTTGATCAAAATGTGAACAATAACAACTAATTAGTTCTCCATTTTTAGTGGCTTGATTTGCCATTTGTATCTAACAGCCAATAATCGCACTGCTATAATAAAAAGCGAAGTTGTCAAATACAACATGTCATCGTCCATATTTATTTTTTTCAATCCGAAAAAAACAATTCCTCCAGCCACGCAAATGGTCGCATAGATTTCCTGTTTAAATAAATTAGGCACCTCAGCGCATAAAATATCCCGAGTCACTCCTCCAAAACAGGCAGTAATAGTACCCAATGCAACACATACAACAGGATTAAATCCGAAAACCAAACCTTTTTCAAGCCCCACCAAGGTATATAGACCCAATCCTATTGTATCGAATAAAAATAGCGAAACACGAAAATATTCTAATTTTTTATGAAAAAAAACAGCCAATAGATAGCCCAAAACGGCAACATAAATATAAATCAAATTTTCGGTTTTGAGCCAGAAAACCTTTTCGCCCATCAATATATCACGTAAAGTCCCGCCTCCAAAAGAGGTGGCCAGTGCAATGACAAAAACGCCAAAAAGATCTAATTTTTTATGCATTCCAGTTAAGGAACCCGACATGGCAAAAGCCGCAACACCTATTATTTCTAAAAATTCGAACATCAAAACAGAAATTTAATTTTTGGCAAAAATAAATCAAATGATTCTATTTTTTTTTAGTCAATCCTTATAATTTCATATTAAAAAATTCTTAGTATTTTAGCCAATTCAAAACACTTATTTTATTAAATTGAAACAAATCACTTCCATCCAAAATCCTTTCATAAAATCCTTGGTGTTATTGCAGGAAAAAGCAAAAGCACGCAAACAATCAGGCACTTTTTTGATTGAGGGCAAAAGAGAAATCGAAATCGCAATGAAAGGTGGGTATACAATGGAAATGATTTTGTTTTTACCCGAATTAATCTCGGAAAATGAAGCCCAAAAACTGTCAAAAAGCACCGAATTAATCGAAATTTCAAAAGAAGTTTATCAAAAACTGGCGTATCGCGATACCACCGAAGGAATTTTGGCCGTGGCCAAAACCAAATCCCTCCAATTATCGGATTTAAAATTATCCAAAAGCCCATTGATTCTAGTGGCTGAAGCACCGGAAAAACCGGGAAACATTGGTGCCTTGTTGCGAACCGCCGATGCTGCCAACCTAGATGCCGTGATTATTGCCAATCCCAAAAGTGATTTGTATAATCCAAATATCGTTCGATCCAGCGTGGGTTGTTTGTTTACCAATCAAATTGCAACAGGAACAACTACCGAAATTATTGCCTTCTTGAAAGAGCGACAAATCAATATTTATTGCGCCACTTTGCAAAACTCGACTTCCTATCACACCCAAGATTACACCAATCCAACCGCCTTGGTTGTCGGTACGGAAGCCACCGGACTGACCCAAGAATGGCGAGATGCAGCCACGCAAAACATCATCATCCCGATGCAAGGCGAAATCGACAGCATGAACGTTTCGGTTGCAGCAGCCATTCTAATTTTTGAAGCCAAAAGACAAAGAGGATTTTAGATTTCTGCGTTAATTCATACAAGATTCTATATTTTACGGGGTTTCGCATAATTGCAATCCCTGATTTTTAATTTTTAATTGGCAATTAATTTTTGCATATATCAGTAGTTATACGTATTTTTAAAAAATCAACTATACTTTTATGTTAGAAATAGATTTTGAAAAAGAAAACAAGGCAATTCTTCAGGAATACAAAGAATTACTTCGCATTAGTTATCAAACTCTGACCGCCGAAGACAAGAAACTGATTCGCAAGGCTTTTGATGTCGCCATGGATGCCCATAAAGACCAAAGGAGAAAATCCGGGGAAGCCTACTTCTTCCATCCCATTGCCGTGGCCAAAATCGTGGCTTCGGAAATAGGTTTGGGAGCGACGGCCATTGCAGCTGCCTTGATGCACGACGTGGTTGAAGACACGCCAATAACAGTAGAAGATATTGAAAAAATGTTCAATCCCAAAGTGGCACAATTGGTGGAAGGATTGACAAAAATTTCGAAAGTCCAAAAGGAAATGAATGTCTCGATGCAGGCCGAGAATTTCAGAAAAATGCTCTTCACGCTTCACGATGACGTGCGAGTAATCCTTATCAAAATTGCCGACAGATTGCATAACATGCAAACTTTGGACACGATGGACGATTACAAGCAAGTCAAAATTGCCTCCGAAACTTTATACATTTATGCACCCTTGGCTCATCGTTTAGGCCTGTATAAAATAAAAAACAAACTGGAAGATTTAGGGTTAAAATATACCGAACCCGAAATTTACAACGACATCGTAAGTAAAATAAAAGAAACCAAAGAAGAGCAAGACGCTTACATAAAAGACATTTCCGACATCCTAAAAAAAGCATTGGACGAAGAAAAAATGGATTACATCATAAAGGGAAGACCCAAATCCATTTATTCCATTTACAGAAAAATGAAGGTTCAAGGCGTAAGCTTCGATGAAGTTTACGACAAATTTGCCTTGCGCATCGTTTACAAATCCAATCCCCACGAAGAAAAATTCTTGGCTTGGAAAATATATTCCATCGTAACCGATCATTACAGGCCAAGTCCCAGCCGTTTACGCGATTGGATTTCATCGCCAAAAACCACGGGCTACGAAGCCTTGCACATCACGGTTATGGGACCAAAAGGACGTTGGGTGGAAGTTCAGGTACGAAGCGAACGCATGGACGAAATTGCCGAAAAAGGATACGCTGCCCATTACAAATACAAACAAGGAGGTTCGGAAGACAGCGGTCTGGATGCCTGGTTGAATCTCTTGAAAGAAGCTTTGGAAAATCCTGAAACCAATGCCGTGGATTTTGTGGAAGACTTCAAAATGAATTTATATTCCAAAGAAATCTTCGTCTTTACACCAAAAGGAGAAATAAAATCGTTGCCAAAAGGAGCCACTTCACTTGATTTCGCCTTCAGTATCCACTCCGAAATTGGAATTCGCACCAGGGGAACGCGGGTTAACGGAAGATTGGTTCCTCTGAATCATGAGCTGAAAAGTGGTGACCAAATTGAAGTGATTACCTCGCAACATCAAAAACCGACCGTCAACTGGCTGGATTACGTGACGACTTCCAGGGCAAAAAATAAAATTAAAAACGTTCTAAACGAAAACACGAAAAAAATTGCCGAGGAAGGAAAAGAATTGCTTACTCGAAAATTAAAGCATTTGAAAATTACGCTAAGCGAATCCGTTGTCAACGAATTAGTGAATTTCTTTAAACTAAAAACGAGCCTGGATTTGTTTTACCGAGTGGGAATTGGAGCCATCGAAAACCAGCAATTAAAAGATTATGCTGCCCAGAAAAGCAACACTTTCATCAATTTTTTCAAAAACAAAATCAAGCGCTCTCCAAGTACTGCCAGCGAAGATATCCATAAACAGGTATTGAACAGCAATTACGACATGCTGGTTTTTGGAGCAGACCAAGACAAATTGGATTACAAACTGTCAAACTGTTGCAACCCTATTCCCGGCGACGAAGTTTTTGGCTTCATCACCATAAATGAAGGAATAAAAGTCCACAAAAAGGACTGCCCCAACGCCATCAGTTTGCAGTCGAATTATGCGTATCGAATTATTTTGGCCAAATGGATTGATTCCTCCCAACAAGAATTCAAAGCGATTTTGCACATCACCGGAATGGACACCATAGGACTGACCAACAAATTGACCAAGGTAATTTCGGACAACATGAACGTAAACATTCAAAGTATCTCTTTGAGCGGAGATGCAGGAATATTCAACGGACAAATAGCGGTCATCGTACAAAACAACACTATTTTGAAAAGATTAATGGACAATATCAAGAAAATTGACGGCATCGAAAAGGTAACCCGAGAGTATAAAAATTAACTAAAAAAATAAAACTGTTTAGTTTAGGTTTAGTTTATAAACTTTTAAACTTCCAAACTAAAAAATAAAATTTATCTTTGCACGATATGACACAAATTTCATCCAATAATAGTAACAATCAAGAAATTGTAAAAAATGTTTTTACAATATATCTTGAGTCTCATGGACATCGCAAAACGCCAGAGCGTTACGCCATACTTCAAGAAATTTATGACAGCGAAGAGCATTTTGACATAGAAAATCTATACATCAAAATGAAAAACAAAAACTATCGCGTGAGTAGGGCTACGCTGTACAACACTATCGAGCTTTTGTTGGAATCTGGTTTGGTTCGCAAACACCAATTTGGACAAAATCAGGCGCATTATGAAAAATCATATTTCGACAAGCAACACGACCATATTATTATGACGGATACTGGAGAAGTAATCGAATTTTGTGATCCCAGAATTCAAACTATCAAAAAAACAATGGAGGAAATATTCAACATCAATATTTCAAATCACTCCTTATATTTATACGCAACAAAAAAAAATAACTCAGAAATTAACGAAAAATAACAAATAGAATGACCGCAGATTTATTATTAGGATTACAATGGGGAGATGAAGGAAAAGGAAAAATAGTTGACGTTCTTACTTCAAAATACGATATTATTGCTCGTTTTCAAGGAGGCCCAAATGCTGGACACACTTTAGAATTCGACGGAATAAAACATGTCCTTAGAACTATTCCTTCCGGGATTTTTCATAAAACTGCCGTTAACATCATCGGAAATGGAGTAGTTATTGACCCTGTTGTTTTTCAAAAAGAAATCGAAGGATTGGCTAAATTTAACATGGACATCAAATCCAAATTAATCATTTCAAGAAAAGCACATTTAATTTTACCGACACACCGTTTGCTGGATGCAGCTTCAGAAGCTTCAAAAGGGAAAGCCAAAATTGGTTCCACTCTTAAAGGAATTGGACCAACTTATATGGACAAAACTGGTAGAAACGGAATCCGTGTTGGCGATATCGAACTAGAAGATTTCAAGGAAAGATACCGTGCTTTGGCAAACAAACACGAAGAAATGATTGCATTCTATGATGTAAACATTCAATACAATTTAGAAGAAATGGAAAAAGAATTCTTTGAATCCATCGAAGAATTGAAAAAAATAGATTTCATAGACAGCGAAGAATATTTGAACCAAGCACAAAGAGCAGGAAAATCAATTTTGTGCGAAGGGGCTCAAGGTTCATTGCTTGATGTTGATTTTGGAACCTATCCATTTGTAACTTCATCCAATACTACTGCGGCTGGTGCTTGTACCGGCTTAGGAATTGCTCCAAACAAAATCAAGGAAGTTTATGGAATTTTCAAAGCCTATGTAACTCGTGTGGGAAGCGGTCCTTTCCCAACCGAACTTTTTGACGAAGATGGTGCCACAATGGCACGCGTTGGTAACGAATTTGGTTCCGTGACAGGAAGACAAAGACGTTGTGGATGGTTGGATTTAGTGGCCTTGAAATATGCCGTTCAAATCAATGGTGTAACGCAATTAATGATGATGAAAGGCGACGTTCTTTCAGGATTCTCCACATTAAAAGTATGTACGGAATACAATTACAAAGGAAAAAACATTTCGCATTTCCCTTACAATATCGAGCCTGAAAACGTGACTCCTGTTTACAAAGAATTCAAAGGATGGAAAGCTGATTTGACTGGAATGACCACTTATGAGGAATTGCCAATCGAGTTGAAAGAATACATCGAATTTATTGAAGCGGCTGTTGAAGTGCCAATAAAAATTGTTTCTGTTGGACCAGACAGAAAGCAAACAATTTTAAAATAATAACTTAAACGTCCCGATACATCGGGACGTTTTTTTTTACATCAAATACTATGAATTTAATTTCATAAATTTGATTAGCCAATAAAACCTTTACTGTTACTATTTTTTTACCGCAGATTCGCAGATTACAAATAATAATTTTAAAAATCTGCGAATCTGCGGTAAAAACTTTAAACTCTATATAAAATCCACTAAATTTCTGTGACAACTAAATTCGAAAAATTCAAATGAACAACCCAAAAATAACCATCCAAAAAACCGAATTGCTTTCAGACAATTGGTATATCTTGAACAAAGTAACTTACGATTACCAAGAAGAAGACAAGAACACTGAAACCCATATTCGCGAAGTGTATGACCGAGGAAATGGAGCCGCTATTTTGCTTTACAATTCAACTCAAAAAACAGTGATTTTAACGCGCCAGTTTCGGTTGCCGTCCTACCTAAACGGCAACAAAACAGGAATGATGATTGAAGTTTGCGCCGGACTTTTGGACAAAGACAATCCCGAGCAATGCATCATTCGGGAAACGGAAGAAGAAACAGGATATCGAATTTCAACGGTTCAGAAAGTTTTTGAAACCTTTATGTCGCCTGGTGCCGTGACCGAAATCTTGTATTTATTTGTGGGCGAATACGATGAGTCAATGAAAGTGCATGAAGGCGGTGGACTCGATGCCGAACAAGAACATATTGAAGTAATTGAACTTTCTTTTGACAACGCTTATGCAATGATTGCAACGGGAGAAATCAAGGATGCCAAAACTGTAATGTTGTTGCAATATGCCAAAATAAACAAGCTGGTTTAATTTTTCTCAACCATATAAGTTATGTAAGTTCATTTAAGTCTAACTTATGAAAAAAAAAGTACAAGGATTTCTCATTGTACTTTTTTTATTGGCTAAAACCTAAAATTCTTATCTATTAGGCTGAGGCGTCATTCTCAAGTAAGGCTTAATTCTATTATATCCTTTTGGAAATTTGGCAGGAATATCTTCGTCCGCTATGGCAGGTACAATAACCACATCTTCTCCGTCTTTCCAGTTGGCCGGTGTTGCAACGCTGTAATTGGCGGTCAATTGCAAACTATCAATCACGCGCAGTAATTCGTCAAAATTTCTGCCTGTAGATGCTGGATACGTCAAAGTCAATTTGATTTTTTTGTCTGCTCCAATCACAAAAACCGAACGCACCGTGAATTTATCACTTGCATTGGGGTGAAGCATGTCGTATAAATTAGCCACTTTTTTGTCTTCGTCAGCAATAATCGGAAAATTTACCGTTGTTCCTTGCGTTTCATTGATGTCTTTTATCCATTCTTTATGAGATTCCAGTCCATCAACGCTTAATGCTATAACTTTTGTATTTCTCTTTACAAATTCAGGATAATAATTTGCCACTGTTCCTAATTCGGTGGTACAAACTGGCGTGAAATCTGCTGGATGCGAAAATAAAACACCCCAAGAATCTCCTAACCATTCGTGAAAATTTATTGTTCCAAATGTTGTTTCTGCCGTAAAATCGGGAGCTGTATCTCCTAAACGTAGTGTTGCCATAATTGTTGTTTTTTTTGGTTACTAAAATTACTCAAAAAAGCAATACTCTCAACAAGGAAAATTACATTATTTTTTCTTCTTCATATCTGGCAGAAAATAGGTCATCACACCAATCAACGGGAGAAAAGAAGTTATTTTATACACATATTCAATGCTGGTATGATCGGCTAAATAACCCAAAAGTGCCGACCCAATTCCTGCAATTCCAAAGGCAAAACCAAAGAACAATCCGGAAATCATTCCAACTTTTCCAGGCATTAATTCCTGTGCAAAAACCAAAATTGCCGAAAATGCCGAAGCTATAATTATGCCAATAATTACCGCTAAAATTCCTGTCCAAAACAAATTGGCATACGGCAACAATAAAGTAAAAGGCGCTGCTCCCAGAATAGAAATCCAAATAATGTATTTCCTGCCAAAATGGTCTCCCAATGGCCCGCCAATTAATGTTCCAGCCGCCACCGATGCCAAGAATCCAAATAAATAAAACTGGGAATCTTGTATGCTCAATCCAAATTTATCCATCAAATAAAAAGTAAAATAATTGGACATACTAGCCATATAGACAAACTTCGAAAAAATCAAGAACAGTAAAATGGCAAGCGAAATATTGACTTTTCTTTTAGACAGATGAATGGTTTCTTCTTCAAGAACTACCTTTTTGGAAGCACGTAATTCCAAATGATTTTGATACCAAACGGCAATTTTTGACAAAATAATCATTCCCAAAATACCTGCAATAACAAACCAAATGATATACGATTGTCCGTGAGGAGCTACAATCAAAGCCACTAATAATGGTCCAATGGCACTACCTGCATTTCCGCCTAATTGAAAAATAGACTGAGCCAAACCTCGTTTTCCTCCTGACCCTAAAAATGCAACTCGGGAAGCTTCCGGATGAAATATTGACGAACCAATCCCTACGAATGAAACCGACACCAACAACATCCAAAAAGCAGTTGAAAGCGATAAAAAGGCCAAACCTAAAATCGTAAAAATCATTCCAATTACCAATGAATATGGTTTTGGTTTTTTATCGGTATAAAACCCAATGAAGGGCTGCAATATAGAAGCAGTTAGCTGAAAGACAAAAGTGATCAATCCAATTTGAGTAAAAGAAAGACTAAATTTCTCCTTCAACAAAGGATAAGTAGAAGGAATGACTACCTGCATCAAATCGTTTAACAAATGGGCAAATGCTATCGAAAACAATATCGAATAAACTGTTTTTTGAACTATCGAATTTTCGTCAATTGCTGATGCTGTATTGGTTAAAGTACTCATACTGGAATAAAATTAATGGGATATAAAAATTGGAACAAAAAAGCAGATTATATAGAATTGGCAACAAAATACCAGAACACCAATGTGACAAAAGAAATGGGGATTCCAAAACCAATCATCATACTGCATAATCTGGGTTTCAAACCGTGGGAAGCGGCAATAATGCTTGCAGAAATCATTGGTGCCATTGCTGCCTCCATTATCGAAACCTGAATCATTTTGGAGTGCTGGTCAAAAACAACCACGTACAAAAAATAAATCAAAGCTGGAGTCAAAATCAATTTATACAAAAGTCCCAATCGCAAGAATTTCCAATGTTTGCTCTTCTTGTCAAAATGCAATTGCAATCCCACCGAAAGCATCGCCAAAGGCGTCATTACGCTACCTATTTTCAGTAATCCAAACTGGACGTATTGATGAAAATCAAATTGGAAAACATTCATGAAACACGCCAACAAGAAAGCGATAAACGGAGGGAAAAAGATGATTTTTTTGGCGATGTAAAATCCATTTGGGTTTCCTGTAGAATACAAAGTGGCCACGATGACTCCCAAGGTGGAAAGCACGACAAAAGTTCCCGGCTGATCGACAATAATCGCTGCCTTCAATCCTTCTTCACCGTACAAGGCCTGGATAATTGGAAAACCCAAAAACGAAGTATTCCCAAAACCGGCTGTTAAAATCAAGCATCCGGTCAATTTTTTGGACCATTTGAATCTTGCACCCAAAAAACTGAAAAACAAAATCGCTGTTGTAAAACCAATCCAAGTTACTCCTATAGGAAACAACAAATGAGTGTCTAATTTGATTTTTGGGATGTAAAAAAGTGCCAATGCAGGAAGGCAAAGATATATTACAATTTTATTGAATAATTTATAAATATCGGTTGGAAAGCGTTTTATCTTTTGCAAAACAATTCCAAGAAACAAGAAAACAAAAATCAGGATAAAGTTGTACATAGTGCAGAATTGAATGCAAAAATACCACTTAAATTTATTTTGAAACAGGGAAATCATTATTTTGATTCTGTATTATTAACGATGCCTATTAATAAAACAGTTTCATTAAGCAGTGGCTTTTTGAAACTGTTTTTGTTTTCACTACTTTTACTTTTCAAACAAATTATTTTGGCCAATAAAAAGGAACATACGAGCAGTTTACACGAAAAACCTGGCGTTTCCCAGCCAGAATTCATCAGTTCAAGCGCAGTCAAACAAGTCCAGAAGTTTAGAAAAAAACAACCTTCTGCACAGGAATTGATCGAAGGCATTTTGTCTGGAAAAACTTCTGCCTTGAGTCGTGCGATTACTTTGGTAGAAAGCACCAATGTCAACCATTTGGCGAAAGCCAATGAAGTGATTACTGCCTGCTTGCCACATGCCAATAAATCTATTCGAATAGGAATCACGGGAGTTCCAGGTGTTGGAAAAAGTACTTTTATAGAATCTTTTGGCAATCATTTGACTTCGCTAGGAAAAAAAGTCGCCGTTTTAGCCGTTGATCCCAGCAGTACGATTTCGCATGGAAGCATTTTGGGAGACAAAACCCGAATGGAGGAATTGGTAAAAGACCCAAATGCATTTATCAGGCCTTCGGCTTCGGGAGAAACTTTGGGCGGCGTGGCTCGAAAAACCAGGGAAGCCATCACGCTTTGTGAAGCTGCCGGTTTTGACACGATACTCATAGAAACCGTTGGCGTTGGACAAAGCGAAACTGCAGTCCACGGTATGGTCGATTTCTTTTTATTGTTGAAAATTTCCGGTGCCGGCGACGAATTGCAAGGCATCAAACGGGGCATTATGGAAATGGCCGATGCCATCGTTATCAACAAAGCTGATGGCGACAATATCAAAAAAGCAAATTTGGCGAAAGCAGAATTCAACAGGGCTTTGCATTTATTCCCCACCAAAAAATCGGGTTGGAAACCAACAACTACCACTTGTAGTGCTTTAACCCACGAAGGAATTCCAGAAATTTGGAAAACCATCGAACAGTATGTTGAATTCGCCAAAACGAATCATTATTTTATTGAAAACCGAAAAGAACAAAACCAATATTGGCTGTTGGAAACCATCAACGAGCAATTAAAAACCAATTTTTACAATCATCCAGAAATCCAAAAACTTTTGGATGCTACTAAAAAAGCGGTGCGAAACGGTGAATTTTCACCTTTTGCAGCCGCTCAGTTATTATTGAACATTTATCACGACTACAAGAAATGATCCTGATACCACTTCACTTGCTCTTCCAATCCTTGTCTTAAACTGGTTTGCGGATTATAATTCAATAGTTTTCTGGCTTTATCAATTACTGCCTTGGTTCTTATTTGGTCACCAGCCCTGGCATTGACAACATCTATTATTATTTTTTTGTTTAGAATCTGCTCCACGATTTCAATACCTTGTTGGGTCGTATTTTCTACTTCCGTGCCTAAATTGATGATTTCATTATTGACCAAATCTTCTTTGCCAATAACACTCACAATACCGTCAACAATGTCTTGAACATAAGTAAAACTTCTCAGGTGTTTTTTACTTCCTTTATACAATGGAAAAGCAATGTCATTGAAGGCATTGGCAATCAATTTGGCGTATAGTTTTTCGGGTCTTTCCCTAGGACCGTAAACCGAAAACAATCTTAGGGAACACGCTTTTATTTTTTCGACTCTGCTGCTAGCCAAAATTAATTGTTCGGCCGTCAATTTGGTTACACCATAAAAAGAAACAGGCTCTGGAACAAATGACTCGTCAAAAGTGGCGTGAATGCCATAAATAGATGATGTGCCAATATTGACAAAAAGTTTCAACTTTTGATTTTTTAGGGCAAAATCCAATAAATTTTTAGTGCTAATTACATTATTCCCTAAATAATCTTCAAAACTGGAAGAGCCAGAAATACCAGGTTGGGCGGCAAAATGAAAGATATAATCAAAATCAGTTGACAAAAAATTCAATTGTTCAGCGAATCTAAGGTCTATTTTTTCAATTTTTATTCCTTTCAAGTTTAGTACATTGGCATTCATTTCCTTTAAAGAAACGTCGTAGTAATCCGAAAAATTATCCAATCCAACCACATTATAACCTTGCAATTGCAAACGCTCTGCAACATGTGAACCAATATATCCAGCAGCTCCTGTTATTAGTATTTTCATGGCACTCGAAATTACATATCAAAAGTAAAAATAAATATTCCTTTTCTCTTGCTTATTACCAAATTTCAATACTTTACTAAGCTATTTTTTCTCAAAATAAAATACTTTTGTATAAAAAACATTATGAAATATGGAATTTGAACTAACAATCATTATACCCGTTTATAACGAAGAAGGTAATCTTGATCGTATGCATCAAGAAATGAACGTATTTCTGAAAATCGCCAAGAAAAAGTCCAAAATTTTATTTGTAAATGATGGATCGAAAGACAATAGTCAATCTTTGATTGAAAAAATCTGTGCCAACAACGAAGAATTCACGTTCATCACTTTCGAAAAAAACTGTGGTTTGAGTGCTGCCGTCAAAGCGGGTTTTGATTATGCCGATACTCTATGGGTGGGTTACATCGATGCCGATTTGCAAACAGCTCCCGAAGATTTCAATATTTTAATAGACTACACCGATGAATTTGATTTGGTTACCGGAGTGCGCTCCAACAGAAAGGATTCATTTGTAAAAAATATGTCTTCCCTAATTGCCAATGGCATTCGAAGAGCTTTTACAAATGACGGAATAGACGATACCGGTTGTCCGTTAAAAATAATCCGAACGGACATGGCCAAAAAAATACCCATGTTCAACGGACTGCACCGATTTTTGCCTGCCATGATTTTATTGCAAAATGGCAAAATCAAGCAAACTCCCGTAAGACACTTTCCAAGAGTGGCAGGAGTTTCAAAATTCAATCTTTGGAACAGACTTTTAGGTCCATTGCAAGATTGTTTCGCCTATTTATGGATGAAGAAAAAGTACCTTAATTACCGCGTGGCAAAACAGGGATAATGAACCAATATTTAATATATTCCATAGGTTTTTTGGCTCAAATATTATTTTCGAGCCGAATGATTTTGCAATGGATAATCTCCGAAAAAAACAAAAAAGTGATTAATCCAGTATTGTTTTGGGAAATCAGTTTGTTGGCTTCGTTCCTATTATTTGTTTATGGTTATTTAAGACACGATTTTTCAATTATGCTTGGACAATCTATAACTTACTACATTTACATTCGCAACATTCAATTACAAAATGATTGGACGAAAATCCCAACTTTTTTGCGTTGGTTTATATTGATTTTTCCAGCATTTATAGTTTGGTACGGTTACAATAATAATGTCATAGATGTCGATCATTTATTCAAGAACGAAAACATTCCGCAATGGCTATTGTTCCTAGGTATATTTTCACAGATCCTTTTTACCTTTCGATTTATTTACCAATGGATTTATTCCGAAAAAATCAAAAGTTCTGTCTTGCCAATGGGTTTTTGGGTCATTAGTTTAATTGGTTCCGTATTGATTTTTATTTATGCCATAATACGGAAAGACCCTGTTTTATTTGTAGGAAACGCTATGGGATTGGTGGTTTATTCACGAAATATAATTATCATAAGAAAAGATGTCAAACTTAAAGCATAAATACGTCTTGTGGCTTTTATTGGTTTCTTGCTTCATGCTTATCCCACATTTAAGCGTTATTGAAGTGGACATCATGGAGGCCAGAAACTTTATCACGGCCAGAGAAATGGTGAAGAACAACAATTGGATATTGACCACCATCAATGATATGCCACGTTACGAAAAACCGCCGTTGCCTACATGGTTGACAGCCGAATTTGGCAAGTTTTTTGGATTTGAAAACATTTTTGGATTGCGATTGCCCGTGGTTTTAATTACATTGTTATTGGTATTCAGCACCCACAAATTATCCGAAAAATTAGGACTGGACAAACAACAGAATTTTCACAACGGGCTCATTTTAATCACTTCCTTTTACATCTATTTTGCGGGTAGGGACAATCAATGGGATATGTACACCCATAGTTTCATGATGGTTTGCATTGTCTTTTTCTGGAAGTTTCTAAACGATAAAAACCATTCCTTCCTCAATGCTTGTTTGGCTGGATTATTTTTTGGGTTGTCCTTCCTGAGCAAAGGCCCCATTTCAGTTTATGGCTTATTATTGCCTTTCTTGATAGCGTATGGCATCATTTACAAATTTGAATTAAACGACAAAAAATTTTATGTTTTTTTAATTTTACTAATCGGATTTTGCATTGGCTTGTCGTGGCCTTTGTATGTACGGTATATAGACCCAGAAACAGTTTCAAGGGTTACCAAACTAGAAAGCAGCCGATGGGGAAGTTACAACGTCAGGCCGTTTTACTATTATTGGGACTTTTTTGTCCAATGCGGAATTTGGACAGTTCCTGCATTTATAGCACTATTATATCCGTATTTAAAAACCAGGGTCAGCAATTTAAAAGCCTATCAATTTACTTTAATCTGGACATTGGCCGCAGTAGTTTTACTTTCGATAATTCCTGAAAAAAAATCAAGATATTTATTACCCGTACTAATTCCGTTGGCTTTAAACACTGGATTTTATATTGAGTATTTGATTCGCAATTTTAAAAACATCAGCTTGAAAATTGAAAAAGCAGTAATCAATTTCGCTTTCGGATTGATTGCAATTATCTGCGTAGCCATTCCAGTTGGATTATTCATAAAGATAAAAAATGACCTTGCTGGATTCGAATTATGGCTGATTGGATTAACCATTTCATTATTCATTTTAGGCTATCTTCTGTTCCAAAATCTCAGAAACAAAAACTTTTTGAACGTATTTTATGCTGTTGTGGGAGTTCAGGTAGCCATAATTGTTTTTGGCTTACCACTAACCAAAGCCGTCTTGATAAATCCTGAGTATCACAGTGCAAAAGAATTAAAAGAAAAAGAAAAAACCTTGGGCATAAAGACCTACGACATGAGTTATTTTACCCCAGAAATTGTATGGGATTACGGCTCCAGCATTCCAGTTTTACTAAATGAAAAAACCAATGAACTAAACTTACCCTTGGAAGATAAATTTGGTTTATTGGCTTCAAAAACAGACAGTGTTCTTTCGAAAAAGAAACTGGAAGACTATAACTTGAAAAAGATAACCACCGTTGATTTGAATAGAGTTCCAAAGGAATCAAAAAAACACAACGACCGATTGTTCAGGATTTATTATCTAGCCACAAAAAAATAGTTTTACTCTTTCTCGTAACGTTCCATTTCTCGGTCATAAAATGCGTTAGCTTGCTCAATTAAGCCTTCCATTTCTGCATTGAGTTCACCTTCGTCAAGATCTTCGGCTTCTTCCATAAATTCCACTTCATCGTCTTTTAGATTGATGATGAATCTAGGATAATCAAGGTGAATGATGAAAATATCTTCGGGAAAATCAGTGTTGTCGCCCAGTAAAAATTTTGGTAATTCCATATTGTAATTTTAGATTTTTGAATTTATGTTTTAGATTCCTATTGGAATTTCAAACCTCGTAAAGTTAATTATTTATCAGACAAAATTACTGTACACTTCCTCTTTTCCCGTAAAAATAATTTTGGTGTTTGGTGAAGTTGCAATTTCTTTTTTGTGCTTAATTTTAGGCGTTTTCCAATACCAATCTTTTGGTCAAACTCGCAAAGCGAATATACAAAAACAAAGCAGCTGCCGTCAATCCCGCCAACAATCCTATCCAAATTCCGGTTGCCCCCATATCAGTCTTCGTTCCTAAATAATACGAAATTGGAAAACCAATAAGCCAATAGGCCACAAAGGTAATGTACATTGGAATTTTGACATCTTGCAAACCTCTCAAAGCACCGAGAACAACTACCTGAATTCCGTCCGAAATCTGGAATACGGCTGCCACCAAAAGCAATTTGGCCGCAATTATTATTATTTCTGCATTATCAAATTGTTGTGAGGCATCGGACATATTCAAAAATAAATGCGGAAGAAAATTATGCGAAATCACGAAAACAAGACCAAAGAAAATTTCCACAATTATCGCCAATAAAAAAATGGAGCGAGCCACAGTTATCAATTGTTTGTAATCTTTCATCCCTTTGGCATTACTAACTCGAATCATCGCCGCAACGCTAAAACCCATGGCCACCATAAATGTGGAGGAGGCAAGAGTTAGCGCAATTTGGTTTGCCGCCTGACTGTTCTTGCCAAGTGAACCCGAAAGCCATATCGCCGCAGTGAACAACGTCACTTCAAACAGCATTTGCAATGCCGAAGGAAAACCAAGATTAATGATTTTCTTCAAGATAGATTTCTTGATTTCCTTGAAAGTAAAATTCTTGAAATAGCGTTTGAAAGCTTCATTTTTCCGAAGAATAAAATGCATGAAAACCACCATCATGATTCTGGAAATCACGGTTCCCAATGCAGCTCCCAGAATCCCCAATTTTGGAAAACCCCAAATACCATAAATCAACACATAATTAAAGAAAACGTGAACCACGTTGGCCAAATAAATGGCGTACATCGAATATTTGGTCTGCGACAAACCATCTGCAAATTGTTTGTAACCTTGAAAAATAATCATCGGAATCAACGAAAATGCAACCCAATCAATATAAGGTGCAGCCAAATCCACAACCGCTTCGGGTTGGTTCATCAATCTCATTATGGGTTTTGCCAAAACAATCATAATGAATATGGCAATTCCCAAAATTGTACACAGCAGCAATCCGTGATGAAAAGTAGTCCTGATTTTCTTGTCATCTTTCTCGGCATCTGCTTCCGCAATCAAAGGGGTTATGGCTGTGGAAAACCCAATTCCCAGCGACATTCCGATAAAGATGAAACTATTGCCTAAAGAAACTGCGGCCAACTCGGTAGAACCAAGATTTCCAACCATAAAATTATCGACAATCCCTATCAAGGTATGCCCGAGCATCCCCAAAATAACGGGATAAGCCAATGTTAAATTATAAGAAAACTCTTTTGTGTACTGGGATAAATTCAATTTGTTTTTTTTAGTTGGCAAAGGTAATCAGAACTAATTGATTCATTCAATACTATTGCATTAATAATGACTTATTTATAGATAATAATCCAAAAATTATGTAACAAACACACGCAATTCTATAATATCTGCAATAGTTAACTGCCCTACTTTTGCAGTGTTGTCAGAAAAGTGCAACACTAAAAAATAAATTTTTAATAACCCCAAAATTCAAAATTATGAAAACTACAGAAAAAATTAAAATTGTATTGGTATTGGCAATCTCGACAATGTTCGCAACTAATTCCCATGCACAAGAAGCAGCAAATACTAAAAACTATGATCAAGGATTTCGTTTGGGAGTTGGGCTAAATGCAGGTTATGCAGCTCACGATCCTTTTAAATTAACATTGGGTGGTGATGCAAGGTTACAGTATGACCTTTCAAAAAGATACTCTGTAACACTTACAACCGGATATTCAAATCTATTTGTGAGCGAAGCCGACGGGAATGATTTAGGATTTATTCCTGCAAAAGCTGGTTTTAAAGCTTTCGTTTGGAATGACCAATTTTATGTAATGGGTGAAGTTGGTGCAGCTTTTGCAGTGTCAAATAATTATGACCAAACCTCATTACTTTTAGCGCCAAGTATTGGTTATGCAACAAAATGCATCGACATCTCCTTGAGATATGAGCATTACAATGACTTTGAAAGATTAAATAACAATGGATCACAAGGTATTGGTGTTGGCCAATTAGGTGTTCGTGTAGCATATGGTTTTAAATTGTAAAAAAGATAATTCTTAAAAAAATGCGCTGTAATTCAGCGCATTTTTTTTGTGAAAAAATTTTCGCTTTCAGTTCAGGTTGCTACTAAATACCTTATTTTTGAAGAGCTTATTTCTGTCATTCACGACAAATGAAATTCACTGAACTCCTATGAAAATAGAAGTTTGTGAAGTAATATTTTTCAAAAAATATTTTTTAATGGAACAATTCACAATCGAATTCTTGTACAAAATCATCGGAATTGGTTCTGCTTCAGGACTCGTTTACAAAGACGATTCCTTGTTCATCATTTCAGACAACAGTTCTTTTCTTTATGAATATCAAGTTCAGGAAAAACAACTTTCGAAAATAAAACTATTCAAAAACAACCAGGAAAATATTTCCAAAAAAGACAAATTCGATTTTGAAGCCATTGCTTTAAAAGGAAAAAAACTTCATCTTTTAGGTTCTGGTTCCACTCCCAAAAGAGAAAAAAGAATAACCTATAATCTTGACACAAACGAAGTAGCCGAAAAAAACTTGTCAAAATTGTACCAAAACCTAAAACAAACAACTTCCATTTCCGATGAGGAACTAAACATTGAAGGGGCATTATTCTGCAACGAAAAATGGCTTTTATTCCAAAGAGGAAATGGCGCTAATTCCAAAAACGGAATCGCAATACTAAACAACAAACTCAATAAAAACAGCACTATCGAGTTCGTCCCAATCCAATTGCCAAAAATAAAACAGATAGAAACTTCGTTTACCGATGCCATTTTGGTCGATGATAAAATTTACTTTTTGGCCACGGCCGAAAATACCACTTCCACTTATGATGACGGAGAAATTTTTGGAAGCAGCATTGGGAGAATGAATAACACAACTTTTGAAATCGAGTTCACCCAAAAAATATCCGACAACCAAAAATTTGAAGGATTGACGCTTTACAATAAAACCGAAACCAAAATCCAATTTCTGATTTGCGAAGACAATGATTCGGATGTTTTGGAAACAAATATTTACAAATTAACCATTCCATTAATATAACCTTTGTAAAAGTTTGAAGCTTTGACAAAGGTGTAAAATCCAAAAATATTTCAACTGCTTTCCAACCTTTTTCTCTTTTTAATCCTCTTTAGTAGAAAGACAACAATTGTGATAAACGAAAACTTAATTTCTGACTGCAAAAAAATGCACCGCGATGCCCAGCGTCAGGTGTATGAGCTTATGGCTCCCAAATTGTACCGCACTTGCAAGCGTTACCTAAAGAAAGAAGAAGAAATAGAAGAAGCCTTGGCCGACGCTTTCTATACTATTTTTACAAAACTTGACCAACTCAAAGAGTTTGGTGCTTTTGAAGCCTGGTCCCGAAAAATTACGGTCAATCATTGTTTGGCTACCATCAAGAAAAACACCAATTTCAATTTGTATCTTGATGACGTCAAAATCCTTTCGCAACCTTTTACCGATGAAGTAACCGAACTCGAAGAGGAAGATTTACTGAATTTGCTCAATCACATTCCCGAAGGTTGCAAGACTATTTTTAATCTTTTCGTTATCGAAGGCTATGGCCACAAAGAAATCGCGGCCATGCTCAACATTTCCGAAGGCACATCCAAATCACAATTGAATGCTTCGAAA
This sequence comes from Flavobacterium fluvii, assembly GCF_900129545.1. Classification (GTDB taxonomy): domain Bacteria; phylum Bacteroidota; class Bacteroidia; order Flavobacteriales; family Flavobacteriaceae; genus Flavobacterium; species Flavobacterium fluvii. The sequence goes on along the minus strand of NZ_FQWB01000003.1, from coordinate 372,063 downwards.
ACCAAGCTAAAGGAATTAGTAAACAATTTGTATTACCAAAAAGCGAAATAGTCATGGACAATCAAGATAAAATATTCGAAAAAATAAAAAATGCTTCCCAAAAAGCAGGAGAAAAAGACTTTCCGGCATTCGAAAAAGTATGGCTGCGCGTGGAAGAAAAACTCGACAAAAAAGAAGATAAAAAAGCAATTATTCTTTGGAAAAAATGGGCAATTGCCGCTTCGCTCCTATTGTTTTTTTCTTTAGGTTACCAATTTCTCAAACCCGAATCAAACCCAATTGTTCCAAACGGAACGAAGGAAAACAACGTGGTTATACAAGAAAAACAAGACACAAACACCATTGAAAAACCATCCAAAAACATCAAACCAGATGCCGAAGCCATTCTGGAAAAACAGATTTCAAGACAAACTCCTTTGGTAGTAGCTGATACTTTTTCAGCAGTAAACCCTACTTCAAATGGAACTGGAATCGCAGCAGTTGAAGCAGATGACAATGTTTTGAATGAAGTGGTTGTCATTGGTTACGGAACACAAAAAAAATCATCTTTGACGGGAGCTGTTGCCACCGTGAAAAATAACCCCATGAAAGGAGAAACTATTGAAATTATGGGTAAAGAAAAAGTTGTTTTAACCCCCGAAAGCAAAAATGGTTCTGTTCCCCAAATTACTGTTGCCGATTTAGAAAAAGCTGAAGCTGCTTCCCTAAGCCAAGCCCTTCAAGGAAAAGTTGCTGGAGTTCAAGTCCAGGAGGCATCTTCTAGATATTCCGCAAAAGCAAAAGCAATGTCAAAAGCGGAAGCAGAGGCTAAATCAAAAGCAATGAAGATGGCAATGGCGGATTCAAAATCAAAAGAAATGGCAAACTTGGTATCAAAAGTGAGCTCACCAACAATATATGTTCGAGGAACAGGATCCATCGCAACAGCTAACGAACCTTTATATATTGTTGATGGAGTTCCTCTGGATTCTCCTTTATTAGAAATAAATCCAAATAACATCAAATCCATTGAGGTGCTTAAAGATGCTTCTGCAACTGCAATTTATGGAAGTCATGGCGCAAACGGAGTGGTCATCATAACAACGAAAAACGGAACTTATCAAAAACTTTCCCAAAAAGAACTCGAAAGAAGACTCAAAAAACTGGATAAAAACAGAAAGCCGGAAGTTGCTCCAAAATCTATCGAAGTTTCCCAAGAAGACTATGATAATTTTGTGGAAAACCAGTTTGAAAGTCCAAATACGGCACCTCTTTCCACTTTCTCTATTGACGTGGACAATGCTTCCTATACCAATGTAAGACGATTCATCAACAATGGACAAACCGTACCTAAAGATGCCGTGAGAGTCGAAGAAATGATGAATTTTTTCAAGTACAACTATCCACAACCACAAGACCAACATCCATTTTCGATTCATACCGAATACAGCAGTTGTCCCTGGAATCCAAAACATCAATTGCTGAAAATAGGTTTGCAGGGCAAAAATATCACAACGGAAAGTTTACCGGCTTCCAACTTGGTTTTCTTGATAGATGTTTCTGGCTCAATGAGTGATGCCAATAAATTGCCATTATTGAAACAATCGCTAAAAATCTTGGTAAACGAATTGCGCAAAAAAGACAAAGTAGCCATTGTGGTTTATGCCGGAGCAGCAGGAATGGTCTTGCCGCCAACAACCGGAGACGAAAAACAAACCATAATCAATGCTTTGGAGAATTTAAGTGCAGGCGGAAGCACGGCCGGTGGAGAAGGAATAGAGTTGGCTTATAAATTAGCCCAGGAAAACTTTATCAAAGGCGGAAACAACAGGGTAATTCTGGCAACTGACGGCGATTTTAATGTCGGCGCTTCTTCCAATACCGACATGCAAACCTTGATTGAAGAAAAAAGAAAATCAGGCGTTTTCTTGACTTGTTTGGGTTATGGAATGGGCAATTACAAAGACAGCAAAATGGAAACTTTATCCGATAAAGGAAATGGGAATTATGCTTATATCGACAATATTCAGGAAGCCAATCGTTTCTTGGGAAAAGAGTTCAAAGGTTCGATGTTTGCTATCGCCAAAGACGTGAAAATCCAAATCGAATTCAATCCAAAACAGGTACAAGCCTACAGATTGATTGGTTACGAAAACAGAAAATTGCGTCCCGAAGATTTCACGAATGACGCCATTGATGCGGGTGAGTTAGGAAGCGGACATACCGTTACGGCTTTGTATGAAGTGATTCCAACTGGAGTGAAAAGCGATTTTTTAAACAACCAACCCGATTTGAAATACACGAAAGTAGCCGCAAGCGAAAGTAATTATTCCGATGAACTGGCCACCATAAAATTTCGTTACAAAAAACCAGATGGAGATAAAAGTATTGAAATGGTAAAAGTGACAGAAAACAAATCCGTTCCGTTGAAAAATTCCTCTGATGATTTCAAATTTAGCGCTGCCGTTGCCTGGTTTGGATTGAAATTAAGAGATTCCAATCTGGTTCCCAACAAGACTACAGAAGACATCAAAAAACTGGCAAAAGAAGGATTGTCCAATGACGAAGACGGTTACAAAGCAGAATTTATCCGTTTGGTAGAAACCGTTAAATAAGATATTCCAAAAAAAAAAGTCCCGATAGTTATCAAAAACTATCGGGACTTTTTTTTAATTTTCAATTGAAACATTTAAACCCGAGACCACAGGTTGAACGGACGAAGTAAACTCCAGTCGAACACTTCCGTCTTCATCAATTTTGGTCAAATTGATTTCGTGTAAAGTGTTGGCCAATTCCGGGTTCCAAGGTGTTTTTACACGCACGTAATTCTCGGTAAAACCATGAATGTATCCCTCTTTATTTTCAGCTTCAAAAAGAACGGTTCTGTTCGTTCCTATCTGGCTATCATAAAAAGCACGACGTTTTTTAACCGACAATCCGCGCAACATTTTGCTGCGTTTGGCTCGAACATTGGCAGGAACAACTCCTTCCATATCAGCAGCTTCGGTATTGTCACGTTCTGAATAAGTAAAAACATGTAAATAGGAAATATCCATGTCATTCAAAAAATGGTAAGTTTCCAAGAAATGCTCATCGGTTTCTCCCGGGAAACCAACAATAACATCCACGCCAATACAAGCGTCAGGCATCACTTCTCTAATTTTATTCACGCGCTCCGTGTATATTTCGCGAAGGTAACGGCGTTTCATCAACTTCAGGATTTCATTGCTTCCGGATTGCAACGGAATATGAAAATGCGGCACGAAAGTTCGACTTTTGGACACAAACTCAATGGTTTCATTTTTTAATAAATTCGGCTCGATGGATGAAATTCGCAAACGCTCGATTCCTTCCACTTTGTCCAATTCTTGAACCAATTCCAGGAAAGTATGTTCATGTTTTTTGTTGCCGAATTCTCCTTTTCCGTAATCGCCTATGTTTACGCCAGTCAAAACAATTTCTTTGATATTCTGGGCGGAAATTTCTTTGGCATTTTTCAATACGTTTTGCAATTCATCGCTTCGGGAAATTCCTCTCGCCAATGGAATCGTGCAATAGGTACATTTGTAATCACAACCATCTTGTACTTTCAAGAAAGCACGGGTTCTGTCTCCAATGGAATAACTGCCTACATAGAAATCGGCTTCTTCAATTTCGCAAGAATGCACTTCTCCAAAATCGTTTTTGGATAAATCGTTGATGTAATCGGTAATTTTAAACTTTTCTGTAGCTCCCAAAACCAAGTCAACTCCGTCAACATTAGCCAATTCTTCGGGTTTTAATTGGGCATAACAACCAATGGCGGCAACAAAAGCTTTGTCATTGAGTTTCATCGCTTTTCGCACGACTTGCTTGAATTGTTTATCGGCATTTTCGGTTACCGAACAGGTATTGATGACATACATATCGGCCACTTCTTCAAAATCGACGCGGTCAAAACCTTCGTCCTGAAAACTTCTGGCAATGGTCGAAGTTTCCGAAAAATTCAATTTGCACCCAAGGGTATAAAAGGCAACTTTTTTTCTGTTTTCCATAAAATAGCTCAATTAATGAAATCGTTGTCAAAAAATTGAGGTTGCAAATTTACAAACAAAAAACTTTAAAATGAAATCAATAGTAATCTAAGAAAAACAAGTGCTAAATCATACGCATAGACGCTAATTTTTTTATTTTTTCATATTAATAATCAATCACTTACATTATTTTAATATATATTTACATCGAAGTAAGAATAGTTTGCAAATTCACAAAGGAAACCCAAGAAATAAACAGACAAAATTTCGCAAATTTTCTACAATTAATAACAAACTTAAAACCATAATTTTATGAAAAAAGTTATTCTACATCTTGCAGTATTTATTAGTATGGTTACTGTTGCCGTTGCGCAGACAAAAACCAACAAAACTGAAACTCCAATTTTAGACCGAGAGTTGTTTTTTGGAAATCCAGAAATTGCTGGTGGACAATTAAGTCCTGATGGAAAATATATTTCTTTTATGAAGGAATATGAAGGTATTATGAATATTTGGGTCAAAAAAATCGATGAACCATTTGAAAAAGCAAGGCCACTTACTAACAGTAAACGCCCAATGCAAGGTTATTTTTGGTCGTATGATGCAAAATATATCTTGTATGTAAAAGACGAAAATGGGGATGAAAACATAAATATATTTGCTGTTGACCCCATGGCTACGGCAGAAGCAAATAAAGTTCCTGTATCTAGAAATCTAACTCCATTAAAGGGAATTGCGGCAGGAATAAACTTAGCCAGCAAGAAAAATCCAGATTTAATGATGGTATTATTAAATGATAGGGATAAAGCTTGGCACGATTTATACCAGCTTAAAATTTCTACCGGTGAACTTACTAAAATATATGAAAACAAAGATAGAGTTACTGGTTTTGACTTTGATTGGGATGAAAACCTGAGGGTTCTTTCTAAAACTGATGAAAAGGGAATCACCATAACATATAAAAAAGAAGGTGATAAACTAACTCCAATTTATGAAACCTCAGTTACAGAACAAGCTTATATTGCCGGCTGGACACCCGACAACAAACAAGCCTATTTCGTTAGCAACAAAGGAGACTTAAACCTCTCTACTTTGCTCTTAATGAATTTAGAAACTCAAAAAATCACCAAAATAGAAAGTGACCCAAAAAACAAAGTTGATTTTGGAGGACTTTCCACAAGCGATTTGACCCATAAAATTATTTCTACATCCTATACAGATGATAAAACCACTTATTACTGGAAAGATAAAAATTGGGAATCTAGCTATAAATTTTTACAATCTAAATTCCCGGGGAGACGAGTATACTTCCAAAGTTCAACAAATGATGAAAAGAAATTATTAGCAGCAATTACTGGAGATAAATACGCTTCCGAATTATACTTTTTTAATACTGAAACCAAAGAATTACTTCTGCAATATGTAGCAAGACCCGCTTTAAAAAAAGTAGAACAGTATTTGGCCGAAATGAAACCAGTGAGCTATAAAAGTAGTGACGGAATGGAAATCACAGGCTATTTAACCCTTCCTGTGGGCTCAAATGGCAAGAATTTACCCGTGATAATGTTAATCCACGGCGGACCAAAAGGCCCCAGAGACAATTGGGGATACAATGCAGAGGTACAATTTCTTGCAAATAGAGGTTATGCGGTTTTGCAACCTAATTATAGAGCAAGTGGTGGTTTCGGAAAAAACTTCTTGAACGCTGGTGACTTACAATGGGGAAAATTAATGCAAGATGACATCACTTGGGGTGTGAAATATTTAATTGAACAAGGAATTGCCAATAAAGATAAAGTTGCCATTATGGGAGGAAGCTATGGTGGCTATGCAACTTTGGCAGGATTAGCTTTTACTCCAGACTTGTATGTTTGTGGTGTTGACATTGTTGGACCAAGTAATATTTTTACTCTATTGGAATCAATTCCTGCTTATTGGGAAGCAGGAAGGGCAAGACTCTATGCAATGGTTGGTGATCCAAAAACAGAAGACGGTAAAAAAAGAATGCAAGAAGCAAGTCCATTGTTTAGTGCCGATAAAATTGTGAAACCCTTATTAATAATTCAAGGGGCAAACGACCCAAGAGTTAAAAAAGCCGAAGCGGAACAAATTGTTGTTGCTTTGAGAGAAAAAGGGAAACAAGTTTCCTACCTACTGGCTGATGATGAGGGTCACGGTTTTAGAAAACCTGTAAATAGTATGGCAATGTATGCTGAAACAGAAAAATTCTTGGCGGGGATTCTTGGCGGGAAATATCAACAAGATATGCCAGAAAATGTATCCAAACGTTTAAAAGAAATAACTGTTGACATTTCTAAAGTTACATACGAGCCTAAAAAATAAATATTGTAAATAATATAAAAACAGGAGTTACAAAGCTATGTAACTCCTGTTTTTATATTATTTATTACTCTTTCCTCCAAATTTTGGTTTCATCAAATATGTTTAGCTTTTAAATTTTTTCACTTTACCTGCAAAATTATATAGGATGCCAATATGGAAACTGTTTTTGAAAGTCACACCCTTTGTTTCATAAAAAAGCATTCCACAATCAAGGGAAAAATTTCCTTTGCCAAAGGGACGATCATCAAATGAATAATTATAAAACATATAATTAATTCCTATATGAAAATATTCGGTAGCTTGAAGTATCATTATATCATCAGGACTTGATGATGATGAATTCAAATCTTTACACCACAGCGACCCTCCAGCATATAAATTGACCATCGATGGAATTGAACCTCCATTTGTTTCATGTTTTTTTGATATATAAATTGGAAAATAGATATAAATAGGAGCTATTGTACTTATTTCAACTATATCTTGTAAACCAAAATATTCAAAAAATTTGGTCCCAAATCCCAATCCGCCAAGAGAACTAGTTCCCATACTTAAAGGTACTAATGAGACTTGTCCAAAGACACCATTTTTATTTAGTAATTCAGATTTAAAAGAATAACCACCAAAGCCTAATTCAGCAAAAGAAGCCTTAGTCCAATATTCATGAATTTTAGACTTCTTTTGATTATTATCAGTAACTTTAACTGAATCAATCTTTGTTAAAGATTTTTCGGAAGAATTATTTATAAAATTACCTTCTAAAGGCTTCTTGGTATCGCTATCATTAATTGTTTGTGAAAAAGACATTAATGAGCAAATAAACACAACTGATATGAGAATTATTTTCATGAAATCATTTTTTAAAACAACTTACACTTTGAAATAATTCCAAAAATACCAATTTTATCTGCATAATAATCAGCATTATACCAATTTATCAGGCTTACATAATTTTTATATTGTGCATTCCTATTTCAAAACAAGTTAAATTAGAATACACAAACAAGACTTACTCTTTCCTCCAAATTTTGGTTTCATCAAAAACATGTTGCAAAATAGCGGCTTCTTTTTCGTCAAATTCAATATTTCTTCGACTCATGACCAATCGAGCCGTTTCAAACGCTTTTCGGGTCATGTAAACGGTAAAACCTGCAGCTCCTCCCCATGAAAAACTTGGCACGAAGTTGCGCGGAAATCCGGCTCCGAAAATATTGGCACTCACTCCAACCACCGTTCCCGTATTGAACATTGTGTTGATACCGCATTTACTATGGTCCCCCATCATCAATCCACAAAACTGGAGCCCCGTTTTTTCAAAAGATTCGGTTTCATAGTTCCACATTTTCACTTCTTCGTAGTTGTTTTTCAGGTTTGAATTATTACTGTCAGCACCAATATTACACCATTCTCCCAGAACGGAATCCCCTAAAAATCCTTCGTGTCCTTTATTGGAATAAGCAAAAATAACGGAGTTCTTTACTTCCCCGCCAATTCTGGAATAAGGACCAACGGTTGTTGCTCCATAAATTTTGGACGCCATTTTAACAGAGGCATTTTCGCATAAAGCAAATGGACCACGAATAATGGTACCTTCCATTATTTCGGTGTTTTTTCCAATATAAATGGGCCCTGAAGAAGCATTCAGTGTTACAAACTCCAACTTTGCCCCTTCTTCTATAAATATATTTTCTTTGGCAATGGTATTGACACTTTTAGGAATCGGTTGTGATATTCTGTCTTCTGTTAAAAGTTCGAAATCCTCTCGAATCGCAGCATCATTTTTGGAAAAAATATCCCAAGTATGTTCTATTCTTATGCAGTCGCCTTCGAACTCTATAATTTCATAGGTTTCAAAATTTACTTCTTGCTGATTTTCGTGGGTATGAAAAGCAATAACATCATCCCCTTTAAAAATGGCTTGGTTTGTTTCAAGATTACCGACCATTTCCGCCAAAATTGCATTGGGAAGAAAGGACGCGTTTATCATGACATTCTCCTCCATTTCCACCATTGGAAATTTTCCGGATAAATATTCCTCGGTTATTGTTGTCGTGGTCGAACCCAGACGCATTTCCCATTTTTGACGAATCGTCATGATGCCAACAAGAATATCGGCAACTGGACGCGTGAAGGTAAAAGGCAACAAAGCGTTTCTGGCTGGCCCGTCGAAAAGTATATAATTCATAATATGTTTTTTTTTTGTTAGAGATAAGTCAAGACTCGTCCGTACTTACGGATTCCAAAGTTACAAAGTTTTGGATAGCAATAAAAATAAAAAAAGCCCCACAAACTGTGAGGCTTCCTATGTTATCAAACTGATAAATATTATTTACCGTGTTTAGCGTATTTAGTTTTGAATTTATCAATACGTCCTGCTGTATCAATAAGTTTAGATTTACCTGTGTAAAAAGGATGAGAAGTTCTAGAAATCTCCATTTTTACAACTGGATATTCAACACCGTCAACAGTGATTGTTTCTTTTGTATCTGCAGTAGATTTAGTGATAAAAACCTCTTCATTCGACATATCTTTGAAGGCAACTAATCTGTAATTTTCTGGGTGAATTCCTTTTTTCATCTTTTTTTTATTTATTTTTTTGAGCGTTTTAATTTTGAAGCTTTCTCGTACTTAGAAAAAGGTGTAAATGCAACTACTCTTTTTGTTTAAAACTTTTTAATTATTTTGAGTTTGCAAATTTACACTAATTTTTCAATAAACAAATCTTTGTATCGCTTTTTTTATATAATTGTAAAAACCGATTTTTATCCGGGAATATATTGGGAATTGCTATATTTGTGGATTAATAAATAAATACTTTCAACCATGAATGAAATTATAAAGAAAAACGGGATTTCTTACGGGATTATCACAGGTATTGTGAGTGCATTAATTACAACGGCTATCTATTCAATTGATTTAAATCTTTTTGTAAAATGGTGGTTAGGGATTATCATTTTTTTAGTCTACATCATTATTGGGATAGTATTATTATCAAAAACAAAAAAAGAACTAAAAGGTATTTTCTCTTTCAAAGAAGCATTTACCACTTATTTTATCTCTGCTGTCATAGGAATATTGATCTCTGTAGGTTTCAACATCCTTCTATTTAATGTCATAGACCCTTCTGCAAAAGATACATTAAACGACATCTTCATTAAATATACTGTTGAAATGTTACAAAAAATTGGCACACCTTCATCTGCAATTAATGAAGCTGCCAAAAAAATGCAAGAAAACAACCCTTATTCAACAATTGAACTAATGAAAGGATCTATATACAGCATAGTTGGAAGTGCTCTTTTTGGATTACTACTGGCTTTAATCTTTAAAAGCAAACCTACTCAAGAATAAAAATATAAATGAATTTATCCATACTCATTCCGCTTCTCAACGAAGACGAATCGCTTAAAGAACTCTATACCTGGATTCTCTCCATAATGAAATCCAACAATTACACTTATGAAGTTATTTTCATAGATGATGGCAGCAAGGACAATTCTTGGTCCATAATCGAAGAATTATCCTCAGAAAATCCGAATGTAAAAGGCATTCGTTTCATGAAAAATTATGGAAAATCGCAGGCCTTGCACGCTGGTTTTGCAAAAGCACAAGGCGATGTCATTATCACGATGGATGCCGATTTACAAGACAGTCCGGAAGAAATTCCGGGATTATACGAAATGATTACTTCTCAAAATTTTGACCTGGTTTCAGGTTGGAAAAAGAAAAGATACGATTCAGTTGTTGCCAAGAATCTTCCTTCCAAATTGTTCAATTGGGCTGCCAGAAAAACTTCGGGTGTACAATTAAACGATTTTAATTGCGGATTGAAAGCCTACAAGAATGTCGTGGTGAAAAATGTGGAAGTTTCGGGTGAAATGCACCGTTATATCCCCGTTTTGGCAAAAAATGCGGGCTTCAATAAAATTGGCGAAAAAGTGGTGCAACACCAAGCCAGGAAATATGGAGAGACCAAGTTTGGCATGGAACGTTTCATCAATGGTTTTCTGGATTTAATTACCATTTGGTTCTTGTCAAAATTTGGAAAAAGACCAATGCACTTGTTCGGGGCCATTGGGTCCGTAATGTTTATTATAGGTTTTTTTGCTGCTGGTTTTATTGGCTGTTCAAAACTATACCATATGTATAACGGAATGCGATATAGTTTAGTGACCAATAATCCTTGGTTTTATATTGCGCTAACCACGATGGTTTTGGGAACACAATTATTCTTGGCAGGATTTCTGGGCGAAATCATTTTGAGAACCAAGAACAATGAAGAGCGATACAAGGTTTCGAAGGAAATAAATTAAACAAACTTTGAGGACACAATTTGTGACCTCAAAAAAATATTCAAATTTAAAAGTATAATAAAATGGAAATCAAAGCAAACATTTTAGACGCAGTAAACGAATGGCTTACACCAACATTCGACAAAGCAACACAAGAAGCCGTTACAGCAATGATGACTTCCTCTCCAAAAGACTTGGAAGAAAGTTTTTACAAAAACCTGGAATTTGGAACAGGCGGAATGCGTGGTGTTATGGGCGTTGGAAACAATCGCATCAACAAATACACGCTTGGAAAAAGCACCCAAGGACTTTCTGATTATTTGAAAATTGCCTTTCCAAACCAACCTTTGAAAGCCGTTATCGCTTTCGACTGTCGTCATAACAGTAAATCGTTGGCGAAAGTGGTTGCCGATGTTTTCTCTGCGAATGGAATCCAGGTTTATTTATTTTCGGATTTGCGACCAACTCCAGAATTGTCCTTCGCATTAAAACATTTGGGTTGCCAATGCGGAATTGTATTAACAGCATCCCACAATCCACCTGAATACAACGGTTACAAAGTATATTGGGAAGATGGTGGACAAATCGTTCCTCCGCAAGACGGCGACATCATCAATACTATTGAAAACTTGAATTACAACCAAATCAAGTTTGACGCCAACGAAAATTTGATTCAATACATAGATGCCGAAATTGATCAGGCTTTCATAAAATCGACTATCGAAAATGCCAGTTTTGGAACGCCGCAAGCAGCGAAAGACAATCTTAACATTGTCTTTACTTCCTTACACGGAACTTCGATTACTTTGGTTCCCGATACTTTTGCACAAGCAGGATATAAAAACGTGAACATTGTTGAAGAACAAAGAGTTCCAAATGGCGATTTCCCAACCGTAAAATCTCCAAATCCCGAAGAGCCGGAAGCTTTGACATTGGCATTGGCATTGGCAGACAAAACCAATTCCGATATTGTTGTTGGAACAGACCCAGATTGTGACAGATTAGGTGTTGCGGTTAGAAACAACGAAGGCAAAATGATTTTGTTGAATGGAAACCAAACCATGATTTTGATGACCGCCTTTTTATTGAAAGAATGGAAAAAAGCGGGCAAAATTAATGGAAAACAATTCGTTGGTTCCACCATTGTTTCCACTCCAATGATCATGGAATTGGCTTCGGCTTACGAAGTGGGTTTCAAAGTAGGCTTGACAGGTTTCAAATGGATTGCCAAAATGATCAAGGATTTCCCGGAATTGGAATTCATTGGCGGTGGCGAAGAAAGTTTTGGATATATGGTGGGCGATGCCGTTCGTGACAAAGATGCCGTTGCCGCCACTTTATTGATTTGCGAATTGGCTGCTCAGGTAAAAGCCAACGGAAGCAGCGTTTACAAAGAATTATTACAATTATATGTAGAACACGGTTTTTACAAAGAACACCTAATTTCTCTTACCAAAAAAGGAATGGACGGATTAGCCGAAATCAACCAAATGATGGTGACAATGCGTAATAATCCCGTAAAAGAAATCAATGGTCAACGAGTGGTTATGTTGGAAGATTACAAATCGTCTGTTGCCAAAAATTTATTGACTGGCGTAGAAGAAACATTGGACTTTCCTAAATCGGATGTATTGATTTATTACACCGAAGATGGTTCCAAGATTTGCGCCAGACCAAGCGGAACTGAACCGAAAATTAAATTTTACATCAGCGTAAATACTGAATTGGACAGCGTAGAAAATTTCACGAAAGTGGAAACTGTTTTAGACAACAAAATCAAGAATATCATTACTGCCCTGCAGTTGAACTAATAAAATACAAATAATTTTTTCTAAAGACCCGACAGTTTTAAATATCTGTCGGGTCTTGAAGGTAAAAAACAATTTAAATGAATAATTTCAAGAAAATATTTCCATTTATACTTCCTTATAAAAAATATGCCTACCTGAATATATTTTTTAATATTCTGTATGCAGTTTTCGGCACACTTTCTTTTGTGTCCTTGATGCCCATGATGGATGTTTTATTTGGGCAATCGAAAAAAAATTACATTCTTCCAACTTATAAAGGACTTTCAGGATTAAAAACATATTTGTCTGATTATTTAAGTTATTATTTAACTTCAATTACCGACACAAACGGAATTGGTTACACACTGTCCATATTAGTGGCAGGAATCATTACCATCTTTTTGTTGAAAAATTTATGTGATTATCTGGCCATGTTTTTTATCACCTTTTTACGAAATGGCGTTTTGAGGGATATGCGAAATGCCATGTACAAAAAGACGATTGAATTGCCATTGGCTTTCTATTCCGAAAAAAGAAAAGGAGACGTAATTGCTAGAATTTCCGGCGATGTCAACGAAGTTCAAACTTCTTTCTTGTCCATCCTGGAGCTTATTGTAAAAGAGCCTTTAACGATTGTGTTTACCTTGATTGCGATGGTCACCATCAGCGTGCAATTGACTCTTTTCGTGTTTATTTTCATCCCCGTTTCAGGTTATATTATCTCACTTATAGGCAAACAATTAAAAAGAAAATCCACAAAAGCACAAGAAGAGCAAGGCCAATTTTTATCAACAATTGAAGAAACTCTTGGAGGATTGAAAGTGGTAAAAGGATATAATTCCGAGAATTATTTCAACCAAGTTTTTCAAGAATCGACACAACGCTTTTTTACTTTATCGAATAGCATCGGCAACCGCCAAAACTTGGCTTCGCCTGCCAGTGAATTTATGGGAATTATGGTTATTGCCATTTTGCTTTGGTACGGAGGCCACATGGTTTTGATTGAACACAGCCTGAAAGGTGCCGCTTTTATCACCTATATGGGATTGGCATACAATATTCTTACTCCTGCAAAATCCATTTCGAAAGCTTCGTATGCCATCAAAAGAGGAAATGCAGCCGCAGAACGTGTTCTGGAAATTTTGGAACAAGAAAACCCAATAACCAGCAAAACTGATGCTGTGGAAAAATCAACTTTCAACACTGAAATTGTACTGCAAAACATCAACTTCAAATATGAAGAAGAAGCCGTTTTAAAGAATTTTTCGCTTACTGTAAAAAAAGGACAAACTATAGCTCTCGTTGGTCAATCCGGAAGCGGAAAAAGCACCATTGCCAATTTATTGACTCGTTTTTATGACGTGAATGAAGGAACAATTGCCATTGATTCCGTCAACATTAAGGACATAAATCTGCAATCGCTTCGCGGTTTGATGGGATTGGTTACCCAAGACAGCATTTTGTTCAACGACACCATAAAAGCCAATATTTCACTTGGAAAATTGGACGCAACAGATGACGAAATTATCGAAGCCTTGAAAATTGCCAATGCACATGAATTTGTCAAAGATTTACCTCTTGGAATTTACACCAACATTGGCGACAGCGGAAATAAACTTTCGGGAGGACAAAAACAACGATTGTCGATTGCCCGTGCCGTTTTGAAAAACCCACCTATAATGATTTTGGACGAAGCCACCTCGGCATTGGATACCGAGAGCGAAAAATTCGTGCAAGTTGCATTGGAAAACATGATGCAAAACAGGACTTCCATCGTGATTGCGCACCGTCTTTCAACCATTCAAAAAGCGGACAAAATCGTGGTAATGCAAAAAGGAGAAATTGTGGAACAAGGAACCCACGACGAACTAATTGCACTGAATGGAACTTATAACAAATTGGTAACAATGCAGTCTTTTGAATAGATAAAGAATTTAATAATTTAGATTCTAAAAAATGTACCTGAACAACAAAAACATAACACTTCCAGAAGATCCAAATACTGTTGTTTGGAAATACCTTGACTTGTCAAAGTTTCTCGATTTGTTGATGTCAAAGAAACTATTTATGTCGCGTTCGGATAAATTTGAAGACCAATACGAAGGGACTTTTAGCGAACCCACTTATGAAGAAATCAAAAAAATAGCCGAAAACAATCCCGAGTTTTTACAATATTACAAATCGCATCGCGAAAAAGTGGCCATCAGCAGTTGGCACATCAATGAATACGAATCCTTTGCCATGTGGCAAATTTTCACCCAAAACAGTGAAGGTTTGGCTATTCAATCTACAATTGGAAGATTGCAAAATGCAGTCATTCCCGAAAAAAAATTCGACCAATTCATCGGCGAAGTGAACTACATTGATTACAAAAAAGAACATATCCCGTTTGACGACGTGTTTTTCCCTTTTTTATTCAAGCGAAAAAGTTTCCAGTACGAAAGGGAAGTTCGAATCATTTCGGATGTTACCCAAAGCAACACCAAATTGAATGATGGCCTAAAAATAAACGTGGACATCAACCAGTTAATCGAAAAAATCTATATTCACCCCAAATCAGAAAACTGGTATAAAAACCTCGTGATTCAATTAGTGGAGCAATTGGGTTTTGATTTCACGATAGAAAAATCGGATTTGGAAAGTGATATTTTGATATAATCTACGCATAGATTTTTGACCACATTACCTCATAAAAAAAACCTCGAAATGAATATTTCGAGGTTTTTTTTAGTTAATTCAAGCCAATTTAATTAGCTGTATGATGTTCTTTATCAAGGTGAATCCTTTTCCTGCCAGGAGAGGTATAATCTGGTGTTCCGGTTGCCGAATAAGCAGGAACACCTCTTTTTTCATCCGTTGCTTTTGGCGGATTCGACACAATTGGGTCAAAAGGGTAATACGCACTCGGACCGTCAAGAAGAAGGTTGCTTCCACCCGGTTTGGTAATTTCAAGTCGCGTAGTATAATTGTCCCCATCATCATCAACATCGTAGAAATCAGGAATGCCATCTTTGTCGCTATCATCAGGATTGTCAACACCAACGCCCAAGATTCTCATATATCCATCACCGCCGCTCACGTCTTCTTGGTAAGATGGAATACCATCATTATCCTGGTCTAATCGTTTGATTTCATATAATTTAAAACTAAAAACCAACGGAGAATAAGATGGAATGGAAAATGAACCTGAAGCGTAATAAGCCAATCCTGAAGGCAAAAACATTACTCCGGCACCAAAACCGTTATAAGTAACCGTTCCATTAGGATTTGAAACATAGCTACCAGTTTTAAATTTTGGAAAAGTTTCTCCCCATCCTGTAATAGTGCTAAACAAACTTAAAAAGTCATTTGGCAATACCACTTCTTCAAATTGAGTAGCAGTAATCGTCGAAGGGGTTGTATCTGTAGCAGTCGTTTGAGACAAATAAGTTCCTCTATATGATGTTAAAACACCGTCAACATTGCAAGGTGATACGCCTCCAAGACCTGTAACGGCATCCTTTACACCTTCTCTTAACACTAAATAATACAGCGTATATTCAATACTATGCAGATTTACTTTTCCTTTTATCAGCTTTGGATAAGTTGGCGCATCCAAATAAGACATAATGGAAGGCTGATTTGCTGCGTCCGTTATTTTTGAAATCACGACATCTTGGTCGCTTGTTTGTCCCGGAGCATTTGTAACAGTGATATAATTCGTTTTTAAATATTCTTCGATAATTTTAATCTCGGCGTCGTATTGTGTCTGATAATCTCTTATTGGCTCAACTGTTTCGTTATTGTCATTCTTTGAACACGAAAATATAGAGAGGGTTGTAATTAATAGAATAAAATAAAACTTAAATTTGTTCATTATAGTTGATTTTTAAGCTCGCAAGATACAATTTTGATTTATTTTTGTAAACAATTTAACTTCGATTTTGGAAAATTTATGAGAATAGATAAATATTTATGGTGTGTGCGATATTACAAGACGCGTAATATGGTGACGGAAGCTTGCAAAAAAAATCATGTCACCGTAAATGGCCAAGTAGCGAAACCTTCAAAAGAGGTTTTTCCCACAGACAAGATCACTTTCAGAAAAGACCAAATCACGCAAATCATAACAGTTCTGGATATTCCTGAAAATCGTGTGGGAGCTAAATTGGTCGATATGTATCGAAAAAACGAAACACCGGCAGAAGCCTACCAACATTTGGAATTGTTGAAATTATCCAAAGAGCATTATCGAAAAAACGGAACGGGAAGACCCACCAAAAAAGACAGACGCGACATTGATGATTTTGGCAATGAAATCGAAGATAAAGATGATGAATAATACGGAATCCATTTAAATGACAAAACTAATTTCAATACTCTAAAATCTAAAACCTGAACTCTAAAATTATACCAATGAACAAGAACATCATCCTGTCGAATCAAGAAATAGAGCATAAAATCAAAAGAATTGCTTACCAAATCTATGAAACATTTGTAGATGAAGAAGAAATTGTCATTGCAGGAATTGCTTCCAATGGATATGTTTTTGCCAAAAAAATCGCCGAAGCCCTGAACACCATTTCAACCCTGAAAGTTTCGTTATGCGAAGTTCGAATCAACAAACAAAATCCAGAATCGGCCGTGAACACTTCTTTGTCCAAAGAAGCTTATGCCAATAAAGGTTTGGTACTTGTCGATGACGTGTTGAACTCGGGAACCACCTTGATTTATGCCGTGAGACACTTCCTGGACGTTCCCCTCACGAAATTCAAGACAGCGGTTTTAGTAGATAGAAATCACAAAAAATATCCTGTGAAAGCAGATTTTAAAGGAATCTCGCTTTCAACCTCTTCTTTGGAACACGTGCAAGTTATTTTTGATGAAAACGGAGACAGTTATGCTTGTTTAAGCTAGAATATCCAGAATATCGGCAACAGTTTCGTCAACAGTTTTTTTATCAACCACCACTTTATGCTGTGCGTGGTTGTAGTAGAAACTGCGATCAAAAAGATGCTTGGCAATAAATTCCTTCATTTCTTCTTCGTTTTTATTGGCAATGAGAGGACGTTTGTCTTTATTGACAACCAATCTATCAAACAAAGTTTCTATTGAAGCTTTTAAATAAATGGACAAAACGTTGTCACCCTTCAACAATTCATGGTTATTGGCGTAGCATGGAGTTCCACCTCCAAGACCAATTATCAAGTTTTCGGGAGAATTCAATAATTCAACAAAAACATCGTGTTCCAGCTTTCTAAAATAGATTTCTCCTTGCTGTTCAAAAATCTGGTTTATGGTCAAATTTGTTTTCTCTTCGATGATTTTGTCCAAATCCACGAATGGAATATTGGTTGTTTTAGACAATCTATTGGCGATTGTGGACTTCCCACAACCCATATAACCTAATAAAACTATTTTTCTCATTTGAATAAAACCTTAAATACTAAGGCGTTAAAGGGTTTTGTTAAAAAAAGACAAATTTATGACAAAATACCTTTGAAAAATCAAAAATAAGACCTTATATTTGCACCCGCATTCAAGAAACGAATATGACTCGATAGCTCAGTCGGTAGAGCACATCACTTTTAATGATGGGGTCCTGGGTTCGAGCCCCAGTCGGGTCACAAATCTGTGATCAACACATAAGTTTCTTGAAGCAATGACTCGATAGCTCAGTCGGTAGAGCACATCACTTTTAATGATGGGGTCCTGGGTTCGAGCCCCAGTCGGGTCACTAAAAGGTCGAGTAATTTGTTACTTGACCTTTTCTTTTTTAAGGCCACGTGGAGAAACGGTAGACTTGCCAGCTTGAGGGGCTGGTGCTCGCAAGGGCGTGCGGGTTCAAATCCCGCCGTGGTCACGATTAAAAATTATCAAAAGCAAGTATTTGTCCGCAACATAAAAAGACAATTGAATGCATCAATTTATTTTAAATTATCATCTACAAAATACAAATACTAAATAGTACAAAAAATAACCCTGCCATAGTGTGGGGTTTTTTTTTGCCCAAAATTAATCTGTAAAAGAAATACAATGTTAGAAAAATTCTTCAAGCTCAGGGAAAGAAACACTTCTTTCAAACAAGAAGCTATTGGCGGAACTGTCACCTTTTTGACAATGGCCTACATCATATTCGTGAATCCCAACATTCTTTCTGATGCAGGAATGGACAAAGCCGCACTTATCAGCGTAACCTGTATCGCCGCAATCGTGGGAACTCTTTTGGTTGGCATCTGGGCCAATGTTCCTTTTGCAATGGCGCCGGGAATGGGACTCAACGCGATGTTTGCCTATACTCTCGTAATGAGCGATGGAGCAACTTGGCAACAAGCATTGGGCGTTGTTACTATGTCGGGGATTGTCTTTATCATCATTTCCATTCTCGGAATTCGGCACAAAATAGTCGATGCCATACCTGAATCGCTCCGGGTTGCGATTGGAGCGGGAATTGGACTGTTTATTGCCTTCATCGGTTTTAAACAAATGGGACTCATTGTTGCCAACCCAGCCACTTTGGTAGGATTGGGAAAATTCACTCCGGCAGTCGTTATCGGACTGATTGCTTTCATTGTTACGGTGTTTTTGGAAATCCGAAAAGTAAAAGGATCCATCCTGATAGGAATTTTACTCGCTACCGTACTTGGATTTATCTTTGACGACTCCATAAAAATACCTTCGGAATTCATAAGTACTCCTCCATCTATCACCCCTGTTTTTGGGCAATTGGAAATCTTGTCGGTTTTAAAAATCTCTTTCATCGCTCCTGTTTTTTCATTTTTGTTCGTCAATCTATTTGATTCTATCGGAACGGCGATTGCCTGTTCCATGGAAGCAGGACTGGTTGACAAAGACGGAAAAATGCCCCACATCAAAAAAGTTTTGGAAGCTGATGCAGTGGCAACTGCTTTCAGCGGTGTTTTGGGAACCAGCAGTACCGTGACATATATAGAATCGGCGGCAGGAATCGCCAATGGCGCCAGAACTGGATTGAGTTCTGTTTTTACCGCCGGATTATTCTTTCTTGCCATGTTCTTTGCTCCTCTGATTGGAATTGTTCCGGCTTATGCAACAGCACCGGCACTTATATTGGTAGGGATATTTATGGCGAAACACTTGATTAAAATCAATTTTAACGAACTTTATATAGCCGTTCCCACCTTCCTGACATTAATTTTAATGCCACTAACCTACAGTATCAGTTCAGGAATTGCTTATGGTTTTTCATCATTCATCATTCTCTGTCTTTTGACGAAAAACACCGACAAGGTTCATCCAATTATGTGGGGAATTGGACTCTTTTCCATATTGGAAATCATCATTTCACAAATGAATTAATACCAAATTACAGAATACCCAATATTCAACCCAATGAAAATCAAATATTTATTACCCATCTTTTTGTTTTCTTGTTTTGTCAAAGCGCAGGAAGTACAATTGCATTACGACTTTTTACCCGAAAGAGAATACCTGACCTTCACGTTCGAATTTTTCAAGCCCGACAAGTTAGGAAGCACTTTCTTCTTTACCGATTACAACTTTGGACGCACTGACTCCGCAAACTTGGCTTATTTCGAAATTGCCAGGAAATTCAATATCAAAAACAATCTTGTCGAAGGATTGAACTTTCATGTCGAATACAACGACGGTTTTTTGATGACCGACGACAAAGCCGGAAGTCCAGAAAATGCGCTCGGATTCCCTATCAATCGCGCTTTTTTGGTTGGTTTAGGACTCCCTATCAAAATAGGCAACTTTACGCTGAACACGACCTATATATACAAAAACACACATGGATCTGCCGGAGTTGACGGACAATTTACGGCTGTTTGGTTCCAAAACCTGTTCAACGACAAAGTAACCCTTAGAGGATTTCTTGATTTTTGGTCCGAAGATAGAGTTGACGGTTCCAGCAAAAAAATGATTTTACTGACCGAACCACAAGTTTTGTACAACTTCAACAAAAGCTTCTCTTTGGGTTCTGAAATCGAAATCAGCAACAACTTCGTTCCATTTGAAGAATTCAAAGTATACCCAACCATTATGGCCAAATACGCATTCTAAAGATTTTTTTTATACCAAAAGGGCAACAAGTATCGAAATACTGTTGCCCTTTTTTATTTTATTGAAATTTTCTAAAAAACCCCAAAACAAAACGAATCAATCCCAAAACCTACTGTTATTCAGTACTGTACACCAACCAACCAAATTAAGAAAATAAATACTTACAATACACGACAATAAATCAATTATCCTTAAAAAAATAGCTATTTAATTTGTGTATTAGTTTTAATCTTGTAAATTAGCTACCCTATCTTAATTAAAACGGCATATATATGAAAAAAAAGACAGCTAAATCAAAAATAAATTTATCAGGATTTTTTATCCTTTCATTTTTATTATTTGGCGTATCCACTGCTTTTTCCCAAACCGTTTTTTACGACACAATAAACAAGAAAAAATACGCGAAAATCGATGTTCATGCCACATACGAAAGAGTAATACAAAAAGGCTACGAATCTATTGAAATGCTGGAGTATCTGGGAAATTATTATTACAAGGACAAAGATTTTCAAAAATCAAAACTATATTTTGACATACTTTTCAAAAAATACAAAATGGCACAAATTTCTGCAAGAAGTATTGATTTATACAACAAATTGCTGGGTGGCAGAATCTAAACAACAAAAAAACGCCTCAATTATTGAGGCATTTTTTTTGTTTGTTGTTTAAAACTGATTATTCTATTTCTTCCCTTTTGTTGCATTTTTCAAATCATCGCCGCCGGGAATCTTCATTTTGTCTGTAAGAATCGCTATTTCGCTCAGTTCAAAATCTCCGGTTAATGACATCAATACGGTTTCATCTTGCTTGCTCCCATCTTCGATAAACATTAAAAGTTCCTTTGCTCTAGTGGCTGTCGATCCAGATTTCACCCATATCTTGACATTTTTACCATTTTCGTTTACACGCATCAATTCTTCCAAACCGGCTGTTTTCATATACTTGTCGGCAGATAATTTCATGTCGGCGGCAATTTTTGTATTGGTGGTAGTAAACACTTTCAAGTTGTCCAACTTTTTCATCAAGCTCAAATACTGTTGGGTTTCCTTGTCATTGGCGTCCACCTTGACACTTCCCATCATTTGAAACATTTTCTTGTTGACGATTATCGAAGTCACTCCCTCTTGCCCGTCATATTTATCAAAGCCGGACTGCGCAAAAAACGCATTGGAAACCAATACCATTACTACTGTGAGTATAAATTTTCTCATTTTGATTTTTGTGGTTTAAAAATTAAATTTTTTGAATTATCATATTCTTGAATGTACTGTACACTTTCTATGCCAATTTTCAAATGACCAGACAAAATCGACAATGCTTTTTGCGTTTCCCTGAAGGCAACTTCGGGATCATCATAGGTTCCCAGATTTTTATTTTGGTCAACATCGCAACAATTAAAATAACCATACGTCCCTATTCCCAATAAAACTAGAACCATAACAACAATAGAAACCTTGCCCAAATTTAGTTTTTTAGGTTTTAAGGCATTTTCTTGAGTACCGTTTTCTGTTTCCATCTTACTCATAATCTATCGGAAAATTTTGTTTCTGAAAGAAGTCATTAATTTCACAAACTTGCAAAGAAGTTTATAAAACGCTTCCAAAATTATGACGAAACTAACTTATTTTCGTCACAAAGTCCTTAAAATAAAACTAAAGTTAGTAATTTTACGTTTGATACATCAAAACCTAAATATGAAAACAAAGTTTAAACTCATAATTCTCTTCTTTTTAACCGTTTTTGCCTTCCAAAGTTGTCAAGACAATGACGATGTTTCTGCACCGCTAAACTTGGAAGTGAATGATTTTATCTGGAAAGGACTGAATCTTTACTATTTATGGCAAGCCGATGTACCCAATTTATCCGACAACAAATTTGCCACCCAAACACAACTAAATAATTTCTTGTCTGGATATCCAAAACCGGAAAATTTATTCGAAAGCTTGTTGTACAAACCTGAAAGTCTTTATCCCGCAGCAGGACAAGCCGTGGACAGATTCAGTTGGATTGTCGACGATTATTTAGAATTAGAAGGACAGCTTCAAGGAACGACCAATAATAACGGTGTGGAATTTGGTTTGAGCTATAAATCATCCGGTTCTTCAGAAATAATTGGCTGGGTAAGATATATTATCCCAAATTCTAATGCATCAACAAAAAACATCAAACGTGGTGATGTTTTTTATGGCGTAAATGGAACCCAACTTACCGTAAGCAATTACCAAGCATTATTGTTCGGTTCAAACAACGACTATACTTTAAATATGGCCGACATCAACGGTGGAGCATTCACTCCAAACGGAAAAACAGTCGCTTTGACGAAAACCATTTTGGACGAAAATCCCATTTTGGTAAATAAAGTAATTGTTTCTGGTTCCCATAAAATTGGATATCTGATGTATAATGCATTTTATGGCAATTACGACACCCAACTAAACGATGCTTTTGGATCACTTAAATCACAAGGAATTACAGATTTGGTTCTTGATTTACGATACAATGGTGGTGGTTCCATCCAAACTGCAACAAGATTGGCCAGCATGATTACGGGACAATTTAAGGGACAGGTTTTTTCCAAAGAACAATGGAACGCCAAAATAGAATCTTATTTTGCAGCCAACGATCCTGAATCATTGAAAAATTTATTTACCGACAAAATGGGAACTACAGCCATCAACAGTGTTGGCATGACCAAAGTTTATATTTTAACTTCGGCAAGCACGGCTTCGGCAAGCGAGTTGGTGATTAATGGATTGAAACCATACATAACAGTTGTACAAATAGGTGATTTAACTACCGGTAAAAATGTTGGATCGGTTACTTTATATGATTCTCCTACTTTCGGCAAAGAAAACAGAAACCCAAGCCACCGTTATGCGATGCAACCCCTGGTGTTGAAAATTGTGAATGGAGCAGGTTTTGGCGATTATCAAAGTGGTTTAGTACCTACTTTTGCATTGAAAGAAACGTTAAGCACTCTTGATGTTTTGGGGAGCACAACAGAACCTTTGTTGAATCTAGCCATTGGCAAAATCACGGGAACTGCAAGAACAAAACAATCCACTCCCGGAATTCAATTTGAATATTTCAAAGATTCGAAATCCATAAATGGTTTGCGAAACCAAATGTATCTTGACAAAGCTCCCGAAGGTTTATTGAAAGCTTTGGAATAGGTCATGAACCAGCACAATAAAACAAGATTTAATCAGTTAATGCTTAATAAACAATATTAACAAAACTGAAGTCTCATGAAAAAACCAACACAATTATTTTTGCTTTTGACGGCAATTATTTCTTTTGCTTTTGTAAACCCTAATCATCCAAAACCAAAGCAAATCAACGTGGTTATTGATGCCGCGCACGGTGGGCATGATTTTGGAGCGGTTTCAAACTCAATCAACGAAAAACAAATTGTCGAGCAAATCGCCAATAAAATCAAGTCTTTAAACAAAGATAAAAATGTTGTCATCCATTTTACCAGAAGTTCAGATGTGTTTGTTCCACTGAAAGAAAGAACCGAAATTGCCAATGCAATTAAACCCGATTTAGTTTTGTCATTACACGTAAATTCCAATACAAACAAGGACAAATCAGGAGTGGAATTCTTCGTTTATAAAGATTCGAAATTATATAAAGAATCAAATAACTTTGCAGTAAAATTAAGTGCAGAAATGTCTAAAAATAATAGTTTTGAAATGGGAGAAATAAAAAATGCTTCCTATTCAATTATTAAAAATGCAACTGTGCCGGCAGTACTCATTGAACTTGGTTATTTATCTAATGAAAAGGATAAAAAACACCTCACCAACGAAAAGGAACAAAACAAAATTGCCGAAAGCATCCTTCAATTTGTTTCGAGTATAAAATAAAAGCAAAAAGGCTTTCAATGACGAGAAAGCCTTTTTTTTTGAACCAAATTATGTAATTATAATTTGAAATTCAAACCCAATTTGTAGTTTCTTCCTTTGGTGTTATACCCAACGTTTTCAACAAAATCTTCGTTTAAAATGTTGGTTGCCGCACCAAAAATGTTCAATCTATTTTTTACTAATTCATAGTTCAAGGATGCATTTACCAATTGGTAAGACCCTAAAACAACATTTTGGGTGCCGTAAGTGTTTCCATCAAAGAAAGCATCATTTCTACCGTCAACATACTGATAATTCACGTTAAAAGTAGTTCTTGGGCAAAGTTGATAATCCAGGGAGGAATTCACTTTATGTTTCGGAATCAATCTGTCCAAAGCTTTGTCCACTTGGGTAAAAGTATAATTCGAAATCCATTTTAACTTTTGGTTCAAAGCAAAACTGATTTCAGTTTCAACTCCTTTTGCTTTATTCGTCCCTTCAACATTGATGTATTTATAGGCCGATGAAAATCCAATAAAGTTATTTTGCTCGCGATAAAATCCCACGGCAGAAAACACAATTTTTTTGTCTAGAAGATTCGTTTCAAAACCAGCTTCAACAGTGCTGTTTTTTTCTGGCGTCAAATCGGCATTACCGTATGGAGAATACAATTGGTACAAACTTGGCGTCACGAAAGCCGTGCTGTAAGAAGCCAAAACCTTCAATGGAAATGTTTTGAAATCAAACGATGGATTCACGTTGTAAACAAATTGGTTTCCGTATACGCTATGAATGTTCAATCGTGCACCTGCATTCAGGTTCAACCCAAAATCTGAAGTATAAACTCCAGTAACATAAGGGTCGATCATGTTAAATTTGGCACTTTCCCTTTCAACCCCACCATAAGGCGTTACGCTGTTCATGTCAAAAAACTGGTATTGTGCCCCAGTCACTATAAACAAGGATTTAGTAATCTCATATTTGTTGTAAGCATCAACATTTACGTTTCTGGAATCGTATTTCGAATACCCAACCGTTCCCGAATAGGTATCCAATTCGTTATAAGAACGTCCAATTTGGTTGAAGCTGGAATTCAATACAAATTCTCCTTTGTTATATTTGTATTTTGGCAAAAATCCAAATCGAGATTGTTCTGATTTCGAATGATTCTGGCTAATATCGTTGGTTCCCGTATTGTCGAAACCTCCGTCATAATCATTGTCGATTTTGTCGTAATTGCCAAAAAAGTCCAAAGTTAATTTGTCGTTGACTTTGTAACCCAGTTTTGCCAAATAGTTGATTCTCGAAAAACGATCTGCTTCATACGACACGTTTTCATTTGGCGAAGCAATTTGTGACATTCCAGTGGTTTCCGAGCTATTCAAGGACGCAAAATAACTGAATTTTTTCAGGTTTCCGTTTACTAAAAACCCTTGATTGTAATCCTGTGGACTCTTTTTTGAAGTAGATGCCGTGTTATACGTTCCCGCATTCCAATACGCATTTCCTTGAAAGGATTTCTTTCCCTTTTTCTTCAACGTAATATTGATTACACCAGTGGCAGCACCAGTTCCATACAAAGTACTCGAAGCACCTTTCATGATTTCTATGCTCTCCACTTGTTCCGCAGGAAGCAAACGCAAATCATATTCAAGACTAATTCCAGACGCATCGGTAACCGGAATTCCATCAATAAGGACAAGTACTTGACTGCTTTTTCCGCCACGAATGTAGTAACCCAAATTTTTTCCGGCTGCACTTTGGCTTCCGTTGATTTCAACACCGGCAACCGAATTTAGAATGGTCGCCACGCTTTGTCCTTCCTTCATTTTTAAATCTTCGGAAGTGATTTTGGTAATCACTTTCCCTGATTTTTCTTTGGGCAAAGCAAATTTGGAATCCGAAATTACCACTTCATCCAGTTGATTTTTGGACGCGATGGTGTCTTTTTGCTGTGCAAATACACAGCTTGTCATCAGTACGAATAACGCACTAATACGAACGATTTTGTTGTTCATTTAATAAACATTTTTAATAATAAAAATGGGAGAAAAGCATAGAATGACCCATACCCAAACCTTTTTTCCCGAAAGTTTGATACTCGATGTAATAGGCAGGTCTCCTGGCTTGCGTCTTGTTGTTTACCTTCCCATTCTTGATTTCCGATTTGATAAAATCTGAAATCTCAATTCTAAAATTTTGAACAGTGGTTTTGTAGATAACAACAAGCTTGACAGCTTA
This sequence comes from Flavobacterium fluvii, assembly GCF_900129545.1. Lineage (GTDB taxonomy): Bacteria > Bacteroidota > Bacteroidia > Flavobacteriales > Flavobacteriaceae > Flavobacterium > Flavobacterium fluvii. Next base: position 345,514 of record NZ_FQWB01000003.1, on the reverse strand, counting down.
CAGTTGCGGGTACAGCCCAGGATTCTGGATTTTCGATTTAGATTTTTTTGATTGTTACAATCTAAAATCTGCAATCTGCAATCTTTCACCTGATTCCCTTTTAATGCGGTTTTAAAATTAAAAACAGCAACCTCAATACGGCTGCAAATGTAGTCTCTAAGATTCGAATAAAAAAATAAAATTGATTTTTAAAAAGGAATACATATACCTTTGCACTTCTCTCAAAAGTGTTAATATGAAATCTATTTTCCTGCGCTGCACCCTGTTTTTACTGATTATTTCCTCCATTGGATGCAAAAAAAACAATCCTGTTTCCAAAGAAACGGTTGTCTCCTCCACCAATTCCATTCAGTATGCCAAAGGGTTTGAAATCTACAAACACCAAGGTTTTTCAATCGTAAAAATCACGAATCCTTGGCCGGAAGCCAAAGAAAGTTTTACCTATATTCTCCAAGAAAAAAACGGAATCATCCCGGATAGTTTAAAGCAATTTACCGTTATTCCAATTCCCCTAAAATCGATTGTCGTAACCTCGACCACCCACATTCCGGCATTGGAATTATTGGGAGTCGAAAATACTTTGGCAGGTTTCCCAAACACCAATTACATTTCTTCCGAAAAAACCAGAAAGCGGATTGATGCTGGAAAAGTTCGAGAAGTAGGCGTTAATGAAAACCTGAACACCGAAGTTTTAATCGACATAAATCCTGATTTAATTGTCAGTTTTGGGTTGAACAACAGCAATCCTACTTTGGATAATCTTCAAAAAAGTGGCTTGAAAGTAATGCTCAACGGCGATTGGACGGAGCAATCTCCATTGGGAAAAGCCGAATGGATCAAGTTTTTCGGAGCATTATACGGATTGGATTCCAAGGCAAATGTCATTTTTTCGGAGATTGAAAAGGAATATAATGCCACCTTGGCTTTAGCCAAAAATGCAACAACCAAACCAACCGTTTTGAGTGGTGCGATGTATCAGGAACAATGGTATGTTCCGCAAGGTGAAAGTTGGGCTTCCCTGTTTTTGAAAGATGCTCAATCCCGTTATTTATGGGCAGACACAAAAGGAACCGGAAGTTTGGCCATACCCTTTGAAACCATCTTGGAAAAAGCACAAAATGCCGATTTCTGGATTGCTCCAGGAGATTTTTCGTCCTTGAAAGAAATGAGCGACAGCAATCCGCATTACAGCCAATTTGCCTCGTTTAAAAATAAAAAAGTATATTCGTACAGCCTAAACAAAGGCGCAAAAGGCGGCATCATATATTTCGAATGGTCTCCAACACGCCCCGATTGGGTTTTGAAAGATTTAATCAAAATTTTTCATCCGGAATTAGTACCGAATCACAAACTGTTTTTCTTTCAGAAATTGGAATAATATAGATTGAAATAGTAAAACAAATCAGCTCGTCTCTTCGAGTTATTTTTAACATTAATGCGACAGCTTTAATGTTAAAAATTGTATCGAGAAGCCTATAATAATTGAGTTCTCGATACATTTTATTAAAAAAGCTATCGCATTTTTTAATAAAACACTCGAACAGACGGTACGATAAACAAATCAAAGCTTGCAAAACAAAAACCGAAATACACTTCTATTCTCCTTTTTGACATTGTCATTGGTATTGCTGTTGTTGTTGAACATCAGCCTGGGTTCGGTTTCCATTCCAATGAAAGACGTTTTCAACAGTTTGACAGGAGGAAACGCCAGCAAGGAAACTTGGGATTACATCATCGTCAATTATAGACTACCCAAAGCCATTGCAGCAATTCTCGTGGGAATGGGGCTTGCCATCAGCGGATTGTTGATGCAAACCTTGTTCAGAAATCCATTGGCTGGACCCGATGTTTTGGGATTAAGTTCCGGAGCCAGTTTGGGCGTGGCAACGGTAATTTTGGGAGCGGCTTTCTTGCCTCCAGTTTTTGCTTCGTTTTTACTTTCTTCCTATGGAATTATTTTGGCTTCCAGTTTGGGGAGTTTCTTGGTTTTGTTGGCGGTTTTGTCGGTTTCGCAAAGCTTGCGCAACACCATGGCAATCCTGATTGTCGGCTTGATGTTTGGGAGTTTGACCAACGCGATTGTGGGAACACTGACCTATTTCAGCACCGCCGAACAATTGCAGAAATTCACTTTTTGGTCTTTGGGAAATCTGGGTAATTTGTCTTGGTCGTCGATTGTGATTTTATCGATTTGTGTCGCGATTGGCCTGCTTTTAAGCCTTGTCAACATCAAACCTCTCAACGCATTGCTCTTGGGCGAAAACTACGCCCGAAGTTTGGGAATGAATTACAAAAAAACCCGATTGGTCATCATTTTGGCTACCAGTATCTTGACGGGAAGCATCACCGCTTTTGCCGGTCCAATTGCCTTTATCGGATTGGCCGTGCCACATATTGCCAAATTGGTTTTTCAAACCAGCAATCACACTGTTTTATTTTGGAGTACTTTGCTTTTGGGCTCAATAATAATGCTTATTTGTGACTGTATTTCGCAACTTCCGGGAAGTGATATTACTTTGCCAATTAATGCCGTGACTTCTCTATTTGGTGCACCAATCGTAATTTGGTTGTTGCTTCGAAAACGTAAAATGATGAACTAATGGAAAACAAAATCATCTTGCAGGCTTCAAAAATCAGCATTGGATATACTTCTAAAAAAGTAAAGAATGTCATTGCCAAAAATATTGATTTATCTTTGGAAAAAGGAAAACTAATCGCCTTAATCGGGGCCAATGGCATTGGAAAATCAACGCTTTTAAGAACCATTACTGGAATCCAAAAACCCATTTCCGGAACTGTTTCGTTGAACAAAAAGAACATTCACGAAATGGATTTTCTAAACTTGGCACAAAATTTAAGTATCGTCTTGACCGAAAAATTACCGCCAAGCAACTTGACCGTTTGGGAGCTCATTGCTCTGGGAAGACAGCCTTACACCAATTGGATTGGAACACTAACCGACAATGATATTGCAAAAATCAACGAAGCAATAGCGCTGACACAAATCGAACATTTAGTATCCAAAAAACATTTCGAAATTAGCGACGGACAATTGCAAATCGTATTGATTGCAAGAGCTTTGGCACAGGATACTCCTTTGATTGTTTTAGATGAACCGACAACGCACTTGGATTTATTGCATAAAATTGCTCTTTTTAAACTCCTGAAAAGACTCACCCAAGAAACCGAAAAATGCATTCTTTTCTCGACACACGACATCGATATGGCGATACAATTGAGTGACGAAATGATCATTATGACTCCCGAAGCCGTGATTCAAGATCAACCCTGCAATTTGATCACGAAAGGAAGTTTTAACACTTTATTTAAAGACGAACATATTGTTTTCGATGCTCAAAAAGGGAGATTCCTTTTCACTTAGCCGATTCGCCCATATTCTATCTAGGTTTTTTAGTATTAAAGATTTTTAAAAATATTCAACACTGATTATCAGTGTTTTAAATATTTTTTTGTACTTTTAATCCCCCGTTTTTTTTCCCCCAAAGCTGAACTTGTCTACATATTAAAAACAATCTTTTAATTTTTTTTAATTATGAAAAATTTGTTTAGAATGCCAAAAAAAATCATTGTTTTGGGGTCATTATTCTTCCTTTTTTCTTGCAGTCAAGACGAAATGGCAAATAATGATGCACAAGAAAGCACTTCGCCGGCGCTTACAGCGAAAATGAGTTCCAAAAAACTTAATGTATTTAAAGGTCCACAAGTTGCTCTTGGATACGGGAAAGTACGTTCCTGGATTAGTGTTGACCAAAATGGATTTCCCAATGAAATAGGACTAGAAATCACGCCGGAAGCCTTTAAAAACTTGACAGCGGACAATGCTAAAACCCTTCCTCCCGAAGGCGAAACCATTGTTGTACCCTTGCAATTAAAGGCAAAACAATTGACTCCTTTCGACCACATTGGACTCAACTGGAATCCTCATGGACATGAACCTGAACATGTTTTTGATGTCCCCCATTTTGACATTCACTTTTACATGATATCTGCCGAAGAACAAATGGCAATTCCTGCTTGGTCTCCCAGTACCGATGCCGCTTTTAACAACTATCCTCCCATCGGCTATATGCCGGCTGATTATTTTACTCCTCCCGGTCCTGCCACTGCCGAGGCACAAATGGGAAAACACTGGCTACCTGTTAACTTGGGGGCTTATTTGCCATTTTCCAAAATTATGATTTACGGTTCCTATAATGGCAAATTAATTTTTGTTGAACCAATGATCACTTTAGATTATTTACTTTCCAATACAGATTTTAGCATGAATTATTCCCAGCCGGAACATTTTGCAAAAGCCGGAAATTATCCAACAAAATATAATATTTATCACGATGCTGCAACTGGAAATACTTACGTAACACTAAGTGAATTTGTAGCCAGAAACTAATTGTACTTAAAAGGGGAAGTCGAAACAGCTTCTCCTTTTTTATTTTTTTTCTTATACCAATTTGTCTAACTAAAATTTACTGTCATGAAAAATTATTTAAAAAGAGCGGCTATGTGTTTCGCTCTAATTTTGTTGGTTGTTTCCTGCGCGGAAGAAGATGTACTTGTAAATAATGAAGCATTAAATACTTCCAATTTAGCTAAAAAAATAAAGACCCCAGGTTTTGCAGACAACAATATGGTTCTGTATTGGAATGAAAAAACAGAACTTGTTCTTAGTGCTCCCGGGCCTCAACCTTCTCGCGCCCGGTTTTTTGCCATAATTCAAATTGCAGTACACGATGCACTCAATAACATCAAACCAAAGTATCAGCGCTATGCATTATTGAACGAAAGAAGAAAATTTGCAGACCCTGATGCAGCCGTTGCCAGCGCAGCTTATTGGGCTATTAAAGGACTAAACAGACAGGGAGCTTTCGCGGCAAATCTAGAAACTTGGTACATCCAAAGCTTGGCAACTATTCCTGATGGAGAAAGTAAAGAGTTGGGCAAAACTCTTGGAAAAAATGCTGCCGATGCCATTATCGCCAAGCGTGCCAATGATGGGTTACTGCAAGTGATTTTTTTTACAGATTTGCTTCCCAATGGAGTTAATCCCGGCGAATACCGGTCAACGCTTACTGCATTGAATTGGATCCCTCAAACAACACTGGCGTCAACTAGGAATGTGTCAAACTGGGGCACTGTAATGCAGCCTTATGTTATTGAAAGTAACTATCAGTTTAGACCTACGGGGCCTTATCCAGTTACATCAAATGAATACACAACTGATTTTAATGAAGTAAAAACAAAAGGCGCCAGGGTCGGTGGCATTCGCAGCGCCGATGAAGAAAAAAAAGGAAAATTCTGGAGTGAGAACAGGCCATCCATTATCTGGAACCATATCGTTAGACAAGCTATTGAGAATAAAAAACTCGATGCTTGGAAAACAGCTAGACTTTTTGCCTTAATGCATGTATCCATGGCGGAAAGCATCAACTCGGCATTGAACGGCAGCTATCATTACTATTCATGGAGACCCGAAACTGCCATTCGCTTAGCTGACAACGATGGCAATGACAATACACAAGGAAATCCCGACTGGCTGCCTGTCCTCTCCGAAACTCCGACTTCTGTATCTCCTCCGGTGCCGGGTTATCCAAGCGGTTTTGCAGCCTATGGGGGTACGACCGCCGAAATATTGCGGTTATTCTTTGAAACCGACAAAACTTCCATTGCTATTACAACTACCAGTACACACCCCGCTGTCCCCGTTGATCCTGCACAAAAGCCTTCTTTTCAATATTCAAGCTTTTCACAGGCAGCGAGAGACAATTCACTTAGTCTGATCTATAATGGTTGGGATTTTAGAAAATCGGCGTTGGATGGAGAAGAAATGGGAAGACAAATTGCAAACTATGTTTTCAATCATCATTTCCGCGAAAATGACGAGTGACGTATTTCAATAACATCATTTTTTCCAATATTATTTTTAAATGGAGTGCAGCCGAGATACATCAATGGTTCTTGACTGCACTCTATTTTATGAAATTACATCTAAATAAGAATATAGCGGATTAGAGAAATATTTCTGAAAAGCAAAACCCCAATCTGCCTATTTATATTTTATATCCAATCTGCCTTTTCGCTTCACCAATTACAAACGCAACAGAATTGGCAATATTAAAACTTCGGATTAAATTCGACATCGGAATGGTCAAATGATTTTCGAATCTAGCCAAAACTTCTTGGCTCAAACCAACGCTTTCTTTTCCAAAAACCAACCAATCTCCATCCTTAAAATCGTTTTCCAAATAGGATTTCTCTGCGTGGGAACTCATCAGGAAAACTCGGGATTTATCGGGAATTTGGGTAATCCATTCCTCTATATTTTGATATTCGGTCACATCCAAATGCACCCAATAATCCAAACCGGAGCGTTTCAGGTTCTTGTCATTGATGACAAACCCAAAAGGATGAATCAAATGCAAACGGCTTTCGGTACCTACGCACAAACGACCAATATTTCCAGTATTGTTGGGGATTTCAGGTTCTACTAAAACAATGTTGAGCATTATGATTTAAGATTTTTAATTAACGATTCTTGATTGCAGATAGACATCAGTTATTTTTCATTGTCATTGATATTGTCATTGATATTGAAATTGAAATTCTCGACTTCTTTTACTTCGCCAGCCTGCAAATCATTCAAATGAACGTTTCCTATTCGAACACGCACCAATCTCAAGGTAGGAAAACCAACGGCTGCCGTCATTTTTCGAACTTGGCGAAATTTCCCTTCATTGACCGTGATGGAAGCCCAGGAAGTTGGGCCGTGGCGTTCGTCCCTGATTTTTTTCCCCCTGGCTCCAAAAGCAGGAATTTCATTAATTATAAAAGATTCACAAGGTTTGGTGATGTATTTCGTGCCGTTGAAACCAATTTCGACTCCCTTCTTCATTTTATCAACGGCTTCTTGGGTGATGATTCCATCGACTTGAACATAATATTCCTTGTTCACTTTTTTGCTCCGCACTATTTCACTCATCTTCCCGTCGGTGGTCAATAAAAGCAACCCTTCCGAATCTTCGTCAAGGCGACCAATGGCCATTGTTCCTGCCGGAAAATCATGCAATTCTCCCAAAAGCTTTTTCTTGCGCTTCAATTCATAAATAAACTGGCTCAAATAGCCATAAGGTTTGTGGAGGATGAAATGGCGGTGTTGGGACATTCAGACTTGGAATTTTAAAAGACAAAGATAGTTTTGTTTTAACAACATTTAAAATAGAATGGCGATACAATTCATTCCCGCAAACCAAAAGCTATGTTAAATGATTGAATTACCATAAACAAATAGAATATCTTTATAAAAGTTGACACTATTAACACTAAAACAAATAGCATGGAGAATAATGATCTAGGTTCAAAAAAGATGAACAATAAGCAAAATACATCAGAAGAATTCGCTACCGAAAATGTACCTGAGAATTACGATCCTGCAGCAACAAAACTCGTGGCAGAAGTGGAAACCAACAGCAGTGGAGAGCAAAAAATTGTCCACAGGGCACGGAATGTTGATGCCAATCCAGAACAAAACAACAGCGAAGACAATGAAAGTCCGAGTTCCAGCCTTGAGATTTTTTCGGATAAAGAAATCCAAAGAATGATCGAAAACAAGGACCACAACTCGGATATCACAGCACATCGATATCCCAATTCCGATCCCGATAATCACGAAGACAGGGGAAACATAAAATTGGACGAATAATTTTTTTTGTTTTTTGAGTAGCCAACAAGAAAGGGATTTTTTGTTGGCTACTTTTTTTATTCTTTTAATACATTCCAATTAAAATAGTGTTTAAAAAACTCCAATTATTACTTACTTTTACTTTCTACAAAAAAACTCTCTTTATGTTAAATATGTTTCCGTTTTTACTGTTGTTCATTGTTGCACTCGCCATTGGAATTTTCATTGGAAAAATGATTTTTTCCACCAAATCTCAATCCGAAAAAGCCTTTTTGGAGGAAAAACTAAACGATTTCAAAGAACAATCTTTGGTCGAAAAAACAGCTTTGGAAAAACAATTGCAACAAGCTGTTCAAGAAAAGGAAAGCATTCGCAACGAAAAAGAAGCCATAAACATTCAGCTGACCAAGAAAGAAGTCGATTTTGAAAATCTTTGGGAACGCAACAGGGAACAAAAGGAGGAAGTGGAAAAACTACAGGAAAAATTCACCAAGGAATTCGAGAATTTGGCCAATAAAATCTTGGACGAAAAATCAAGCAAGTTCACCGAACAGAACAAGGAAAACATGAAAAACATCTTGTCGCCCTTGCAAGACAAGATTCAATTGTTCGAAAAGAAAGTTGAAGACACCCACAAGGAAAGTATCGATTATCACGCGGCTTTACGCCAACAAATATTGGGCTTGAGCGAAATGAATGCCCAAATGAGCAAGGAAACCTTGAACCTGACCAAAGCCTTGAAAGGCGACAGCAAAATGCAGGGAAATTGGGGCGAATTAATTCTGGAACGCGTGCTGGAAAAATCAGGATTGGAAAAAGACCGGGAATATTTTGTGCAACAATCCCACACCAATGCAGAAGGCAATCGCGTTTTTCCCGACGTGGTCATCAATCTTCCCGACGGCAAAAAGATGATCGTCGATTCTAAAGTGTCCCTGACCGCTTATGAAAAATACATCAACGAGGAAGAAGACAACCTGAAAAACGACTTTTTGAAAGAACACGTCAATTCGATAAAACGCCACGTGGAGCAATTGGGCGACAAAAATTACCAGGATTTATACCAAATTGAAAGCCCGGATTTCGTGCTGCTTTTCATTCCGATGGAACCCGCTTTTGCCTTGGCACTAAACGAAGACACCACTTTATACAATAGAGCTTTCGAAAAAAACATCGTGATCGTGACGCCTTCCACCCTATTGGCAACCCTGCGCACGATTGACAGTATGTGGACGAACCAAAAACAACAGGAAAATGCTTTTGAAATTGCCCGTCAAGCCGGTGCTTTGTATGACAAATTTGAAGGTTTTGTGGCCGATTTAATCAAAATTGGAAAAAAAATTGACGAAAGTAAAGTCGAATACCAAGGTGCCATGAACAAATTGGTGGATGGAAAAGGAAACCTCATCACGAGTGTCGAAAAATTGAAAAAAATGGGAGCCAAAGCCAAAAAAGCATTGCCCGACAACATCTTGAATCGCGCAAATGCAGATCGGGAGTAAAACAATTTATTTTAACAACCATATGCGTCAGTTCGAGTGTTTGTTTAAAAAATGCGACAGCTTTTTTTAAACGAATGTATCGAGAACCCAACATTGTAAACTTCTCGATACAATTTTGAATAGTAAAGCTGTCGCATTACTATTCAAAATCACTCGAAGTGACGGAATATTTTTATTACGGCAAAAGGAAATAAAAGCAAATTTTCTATTTACAAATTGCTGTTGGAAACAGCAAAACTTCTGTATTCGCTGGGCGTTTTACCGGTTCTTTTTTTGAAGAAAATAGGGAAATAATCGGGGTTTTCGAAGTTTAAACTATACGATATTTCCTTGATGGGCAAGTTGGTATTGTACAATAAAAGCTTGGCTTCGTTCAATTTTAATTCCATCATATATTTGGAGGGAGAAGTTCCCGTCAACTCCTTGAATGCCCTGCGAAATCCGGAATAGCTGATGCCAATATTTTTGGCAATATCTTCGGCAGTGGTGTTTTTATAGATTTCTTCCCGCATAATTACTTTAGCTTTGTTGATTTTATTGATGAGTTCTTCATCTTCAAAATCCCTGGTTTTGTCACGGTAATACATCAACCCCAAAATATTCATCACGATACCGGAAAGCGCTTGTTGGAAGCCGGCGCGTTCTTCGTTCGCAATTTCTATGGCCTTGTAATACAAATCAATAATTTCTTCATTCATCCCGATATTAAATACCGGAGGTCTATTCAAGAAAAAGCCTTCTTTTACAATTTTTTCGATGATTTCCCCTTTAAAACCAATCCAGTATTCGTTCCATCCCGAATTTTCCAGAGGTTTATAAGTATGCCAAACTCCGGGCATCAGGAAAAACATTTTCCCTTCGGTGATAAAACAGGATTGTTTTGAATTTCCAAAAGTAAAAACCCCATTGCCGTTGGTAATGTACAGCAACTGATATTCGTTTAACACTCTGCCTTTGTCTACATTGAAATAATAACCAACGGGATGTTTTTCGGGAGGATAATTTTCTTTTTCGGAAATATTTTGGTGTCCAACAGTGGTAATGGTTAACCCCCATAACTCGTCTTCTTCCGAAGTTATGGGATAATTAACATTATTATTTTTGTCGCTATAAATCATCTCAATTCCATTTATGGCATTTCATTACAAATATAAAGAATAATCATTACATCGAATTCCCGATACCCACCAATACTACCGACAACAGAATCACCGCAATTCCGGTGGCGATTGTCCACTTGGTTTCAGCTTTAACTCCTGACCATTCTTTTCGGTAAATCCCCCACATATTGGCGGTCAATATAATTGTCGACATGTGCAAAATCCATGAACTGGCTCCATTTCCCAATTTGCTTTCGCCCATTCCATAAAAGAAAAATTGCAAAAACCAGGTGGTTCCAGCCAAGGCACAAAACAAGACATTACGAGTAATCGGAGTCGATTTGTCGGTAAAGTTTTCGTACGATTTGTTTTTCAAGCTTAAAATGGTCGTCCAGATTAAATTCGTGGTCAATCCACCCCAAAGGATAACCACAAAAATCACGTTGTTTTGGTAAAGAAATTCTCCCTGATTGGGATTCAAGACTTTCCAGGCTTCATTGGCAACATCGGCCATTGGTTTTCCGGCTTCAATTCCAAAGTTGAAAAATGAACTCAAAATACCCGAAATAACGGCAATAATCAACCCTTTTACCATATCAAATTCGGCAACACTGGCACTTTGTTGTTCCTTGGTTAGTTCACGCTCTTTCATCATCCCCGCTTTCCCGGAAATACCAATACCCAGAAGACAAACCAAAACGCCAAGAAGCACCAATTGTCCTCCGCTGGTTGACAGCATGTCGGTAAAAGAAACTTTACCGACTGTTGGATAAATTGTGTAATAAATGGAAGGTACGACAGCTCCAAAAGCGGCGCAAAAACCCAAAACCACGGAATTCCCCAATGACATTCCCAAATAGCGAACGCCCAAACCGTAAGTCAAGCCTCCTATTCCCCAGAGAAGTCCCATTATGAAAGTGATGGTCAAAATTTGGGTGGAACAATTGGCTATAATGGTTCCAAATCCCGGAATGGTAAGATAAGCAGCCAATGGCGGCACTATCAACCAGGAAAACAACCCGCCAATAATCCAAAAGCTTTCCCAAGCCCAACCTTTTACCTTGTTGTAAGGCATATAAAAACTACCCGAAGCAAAACCTCCGATAGAATGAAAAAGTAATCCTAAAAGTGCATTCATTTTTTATTGAAATCTGCTCTAATCATACGTTTAATACCATCTAGGTTTTAAATTTACTAAGATAAATCAATCTAAATATACACGTCTGTTCGAGTGTTTATTAAAAAATGCGAAAGCTTTTTTTAATAAAATGTATCGAGAACTCCAAAATTGAAAACTTCTCGATACAATTTTTAATAGTAAAGCTATCGCATTACTATTAAAAATCACTCGAAGAGACGGTGCTTTTTATTCCAGTAAAATCAAAAGTAAAACGGTAAATTATAAAAATAGCAGACAATTAATTGGTTAGTAAATAGAAAAAATCAAGATAAAAAAACTCCCCAACTCCTTTTTTACAAGAAATCGAGGAGTTAATAATTTATCTTTTGGAAGTTACATTTCTTTCATATTCTTGAATGTCAGAAATATAATCTTCAGCTGGAGTGATTCCTTTTGTTGAACAATAGTAATCATATACGGCAGCCCAAGGCAATGACTTGGCTTCTTCCAACAAGGCCAAACGTTCGAAATTTTGACCGTTTACTTCGTAAGAATTCAATTGTGCACTTGGTTCCAACAAGGCTTGCAAAAATGCTTTTTGTGTGGCGCGAACACCAATTACGTAAGCACCAATTCTGTTGATAGAAGCATCGAAGAAATCCAATCCTACGTGAACTCTATCCAAGGCTTTGGCACGAATAATTTCTTGGGCAATGGCTTGCAATTCGTCGTTTAAAATCACGACGTGATCGCTATCCCAACGAACACCGCGACTTACGTGAAGCAGGATTTCTGGTGTAAACAATAATAAAGAGGAAATTTTATCGGAGATTACTTCTGTAGGGTGAAAATGTCCCGCATCCAAAGTAATCATTTTGTTATTGGCAATGCCATAACCCATATAAAATTCGTGTGAACCCACCACAAAACTTTCGCTTCCAATACCAAATAATTTACATTCGATACTGTCCAACATCAATTCGTCATTCGATTTGTATTCGAAAATATTGTCCAATGAATTTTTCAAGTTTTGACGATATAACGAACGATCCACGATTAAATCTTTCGACCCGTCTGGAATCCAGATGTTGTGGATACATTTTGAACCCAATTGACGTCCGATTTCTTCGGCAATTTTACGACAACGAATCACGTGTTCTACCCAAAACTGGCGAATGGCAGGATCACGGTGTGACAAGGTAAATCCATCGGCTGATTTTTCGTGGGAGAAACATGTGGCGTTAAAATCCAGTTTATATCCTTTCTCTTTTGCCCAATCAATCCAGCTTTGGAAATGTTTGATTTCAATTTGGTCACGATCTACTTTTTCTCCACCAAAATCCCCGTACAAAGCGTGTAAATTCACTCGGTGTTCGCCCGGAATTAAAGACATTGCTTTGTCGATGTCGGCACGAAGTTCGGCAATGGTTCTGGCTTTACCTGGATAATTTCCAGTAACTTGGATACCGCCCGTCAATTCATCATTTCCGGCTTCAAATCCAGTAACGTCGTCGGCTTGCCAACAGTGTAGCGAGATGGATAATTTGTCCATGTCGGCAATTGCTTTTTCCACGTCGATTCCAAATCCGGCGTATCGTGTTTTTGCATATTCGAACGCTTGATTAATTTGTTCTGTTTTCATATGTTGATATTTATTGTTTTTTGTCGGTCATATGTAATTCGCATATCATTATTGGGGTTTGCGACCAAATTATCTATTATGCTCATTTCATTTTTTATTTTTAAGGTTGGTTAAAATGCTTTTTTATACAATTCCAAAATATCGCCCAATTTTACTTCACGAGGATTTCCTGGAGTACAAACGTCTTCGAAAGCCGATTGGGAAAGTCTTTCCAAGTCTTCTTCTTTAACATTCAAAAGCTGTAATTTTTCTGGAATACCTACTTCAATGGCAAGATTTTTCACGGCATCAACCGCGGCTTGTGCAGCGTCTGAAAGCGACAAATGATCCACTTTTATTCCCATCGCACGGGCAATGTCAACATATTTGGCAATCGAGGATTCGGTGTTGTATTCCATAACGATTGGCAATAACAAGGCATTGGCAACTCCGTGTGGAATGTCGTAATAAGCTCCCAATGGATGTGCCATTCCGTGTACCAATCCTAATCCAACGTTAGAAAATCCCATTCCGGCAATGTATTGGGCAACGGCCATACCATCACGAGCCACTACATCCGATGGATTTTTAACCACTACCGGCAAATGTTTGGCAATCATTTCGATGGCTTTCAATTCGAACATATCCGACATTTCCCAAGCCCCTTTGGTAATATAGCCCTCGATGGCGTGGGTCAAGGCGTCCATTCCTGTTGCAGCGGTCAAACTTGGCGGCAAGCTCAACATTAATTCGGCATCGACAATGGAAAGAACAGGAATAACGTTAGGGTCAACGCAAACCATTTTCTTCACGTTTTCTTCGTCGGTAATCACGTAATTGATGGTTACCTCGGCAGCCGTTCCAGCCGTGGTTGGCAAAGCAATAATCGGAACAGATTTGTTTTTGGTGTCGGCCACTCCTTCCAAGGAAACCACGTCGGCAAATTCAGGATTGTTGGAAATAATCCCTATTCCTTTGGCAGTATCAATTGGCGAACCTCCACCAATGGCCACAATAGCATCGGCACCGGACTCACTAAAAGCGACAACGCCTTCTTTTACTTGGGCAACGGTTGGGTTTTGTTTTACATTCGAAAAAATAGTGTATTCGATTTTTGCTGCATCTAAAATACTCGTCACTTTTTCGACCACTCCAAATTTCAATAAATCCTTGTCGGTAACGATAAACACTTTTTTCAAGCCTCTTTTTTTGATTTCGTCTGCAAGTACAGAACGACTTCCTGCCCCATAATAGGACATTTCATTTAAAATAATTCTTTTAATGGCACTCATGATATTGTTATATTTTTTTTATTTTTTTCAATTTTAAAATACCCTTTAGAAAAGAATGTACCCTGTCAAGTCGAGCACAGTCGAGACTCAACGGTTAGTCTCGACTGCGCTCGACTTGACAAACCGATTTAAGGAAACAACATTAATTTCTAAATGATGGGATAGTTCTTTATTTATCTTATTATTGCGCTAAAAGCCACTCTCAATTCATCGATTTCGGCATCACCCATTGGACACAAAGGACCAACTGAGGCAGCCATTACCAATGAATTGGCACTGAATTCGGCCACTTCCAGGTAGTCGAATGTGTTTAGCAGTTTGTCGCCTGTAACAACAACACAGTCATTTTCGATCAAGACAACGCGATTTTTGTCAAACATATTTGCCATACCGTCTATATCATCGAATAAAGAACCGAAAGGAACGGAAGGTACATCCTGCAAGAAAATCCAGCTTTCCGGAATGGTTCGAACATCAAATTTGGTTCCGCTGATTGAGTGGGCCATCAAATTAGGAGACTGTGTCATGATGATGGAATTGATGTGCGGGTTTTGCTCGTAAATGCGTTGGTGCAATGGCACTTGATAACTTGGGTTTTTATTGTCTTCGGTCATTCCGTTTTTAACCTGGATGATATTATCGGCAGAAATGTTCCAACGAGAGACATTGTGCGGCGTAATCAAGAAGTCATTTCCACTCCAACGAGCTGAAACTGTTCCAAAAGTTGAAATCATTAATCCCTGCTCACAGGCACGGTGAATGATATTTACCATATCTCTTCTTATCGCTAATTCATCTGATGGATATCCCACATCAGAAAACTGGGAGGTTTTCGAAGGAATTTGTGCTCTGTACTGTTGAATTTGTTCATCGGTCAATGCGTGAACTTTCCCCAATTTACCGGCACTCACGATGGTGCAACAGCACAATTCCAAGGTTTCAAATCGTTGGTAGGCATCCAGCATGTCGGACCCTCCCAACACAACTCCGTGGTTTTCCATGATTACGGCTTTAGAATCGGTACCGATAAATTGATCCGCAATTTTTTTGCCTAATTCCTTACTTCCCGGACAACCATAAGGTGCATAACCTACTTTACCGCAAACAGAACGGAAATGGGGAGTGATATTGGTATTGGGAACTTGGCGAGTGATGCTGAAAGCCACCAATCCTGGAGGGTGTGCGTGAATGATTGCATTAATGTCGGGACGCGCTTCAAAAATGGCTTTATGAAAAGGGAATTCAGATGATGGCTTGTGCAAGCCTACAATAGTTCCGTCTTTTTTTACGCAAACAATATCTTTCGGGGTCAAATCTCCTTTATCTACAGCAGAAGGTGTAATCCAAATATCTCCATTTTTATCTCTTATCGAAATATTGCCCCCTGAGGTGGTAGTCATTCCTTTTTCGTAAATTCTTCCAATGACCATGTTGATTTGCTCAACAGGATGCATTAATTTAACATCTAACTTTTTCATTCTTCTATTATTTATTTTATTGTATATTCTTTTTCAACCTAAACGTGGTGGGCGTAGGTTTCTTTTTTTAACTGGGTAATGCTCAAGAATTTTTGGTACGCTTCATACCAAACTACCGGTTCTTCCGGACTGAATTCATCCAATGGCACCGAATTGGCAATGATCTGGCGCATTTCCTGCAACGAGCTTACGCAACCGGCAGACTTGGCTTGAATCATAATGTTTCCGATGGCAGTTGCTTCAGAAGGGCCAGCAATTACGGTAATTCCCGTGGCATTGGCAGTCCATTGATTCAACAAAGGATTTTTTGATCCTCCTCCAATTACATGCAATTTTTCAATTGAAAAAGGCGACAAGTCCTTGAGTTTTCCCAATACATAATTGTATTTGAGCGAAAGGCTTTCGAAAATGCATCGAACAAACTCGGCATGCGTGGAAGGCACGATTTGATTCGTTGCCCGACAATAATCGGCTATTGCGGTCGGCATGCAAACTGGATTGGCAAATGAAACATGGTCGGGATCAATCAGGGATTGAAAAGCAGGAACAGTGGCGGTCATTTGAACCAGTTTTTCGTAAGCATAAGTGATGCCTTCGTTTTTCCAGTCTTTCAAACATTGCTCCAACAGCCACATTCCCGTGATGTTTTTCAAGAAACGGGTCGTTCCTTCAATTCCGCCTTCGTTGGTGAAGTTCAACGCAAAAGTTTCGCCGTTGATAATCGGGTCTTTTACTTCAATACCCATCAAGGACCAAGTTCCTGAACTTAGGTAAGCAAAATTTTCGCTGGTAGCTGGAACCGCAGCAACCGCAGCAGCCGTATCGTGTCCTGCGACAGCGATTACATTGATTTTTCCTAATTCGCTTTCTGCTGCCAAATCGTCTTTTAGTGTGCCTATCAAATGACCCGGCATCACGATTTCTCCCAAAATGGAAGGCGAAACTCCCGCTTTTTCAAGCAATTCGGCTTCAAATTTTTTGGTGCGTGGATTTAAAATTTGGGAAGTGGACGCAACAGTATATTCCACGACTTTATTTCCGGTAAGCATGTAAGCCAAGGCATCGGGAATGAACAACAATTCCTTGGCGCTTTTTAACAAAGAATTGTTGGCTTGACTCAAGGCAAAAAGTTGGTACAAACTATTAAAATTCATCACTTGAATTCCCGTTAGTTCATATACTTTTTCACGCGAAATCAGGTCGAAATATTTTTCGGGTATATCGATGGTATGCGGATCGCGATAGGCATATGGTGCACCAAGTATAGAACCGTCCTCGGCCAGCAAAACAAAATCCACGCCCCAAGTATCAATCCCAATGGAAGCGATTTCCACACCTTCTCTTTTGGCGGCAACAAGTCCTTCTTTCAAATGTTCGAACAAGGAATAAATATTCCAATGTATGTGATTCCCGATTTGAAGTATTTGATTGGAAAAACGGGTCAGTTCCTTCATTTGAAGGCGACCGTTTTCAACTGTACCCAAAATGGTGCGCCCGCTAGTTGCTCCAAGATCGAAAGCCAAGAATGATTTATTTTTCATCCGAAAATATTGTTTAGTCTAAAAATGAGTAAGAAATTAAAATTTAATCGGTTATTGCCTGCAACACTATTTTCTTCTGCTTCATGAATAACCACATACAAATGTATTTTATACACATACAACCAAGAATGCATTTTTGATATTTAAACTTGATTTTTTGATAAAATTCTTAATTTAAATATATGATAATTATCATATTCTTAATAAAAAGACAAATTTATCCAAATATAAAAATGATAAAAATCAGGATAGAATTCTATATAAATTGATTTTTGGGGCAAGAATTAGTGTAGCATATTTAAAAAAAACTTTATGCCAAATATTTGAAAGCAGCGAAGAACAATTTGTGAACATTCCTCTTTTCAAGTTCCAAAATCAATTGAAACAACAAAACGACATACAAAAAAACAGCCTGAATCCAGCTAATGCAGACAGGGAATAAAACAATTAATTTCCTTCCTAAAAAAAGGTAATTTTTCCTAATAAATTCAAGGAATTATCAACTGAATTTTGTAACTTTAGATAATCAATTCATTTTTGCCAAGATGAAAAAAATTACTCTAATTTTTCTGGTGTGTTTTGCCAATATAATAATGGCTCAAGAAAAGATGGTTGCCTATAAAGGAATCATCAATTTTGAGGCTTCAGTGCCATTATTTGAAGAAGTGAAAGCAAAAAGCGAAAATGCAACTTGCACGCTAACTCTAAAAACGGGAGAAATCAAAAGTTCAGTTTTCATACGAGATTTTCACTTCAAGATTGCCTTGATGGAGCAGCATTTCAACGAAAATTACATGGAAAGTGGCAACTATCCAAAAGCCAGTTTCAAAGGTATAATCGAAGGTTTCAACCTTAATATCATTGGAAATTTGCCTAAAGAATTCAGACTCAAAGGCACATTGAAATTACACGGAAAATCCAAAAAAATCAACACGATTGCAATCCTCAGAAAATTGAACAATGGATTGGAAATTACCACGGATTTCAATGTAAACACCAAAGACTTCAATATTAAAATTCCCGAAATATTGAGTATGAAAGTGGCGGAAACCGTGAATATACAAACAGTATTCCTGGTTCAGTAAATCTATTCTACAACACAATTCCTGAGTGCGGTCTCCAAAGTTGTAAATTGAAACTTGAACCCAGTTTCTTCTATTTTGACCGAAGAAACTCTTTGTCCGGTGAGGACGATTTGAGCCATTTCACCCAATACTATTTTCAACAAAAAAGCTGGAACATTGGGCAACCAAATCGAATAGCCATAAATTTTCGCCAATGCTTTTGAAAAAACAGCATTTGTTGTATTGTCGTTAATGGCTGCGTTATAAGGGCCAACCATATTGGGATTATTGATGGCTTCGAAGTAAATTCCACACAAATCGTCAATATGAATCCAAGGCATATATTGTTTTCCCGAACCCAAGGCAGAACCCAATCTTAATTTAAAAATAGGCACCATTTTTTTTAGAAATCCATCATCTTTACCCAATACCAAACCCGTGCGGATTTTAACCACGCGAATTCCCAAACTCTCGATAGTATCGGCGGCAGCTTCCCATTTTTGACACGTAGTTCCCAAGAAATCATCGGCTGGCAAAGTATTTTCTGTGCAAATTTCCGATCC
Organism: Flavobacterium fluvii; assembly: GCF_900129545.1. Taxonomy (GTDB): domain Bacteria; phylum Bacteroidota; class Bacteroidia; order Flavobacteriales; family Flavobacteriaceae; genus Flavobacterium; species Flavobacterium fluvii. The sequence continues at coordinate 326,540 of NZ_FQWB01000003.1, read as the reverse complement.
ATTTATTGCCCCGTAAATGCCAATTCCCGATGCCGAAATAAAAGCCTCGGGTTTTTTATTATTCTTTTTCAAAACCGCATAAATCAGCTCAATGGAATGTTCCCTGCTTTGAACAATTACCTTTTTACGCTTTGTTGTCCAAGGTTTATCAGCAATTCCTTCACCGGCTAAATGAATGATGTAATCCGCATTTAAAACCGCATTTTCGTCAATATAATCCTTGTCGACATTCCATTTATAAAAGCTGACATCCTCGGTGTTTTCTTTTTCACTTCTACTCAAAATGGAAACAGAAAATCCCTTTTCGACCAATAAACGAGTCAAATGCTTGCCTATAAATCCCGTTCCTCCGCTTATTAATACATTTGTCTTCATTTCAAAATTCCTTTTTTATAAGTTGCAATTGCTTGGTCTCTAGCAAAAGCGTGATCCACCATTGGCTCGCCATATCCCAAATCAAATTCTGGAATCCATTTTCGGATGTAGATTCCTTTTTCGTCAAATTTCTTCAGTTGAATTTCCGGATTAAAAACCCTGAAATAAGGTGCGGCATCACAACCCGTTCCCGCAGCCCATTGCCAGTTTCCGACATTGGCCGACAATTCAAAATCCAACAACTTTTCGGCAAAATAAGCCTCGCCCCATTGCCAGTTGATCAATAAATGTTTGCAGAGAAAACTTGCCACCACCATTCGAACCCGATTGTGCATATAACCCGTTTCATTGAGTTCACGCATTCCGGCATCCACCATCGGATAACCCGTGGTTCCCAAACACCAGCGCTTGAAATCTTCTTCGTTGTTCCGCCATTGAATTCCGTCATAAGCAGATTTGAAATTATTCGTGACCACTTTCGGAAAACTGAACAGAATTTGCATAAAAAACTCTCTCCAAATCAATTCGCTCAAAAACACTTGATTTTTATGCGTCGCCCAATTGACTAATTTACGAATACTTACCGTTCCAAAACGCAAATGTGGCGAAAGATGTGTCGTGCTGTCCAAAGCAGGAAAATCACGGGTTTCGTGGTATTTGGAAACGTTTTTCAAGTTATGCGGAATTACTTTTATGGGACTTTCCTCAAATCCTATTTGTTCCAATGTTGGAAAAACAAAGTTGTTTTTGTGAAAATTGGAGAACTTTTCAGTGGCATCATATTCTTGAACTGGAGCCATCGAATTGTATTTCTCCAACCATTTATTTTTATAAGGCGTGTAAACTGTATAAGGCAATCCATCGGCTTTCACGATTTCTTTTTCTTCAAAAATCACTTGGTCTTTGAATGAAAAATGAGTCGTTTTATTCGCTTCCAATAATTCGCTAATAGTCAAATCCCTTTTGATGGCATACGGTTCATAATCTTTGTTGAAGAATACTTCCTTGACATCGAATTCTTGAAGAAGCGCTTGCCAAACTTCCTGGGTTTTCCCTTTTTTGACCAAAAGAGAACTACCCATTTCCTGCAATTTCTGATGTATTTTCGAAAGCGAATCGTGAATAAAACCAACTCTGGCGTCATTTTTTGGCAAACTGTCCAAAATGGCTTCATCAAAAATAAACAACGGAATCACTGGAAATTTGGATTGAAGTGCGTGAAACAAGCCCACGTTGTCTTCAAATCGCAAATCCCTGCGAAACCAAAAAAGGGTTATTTCTTGTTTGTTCATTATTTGGAATTGAAAATTTGGTTTACGGCCATAACTCGATATTCGAAAATGTCTTTCAACTTGTTTTTGACCACCAAAGCATTCATTATTCGACCAATAAACCCCAAAGGCAAGGCATAATGAACCACATCGGTCATTTTTACCCCGTTTTCGGTTGGCTCAAAAAAATGTTTGTGATGCCACAAAGCATAAGGCCCGAAACGTTGTTCGTCGATGAAATACTGCTTGTCTTTCACGATGGTTATCTCGGTCGTCCAACGCAATTTCAAGCCTGCAAGCGGAGAGACTTTATACTGGATAATTTGTCCAGCATACATGTTTTTTCCGTCGAAATCCGTGATATTGAAACCCATCGTTTCTGGCGTAATCTTCTGCAAATTCCTTGGACTTGAAAAAAAAGCCCAGCATTCCTCGATACTCGCATTGATATGCTGAACGGTTTCTTTTTTATATACTTTCATTTCAGTTGTTTTTATTCTTATTGCATAAAATCTGCCGAATCTGATAAATCTGCGTGAAAAAATAAGCACGCAGATTTAGCAGATTTTCGCAGATTATAAAAACTCATTAAAAATATTATAATTCCACTACCGCATTCACAAAAATCGGTGTAAATCCGTTTAATCCGTCCAATCTGTGGCTAATTATTTTTCTACTTTTTTAATCAAGACCAAACTCATCAGCAACATCGAAAAGGCATAACCAACATCTTCAATCGGAATGGTTCCCAACCGTATTCCCAGATTTTCTGCATTATTATAATACACCACCGGCTCATCAATAAAACTACCTGTCAAAATTCCGTTGACCAAGGCAAATGGAATTAATATGATAAGAAAAGTGATGAAAAACGTATTCAAAATATGGGGAACTTTGAAAACCGTGTAAGTCAAAACCAATACCAAAACGCTGTAATTAATTACCGTGTACCACTTATCATAATGAATCACGATAGTCGGCAAAAGTACCACCATTAAAATCCAATAAATGATTTTCACCGTTTTGTCCGTCAACGAAACCTTTGGATAAAAATAATGAAAAGCAAAGTGAATGAAGATACTCGCATACGGAATACAGATAAAAAACAGCCATTCCTCGATAGGCAAATCAAAGAATTCAATACCGGAATGATACCGTGGATTGAAACTCCACACTCCTATTTTGGTAAAAATAATATCCCAAACAATAAAGAAAATGGCAGTAATAAAGATGGCCGAAAAAACAGCTTTCCATCGGTTGATATATTTCATCCTGCTTTCGAAACTGTAGAGAAACGGGATGAAAAAGGAAGCGATATTTAAAAAAAAATACAACGACATAACTAAATTTTAAAATATTTGAACGGCACAAACAACATCCCGAAACATTCTCCGTGTTCTTTTCCCAAGTGTTTGTGATGGACTTTATGGCCTTTGCGAAGGGCAATCAAATACTTGTTTTTGGTGTTTTTGAAAAGTTTCAATCGTTGGTGAATGATGATGTCGTGCACGATAAAATAGCTCAATCCATAAGCAAAAATACCCAATCCGATAAAGAACTTGTAGTCAAAACCGGCTTCTGCCCCAAAATAAAAAAGCAAAATGCTAGGTGTGGCAAAAATCACGAAAAACAAATCGTTGCGCTCGAAAACATGGGCGTATTTGGGCTGGTGATGATCTTCGTGCAAATACCATAAAAAACCATGCATCACAAATTTGTGCGTGCACCAAGTCACGCATTCCATCAGCAAATAAGTGGCCAAAAAAATCAGGAAAGCTATCATTTCAAAATGTTTTTTTAGATGAATGGGCAGCAAATTAGTTACACCAAATTCAATTTGTAAGATACGAAAGAATTGGCAAACAAAAGCCCTTTAGCATAGTTGGAAACCCGAATTCTTTCGCTTCCAATTTTATGGCAAGGCGTATTTTCCAATTTTCGCAATAGTTTTTTATAATAGACATAAGCGGTGTAAACCCCGAATTTGGCTTCCAAAGGCAATTTTTTGATTCCTTGCAAAGCCACTCGAAAATCCTCTTCAATTTCTTGGATAATCATGGCTTTGGACTTTTCATCAAAGGATTTCAAATCGACACCCGGAAAATAATTTCGGTTCAAAACCAGATTGTCGTCTTTCAAATCCCGAAGGAAATTCACTTTTTGGAATGCAGAACCCAAACGCATCGCTTCCCCTTTCAGTTCCTCGAATTTTTGTTCGTCGCCTTTCACGAAAACCTTCAAGCACATCAAACCCACCACGTCGGCAGAACCATAAATATAGTCGTCAAATTCCTTCTTGTTGTGATAATCCGATTTGACCAAATCCATTTTCATACTCTTCAAAAAAGACTGGATCAAGTCGTCAGTAATATTGAATTTGTTCACCGTTTGTTGAAAAGAATTCAAAATCGGGTTCAAACTGATACCCATTTTTTGGGCTTTATAATATTCGTTTTCGAAATCATTTATCAAGGTTTCTTTGTCGAAACCGTGAAAAGAATCCACGATTTCATCGGCAAAACGAACAAAACCATAAATGCTGTAAATGGCTTCCCGAATACTTGGTGCCAGCATTTTAACAGCCAAAGAAAATGAAGTGCTGTAACTTTTGGTTACCAAAACACTGCATTTAAACGATACTTCATCAAATAATTGTTTCATAGCTATTAAATATTTGTAAATTGTTTTTTAATCAAATCCGACACTATTTTTCCTGAAATTATCGATGGGGGAACTCCCGGTCCAGGAACGGTTAATTGTCCCGTGAAAAATAAATTTTTGACTTTTTTGCTGATGATTTTGGGTCTCAAAAAAGCGGTTTGCGTGAGGATATTGGCCAATCCATAAGCATTCCCTTTGTATGAATTATAATCATTCACAAAATCATTCACGCAGAAACTTTCCTTGAAAAGAATATTTTCCGATACTTTTTGATTGGTCAATTGCTCAAATCTTTCGATAATGCTTTTAAAATATTTCTCTCTTATTTCAAACGTGTCTTCAATTCCGGGCGCAATGGGAATCAGGAATATTCCGGCTTCTGTTCCTTCGGGTGCAACGGTCGAATCGGTTTTGCTTGGAAAACTTGCGTAAAAAAGAGGTTTTTCAGGCCATTTCGGATTGTCGTAAATAGCCTTCGCGTGAACATCAAAATCGGTGTCGAAAAACAAGGTGTGATGCGAAACATTGTCTATTTTCTTGTCAAAACCCACGTAAAACAACAATGAGGATGGTGCAAAAATTTTGCTGTCCCAATAATTCTCGGAATAACCCCGGTATTTTTCTTCCAACAAAGTTTCCGTATGATGGTAATCAGCACCACTTAAAACGACATCAGATTCTATCGTGATTCCATTGGAAACTATGCTTTTTACCTCTCCATTTTCAACATTGATCTTTTCGACATTTTGGTTGGTTTCAATTTTCACGCCCAATTCCACAGCCAAAGTCACCATTGCTTTGACCACTTCATACATTCCGCCTTTTGGATGCCAAGTACCCAAACCAAAATCAGCATAATTCATGAAACTATAAAACGAAGGTGTATTGGACGGCTTTGCTCCGAGGAACAAAACCGGAAATTCCATTATTTGCTGGAGGCGATGATTCTTGATTTTCTTTCGAACCGTGGTTCTAATACTGCTAAAAAACTGGTTTGCTTTTTTGATGGTAGCGGGCGTAATCAATTCGGTTATGGAAATTCCGGGACGATACACCAAATCCTTGATGGCCACGTCATAATTGTGTTTGGCTTTATCCAAAAAATCATTCAAGTGTTTGGCACTTTCTTTTTCTTCCTTTTCAAAAATGAAAAGAATATCGGCTAAATTATCGGGAATTTTAATCGAATCTACTTTGCCAAAATAAACTTCATAGGCTGGATTCAGTTTGTCCAAATGATAATAATCGGAAGGCTTTTTGCCAAAATCGGCAAAAAATTTCTCGAACACGTCCGGCATCCAATACCAAGTGGGACCAATATCAAAAGTAAAACCGTCTTTTGAAAGTTGTCTTGCTCGACCTCCAACGGTATGATTTTTTTCAAGAATCGTTACATCAAAACCATCCTTCGCCAAATAGCAAGAAGCTACCAATGCCGAAAATCCTGAACCTATTATTGTAATTGTTTTTTTCATTTGTTTAACAAATATATAAAAAAGTTAAACAAAATAATTACTCTTAACAATAAATTACAATTCGTTTACCAAATCAGGAATGGAATTAAAGACAATCATGTTCTCGGGAATCTTTTTGACATCAATGAATTGGGTCATTCTGCCCAGCAACCAAATCTGCGAATTGGAATCCATTATTTCGGCTGCAATTTCTTTTAAATAATCATCAATCGCATCTCTAGAAGGCTGAATGGTAAAGTAAGAAATGTAAACAATATTGTCAAAATATTGCTTCATGTCCTTCAAACTGTCAACAGGAACGCTCTCGCCAAGATAAATGGTTTTATAGCCGTTGAGCAAGATTTCATAGTTCAAATACATCAACCCCAATTCGTGAATTTCGTTTTCCGGGAGATACAAAACAAAAATCTTGTCGGTTCTAGTTGGTTCCAAAAGTTGGATTTTTTCGGTGTTCACGAGTAATTTTTGTTTGATCAAAAACGAAATAAAATGCTCTTGGGCCGGCGTTATCGTACCTGATTGCCACAACAATCCAATTTCGTTCATTAACGGAATCATGACGTCGTAAAAAATTTCCCGGAAGGATTTCTCGGAAAGCAGATTGGCGTAGGTTTTGAAAAACAAGACTTGGTCAAAATTCATCATCGCCATTTTAAAAGCATTGATGGCGTGATTTTTGGAACTTTTTTCCGAAATTATTTCCCTGACAAGAAGCTCCATTTTCTCGGATGAATATTCGGCAATTCGGGAAATTTTATAACCGTAATTGTGCAACAAAACAATGTTGAGCAATTTTTGCAAATTATGCGTATCGTAATTTCTAATGTTGGTCGTGGAACGCATAGGCTCCAGAATATTATATCTTTTTTCCCAAATCCGGATTGTATGCGCTTTTATTCCAGATAGGTTTTCCAGGTCTTTGATACTAAAGACAGATTTAATATTGTTCATCATTTGTCATAATTTAATAAACAAATGTAATGAAATATTTTTTAGACCCTGGAACTACAAAGCAACACTTTCAAAATGATTTAACTTATCCAGATACAAAATGGTTTTGGTATTCGCATCATTTCTGGAATACATCGGCTGGAACTTTGCCCCATAAACAACCTCTTCGAAAGTGTAGGAAGTACGAATGGCAACGGTATTGCTGAACATGTCGTCAAAAGTTTTGATAAACACCAAAATTTCACCATTGACAGCCTCAAAATCTTCTTTCGTAAATTGATACAGCGGACTGTCTTCCGTAATGGGATGCACCAGAGTCCAGCTCAAAGTTAGCGCATTGATTTTATCCAATTCCAAATCCAGCGAATAAAATTTATTCCTCATCACGCCATCTTCCTCGATACTAATTCCCACCGTTATTTTAGCTTCGGCATCAGTCAAATTGGTGTTTTTGAAAGGAGTCAAACGAATCATCAAGGCCGTGATGTCTTTGTACGGAGCTATTATGGCATTGTGGGAAAATTTCAAGAAAGCAACAGGTTTGCTAAAACGCCCGAAGAACAAACCGGTGGCGATGGCAAAACTCAACAAGCCAATCAAGGCCTCCAAGGCCGAAACGGTACTCGCCAAAAATCCCGAAGGGCTAACGTGACCATAACCCACGGTGGTAAATGTTTGTGCACTAAAAAAATAAGTCTCTCCAAACTTGACCCATTCCGATTCCAAAGGGTCAATGCCATTCAAATATTCGATGCCGATAGCAAAATAAAGGATGGCAAAAAGAAAATTGATGCAGACATAAAAAGTCAAAAGCACCAACATAAATTTCCAGGTAGGCATATCAATCATCGTGTGGTACCAACTGATGCGATGCAAGAAGTGCATTCCCTGTTTCTCGACGTTGGCCTTACCGTTTTTATTCACGAAACGTCCACCGTAGCTACTGGTATTTATCCCAAATCCGGAACTTAAATAGGATTTTGCTTTTTCGTTTATTCGTTTCATTAATGCCATTGGATACTGTTTGATGATGCGTAAAAATAGTCAAAAAAATGCTGCAATAATATCGTGCCGGAAAATTGCCACATTCGAAAAAAAACAAAAAACACCATCTCTTTTCAAGCTAATATTTGTAAATTAATTCGCTCGAAAAACAAGTACAAAACCACATATTCTTTAGAATAAATATTTTTAGTGTAAAAAATACAATTATTTTATTCCAGTCACTTATTATCTTAAAAAAAGTAGTATTTTTAAAAGCTGTTTAAACAAATAGTCTCGAAAAATTTACATTAAAACAAGGTATAAAAATGAACTTTAAAAACTTGATTGGACAATTACCCAAAATAGGAATCAGACCCGTAATAGACGGAAGATTGGACGGCGTGAGAGAATCGTTGGAAGAATCAACCATGAATATGGCGAGAATCGCCGCCGACTTCCTGGAAAAAAACCTGAGACACGCCGATGGCAGCAAAGTGGAATGCGTTATTTCGGATTCCTGCATTGGCGGTGTTGCCGAAGCCGCAGCTTCTGCCGACAAATTTTCGAGAGAAGGCGTTGGTTTGAGCCTGACCGTGACGCCTTGCTGGTGTTATGGGAGCGAAACCATCGATATGGATCCCCTGATTCCAAAAGCCATTTGGGGTTTCAACGGAACCGAACGTCCGGGAGCGGTTTATTTGGCGGCAGCCTTGGCGGGACACAACCAAAAAGGGCTTCCAGCCTTTGGCATTTACGGCCGTGATGTTCAAGACAGTGACGACACCAGCATTCCTGAAGATGTACAGAAAAAATTATTGCTTTTCGGAAAAGCCGGTTTGGCAGTGGCCACGATGAAAGGCAAGTCGTATTTGTCAATGGGAGCTGTTTCCATGGGAATTGCGGGTTCCATCATTGACCCAAATTTCTTCGAAAGCTTTTTGGGAATGCGATGTGAAAACATTGACATGACCGAATTTTCGAGACGAATCGAACACGAAATCTACGACAAAGAAGAATACGAAAAAGCCTTTGCTTGGACAAAAGCCAAATGCAAAGAAGGAAAAGATTACAATCCTGAAAACAGACAAAAATCGAGAGCCGAATTGGACAAAGATTGGGAATTTGTCGTAAAAATGGCCTTGATTGGTCGTGACTTGATGATTGGAAATCCAAAGCTGAAAGCCTTGGGTTACGGCGAAGAAGCCTTGGGAAGAAATGCTATTTCAGGAGGTTTCCAAGGGCAAAGACAATGGACGGACCATTTGCCGAATGGCGATTTTATGGAAGCCATCCTTACTTCCTCTTTCGACTGGAACGGCATCCGTCAACCGTTTATGTTGGCCACTGAAAACGACAGTTTGAACGGAGTTTCGATGTTGTTCGGACATTTATTGACAGGTGCAGCCCAAATTTTCAGCGACGTGAGAACCTATTGGAGTCCAGAAGCCGTGAAAAGAGTGACGGGTTACGAGCTAAAAGGCGATGCTGCCAACGGTTTTATCCACCTCATCAATTCCGGTGCTTCGGCATTGGACGGAACGGGCGAACAAACCATCAACGGAAAACCGGCAATGAAACCATGGTGGGACATTACCGAAAGCGAAGTCGAAAAATGTCTCGAAAAAACCACTTGGGGACCAGGAATGTTGGAGTATTTCAGGGGTGGCGGTTATTCTTCGACTTTCAAAACCAAAGGCGAAATGCCGGTGACCATGTGTCGAATCAATATTGTGAAAGGCATTGGACCCGTATTGCAAATCGCCGAAGGAAAAACCATCGAACTTCCGGAAGACGTGCACAACACCATCAACGAAAGAACCAATCCTACTTGGCCAACCACATGGTTTGTGCCGAACCTCACAGGCAAAGGACCTTTCAAGGATGTGTATAGCGTGATGTCCAATTGGGGAGCCAATCACGGCGCCTTCACTTACGGACACATTGGTGCCGATTTAATCACTTTGGCCTCGATGCTCCGAATCCCGGTAAACATGCACAACGTTCCCGAAGACCAAATTTTCAGGCCAAGCGCTTGGGCGTCTTTTGGTATGGATCCAGAATCTTCCGATTACAGGGCTTGCAGTACATACAAGGCTTTGTATGAATAATTAATATTTGGTTAAACCGCAAATTCGCAAATTATTTAATTCTTCTATTTTTAATTTGCGAATTTGCGGTAAATTTTTAGACAATAACAAAAGGCTGGTTTGAACTATCTAACTAACCTTTTTAATTTTTTGCAAGAAAAAATCAGTATACTTGAGGAAATGTTAAAAATAAAAACATTCGTAAAATCTAAAGGTTTCGAGAGAAAACAAAAATTAAATTATGGCAATAATTACAATTAAAAGACCTCCTAGAGAAAACAGGGTGAAAGAATACGAAATCTATATTGACAAACAAAAAGCCGGAACAATTTCTGATGGCGATATTATGGAGTTCAACACAACAAACGGAAAACACCTAATCAACTTGAAAGTGGGGCAATTTTCAAGTTCAGACTTTACAATTGAAACATCCGAAGATAAGATAACGACCTTAAAAATTGCCGAATTCAAGAAGATGAAATGGGTGTGGGAAATCATAATAGCAATTTTTGCCCTCCACTTTATTTTGAAAATGACAATTGGCTTTAGACACACGACATTACTATTTATTCCCGTGTTTCTATTCGATATTTACTACAGAAAATTGGGATGGAAAAAACATTTAAAACTCGAAGAAGAGGTTTGATTTTGTACCCATTTGAACCTATTCAAAATTCTGTCCAGCTTTAAATCAATAAAAACATTAAACTCAAAAAATCCTATAAAAAACAAAACCCTTATACCCGAAGACCAGATTTTATTTAACCGCAATTCCAACCTTTTGCCTAAAATTATCATCTAGTTAGAATAAACCAATATTAACAATATGAAAAAGGTAATTCTAATATCAGTAATGCTTCTGACTGCAGTGAACGCATTTTCAAAATGTGCTTACACCGGACTTTCTTTTTGGCCTGCAGGCCAGACAGTAAATAAAAATTCAATATTCGTAATTGACGGCCAACAGCTGAGTCAAAAAATCGTTAGCGAACTTGGAACAGTCTACCCTGTATATTTAAAATCAGATCAGCAAAAAATCAAATTAACAGTTCAGGAAATTCTTGTTGGACAATACGGTTTGACTCAGGCCATATTAAAACCTGAAACCACACTTTCGCCAGGACAGGAGTATGAACTGATAATTGAAAACCTTGAGAATTCAGAAAGATTGGTATGTAAATACAATCCAGCCGGAGAGAGAGAAAAAATAAAATGGACGGTGGTTAATAGACTAGACAATGCAGCACCTGCGTGGACAGACAGTCCAAAATTCAAGAACAGCTCTTTTACTGTAGCTGGGTGCGGTCCTATAATTTTTGCCAACTTTTCTTTTTCGGCCAGTGATAAATCAGAATTTCTAATTAAAACCACCGTAAAAAATATTTCCACAGGAAAAGAAACAAGCTATTATTTAAAAGCAGAAGAAAACTTAATTGCAGTTGGGCACGGTATGTGTTCAGGTGCATTTAACTTTAAAGATGGTGAAAATTTTGAAGTTGAATTCAGCTTATTTGATGCTTCAGGCAACCTGAGCAAATCCAAAGGTGAAAAGATTAAATTTAAACAGCCGGCTTTAAAGATACCTGGTTAACAACAAGAAAATCAATTTAAACAGTAATGAAAAACAAAAACCTTATACCCGCACTCCTATTCGCATTATTCCTTTCGAACGCAACTTTCGCACAGGAACAATCAAACGCTCAACAAAGTCAGAAAAAGGAATTGACCCAAGAAGAAAAACAAGCCAATTCCAATCTGGAACAAGAAAAGAAAGCCGCCGAATGGGTTACTTCATTGAATTTGAACGATACCGCAAAAGAAAAAAGACTGCAATCCGTAATCGTTACCCATTTGAAAGCGGTTCGCGACTGGAACAACGAACATCCCGGCACTATTGTTCCCGCTGGAATCAATCCAACGACAGGACAGCAGCTCAGTGATTTGGAAAAGCAGATTATTGCCCAGTCGTCCATGCCAAAAACGGTCCACGAAAACCTGATGTCAGGACTTCGCAAGGATTTAGCCGAAGAACAAGTGGAACTTGTTTTGGATAAATACACCATTGGAAAAGTTCAATTTACTATGGCAGGTTACAAAGCCATCGTTCCTGACATGACAGCCTTGGAAGAAGAAACCATTCTCAAGTTCATGAAACAAGCCCGCGAGCAAGCTGTCGATTACAAGAGCATGAAACAAATATCGGCCATCTTCGAAATTTACAAAACAAAATCGGAGCAGTATCTCAACAACAATGGTCGCAACTGGAAGCAAATGTACAAAGCGTTCACCGATGCCATAAAAGCAAAAAAAGCAGCTGAAAAAGCAGCCGCCAAATAATTTATAAAAGAACATCGAGAATACAATTGGATAAAACCAACAGCTTTAAAAAAACCGCACTTTCTCAAAGCCTCTGGCTTTGAGAAAGTGCGGTTTTTTACTGATACAAATTTCAAAAAACAGATAATTCAGGATAACGAATTTAAAATAGTTTTGGTTAAATGCTCCTTGTATAACTCTATATCCCTCGGCACATCTGCATTTTTTTCAATATCGTGAAAATGGATGCTTTCCAATGAAGTCATGCCCGTAAAAGCATTCATTCGGTGAAAACCAAATAACGGACCATCATCAACGCTTTTCTCGTCGAAAAATTCTCCCGGCAAGGTAAACGCCTCTTTTGGCGCATTCCAGGAAGTGGTCAACAAGTATTTTCTTCCGTGAAGCATTCCTCCGGTTCCGTAATTTCGGGTCGGGTTTTTAGAGGAACGTCCATCACTTTGATAAATTCCTTTGGCGTGTCCTTCCGTGAAAACCACGTCAATGTATTTTTTGAAACCGTGCGGCAATTGAAACCACCAAATGGGCGTGTGATAGACAATCACGTCTGCCCAAACGAATTTTTCCACTTCTTCCGATGGGACATAATCATCATTCACATCGGTAGTTCTAACTTCGAAATCGGGATTGTTTCTAAAAAAATCAGCTGATTCCTGGGCAATCGTTTCATTGAATCTTCCACCTGAATGACCAAACTTTTGTCCGCCATTAATTATAAATATTTTTGTCATTTTGATTTACTTTAATTTGATGATGCAAATTTACAACCGTCTTTTCTATTATTAAAATAACATAATTCATACCTTTGCATCAGAATAATAATAGTTGATTATGGTAAATTTAGAATGGTATCGCACTTTTAAAGCGGTTTACAAAACGGGAACCTTGACCGGTGCGGCAGAAGTATTGTTTATTTCGCAACCGGGCGTGAGCTTGCATTTAAGTTCATTGGAAAATTACGTGGGCTATAAATTATTTGACCGAACGGGACGCAAAATGGTGCCGACAGAAAAAGGAAAAGTACTCTATAATTTCACCATCGATGCCTTGAGCAAACTCGAAGAAGCCGAACAAAACTTTCAACGAAGCACCGAAAAACATACACCAACCATCAGCATCGGGATGTGTTTTGAAACCTTTCAGATCACGTTGGAACAATACATTTCGACCTTGCCTTTCAACGTCATTATCCAGTTTGGGGAATATCCGGTAATGGTAGAAAATTTGGAAAAAGGTATTTTGGACATTATCATTACGCCGCAAATGGTGACAAAAAACGCCATCGAATATCAAGCTTTTTCATCGGAAACCATTGTTCTGGTTGGAGGAAATGAAGTAAACCTATCCGAATTCCAGGAAGTGGAAAAGAACAATAATCTTGAAGCTACCGAAAACTGGCTCAAAGAGCAAAAATGGTACGGAACAACTGGCGACATGGAACATTTGCGCCGTTTTTGGCAACTCAATTTCAATAAATACGCCGATTTTCGTCCCAATTATATTGTGCCCAATCTCAATTCCATCGTGCGTTGTTTGAGCAGCGGAAAAGGTTTGGCGGTTGTACCTGATTTCCTGTGCAAAAAAGAAATCGACAACCATCAAATCCAATTGATTTGGAAAGGAAAAGTCCCGTTGGAAAACACGCTTTATTTTGCAACACGCAAAAAAACAATGTATGTGGATGAAATTAACTTAATCAAGAAAATATTTATTGAAGTGATGTAGAAAAAAATATTCAAAACAAACACAACAAACTGTACTCCAGAAAATTAACAATTATTTAATTGTATTATTCATTAACTTTATGCGAATGAAGTTATTTTGTCTAATCCTTAATTTTTGCAATCATGTATATAGTTCGTGAAATATTTTATTTGCAATTTGGCCGCTATAAAGATGCCAAAGCCTTGATTGATGAAGCCGAAAAAAACGGATTGATGCCTCAATCAAGCGGAAGTCGGATTTTAACCGATTTTACGGGGACAGGTTACCGATTGATTTTAGAATCTTCGCATGCCTCGCTTTCCGATTTTGAAAAAGAACTCACAAAAGAAATGGGTACTGCGGATTGGAAACAGTGGTACGAAAAATTCAAGGCGACCGTGAACCATTCAGAAAGGGAAATTCTAAAACTGATTTCCTGATTTATCCTGCCTTTACAATGGTTCCAAAACAAGGACACCAAATTTACCATCAATATGCCTTTGGCTGCAATTTTAAATTTTTGGAAATAAATAAATCGAATTCAAACGGGTATATTTGTAGCAAACAAAAAACCTGAAAAATGAATTGGATACTATTAATTATTGCCGGATTATTCGAAGTGGCCTTCGCCTCTTGCCTGGGAAAAGCCAAAGAAACCAATGGAAATGAAATGTATTGGTGGTATGCCGGTTTTCTAATTTCATTGACAATCAGCATGGTTTTGTTGGTCAAAGCCACACAAACTTTGCCCATAGGAACCGCTTATGCCGTATGGACAGGCATTGGAGCCGTTGGCACCGTCTTGGTGGGAATTTTTGTTTTCAAAGAGCCGGCTACCTTCTGGCGCATTTTCTTCATTACCACACTTATTGGTTCCATAATCGGGCTAAAATCGATGTCGCATTGATTGCTGACAAACGCATAACTACGTTAATATTTACACCATAAAATATGATAATAGTCAGTATTCCGTTTCATTTGAATTTGTATATTAGGACTTTTTAATAGTAAATATTTTATGATTGCAAAATTGAGTGAAAAGAAATCCTATCCGTGGATAGTTGTTGGTTTATTATGGTTTGTAGCCTTGTTGAATTATCTGGATCGCCAGATGCTTTCTACCATGAAACCGTCCATGATGATTGATATTCCAGAATTGGCCAAGGCCGAAAACTTCGGAATGCTAATGGCCATTTTCCTTTGGATTTACGCCTTGATGAGTCCCATTTCCGGAATCATTGCCGACAGGATGAACCGAAAAAACATGATTATTTGCAGTCTCTTTGTTTGGTCTGGCGTCACGATGGCGATGGGTTATGCCACCACTTTCAATCAAATTTATGTATTGCGCGCCATTATGGGAGTTAGCGAGGCGTTCTATATCCCTGCCGCCCTGTCCTTAATCGCCGATTATCACCAAGGGAACACCCGATCGTTTGCCATAGGAATTCACACCACCGGAATCTACCTGGGTCAAGCCTTGGGCGGATTTGGAGCAACTGTTTCACAACAATTTTCTTGGCATTTCACCTTCCACTCCGTTGGCCTGATTGGAGTGATTTACAGTATTATCCTGATTTTTTTCATAAAAGAAAAGAAAGCATACACTCTTGACACTTCCCAAAAATTATCGATGAGAACGGAATTCAGGCAAATGTTCAAGGGATTGGGCATCTTGTTCGGAAACATTTCTTTTTGGGTTTTGCTCTTTTATTTCTCGGCTCCAAGTTTGCCGGGTTGGGCGGCAAAAAACTGGCTACCTACCTTGTTCTCGGAAAAACTGCATCTGGATATGGCACTGGCCGGACCCATCGCCACGGTTACCATCGCAATGTCATCGTTTGTCGGGGTTTTAATCGGTGGGGTTGTTTCCGATAAATGGGTCATGCGGAATCTTAAAGGAAGAATCTACACCAGTGTAGCCGGTTTGAGTCTCACGATTCCTGCCTTATTTTTATTGGGCAATGGCAGCAGTATCGAAGCCATCATAGTTGGAGGAATGCTCTTTGGTCTTGGATTTGGAATTTTTGACACCAACAATATGCCTATTCTTTGCCAGTTCGTGTCACCACGTTATCGCGCCACAGGCTATGGCATCATGAACTTTGTCGGAATTTCTGCTGGAGCGGTTATTACGGAATACTTGGGAAAAGCTGCCGACAATGGAGGAATGGGACGTGTATTTGTTTTGTTGATTATCGTGGTGGTGATTGCCATCGTTTTGCAATTGACGACCTTGCGCCCCAAAACAATCAATATGACGGAATAGATTATTCTATCTGCATAAAGCAATCCATTTAGGATACGGATAAAACGAATTCGCTTTGCGAAAACACGGATAAAAACGGATTTTTGAATTCGTTTTAATGCAAAAAAAATGAGCTCGATATAAATCGGGCTCATTTTTTTATGAACTCTTTGGACTTTCTAGTTTTTCTACAAAACCTTGGCCACTTTTATTTCGATATCCTTGATATTGGCAATTACTTTGGTCATTTCTTTTTCGTCGAAAGTGGTAAAAGGAGGAGCAATATTTCCGTTGACAATTCCCAATGCCGACAGCGCCCCTTTCAATCCTTTCAAATAGCTGGAACCATAAGATCCAACTGTGTAAATTCTGGTACTGATTTCCATTACCAAGTCTTGCAACTCTTCAATTCTGGCAAAATCTTTGGCCATTGCAGCATCATAAAGTGCCACGTATAGTTTAGGAAAAAGATTGGCACCACCGTTGACACCACCATTTCCGCCCATCATTACGGTTTCGGCAGTGATTTCTTCCGGTCCAACCAAAAGGCTGAAATTGGTTTTCAATAAATAACAAAGCGATTGGAAGTAAACCGCATTGGCTGAACTGTCTTTCAACCCAATAATATTTTGATGTTCAGACAAACGAACCACGGTTTTTACGTCGATGTTTATTTTGGTATGTGACGGCATATTGTACAAGAAAAGCGGCAAGTTCACTTGGTCTGCCAAACTCCAATAGTACTTGTATAATTCCTCTTGTCCCAAACCATAATAATAAGGAGGTGCAGCCACAACGGCCGCAGCTCCTGCATTATGGGCCACTAAAGCCTGATGAACACTTTCTTCGATTGAAGTATCCGTGATTCCCACAAAAACAGGAACTCTTCCGTTTACCGCTTTACAGCTTTCCACGATGAGTTGTTCTCTTGTTTTGTAACTTAAACTGGTTGATTCTCCCGTGGTTCCCAAAATAAATATTCCGTGAACTCCTCCCGAAACCAAATGCTCTACGAGATGTTTAACTCCTTCGACGTCCAAGCTAAGGTTGTCTGACAATAAAGGTGTTACCATTGGAGGAATAATTCCACTAAAAGCCGGTTTATTTGTTTGCGTTGCCATTATGCTAAATTTTTATATATTTTAATTTACTTTTTGTAGTTTTTCTTTTGTTTCAAGCGTAGCCTTCAAGAGGACGTTTATGATTCCCTGATCTTTATTCTCAATCTGGTCTATCAGGATTCGAACAGCTTCCTGCCCCATTTTCTTTATGGGCTGGCTCACAAAAGGTACATGGACATCCAAAAACTGGAAAATCAAATTTTCGTCAAAGGCAACCACGTCAATTTCCTCCTGGATTTTCTTTCCAACATTTTTAATTTGTTTTAAACCTTCCGTTGCAATGGTATTGGTTGAAAAATAGATGGCAGTTACTTTGTCTTCGAAAATCAGCTTTTGTACGGCTTCTTGAATTTCAGTCTGCAATGATTGATGATTGACTTTTGCCAAGAACTGTGTTCCATCAACAATCCCGGCTTGCTTCATGGCTTCCAGATAACCATTGCACCTATCCTGATAATGCAAAAGTGTAGATTCATACACGATGGCACCAATTCTTTTGTGTCCTTTGTTCAACAAATGATTTGTCGCTTCAAATGAAGCTTTAAAGTTGTCCACCATAACCGTATTCACGACAATATCCGAAAAATAACGGTCAATCAGCACCAATGGAACATTGGATTCTTTTAGGCCCAAAACCGTTTCACGGGATTCTTCTGGAGATGCCACAATAAACCCATCTACTTGACGAGTGCTCAGAAAATCCAATACTTTTATGAATTTGTCATTATTTTCATCGGAAGAACCAAATATCACGGTATAATTACGGGCATAAGCCTCATCCTCTATCGTTCGAGCCAAACTGGAAAAAAAAGGATTTGAAATATCGGCCACAATAAGACCAATGGTATGGGAGATATTGGTTTTTAAACTTCTGGCATTCAAATTCGGAAAATAATTAAGCTCTTTGGCTGCTTTTCTAATTTTATCTGCCGTTTCTTTACCTACCCTGTTTTCTTTATCTTTGTTGTTTAGAACGTATGAAACTAGACTAGTAGAAACTCCTACCTTGTTTGCAATATCCTTTAATGAAGTTTTACGAGCCATTTTGCTTTAACGTTTAAGCAAAAGTAACAAATAATTAGACACCACCTAATATTTAACGTGTTTCATTTACATTTAAAAGTACATAATTATAGTTAAAATTATATATTTACTTTTTATTTAACCAAAAAAACATTGTTTTGATTTTTTTTAGCCCCAAAAAAACATGAAAAAGAAAATACAAATTCTGCTCTTGCTCGTTACATTCTGTAGTTCTGCCCTTTATAGTCAAAAATCAGATTCTCTTTCACATTACATTTCTACCATCAAAACCAATATTTATAAAGATTACAAAAAAATGTATCGCAAAGGCGGTGGTTCGTTGACCTATCCTTTTCTTACCCCGGGAAGCAACCAATACGACAATGTTTTATGGGACTGGGATTCCTGGTTGAGCAACATTGCCCTCAGACAAATTTTGACCGACATTGGCTCTGAAAAAGACAAAAAAGAAGCCATTCAATACGAACAAGGTTGTGTCCTTAATTTTTTGCATTACGGCGATTGGGACGGCTATTTGCCCATCGTGATATGGGAAGACTCCAAGCCTCGAGACATTCGCCCAGAAAATATCTATAACGTCAACATGCACAAACCGGTTTTGGCTCAACATGCCGCATTTATCACCCAGACAAACGGCGGCAATGCAGAATGGATCCGGGAAAAGTTCTTCCATCTTCAGGCTTTTGTAAACAACTACAAATCACACCACAGAAATAAAGCCACGGGTTTGTATTACTGGCAAAACGACGTGGCCATTGGAGTGGACAATGATCCAGCCACTTTTTTTAGACCCGAAAAAAGCTCCGCTTCCATTTACTTGAATTGCCTGATGTACAAAGAACTCTTGGCAATGGTTTATTTGTCCGGCCAATTGAACCAATCTGCCATTGGAGAAGAATTTGCCAATGATGCCAAAGAATTAAAAGCTGCCATCCAAAAAAATTGTTGGGACGAACGCGACGGTTTTTTCTACAGTGTCGACTTGAACTTGCGTCCCGTGGACAACCACACCGACAACACTTTGGGTAAGTCTTTTGTCATTCATAGCGGCTATCCGCGTGATTACGACTGCCTGATTCAACGCATTGAAAGTTGGTCCAGCTTCTTGGCTTTATGGGCAGGAATTGCAACACCCGAACAAGCCGAACGAATCGTGAAAGAGCATTATTCGAATCCAAAAACCTTTAATTCGGCCTCGGGAGTTCGAACACTTTCCAAAATGGAAAAAATGTACAGTCTTCGGGCGAGTGCCAATCCATCCAACTGGAGAGGTCCAATTTGGGGAATATCCAATTACATGGTATTCAAAGGTCTGGCAAAATATGGCTACACCGCAGAAGCAAAAGAATTGGCATCAAAAACAGTTCGATTATTTGGCAAAGATTTTGAAAAAAATGGCGCCTTGCACGAATATTACGATCCCGAAACTGGAGAACCACTACTCAACAAAGGATTCCAAAACTGGAATTACCTCGTATTGAATATGTCAGCTTGGCTCGAAGGAAAAAAGGTTGTCGAAGAGTTTTAATGTGCAATTTGCTTCATTCGCCGAGGGAGCCATTACAATAAACCGTAAGTAAATGGATATTATGGCATCAGCCGTTTTTAATAGCCTACCTTACGAAAAAAATAATGACGATAGAACAAAAGGTTCGGCAGGTTGAAGAAATATTCCACCGTCTTGACAAGGAGATTACTGCTTTCAAAACCGAAACTAGTTTACATTGTCTCACTGGCTGTGGCAAATGCTGTTCCACACCAAACATAGATGCCTCTCCCTTGGAATTCCTGCCTTGGGCTTTCCATTTGTTTTTGAATGGTCTGGCCGAAAAAACCTTGTTGGAATTAGACAATTCTTCCATTTCAACTTGTCACATCTACCGACCTCTTTCTCTTTTGGAAGAACATAACGGAAGCTGCAACAACTATCGCTATCGCGGGTTAATATGCCGCCTTTTTGGCAATGCCGCCAGCAGGGACAAATACGGCAAACTGCGATTGGCCACCTGCAAAATCATAAAAGACGACCAACTGGAAAACTTCAACAATACGGAAGAAGCCATCAGCAAAGGACTTTACGTGCCCATTTTTACTGATTATTACATGCAGTTGGCGCAAATTGATTACAGAATGGGCACCACTTTACTCCCCATAAACGAAGCCTTGAAAATAGCCATCGAAGAAGTCCTGCATTATTTTGCCTACAGACCCTTTCCGGGTGGATTGGAAAATATTGCTTAAAGAAATTCCAACCTTTTCTCCAAAATAGCATCTTCTATATAAATACTCGCAATTGATAGTTATCGACTATACAAAGTTGTATGTATAAACTAATTAAGTATTTGTTCTTTTTAAATAAGAAAAAAATTATTTTGTTAAAATGTGGGAAACCGTAAAAGAACCAATTACAAAAAATATAATTTCGAAGAATTAATTAAAAAAACAATAAATGAAATTGAAATAAGAAAATTATTACTTCATTTGCAATTCTAAAAATTAACCTTAAAAAAACCAATGAAAAAATCATTCTTTAAAAACAGTATTAGTACTATTTTAGTTCTATGTCTCGTAATGCTTTTGGCTTCATGTTCTTCAGACGAGAAAGACCCTGCAATCGTATTCACAAGTATTGAAGCCAACAAAACAGATATTTATATCGACGGAACCATAACTTTAAATATTAAAGCATCTGGTTATAAAGATATAAACGTTATTACTAGTAATACCAAAATTAAAATTACCAAAGTTGCCAGTACAATTTATGAAATTTCAAGTACCGAAGCAACTTCCGCAAAAATACATGTTATACTAAGCAACAATACATACAAAGACACTAAAAATATTGATTTGACTTTTGCAGAACACGGAGTTAAAAATTATAACACTGTGGAAGGAATAAAAGTAAACGCCGATTTATCTTCTAAAGTTTTAAGTCTTTTGGGTGAGCCTGACATTAAAACAAATTCAACTGATGGACTTTCTGAATATTGGAGATATGCTTCAAAGGGATTAGGCATTATAATAATTAAAAGCAGTACGATTGTAGACCAAATTGATATGTATAGCTCTAATTATTTTTACACAAATAGCGCAAATGCACAAGTAAGCTACACTAACTTCCCTTATGAAATTGGGAATGGTTGGAAAATCAATAGTGCAACCACTACAATGGATATGGTAGTAACACTATTGGGAGTACCAACCATAAAAAGTACCTCCGCAACTTCTACCACTAATAGGGCGTACCAATATGCAACTCAAAAATTAGTTTTCCGTTTTTATAGCGATACCGAAGATAATTATATTGGGAAAAAGATTATTTATTTATCTGTGTATTAATTTGAATATTTTAGTTTAGACAACATTTTTTCTTGTTCTAAAAACCGTTTCATAAATTGAAACGGTTTTTTTTATAGAACAAACTTATAAAATTTGATTTTCCCATCTTATTGAGCATTGATACCGTTGAAACAATCATTTTATTTCCTAAATTGTTGCACCAAAAAACAACTGTTATGAAAAAACTAACCAAAGAAGACATCAGTCAAGAAGTATTTGACTTATACGATGACTATGCACACAATAAAATTGAAAGAAGGCAATTCATCGAAAAATTATCGATTTTTGCCATAGGAAGCCTTACGTTGCCAACACTTCTTGGCTTTATGACACCAAATTACGTGGATTCCATTACCATCAACCCTGACGACCCAAGGTTGAAATCAGGATTCATGACCTACGAATCGCCCAAAGGAGGAGGAACCATCAAGGGACTTTTATCCCAACCCACCGGAACAAAGAAAAAACTACCCGGAATCATAGTCGTGCACGAAAACCGTGGATTGAATCCCTATATCGAAGACGTGGGAAGAAGAGCCGCAGTGGAAGGATTTATTACCTTGGCTCCAGATGCCTTGTCACCATTGGGCGGTTATCCCGGCAATGATGATGCGGGAAGAGAATTACAAAAAAAACGTACCCGCGAAGAAATGTTGGAAGACTTTATTGCGGCTTACGAATACCTGAAATCCCACAAAGATTGCAACGGTTATGTAGGCGTGGTCGGATTTTGTTTTGGAGGCTGGATTGCCAACATGATGGCGGTCAAAATCCCGACTTTGGCTGCAGCCGTACCTTATTACGGAGGACAACCGACCGCAGTAGATGCAGAAAAAATAACCACGCCGCTCCTGTTGCAATATGCTGGTTTAGACACCCGGGTAAACGAAGGCTGGCCCGCTTTTGAAGCCATACTCAAAAAAAACAAAGTGGAACACACCGCTTATTTCTATGAGGGCGTCAATCACGGTTTCCACAACAACACGACTCCACGATACGACGAGAAATCCGCAACATTGTCTTGGACACGAACAATTGATTTTTTCAGGGAAAAACTAAAAAAGAAATAATCTCAAAATTTTGACATTATGAAATTGACAGCCAAAGCAACAATACAAATACAAAAACCGATTGAAGAAGTTTTTGAAGGAATTGTAAATCCCGAAAAGATGACGAATTATTTCATATCGGAGAGCAACGGACGACTAGAAACAGGAAAAGAATTGACATGGAAATTCCCCGAATTCCCTGTCGAAGTTCCCGTAAAAGACGTCAAGATTGAAATCAATCGTTCCATTTCATTTGTTTGGGACAAAGAAACCGTCGTTAAAATTATATTGGAAGAACAACCTGACAAAAGCACCGTGGTAAAAGTGACCGAAGACGGAAAACCACACAATGAAGACAACCTGAAATGGGCCATAGGAAACACGGAAGGTTGGGCCAATTTCCTCGCCTGCATGAAAGCCTATTTGGAATACGGAATACAACTTCGCAAGGGAGCATTTGACTTTATGCGTGAAAATTGAAAACAGTCTAAACACAGATTCCATAAAAAAAGCTTCGTGATTGGGGCTTTTTTTTATGGAAAGACTAAAACATTTTAAAGAAAATACTTAAAAAAACGCAAACAAAAGAGGAATTATAATTATATTTGAAAATAAATAACACTAATGTTTATCAGACCTATTTACCCAAAAAAGGGTGGCTTTGTATGATTTTATCAGACTTATAAACGAGTTTGCAGAAATGCTAAAAAAAGAGAAACGAATATAAAAACTTAAAAAAAATAATTTATATATGAATATTACTTTACATTTATTAAGCATTGATACTTCAAATTTTTGGGTAGTAAATTGGTATTATGTGTCTGGAATTACGCTATCAGCAACAGCATTATCATTTACCGTCAGAAGTTATTATAAAAAAAACAAAAAAACAGAAGACCCAATTACTGAAAAAAATCCTTCAATAAATTCCAATATAAATCCAATAATTAGTCCAACAAATACAATTAACGTTAATGTAGGTAATATGGAACATAATAACACTAAAGAATCAACTTCAAAAGATAATTCATTTAATCGTGAAGCTAAAATTGATTCTTTAAAATCAAAAGTCAAAATTTTATTTATTGATGATGATAAAAAATTTAATATTGTCAAAATTTTAAAAGATAGTAAGTGGAAAAACACAAAATCTGTAGTTGATATAAAAAGTATTGATATTCCTTCCGTAAAAGAAGCTGATATACTTTTTGTCGATGTAAATGGTGTTGGTAAGTTATTGAAATGCGAACACGAAGGTTTGGATATTGCTTTAATGTTGAAACAAAAATATCCAAATAAAAAGATTGTAATATATTCAGCAAATAAAAACAATAATTTTCATTCTGCTTGGGATGTTTGCGATTTCAAACTTGAAAAAAATGCTTTATCCTATCAATTTTTAAGTTTAGTTGAACAATATAGTCTAGAATTATATGCTTAATCAATGAAAGTTTTTTACCAAATTACCGACATATCAGGAAAAATTGTATTAAATAGCTTTCCAACAGAAATACGACATTTATTAAAAAATGAAATTGAGAAAATTGAGAAAGTTGAAATACAATACTTAAATAAAAAAATAAAGGCTAAAATTGAAAAACAATCAAATTCAAATGGCTCAATTATTACATTGACAATAGATGAAAAATACGTAAATAGTTCTAGACTTTTTACAGATTTATCAAGAATGTCTTTAATGATGTTAGACAATATAGTTTCTCATAGAAATAATATATCATTAAATCAAAATGAGTATGTACAAGAGTTAATACATAATTTAACTTCATTAAACACCTATAATGTCCAAGAATTACAATTATTAATTCCTCAAAGTATTTTATCAGGAAATATTAATAAACAAAAAGAGATAATTAAAAAGATAGTTAATGACAAGCCAAACGTAACTACTGAAACTTTGCTGAAATTAATCAAATATAATTACGCAATGAAAGTTGAGTTTTCTGTGTTTGAAAAAACTGTAATGCAAAATCCAAATGTTCAAAAAATTGAATATTCAGTTAGAGAAATAATATTATCTGTACTACAAATTTTTATTGAAGATTTTGATTATAAAAAAATTGTTGTTTCTGTTGATTCTAATGAAAAAAGAATCCATCTTGATTATGAAATATTATTTGTTTCATTATTTTATATTTTTGAAAATGCAGTAAAATATTGTTGCTCAAATACGAGTTTTAAAATTATCTTTAAAGAAGAGCAAAACAAATATATCGTGGTATTTGAAATGTTATCTTTAAGGATTGAAGATTATGAAATTGATAAGCTTTGTGACAAAAAATTTCGTGCAAAAAGCGCAATTCAATTAACAAGTGAAGGAAATGGAATTGGAATGAATAGAATTCTTAAAACACTTAAGTTGAATAATGCAGAACTGGAAATTTTGCCTAGAATAACACCGTTGGCAAAAACAAGAAACAATTTACAATATGAACATAATCAATTTAAAATTAAATTTGATAAGAATCGGATTATATAAAAGCACTATTTACCAACAGCTAGTAAGCAATAGTCGGGAATCAGACTTAATGGAAAGATTGTTTTGTGTTAGGGAAATTAGTGACAATCTGAAAATAATTTCTCTTTAGCACGACCATCTCCTACTACCAGAACGTTAAAACCTAAATAAAATCATACCATTTAAAAAAAAGCAATTATGGCTACTCGCCATTTTATATTTAAACAAAAAAAAGCCCCAATCGGGGCTTTTTCAATATCTAAAACTCAAGTTTATTTGCTCAAATACATTTTCCTTCTAGAGTACAATTCATAGAATTGGTCGTCTTTCAAATCTTCAATAAACAAGATGCTTTCTCCGGTTGATTTCATTTCTGGCCCTAATGCTTTGTTCACGTTTTGGAACTTGCTGAAAGAGAAAACCGGTTGTTTGATGGCGTATCCTTTTAATTGCGGATTGAAATCAAAATCGGTTACTTTCTTTTCACCCAACATTACTTTCGTAGCATAGTTCACATAAGGCTCTCCATATGCTTTTGCAATAAACGGAACAGTACGAGACGCTCTAGGATTTGCTTCAATGATGTAAACCGTATCGTCTTTTATCGCAAACTGAATATTGATCAAACCAACTGTTTTTAAAGCTTTAGCGATTTTAAAAGTGTGATCTTTTATTTGTTGCATTACAAATTCACCCAAGTTGAACGGTGGCAAAGTCGCATTACTATCACCCGAGTGTACTCCACAAGGTTCGATATGCTCCATAATTCCTATGATATACACATTACCGTCTGAATCACAAATTGCATCCGCTTCCGCTTCGATTGCTCCAGCCAAATAATGGTCTAACAGCAATTTATTACCTGGAATCTGTTTCAATAAATTGATAACGTGCTCTTCCAATTCTTTTTTGTTGATCACGATTTTCATTCCCTGTCCACCCAATACATAAGAAGGACGAATCAATAAAGGAAAGTCCAAAGTATCTGCCAAAGCAGAAGCTTCATCAGCCGTTTCAGCAATTCCGAATTTCGGGAAAGGAATATGTAATTCTGTCAATAAATCAGAGAAACGTCCTCTGTCTTCGGCTAAATCCAAGGCATCAAAACTGGTTCCTATGATTTTCACTCCGTATTTAGACAATTTTTCAGCCAATTTCAAGGCAGTTTGCCCTCCTAATTGCACGATCACACCTTCTGGTTTCTCGTGTTGGATGATGTCATAAATATGCTCCCAGAAAACTGGTTCGAAGTATAATTTATCGGCCGTGTCAAAATCAGTCGAAACCGTTTCTGGGTTACAGTTGATCATTATGGTTTCATAACCACACTCTTTCGCTGCCAGAACTCCGTGAACACAAGAATAATCAAACTCGATTCCTTGTCCAATTCGGTTTGGCCCTGAACCTAAAACTACGATTTTCTTTTTATCGGTTACGATACTTTCGTTGTGAACGTAACGCTCACCATTGGCTTTTTCAATTTCTGCCTCAAAAGTTGAGTAATAATAAGGTGTTTTTGCCGTGAACTCCGCCGCACAAGTATCAACCAATTTGAATACACGGTTGATGTTCATCGTTGAACGCAAAGTATGTACTTCACTTTCCTTAGTGTTCATCATGTGTGCAATCTGTCTGTCTGCAAAACCTTTTTGTTTCGCTTCCAACAACAATTCTCTTGGCAAAGTTGTTACGGTATAGTTAGAAATCTCTTTTTCTAAAACATAAAGTTCTTCGTATTGTTTCAAGAACCACATATCAATTTTCGTGATTTCGTGAATGCGGCTCAATGGAATTCCCATGGCAATGGCATCATAAATAACGAAAACACGATCCCAACTTGCAAAAGTCAGTTTCTCGATAATTTGCTCATAGTTGGTGTATCCTTTTCCATCAGCACCTAAACCATTTCTTTTGATTTCCAATGACTGCGTGGCTTTGTGCAAGGCTTCTTGGAACGAACGTCCAATTCCCATTACCTCACCAACCGATTTCATTTGAAGACCCAAAGTTCTGTCGGCTCCTTCAAATTTATCGAAGTTCCAACGTGGTATTTTCACGATTACATAATCCAAAGTCGGCTCGAATAAAGCTGAAGTTGATTTTGTAATTTGGTTTTGTAATTCATCAAGATTATATCCTAAAGCCAGTTTAGAAGCAATTTTCGCAATTGGGTAACCTGTCGCTTTTGAAGCCAAAGCTGATGAACGAGACACACGAGGATTGATTTCAATCGCAACGATATCTTCTTTTTCATCTGGTGAAACGGCAAACTGCACGTTACAACCTCCTGCAAAATTTCCGATGCTGCGCATCATCAAGATAGCGTAATCACGTAATTTTTGGAATGTTGTATCTGATAATGTCATCGCTGGAGCAACCGTGATAGAATCTCCAGTATGAATTCCCATTGGATCCATATTTTCGATAGAACAGATAATCACGACATTGTCGTTTTTATCTCTCAACAATTCCAATTCGTATTCTTTCCATCCTATCAAAGCTTTATCAATCAAAACTTCGTGAATAGGAGACATTTCTAATCCGTAGGTTAGTTTTTCGTCAAATTCTTCTTTGGTATGCACAAAAGCAGCTCCAGTTCCCCCTAATGTAAACGAAGGACGAATTACCAATGGAAAACCAAATTCCTGCGCAATTTCTTTTCCTTCCAAGAAAGAAGTAGCCGTTTTTGCCGGTGCTGTAGGAACATTTATTTTTTGAAGCAATTGTTTGAACTGCTCTCTATCTTCAGTAATATTGATGGCATTAACATCAACACCAATCATTCGTACTCCGAAATCTTGCCAAATTCCTTTCTCATCTGCTTCCAAACACAAGTTCAAAGCGGTTTGTCCTCCCATTGTAGGCAAAACGGCATCGATTTGCGGATGCGCTTTCAGGATTTCAATGATGGATTTGGTAGTTAATGGTTTCAAATAAATATGATCGGCCATTGATGGGTCGGTCATGATCGTTGCTGGGTTCGAGTTAATCAAGATAACCTCGATTCCTTCTTCACGAATGGAACGTGCCGATTGGGAACCTGCATAATCAAATTCGCAAGCTTGACCAATCACGATTGGACCTGAACCTATTATTAAAACCGATTTTATGGAGTTGTCTTTTGGCATTTTTTTGTTTTTTTAACTTAAAGTTTATGATTCAAAGTGGCTTAAGTGTCTTTAAAATCTTAGACTTTAACCATTTTTAATGATAAGGTATAAAAAAAGGCGATACTAATAACAGTAACGCCTTTATGTATGTTTATAAAAACATTATTTTTTATGTCTAGGTTCGCTAGATACAGTCAATTTGTGTCTTCCTTTGGCTCTACGACGAGCTAGGACTTTTCTTCCATTTGCAGAAGCCATTCTGTCCATAAATCCGTGCTTATTTCTTCTTTTTCTTTTCGATGGTTGAAACGTTCTCTTGCTCATTGCTTTGTATCTTTAAAAAATGTATTTAATTGTCTTTGGTAGTTTTGAATTCTGTTATTCTAAAACCGAGTGCAAATATACAAAGACTTTTATTTCTGGCAAGTGGTTTTATAATTTTTTTTTTAATTCCTTTTCCTATCTTTGCTATCTTAAATATAGACATCATGTTTCATAGAATTATTAAACTTATTATCGCTGGACTTATTGTAATTACAGGCATTTGGCAATTTACCGAAAGTAACATTGGTAACGGAATCTTTCTTGTATTATTATCGGCTATTCCAATTTTTCTTTACTACAAAAACGAATTTATACTATTGGCTTTCCTAAAACTAAGAAAACAAGATTTCGAAGGCGCCAAAAAATGGTTGGCTTACATCAAAAATCCAGAAACTGCTTTGGTGAGAAAACAACAAGGTTACTTCAATTATTTGCACGGAATCATGCTTTCGCAAACCAACATCAATCAATCCGAGAAATATTTCAAGAAAGCGATTGAATTGGGATTGTCTATGGACATGGATTTGGCTGTTGCCAAATTAAATCTTGCCGGAGTGGCCATGACCCGCAGAAGAAAACTGGAAGCCACCAATTTATTGAACGAAGCCAAAAAATTGGACAAACAAAATATGTTGGCAGACCAAATCAAGATGATGAAGGAACAAATGAAGAAACTATAGTTTTCTCCACATTCTTTTACCACGATTAAAATCAGCCCCGAATTAAACTAATTCGGGGCTGATTTTTTTATTCCAAAATAATTCGGGGCAAGTTTTCGTTCAACCATTTGTATTTGGTCAGAATCATGATGTGCGTCCCTCCTTTTATCACAATACAATTCTTGATGTTTTTTATCGGAAAAACAGCATCGGCATCCCCATGTATGTGAACCACGTTTTTATCCTCTTCTACCCTGTTCCACAAAACCATTTGTTTAATTGCCCAATCCAAATATACCTTTTCACGCATTGACATGTATTTTTGGTATAAATTGAGTCTTTGTTTAACGGCATTCCCAAAAGATAGTTTCACCAATGCCTCAATATTTTGGAACAGACTCGTAGGCATTAATTTATACGCTTTGGTAGTCTTGGCTATTTTCATTGGAAGCGGTAGTTCCAAATTTGATTTGATGCTGGAAATAATAATCAATTTTCTCAAATTCAGGAAATTAGCCATTTCTTGAACCAAAACACCACCAAAAGAAACCCCAATCAAAACAGCCTTTTCGTGTTTTACCAATTTCGCCATTCTTTCGGCATAGCTCGATAAAGTCTCATTGCCCATGGGAGTTTCCCAATCCAGCAAATGAATTTCAAAAGTAGATTCAGGCAATTTAATATTTTCAAAAATTAACGAATTGGCCGCCAAACCAGGCATCATGTAAACAGGAATTTTATTCATAATTGGGGTTAAGCCGTTTTGCAACGCTATCGATTTGATTTTGTATAAAATTAATTTTTTTATTGGAACTAAATGACATTTCGACGCCATAATTACCAAATAAAATTACAATCAAAAATCTCATTTCATTTAAAACCATCCCGCTCTTGTGAATATCTCCTGACAAAAAAAACTATCCTGTCGAGATACGTCAAGAAATCGTTTGATATTGAAAATCAAATCGATACCTTTACAATTCTTATTACTTCTTAAGACAAAAACAACTGGTTTTAATCCCATTTGAAATCAATATCAATTCTGAATCAAAAATACTTTTGGTTGAAGTGCCAATGAAACAAAACAAATTATTATGGATGCAGCAGTCATTATTGAAATCAAGGACAATACTTTTGCCAGACAATTTGAAACTATGACCGAAAAAGGATTGGTTACGGTCGAATACTCTTTTCAGGAAAAAAAAATATTTTTGACCAAACTCAATGTACCGGATTTATTTGACGACGAAGAATTCATTTCTAATTTGCTCAAAGAAATTATGGCAATTGCCATCGAAAGGAAGCTGAAAGTAGTTCCCATTCTTCCCAAAATTGTGGTCTTTTTCAAAAAAAATCCGGTTTACAAAGAATTGCTTCCTCCGGGAATTCGATTATAAAAAAAAAGGATGTTTCAACTAAGAAACAGCCCCTTTTTTTATCTAAATTCAGACGAAATCAATCGACAATTATTCCATTATCTTCTTCCACCACCGCCGCGCATTCCGCCGCCGCCGCCACTTCTACCGCCACCGCTATAACCTCCTCCACTTCTACCACCACCATAGGATGAAGACGATGGACGAGAATAATTGCTGGATGAACTTGATGGACGAGAAAAATTACTCGACGAGGATTGACGTGATGAAGACCTGTCGGAAGTAGAAGGTCTTGACGATCCTGATTCACGTGATGAAGACCTGTCGGAAGTCGAAGGTCTTGCTGATCCTGATTCACGCGATGAAGACCTGTCGGAAGTCGAAGGTCTTGGTGACGCACTATTTCCTCTATTATTATTTGCTCTATTGTTATTTGCTCTATTGTTATTATTCGCTCTATTGTTGTTACCTGCACTACCTCTACCATTTCCATAATCGCCTCTAGCCTTGTTATTGGCTACCGTATTGGATCTATTTCTGGAATTATTGTTGTAATTATTAAAATGGTTTACGTGGTTTACGTTAATATTTACATTACCATGGTAACCTCCATAATAACCTCCATGACAATGGAAATTATTTGCCCAAAAAACAGCACGTGCAATTGGTACAATTGGATGAAAATATGGAGGATAATATCCGTAATAGTAAGGAGGATAATAAGGCACGTAAGCAGGAGAATACACATATTGCACAATTGGCGCCGATTGAACTACCACAGTCGTCGTTGGAGCTGTTTGTGCTGGAAGATTCATTGTTTCAGAACTGCCACCGTTATATCCAGGATTTGCCGTACCTCCTCCAGAAGAACTGGCACCTTTAGGCTCTACAACATAGTCCTTACCATACATATCTTCATCTCCTACAACCTGTATAGAAATTTGACCAGCTTTATCTTTTGAAACAAAAATAACCGCAACATCCTGGTTTTCTGTCTTGCTTACCGGAACTTGGAGAATAAAACTAAAATCATCATCCTCTTTGTTCGTAATTACCTTGATGAAATCTATTTTTTTGTCTTTATCCAAATCTAAATTATTGACACCAGTTTTACTGTCATTCAATGTTTTTTCAAAACCTTCAATAGTTTTAGCTTTTTGAAACACTTCCAATACAGCATAAAGATCCAAATCATCACCTGGCAATCCTAATGAAACCGGCTTGTCTTTAGTTTGTGCAAAAGCAGCCACACTAAACAAACTCGACAACAACAACACTATTGATAAAAATTTATTTTTCATATATTTTGATTGAAATTAATTATTTAAACCATTATTTGTAAGGCTAATTTACAAAAAAAAGTTTCTACTTTTCAATCTCGCTTAAATTTACCATTTTTTTATGTGCCAAGAAACCGCTAATATCTTCAAAATGTTCTTTTACTCTTTTGTTTCCAAATTCAAAAACTTTTGTGGCCAGTCCATCCAAGAAATCCCTGTCGTGCGAAACCAAGATTAATGTTCCGTCAAAATCGCGCAAAGCGTCTTTGATGATGTCTTTGGTTTTCATGTCCAAGTGATTCGAAGGCTCATCGAGAATCAATAAATTCACTGGTTCCAACAATAATTTTATCATTGCCAAACGCGTTTTTTCGCCACCCGAAAGCACTTTTACTTTCTTGGTAATGTCATCACCGTGAAACATGAAGGCTCCCAAAATATTCTTGATTTGGGTTCTGACATCACCCACGGCAATAGCATCGATGGTTTCAAAAATAGTGGCATTTTCATCCAATAAAGCGGCCTGGTTTTGGGCAAAATAACCAATTTGCGAATTGTGCCCCACTTCTACAGAACCTGTATCAACACCTATTTCTTTCATGATGGCTTTGATCATCGTCGATTTTCCTTCCCCATTTTTCCCAACGAAAGCAACTTTCTGACCTCTTTCAATCACGATATTGGCATCCTTGAAAACCACGTGGTCGCCATAGGACTTGGACATTTCTTTTACAATCACGGGATATTGCCCGGAACGGGCAGCAGGCGGAAATTTTAATTTCAAAGCCGATGTGTCTACTTCATCAACCTCGACAATAACCAATTTTTCCAACATTTTTACGCGCGATTGAACCGCATCTGTTTTCGAAAAAGTACCACGAAATCTATCAATAAATGCCTGATTGTCTGCAATGAATTTTTGTTGCTCGTCGTATGCTTTTTGTTGATGAATCCTTCTGTCTTTTCTCAATTCCAAATAATGGGAATATTTGGCTTTGTAATCATAAATTCGTCCCATGGTCACTTCAATGGTACGATTGGTAATATTGTCGACAAAAGCCCTGTCGTGTGAGATTACCACAACAGCTTTGGCAGCATTAATCAAGAAATCTTCCAACCATTGAATACTTTCAATATCCATGTGGTTTGTTGGCTCATCCAGCAAAATCAAGTCTGGTTTTTGCAAAAGGATTTTGGCCAATTCGATTCGCATTCTCCAACCACCAGAAAACTCCGATGTTTGACGCGAAAAATCTTCTCGAAGAAAACCCAATCCAGTCAAGATTTTCTCCACCTCGGCTTCGTAATTCACTTCTTCAATGGCATAGAATTTCTCGCTCAAGTCCGAAACTCTTTCTATTAATTTCATGTAAGCATCGCTTTCATAATCGGCTCGAATGGTCAATTGTTCGTTAATTTCGTCGATTTCGGCTTTCATCTTGAAAATTTCCCCAAAAGCCTTTGATGCTTCTTCCATAACCGTTGCGCCATCGGTAGTCAATAAATGCTGCGGCAAATAAGCGATAACCGCTTCTTTTGGTGCCGAAATATTTCCCGTTGATGGTTTGCTTTGACCTGCAATAATCTTTAAAAGCGTTGATTTCCCGGCACCATTTTTACCCATAAGGGCAATTTTGTCATTCTCGTTGATGGCGAAAGAAACGTCGCTAAATAAAGTTGTTCCGCCAAATTGAACGGAGATATCGTTAACTGTAATCATTTTTTTGTTGATTTGTTTATTCGATTAATCGTTTAATCGATTAGCGATTTTTTTGAAAGTTGCAAAGATAGATTAATTGAGGAATTGAGCAATTTTAGGAATGTAGAATTGGTTTCACAAAATCAATTACTCCAAAATTACTTTCAATTCTTCTTGAAAATCAGGATTCTCATTCATATTCAAATGATTTTGACCATCCAAAATAAAAACTTTATCGTCGGGTTTCAAAAGTTTTTGCATTCGAATTGAATTATCATAAGAAATCACTTGATCTTTATTCCCGTGAAAGATATAAATTGGTGATTTCACTTTTACGATATATTTATTGGTTTCAAATTTAAACTTCTTCAAAAAGTCAGGAACAAAAGGAACCCTTCCACTTGAAAATTCAATAAAATTATAATAAGGTGCTTGCAAAATTAGTTTTTCAGGCTTTTCAACTGATGCCAAATAGGCTGCCAATCCAGTTCCGATAGAATACCCAATTATTACAACTTTATTCCTATCATACTTCGTTATCAGTTTGTTATACGCAAAAGTTAAATCTTTAAAAACTTGATCTTGACTCTCTATTTCTCCTTCACTTTTCCCAAAACCTCTATAATCCAAAATAAAAATATCGTATCCTAAATCAGTATAATTTTTAGCAATAGATCCCCAAGTATCAAGTGAACCTGCATTTCCGTGAAGATAAAAGACTAATCCTTTTGGATTTGGCGTTTTGAATAATAATCCATTTAATTTTTTATTATCAAATGAAGGAATATTTAATTCTTCAAAATTCTGATTGAATTCAAATTTATAATCATTGGGAAGTTTATTTGCAATAAAAATCAGTTCTCCCTGATTGCAATAAACATAACTAACATAAAGCAAATAAATTGCTCCAAAGAATGTAAAAAGTGACAATATCATAAATCGGAACGTTTGCATAATTTTTTACTCCAAAATAAATCGCCTCACCACTTCGGCAACACCGTGATCATTGTTCGAAGCCACGACAACGTCGCCAAATTCTCTTAATTCAGCATCAACATTGTCAACCCAAATGCCCAATCCGGCATATTGTACCATTGTCAAGTCGTTTCCGGCATTTCCAATGGCGATGATTTCACTTTGATGGATATTTAGTTTTTTGGCCAAGATTTGAATGGCGGCTCCTTTGTCAACTCCGTTTGGTGCAGCTTCCAAGAAAAAAGGTTTCGACATGCAAACACTCAAATCGGGCATGGCGTTTTTCAATATTGGCTCCACCGTTTTCAGATAACTTGGTTCTTCCAACAACAAACATTTCACTGCCGAAGTGGTTACCGCATCTTTAAAACTCGGGACAATTATATGCTCCAAGCCCGTGATGGTACTTTCAACATCGATATATTCTGAACTCGTCTCGCTGATAATTTTATCCTCTAAATAAGTGATGATATGCGTGTTGTTTTGCTGACTGAAATCGTAAATGGAATGGATTTGTTCTTTGGTCAAGGAGTGTTCAAACAGCACTTTGTCTTCTTTCAGGTCTGTAATAGTTGAACCATTAAAAGAAATCATGAAGGAATTATTCACGTCACATTGCAATTCTTTGGCAAATTCAATCATCGCAGAGGTAGGCCTGCCCGAAGCCAAAACCACGTAAACTCCCAATTCCTGTGCTTTCAAAAGCATTTCCTTGTTTTCGTTTGATATTTCGTGGTCATCGGTCAACAAAGTGTCGTCCATATCCACCACCAGCATTTTATATTTCATTCTTTATTTTTTTATGATTTTAAACAGAATTTATCCTGCTTACTTTTTAAGTTTTACCGGATTTTGACGAGTGTCAAAAATTTGAAGAATACGAATTTCTGTTGTAGAATGGATTTTATAAATAATTTTATAATCTCTAACAATCATTCTTCGATAGGGTTCTCCCAAAAATTCATCAATTTGATATTGCTCAACAAAATGAATACTTTTACTTTGGGCTATAATATCACTAATGACATTTTTTGCCCCTTGAGGAGATTTTAATTTAATAAATTCAAAGATTAATTTTAAATCAGCTTTGGCTTGAATATCCCAAAGAATTTTAATTGGCTTTTGCATATTACCAATTCTCGATTTCTTTTTCTAAATCTTCAATTGTAGTATATTTTCCTGATGAAATTCGTTCATCAGCTTCTTTAACCATATTGACATATTCTTCTTTATCAACTGGATAACCACTAATAGTATGGGCAACAACTTCTTTATCCAAGACAGATTTAAGCGCTATAATTTTTTTTAGCTTGCTTTCATCATTAATATGAAGCAGCCAATCCACCAATTCCTTTTTTTTTGCAGCTATATCCATCTTACAGAGTTATTTGAATAACAAATATACAAATTTTAAATACTCAACCTGAATTCCTCGATTACGGGATTCGCTTTTGCAAAATCGGTTTCCTGGATAAACAATTCAACAGCTTGCCCTGAATTTCCAAATCCTGCCAATCTAGCCGATTGAATATTGTTTTTCAAAACCGTGTCCACTCCTGCTTCTTCAATTTTTCCCTGCAAAGCCAAAGCCAAAATTTCGCTTCCAGAAAACACCTTCATTAATCCCATAGTTTTTTATTATTTATAGTTTGCTTCGCCAGTTCGCTGACGCTCGTGTGTTGTTAAAAACCGATTACTCCTCTTCTTGATCTTCTTCGCCTTCTTCGAAATCCTCATCGTCTTCAAAATACTCGTCTTCCTCTGCTTCATCAAAATCGAATTCAAAAGGCTCTACCAACATCTTGTCTGCCAAAATTTCTATTCTTTCCGTGAAGACATCCGAAAAAATAATGCGTTGGGTTTTGGCAATGCTGTTCGAAATACGCATGATCTTGGTTTCGTGACGCAATTTCAAAATAGGGTCGGCATCGTCAAGAATAAACATTCGCAATCGATTCACGTTGTAGCCTGCCGTACTGAACAAATCGCTCAATTTGTTGGGTGTACCAATCAATACATCGATTCCCGTGGAAATATAATTCTTGTCATAATCCGTGTCGCCTTTGTCGTGAACACCATAGACTTCCAAACCAGAATTTTTTCCGTATTTTTCGAAAAGCGCCACCATTTCCAACACCTTGGCTTTATCTTCCACAATAATCAAGGCACGAGGAGATTCTTCGGTGGCACCAGCCAATTTCTGGATCACGTTGATGACTATTGTCGTCGTTTTTCCGCTTCCTTGTGGAGCAATAATAATACAATCGGCTCCACTTTTCAGGGTCGAAAATGTTTCTTTTTGCATCTCGTTGGCTTCGGTCAAACCGCTTTCAATGAGGGCATCTTGCAGGTTTTCGTTTATTTTTTTTAGTTTCATATTTTCTTCTTTTTGACACGAATTACACTAATTCAATTTCTAAAAACTAGCATAATTTGTGTCTAATATTATTTACTCGCAAACAGTTGCACGTCGCTTTCCGAAATTTCGTTTCCACCCAGGATAATCAATCGTTCCACCACGTTTCGCAATTCGCGAATGTTTCCCGTCCAATCGTATTCCTGCAATAATTTGACTGCGGCTTTAGAGAAATGTTTCACCGCATTTCCTTGTTCGGAAGCTATTTTATCGGCAAAATGTGAAATCAACAACGGAATATCGTCTCTTCTTTCGTTCAACGATGGAACGTTTATCAAGATTACGGCCAAACGATGGTACAAATCCTCGCGGAAACGACCTTCGGCTATTTCTTTTTTCAAGTCTTTGTTGGTTGCCGCAATGACGCGAACGTCCACTTTGATGTCCTTGTCTGCGCCAACGCGAGTAATCATGTTTTCCTGCAAAGCTCTCAATACTTTGGCTTGGGCAGAAAGACTCATGTCTCCAATTTCATCCAAGAAAATAGTTCCTTTGTCGGCTGCTTCAAATTTACCGGCACGATCTTTCACTGCCGAAGTAAAAGCACCTTTCACGTGGCCAAACAATTCGCTTTCTATCAATTCACTTGGAATCGCGGCACAATTCACTTCGATTAAAGGAAAACTGGCTCTTTGGCTTTTCTCGTGCAATTGATGGGCAACCAATTCTTTTCCGGTTCCGTTGGGACCCGTAACCAAAACTCGGGCTTCGGTTTCGGCTACTTTTTCAATCATCACTTTGATGCGATTGATGGGTTCGCTTTCGCCAATCATTTCGTAGTTCTTGCTGACTTTTTTCTTCAGGATTTTATTTTCGACCACGAGTTGTTTTCTGTCCAAAGCATTGCGGACGGTATTCAACAATCGGTTCAAATCAGGCGGTTTCGAGATATAATCAAAAGCGCCCAAACGCATCGTTTGAATGGCGGTTTCCATGTCGCCGTGACCTGAAATCATCACCATCGGAATTTCGGGTTTTATCTTTTTCACGGCTTCAAGTACTTCGACTCCGTCCATTTTGGGCATCTTGATGTCACACAAAACGAGGTCGTAGTCGTTGTTTTTTATTTTTTCCAATCCTTGAACTCCGTCTTCGGCATCTTCCACAATATAAGTATCACTTTCTTCGGAAAGTATTTTTGCAAGTACTCTTCGGATAGCGGCTTCGTCTTCTATGATTAGTATTTTACTCATCTTTTTTTGATTAATCGGTTAATTGCTTATTCGTTTAACCGATTAAACAGTTAAACCATTAAACTCTATCAATATTTCAACCATTTATACAATTCTTTCCAGGTTGGTTTTTTGCCGTACATCAATATTCCCACTCGATATATTTTTGAAGCAAACCAAACCACGAAAAAGAAGGTTGCAAAAAGTATCGTGATAGAAATGGCAATCTGCCACCAAGGCACGCCAAACGGAATTCGCATCAGCATGACGATGGGCGACGTCAGCGGAATCATCGAAAATACCGTGGCAATAGTCCCGTGCGGATCATTGATAACGGTAAAAAATCCGATGTAAACAGCAAGTACCAACGGCATGATGATAGGCAAAAGAAATTGTTGGGAATCGGTTTCGCTGTCCACCGCAGCTCCAATGGCGGCATAAAATGAACTGTATAAAAAGTAGCCTCCAATGAAATAAACCACGAAACTAAAAAAGATAGTTGCTATAGGCAAACTTTGCAATCCAATGATAATGGTTTTGGCGTTTAAAGCAAATCCTTGAAGAGACGAATTCATCATTTCAGGATGTATTTTCGTCACTGGAGTGGCGTCAATTCCCAAAAATGCTGATGCGGCAAACATTAAAGTTAATCCAATAATTGCCCAAATACTGAATTGGAGCAATCCTGCCAAGGAAGTTCCTATGATTTTTCCCATCATCAATTGAAATGGTTTTACCGAGGAAATAATGATTTCGACAATGCGATTGGTTTTTTCTTCGATAACGCTGCGCATGACCATGTTGCCATAAATAATAATAAACATCATGATAAGATAACCGAATGAGCCACCAATGGCAATCTTTATTTCATTGAGTCCTTTTACGCTCTCCTCTCCCGAAGCTTTTACCTGACTTATACTGACTTGGGCCTGGGCTTCATGAATTGCCAACGTATCTAATTTGGCTTTTTCGAAATTGTCTTTGGTCAGTTTTTTGGCAACTATGTCTTGAAGGTTTTCTACAAATGAAATGCTGGGACTTTCGTTGGAAATGAACTGGATTTTGTTTTCCAAGTCTTTGGCATTCGTCACTTTCGGGATATAAAGCAGTCCTTCGTAACTCTCGTTTGTGATGCTGTCCTTCAAGAATTTCACGTCAATCATGGATAAATCATGATAAACATATTCGCCATTTTCACTGTTCAACGCATTGAATTCGTTGACAAACAAACCGGTTTCATCGTGAATGGCAACTCGTTTTGTATCGGCTTTCATCGTACTCAGATAACCGACAAAAGCAGCAATTCCCACAAAAAGCAATGGACTCAAAAAAGTCATTACAATAAATGATTTATTGCGCACTTTGGCGACAAATTCTCTTTTTATTATTAGTGATATGATGCTCATTTAAAAATTTTAGATATCAGAGTTGTGATTTTAGATTTTCAATCTAAATTTATTGACTTACTGTTTGTATAAAAATATCGGTGACACTCGGGATCTTTTCCATAAAATGGGTTACTTGTCCTCTTTGAACCAGAATGTTGAGCAATTCATTTGGCGTTGCATTTCCGAGTTGGATTTCGAGTTTCAATTCGTTGTTTAGCGATTTGAAATTGGTTTGCCCCACCTTGAATTTTTGGGTAATGTCATACATCAACCCTTCAACATTATCGGATAAAATTCCCACTTCAAAACTATTGGTTCGGAATTGGCGTTTCACGTCGTCCAGTTTTCCTTCGATCAATTTGTTCGATTTGTGGATCAAGGCAATATGGTCACACAATTCTTCCACGCTTTCCATTCGATGGGTCGAAAAAATTATGGTGGAACCTTGTTTCTGCAATTCCAGGATTTCGTCTTTGATGATATTGGCATTCACGGGATCAAAACCGGAGAATGGTTCGTCAAAAATCAACAATTTGGGTTTGTGCAAAACGCAAACCACGAACTGTACCTTCTGCGCCATCCCTTTGGAAAGTTCCTGAATTTTCTTGTTCCACCATCCTTGAATCTCCAGCTTTTCGAACCAATATTCCAGTTGTTCTTTGGCTTCGGCTTTAGAAAGTCCTTTCATTTGGGCCAAATACAAGCATTGTTCACCCACTTTCATCGTTTTATACAAACCGCGTTCTTCCGGCAAATAACCAATATATTGAACGTGTTCCGGTTTTAGTTTTTCACCTTCAAAAATAATGTCGCCACTGTCGGGCATCGTGATTTGGTTGATGATTCGTATAAGGGATGTTTTTCCTGCTCCATTGGGACCAAGAAGTCCATATATACTTCCTTTGGGAATCGTTAGTGAAACTTCATTAAGCGCAACATATTCACCGTATTTCTTGACTACGTTTTTTACTTCAAGTAAGTTGCTCATACTAATTTTTGGTTTATTTCAACTGTCAGGCCTATATGAACCTAGGGTTGGTAAAAATAGTTAAATCGTGATAATAATAAGTTAAATAAAATAAAAAATCCCACCCCTGAATTACAGGGATGGGAAAACTTTTTATAGTTAAAAGCTAAGAGAACATGTCTTTTACTTTTTCGAAAAAGGACTTGTCGCTTTTTTCTGGATTTGGAATAAAATTCTCGTCCGTTATATTTTTTTCAAAAAACTGCTTTTGTTCTTTGTTGAGCGTTTTTGGTGTCCAAACATTGACGTGAACCAATA
The DNA here is from genome assembly GCF_900129545.1 of Flavobacterium fluvii. Classification (GTDB taxonomy): domain Bacteria; phylum Bacteroidota; class Bacteroidia; order Flavobacteriales; family Flavobacteriaceae; genus Flavobacterium; species Flavobacterium fluvii. The sequence continues at coordinate 285,734 of NZ_FQWB01000003.1, read as the reverse complement.
AATCTCCGGTTCCGTAACCATTGATGCTTGGAATTCCTTTTCCTTTCAGTCGAAGAATTTTACCGGATTGGATTCCTTCTTCCAATTTGATTCTCACTTTTCCGTTGATGGCTTCAATGTCTTTGGAAATTCCAAGAACCGCTTCGGCAAAACTGATATACAAATCATAATGCAAATTTTCGCCTTCACGTTTCAGGAATTCGTGTTCGATTTCTTCGATAGCCACGATTAAATCTCCCGGCACGCTGTTTCCCGGCGCATCATTTCCTTTGTTGGAAACTTTCAATTGCATTCCGTCAACCACTCCTGCAGGTATTTTTATGGTTACCGTTTCATCTTCCAGAATCATTCCTTGAGAATCGGCTTCGGATGGTTTTTTGTCCAAAATCTGACCTGAACCTCCACAAGTTGGACAAGTGGATGCCGACTGCATACGACCCAAAATGGTATTGGTCACCCTCATTACTTGCCCTTGCCCATTACAAGTAGAACAGGTTCTGTAAGAAACACCCGGCGCTTGAACTTTTCGTTTTACTTTTACTTTTTTCTCCACCCCATTGGCAATTTCTTCCAATGTCAGTTTTACCTTGATGCGAAGGTTGCTTCCTTTCACGCGACGGGAACCGCCTCCGCCTCCGCCAAAACCACCACCTCCACCGAAAGCGCTTCCGAAGATGTCACCAAATTGGCTGAATATGTCGTCCATGTTCATGCCGTGATGGCCACCACCTCCAAAACCACCTGAACCATCAAAAGCTTGATGACCGTATTGATCGTATTTGGCTTTTTTCTGAGGATCGCTCAAAACTTCGTAAGCTTCGGCAGCTAATTTAAAATTCTCTTCTGCTGCTGCATCTCCCGGGTTTTTATCAGGGTGAAACTCGATTGCTTTTTTTCTGTAAGCTTTCTTTATTGCTGCCGCATCAGCACTTTTAGTAATGCCCAGTATTTCGTAAAAATCTTTTTTCATCTTTATTTTTTTGTATGATACAGACGCAATTAATTGCTTCTCTACTGACCAATTACAACTTTAGGAAAACGAATAATTTTGTCTCCTAATTTGTATCCTTTTTCTATAACATCAACGATTTTTCCTTTCAACTTGTCTGATGGTGCAGGAATTTGGGTGATTGCTTCGGCAAAGTCAGCATCAAAAGCATCTCCAGCTTTCAATTCAACTTCTGCCAATCCTTTTGAAAAAAGAGTGTTTTTTAATTTTTCTTGAATCAACTCCACTCCTTGAATCAAAACGTTGTCATCGGTTTTTTTGATTTCTGTCAACGCTCTGTCAAAATCATCCAAAACTGGAAGCATCGACTGCAATACATCTTGGTTTGCAGTTTTAAATAATTCGATACGCTCTTTTGCTGTTCTTCTTTTGAAATTTTCAAACTCGGCAAACAACCTTAAAAACTTGTCTTTCTCGGAAGCTAAATCTTGAGATAATTGCTCTTCTCTTGATATTTCTTCTACTCTTTCTTCAATTCCAGCATCTAAAGCATCTGAATCTATTTCATTGTTTTCAATTGGAGTTTGATCAACAATTTCGTCGTTTGTCGTATTTTCGGTCGTCATCTTTGTATTATTTTTAAAAAAATTCTTAAACATCATTTTTATTCTTTTCTGTTGATTGCAAAAGTACTGCCAAAACTTGTAAATTGTCAAATTGTCACCTCTTAAAATAAAACTTTATGTCTTATTGATTTAAAAAGAAATAAAATTTTCCCGAACTCGGAAAAAATTTAATATAATTTTAAGACTAACACGATTTAGTTTGCATAAATTTGTGGATGTTATGTTCTAGATTAGATTTTAAAAACAAATTTAAGGTTAGCTTCTAGGCTTCTAAATAATTATTAATTCACCGACCTTATATTAAAAAAAGCTTCGTTTAGTAAACGAAGCTTTTTTTGTTTAAACCCATTTTAAATCAAGACAATTTCAGCCTGACGCTCCACTCAAAATCCATTTCGGAAACTTGTTCCCCTTTTTCGTTGGTTCCAATGGATTTCATCCAGAAAGTTTGCCCTTCGCCCGTGGCAATGGCTTTTTGAACAGCTTGGCTTACCAAAAAACCATCACTGCATGTGAAATTAATTCTTCCCGTGGCTTTTTTGGAATAATTGCCTTTATTGTTGGCAACCAACATCGATATGTTTTTGCCACTTTTTTGAATTTCGAGCATTACCAAAGAACCTGTTGTCAATTCTGCCGCCATGGCTTGAACGGCAAAATACATGGAATTGAACGGGTTTTGGTTGATCCAGCGGTGTTTGACTGTTGACACACATCTGTTTTCGTCAATTTCTTTTACCCTGACTCCACAAATGAAAGCAGAAGGTAATTTAAAAAACAGGAATTTATTGAGATTCGATACCGAAATTTTCATGTATAGTGAATTTACTTGTGTAAAAATACCTAAAAATAATTTCAAAATTAAAGAAGAAAGTCTTTTTGTCAAAACACGCAAAACCACCCAATTTCAGGACATTTTCACTGAAAAATAGTTATTTACAAAATTTACAAATGTTAATATTTTGTTAATATTAAGTACTATGCGATACAAGATACCATCTTTTAGCCATATATTTGCATAAGAAATTACTATATACTTTATCATCATGGAAACAACGAACGAAAAAAACTTGGCCGCCATTACTCATTTGAGTGCTTTGAGTCAATATTGCATCCCTTTTGGGAATTATATTTTCCCCATATTGATTTGGAGTACAAAAAAAGACAAATCCGAGTATATCGATTTTAACGGAAAACAAATACTTAATTTTCAATTGAGCATGTTTTTGTACACGTTGCTATTGCTTTTGATTGCCGTTCCTATTTTAATAGTCACTATTTTCAACACCATTCCAATAGACACCATGATCAATGACGTTGACGCCGCATTTAATCATTTAAGTATAGAAAATATCAGCGGAATCATAATTGTGGCCATAATTGCCATTTTTGCAGTCATTGGTTTGAAAATTGCGGAATTCTTCTTGATCATATACGCCTCCCTAAAAGCATCAAACGGGGAAAGATACAAGTACCCGCTGACCATACCTTTTATTAAATAATCATCATCATCAATCAAAAAATGAACAGTTTTATTAATTCAAAAACAAAAAAAGAGAATCATGAACATTGAAAACACGAAAGCCCAAATGCGAAAAGGTGTTCTTGAGTTCTGCATCCTGTCTGTATTAAAAGACAAAGAAGCATACACTTCAGAAATATTGGACACCTTGAAAAACGCCAAATTACTGGTTGTGGAGGGAACGGTTTACCCACTCCTCACCCGATTGAAAAACGACGGATTGCTCAACTATCGTTGGGAAGAATCATTATCGGGACCGCCAAGAAAATATTACGGTCTTACCGAAATTGGACAAACCTTTTTAAACGAATTAAATGGCACCTGGACGGAATTGTCTGATGCAGTAAACCTAATCACCAAACAAAACTAATAGTCATGAACAAAACTGTAAATATAAACTTAGGCGGAATGTTCTTTCACATTGACGAAGATGCATACCAAAAACTAACGCGCTATTTCGAAGCCATAAAACGCTCTTTATCCAATTCATCGGGACAAGACGAAATCATTAAAGACATTGAAATGCGCGTTTCGGAATTGTTGACCGAAAAGCAAAAAACCGACAAACATGTTGTAGGCCTTAAAGACGTGGACGAAGTGATTGCCGTTATGGGTCAACCGGAAGATTACAGGATTGACGATGAAGAAGCTGGAAATCCAACTCCAAATTTCTCAAATTCCTCCTCCATAAGAACAAAAAAATTATATCGAGACACTGAAAACGGAATGATAGGCGGCGTACTTGCTGGATTGGGCCACTATTTTGGAATAGACAAAGTTTGGTTGCGAGTATTTCTTTTAATATTGGTTTTAGCTTGGGGAACAGGTTTCTTGGCCTATATCATCCTTTGGATTGTAATGCCGGCAGCTACCACAACAGCAGAAAAACTGGAAATGACGGGAGAACCGGTAACCATTTCGAATATTGAAAAAAAGGTTAGGGAAGAGTTTGAAAGTGTTTCCGAAAAAATTAAAAATACCAATTATGACGAAATGGGAAACCGTATTAAAACGGGTGCCGAAAAAGTAGGCAGTTCATTTGGTGACTTTATCATAGCCGTTTTGAGGGTTTTTTCAAAAATTCTCGGCGTGATTTTGATCATATCGGGATTAACTGTACTTTTTTTATTGTTGGTAGGGATTTTCACTTTGGGAAGCAATGTATTTATTGATTTTCCATGGACCACATTTGTAGAAACTGGAAACTTGACTGATTATCCTACTTGGACTTTTGGATTAATCATGTTTTTTGCCGTTGGGATTCCATTCTTTTTCTTGTCCTTGCTGGGATTCAAATTGTTGTCGCCTAACCTGAAATCAATTGGAAATATCGCCAAATATACTTTGCTTGCCATTTGGTTAATTTCGGTTGCATTTGCCATTGCCATAGGCATAAAACAAGCAACAGCCTTTTCGGTGGACGGAAGAGTGGTTCAAAAAGAAAACATCAACTGGAAACCTACTGACACTATTTTGATCAAAATCAAGTACAATGAAAATTTTGCCAAAAATATTCATAACCATGATCATTTTAAAATCACCTTGGACTCTACCGGCAACAACGTGATTTATTCCAACAATGTCAGTTTTAGGATAGCCCAAACAGACGAAAAATCGGCTTACATCCAAATTGAAAAAGAAGCTAAAGGAACCACATTGTTCGAAGCGAAAAAAAGAGCAGAAAAAATAAAATATGGTTACAAAATTGCTGGAAATCAATTAATTTTGGACAATTACTTGTTAACGGAATTAAAAGAAAAATTCCGTGACCAAGAAATAGAAATCACCCTGTTTTTACCAAAAGAAACTTTATTCAAAATGGATGAATCCTTGAGAAATTATGATCGTACAGATGGAGAATATTTTATTTGGAATCCTGAAAACACTGATGCAGTTTACAAAGTGGATAGCGATAAAATAAAATGCCAAAATTGTCCAGAAGACGAAAACAGCGACAATGAAGAAGAGAATTCGGAAATCAAAGACAGCATTGTCACTACAACCGTAACAGTAAATGGCGAAGTGATTAAAACAACAACGAATAAAACAACTGGCAAAAAAGGATTATCAATAAGCAAAGACGGAGTCATAATCAAAACCAATTAGCCATGATAAAGCTGATCACATTAATAACCAAATTTATTATCGCCGCCCTGATGGCATTGTTATTTTCTTCCTGCATGCACGGTTCCATCAATTTGGGAAGCGGCATAAAAGGAAGCGGCAACATCACTACTAAAACCAGGGATGCAAATCAAGATTTCAAAAGAATTGAGGTAAGCCACGGAATCAAGGTAATTGTGACACAAGCAGACAACAAATCCATAACGGTGGAAGCCGACGACAATTTGCAACAACACATCATTACCAAAATAGAAAATGGTGTTTTGAAAATTGAGGCCGACCATAGCTACAACTCGACCGAAACGCCTGTTGTCAATGTGCAAATGCCCGTAACCAATGGCTTGGAGGCAAGCAGCGGTTCAGAAATCACAACTTCTGGAGCACTGATAACCGAAAACATTAATGTGAAATCCACTAGTGGCAGTGAAATCAATATTGAAGTGGAAGCCGATGCCATCAAAATAGAAAGTGAAAGCGGAAGCAATGTCGAAGCGAGCGGAAAAGCGTTAAAATTAGAAACTTCATCCTCAAGCGGAAGTAGAATTGACGCCAAAAACTTAATGACAAACGAAATCTTTTCGAGATCCGAAAGTGGAAGCAGTACCTCGATTTACCCAATTGTAAAACTAGAGGCAAAAGCTTCAAGCGGAAGTTCCATCAGTTATCACAAGACCCCAAAAACACTTTCTAAAGAAGAGAATTCCGGAGGAAGCGTAAACGAAAAATAAGAATGCTTTTTTGACCAAAAATTAGACAAATCATCCATCAAAAGTGGATGATTTTTTTATATTTGTAAAACACTTAATTGTAATTTAAATGAAAAATTTTACTGCGTTTTTCCTGTTTCTTTTGGTTTCAACTTTTGCATTGGCACAAAAAAGCGAAAAAATTAAAGGTTCCAAAACAGTCACCATTGAGCCAAAAGAAATTGGCAGTTTTAATTCACTGGAAGTAAGCGACAATATAGTGGTGTATTTGGACAGAGGCGAAAAAAGCGAATTGAAAATTGAAGCCGACGATAATCTCCACGATATTGTCAAGGTAGATTTAACCGACAAAACACTTCGAATAAACACCACAAAAGAAGCCACGAATTACAAAAAGCTTATCGTGAGGGTGACGTACACCAAAGATTTAAAAATGATCACTGCCCATAATGAAGCCGTCATCAATGCCATACAAGAAATTCAACTGGAAGACATTGCGTTCAAAACCCACGATGATACCGCTCTTTTTTTGAATGTCAACTCCCAGAATTTCAGTTTGCAGGCTGACGACAATTCAAAAACGGAACTCAACTTGAAATCTGAAAACGCCACAATCGCATTGAGTAAAAACACGAACTTGAAAGCCTTGGTTTCCTCCCTTAATTTAAAATGCGACCTGTATCAAAAAGCAAAAGCAACTCTTGAAGGAGATGTCACCAATGCCAATATTCGATTGGACAACAATGCCCAATTTACGGCAAACAATCTTGTCATAAAAAATGCCGATTTGTTGGCTGAAAGTTATTCCCATTGCATCTTCAACGTCAATACCCTCCTCAGTATCGATGCTTCGGGGAATTCGCAAATACAGCTGTATGGCGAACAAAAAATTGAACTGAAAAGATTTATGGACAATGCCTCTTTAAGCAAGAAACCAACAAAATAACACAAACAAAAAAGTCTCAATCATTACAATTGAGACTTTTTTTATGCTTGGTTTTAACCAAAAATCAAATTTTATTTATTCCAAAGTGGCCAAATATCTTTCGGCATCCAAGGCAGCCATACAACCTGTTCCAGCGGCCGTAATAGCCTGACGATATACGTGGTCTGCAGCATCTCCAGCAACAAAAACCCCATTGACATTCGTTTTTGAAGTCCCGGGAACATTGACAATGTAACCCGTTTCGTCAAGTGTCAAATAATCCTTGAAAATATCGGTATTCGGTTTGTGTCCAATGGCAGAAAAGAAACCTGTGGCAGGAATATCAAAAATATCGCCTGTCGTTTTGTTTTTAGCTTTCACCCCGGTAACCACTTGACCGTCTCCCAAAATCTCCACGGTATCGTGGTTCATCAAAATGGAAATGTTTTCGGTTTTGCGAACACGGGCTTCCATGATTTTTGACGCCCTGAATTTATCGCTACGCACCAACATGGTAACTTTCGAACACATTTTAGACAAATAGTGGGCTTCCTCGCAAGCAGAATCTCCTGCTCCAACAATGACCACATCTTGGTTTCTATAGAAAAACCCGTCACAAACGGCACATGCCGAAACGCCACCACCCATTTTCAGATAATGTTGTTCAGAATCCAATCCTAAATATTTGGCCGAAGCACCTGTCGAAATGATTACCGTTTCACAATGCAATTCGATGGTATCGTTGATCCAAACTTTATGAACTCCTCCACTAAAATCAACTTTGGTTGCCCAACCGTCGCGAATATCCGCACCAAAACGTTCGGCTTGCGCTTGCAGTTGCACCATCATTTCCGGACCGGTAACTCCATCGACATAACCCGGGAAATTTTCCACTTCATTGGTTGTTGTCAGTTGGCCTCCGGGCTGCATTCCTTGGTACAAAACTGGATTCATGCTGGCTCTGGCTGCATAAATGGCGGCAGTATAACCTGCAGGCCCAGAACCTATAATAAGACATTTTATTTTTTCAATTGTAGTTGACATAGTGTATTTGTATTATTTTTTAAACAGCACAAATGTATGGTTTTTATTAAAAATTTTAATTCAAAAAACTATCACTTTTAACTATTTAAAAATAATAGTATTCAATTTGACTCTTATTGCTTGTAATACTCAAAATTAGTTTTATATTTGCATCCGCTTACGGGGTGTAGCGTAGCTCGGTTATCGCGCCTGCTTTGGGAGCAGGAGGCCGCAGGTTCGAATCCTGCCACCCCGACAAAAAGTCGAACAGAAATGTTCGGCTTTTTTTGTTTTTAATACTTTCCTCAAAAAAATAAAGTCGTCAATTAGTATTAAATTTAGTTTTTCTATTTTTATAACTCAAAACCAACTTTATTATGGCTCATCCTAAAATATGTGTCCTTGCAATTGCACTTATTTTTACAATGGCAGCTTGTAAAAATAGCTCTAGTAAAACCCACACCAACAATGTCGAAAAAGCAAAAGATTCTGTAGCCATTCCATCCGAAAACAAATTGGTGAAACCAAAGTTTTACAGAAAACTTTCCCTGAACACTATTTCTTTCGAAATCAATCACACAGACAAACAATTAACCATCCAACCTTCGGGGCTTTCCATTGACAATTCTAAAATCGTCAAACAAATCGAGGGAACCATTGCCAATGCCGAAATTGGAGATCTCAACAAGGATGGCTTTCCAGAAGTCCTGGTTTATGTCAGATCGGACGGCAGCGGCAGTTATGGAACAGTCATTGGCTATTCCGTGAACAACGGCAAATCTATGAGCGAAATCAATATGCCAAATGTGTGGGACAATCCGAAAGCCAACAAAGGCTATATGGGACACGACGAATTTGCCATCGTGGAAGGTTATTTGCGCCAACGTTTTCCGACTTACAATCCTCAAGACACCAATAGTAATCCAACAGGCAAAACGCGCCAAATTCAATACAAACTCAAAGATGGTGAAAATTCGAGAGTTTTTGTGATGGATAAAATCACTGAATATTAAAACTACAGCCGCAAACACCAAAGAAATATAAAGAGTAACTGCCGTTGAAAATTACCAATAAACAGGATATTCCCGGGATGTTTACACTTCAGCAAAGATTCAATTTGCAATCAGAAAAATAGTACCATTTATTTCTAATTATTATTACATTTACAAAACCTAATTTTCAAAAAACCTTAGCTATGGAAGTTTTCTTGTTGGTATTACTTTTTGTTTTTTTAATCTACATCAAAAACAATATTGACTCAAAATTTGACCGAATTGAAGATATAATCGACGAGAAATTCGGAGAACTGAATAAAAAAATAGAATTGTTAAAAGGAACCGAAAAACTTCCTGAAAAACCAATAGTCGTTCCAGAAGCGGTAAAACCAAAAATTGTTCCTGAAGAATTGGCGCCACCGGTAATCATTGAAAAAGCAAAACCATTGGTTTTTGTTCCAGCCGAAAAAGAAAAGACGGAAGAAAAAATTGTCTTTTCAATGGACAATGTTTCAGCCCCGAAACCTGAACCAAAAGTTTACGTCCGTGAAGAGCCAAGCAAGACTTTTTGGGAAAATTTCAGGGAAAACAATCCCGATTTGGAAAAATTTATTGGTGAAAACCTCATCAACAAAATTGGAATTTTAATCCTGGTTTTGGGCATTAGTTATTTCGTGAAATTTGCCATAGACAAAGATTGGATCAACGAACCGGCACGCGTTGGAATCGGTATGCTCTCCGGTGCATTGATTATGGGAATTGCACATAAATTACGCCAAAAATATGCTGCATTCAGCTCCGTTTTTGTGGCCGGAGCCATTGCCGTTTTCTACTTCACGATCGGCATTGCTTTCCATAGTTATCATTTGTTCGGACAAACGACCGCCTTTATCATTATGGTGCTCATTACCGTATTTAGCAGCCTGATTTCACTTTCCTACAACCGAAAAGAATTGGCGGTATTGTCCTTGATTGGCGGATTTGCCGTTCCGTTCATGCTCAGCACGGGACAAGGAAATTATGTGGTATTGTTTACCTACATCCTCATTTTGAACATCGGGATTCTGGCATTGGCCTATCATAAAAAATGGGGTATCATCAATATATTGTCCTATCTTTTTACCGTGGTTTTGTATGGAGCTTGGCTGTTTAAAGACCATAATGAAACAAGGCCGCATCATCTTGGTGCATTGCTCTTTGGATTTGCTTTTTACTTTGTTTTCATTCTCATCAACATCATCAATAATATAAGAACCAAAGGGATTTTCTCTCCAATAGAATTAGGCATATTAGCCAGCAACACCTTCCTTTTTTATGGTGCCGGAATGCTGGTTTTAGAATCGTGGCATCCAGAATTCAAAGGACTGTTCACGGCTGCTTTGGGACTTTTAAATTTTGGTTACGCCTGGTTCTTGTACAAAAAATTTGGTCTGGACAAAACTGCCGTTTACCTATTGATCGGTTTGACGCTAACCTTCATCACGCTCGCCATTCCTATACAATTCGAAGGGAATTTCATTACTTTATTTTGGGCGGCTGAAGCAGTGATGCTGATGTGGCTGGGCCAAAAATCAAAACTGGCTTATTATCGATTTGCCTCGATTATCGTCCATCTATTGATGATTGGAAGTTTACTGATGGATTGGAGCCAAATTTACCTCTCCGCGGCTACTTTATCCATTGTGTTCAACAAAATATGTCTGACGGGTATTTTTGCCGTGATGTCTTTATTTGCCGTTTACTATTTATTGAAAGACGAAGCGGAAGAACAGCAGCAATTCGGATTCATTTTTAATCCAAAAGGGTACAGGAATTCGCTGGGCGTTATTGGAATAATCATCGGTTATTTTGTCGGCTTGTTCGAAGTGGGTTTCCAGGCCAATACGCATGTGGACGAAATCAATTCTGCCACTGCATTCCCTGCTTTATATCATTTGCTATTCAGTGCTTTGCTCTTTTACGGATTGTGTAAAAACAAAAACAAGATACGTTGCCAACTGGCTTCCATAATAGCCGTTGTCAATATAGTTCTCTTTGCGTTTTGTTTCTCGAATTATGCTTTTTACGAGCACGAGCAATATATCGCTACAGGATTCCATCAAAGAATCGCTTTCTATTTGCATTACATTTCGCTTTTCATAACCCTGTTCTTTGGCTATCGATTATACCAAATCAACAAAGAAAATCCGGTTTTTGAACTATTCCAGAAGAAAATAGTAATTTGGATAGCGGCCTTTTTTATCATTTATTTGGCCAGCACCGAATTGATGCTGCATGGATTGATCTTGTCTAATGCGCCAATTACGACACCTGATATTCATGTTAGTGATTTATACAAAGCACCGAACGAATTGCCGAATTTCAAAAAAGCAATTGCTTATGATTTAATTAAAAACACCAGAACCCAAATCATAAAAACGGGCTTTCCAATTCTCTGGGGAATCCTCGCTTTTGTTTTCCTGATTATCGGAATCCGAAAACGCATCAAATCCCTGCGAATAATAGCCTTGTCATTATTGGGAATTACCATCCTGAAATTATTTTTGTTCGACATCAGCAATGCTTCCGAAACCGGAAAAATCATAGCTTTTATCTTGTTGGGAGTTCTAATCCTGATTATTTCATTTGTGTATCAAAAAATAAAAATCTTGGTTCAAGACGACAACAAAACCATGGAAACCAATGAAACTGAATAAATTCCTATTCGTGCTATTGGCTGCAAACAGCCTATTGGCACAACACAGAACGACGGCGAAAATCGAAACCGTAACCGAAAGCGGCTTGCATAAAATCACCTTGCCAGCCGAAATTCGTTCCTTCTCCAAAGAAGAATTGGGCGATTTCAGGATATTGGATTCCAGAGGAATTGAAGTGCCTTATTATATCTTTCAGGGAAATAACAAAGTAACTTCCAGCAGTTTTTCGGAATGCAAAATACTTTCGAAAATCCGGATTCCAAAGAATAAAACAACCCTCATTTTTGAAAATCCAAAAGCTTCCCTTGACGAAATCGTGCTGTCCATAACCAATTCCGACGTGACGAAATCCTACAGCATCAGCGGCAGCGACGACCAAAAAGAATGGTTTGGACTGGTCAACGATTCTCGGTTGAATGAATTGAAAAGCAGTGAAAACACCCATGTTTTCAAAATAATAGCCTTGCCGCTTACTTCCTATCGTTATCTAAAAATAGATTTTAAAGACCAGAAAACATTACCCATAAATGTCTTGAAAATTGGTTTTTTTACCAACAAAACCAGCAATCCCAATGTTGAAGAAATCTTGCCAAAGAACATTCAAATTGCGCAATTTTCGTCTCCAAAAACGACCCGAATCCACGTTGCTTTCCACAATCCGCAAATTGTGAACCAAATCAGTTTCCATATCCCAAATCCCAATTTGTTCCAACGCAACGCCCGGATTTACATCAACAAAGCAGCTCGAAAAAAACATAAAGTCAAAACGTATCAGGAAACCATTTCAAGTTTTGAATTAAATTCCGATTCGAAAAATACTTTTGCCATTCCGCAACTTTTCGAAAAAGAATTCTTCATCGAAATAGAAAACCGGAACAATCCTCCTTTGACTTTGGGCAAAATCCAATTTTTCCAAAATCAAGTTGCCGTAATCGCCGATTTGAAAGCCAATGAAAAATACACCATCCAAACCGGAAATCCAAACCTGTCGGCTCCAGAATATGATTTGGAAAATTTCAAAAATAAAATGGACGACAACTTGCCGGAAGCCAAAATTCATGACATAAAACAGGTTGTTTCCCAAACAACAAATACCAAAAACAAATCCTTCTGGCAACAATCTTGGTTCATGTGGCTTTGCATCGGTTTGGGCGGAATGGTCGTTGCTTATTTTACCAGTAGTTTGGTCAAGGACATAAAGAACAATCCATCAAACTAAATCAAAAATTTTCATTTTCAAGAAATATACATTGAGGACAAATCTGCTAAAAATGATTCGCTTCCCAATGATTAAATTCAAAACCCCATGCATCCCAATCACAACTACAAACTGACGCTGAAGTGGACAGGAAATAAAGGAACCGGAACTTCAGGTTACCGCGCTTATGACCGAAACCACGAAATATTGATTGAAGGCAAAACTACTTTATTGGGTTCTGCCGATCCCAGTTTCCACGGAGACAAGACCGTTCACAATCCCGAAGATTTATTGCTGGCTTCGCTTTCTGCCTGTCACATGATGTCTTATTTGCACGTTTGTGTCAAAGCCGGGATTATTGTTACCGATTATATTGACAATGCCACCGGAATTATGACGGTAAACAAGGATGGCTCCGGACAGTTTATTGAAGCAACATTAAACCCAATCGTAACCATCACTGACGAATCGCTTTTAACCAAAGCCAATGAATTGCATGCAGAAGCCAATAAATTGTGTTTTATTGCCAATTCCGTGAACTTTCCGGTGAAGCATAATGCGGAGACTAGGGTTTGATAAACACAAAAAAGCTACAACTTTTTATTGCTGTAGCCTCTTGAAATTTTATTGCTTGATTTCGTTAGTGGGCACGGTTTACTTCGTCAGTTCGCTATCGCTCGTGTGCAAAACTGCGCTATCTGTCTACGAGACATTTACTGTATATCCGAGCGGTCGGGGTTGGAGTGTTATTTCACCTCTTTACCATTTTTATCTATGTAAAAAAATCTGCCGTCGAGCCTAACTTTTGCAGTTCCATCCTTAAAGAAATCAGCGTCATCATATTTCAATGGGATGACCAGTTTTCCGGACAGGTTCACAAAACCCCATTTACCATCTTTTTTTACATAAGCAAGCCCATCTGAAAAGCTGTTGACGCTGTCATATTTCAATGGAATGATTTCTTTTCCGGTCCTGTCAATAAAACCATATTTACCATCCAGTGAAGCTCCTGAAAGCCCTTCCACAAATTTACCCAATGAATCATATTTCAATGGGATAATTTCCTTGCCGGTCTTGTCAATACACCCACTTTTGCCATTCATCTCAACTACCACAAGTCCTTGGTCAAACAAGCCTACTGCACCATATTTAAATGGAATGACCTCTTCTCCAGACTGGTCTATAAACCCCCATTTACCATTCAGCTTGACACCTGCGTGTCCTCCTAAAAAGTAGGTTACGCCATCATATTTTAAAGGAGTAATTTCTTTCCCGAACCGGTCTACAAAACTATATTTGTCGTTCAGCTTGACAGATGCAAACCCTTCCGAAAAACCTTCTACTGCATCGTATTTTTGTGGGGTGATTTCTTTACCGGAAGTATTGACAAAGCCAAACTTGTTATTCAGCTTCACGAAAGCATACCCATTGGAAATTACACCTATTTTATCATATTTCAATGCAATAATTTCCTTTCCCGACGTGTCTACATAACCATGTTTGTCGTTCTGCGCGACATATGCAAGCCCGTTTTTAAAGTTGCCTATGCCATCATATTTTAGTGGTGTAATTTCTTTACCGACCGTATTAATAAAACCATATTTACCGTTCTGCTTGACAAACGCAAACCCATCAATAAATTTGCCTACGTCATCATATTTTAGCGCGGTGATTTCTTTCCCGACCGTATCAATAAAACCATATTTTCCGTTCAGCTTGACAAAAGCAAACCCTCCCGAAAAGTTGCCTTCGTCATCATATTTTATTGGGGTGATTTCTTTCCCGTCTTGATCGATAAAGCCGTATTTGTCATTCAACATAACACTTGCAAATCCATCAGTAAAAATATATACGTCATCATATTTCAGTGGGGTGATTTCTTTTCCAGCCTTGTTCACAAAACCCCATTTATCATTTAGTTTTACACTGTAATGATTTTTAGAAAAGTTTTTTACATCATCAAATTTGGGTTTGATGATTACTTTTCCGTCCTTTTCCTTGAAGCCCAATTTTTTATTGTCCCAAAATGGCTCCACATTTTGTGCATTTATTGTAAATAGTGTTGCCATTAAAAAGCAAATAGTCAGTATTTTTTTCATGGTATTAATCTTTTGTTTAGTTATAGTTTTTTATCATTTTTTCAGCTTCATCATTACTTTTAGCATTACCGCAAATTAACAATAATCCCCAATACAATACCCATAAAGGAGTATAAATTGAATTAATTATCAATATTTTTTTCAAAAACACATCATTTAACAAAATGAGCCCGATACAATATCGAGCTCATCATTATCAAAATTAATTATAAATTTGTCTAAACTTTTGGGTTCAGTCTATTTCCTTGGGCTTCTGCAATTTATTTTTTTCCGGATTTCAACTTCCAGAGGGTTTCTATAAAAATATCCACGTCTTGGGTGGTGTTGTAAAAGGCCAAAGATGGCCTCACACAGGTTTCCACACCCATTCTTCTCAAAATAGGCTGTGCACAATGATGTCCGGTTCTCACGGCAACCCCTTCTTTATTCAATGCTTGTCCTACCTCATCATTGGTAAAACCCTGCAGGTTAAAAGAAAGCACGCTCGCTTTATGGGCAGCAGTTCCTATCAATCGAACACCCGGAATTTGTTTCAGCAAATTGGTCGCATATTCCAATAAATAATGCTCGTATTGCCCGATCACTTCTATTCCTATTTTCGAAACATAATCAATCGCTGCACCCAAACCAATGGCATCGGCAATGTTTCCAGTTCCCGCTTCAAAACGATTCGGTGCTTTGTGGTATTTAATCTCCTCAAAAGTCACGTCCTGAATCATGTTTCCACCGGATTGATACGGCTGGGTTTCGTTCAGCAAATCTTCCTTGCCGTATACAGCCCCGATTCCCGTTGGTCCAAATAATTTATGACCAGAGAAAACCAGCCAGTCCGCATTCAGATACTGAACATCCACTTTCATGTGCGAAACAGATTGCGCACCATCCAAAAGCACTTTGGCACCAACAGCATGCGCCATTTCTACCATTTGCTTGGCCGGAGTTACCGTTCCCAATGCATTCGAAACTTGCGTGAACGCCACTAATTTTGTTTTTGAATTCAGCAACTTGGCATATTCGTCCAACAGAATTTGTCCGTCGTCATCAACAGGAATTACTCTCAGTTTCAAGCCTTTCTTGTCAGCCAGACGTTTCCAAGGCACAATATTGGCGTGATGTTCCAAGTTACTCACCACAATTTCGTCGCCGGCAACCAAGTTTTGGTCACCCCAACTTTGAGCCACCAAATTGATTCCTTCGGTTGCGCCACGAACAAAAACAATTTCGTTTACGGATTTGGCATTCAGGAATACTTTCACTTTTTCACGGGCGGATTCATACGCATCGGAAGCTCTCGCTGCCAGTTCGTGTGCGGCACGGTGAATGTTGGAATTTTCGTGCGTGTAGAAATAACTCACCCGATCAATTACTGATTGCGGTTTTTGGGTTGTCGCAGCATTGTCAAACCAGATTAAAGGTTTGCCATTTACCGTTTCTTTCAAAATTGGAAAATCTTTCTTGATGATATGAGGATTGAAATTCGTTCCGCCAAATCCTTCCAATTCGTGATGGCTTACAGGAGAAACATCCGCTTTTTTGGAATCAAAACCAAAAGGATTTTCATTCAAAAAATAATAAGAACCCGGTGTATCTATAATTCCCGGAGTAGTAGCCAAAGAAGGAATTCCAAAACTGGAATTTAGTGCCTCCAAAGCCGTTTTCAATTCCGCTTCAAAAGAAGAATGTTCCAATTCGAATGGCAAATAATTTTGATTCAAATTCGACGATGAAGACGAATTACCGCCACTATTTTTCAGATTGGGATCACTGAAACCCGTTTGAGGATTCTCGGCATTGATATTATTCCCGTTATTCACAGCGTAGGGATCAGCTCCACTTCCCGAAACAGGAGCAGACGCAAATCCTTGATTGACATCCACATTCAAATCACCTAATTGCGAAATGTTTTCGATAGTGGGATCGGAGAAAGCATTGGTATATCCTCCAAAAGCAGGTGACTTTCCATACTGCGCTACCGAAGGCGATCCGCCAAAACCACCAAACGAAGGCGGTGTTTGTACAGAACCTATCGGACTCGCTGAAACTGCCGGAGTTGCCAATGGTGCAAAACCGGATTGTCCCACCAAAGTATCGTGATGGCTAACTGGAAACGCAGCTTCTACTCCACCCAAATTACCGGCAGCCAGCAGCGTTTCGGCAATTTTGGTAGCGCGGGGATGTTCACTGGCATTTGGACTCAACGAAATTTCCTTTGGAAACTCATTGGGCAAAGCACTGAACAGCTCATTGGCTAACTTTTCCAAGTCATTGATATCAGGTAATCCTGTACCTGTTGGATTAATATTTGTACTCATGATACTTACCTATTTCTACATCTTCCAATACCGCAATGGCATCATCAACGGTAACTGCCAATGAGCAATATAAAGATACCAAATAGGAAGCAATTGCTTTTTCGTTTATTCCCATAAAACGTACAGATAATCCAGGAGATTGTTCTCCTTGCAAGCCCGGTTGGATAAGACCAATTACACCTTGACGGCTTTCTCCAGTACGCAATAAAATGATTTTAGATTTTCCGTTTTTGATAGGCAATTTATCAGAAGGGATAAGTGGAATTCCTCTCCAAGTCAGGAATTGTGAACCAAACAAAGAAGTGGTTGGAGGTGGCACGCCACGACGCGTACACTCACGACCAAAGGCGGCGATTGCCAATGGATGCAACAAGAAAAATCCCGGTTCTTTCCAAACTTTTGTCAACAATTCGTCTAAATCATCCGGAGTTGGAGCTCCTGTTCTTGTTTTTATGATTTGGGAAGGTGCCACACTATTCAACAAACCGTATTCTTTGTTGTTGATTAATTCGCTTTCCTGACGCTCTTTGATTGTTTCGATAGCCAAACGCAATTGTTCCGAAATTTGGTTGTATGGTTTGCTGTACAAATCCGAAACACGGGTGTGTACATCAACAATAGTCTGAACTGCTGCCAAATTGTATTCTCTTGGATTCTCGATATAGTCCACGAATGTATTAGGCAAAATTCTCTCATCTCTGGCCGAACAATCTACTTCGATATGATTGGCATCTTTTACTTTATTCAAACGATACACTCCCGATTCTACCGGAACCCAATGCAAAAGGTGGGTAAGCCATCTTGGAGTAGTTGCCATTGTCGGCACCGAACGCGTTGCGATTGCTAATTGTCTTGCTGCTACGTCTCCTAACGCAGTCTGCTGTTTTTTTACTTCTGCCATTTTTTTAGTTTTTATTATTAATATATGATTGGTAATTAAATTTTGTTTTTATTATCTTTTTTACATTAATTCTACAAAATCCATAGTGTTAAGCAGTTTAAATTCAACGAAACACGATAAATATAAAGAAAAATTTAATTAGAACATAGATTTAACGAAAAAAGAAACTGCTTTGCGAAAAACACTAGGAAATTGGATCAAACAACTCTTCTACAGAAAGGTATCTTTCTCCCGTATCGTAGTTAAAAGTCAGTATTACTGCGTCTTTGGGTATTCCGTCTATTTTTTTGGAAACCGCCGACAAAGCCGCTCCAGTTGAAATCCCCGAAAAAATTCCCTCTTCTCGGGTCAATCTTTTGGAAAAAGTAAAAGCATCGTCTTTTTCGACAGTAATGATTTCGTCAATAAATTCTCTGTTAAAAACACCCGGCACAAATCCGGCTCCAATGCCCTGGATAGGATGAGGCGAAGGCAAACCACCGCTTAAAACTGGGGACAATGCAGGTTCTACGGCATAGGTTTTAAGATTAGGAAAGTGTTGTTTCAAAATTTTGGAAACACCCGTGATGTGTCCTCCGGTTCCCACTCCCGTAATGAGGTAATCTATCCCTTCAGGAAAATCTTTTAAAATTTCCAGAGCAGTCGTTCTTTCGTGAACATCCACATTGGCGGGATTCTCAAATTGCAAGGGCAAAAAAGAATTGGGAATGGACTCGGCCAATTCTTTTGCTTTTTCCACCGCACCGGCCGTTCCTTTTTCTCTTGGTGTCAAGACAAATTCGGCGCCGTAGGCATTCATTATTTTCCTTCTTTCGATACTCATTGATTCCGGCATTACCAAAATAACCTTGTATCCTTTTACCGCCGCAACCAATGATAGTCCAATTCCCGTGTTCCCGGAAGTAGGTTCTATGATAACCGAATCGGGGTTCAAAAGTCCTTTTTTCTCGGCGGCTTCAATCATTGCCAAAGCAATTCGGTCTTTGATGCTGGCTCCTGGATTTGTTTTTTCCAGTTTAATCCAAACTTTATGGTTTGGAAAAAGTTTGTTAAGCTTTACGTGCGGGGTGTTCCCTATTGTCTCTAAAATGTTTTCGAATTTCATTGTGATATTTATTTAGTTGTTTTGCCACGAAGGCGCTAAGTCACGAAGCATAATTGTTATTGTTTGGTGTTGCTCTAAAACCTTTGCGCCTTTGTGACTTCGTGGCACTATTGTCTGATTTCTTGGCAGTAAAATTAAATGGAATAAAAAATGGGTTCCGGAAAAGGATTGTTGTCCTTTATCTTGATTTCGTTTTTATGATACACCACCGAATTCGATGGAATGGTATAAGTCAACCAAACGTTTCCTCCAATGATGGAATCCCTTCCCACCGTTGTTTGTCCGCCTAGAATGGTACTATTGGCATAAATGATGACGTTGTTTTCAATCGTTGGATGCCTTTTTATGAAAGCTTCTTCTTTTTTCACGCTCAAGGCACCGAGGGTGACTCCTTGATAGATTTGGACATTGTCTCCAATAATGGCGGTTTCGCCAATCACGATTCCTGTTCCGTGGTCAATGGCAAAATCGTCCCCAATTTGTGCGCCGGGATGAATTTCGATACTGGTTTTACTGTGCGCATATTCCGAAATGGTTCGTGCCAGCAATTTCAAATCCTGTCTCCAAATTTGATTTGAAAACCGATAAATCGCTATGGCAAAAAATCCGGGATAGGAATACAAAACCTCTTCCAGCGATTTTGCGGCCGGGTCTTTCGCAAAAATTGTCTTGGCATCGTTCAATGCTTTTCTGTGCAAATTGGGCAAGGCCGAAAAAAACGTTTTGGTTTGTTCCAAACTCTTGTCGTTTTGAGGTTCAAAATCCAATACCAGTTCATTGAACTGTATTTCCAATTCAACGAATTTATTTTCGATGATATTCAAATCAGCCAATGATTTGGATGTGTTGGAAAACAAAACGGAGAACAATTCGTCTATAAATTGATGGATTGTTTTTTTCTTTGGAAGCACCAAAAAATTTTGATGCTGTCTCGCTATTTCTTTATAAAATGGATTCATAACTGCATGTTTTTAAATTATTTCATCATTTTCCAAACAGTAAAAAGGCGATGATTAGGGTAATTACAACATTGAACGTCTGTGCTATCAAGAAGGCATACAAGGGTTTTTTGCTGTTGTTCGAGAACAAATCCTTAAAGTTGGTTTCCAAGCCGATACTGGTAAAAGCCAAGGCAAACCAAAGTCCTTGCAGATTCTTCAAACTGTCTTTCACGCCATCCCTGACTTCGGGAGCAATCAGGAAAGAAAAAACCAATGAAGCCACAATAAAACCAATGACAAACTTGGGAAAACGCTCCCAAATCACTCCCAAAGTTGGTTTGGATGCGACAACTTCCGAAGATTTATTATGGGTGTATGTCCAATAAACAGATATGGCAAAAGCGGCTATTCCCAACAACACGTTTTGTGAGAATTTCACGATCGTGCTAATCTTCAAGGCAGTTTCTCCCACCAATGAACCCGAAGCGACCACAGCTCCCGAAGTATCGATACTTCCGCCCAGCCAGGCTCCGGTAACTTCTTCCGGAAAGTTGAAATACTTGGCAATTATCGGCATAAAAATCATCATTGGAATGGCAGTTACCAATACCATCGAAATGACATACGACAGTTTTTTGGAATCTCCCTTGATGGCGCCCGAGGTGGCAATCGCAGCCGAAACTCCGCATATGGAAACCGCGCTGGAAATCATCATCTTCAGTTCGTCATCGACTTTTAATTTACCACACAACCAAAAAGCAAAATACCAAACCGACAAAACCACCACCAAAGCCTGAATCAGTCCCAAAGAACCCGCTTTCAATATGTCTGAAAAGATGACGCTGGTTCCCAACAACACCAATCCGATTTTTACAAAAATCTCGGTGGAAAGTGCGGTGCGAAACCATTCTGGAAGCTTGAAAAAATTACCAATGGACAACCCTATGGCCAAACTGAAAATTACGGCCTCCAGGTTAAGTCCTTTTACAAACGTGTTTCCTGCAAGAATCAGGGCAACAACAGTTAATAAATAAACTACGGGAAATCCCAACAAAAAGTTTTTGACCGATTTCCCCACCAGAAAAACACCAATAGTCCCTATGGAAATAAAATATATAAATTGAATTAGCAGGATTTGCAAGTTTTCATAAGCGAACACATCGCCTAATAAATCTGTCCCATTGGACCATTTGAATACCGGTACCGAAGGAAGATACAGAAAAAGGGAAATCCCAATGATTAAAAATCCTAAGACTACTACCGTCCAGTCTTCGTGTATGCTAAATTGTTTTGTTTTTTGTGACATTTTATTAATCTACTTTTTTTATGTTATCTATTTTTTAAATTAATTAACTCTATCGAATTAGTAGAACAAATGTATGTTAAAAATACGAACTACCCAATTTTGGGTTCTATTTTTTTAATTTCAAAATAGTATTCAAACCATTGACAACCCCTAAAAAACTAAAAAACAACAATTTAAATAGCATCATTTTTTTCGAAATTATGCAAACTTTGCCGTTTGAAAACAAAAATAAACTAAAAAAGGGACTCCATATCACCACAATATGAAATCCCCTTCAGGCAAAAAAATTTATATCTCTGGAAACTTTAGTCTTGTTTTTGAACTAAAGCTAAATCCACCTCTTTTTTGAAATTCTCCGAACCCTATTTTTGAAAGCTATTTTTCCTTTCTGACATGAAATCAAGGTTGGAAATTCTTTAACTGTTTTTCAAATCTTTATCATATCCAATATTCTTGTTATCAAAAGATTTTTTATCGCTGGCAACAACATCACTAAACCAAGAAATTTCAGCAAGCTTTTTTGGAATTCCCATTGGTATGGTGGGTACTGAATTGATGTTTATTTGATCCATTTTTTTTTAGTATTAAATTAGATGCTAATTTTTGACCGAGTATTTATTCTTTATTTTTAGCCAATTGTCGAACGGCATCAGCTAAATGAGGATACTTAAATTTAAAATTATTTTCTTCCAATATTCTGGATACAACCCTCCTGCCCGATAAAACCAATTCGGGTTCAGTTCCAATAAAAACAGCTCCTAACCTGATTAAAAATTCTGGATTAGGCAAGCCAAATGGTATTGAAACTGCTGAACGCATGGATTTCATAAATTCTTTATTGGTAACTGGATAAGGACTGGCGCAATGTAGAATCCCCTCAATACTTTTCTCTTGGATAACCCAATCTATAATATTCGCAAAATCCTCTTCGTGTATCCATGACATGTATTGCTTGCCTGATCCTATTTTTCCACCTAAACCAAATCGAGCTAAATTCAGAAAAGGTTTCAAAATACCTCCGCCTCTTTGCAAAACCAATCCTATTCTCAAAAAAACTTTTCTGGTTTTTGGCGTTTCTGTTTTATAAAATGCCTTTTCCCATTCCTTGCAAATCTGGGGAGAGAAACCAATTCCCGGTGTCGAATTTTCATTTTTAACCACTAAACCAGCATCTCCAAAAATAGCAGCAGAACCTGCGTTAATCCATACTTTGGGAGGGTTTTCACTTATACTTATTGCTTTACCAATGATAGCCGTGGCATCGACTCTTGAAGCAATAAGTTCCTTTTTGTTTTCTTCTGTATACCTGCAATTAACCGATTTTCCAACCAGGTTGATAATGACGGTACTTCCTTCCAAACAAGATGTCCAATTGCCCAATGTTTTTGCATCCCAATGAACATAAGAAATATTTCCCTCCTTATGAGAATATGGTTTCCTGCTTAAAATTACTATTTCAGTATCTTCGTTACTATATTTATTACGAAGTGAACTTCCTAAAAAACCAGTTCCACCAGCTATGATTATTTTCTGTTTCATATGTGTAAATTTTATTTTTCAGCGGTCACATATGGTATCGCCTTTTTCTCATTGGTGTTTGCTTACGCAAACTTCTTTTTAATGGCGATTTCATATTATCTTATATTTCAATGTTAAAAACATCTTCCAAAGCTGTTTTGGCCGCGTGATAGCCACACATTCCATGAACTCCGCCTCCTGGAGGTGTAGAAGAGGAACAGATGTAAATTCCTTTTGCAGAAGTGCGATAAGGAGAAAGACGCAAGGCCGGACGAGTAAACAACTGTCCGATATCAATGATGCCGCCGTTGATATCACCTCCAATATAATTCGGATTATAGGCTTCTATTTGAGATGAATTCATGACATTTTTTGCCAAAATCTGGTCTTTGAATCCGGGTGCAAAACGTTCCACCTGATTTTCAATGGCAGCAGTCATATCGACTGTGGAACCGTTTGGCACGTGACAATAAGCCCAAGCGGTGTGTTTGCCTTTTGGTGCTCTTGTCGAATCAAATAGACTTTGCTGGGCCAGCAACACAAAAGGTTTTTCGGGATGTCCGCCTGATGATGCCAATTGTTCTCCAGCGGCTATCTCATTGAAGGTGTTTCCCAAATGAACCGTTGCCGCTTTATTGCATTCCGAAGCTGTAAAAGGTATTGCACCATCCAACGCCCAATCAATTTTAAAAACCCCCATTCCATAACGATACCGTCCCAATTGCCATTTGTACAATGGAGAAAATTTCTCCCCGGCTATTTGCAACAATTGTTTTGGCGTGACATCAAACAAAACGGCATCCGAAGAAGGTAACTGATCCAATGATTTTACCAAAAAATTAGTTTCGATTTTTCCGCCAAGGGAAATAAAATAAGAAGCCAACGCATCGGCAATAGATTGCGAACCTCCTTTTGGAATTGGCCAACCATGCAAATGCCCAACTGCCGACAACACCATCCCGATTGCCGCCGAAGAATAATTCGTCAAAGGCTGTATCGAATGAGCCGTCATTCCTGCCCACAATCCTTTTGCTTTTTCTGTTTCAAAACTTTTTGCAATCCAACTCGCTGGCTGCATCGCTTTTAAACCAAACTGGGCCAGTAGCAAAGGATGCTTCGGAATACCCAAAGGTCCCAAAGTATCATCTACAATCTTGGGCCAGGATTCCACCAAAGGCTGGACAAGATCCAAATAGGCTTTTCCATCTTTCCCTAAAGACAAAGCAGTTTCCTCAATCGACCGGGATAAAATAGCGGCTTTCCCATTATCAAAAGGATGAGCTGCGGGCAATGGCGCATGAACAAATTCCAATCCGTGTTCGTGCAATGGCAAATTTGCAAAAAAAGGCGAACCCATTGCCATGGGATGAATCGCCGAACAGATGTCATGCTTAAAACCAGGCAAGGTCAATTCGGCTGTGCGCATACCACCGCCAATAGTTGGTTTGGCTTCCACAATCAATACCGAAAGACCTGCTTTCTGCATAGTTATGGCTGCCGACAACCCATTGGGACCAGATCCCACCACTATGGCATCAAAATCTTTTTTGCTCATTTCTTTGTGTTGCTAAAATGCTTTTATATTGCTTTGTCTTCCTTCTACTAAAGGATATTTTTTGTTTGACCTGTCCAATACTACATAAATGGAATCCTTGAACTCATTAATTCCCTTAAGAATGATTCGGTCTGCTGTTGGTCTGCTGTAATGCAGTACCTGGGTTTCATCCTCGTGGTATTTATTTTTATTCTGCAAATAAAGAACGTGTTTTATCGTATCTGCTTTATAATAAAAATATCTTCTTTCTCCAGCCATACCTCCCACTTCCCAGCGAGTGACACCCAAATCCCTATCCTTTTTTTCTTTGCTTAGTTCATCCGAATTTTGTGTATTTACCTGATTGAGTTTAGAATTCTTTTTATCATTCTTCACACGAAGCGGAGAATACCCAATCATTCTATCAGCAATGGCTCCTCTATTTGTTTTATAACTAAGTGATGACCAGCTTTCGAATGTGGCATCTTGCCATCTCAAAGAATCTTGAGGTGTATATGGAATGATTTTGTTATTCAATCGATATTCGGTGACGTTATAATAACCCTTAGTTCCAGCCAACCCAGGTGTGCTTGGTATATTGTAATTATTGCCATAAAAAAATCCATAAGCCCATAATCCAGCTGCTACAGGTACAAATAGAAAATTAAATGTCCATTTTAAACCTGTAGTCAGGTTTTTTTGCCATCTCTCCGTAAGTACTGGATGGTATCTAAAAGGTTGTAATACATCTTTTTCTCCCACAAGCAATTTCCATATATTACGCCAATCATACCAAGCAATAAAAACTCCAATAATCGAAAAATAAGCTGCCGGCACACCTACTCCTGCATCATATGCATGATTGGCAATACATATATTAAATGTAACCACTGCCGCCAAAGCAGCTCCTAATCCAGCCGTTTTTCTATTTAAAAGCAATAATCCTGGAAAAATCTCGGCAAAGCCTAAAAACACGGTATATTCAAAAGAAATTCCCACATGCGACCAATACAGTTTTTTCTCTGCCATATCAATAAATGGAGTATTCAACATTCCTACTGTTGGAAATACCATTTGCATTGGAAATAATTTTTTTAAACCCCAGCCAATCATGCCATAAGCCAAACGATAACGAGCCAATACCAGAATATAATAATAAAGTTTGTTGTACTCTATCCTTTTCTTGTCCAGTAAAGTCCATATTGATGCTCCAACAATTGCAACCAATAATGCCAATATCAAATTGATGTAATTGAGAAGTCCAAAAACACCTTCCTCCGATTCTATCAAAACAAATTGCGGAGGCCAAAAAGCTACAATTGACTGAAAATCATGATAGGTTATTTTAAAAAACTCTAATTTGAATAAATGCGTATAAAACTTTGGATATGTTGGTATACACAAAATAAGCATATATATAAAACCTATTCTAAACGCTACTTTTTCATAAGGTTTCCACTTCCGCGATTTTTTTGATGTTTCTACTTTATCGACATCTATTGGCCTTATATCCTGTGGAACATCTAAGACTTCCGAATTTAT
Organism: Flavobacterium fluvii; assembly: GCF_900129545.1. Classification (GTDB taxonomy): domain Bacteria; phylum Bacteroidota; class Bacteroidia; order Flavobacteriales; family Flavobacteriaceae; genus Flavobacterium; species Flavobacterium fluvii. The sequence goes on along the minus strand of NZ_FQWB01000003.1, from coordinate 259,711 downwards.
ATCTGTTGACATACTATTAAAATTTATATTATTAAAATGATCTGTTATTATAACTTCACCTCTTTTCGACGCCCTTCGAACATCATGTATTTTTTATTGATTTTATTCAAAACAACGCGTATTGATTGCTTATTTTCATTTGTGCCCGAAAGAACTATGGTAGAATCGCTGGGTCTTGCATAGGTAAGCAACAACTTTTCTGAACGGTGGTTTTTATTTTTATTTTGTAGAGCTAAAGTATGTTTGACTGTGTCTATTTCATAATAAAAATAATGGCGCCCAGAGAGTCCAACTAATTCATAATTCCTGTCGATGTCTTTTCCTGATGCCGATTCTCCGCTAGAGAAATCTACTTTGACAGGTCGGTTTATTTTAATTGATATCGTGGACCATTTTTCAAATACCACGTCTTGCCATCTGTTAGCATCGGTTTTAGAATAGGGTATTGTATCATTATCCAGGATAAAATCTTTCACGTTATAATAGCCATACGCCTTTTCCAAACCTGGTGTTTGAGGAACTTTATAAGGGTCATTTGCATAATTTTGATAGGATTTGAAACCAAAAAGCAATACAAAAACCAGAAAAGCAGATTTCAATACTAATCGCGTTTTCCTTAGAAAATCATCTGAAAAATTTGGCACCAGTTTATTGGCATATGTTGGCACTTCTTGAATTAACAAATTATATAATCTTGGTATGTCATATGCAAATAAAAAGGTTGCCAACAATACTATGAAGCTGCTGTTTACCAATTCGCCAACATCATACAATCCGTTAACAACTGCCACATTACCAATAAATCCAAAAATCAATCCTACACCAATGGTTGCCGTTTTTCTATTAAAAAGAAGAAAAGCTGCCAAGATTTCTACGAAACCTAAAAACGTTTCGTATTTAGGTGCAATACCTACCGTTTGGAAATAAATTTTCCAAGAAAAAAAATCGCCATAATTGGTGAGCAGATTACTTAAAGATGGATATGGCATTTGCAAAGGAAAAACCTTTATAAAACCATAAGTAACAAGAATTACGGCTAGTCTATAACGAACAACAACGCGAAGCCAATAATACAAAACAACGTATTGTTTTCGGGTAGTGTCCAGTTTTGCCCAAATCACTGCTCCAATTGCCGAGATAAGAATAGCTATTCCCCAATTGGCAAAACTCCCAATACCATAAAGTGGTAATTTGTCTTGTGGAATAAACTGAATCTGGTATTTGGTTAATCTAAATAAATCATGAAAATGAAAATCAATCCAATTTATTGAAAATAGATCTCCAAAAAAATTCCAGTCCAATGGTACACTAAGTAGAATCAAGAATATAAAAAAGAAACGAAAAAGATTTTTCTCCCATTCTTTCCATTCCTGATGAATCTGCCCAGGACTAGCAATGCTATTCAAACGTTTGCTTATAAAATACCGGATCTTCTTAAATGAATTGGTTTCCGGATTAGTTATTATTTTACTCATGATAATAGGTTTTAATAGAATTAACAAAGTCTTTTTAAGTCAAAATAGAAAACTTAAAAAGACTTTGGGATTATTAATAACTTGGATTTTGTGATAAAGATGGATCTGCCAATCTTTCACCTGCAGGAATAGGAAAGATATATTTGTCTGGATTAGTAATATTTAATACTGTTTTAGCCCTTCCTGTTCTAACCAAATCAAACCATCTATCAGGTTCTAAAGCAAATTCAACTCGACGTTCATTTTCAATAGCAAGAAGAATTTCTTCTTTAGTCACTGCCGTGCTGTTAACTAATCCTGAACGTTCTCTTACTATATTCAAATCACTTAATGCGCCAGTTAAATCTGGACTTGTCTTTCTTGCCCTTGCTTCGGCTCTAATTAGATAAAGTTCCGCCGTTCTGATTGCATAAGCAGTTGAGATATTGGTTGGATAAATTCCTCCTATAAACTGTCCTGCAGCATTTTTAACTGAAAGAATTTTTCTCCCTCCTCCTACGGTAGGATCGTTTAACAAATTATGTAAAACTGCTTTTGGCTCCAGAGACCTATTACTGGTATTCCACAGTGAGTAACCCGAATTAATATCATTTACACTATAGGAAAACTCCAAAACAGATTCTGTAGTTCCTGCTGCAAGATTGAATGGTTTAATTAATTTGTAACCCGAATTGGCCAATACATTGTTTACATCAATCTCTGCTTCTGCAAATTTATTTTGATATAAATGAACCCTGGCTTTTAGAGCATAAGCCGTGAATTTTGTAGCTCTATTTCTTACTACTGTTGAAGGCAACAGGCTTTCTGCCAAGTTTAAATCGGCTATAACCTGCGCATAAACTTCAGCTTGTGAACTTCTCGGTACTCCTAATTTATCCGCAGCTATAGTAGTAGGCGTTAAAAAAAGTTGCACACCTCCATATACCCTTGCCAAATCAAAATAAGAAAAAGCTCTTATAAAATAAGCTTCTCCCAAAAGCTGATTGCGAAGTTCTGTTGTCAATTTTAAATCGTTTACTGAAGGAACCTTTTGTATAACATGATTGGCACGATTGATCGTATTATAAAAATTCGCCCAATAGGTTGACAAAAATCCAATATCTGATCTCAAATCATAATTGATGATATTTAAATCAGTTTGTGCATTGTTTAGCGATCTCACATCCCCACCTGATTGCAAAATGGTGTTTTGAAATCCACTGCTGTAGTTAAGACTTGCCAATGATCGATAGGCACCTCGTACGGCTGTTTCTGATGAAGCTTTATCGAATATCACATTATCGTCAGAAACTTTGTCAAACGACTCTACATCTAGATAGCTTTCGCAAGACAGTATTGAAATACTTAATATAAGTATTGAATATTTGAATATTTTTTTCATAATTATTCTTGTTTTAGAATGAAACATTAACACCTAATTGAATGGTTATAGGCTGAGGAGGAGTGGCTGTATCTAAACCATCCAAATTCTGGCTAGCGCTACCTGAAGATTCAGGATCAGCACCAGAATATTTTGTTAGAAGCAATAGGTTTGTTCCTAAAGCAAACACCCTTACTTTGCTTAAATTTATTTTACGAGTAACATCGGATGGCAATGTATAGCCTAATACAAACGATTTTAATCTTACAAAAGAAGCATCCTCCAGGTATCGGCTATTTTGCTCAATGTTATAGTTGTTTCCAACACTAGTTACTCGTGGAGTATTGGTTATATCTCCAGGCTTTTGCCATCTGTCCAACTGACTTGCAAGAATGGATCTAGAAGCATCTCTTGTTCCTCCTCCTTCTAATATGTATTTATTGAAATTAAACAAATCATTACCATATTGATAAGTGAAAAGAAAGTTCAAATCAAAACCTTTATAGGTAAAATTATTGCTAAAACCTCCAAAATAGTCTGGAGCCGTGTTCCCTAACAATTGACGATCTGCTTGAGTTAGTTTACCGTCTTTATCAACATCGTCAAAAACAGCATCACCAGTTTGTGGGTCTACATACAACTGTTTGTATAACCAAAAACTACCCAAAGGTTCACCCACCTCGGTTCTTCTATATTCTCTGGCTTCAAATGTGATAGGGCTGATTAATTTTTCTGCACGATTGATATTGCTAGAAATATTAAAATTAGTTGTCCACTCAAAGTCTTTATTTTTAATATTTGTTGTAGTAAGATTGAATTCAATTCCTTTATTACTTACTTCTCCTGCATTTGCCAAGGAGCTGCCATAACCCGTAGAAGATGGTATAGGAACATAAAGCAAGGCATCAGTAGTATATTTATAATAAGCATCTAAATTTATAAATACTCGATTATCAAATAAACCTAGATCAATTCCTGCATTATAAGTAGTTGTTTTTTCCCATCTTAAATCTGGATTTTCCAACTGAAAAGGAGCTGTTCCAGGTTTTGGCCCACTAGTGAGATTATCCGGATATGAAGCCGTTCCTAACCATAATCCTTGAGAAGCATAATCATTAACTCCATTTTGATTCCCAGCTGAACCAGCACTCAATCTCAATTTCAATTCTGTTATTGACTTTACGTTTTGCAAAAATGATTCTTGTTTGATTCTCCATGAAGCACCAATTGCCGGAAAATATCCCCAACGATTATTGGTTCCAAATTTTGATGACCCGTCAGCTCTTATAACTCCCTCCAAAAAATACTTGTCATCATAACTATAATTTACTCTGGCAAAGAAAGAAGCGATAGTTGATTTTGATTTTAACTGTTCTGAAGTTCGAACAGAGGCTGCTGATATTTGTTGAAATGAATTATTGGGAAAACCTTGACCAGTTGCAGAAAGTACATCTACGTTGGTTCCTTGAAAACTACCCCCTAAAAGTGCTGTAATAGTATTTTTAGGATTTATTACTTGTGTATAGGATAAAATATTCTCATTTTGAAATACAGAATAATCGGTATTCACTTCTTTTTTATATCCTGGAGGATTTGGAGACCCTCCAATTATGGTTTGATCATTAAAAAATTCACTCTCATCGTAAATATTATAATCTACCCCTAGCGACGTCTTAAACTTCAAATTTGGCAATATGGCAAACTCAAGAAAATGATTTCCAATGTATCTAATACTTTTTGTAGATATATTCGTGATATTCGTATTAATCAAATTATCAATGTTTTCATAAATTGAACCTCTTGCGGGAGTTCCATCTGCATTTGTCAAAGGCAAATAAGTTGGATGATGCAAGGCTGCCAATAAATGCCCCGCTTGCTGACCAGCGCCTCCTCTAACTTGTTGCCTGAAAGAACGATAAACTCCATTGCTTGAACTAAATGTCACATAATCACTTAATTTTATGTCCAAGTTCAATTTTCCGCTGGCACGCTCAAAACTTGATGGCTTCAAAATACCTTCCTGATCGGTATATCCTACACCAATATTATAGCGTATCTTATCACTTCCACCCTGAACATCAAAATTATAATTTTTAAGTTCGGCAGTTCTAAAGACCCTTTCCATACGATCATAAGTCTGCTGATCTTCAGGATTTCCTCTTCCCGCAACACCATTTACAACCTCATTTACTGGTCGAAAAGGTCTATTGGCATAAGTCTGATTTAAACTGGGTCTATCAATACCCGAATTAATCCATTGTTCATTAACTAATGTTGCATGCTCCGGACCTGTTGTTAAATCCCATAATTTTTTGGTATCTGCATACTGAAGTCCTCCGGCAATTTGAAAACTATATTTAGGTTTTTCCGCTTTATAAGAACCTCTTTTAGTGGTAACTAAAATAATCCCGTTTGCACCCCTGGAACCATAAATGGCTATTGCACTTGCATCCTTCAACACCTCAATACTTTCAATATCGGCAGGATTAATATCTGCCAAAGGAGATGTTTTTTTACTTCCTAAATCAATTGTTGCCAAGGAATTATTATTTACCATCATTCCATCTATAACATACAATGGATCATTACTGGCATTAATAGAAGCCGTACCTCGCACTTGCACTTTTACTGACTCGCCTGGTGTTCCTGAAAAAGTATTTACTTGCAATCCTGGAGCTCTACCTTGCAATTGTGCATCAAAACTCGCTACAGGAATCTGCTTTACATCTTCAGCTTTTATTTTAGATATAGAACCAACTACAGATTTACGACTTTGAGTACCATAACCCACAATAAGAACGTCAGTCAACTCTTGTACATCTGCTGATAATTTAACAAGAACAGGACTTCCATCAACTATTATTTCTTTCTTTTTGTACCCAATATAACTTATAATCAACGTATATGGGAATTTTTGTCCAGTTTGAAAATAAAATTTCCCGTCTAAATCTGATGTCACGCTATGTGTTGTTCCTTTAATATTTATGGAAGCCCCTATTATCGGTTCATTTGTAATTTGGTCTATTACTGTTCCATCTAGTTTAGACTGAATAAGAGGCTGCGTTTTCTGTGCATTTATCCCGACTGAAACCAGAAAAATGCCAAGCCATAAAAGATTATTTAATATTTTTTTCATTACTTTGTTTTGGTTTAATAAATAAGGAGCTTGAAAACTGATGCAAATCAATTTTCATTTTCCGTTCAACGATACATTTTTTTAAGCCTGCCATTTCTGTTGCCGCAGAAATGGCTTTTTTTATTTACAACACATTTGATTTTTCATTTTTTATTTATTTTGGATTAGTATTATTTGTTTTTGGATAAGTATTATTTGAATTGGCCTGTACAAGATTTCAATCCCGAAAATTCAGGATGCGTCTTATTACTATTTGTAAGAATGTGAATTGAAGTCTTTTTTAACTGCAACAACACATCAGACAAGGATTGTCTAATATAAATGATTCTTGCATTTTCAAAAATGAGGTGTATTTGATAGTCTTCAATTTTTCAGTATTTGACGTTTTTTAATTCTACTAATTTGATAGAACAAAGGTAAATTAAAAATACTAATCACCAAATTTTAAATTAATTTTTTTGAAAAAAAATGTTAATTTAATTTACAAATAATTGATATACAAGTATTTAAAATATAAACATATCTCAAAACCATAATTAAAATCCTAATAAAATCTTTTTATTCCTCAAGAAAAAAATTAAAATATCTACTAAATCCATAGAATTTATAAAATAAATAGACTTTTTCTTTGTCAATTAAAAAATAGTTTGCAAATTTGCCACAACAAAAGAATGAAACAAATGAAAATGATTGCGAAAAGATGTTGTAAAATGATGCCGGAATAATCCGCAGAGGTATTTATATAATTCTTATTTTGTAAGAACAAAAAAAGCCTCCGCAAAACGCAGAGGCTTTTTTTGTATCTGTAAAATATTTCAAAAAAATTAGTTAAGCACTTTATTATTTAAAAAAATAACTTAAAAAATTACGATTATGAGTACTCCAAAATTTGAAACCAACGCCTTGCACGCAGGCCACGATGTAACCAAAAACGCAGGAACTAGAGCTGTGCCTATTTATCAAACCAGTTCTTATGTATTCAACAATTCCGAACATGCAGCCAATTTATTTGGATTGGCCGAAGCCGGATTCATATACACGCGATTAAACAATCCTACCAACGACATTTTGGAGCAGCGATTGGCCGCTTTGGAAGGTGGAATTGGCGCCGTGGTAACCGCTTCGGGAACTGCCGCCATCTCCACAACATTGTTGGTTTTGCTAAAATCCGGCGACCATATTGTCGCTTCAAACAGCCTTTATGGTGGTACCTACAATTTATTGAAAGTAACCTTGCCACGATTGGGCATCACCACCACGTTTGTAGATCCATCGGATCCGGCCAACTTTACAAAAGCTGCACAAGAAAACACCCGAATCTTTTTTGTGGAATCCTTGGGAAATCCCAAATTGGACGTTTTGGATTTAAAAGCCATTTCAGCGGAAGCCAAAGCCTACAAAGTGCCTTTTATAGTTGACAATACGGTAGCTTCTCCTTATTTGTTGAATCCAATTGAACATGGAGCCGACATCGTGATTCACTCCCTGACCAAATACATTGCTGGAAATGGAACTTCGCTTGGAGGCGCTATCATTGATGCCGGAAAATTTGATTGGGCCAATGGAAAATTCCCTGAATTTACGGAACCCTCAGCAGGTTATCACGGATTGGTTTATCACGAAGCATTAGGAAATGCGGCTTTTATTGCCAAAGTGAGAATCGAAGGGTTGCGTGATTATGGAGCGGCTTTGAGTCCTTTCAACGCCTTTCAAATCATTCAAGGATTGGAGACTTTGCCCCTTCGAATTACCAGACATAGCCAAAATGCATTGGAATTGGCAAAATGGCTGGAATTCCAGGAGGAAGTGGCTTGGGTTCATTATCCCGGTCTGAAAACCAGCAAATATTATGTTCTGGTTCAAAAATATTTGCCGAAAGGCCAAAGCGGCTTAATCACCTTTGGATTAAAAGGCGGATTTGAAGCAGCCAAAAAAGTGGCCGATGAAACGAAATTATTTTCTCTTTTGGCCAATATCGGCGATACCAAATCACTTATTATCCATCCAGCGAGCACTACCCATCAGCAACTGACCGATGAGGAGCAAATTGAAACCGGCGTTTTCAAAGACTTGATCCGAATTTCAGTTGGCTTGGAGGACATCGATGACCTGAAAGCGGATTTGAAGGAAGCTTTCAAAACCATCAAGGAGCTGCAAAAAATATAAAAATTTAGTTTGTTAGTTAGTTTTTTTTGAAAAGCGGGTCTTTGGTTTTTGGTATTTCCAAAGACTGCTTTTTCAAAAAACTGTTTTAACCATTAAAGAGTAACATCATGAAAAATATAGAAAAAATAGACATTTTTAATTTTGACTTGGAACTGGGAAAACACAAACCCTATATTGGATTGTCCTATCAAATTTTTGGTCAACCTCTGGGTAGTTCTCCTGTAATTGTGGTCAATCACGCTTTGACCGGGAATTCCAATATTGCAGGTAAAGATGGCTGGTGGGATGCCATAACTGGAGAAGACAAATCCATAGACACCAATTATTTTACGATAATTGCATTTAACATTCCTGGAAACGGGTATGACAATGACGAATCAAATCTCATAGACAGTTACCGTGATTACACCGTTCGAGATATTGCGAGGATTTTTTGGGAAGGTTTGTTTTTCTTGAAAGTCGAAAATATCCACGCCGTTATTGGTGTCAGTTTAGGCGGTGCCATCGCTTGGGAAATGGCCGTTTTGCAACCCGACAAAATCGACAATCTCATTCCCATTGCCTCAGATTGGAAAGCCACGGATTGGGTTATTGGAAATGTTTTGATTCAAGACCAAATCCTGAAAAATTCTGACGACCCCATTGTCGATGCCAGATTGCACGCCACCTTGCTATACCGTACACCGGAATATTTCAATCAAAGATTTCAAAGGGATAAATTGGATGCTTTGTCGGCTTTACAAATCGAATATTGGCTGTTTGACCATGGTTATAAATTGAAAAGCCGCTATCGCCTGGCCGCCTACAAACTGATGAATCATTTGCTCAAAACCAATGACATTACCCGCAACAGAAAAGATTTCTTGTCTATTGTCAGCGAAATTCAATCGAATATCCATTTGGTAACCATCGATAGAGATTGTTTGTTTATTGCTGACGAAACCCGCAAAACCTATCGTGAACTCATAAATGTAAAAGAAAATGTATTTTATAATCAAATACAATCCATTCACGGACACGATGCTTTTTTGATAGAATTCAATCAATTATCCAATATATTGAACCCCATTTTAAACAATTATAAATTGCATAATAATGTCAGTGCATAGAATCAACATAGTTTTTTTGCATAGTAAATACAGACAGTGCTTTAATCAAACAAAACAGAAGCTGTTATTGATATAAGTTACTTTTCTTTTTTTTCAATCAATGAGGCAATGGTGATTTCTTGCATCGATTTCAAAGTTTCGTCTCTTACTGCCAATAATCCGTGTCTTAATAGGCATTCCGATTCCGTTTTACAATCCGAACAAGGTTCATAAAAATGTAGGGAAGCACAAGGCAATAAAGCAATGGCCCCATCAAACAATCGATGAATATCGGCCAAAGTGATGACATATTTGGATTTCAAAAGGTAATAACCTCCAAATTTACCTAGTTTGCTACCCACAAAATGAGCTCTTTTCAAATCCAACAAGATTTGTTCCAAAAATTTTTTGGGAATATTGGCTCCTGCAGAAATATCGATGGTTTTTGCGATATGTCCTTCCTCTTGTTCTGCCAAATAGAGCAGTGCTTTAAGAGCATATTTCGTTTTTTGTGATAGCATTTTTTGATAATTTTTAGCTAAAATAGTAAAAATAAATGAACTCTCATTAACCGTTGTCCAAATCAAAACTTACTTCAGATTATGGAATAATACATCCATCCCAATCAATAAATCCCTATTTTTGTTCCGATAAAAACGTAACACGACTATTTTATGCTGATTATTGGGATTGCAGGCGGAACAGGATCGGGAAAAACAACCGTGGTCCATCAGATAATGAATGAATTGCCCCATACCGAAGTGGGAATTATTGCGCAGGATTCCTATTACAAAGAATCCACGAACGAAAGTTATGAGGAACGGGCAAAAACCAACTTTGACCATCCCCGAGCCATTGATTTCGATTTATTGGTCGCACACCTCAAGGAACTCAAAGCCGGAAACACCATTCACCAACCCGTATATTCCTTTGCCACACACAACAGGACCGACGACACCATCGTGACACATCCACGAAAAGTGATGATTGTAGAAGGAATTTTGATTCTTTCAAATCCCGAACTTCGCGACTTGTTCGACATCAAGATATTCGTTCACGCCGATTCGGACGAACGATTAATCAGACGATTAAAACGCGATATTGCCGAACGAGGCCGTGACATGGAAGAAGTCTTGAACCGCTACCAAACCACACTGAAACCCATGCACCAGCAATTTATCGAATCCACGAAAGCCTTTGCCGACATCATCATTCCCAACGACAAATACAACACCGTGGCCATCGACGTAGTTCGCGCCGTAATAAACCAACGAATTCTATAATTTTTTTGTAATTTTATTGCACATTAAAATAATTTCAGCTCTGTCATTGCGAGGAACGTGGCAATCAGGAGCTATTTCCCGCTATCCGTTGCAAACAAAGTTCACTGAACTCCGTTTAAAATGAAAACATTGTGAAGTAATCTTTTCTTTTTTTAAAGAAAAAAAAGAAAAGGATTTTCACTGCAAACGAAGTTCACTGAACTCCGATGAAAGTAGATGCAAAGTGAAGTAATCGGGGCTAAAAACAAAGTATTACAAATGACTAACTCGCACAAAGACAAACCTTGGTTCAAATTTTTAAGCAACAAATACGTTTGGGTTTTGTTATTTTTCACCACCTGGATGGTATTTCTGGACAACTACTCCTATTTCGACCATCGCATGCTGGACAACCAAATCGATGAACTCGAAGACAACAAAAAATACTATCAAGAAGAAATCAGGAAAGACCAGGAGAACATCAAAAAACTCAAGAATCCCCAACAAATAGAAAAATACGCCCGAGAAAAATACTATATGAAAAAAGACAGCGAAGACATCTACATCATAGAATTTGAAGGAGACACCATCGAAAAAGACGTCAAAAAATAGACTTCGATGCCACGAAGTCACGAAGGAAAAAGTTATTCAAATTTGGTTAAATTAATTCAAAAAGTTGCTTTTATTTAAAATTCGCGCCTTTGCGCCTTTGTGGCAAAAATTAAAACTGAACCCAGCAAATGAAAAATCTATTCGACGATTTCGATTCCGTTTCTTCCAAACAATGGAAACAAAAAATCCAGTTCGAACTTGATGGTGCCGATTATAACCAAACATTAATCTGGAATTCTCCCGAAGACATCCAGGTAAAACCCTTTTATCACGGGGACGAATTCAAGGGAGTTGCAGCAGTGCAAACCAAGGCAAGCGAATTCCGTATTTGTCAAAACATCTTTGTCCACGACCTGAAAAAGTCAAATCTTCGAGCTCAGGACACGATCAATCGTGGTGCCGAAAGCATTCGTTTTACCATCAAGGACGAAACTGCCGATGTCGCAAAACTACTCGAAAACCTTCCGTTGAAGAAAGTGACAATATACTTCAACTTGACTTTTTTGTCCATTGATTTCGTAAAAAAAATAGACACATTTGCAAAAAAAACCAACGCAAAAATCTTTTGCAACCTCGATCCAATTGGTCAATTGGCCAAAGACGGAAACTGGTTTACAACCAAGGAAAAAAACAATTTCGAGACGCTAAATTTATTTTCGACAGCCACGACAAACGTTTCCCTGATCAGCATTAATGGCGGTTTATACCAAAATTCCGGTGCCAACATGGTACAGCAAATCGCTTATAGTTTGGCTCACGCCAACGAATATTTCAACCGAATCACTACCATAAACCAAACCATCGTTTTCGAAATTTCGGTGGGCACTAATTATTTTTTCGAAATTGCCAAACTGCGTGCCCTGCGATTGCTTTTTAATTTAATTGCCAAAGAATACAACCACAATCTCGATTGTCATTTGCTGGTTTCGCCCTCAAAACGCAACAAAACGATTTACGATTACAATGTCAACATGTTGCGCACCACTACCGAATGCATGAGTGCCATTTTGGGTGGAGCAGATGCCATTGCCAATCTTCCTTACGATGCTTTGTATCACAAAGACAATGAATTTGGCGACCGAATGGCTCGAAACCAACTACTCATCCTCAAACACGAAAGCAATTTTGACAAAGTCAACAATCCCGCCGACGGAAGTTATTACATCGAAACCATAACCAACCAATTGTCCGAAAAAGCATTGACTTTATTTAAAGATATTGAAGCCAATGGCGGTTTCCTCAAACAACTCAACGACGGCATCATCAAAAGAAAAATCCAGGAAAGTGCCGACAAAGAACAAGAATTATTCGATTCCGGAAAAGAAATATTGCTTGGAACCAATAAATATCCCAACAAAAAAGACCGAATGAAGGAGGAGTTGGAACTATTTCCATTCGTAAAAATAAAACCGAGAAAAACCTTGATCACCCCCATAATCGAAAAACGATTATCCGAAAAACTGGAACAGGAAAGACTCAAGGAAGAAAATTAATCAAACGCTTACATAATGAAAAATATAATCTATTTATTGGTGTTTTTGGCTTCATTCACTTCATTTTCACAACAAAAAGCAATTGAAATTACCAACGTCAAAACTGGAAAAGTAAAATATTTTGCAGAAAACCAACGTGTCAAAATCAGAACATTGGATGGGAAAAAGTTGATTGGAAACCTAAAATTTTCAGATAGCCTAAGCTTTACCGTCAACAATCAATCCGTGAAAATAGATAGTTTACAAAGCATAAAAAAGCAACCCAGAACGCTGGCCACAGTCAAAACCGTGGTCTTGATTACCGGGCTTGCAATTGTTGGAGCATCCTTAATTGCAGCTTCCGGAGGGAGCGACTCTGCTTTTTTGATATTCACCATTGGCTCGGGCGTGACCATCAGTGCTGGACTCCTTGAAGGGCTCAATGCCAACAATTCAAACCGAAATTGGAAATTTAAAATTATTGAAAAATAATGCGTAAAAACCTCCAACATATAAAATTAGAAAAGTCGGAAGCCGGAAGCGTGGAGCTGGAAGAAAAACACTTCCTCACCGCCGAGGGAATTTCATTAAAAAAAAACTACTCCGAACAAGACATTGAAAATCTCGAGCATCTTGATTTTGGTGCTGGATTTGCACCCAATTTGCGAGGACCACATACCACCATGTACGTTCGACATCCCTGGACGATTCGGCAATATGCAGGATTTTCCACTGCCGAAGAAAGCAATGCTTTTTACAGAAGAAATCTTGAGGCAGGACAAAAAGGACTTTCGATAGCCTTCGACCTACCCACACATCGCGGTTACGATTCAGACCACGAACGTGTAGCGGGCGATGTAGGTAAAGCGGGGGTTGCCATCGATTCTGTCGAAGATATGAAAATGCTGTTTGACCAGATTCCGCTAGGAGAAATGTCGGTTTCGATGACGATGAACGGTGCCGTTTTACCCATTATGGCGTTCTATATTGTAGCCGCCGAAGAACAGGACGTGAAACCCGAACAACTTTCTGGTACCATCCAAAACGACATCCTGAAAGAGTTCATGGTGCGAAACACCTACATCTATCCACCCGCACAATCGATGAAAATCATTGCCGATATTTTTGAATTTGCCAGCAAGAAAATGCCGAAATTCAACTCCATTTCCATTTCGGGATATCATATGCAGGAAGCTGGAGCCACCGCCGATATCGAATTGGCCTACACCTTGGCCGATGGTTTGGAATACATCCGAACTGGATTGGCAACAGGAATGAAAATCGACGACTTTGCCCCTCGTCTCTCTTTTTTCTGGGCCATCGGAATGAACCATTTCATGGAAATTGCCAAAATGAGGGCTGGGCGACTTATTTGGGCAAAACTGATGAAACAATTCCATCCGAAAGACGATAAATCCTTGGCATTGCGAACTCATTGCCAAACTTCGGGTTGGAGTTTGACCTTGCAAGATCCTTTCAACAACGTGACGCGAACTTGTATTGAAGCGGCGGCAGCGGCTTTTGGGGGTACCCAATCCTTACACACCAACGCCCTCGATGAAGCCATTGCTTTGCCCACCGATTTTTCGGCCAGGATTGCCAGAAACACCCAAATCTATTTGCAGGAAGAAACCAAAATCACCAAAACGGTCGATCCCTGGGCAGGCAGTTTTTACGTGGAAAGTTTGACCAATGAAATTGCCCAAAACGCTTGGAAACTTATCGAAGAAGTGGAAGAACTGGGCGGAATGACCAAAGCCATCGAATCCGGAATCCCGAAACTGCGCATAGAAGAAGCTGCGGCCAGAAAACAAGCCCGAATTGACAGCAGCCAAGACATTATCGTCGGCGTCAACAAATACCGATTGGAAAAAGAAGACCCCTTGCAAATACTCGATGTCGACAATCAAATGGTACGCCAAGAACAGATCAAAAAATTAGAACTAATCAAGTCTAATAGAAATACCAAAAAAGTACAACTCTCACTCGAAAAACTAACCCTTTGTGCCCAAACCGGAGAAGGCAATCTACTGGAATTAGCCATTGAAGCCGCACGATATAGAGCGACTCTAGGCGAAATCAGCACTGCGCTGGAAACCGTATTCGGAAGATATAAAGCACAAATTAAATCCTTTAGTGGCGTGTATAGCAAAGAAATTAAAGACGACGAAAGCTTCGAGAAAGCCAAACAACTAGCCGACGAATTCGCCAAAAAAGAAGGGCGTCGTCCTAGAATAATGATTGCCAAAATGGGACAAGACGGACACGATCGCGGTTCCAAAGTGGTAGCCACCGCTTATGCCGATTTGGGTTTTGACGTGGATATAGGACCTCTTTTTCAAACACCTGCCGAAGCTGCCAAACAAGCCGTGGAAAATGACGTGCATATTCTTGGCATTTCCTCGCTTGCGGCGGGCCACAAAACCCTTGTTCCGCAAGTCATTGAAGAACTCAAGAAATACGGACGCGAAGACATCATGGTTATTGTGGGTGGCGTGATTCCTGCCCAAGATTACCAGTTTTTGTTTGATGCAGGAGCAGTGGCCATTTTTGGACCTGGAACGAAAATCAGTGAAGCGGCGATAAGTATCTTGGAAGTATTGATGGAAGGATAATAGCAAGCTTGACAGTTTAAAAATTCAAAAAACAGCATTAAACACCCAATATTCAATATTTTTTATTAAATTTATTCCTTATAAACCTTTAATGTATAAACCATCATAAACTTAAACTAAACATAATTATGAAAAACAAGTTTTTAATAGGAGGATTGCTGTTGTTTATCTTGACCCTATCCATAGCCTGCAATCAAAAGAAAGAAGAACCAACCGCAGCCACTCCAGCCATTGACAACGAACAAATCAAGACTGAAATTCAAGCCGTGGAAGATGCCTTTGCGGCAGTTTACAATTCAGGAAACATTGACGCCTTGACCTATTATGCAGATGATGCCACGAGTTTTTTCAACGGAAAATTACCTTTGGTTGGTAAAGACGCCATTCATCAATCCATAAAAGAAGAACTGGCCAATTTTACAAAAGGAGACAAAATTTCCTTTGAAACCAAAGAAGTTTATGTTTCTGAAAACGGGAATCATGTAGTGGAAATTGGAGCTTACAAATTTGTAGATTCCACAGGCGCAAAATTACGAAGCGGAAACTACTTTAGTTTATTTAAAAAAATAGACGGTAAATACAAATGCATTAGGGATATGGGCAACTCTGAACCAGCTGATCCAACAGTAAAATAAAAAAAGACACATACAAAATAAAAGCACTTCAATCGAGGTGCTTTTATTTTGTATGCCAAAACCAGAAACGTACCTTTAAGATCCTAAATATGTCCAAACTTCCCAATATTGGCACCAGTATTTTTACTCTGATGTCCAAAATGGCAGTCGAACACAATGCCATCAACCTGTCACAGGGTTTTCCCAATTTTCCTGTTGACGAAAGACTAACCGACATTTTGTCCAGAATTTCAAAAGAAGACATACATCAATACCTCCCGATGTCGGGCTATCCTCCTTTATTGTTGAAAATCAAAAAGCTTGTAGAAAAAGGATACCAAAGAAACATTCAGCCCGAAACGGAACTGTTGGTAACTGCCGGCGCCACACAAGCCATTTTTACAGCCATCCAGGCTTTGGTAAACTCAAATAACGAAGTAGTTATGCTCGATCCAAGCTACGACTGTTATGAAGCACCCGTTTTGTTGTGCAATGCAAAAACCGTTCGAGTCGATTTGAATGACGACTATACGCCCAATTGGGAGCGCATAGAAAAAGCCTTTTCTTCCAAAACAAAAATGATGATCATCAATAATCCACACAATCCAACAGGAAAAACTTGGACTGAATCAGATTTTTTGGCTTTAGAAAATCTATTGGAAAAATATCCCGAAGTAGTTCTGTTGTCGGATGAAGTCTATGAATATATCACTTTTGGGCCGAAACATATATCGGTTCATTCCCGTCCAAAACTCTTCAATCGCAGTATGGTAGTTTCCTCTTTTGGAAAATCATTCCACATCACGGGTTGGAAAGTGGGCTATCTCGTTGCTCCAGAACATTTAATGGTGGAAATCAAAAAAGTGCACCAGTTCTTGGTTTTCAGCGTCAACAGCATTTCCCAAGTTGCCATTAGCGAATATTTGGACTTGGTTTCGGTGGAGGAACTGGGAACTT
The DNA here is from genome assembly GCF_900129545.1 of Flavobacterium fluvii. GTDB lineage: Bacteria > Bacteroidota > Bacteroidia > Flavobacteriales > Flavobacteriaceae > Flavobacterium > Flavobacterium fluvii. The sequence goes on along the minus strand of NZ_FQWB01000003.1, from coordinate 242,954 downwards.
TCTATCAAGAAAAAAGGGATTATTTCAGGAAATTGCTCCAAAACAGCCGCTTTGAATTGATGCCCTGTGAAGGAACCTATTTTCAGGTGGCTTCCTATGCTGCCATTTCCAGTGAAAATGATGTCGATTTTTGCAAGCGATTGATCACCGAACATGGAGTGGCAGCTATCCCCATCTCTATTTTTTATGCCGATGCAAAGGATCTGAAACTCGTTCGATTTTGTTTTGCAAAAGACAATACTACATTGGAAGAAGCGGCAAAAAGATTATGCGCTATTTAAAAATTGTCATTTCGTTTTCACTTTGTCATTTTGGGCAATTATGTCATTTCGACGAAGGAGACCCGAGCGACAGCGAACAGGCGAAGCAAATCACATAACGAGAGTAACAATTGTGAGCAACTTATGTGATTTCTCCCTCTGGTCGAAATGACAAAAAAATAGTAAATTATGCTAAATCCACAATTAGGTTTTCATTCCTATTACGTTTATATTATCACGAATAAATATCGTTCTACGTTTTATATTGGCATAACCAATAATTTAAAAATACGATTACAGCAACATAAAAATAATATCGAAACAAATACCAAAACATTTGCTTCTAAATACAATATAGAATTCTTAGTCTTTTACGAAAAGTTCACTTGGGTTCAAGAAGCCATTGCAAGAGAAAAAGAGTTGAAAAAATGGAGAAGAGATAAAAAACTGGCATTAATTCGTGATTTTAATCCAAAATTAGAATTCCTTGATCATCATTTTGAGTAAGCTTTATCAATTCATATCCACTTTGTCATTTCTACGAAGGAGAAATCACATAACGAGAGCAATTACAATGAGCAACTTATTTGAGCAATTGAAGTTAGCAACTTATGTTATTTGCTTCGCCTGTTCGCTGTCGCCCGGGTCTCCCTTTGGTCGAAATCACAAAAAATTCAGCCATACCTCCTCTTTACTATGCACGCCTACCAACTATTTTTCCTTATATTTACCTAGATAAAATTAAGACTATGGATTTCTCGGCAAAAATGCTTCGTGATGATGCCTTAAAAGGCAAAGTAATTGTGGTAACCGGCGGCGGAAGCGGATTGGGCAAAGCCATGACCCGCTATTTCATGGAACTCGGTGCCAATGTAGCCATCAGCTCCCGTGATTTGGATAAATTGCAAAACACGGCCAAGGAACTGGAAACCGAAACGGGAGGAATCTGTTTGGCAGTGCAATGTGATGTGCGCCATTACGACCAAGTCGAAGCAATGTTACAGGAGGTTTTAAAAGCCTTCGGAAAAGTGGACGTCTTGCTCAACAATGCCGCGGGAAATTTCATCTCCCCCACCGAAAGATTGTCGGCCAACGCTTTTGACACCGTGATTGACATCGTGCTAAAAGGCTCCAAAAACTGCACGCTCGCTTTCGGAAAACATTGGATAGACACCAAACAAACGGCATCAACGATATTGAATATCGTGACCACTTATGCTTTCACTGGTTCAGCTTATGTAGTACCGAGTGCAGCTGCCAAAGCGGGTGTCTTGGCAATGACAAGAAGTTTAGCCGTTGAATGGGCAAAATATGGAATTCGCACCAATGCAATAGCTCCAGGACCATTTCCTACCAAAGGAGCTTGGGACAGATTGTTGCCCGGCGACTTGGCCGAGAAGTTTGACATGTCCAAAAAAGTACCATTGAAACGTGTGGGAAACCATCAGGAATTGGCCAATCTGGCTGCCTATCTGGTCTCCGATTTTTCAGCCTACATCAATGGGGAGGTCATTGTCATTGACGGTGGCGAATGGCTCAAAGGTGCCGGAGAATTCAATATCCTGGAAGCCATTCCAGAGGAACTTTGGGATCAATTGGAAATGATGATCAAGGCGAAGAAGAATAGTTGACAGTTTTCAGATTGCAGTGGGCAGGTTGTAATAATAAAATTAAAAGTGCCTAGCTAATTGGCGGGATTTTGTTTTACACTTAAAACAGCAAAAAACAAAGGTATAATCCATTCTTTCATTAAACGATAACTTTTTTAATGAAATGTATCGAGAACTCTTATATTGTAGGCTTCTCGATACAATTTTGAATAGTAAAGCTTGTCGCATAACTATTCAAAATCACTCGAAGAGACGGTACTTTTTTATTTCAGTAAATTCAAAAGTAAAACGGTATAATTTCCTTCATTGAATATAGCATTCTTCCCATTTCTTTTACAAGTTTCTTTTAGACAAAACATCCAAAACATCTTCAATACAAAAGTCATAATACCGGCAATATTCCTTTATGGTAACTTTTTGATGTTTTTCCTTGTTCAAGGCTTTCTTGAGGATTTGTATTTCTTTACGGGCATAACTCTCACTTTTGTCGGTAAGCAGCATAATGTCACTGGTATATATTACGATCCTGTCCATATTTTTCATTTATAACCTCATTTTTTGAATGAATTATAAAATTAGTTATCTAAACCACAGCATCGTTGAAAAGTTTTTAACAGCCTAAAAAAGAAGGATTCAAACCCCAGCATCAAAAAAAATCAAAAAGCATCCTTTTTGATAAAAATAAAAAAACACACCTATCAAAAAAGCACAAAATAAGGTAATACAAAGTGATCTAATTGTTAATAAGTTATGAGTTGCTTTGGATACAAGTGGCGAATTTTTATTGGGAAGGTTGCGGAAAGGTTGCAGGAAGATTGCGGGAAGGTATATGAGAGACTGTAAGTCATCCATTAATTGGTTTCCTGTTCAAGGTTTTGGCAGGAAGTGAGGAAAACGATCAAAACAGTATTTATTTTTGTTTTTAGCTTTATATTTATTCACCCCTTTTAATCGACAAATTGCGTGACATTCCCTATTATATGGACTGAAACGCCAAATGCTCCCATAACCGTTGATCCAGTACCCAGTTCTTGCAACAAGGAATCCAACGGCTTAGCTTTGATGTATTATTCATTTAAAAACCTAAATTATGGGAAAGTTAACAGGCATTATCAAGTTTAAAGGAACGTTTGACGGATTAACCTTTTACAAGAGTCCAGACGGTTATTTGGTCAAAACCAAAAGTGGCGTCAGCAAAAGCAGGATCATGAACGACCCGGCCTTTGTACGCACCCGGGAAAACCTCAGCGAGTTTTCCTTGAACGCAAAATCGGGCAAGGCACTTCGGCAATCGATTGGTCCTCTGTTGCATCGGGCAAAAGACTCCAAACTCTCGAGCCGGATGTTGCAGTTGATGAACAGCATCAAAAACCATGATGGCAGTTCTGCCCGTGGCGAGCGACTGGTTCGTTTGGGAATGGACAATCCAGAAGGCAAGCTGCTGTTGAAAGGGTTTGATTTTAATTTACACGCCCCCTTGTCCTCTGTATTGCATGCATTCTATTCGGTGGATTTGAGCACTGGAATCCTCAGCATTCCCGATTTTAACCCACAAGAGCATTTGAGTGTTCCAGCAGGTGCCACCCACGTCAGTTTCTGTTCGGCCTACGTGGATCTGGATTTTGAAACGGGTGATTATGACAGTCGCTATAGTCCTCCCAGTATTTTGTTGTTGGACAACAGCATTTCGACCCTAGTATTGACTCCAGAAGCAATTCCCACGGGGACAGGGACACGATTTCATTTGCTGTTAATCGAGTTTTTCCAAGACGTCAATGGGGTGCAGTATTCTTTGCGCAACGGGATGTTTAATGTCTTGAACGTGGTGGAGGTGGTTTAGATTGCAGATTGTAGATTTAAGAATATAGAGTAAAGATTTTAGATTTAGAAAGGTAACAGATTGAATGTCTTAAAATGACTGAGAAACCTCGCTGGATTGGCGGGGTTTTGTTTTTTCAAACAATATCTAATATCTTTTAAACCATATAAGGTCATTTAAGTTTACTGTCAAAGCAAATCTAAATGGTTTGTTATTTTGGAAATTACAAAAACCTTAATTCACAACTTCTTTATTGGTTGAATTCCCATTAAAATAATAATTCACGAAATAGGCGAATAAAAACAACATAACGGGACGCATAGGAAACATATACCGCTGCTCGGAATGAAAGACAAAGACATACAACAAAGACCAAGACCAGAGCAAAAGAAGAGGGATTACTATTTGGTATTTCTTTTGTCTCCACAAAATCACTATCGTGGCCATCGAAAAGAAAACCAGGATATAATTAATACTATTGATGTAGATGTGGATACCCCATTTCACTAAATTGCTCTTGTTGGATTTCATCAACGGTGAAATGACAAAAGTCTGGGATTGAAAAAATTTCAAACTGTATTGTCTTAATGTAAGTACTGGATGATGAACAATATCATTCATTACCCAATGAATGTAATAGCTCGTTTTGTCCAAATGTTTTTCCTCGCAAATGGAGTCCAGTTCATTCCTTTTTTTTAAATTATTGAGATAATCGGAAGACTCAAATCCATCTTGACCATGTTGTGGCAACCAATTAAATGGGTCATCCCGCAATTCGTATCGTGACCAAAGTAAATGTTTTCTAAAAATGTCTTTTTTGAAAGCTCCATCCGTGTTGTTGATTTTTTTTTCGACCAAAGCCAATGTTACCATCATAAAAGCAAGAGACGAAATAAAAATAATTTTATTTTTCCATTCCGATTGTATCGTTAAAAAATACAAGGAAAACAACACCAGAAAAGGCAATAAATTGGGTCTGGTTCCCGACACGATTACCAAAGAAAAGGACAGCAACAAATAATATTTTACCGAATTGGTATTTGCAGTAATTTTTAACCAGACATAAACAAAGAGAGAAACCCCAAAAAAAGCGGCACTTTCGGCCAAAATTCCCATAGCGTAGTAAACATGAATGGGAAACAGGATCAAAACAACGATAGACCAAAATTTGGATGTATCGGAGAAGTTCATTAAATCAAAAGAAGCGAACAAATAATAGACTGCCCAACAAGTGGCCATGCAATTAAAAACAATTCCAAAAAGATAAAATAGGCCGTCATCATGAAAAACATAGGCCAAAGAATAGGGAATCAAATAATAAAACAAAGTAAACAGTCCTTTGTCAATACGAACAGTTCCCCGAAAGCCGTCAGCAATATATTGAATTAACTGAAGAGTGCCTTCGTGGTATTCTCCATCCCCAAAAGGCTTGGGTTTGAAGGGCAAAAAATAAAATACCACGCACACTAAAGCGGTTATTAAAACAGGGTTTTTGGTGACAAAATCAATTATTCTCTTCATAGGGTATTCAATTCTTTATCTTGGGTTTATTCACCCACAAACTCCACCAACCCACGGTTCTCCCCAAGGCTTCGGTAAAAGCTTGTTTTCTTTTGGTAGTGGTAAATGTATTCGAAAAACGGATCAAAGCCAATAATATAGTGATGGAATGCCATTTTATTTTGGCGTTTATCGACGGCGTTGGATTCTTGACTCTCCAAACATACCAGCCGTTTCGCACCACCATTTTACCGTATTGGTATTGGTTGGGGCGTCCCATGACAGCATGATAGTGGTATAGTTTTGCCCCAGTGTTTACGTATAACTTACCTGTTTTCGCCACCCTCAGCGTGAAATCAGCATCTTCATACAAGCCATAACCCTCAAAATAAGTAGAAAATTTCAAGATATCAAAAACTTCTTTTCTAAAAGAGGAAACCCCTCCCATCAATTGCTCCACTTCATAAATTTTTCCCGATGGAGGCAAAAAACCAACGCTTCTCCCGTGTGAAAATTTAGGAGAAAACCCAGGTGGACAATCGCTGTCCAAGCCCAATTTCTTTCTAAGAACGAATCGGCTGCCATCTTTACGCTTCCATCCATCAAAGAAAAATTCGTCTATACTGGGTTGGTAATCCTCTCCAACAAATTCACATTGGGATTCATTCCCGATATATCCCCCTACTCCTAAAGCTTCTGGATAAATTTCATAGGTTTTCAGTAATTGCTCGAAATAATCCTTTTCCAAAATGGTGTCGTCATCCAAAAAACAAACCACATTTACCATATTATCGATTCTTTCAACACCATAATTCCTCTGTTTGGTCAAACCTCGATGTTCTGGTGGAACAGCAAAATAATGCAGGTTGGGGAATGGATTATCCTTTAGGGCAATTTCCGTTTCTTGATTCATTGAGCCGTCAACAATCAGGATTTCATCGGGATACAGGGTTTGCTCCTGAACTGATTGCAACAATTGGAGCAAGGGCTTGGGACGCATATACGTACAGATAATGAGGGAAAATTTCATCTATTATTGGTGTCTTGTTCCTAAATTCATTAGTTTTCGAGCATAAAAAATCGATTTTTTAAATTGAAGATTCTTGTATGGAAGTCTCAATAGCCGATATAAAAAAGAAAGTTTTGCACCTTCAAACAGATATAAACTAAAATACTTGTATTTATATTCCACTAGTTGCTGAGGCGTGAATTGTTTCATAATACCATACACAATGGTTGGGCTTGGAACGGGTTTAACCCATTTTACAGGAGTATCAAGCTCCCAAGGCTGTATTTTTCTTTTCTTGCCCATAATTTTGGCCTGGTTTCCCCAAAAACGATAGCCTCCGCTTGGTGGTTTTAAGTGCAAATTTGTTGAAAAAGGGTTACTCAAAACGGCAACGCCGATTTTCGTCAAAGACATCCCAAAATCAGCATCTTCTCCATAGCCTCCATCAAAATTGACATCATTCCCAACCAACTCCTCTACATGTATTTTTTTTACACAAGAATTAGCATTGCTAAACATTTGCGCATTTCCCACAAGAAATCTTTTATCACCCAATCTTGCCAATTTATCATTCAAATCATTTAAGTCTTGAGCAGGATGACTCGCTCTAATATCCAATCCGTTACACGCACCAGTCTTATAGGTTTGCAAGAACCGGACGTGGTTTTCTATAAAATCAGGAGTAATTCTAATATCATCATCTCCAAAAACTATGTAATCACCATCACAAAATGCAATTGCTTCATTTCTCGCCCTGCAACTTCCTTTGGTTTCTTGCCATTTAATAATCAATTCGAATGGATATTCTTTGACTTTATACAAAGATTCATTTCTTTCGTCTTTGGGCGTGGCATCGACCACTACTACTTGACTAGGCTTATAATTTTGGACGGCCAAATCTTCTAATAACTGCAGCGCATAGTCTTGGCGAAACATAGTGGGAATAATATAACTTACAGAGGGATTACCTTCTATTTGGTTTAGTTTACGGGGAGGAATTCTATAGTTATCCGTTCGTTTTTTATATTTGTTCAAGGCACAATAAAACGCTTTCCATTCTGAAATTTTCCAAAACCCCATTCGATAAATCATAAAAACGGCATGGCTGGGTTTGTAATTTTTTCTAAAAAAAAGATGGCGGTCTCTTTTGGAAATAATTACTTTTTCGACAGCAGCTGCAGGAAACAACCCTTTTACATATAAAGTGACTCCTCCTATAAAACGATTCAATCGAAATCCAAAATCCAAAGCTTGCATTTGGGGGTTTTCAAAATCTGTATCAAAACCATTGGTCATTTCCCATAGTGATTTTCGAACGGCAAAGGCATTGGGATTAATTCTCCAACTTACGCATTCATTCAAATTGTCAAAATCATTCAAATACCAAAAAAACACTGCGGTTTGATACACTAATTCCGGAAAAGCATTTTTATATCCTTGATCAAAAGAACTGTGCCAAATATCCCCTGGGCCTTTTGACAATTCATCTAATTTATCAAAATCAGGAGTGCCATTATAGACAATAATTTCTCCTGATGTTGTGGTATATTCTTTTAATTCCAAAATCATCTTATTCTTTTATAATTGAATCGTAAAAAGCCATACTCTCCCGGCTAACCACTCTTATGTCAAACTTATCAACTACTTTTTCTCGTGCGGCTTTTCCAAATGCAAACATTAAATCAGGATTATTTAAAAGAGTATTGATTTGCATGGCATATTCCTTGTGTTCTTTTGGGTTAACCAAATAACCTTCTTTTCCATCCTCAATAATCTCCTTTGCCCAACCAATATTGGAAGCTACAACCGCTTTTTGCATCGCCATAGCTTCAATCCAAGAAACGGGTAAAGCCTCGGCGAAAGAAGGAAAAACACAAACCGTCGCCAACTCTATTTGCTTTTTTATTTCCTGATAAGGAACACTTCCCAAATAACTGACCTTTTGCAAAGCTCCGTCCATAAATAGTTCTTGCATCATTGCCCAAGTCGATGAATTTCCCGAAACAATATCAGGCACATCTTTACCCACCAAAACGAGTTGAACCTCGGGATTATTTCGAATCACTTCATTGAAAATAAAAGGCAATTCCAGCAAACCTTTTTTCCGAATCAAACTACCGAAATACAATATAGTATTATTGTCATTGCTGTTGTCATTACTATTGAACAAATCAACATCAATAGAATTGGGTATTATGGTAAATTTTCTTTTCAATCCAAAAACTTCATTCGTCAAATCAGCAGTGAATTGACTAACGGACAATAAACCATCTGCCTTTTGAAGTGCTCTTTTTTCGTGAAATTTATTCATCCATTTCACGGGACGGTTGTCCAAATGACAGAAATAAGTGTCGCATCCGTTAAGTCTTATGACAATTGGGCACTTTTCGGGTTGGATAAAGGAAGTGATACCCGTCCAATCCGGTGCTTCCAGCAAGTCGATTGCTGTATTGGCGTACAATTGATTGATGATGCGCTCCAGCTTTTTTCGGGTCAGCCACCAGGACAACCCTTTGAATTTTACGTTTTGAATTTGTTGAACAATAATCCCATAATCATTAAAAACATCCTCTTCTTTTTGACCATAGACCAACACCCGAACCGAACAGCCTTCTGCCAAGAGCCCTCTAGCCAAGTTCTTTATGCTCGTTCCAATCCCACCGGAATTTCCTGTTTTGTGATGTGGGTATTCGGGAGTCAGGAAAGCTATTTGCATAATAACTGTATGTGTTCGTTGACCATTTTTTCCAAATTGAAATCCTTTTCTATTTGTAAACTAAAGTCTTTGTCTATTTTCAAATCCCCTAAAACAATATTCTTTAGAATTGTTGCCAACTGTTGATAATTACCGGCATTAAAAAGAAACCCATTTGTATTTTCCTCAATCACGGAAAGCACATTTCCAGCCTCCAATGTGGTAACAACTGGAACCTTGCATACTAAACTTTCAATAATAGAATAGCAAAATGTTTCACCATGTGAAGGCTGAATTAAAAATGCATATTCCGAATAAAGTTTATTTAAGTTTGAAGAACTTCCTTCATAATTAACAATGCCAGCGAGATTAAACTTATTGGTCAATCTTCTCAATTCCCCTTCATAAGGTCCTTCCCCAAAAACATCAATCTGCATTTGATTTGTAATATTGCTCTCCAAAAGAGACAAGGCCTTCAATAAATCTTGAATTCCTTTAGATTCTCGCAAATGGGAGGTGAGTATAAATTTATTCTTGTTTTCTCGGATTCGTTTCACAAAGACCGAAGTATCGATTCCATTATAAACAACAGTTGTTTTCTTGTCTAGAAAGAAACCATAATCTTTGAGAATGTGCTTTCGAGTATATTCGGAAACTCCGATGAACTGGTCTATATAGCGGGAATACAAAATTCCTTTTGCTTTATTTTTTAAAATCTTGGAAAGTGGAAAACCTTCCAGAGGTCTTGGATTGTGATCCACCACTATCGTTTGTTGAATGCCCTCCCCTTTTGCTTTTTTGAAAAAAGAGGTACACAAAGCCAAAAAATGAGTAACCAAAATATCGTATCGTAGGTTTTCTTGATTTACTTTTTTCAAGAAAAAAGATTCCACATTTTGGTTATTGGCACTAAAAATGGTCAATCTCGAATAGAAATAAAAGGGTTCATAATCCAAAAAATACCATTCAACCTCATAACCCAATTCTTTTGCTTTTTTATCATACCCCACATAAAACCGATCCATTCCGCCAATGCGATTGGGATTCAGTGCATAATTGCAAACAACGGCTATTTTTTTATTTTTAGTCATTCCAATGGGATAAAGTGGTGGCAATTCGTTTGCTGGTTCCCTCCAGTGATTCACTTACTTGCAAATCAATCATCGCTTTTCTTTCTGCAGTTCTTTCCTTTGGGTTATTCAAAGCGTCATTGATTTGGTTGATCAATTCGGTTTCATTTTTGGCAATAGTCACCGATTTACTATCGACCACTTTTTTGAAATGATCGAAATTCAGAAAACGTTGGTCGTTGTACATTCCATTTTCGGGATTGCCAAAAACGGTATTGATAACGGGCTTGTCAAACAACATAAAATCCAAACTCATCGTCGAGCACATATTAATGTTCAAATCTACGTATTCCAACAAGGAACGCAAGTCTTTTATGTCCTCTTCGGACGGCACGCGTTGCGACCAAGTTTCTGCGTGATTTTCTCTGGTCAAAACCCATTTGGGAACATTCCATTTTATTTCTGTAAATTCCTCTCGAATGGTCTTGAATCTGGAATGGTCTTCGGCAGGAGAAGTCCTGACTACCAATTGCACCTTGGCTTGAATACTATTGTTTCTAATGGCATTGGCAATAGCTCGAATTACTATTGGGTCGTTGGATCCAATGGAAACATCGGCACAGCTGTAGCAAATGGTTTTCAAATTAGCATCCAAACTGAATTTGGCATAAAATTCATCGGCGGTAGTTTTGTATTTTGCCATCACATAAGGCTCAAATTGAGGAGTCCCCACCACTTTTACCTTTTCGGTTGAAACCGTTGGATAAAAATACAATAATTCCGATTGCATCAAATGACTCCAAACCAGGAAATAATCAAAAGTTCCTAACATTCTTCCTTTTGAGGCTAGATTGTCCCAACTAAAAATAAAAGTACTGGTCGGTATTTTCAATTGCTGGGCCGCATATAAAAACGGAGCCAAAAACGGCGGTCTTTGATGGGTAAAAAACAAATGTGAAGGTTTGTCTTCCTTGAGAAGTTGCAAATACGATTGAGTAATTTTATTTTTGGAAAAGAACAAAAACTGCCACTTTTCGGCTAATAAAATACTGGCATCCGAATGGATAAAACGAGTGCAACAATAAATCAACTTGACCAATAATGCCCGAGCTGAATTGTTTTTGGGATAGCCTGTTTCCAAATTATCTTTCATCCCATAAAAAGACTGGTGCTTTTGCAAATGGGCCACTTCTTTCCATTTCCTGAAAAACCAAACCGGTTTGGATTCTACATAAACGTCCAATTCCTTGATAGTTATGTTGGGTTGCGAAATAGTATTATAAGCATATATCGGCAAACCCGAATATAGGGTTATTGAATCAAACTGTTGTATAGCTTCGGCAATGAAATCACTCATGATAAAATTGCGAAAACCCACTCCATCTGTTATAACTATTCCCAGTTTTTTCATTTTTTTTACAATCATTCTTTTACAATCATTCTTTTACAATCATTTTTTTTACAATCTGAATTCTCATCATTATCCTTTTATTTATCTTTCTAACCTTTTGGATTATGAAAAAAGTTTTATGTTTAAAAACTATGGGGGTTGGAACAATTTTGTTTTCAAATTTTAATATTTTTAATATTTTGTTGATTCTGTTAGTATGCTTTTTATTGACACCATAAGAGCGGGCATACCAAGTGTGATACAACAGTACTTTCTCTTCAAAATAAACCACATTTGTTATTGGGTCTTCTTGAAAAGGTTGGTTAGAATCCAAAAAAAGAAATTGTTTTTTATTTCTTCTTAACCAAAGGTAGAAACAATAATAGGGTTCATAGATACTTGACACATCATAATTACCCTTTAAATGTGACAAATCATCGTCAAACTCGTTCTTTGCGATAAATTGATTCTTTGTGACTTCAATTGTATTCCAAATAGCTTCGATCTCCTTAAAATTAATTATTGAAAAAAAAGTGTTCATTAAATAAGGATTATACACGCGATGCGAAATAAGCCCTCCATCACGAATACCACAAGCAGTAAAATTTTCAGATTTCATTTTTTGTATTATATCAAAAACCATGTTGGGATCCTCAAACAAAACGTCTTCATCTGCCATTATTAACCATTCTATGCTTTTGCCTTTCAGTTTTTGCATCATGTAAAAAATACTGTCAAGACCGTGCATGCCATTAGTTCCGTCAATAACATATTTTTGAATGTTTTTCGGAAATAATTGGGAACTTTTTTGATACAGTTCTTTATTGATGACCGTAGTTAACATTGCAATATTAGAATCACCCATTTTTCTTCATATTATTAACAAGATAATTAGATGGTTCATCATTGTCCCCTTTATAAATAAAAATCATGTTATGGTAAAAATGAATGGATATTACATGTTTGTCAAAATATGACTTTTTATAGCCCGGTATCATAAACTCTTGGTGATTCAAAGAATCAATCAAAGATTTAAAATAGTCATATATTGTTCCTTTATAATTAAAATCTTTCGAAGTTCCTCCATAATCCTCCCAATAGGAAGTTTGAGTATCCTCAATTACATAAATACCTCCCTTTTTTAGTTTAGGAAATAAAAACTCAAACGATTTGATTACATGTTCGTTTATATGGCTCCCATCATCTATAATTAAGTCAAATTCTCCTATTTGATTACAAATAGAAGCAAGAAACAATTCATCAACTTGACTTCCTTCAAAGATTTTTATTCTTCTTTCTTCTTGTGGTGATTTATTATAAATATCAATAGCATATATTTTTCCAAATGGAAAAAACTTTTTCCACATTCGAAGCGAATTTCCTCCTTCAAAAGGACTTTCATACCCACCAACTCCAATCTCTAGAAGATTGATACTCTTGAATCTTAATTTCTTGAAATGGCTATTATAGTGTGGCGTGTAAAAATGTCTTCCCCACTTATCCGAACGATAAATTTTAGCCAAAATTGTTAAGTTGTCAGATACAAAGTAGGCCATAGAATTATTGATGACGCTTTTTACTTTATCTTTTTGATGTGAAGAAAACTTGGACTTTATATTGATTATGAAATTTTTCACTTAACTGTCTCTTAATTATTCTTAATTATTGGTTGTCCAAATATCAACATTTTAGATGGTTTCCAAAAACAATTGAATATAATTATCAATACTGGACAAATTGATTTTTTTAAAATAGTATAACTTTAAAACTACTATTTTTCCATATTATTAATTCCAAAAAGTTGCTCTACTATCATTCTAGTAAAAACTGCTGCTCCTTTTTTATTCAGATGACCACAAGTGGCAAACAGGCTATCCTCTTTTATAAAATTGCTATAATCATGCAATTCCGGAATCCTGTGATTGAGTTTAGAAAAAAAATCTCTATTGTTGGCATACTTGCAAAAAGGAGCTATAAAAGGAATTAATTGCACCTTATTTATTTTACTTATGGCAACTATTTCGTCATAGTATTTATTTTTTGAAGCCATCACTTTGGGCAAATCTTGTCTTAAATTGGTATTAAGAGTTCCATCTAAAGGTACAAATCCATTTGTTTTATAAAACTTAGCTTTTTTTTTCATTAAAGTTATTACTAATTCTCTTAAACCAATTTTGGAATCAAGTTTGCAATACCTGTAAAAGGGAAAATAGGCAAGACCAAATTCATTCTCGATTTTATCTTGATAATGATGATATATGGTTTTGTTTGTTGCTAAATAAGGCAAAAACTCTGCTTGTATACCCTCTGCCGAAGCTTCAGATAAAAATTGTAAATCGACTTGCAATATTATTTTATCGGTGGTATTTCCTTTCTCGAAAAAAAGTTTCAATAACAAACTATCTTCACATAAACTTCCTCCACTCATTCCAAAGTTATACACATTCAAACCCGATTTATGAAACATTTCTGGTATTAAATGATTTTCTGCCCTTGAAGAACCTAGTATAATGGCATCATAATGTTTTGGAGATGCATTCATTGCATACTGTACTTTATTTCTTGCAACTGAATTGGAATAAACAAAAGTATATAGTCCATCTAAAGCCAACATTGACAATAAAGTTAGCATTACATAAACTACAATTGTTTTAATAAATTTATTCATCTAAAACTGGAAATTAATAAATCGTCTGAATTAAAAAACATCAAAAAATTATAATTACATCTATTATAAATATAATTTTTAATAATTATGATTCCCTTTACTTTACCAATAGTTCCTCCGCAAGAATTTCTGTAAATCGTCTGGCCCCTCTGTCATTCAAATGATTACAATTCTCAAACATTTGATCATCATTAATTGCAGTAGAAAAATCTATTAATTCTGGTATTTTAATTTTTAATTTGGATGTGAAATCCTTATTTTTATTATTCTTGCAAAACGGGGCACAATAGTACACCACATCAATCTTGTTTTTTTTACAAAAGCCTCTAATGCTGTCAAAAACAGCATTATTGTTTATTATGCTATTAGGCAATGAGCCTTTTAAATATTTTGAATTTCCTTGCAAAGCAACATATCCTTTATTGGCTACAATAGTTGTTTTTTTGTGTATCACATTAGAAAAAACCTCCCTAAATCCAATTCTTAAATCATTCGAGCAATATCTGAAAAAAGGAAGATAATAATTAGCTATGGGATTTCTGGAATATTCATTGGAATACTGTTTCGTGATTTCATTTTCTCTAATAAAAGGAATCATCTCGAATTGAAAAATATTGGAATTTCCGTCAACATTATTATAGATGTAATCTATTTGAATTAAAATTTTTTCATAATGGATGTTGTATTTTTTTATTAACTGTAAAACAGTAAAAATATCGCCTGCTTTTGAGGCTTGAAAACCAAGATTAACAGCCGTTTTATTTGTCTTTTGTATTATTACTGATGGTATGATTCCATTTTCTACTCTTGATGAACCCAAAAAAATATAATCCACTTTCGTGTCTTCTAAACTTCTTAAATACTGAAATTTAGTACGGGGATAAGAGACCTCATATATTTTGGTATATCCAATATCCAATATTGACATCATTAGTAGAATCAACGCTAAACCTCCAACTATATAGCTACTAAATTTTTTCATCTAAAACTGGAAATAAATAAAATCACTTGGATTGGAATAAGCACCGAAAATTAATATTGCCATTAGTATTGCCAAAGCTTTAAGAACTGCAAACTTTCCAGCAATGGGATGTTCTTTTTCTCGTGATTTCCATTCAAAAACGACAAACAGCCCCAACAATAAAAGCAATTCTACAGAATACCTCTCGAAATCTAAATATTGAATTACCCCTCTAAAGTCAAAACTGAACATCATCTTAATATAGGAACAAGCTTCAGCAACCGTTTTAGCCCTAAAAAATATCCATGCAAAAGTGGTCAAACTGAAGGTAAGCAGCATACTCAAAAATTCTTTTATTGTAGGCAAGTTTTTCCCTTTTGCAACCGTGTCCAAATTGTTTCTGTTATTCTGCGTAATCAAAAGAGGTAAAAAAAAGACCGCGTGCAAGGATCCCCAAACAATAAAAGTCCAATTGGCTCCGTGCCAAAAACCACTCACTAAAAAAACAATAAAAGTATTCCTGACTTTCATCCAAGTCCCCCCTCTACTGCCTCCCAATGGAATGTATAAATAATCCCGAAACCATGACGACAAGGAAATATGCCAACGACGCCAAAACTCGGCTATGTCTCTTGAAAAATAAGGATAGTTAAAATTACGAAGTAAATCGATTCCGAATAGTTTCGAAGTTCCTAAAGCAATATCGGAATACCCACTAAAATCCCCATATATCTGGAAGGAAAAATAAACAGCCCCCAACAACAAGGACAAGGAATTCATGGACTCGTAATGGTCAAATATGTCATTGGCATACAAGGCACAATTATCGGCTATGACTACTTTTTTGAATAATCCCCAAATGATTTGATGTACTCCATCCATGGCTATGTTATAGTCAAAAAATCGGCGCTTTTTAATTTGTGGCAATAAATGAGTGGCACGCTCTATGGGTCCAGCCACCAATAGAGGAAAATAACCTACGAAAAGAGAATAGGTAATAATATTTCTTTCCGGTTCGATTCGCCCTTTATAAATATCAATGACATAAGACAAGCCGTGAAAGGTATAAAAGGAAATTCCAACAGGTAAAATCACTTTCAATGTCCAAAAATTGGAATGTATTCCCATGACTGATAGTGCTTCGGCAAAGGAATCGGCAAAGAAATTATAATACTTAAAAATCCCCAGAAACCCTAGATTTACTATAATACTCAACCAAAACCATTTTTTTTTATGGTTAAGATTTTTGGCTTCCGCCATTTTTATTCCAGTAAAATAATCCAACGCTGTAGAAAATACCAGCAGAAACAGAAAACGCCAGTCCCAGCAGGCATAAAAAAAATAACTGGCCATCAACAACAAAACATTTTGCAGACCTAAACTTTTTTTATTGACCCACCAATATAGTGCGAAAACAATGGGAAGAAATAGTAAAAAGGAAAATGAATTAAATAGCATTATATATTTTAATTAGTAAGACTGATAACATTTATAATGACTCGTTTTCTAAAGTTAATACACATTAATTTATTCTACTTGGAAACCGTTTGTTTCTGATGGTTAAAAAATATTTTTCAATATGAGTAGTCATAAATATACCTGTAAAAATACTGATAGCTGAGGTCACAAAAAAAACAAAAAAAGAATTAAATTCTATTTTCAAAAAATACACGTTGATAACCGAAAAAACAAAATTGACAACCCCATGAATGATGTAGATGGAATAGGATGAAAAACCTATTTTACTAATACTGTCCACAATATGCTTTGAGAAAAGCTTATCCAACCTAATATTGATGCTCTCTTCCAATAGAAAATAGAGCAATACAATCCCAAATGAAACATAAAGAAATGTGAATCCGAAAGTTCGTACAAAAAAAGACTCTTCAAAATCAATAAAAGGGGTAAAAGCAACCAACACAAAAGCCGAAATCATCAAAATGGTTTTGTAAGAACTAAAAAAGTGGGTCAAGTATTTATTTTTAAAATAATACAAATAAGAAATAAATACTCCCGCCAATAGAGAATCTATTCTAAGATGTGACATGGTAATATTTTTATCCTCATCTTCAAGAAAATAAACATTGCTTATTAGTCTCATGACAAGACAAAAGACCATTACGCAAATTAACGCCATTTCAAATTGACCCAGTTTGTTTGAATTAGAAGTCTCCTTAAAATGGAACGCGTTTCTCTTTATCACAAAAAAAAGAATGGCTGCAAATCCAAAATAAAAATGTTCTTCCACCGCCAACGACCACGTTGGTACATAGGCATATCCCCAACCCCAAACATAGTTCTGTACAAAAAATAGATCCGCAAGAAATCCTTTTAATTCGAATTGATGCTTGGCAATTTTAGGCGCTAAATATAAAAAATAAGACAAATAATAAATAGGGTAAATCTTAAACCCTCTTCTTATCAAAAACAAGCCTGGCTTTATGTTTCCATACCTGAGATACTCTTTGAACAACAAGCCCGAAACCAAAAACCCGCTCAATACAAAAAACAAGTCCACCCCAATCCACCCCATTTTTCTGGTAAATTCAAAAAGTAATTGATGCCGCATCAAAACAAGTAGTATGGCTATACCCCTTAGAAAATCAAGTTCCCTTAGCCTATTATTCTTTATAATCATTAATTAAATTGTTTGTGGCAACTGCTTTTTGTTAATCTGTTATAAAAACTATATTGCTCTACTAGGAAAATATTGGTCTCTGTAATTCAAAAAACATTTTTCAACTTTATAGGTCATTAGAAATCCTGTCCCTATAGAAACAACCGACACAAGCAGAAAACACAAATAACGGTTGTCTAAATTTAATAACCGAACCAAATATATAACGAAAGAATGAATTACATAAATAGAATAAGAGGAAAATCTAATTTTTGAAATAAAAGAAACTAAAACTGTGGAAAAAATTCGATTAATTCTAGAATTGATTTGGGAATCGAGCAAAAAATGAAGAATCAGAATACCAAATGCAATATATAACATTGTAAAACCAATAGTTTTTACAAAAAAAGAGCCAATGGGTTCTATAAATGGGGTGAAAGAAATAAAGAAAAAGGACAAGACCAATAAATACTTTTGATATTTTGAATAATACAAAATCAATTTATTTCTCTTGAAATGATACCAATATGAAATTAATACTCCTGCCAATAGAGAATCTATTCTTAAATGTGACATTGTAGTGTTTCTAACCATTTGATTGGGAAATTCAATATTTGAAATAATTCTCAAAATAAAAACACAAACTAATGCTACTAACAATAGTTTTTCAAAAGCCGAAAATCGATTCTCGGTAAAATCATTAAACCGTATTAATTTTTTATTAAATATCAACCATAAAAGCAATACCAAACCAAAATAAAAATGCTCCTCCACAGCTAAAGACCAACTGGCAGGATAGCCATATCCCCAACCCAAAGCATAATTCTGAATAAAAACTAAATCAAAAAATACTTTCTTCAATTTTAAATTATGCTCCATAATTATTGCCAAAATGTACAAAATATAGGTCAGGTAATAAATGGGATAAATCTTGAATCCCCTTTGAATTAAAAACAATTTAGGATCGATAACCCCAAATTTTTGAAACTCCTTAAATAACAAACCGGAGACTAAAAAACCACTGAGAACAAAAAACAAATCAACACCAATCCAACCCATCTGTTTTAAAAAAGAGAACAATAACTGATGACGAAATAACACCAAAAGTATAGCAATACCTCTCAAAAAATCAAGCTCTCTTCGTCTATTCTTTTTTTCAATCACTTCCTCTTGCATAGCTTTTTTTTGGCCCTTATTATAAATCAAATTTAAATTGAACTAATTGTTCTTTTTAAACATTTCACACAAACCAATACATTGCCAAATATGAAAACTGGATTGTATATTTCCCTCAAAATAGCGTTGCAATTCCTTTTCCAAGCTGGCCTCATCAAACCAAGTGGAACAAGAAGAATTTTCCAATTCCTTGAAACAGCTACTTACCCAACTCTTCAAATCGGCGGCAAGCCACTCCCGTTGCGGAGTTTGCAAGGCTCTCTTGGGAGCAAAAACCAAATCGGCCGCCAAGTAGTCCGAGGCAATTTCACGCAACATAAATTTAGTTTGTCTATTTCTGATTTTATAATCCAAAGGCAGCGAAAACGCCAATTCCACCAAACGATAATCCAGAAAAGGTTCCCGCAATTCGGTTGAAAAAGCCATCGAAATGCGATCATTAAATCGCAACGCTCTCGGAATCTTGGTATAAAACAAGTCCCTGTATTGTTTGTTCAACACTTCGTTGTCAAAAGGCTTGGGATAGATGGGTTTTTCGGCTTTTGTTAAAAAAGAATCCGAAAGCATTGTTGTTTTATACGGAAAATCTTGAATGCCTTGAATAGTCGCTTCGTTGTCTTGGATATAATAATCATAACCTGCCCATTGTTCGTCCATTCCTTGACCATCCAGTAACACCAAAACTTTATCTTTTCGGGCTTGTTCAAATATTTTGGAATACGCCAAGGTTGGAATACCTCCAAAAGGCTCGTCTTGTTGCCACGCCATTCTTTGGGCCAAATCTGGAACCTCATCGGCTTGCAAAAGCACTTTCGTCAAAGAGTTTCTTGTTTTGGCAATCATTTGTTCCACCCAGGGCAATTCGTCATAATCCGGACTATTGGTATAAAAAGTATAGGCATTGATTGCAGATTGTTTCCCTTCCCCTCGACAAGCTCGGGGCAGGCTTGGCTCAGGGTGACAATTGTTGTTCAAATTGTTATTCTCTTGCAAATTAACTAAAGCCAACAACACCGAACTGTCCAATCCTCCACTTATATTGAAACCTACCGAAACGTCGGCTCGAAAACGTAATTTGACGCTATCTTTCAGCAGTCCAACGTAGTGTTCTTTGGCTTGTGAGAAGGTCAAATTTTTAGGCTGTTTGGCAACTTCTTCTTCAAAACAGTACCATTTTTTTATGATCAGGTCTTCGACCTCTCGACAAGATCGGGGTATACTCAGCTCAGACTGACATTGTTGAGGCGAAAAACTTAAAAAATGGCCTCCAGGCAATTGTGCAATCCCCGACCAAAAAGTTTCATCAGGCATACCATAAGAGCCATAAGCAAAATAGGAAGCCCATACTTTTTCGTTGGGTTCTTTCGGAATTCCAGTAGCGTGCAAAGCTTTTATTTCTGACGAAAAGTAGAAAGTATTATTGAACAAACTGTAATAAAAAGGTTTTACTCCAAATCGATCACGGGCGGCAAATAGTTTTTTTTCCTGATTGTCCCAAATGGCAAAGGCAAACATACCGTTGAATTTTGCTAAACACGATGTTCCATAAATGATAAACGCCGCCAATAAAACCTCGGTATCGGATTCAGTCGTGAAATCATATTGACTTTGTAGTGATGCCTTAATTTCAATATAATTATAGATTTCTCCATTAAAAACAATCAAGTAGCGCCCAGAATTATCTTTAAAAGGCTGATTTGATTTTGGCGACAAATCGATAATAGCCAAACGATTGTGTCCCAAAGCAGCATATCCAACATCAAAATATTTACCAGTGGCATCTGGACCTCGATGCTGCTGGCTGGCGAGCATGGCATCTAATTGAGGTTCTTTGTAATCACCAAGTATTCCCGCAATGCCACACATTTATTTCAATTTTTTTTGAATCATTTCTTCTGCCTTTCTCCAGTCTTCCATAGTATCAATATTGACGTAAAAATCCGGTTCCGATTCGATGAATGCGATACTTTTACCGTACAAGGAATGTTTCTTTAAAAGGACTTCTGTCTTGGTAATATAAATACTTCCGTCCCTGTGATATGCGGTTGGCAATTCTTGTCTCCGGGGGATTATTTCGGCTTCACCAGTCACAATTTTCAAATTCCCATCGGCATTCACCTCAAAAGTCCAATGCGGATTGTATTCGTGCGGCACTTTTAGTACAGAAACCAAGGAATCGCAACCTCTTTCATAAAATCTCTCGATGGCCTTGTCCAGAAAATCAAGTGTCCTGAATGGACTGGTCACTTGCAAAAGACAAACCGCGTCAAAGAAACTATTTTGCTTTTCATACCATTGTAAGGCGTGAATAATGACATCAATTGTTGGTGTATCATCTTGCGCCAATGCCACTGGTCTAATGAACGGCACTTTTAGTCCTACCTTTTTTGCTACTTCCCTAATTCGTTCGTCCTCGGTCGAAACAATAACTTCCGTCAAATAATTAGATTGCAGGGCAATTTCAGAAGTATAGGTCAACAATGGTTTTCCGTTCAACAACTTGATGTTTTTACCAGGAACTCCTTTGGAACTTCCTCGGGCAGGGATGATGGCTAGAATTTTCATTGGTTTATTTGTAAATCCCTTTACGGTATTTATATGGAATAAGGGTAGTATTTAATTGACCTATAATTGTATTGAACCATGCTAACACGGCAATTTTAATGGCCCAAGGTATTGATTTCAACAAAATAAACAAAAAAGCTGGCAAGGATTTCGGCTTGATTCCATCAATCTGGTATTTTGATATCGAATCTCTAATTATTGCTTTTGAATTATTTTTTTTATTATACAGAAAATAACAAGGTGTATTGGATATAATGCTATACCCTTTTTCCATAATGTCAAGACACCACAGTTTCTCTTCATTGGAACGGATTGTTTCATTAAAGCCAATTTCAAGAGCCACATTCTTTCTAATGGCCGAGCAATTGGCAATAAGCAAGTTTTGCCAGTCATTGGAATGAGAATAATTATCCTTGTCAATAGTCAAAAACCCATCCAAGGATTGCTCCACTTGTCTAGAATTGGCAATGGGTGTACAACGAACTCCCGCTACCTTGGGATCAATAAAATACTTTATCAACTTTTCCGGGAAGTCATTGGAAAGAAGAATATTATGTGAACTTAACAAAAGAACGATATCGTATTTACAGTGTTTGACTCCAAAATTTATGGCATAGCCGTAAGTAAATGCTTTATCTAAAGAAACGACCTTGCATCCATATTGATTAGCAATCTCTATAGAATTATCACTAGAAGCATCATCAACGACCACTATTTCAAAAGGAACAGTAAAATGCTGGACCAAAATACTTTTAATTGCTTTTTCTAAAGATAAAGCTTCATTTTTATTCCTAATTAATACTGATATCATATTATTAAAAATTATTTAGTTTTATTTTCAAGTAAATTTGAATTCACTGCAATTGTCAATTCACCTTCATTGAAATAAGTAAATCCATAAAAATCTAAAACATCATAAATTTGCCTTCTACAATCAAAAAAATCATGTATCTCGATAGCGATACATTTCGTTATTTTTAAAAATTCCAAATTCGAATTGTTTTTGTCAAATATTTGTTTCTCGGAACCTTCAATATCTATTTTCAAAATATCTATCGAATCAAACCCAACATTTTTAATTATGGAATCTATTGAAAATGCCTTGATACCACTAGCTTCTGTTGTTTCTTCAACTCTAAAAGACCAGTCTAATTTATCTTTGAAATCATTGATGACTTTTATATTACAATCTTTACTCCAAACAGCACCATTAATTTTGTATACAGTATTATCATTACAATTTTTCAAATTATAATCTAAAATTTTAAAATTTTCCAATTCAGGTTCAATGCAAACAATATTAACTTTTTTAAAATAATCAATAAAAAACAATGTTGTTAAACCGATATTACTACCAGCATCTATTATACACAAAGCTTTTTCATTTAAATTAAAACTATCAAAATATGCTTTGATGACTGGTAAATACTCTTTTTTTGAATAAATCATGTTAAAAGCATCCAAATCACTTGATTTTGGCTTTTTTCTTGTTTTTATGCGTTTGTAAAAATTATCTTTTAGTTCAGAAACAAATTCATCTTTGGTTTCCCCGAAATAATACCCATTGGAATTGATTAAAATATTGTAATAGATATAAACGTTTTCTTCGTTTTCAGTAGGTTTAATTCTTAAAATTCTTTTAATCAGATATAGAACAACAATGAATTTGTTTTTTATGTTTAATCTTTTTAAATTAGAAATTTTATTGGTTTTAGCCATTACTTTGTGTGTAATTAGTTTTTATTGCTAATTTAGATTTTTTTATCATCCTGTTTACGAAGGACAAAGTACTTTGAAAACAAGTTCTCCAACAAGTTCAACTTGAATTACAACTGTTAGTAAAAAACAATTCCCATCCTCGACATAACCTGCCTAAGTTTATCGAAGGAGAGAAGTCTTAATACATAATGGTTTTATGAAATTGCAAAGGCAAATCGGCCAGTAATTCAGCAATTTGCATACCCGCTTTCCCTTTACCATAAATGGAAGACGAATTGGCTTTTCCTTTCTGTACGGAAGCCGTGATGGCAGCTTCTATTTGCTCTTGCGAATAGTCCACATCCACGCTGTTACCTCCACGGTCTCTCCTGTTTTGGCGCGAACCAATATTGATGACCGGAACCCCCAAGAAAGCACATTCCCGTATTCCCACACTAGAATTTCCGATTAGGCAATCGCTGTGTTGCAACAATTGCAGAAAATCCGTTCCTTCCATATTCTTGAAAAAATGAACATTCGGCAATTGGTGCTGTTCCCTGAAGGCTCGAATTCCCGTGGAGGTGCCATCGGCTCCTGCATCGACGTTCGGCCAAAACCAAAGTGTGGGTCTACCGAGTGTATAAATAGCTTCGAGTGTAGCTTCCACATGTTTTCGTGAATCTTTGTATTCAGTGGTAACAGGATGCTGCATAACCACCAAATAGCCATTCGACAAATCGGGTTTGGCTCCCACCCCACCATATTTTTCATACGGATCAAATGGAAGTGTTTTACTATTTATTATTGCTGAAGCCAAATCAATAGAAGGACAACCTGTATTAAAAACCATCGTTGGATCTTCACCTAATTTGATGACCCTTTCCTTGGCACTCTCCGAAGCCACAAAATGGTAATCAGACAACTTGGTAATGGCGTGACGCACTTTCTCGTCTATATTTCCAGTGACTTCTCCACCCTGAATATGTGCCAAAGGGATGTTCATGTAGGAAGCCGCAATGGCCGTCGCCATAGTTTCAAATCGGTCGGCAACAGTCACGACAATATCCGGTTTCAGGTTGTCAAAAACAGTGGACAATTCCAGAATACCAATTCCAGTGGTTTTGGCTGCAGCAGTCAAATTCTCTCCTTCCAAAACATTAAACACCTTGGCAGCAATGGAGAAACCGTCTTTTTCGATATAATTCACGGCAGAACCGTATCGATCCAACAAAGCAGAGGCGGCTACCACCAACTGTAATTCCAAATCGGGATGCTTTTGAATGGCGGACAACACTGTTTTTACCCGACTATAAGAAGGACGCGCCGTAATGACCACGGCTATTTTTCTTTTTGGCATTTTGATTTTATTATACTTGGGTTAAAAGTAGGTAAAAAAGAGGAAATAGGGAAAGGTTATTTAAAAACTCATCGACAAGCTCTGTGTAATATTTGAGCTACCAATCGTAATCAAGTACTCAATTGTCTGTCTGAGCTTTTCGAAGCCCCTTTCTCAAGTCGATTTGTTTATAAAAGCGCTTCGACAGGCTCAGCGTGACATTTGTACTACCAATTGCAATCAAGTACTCGAGTGTCAGTCTGAGCTTGCCGAAGACCCATCTCCATTTTTACCAAATTCCGTATAGTTTTTTGAATACTGCACTAATTTATCCCAATCCTCACTTATTAAAGCCTCTTTCTTTCTCCTGCTCCAACCTTTAATTTTTTTCTCAATCATAATTGCCTGTGTAGGGTCAGAAAAAGATTCGAACCAAACCAACACAACTGGTCTTCTGCTAAAAGTATAGGAATCTGGATTTTTATCCGAATTGTGTTCAAACAATCTTCTGTCGATACTGTTTGTCATTCCAATGTAATAGGAATTATCAGAACACTTGACAATATAGACGTAATAAAATTTCATATCTTCCTTTCTGATGATTTATATGTACTTCAACTATGTCAGTCTTGCAACAATTGTCAGACTGAACCTGTCGAATTCCCTTCAACAATACCCTTCGATTCTTGACAAAAACGCTTCTACAAGCTCAGCGTGACAATTTGTTCTCAAGTATCAATTTACACAACAAATGTCAGTCTGAGCTTGTCGAAGACCCACTCTAACAATACGCTTCGGTTCTTTAACAAAACACTTCGACAAGCTCAGTGTGACATCGTCATTCATTATCAAAAATGTCTTTCTCATTCAAAAAATCCCATTGTTTTAAATCTTTACTCAAGGGTTTTCCAATTATTTCCTGAAAACGAGAAGCTGCTATTCCAAAACCTTTTGGCTTTTTGGATTCCAAATCATCGAAAGTCAGAATGTGATTTTTAGGCAAATCTTTATTGACTGCTAACGACTTTTCAAAAATTTGCTTTAGCGAAGAAAAAGCCTCAGTATTATTTTTATCAATCGGATTGTACAAGGCAGTGGATATATTTCTAACGGCCAGTACCAAATCCGTGGTTTCGGCAATGGTCAAGGAAGATTTTGAATCTGGACCAAATAACTGTCTATCAAAAACAACGTGAAATTCGAGAATGCTCGCTCCCAAAGTGGTTGCGGCGATACAAGTTGCCGTTTTTGCGGAATGGTCAGAAAACCCTATGGGTACATTATATCTTTTTTGTAATTCTTGAATCACGTTCAATCCGTATTGTTCGGGTTGGGTAGGATAAGCAGTCGTACATTGCAAAATGGAAAAATCAACATTCCTTTCTTTAAGAAACGCCACCGTCTGGTCTAATTCAATATATGAACTCATTCCCGAAGACAAAATAACCGGCTTCCCTGTTTGGGCAATTTTTTCCAATAGCAAGAAATTGTTCACTTCACCGGAGCCTATTTTGTATTGTTCCACCCCCATTTCTTCCAACCAATCCACCGCCAAATTACTGAAGGGCGAACAAATAAAATCGAGTCCCAAACCCTCGCAATGTTTTTTGATGCCTTTCCATTGTTCGAGAGTAAACCCCATTCGTTTCCAATACTCAAATCGGGTTCCGTCCTCTAACGAGAATTTCACCCGAAAAGGTTCATATTCGCTGCTTTCGGCTTCGGCAATGTGCATTTGGAACTTCACCCCGTCGACCCCGGTTTGGGCTAGGGCATCGATATAAGAATACAATATTCCGAGGCTGCCTTCATGTGCCTGTCCGATTTCGGCAATGAGGTAGGGAGATGATTTTTTTGACGACATAGTTTATTATTGGCTTGATATGAAACAAAAATACTCATTTTTCCTGTTGCCAATAAATTTTAGTCTCGGGAAGTTGATTATATGCTTCATATTCTTTCTTCGTCAATCGATTGCTGTTTTTCATGATTCGTGGAATGTTCCAGACCAAATCGAACAAAGCCAAAATAATGGCCTGTAAAGCCCTGAAATCACCTTTAAAAACTTTCAGTTTGAACTGCATCCAAAGCGAATAGGTCATTTTCCTTGGAATGATACCAACAGGATAAAACAAGAAAAACAAATACCAACCCGAACGCAAAGACCTTCGCAATCGTATGGTATAATCGCTTTTATCTCTTCTTGCTTTTACATCGACTCTATGGTTAAGCAAGACTTCAGGCAAATAATGGATTTCCCATTTTTTTTTAAACAGGTTAAAAGAAGCGAATTCTTCCTCTCCATAAAAAATAAACCAAGAGGGATAATCGGGAATATCTCGCCAAGCTTTCATTCTCCAAACATGACCACAACCCACAAATCCTTGAACTTGATTTGGTTTTTCGTTGGATATTTTGAAAAAAGGTTCTTCGATTCCCCAAAAAACCCGAAGTGCCACCAAGCCGCAATTGGCATTCTTTTCAAAATAGTTGCGAATGGATTCCAAAGGGTTTTCAGTAACAAAATGGGCATCATCGTCTATTGAAATGGCAAACTCCGTTGTAACCAAGCTCAACAATCGATTCCTGCTGTATACCAAACCCCGACTTTTGGCGTTTTGAATCAGTTGTATTTCAGGATACTGGGTTTGTATAAAACTTGTCGTACCATCAGTAGAACCGTCATCACAAATGACACACACTACATCCTTTCTCTCTATCAAATATTGAATTTTACCCAAGGTAAAAACCAAATCGGATAGCCTATTTTTGGTGGTAATGAGTATCGAAAACTTCTGATCTGTCATTCCTTATTAATTTATTTTCAAAGCATTAACAACTTTTTTTAAATAACTAGCAGACAAATATTCCTTTAAATCACTTCTTTCCAAAAGCAAATTATCTGGATCTTGCTTCCATAATTGATACAACTTTTCAATTAAACCCGCAATTTTTTCCACATCATCGACCTCTGCCCAATAAGGGTAATCATAGCCCAACAATCTTCTGGTTTCACTATAATAAGGCGTTAGAGAAAGGATTGTTTTATTCGCTTCCACACAATGGGGAAACTTGGCTGGCAAAAAGGGACTGATTTCTGATTTTGACTCCAAAATAATATTGACCGAAACATTTTTTTGAAGCTGATATACAGCATCAAAAGATAAATTCCCATTGTAAATATAAATTTCAGGATTATCGGCTTGGTATTCTTCAAGCATTTTTGAATGATAGGAGGCATTCCCCAATAAAATGAGTTTGGACTCTTTGGCAGCATCTGGATTTTTATTCAAAAATAATTGAAAACCTTCTATCAAACCTTGGGGACAACGCTGTTTCATCAGATTCCCCGCATGCAATAAATTGAATTTTGCAGCATCAAAATAATCCGGAAAATGATTGCCTTGTCCTGAAGCCTGAAATTTATACTTTGCAATTTGATGCGGTATCACAACCCCGGTTTTTAGAAAATCAGGAAAATAACTACCTATCCATTCCAGCAACAATTGGCTTGGGAAAGCACTATGTTTTGCTTTTTCGGAAACTTGCCTGAAAAATGTTTCCTTTTGTTTGTAACTCGATTCTACCCATGTATAAGGTCGTGGATAATAATGAAACGGATAAGGATCGTGCACGTAGGCCATCCATTTATTATGCAATTCGGGAAGTTGCAACACGGCATAATGCGGTCTAAAACTGGCTCCCTTACTCAAACTCAGAACCAAATCGGGTTGAAACTTGCTTTTTTTCAAAGCCCTTTCAATACTCTTGGCATCATTGAAAAAAGTAAAAGAAAAACCGAATAATTTTTCCAAAAAAGGAGCGACATCAAGATTAAAAGTTCTACCTAAAACTCGTTGCAATCGGCTTAAAAAATACAAGGGACTGTATTTTATTTCGGGAATGGCGAAACAATTCACCCCTTCCAATGGAATGTTTTTCAAGGTATAATGATACACCAGCACCTCAAACCCGGCCTCAACCAAATTATAAATCAGTGCCACATTTGCTTTGGAACCACTGCTGTCCTCTATGTTTATGGAATCAACTACTACGAGTATTTTCATTTCCTTGATTTAATGGTCTTGTAACCCTTTTTATTTATAAATATCGCTTCGACAAGCTCAGCGTGACAATACACTACCAAATGTCAGTCTGAGCCTGTCGTGTCGAAGACCTTCCTAAAAAACAAACACTCCATCAAGCCCATATCTCATCACAACACGATTATCAATCAAGAACACCTCTGTCAGTCTGAGCCTGTCGAAGACCTTCCCAAAAAACAAATCATCCAATAAAATAATGAGACAAAAAATCCACAATTCGTTTTGACGCATTTCCATTTCCGTAGGGGTTCATTGGGCTGTCAAAACCAGTAAAATTATCCAAAATATCCTGGATGGCATTTATAATTTTTTTTCTGTCGGTACCCACCAAGGTTGAGAACCCTGCCTCCACTCCTTCAGGTCTTTCCGAAACGGTGCGAGTAACAATTACGGGTTTCCCCAATGAAGGTGCTTCCTCTTGAATGCCGCCCGAATCAGTTACTATCAAGTAGGATTGTTGCATCAACCAAACAAAAGCGGGATAGGAGACCGGCGCAATGAGCTGAATATTTTCTTTATTGGACAACAATTCATGCACGACATCCTTCACGTTGGGATTCAAATGCACTGGATAAACAATCACGACATCCTCTCTTTCTGAAACTTTTAGCAGTGCTTCACAAAGATTATGAAACCCCTCTCCGATATTTTCTCGGCGATGTCCCGTTACCAATACTATTTTTTTGTCGGCCGGAAGAATCCTCTTTAATTCCTCAATTTCCAGATGACTGTAATCCTCCTTTTCTATTTTATGAAGCGTCCAGAACAAGGCATCTATAACCGTGTTTCCTGTTTCTACAATATAGTCTTGGAGAATTCCCTCCTTCAACAAATTCTGTGTGGCTTGCTTAGTTGGTGTAAAATGAATATCGGCAATTCGACTTGTGATTTGGCGATTGATTTCTTCTGGAAATGGGGCTTTCTTGTTATACGTTCTCAAACCCGCCTCCACATGACCTACTCTGATACCCAAATGAAAGGCCGCCAAAGCCACGATAGACGAAGTTGTAGTATCTCCATGCACCAAAACCAAATCCGGTTGTTCTATCGTCAATACTTCATCTATCTTGATGAAAATCTTCGCACTTAAACCGTTCAGGGTTTGGTTGGCTTGCATCAAATCGAGGTCGTAATCCGGTACAATTTCAAAAAAATCCAATACTTGATCCAGCATTTCCCGGTGTTGTGCCGTAACACAAATCTTTACCTCAATACTACTTTTTTGGAGTTCGTGATACAATGGTGCCATTTTGATGGCTTCAGGACGAGTGCCAAAAACAATTAGAATTTCCATGGCTTACTTTTTTTGCAATGCTTTTTTGATTTTATAAAAGGGCAATCGAATAGGATAGAATAGATAAAAAAGTTGCCATTTTAATTTTTCAAATGTAGACAAATCCATAACATTTAAAATGGCATTGAATAAATTATATTCGGTAAATTCTTTTGAAAGAGTTACAAAATAGCGCTTTAAGGAATCGGACAGTAATTGTTTTTCTTTTAGATTCTGGATTACTAATAAAATAGCATTTGCAAAGGACTCCCTTCGAATAGGATTATGTCTATAGAACTCCCCTGTATTTGAATTAAGGTGTTTGCGCCCATAAAACAAACATTTTTCAATTGAAATTCCTCTAAAACCTGAGGATATTATTCTGGAGTACAATTCCCATTCTTCAGCATACATCAAATTTTCAGCAAATCGATTGTTTTTAAAACACGTTGCCTTCCACATTATAGCACAAGAGTTAAAAGGAATTTCGTTTTTTAATATTTTTTCTAAATCTTTTATACCAATATAAAAAGAATTGTATTTTTTTGAATAATCAAATTCATAGTCAAAGTCCTCAAAAAAAACACTTCTAATATACCTGCAAAAAGAAACAGTGTCATCTTCAAGCTCTAACATGCACAACTCCAAATTTTGGGGATGCACAATATCATCATCATCAAAAAAAATAACACGTTCTCCTTTGACTAAATCCAAACCATAATTTCGACAACCTGGCAGTCCTTTTTTATAACTACCTGAACGCTTTACATATTGAAATCGATCATCTTCCTCAAGAATTGAAGCAATAACTTCCTTTGTATTATCGATTCCACCATCATCAATAATAATACATTCCCAATCTTTGAATGTTTGATTTTGAATTGATAATAGTGTCTCGACTATAAAATGCGCTCTATTAAAGGTCGCCATTATTATGCTTACTTTAGGATTCATTCTTTTTTTAATTAATAACCAATATGTATTTAATTAAGACGTAATAGATTTTTTTAAGACCAATATGATTTTCTTTAGCCCTCTGACTAAATATACTTTTTTAAAAAACCTTTTATTACTGGTAGATTTATATTTAGCAAATAATTTTTGATCAAGAATATCCAATCCATACTCTCTAATGACTTCATGATATTTAATTCATAATGGTATTTTCTGATTATTTTTATTCTGTCATATTTACTGAAATATTTTAATTTGTGTTGTATTAAAAATTTATGGAATGCAACCAATGAAGCATTTTTCATTTCAAGATTATCTCTTTTTCCTGATATGTTTAAATTGGACAGTCTCACGCAGACAACCCCCTCATTAATGGAATAGATAGGCCTATTCTCTGAAAAGTCTAACCAAGCTCTATCATCACTGTTCCAGGCTAATGGATAGTTATAAAATCCATATCTTTGGTATGCCTTTTTAAAAAAAACATATTCCGAAAGAGAACTTCGGGTAATCAATTTAAATTTTCTATAAAAAGCATCAGTGGCACTTTCCCAAACAGGATTTTCACAAATACGGGCTTTATGATTTTCTTCTTGAACTATCGTTCGTGAAGCAAAACGCACCAAATTGGTTTTTGTGACGAATTCCAATAAATGAATGTAAAATTGCTCCACTACATTTTCTCCCAAATAATCATCATCTCCCAAAATCATGATCCATTCTTCGTTGTCTGAAAGCGCAATACAACGCTCCCATTGTTGGGTTAACGAAGTACCTCCCAAATTACTTTCAAATCGATGATACACAAAATCAAATTTTCCTTGATATTTACTTAACAAAACTGTTGGATCTTCTGGACTTGAATCATCCCCAATAAAAACTTTAAATCGCTTGTCGGTTTGATTGGCTAATGACTCTAATGTTTCTTCAAAGAAAGTCAATTTGTAATAAGGAATTACTATCGCTAACATTAATACAATTTTATTTTAAAGATTAAAAACCACTCTTTTTTCTATCCTGAATGATTATCTATAATTATTCGACAGAACTTAATTTTATTAAAAAATGTTTTTAAAAACAAAAACTCTTTTCTGTTAATTTGGACAGCATTCTTCACATGCAACAGTTTATAATTCTTTAACATAAGTATCAAATATGTAACAATCTATATCTTTTTTAATTTTCTATATAGTTTACATAAAACACCATAACTTTTGAAAAGATTCCATCTTGTTTTAGGATGCAATCTCCAAAACAATTTATCGTAGCAAAACTTCGACAATTTTTCCAATTCATTTATTTGATTGTTGCTGTTTAGTTGCGTTGCTTGATCCCTATGCAATCTAAAAAAAACCAACTCTTTATCAATAAATCCTACATCAAAACAATTCAAAACTCTCCACCAAAATTCTAAATCTAATGTCTGTTTTAAATTTTCATTAAAATACCCTATTTTATTAAAAACCTTTTTATTGATTAAAACTGCAGTTGGTTCCCCAAATTTATTTTTGGGTGCATAAAGCAAGTATTCATCCTTTAAACATTCCTTTCCATTTATAATCCCTTCTCTAACCGATAAACTTTTCCAACTGCTATGCAAATTGCCACACCATTTAATCCACTCAATACTAAAATTATCATTTTTATCATAAATAAATTTTCTTTTACAATAAACCATCCCTACATTATCATTTATTACGGCAAGTTGAACCATTTGCTCAACACAGGTGGGAAGCAATACATCATCTTGAAATAAAAACTTGATGTATTTTCCTTTAGCTTTTTTTACACAATTATTCCAATTTGACCCTATTCCATCAGGAATATGGTGGTAAATATAAAAGGGGATGCTGCTTAGATTTCTATAGCTATTAATTATTTCAATTGTTCTGTCTATAGAAGCATCGTCCGATATAATTATTTCTAAATTGGTATAGGTTTGGATTATTGCAGAATTCAGGGCTTCCTCAATATATTTTTCGCCATTGTATGTAGGAATACAAATAGATACTAAGGGATTTAATTCTTTAACCATTTTATAACTTTATTACTTTTTAAATAGAAAAAAGGACAGTATATAAATTTACCTATTTTAAAAGTCAACGTGCCATGAATTCTTTTAATAATTTGTTTCATTTGTAAATCTTTAATTTTAGACCCATTAAATATTGAAGTCTTTAATTCGAAAATCTCTGCATCTGATGCAATAACAATATTATAAAAAGGCTCTATTTCATTTTTAAATATATTTAAATTATCCCCAGAAAAAATTTCTACCTCTTTATAAGTAGTTACATTAGAAATAAAGGAATTGAAATTATAAGATTTTTGAAAATAATACGATGTTTGCCTAAAATAGTTATTAATTAAAGTTTTAAACTCTTCAAAATATAATTCTTTGATGTGATAAATATTATTTTGTCCTATTTTATCTGAATAAAATTCTTTGTCAGGAGAAGACATTATTAATAAACCATCTTTTTTCAAGACTCTTTTAATTTCCAATAACATCTCGTCATGTTTATCATGATGTTCTATTGTCTCAAAACTCACTACAATATCTATGGAATTTGATTCAATTGGAATATTATCAGCATTACCAACTATAAATTTTAAATTATTTTTATTATACTTTTCATTTGCATCTTTGACTGATTCGACATCAATATCTACACCTATAACTTGAAGAGCTCTTTTGGCTAAAATACTTGAACCGTATCCTTCCCCAGAAGCTATATCTAAAACAACTTTATTTTCTACAAAATCATTTGCAACTGCATAACGATGTAAATGCTCAATAGTAACATCTGAATAGTCATAAAATTCTAATCTTTCACCTGTTGATTTCTTAGTCATAAATTAATCTTTTATCAATATTATTTGACAATAATTATATTCTTTTCAAATAACCATTCACGTTAAAAGTTGCGTTTTTGCCAAACATATTACACCATTTTCTATCAACAATAAATTCAGGATGATTAGGCAAAAATTCCCGTAATGCCTTTAATGGGCCTCCTAAGTAATCTTTTTCTAATCCTAATTCATTAATAATTCCATCTTCAATAATAAAGTAAGAATCTAAAGTAACCAAACTATAAAATTTATTAAGTATTCCTATTGTGTCTTTATAATAATGAGAGGCATCTTCAATAATTAATATTTTTTCAAATCCTTGCGTTAATTCCAAATTATAATCTTCCCATCCTTTGGTGAAAAATTTAATTCGTTTATGCTCTTTAACTCTTGGATCCACAATATCTACAATATCTATAGTATGCAAAATCCCTTTTCCATTCATATCCAATAAATCTGCAATAT
Source organism: Flavobacterium fluvii (assembly GCF_900129545.1). Classification (GTDB taxonomy): domain Bacteria; phylum Bacteroidota; class Bacteroidia; order Flavobacteriales; family Flavobacteriaceae; genus Flavobacterium; species Flavobacterium fluvii. The sequence continues at coordinate 208,926 of NZ_FQWB01000003.1, read as the reverse complement.
AAAGCGCTCCTCCTCCAATATTAGTCCCTATTTCGATTACCAAATCAGGTTTTAATTCACATATAATCATTTGATAAATCACATAATCAAAGGGACATCTAATGGCTTTAATTCCTTTATAAGTAACGTTATGGTGTCCTTCATAAATAGACTGAACTGAAACTTCAACGTCTTCTTCGTTGGATTTTTTTTTAATTTTAAACATATTTTAACTATATTATTATTTTTTAAAATTTACAAAATTATGGTTTTATCAAAAGACCTTGACATGTTGGTAGTGACAAAATTTGTACTCCTTTTGAAAGGGCAAATGCATCTTCGGCTTCTTTTTGTTCATTGAAACTATTTGCATATCCGTAATCGTCCAGAATTATAACACCCCCACTTACCATCTTATCCCAAAAAAATTCTAATGCTGCAACTTCTGGAGCAACACAATTCATATCTATTGATAAATAACAAATTTTATCCGAATCAACATATTTTAGTGTTTCAGGCACTGCTCCTTTTATAATTTTTACGTTAAAATCTTTAAACGTATTAACAACTTGCTTATATAATAAATTCGAGTCTTCTTTATCATAACCCATAGTTTCATTTCTAATTAATTCTATCTCATTACTATATCTTTCATCTAATCCATTAAAGGTATCTAATAAAAAATATCTTTTCACTGACTTTTGAAAATTTGTATAGTTAATAACTGCACGAGGAAAAATTCCAGTATGCACGCCACAATCTACAAAGTCTCCTTCTAAATGCATTGCATGACTTGCTGCCCAACATAAAACATGTATACGCCACTGTATGTCAGAATTCTTAAGTAAAGTTCCTCCATCAGTATTCTTGCCCAACTCATAAGATTCTATAAAAAGAGGATCTTTCAAAAAATCGGCATTATGAAATGTATATAATAAGTCATTTGAATATGTAATTTCAGACTTTGGTAGAATATAATTTTTTTCAATCAAATCATTCAATTTTATTTTCTTAATATACCCAAATTTTCTTAAAATCTTTTCTATCATAATTATTTAATTTTATTCGTTTCCCAATTCAACAAAGGTCTTACAAAACCAGGAAAATCATTCGCATAATGACCTCGGGCCGAGTCACCTTTCATTTCATCAACAATATTTATAAATATTATTTTTTCTAAGTAAATGAAAAGTTCATACGGATTTGGTTTAAAGAAAGCAATACTAATAGAAACAAGTCCTTCAGAAAACAAATTGCCAGGCACCCACATTGTAGCCTTATATAAACCTTTTTTCCTTTTTTCATTTCTATCTTTCGAAGTCACATCATGCGAATTAAAAATATTTATTTCTTCACTATTATAAAAATTAGCACCATATATAAATGTATATCCCTCTTCAATAATTTCATAATTAATTGTTATTCCTATTTTTTCCGTAATAATAAAATTACCGTTTTCAGGTACATATCCATCTTGATAATGAACACTAATATCCTTAACAATCATAAAATTATTTTGGGGGAAGTTTTCATTATTCCATGATTTATAAACAGTAATTACATTATCTAAAGACAAATAATTATCAATCATTTCTGAAGTATTTCCGAATTCAACCAAATTACCATCTCTTAAAACAATACAACGAGAACATAATTGCCTAACAGCAACCATATTATGACTCACGAACAAAACCGTTCTTCCACCACTACGCGAAATATCCTGCATCTTGCCAATGGCTTTTTTCTGGAACTCGGCATCTCCCACGGCGAGTACCTCATCAATCACCAAAATCTCCGGTTCCAGAAAGGCCGCCACGGCAAAAGCCAGTCGCACCGTCATTCCGCTGCTGTAACGTTTTACGGGTGTGTCTATGTAACGCTCGCAACCCGAGAAGTCTATAATCTCGTCAATCTTGGAGGCGATTTCTTTTTTGGTCATTCCCAGGATGGCGCCATTCAAAAAGATGTTTTCGCGTCCCGTCATTTCACCGTTAAATCCCGTGCCCACTTCCAGCAAGGAGGCAATGCGTCCCCTTGATTTTATGCTTCCCGTTGTGGGAGCGGTAACCTTGGACAATATTTTCAACAGCGTAGATTTTCCCGCCCCGTTTTTGCCTATGATACCCAAGACTTCGCCCCGTTCCACTTCAAAATTAATGTCTCGCAAAGCCCAAACATAGTCGCTTTCGCCCTTGGTGCTCCGATCATTGGTGTCACCTATTTTCAGGTAAGGATTTTCCTTGCCCCGTATTTCGTGCCACCAGCGGTTTAGGTCGTGGCTGAGCGTGCCCGTGCCTACCTGTCCGAGGCGGTATTGCTTGGAGATGTTTTCGGCTTTGAGGATGATGTCTTTCATAATGGTCATTGCGAGCGCAACGCAGTGAAGCGCGGCAATCTGTTGTCGATTATTGAGTTATGCTTTTTGCCGCCAAGGCACTAAGACACAAAGTTATTTTATTTTTTCTTATATGAACCTTATATGCCTTATATGGTAAAACTTTTTTAAACTTAAAACCATATAAGACATTTAAGGACATTTTAAAGTTTCACCTTGAAGATAATGTTTTTTAAATAAAGGTTAATCGATTAAACGCTTAAACTATCCACAAACGATCTTGATACTTTGTACTCAAATCTTGATACTGATCACTGTAAACTGCGACTGAACACTGAACTAAACCGTATCTATAAAACTCTTCTCGGTCTTGTTGAAAACCAAAAGCCCCACAAAAAAGAGACCAAAAGTGACACCAACAGTATAAACCAATCCCCAAACAGAAACCGTACCTGTTCCCAACAACATATAACGGGTAGTTTCAATAATGTAGGCCAAAGGATTATAGTGTACCAGCCAAGCATAATCAGGCATCTTGCTTTGAATCAAGGCCATCGGATACATCACCGCCGAAAGGTACATCAGCAATTGCACGCCAAAACCAATGAGGTAACTCAAATCCCGGTATTTGGTCACCAAGGAGGAAATCAACATCCCGAGTCCCAACCCCAAAATCCCCATCAAGGCAATCAACAGGGGAAAAAACAAGAGCGACACATCCAGGCTGAGGTCAGCCCCTTGAAAATAGTAAATAATATAAAAAGCCACAAAAATCAGGAACTGGATACCGAATTTCAACAAATTGGAAATCACGGTGGAAATCGGCATGATCAAACGAGGAAAATACACCTTGCCAAATATGGCGGCATTGCTCCTAAAGGTGTCCGAAGTACCGGTGAGGCAGGCAGTGAAATAATTCCAGATCATGATGCCCGCCAAGTTGAACAAGAAAGGAGGCACGGTACCGGTAGCGATGCCGGCCACTTTATTGAAAATAATGGTGAAGGTAATCGAGGTAAACAAAGGTTGGATCAAGTACCACAAGGGCCCCAGGATGGTTTGCTTATAAACGGTTACCACGTCCCTTTTCACGAACAACAACAACAAATCGCGGTATTGCCACACCTCCTTGAGGTTCAGCGAAAAGAATTTGTTTTTTGGCGTTATTTCAAACAACCATTCGTTATCGAAATTTTCGGTATTCTTCATGGATATAACTAGATTCTTTCTGGAGAACTAAACGGAAACTGTTTTTCTGCTTAAAATACGAAAACCTCCTGTCGTTCACGGACAAATATAATAATATGCTTGCCCACAATAACACCTAAAAAAATATTTTTGCCACAAATTTTGCTTCGCCTGTTCGTCTTGCAGACTCGAATCACAAATTGGCACAAATTTTAAATGAAATAATCAAAAAAATCTGTGCCAATCTTCTTAATCTGCACAATCTGTGGGCAGTTTTTAGCCCATATTAAATACCAAATTGTTTATCTTTGCACCATGTTTACACTATTCAAATCAAAACCAGTTCTCAAGGATTTAATTCCCGACAACCACGTCGATATTCACTCCCATCTTTTGCCAGGAATCGACGATGGCGCCAAAACTTTTGAAGACACTTTGAAGCTGACTAAAACACTTCAAGGTTTTGGAATCTCACAATTCATCACCACTCCCCATGTCATCCAACATGTTTGGAACAATTCTGCCGAACAAATAAAGACCAAGGAAGCCACGACCGTTATCGAACTGAATAAACACCAAATTACGATCCCTTTTCGTGCCGCCGCCGAATACATGCTGGACGACAATTTCACACAACTTTTTCAATCGGAAAAACTGTTGACACTGAAAAAAAATTACGTTTTGGTCGAAATGTCTTACATCAATGCCCCCATCCAATTGTACGCCTTTTTATTTGACTTGCAGGTGGCGGGATACATTCCCGTTTTGGCCCATCCGGAGCGCTATTTGTTTTATCATGCCAATTTTGAGGAATACCTGAAACTGAAAAAGGCGGGTTGCCTGTTTCAATTGAATTTATTGTCGGTAGTGGGTTATTACGGCAACGAAATCAACAAGATTGCCGAAAAATTGCTTCAAAAAGGGATGTATGATTTTGTGGGTTCCGACGTGCATCACTCCAATCACATTGCCGCTTTTGACCAAAAGGTAAAACTGAAAGAACAGCTTCCGCTCAAAGAAGCCATTGCCAATAACCAGTTTTTTCGAATGGAATAGTATTGTTATTTGTGTTCCAGTCCTTTTTCTTATTCAAACTTGGCTTTATGACAATGTCCTAAACACAAAAGTTTACAAAAAACATTTCTTGTAAACTTTTTATTTCTTTAAAAAGGGTATTATGCTAAAAACCACAAGTGTTGCAACTATTTGTCCAACGTGGCAAAAGTGGAATTCATACTGATAAACTCAGGCACTATTTTTTTCATTTTGGCCACGATATCATCGTTGTCAAAGAAGCTGGCAATACCTATCAACTCTTGAATATCAAGATGTAAATCTTCATACTCCAACTGCAATTCCTCTGCAATCATGATTTTTTCGTGGTAGGTAGGCAAGGTTTTCGAAGTATCATTGAGTAATTCTTCGTATAATTTTTCCCCAGGTCGCAAACCCACGACTTTTATCTTGATATCCCTGTCTGGACTAAACCCCGCCAACTTGATCATTTTTTTGGCCAAATCAATAATCTTGACTGGTTTTCCCATATCAAAAATATAAATCTCTCCACCATTTCCCATCGAACCTGCTTCCAAAACTAATTGACAGGCTTCTGGAATGGTCATGAAATATCGGATAATGTCTGGATGCGTGATGGTAACAGGTCCGCCTTCAGCAATCTGTTTGGTAAATAAAGGCACAACGGAACCATTGGACCCCAATACATTGCCAAAACGGGTCGTGATAAATTTGGTGGTATGTAAACCGTTCTTTTCTTTGCATTTCAGGTATAACGATTGTACGTACTTTTCGGCTATTCTTTTACTGGCTCCCATGACATTGCTTGGATTCACTGCTTTGTCCGTGGAAATCATCACAAACTTATTGACTCTGTATTCACAGGCCAAATCAGCCAGATTTTTAGTTCCGTTTACATTCGTCAAAATAGCTTGGGAAGGATTCTTTTCCATCAATGGCACATGCTTGTAGGCAGCTGCATGATAAACCATTTGAGGCCTATATTGCTTAAAAACTTTTTCCAAAGCGGTTCTGCTTCTTATATCGACAATAACCGAATGTATAACTGTATCCCCTTTTATCTCCTCTACCTCTAGACCAATATTGTGCAATGGTGTTTCAGCCTGATCCAATATAATTACCTTTTTGGGACTGAAGGTCAATACTTGTCGCACAATTTCGCTTCCTATGGATCCGGCTGCTCCCGTTATTAAAATGGTTTTACCCATTAATTGTCTTGAGATGGATACACCGTCCAATACGATAGGCTCTCTTTCGAGCAAGTCCTCGATTTGAATGTTTTTTACTTTTTGGGATATTTCCTTCTGGTTTTCCCAATCCGAAACTGAAGGGATAGTATATACCCTGTAATTATATTCCAGACATTGGTCAATAATAATCAATTTCTCTTCTTTGGACAAGCTTTTGTCTGCAATAACCAATCCTTCTGCCCCTACGGAACGCATCAATGCCGGCAGTTTTTTTCTTTGAACCAAGATGGGTAAATCCAACATTCGTTTGGAAGCATTTTGATTATTCTTGTCCACGAAGGCAACAATTTTGAAACGGGATGGAGATTCGAACTTTAAGGCATTGGCAACTGAAATGGCGTTGGCATCCGTACCATATATAATGGCCTTAATCAACTTATGGTCGCTCTTTTCAATAAAATAAAGTTCAAACGTCTGTTTAACAACTACCCTATACAAAAATAACCCACAAAAAGAGAGCACTATATTGATAAAAAGTGCCGTATTAAGAAATGCCTTTTGTTTGAAAAGCAACTCAAACAAAAAATTAAAAAACAGAAAGAAAACCAAGACAGACGTTTGTGAAAACAAAATCTTGACGGCATCAATATAAGAAGAGTGTCTGATAATTCCTGAATAGGTTCTGAATAACCAAAAGAAAAATATGTTTATTCCAAAAAAAAGACCAATAAAAACCAGAAAATGATTGGTAATAACATAATTCAGACCCGTTCCTTTAAAAATCAAACGAGTCAAGAAGAATGACACCACCAGTACAGATATGTCTATCAAAACAATAATCCACCTAGGCAAATAGCTTAAGTTGTGAATGTTAATTCTTAAGTTGTCTCTAGAGAAATATTTTGAACTTTTCATAGTTAACCCTTATAAACTTAATAAAGAATTCCTTACTAAAAAACATACAATTTTTCAAGTAGACAAAAGTACAAATTAATCGTTTAGAAAAACACTTTCCTACAAAACATTTCGTTTTTATCGATAAAAAGCATATTAATAATCCTAACAAATCGAACTTAATTGCCAACTGCATGAATTTCAAAATTTTCGATTCGCAGGAATAAAACAATAATCGAATTCCTAAGGTCAACATCAAGATTTACACTATGTTTACCTAAATCCGTGAGAACAAAATCAACTATATAAACGGACTAACTTACTTAAAAAAACAAAAAAATCCCGGAACAAACCGGGATTCTAATTTTATTTTATTTTAACAATTGGAGTAGATAATCCCCATAACCCGATTTTAACAAAGGTTCCGCTATGGCCCTTAGTTGTTCACTGTTGATAAAACCTTGTCTCCAAGCAATTTCTTCAATACAGCCCACTTTTAATCCTTGACGCTCTTCCAAAACCTGGACAAATTGCCCTGCTTGCATCAAGCTGTTAAATGTCCCCGTATCCAACCAGGCTGTACCCCTGTTTAAAATCCCCACTTTTAAAGCTCCTTTTTCAAGATACACTTTATTCACGTCGGTAATTTCATACTCTCCGCGAGGACTGGGCTTGATATTTTTGGCAATTTCCACTACCGAATTGTCATAAAAATACAATCCAGGAACAGCATAATGAGACTTCGGCTCCAATGGTTTTTCCTCAATGGACAATGCTTTCAAATCTTTGTCGAATTCAACCACGCCATAACGCTCTGGATCCGAAACGTGGTAAGCAAAAACAACTCCCCCTTCGGGTTGGGTGTTCGACTGCAACAACTCGTCCATATTAGATCCAAAAAAGATATTGTCTCCCAAAACCAAGGCCACACTGTCGTTGCCAATGAATTCTTCCCCAATCACGAAAGCTTGTGCCAACCCATTCGGAACAGCTTGTTCCGCATAACTGAACTTACAACCAATGATTGAACCATCTCCCAACAGCTTTTTAAAATTAGGCAAATCGTGCGGGGTCGAAATGATCAAAATTTCGTTGATTCCTGCCGTCATCAAAGTGGACAATGGATAATAAATCATGGGTTTGTCATAAACAGGCATCATTTGTTTGCTCATGGCCAACGTCAATGGATGCAATCGGGTACCGGATCCACCGGCTAATATTATTCCTTTCATAGTATTTTGTTTTAAAAATTGTCGGTTAATTGGTTAACTGTTTAATCGGTTAAAAAACATCAATCGTTTGCCTTAAATAGAAATGTTCCCCTCGATAAAACAGTTAATCGATTAAACAATTAACCCATATTAATTACTTTGTTTTTCCAATCTAGCCATCATGATTTTGAGGCTCACTTTATAATCAAAGGCTTCTATACCGTAAACCGCTTTAATTTTGGATTTATCCAGCAAGGAAAAAGCGGGCCTTTCGGCAGGTGTTGGATAACTCGAAGCCGGTATTCCATTTATTTCACAAGTTTTTTGCGCAATGGCTTTAATGTCTGATGCAAAATCAAACCAACTAATCTCGCCTTCATTGGAATAATGATATATTCCAGGCTCCCATTTATCACCGTTCAAAATGGTCAAGATTACCTGTGCCAAATCGGCTGCATAAGTAGGCGAACCAATCTGGTCATTCACCACGCCTAAACTGTCTCTTTCCGTCATTAAACGAAGCATCGTTTTGACAAAATTGTTCCCAAATTCAGAGTAAACCCAAGCCGTCCTAATGATGATGCTTTCGGGACAATTTTGGGAACAGGCTATTTCGCCTGCCAATTTCGTAACTCCGTAAACACTTTTAGGATTGGGCACATCGGTTTCTTTGTAAGCTACCGGTGAGCTGCCATCAAAAACATAATCGGTGGAAACATGAACTAACTTCGCTCCAAACTCCTTACACAACGAGGCAAGAGTACCAATAGCCAAATGATTGATGGCATCTGCCGTCACTTGGTCCTGCTCCGCCTTGTCCACGGCGGTGTAAGCAGCACAATTAATAACTACATCGGGTTGAATGAGTTTGAAATTGGCAATTATTTCCTCGGTTTTATCCAATGGAAAATCGGCAATGTCTGTAAAAACAAAATCGAAATCAGGATAATTGCCTGCCAGTACTTTTATTTCTGAGCCCAATTGTCCATTGGCTCCGGTTACCAGTATTTTTTTCATTAAAATTCGGAATTACAATTGGCAAAATCGGGTAAAACAAGATCCTTGTCGGAAACAATTATTTCTTCAGGAAGCAATTGCCAATCAATTGCCAATGCAGGATCATCATAACGAATTCCTCTTTCACTGTCTTTATGATACACCTGATCCACTTTATACAAAACGGAGGCTGTTTCGCTCAAAACTGAAAAACCATGTGCAAAACCATAAGGAACCATCAATTGTTTTTTATTTTCCGCACTCAACACCACACTCACATACTGCCCGTAAGTAGGCGAGTTTTTGCGCAAATCCACGGCCACGTCAAGAATTTCTCCCTGCAACACTCGAACCAATTTTGCCTGTGCAAAAGGTTTGTCCTGCAAATGCAACCCTCGAATCACGCCTCTTTTAGAAAAGGATTGATTGTCTTGAATAAACTGGTAAGTAATCCCGTTTTGTTCAAACTTGGCTTGATTGTAGGCCTCGAAAAAATAACCTCTTGAGTCTTCAAAAACGACAGGATTGATGACAACTAAATCTTTTATTGGTGTTTGTTCTATGTTCATTTTGTTTTGAAATATTGATGCAATTTTACTTAAATTTTATTTATAAATCTTTTATTTATGCTGAAACAATCTAATAATTACCTCACTGATTCTTGCCCTATCTTCATCAGTCAAATTGGAACTTGAAGGCAAACACAATCCTTTTTCAAACAAGGTTTCAGACACTTTATTTCCATAATAGGGATATTTTTCGAAAATAGGTTGCAAATGCATAGGCTTCCACAGTGGGCGACTTTCTATGTTTTCGCCTTCCAAAGCCAGACGAACCGTTTCCCTGTCAATTCCATTGGTCAATTGTGGTTCCACCATAATACAACTCAACCAATAATTAGAAAAACAATCTTCGTTTGTCGTTTTAAAAACAGTAATCCCAGGTACTTCCTTAAACAAATCGACATAAAAATCGTGCATCTTCCTGCGCAAGGTAACATGAGGTTCCAAAACCTCCATTTGTCCACGACCTATTCCTGCACAAACATTACTCATACGGTAATTGTATCCTATTTCACTGTGCTGGTAATGGGGCGCTTCGTCGCGTGATTGGGTGGCCAAAAATAAAGCCTTGTCTTTTAGTTCTTTGTTTTTAGTGATAATCACTCCTCCACCAGAAGTGGTAATGACTTTATTTCCGTTAAAAGACAAAATCCCAATATCACCAAAAGTGCCGCATTGTTGTCCTTTGTAGTGGCTTCCAATGGCTTCGGCGCTGTCTTCCAGAATTGGAATTTCATATTTATCGGCAATCTCCCTTATCTCTTCTATTTTATACGGAACGCCATATAGATGCACCGCAATAATTACTTTTGGTTTTCGCCCTTTTGCCATTCGGTCTAAAACAGCTTCTTCGAGTGCTTTTGGACAAAGGTTCCAGGTATCAAGTTCACTGTCTATAAAAACTGGAGTGGCTCCAAGATACAAAATTGGATTGGCCGATGCCGAAAACGTCATGCTTTGGCAAATAACCTCATCTCCTGCTTTTACTCCCAACAAAATGAGTCCTAAATGAATGGCCGCCGTGCCGGAACTTAAAGCACCTACAAAACAGTTTTGTCCAAGATAGTTTTGCAAATCATTTTCCAATCCCACAAGATTGGAACCTTCAGAAGAAATCCAATTGGTATCAAAAGCTTCTTGAACGTATTTTTGTTCGTTTCCTTCCAAATGGGGAGAAGAAAGCCATATTTTTTTATCATTCATAAACAAACCTTTATGAAATGCCACGGAATGGAACTCTCAAAACTCTAGGTACTTTTTATCGATATTTTCCGAACCACGAAGGCCCGAATCGCCAAATATACAAAAGTCAACACAAATAAAATGACCAAGGAATTAGAAATCGACAATTGCCCTTGTTGGTCTAAACAAACAACAATCCCGTTCACCAGCAATTGCAATGCCGCATAAATAACCGATATTGCAATATGGGAATGCCCCCATTCATTGGCCAAGTATTGGTACAAATGGGAACGGTGGGGTTCGAATATATTTTCCTTTTTTTTGATTCTGATGATGATGGTGATAATGGCATCAATACCATAAATAGAAAAGAAAAGAATATAACCCACTTGCCCTGTTTCTGCAATAGTTTTAACCAAAAAATACCCCAAAAATACCGCCATGCTTATGCTCCCAACATCACCAGCGAATGTTTTGGCTTTTTTTCTGACATTAAAAAAACCAAAAGCACAACAGGACAATCCCATAGTGATTAACAGCGGTAAACTCTCTTTGTTGATTTCTAAAAAAGAAAAACTTACAATGGCAACAAATGCATACAACACCGTAATACCATTGATGCCGTCCATAAAATTGAAGGCATTAATCCATCCAATCAACAGAACCAATACCAAAGGCAAAACCCAAAAGGCTTCCTGAAAAAAATTCAGGTCATAAGCAATCAACAAAACGGCAATGATATGGGAACCAAAACGAGGCAACTGGGACAAAGGTTTTATATCGTCAATAAAACTCACGATGGCCACCAAAACGACCGCCAAGGCTATTGTCCAGCCCACATAGTCCAGGAGAAAAGCAATTAAAACAGCAATGGGAAAAATGATTCCTCCTCCTCTAAGGGTAATCTGGGAATGTGACGAACGATGATTGGGTTTGTCGATGATGTTGTAGCGATCTGCCATCTTGAAATAAATAAGTTCAAGAAAAAACAGAATAAGAGCTATAATAATATAATTCATTTTTGTTTAAATGACGCGAATGTTTTTAACAATCCTTCTCTGGAGGATACTGGCAATGATTTTCCAATGGCGGTAACAGCTTTGACATTGCTTACCACATAATCTTCCGTCAATTTTCGCAATCGTTCTGAGTTTATTGGTAAATGCAAATAATCTCCAAGTCCCGCTAATCCTTTGACCCAAGAAGGAGCAATTTTCAAAACCGTACTTTTTTTGGTCATACCCACACCCAATAATTGTATCAATTCATTGGTAGACAAAGCTTGGTCATCTGCCACTTGGTAAATCCCTGATGGTATACTTTCATTTTCCAACAACTCCTTGATGACAAAACAAAGATTCTCGATACTCAAAAAAGAGCGTTGATTATGGAAACCGCCCAAGGGCCATGGCAATCCTTTGGAAACCAACTGGTACAACAAGTTTAAATTTCCTTTATTTCCGGGTCCGTGAATTATGCAAGGACGCAAAATATAAACCCTTTTACCGGTTGGAATCTCCTTGTTCAAAATGTATTCCTCGGCTTGCCTTTTGGCAATTCCGTAATGTGTTTTTGGATTAGGAATTACCTCTTCGGTCAATATCCCCTCCACTTCATCCGCCACAGCTTTTACCGTACTCATAAAAATGAAAGTGGAAGCTTTTGATGGCAAGAAAGCATCAAAAAGCTGTTTGGTCAACTCAAAGTTGGCTTCATAATAATCTACTGGATTGGAGACTTTTTTCAAATCATGTGCCTTGCCTGCCAAATGGATAATAGTCCCCCCCTCAAGAACTATGTCTTGATTTTTCATAAATCGAATACTCATCGGATTTATTTCGTAGGTATCTTTTAGATACTCTTTTAAATTAGTACCAACAAAACCAGAAGCTCCTGTAATTTGAATCATTGAAATTAGATTATAAAAAAAAATACTATCAAGATATGGCAATGATGAGTTGTAATATTATGTTTTTTTTTATTTTTTTAATTATATTGAAGAATATTTTCTAAAGTAAATATTGCAATTTATTTAGCCTTTAAAATTATTGAAATTAAATTATCCCATTTTTCACTAAGATTAGAAATATTATAATTTTTCCTTACACCATCAAATGAATTCCTCCTTTTTTGTTCTAATAAACTTCGGCTTTGCAGTATTCCATTTAGTACTTCATAAAAATCTTTTTTTATAAGTTCCATAGATTTTATATCGTTTAAACTTTTATCGCCTCGACTTTCATCAAATTCCAATTCTGAGGTATAAACTGAATTATTAACAATCCATCCCGCATCTAATTTAACAACTAAAGAAGCTAAGTCTGACCACTGAGGACAAATGGCTAAAATTGCCATTCCTCCAGCCATCATTCCATAAGTCTTACTTGGCAAACACACAGTTGCACCTCCTGGAGAAAGTGAAACTAATCCGATATGAAAATTTTTAATATCTTCCCTCCATTTAAGACTTGGAACAGCAGAAATAATAGTTACAGGATAACCTCTGAGTGATTCTTCAAGAAATTGAGCTTGAGATCCGCTAACATAAAAATTAAACTCTATTTGATCCTTTATATCGGATTGACATACGTATTTAATTGATTCAATTATTGAATTGGCATCATGTAAATGTCCTAATTGTCCTCCATAGTGAATAATTAATTTACCCGAGGAGTCTAATGGTTCAAAATCTGTACTATATAAAGATAAATCTGTTGAAATGTCTATTACTTTTGAAATATTTGATTTTCCCCAACGGTTTTCTGTATGTTTTTTTAAAAAATCACCAAGATAAACTGTGCCATCACAAGTTGCTTGATTTTTGCTTGCAATTTTTCCAATCATTCTTGAAAAGAAAGACCCTTTAGTTATAATGCCTGAAATCTCAATAGCATCTGGAAATAAGTCGTAAAGCATATGAATAACTTTTACACCCTTAAAGCGTAAAAAAAAATGAACTAGATAAGGAGCATAAAAAGTATTACTGGAAACAACAAAAACACTTCCAGATTTACTTTTCAGTCCAATATAGATTAAATAAAAAGGATACAAAAAATACATTTGTGTCCTTAACCAAATTTTTTCAAGTCCCGAAGATTTTGAAAGTTTACGATATTTTGCTTCAGAAATTAGATAAATAGGCTCAACATTGTAATCGGCTGTTTCAATTGTTTTAGCCAGAAAAAAAAAATAGTCTATACCGACGTTACTGGCGACATATATTATTATGCTCTTCTTACCCATGACTCGTAAATTTCCTCAATTGTTTTCCGAAGAGTTTTTGTGATGTTCCAATTTGGATAGTGATCTCTCATTTTTCTAAGATCACTATAATAACAAATATGATCTCCAATTCGATTAGTTGAATCATATTTATAAAGCATTTTTTTCTTGCTAATATCAGTAATAATATCAAAAGCTTCTAAAATAGAACAAGTGTTGTCTCTTCCTCCTCCTAAATTATATACTTCTCCAATGCGAGGTGCATTAATAAATTCCTCAATGAATCTTGCTACATCATAAGAATGTATATTATCTCTAACTTGCTTTCCTTTATATCCAAAAATTGTATATTCTTTTTCTTCTAAATTACATTTAATCAAATAACTAAGAAAACCATGAAGTTCAACTCCTGTATGATTTGGTCCAGTCAAACATCCTCCTCGCAAACAGGCTGTTGGCATATTGAAATACCTACCATATTCTTGAACCGATATGTCAGCAGATACTTTTGAGGCTCCAAATAGAGAATGTTTAGTTTGATCAATTCTGAATGTTTCAGGAATCCCTTCTAAATAGGATTCATCAGCATAATCAAATCTTTTTTCTAACTCAACCATTTCAATTTCATTAGGAGCATCTCCATACACTTTATTGGTAGACATATGAACAAATGGGATATTGGTACTATACTGTCGAGTAGCTTCAAGCATATTAAAAGTACCTACAGCATTGGTATCAAAATCTTCAAATGGGATAGCTGCAGCTTTATCGTGACTTGGTTGAGCAGCAGTATGAACTATGGCATCAGGTTTTATTGTATTTATAAGTTCAATGATTCCTTTTCTATCACGAATATCGATTTCATAGTGATAAAAGTCATTTATTAATTCTGTTAATCTTTGTTGATTCCATCTGGTATCTCCACTAGTTCCAAAAAAGACTGCTCTTTGATTGTTATCAAGCCCATGGATTTCCCATCCTAAATTTGCAAAATGTAAACAAACCTCAGAACCAATAAGTCCGGAAGAGCCTGTTACTAATAATTTTTTCATAATTGTTTAATTGTTTAATTGTTTAATTGTACATAAAATATAAAGCTATAACATTAGCGTTATATGGTAATCTTCATTTTTTTAAAACCAATCTATTAATCAAGGAATTAATTAATCGCACTCTATATAAAATTTTATATGAAAAAGAAAAAGTACTTTTTTCCCCGGTAGGAGATGCATTACCACCATGTCTTCGATATTTAATTAGCTTATCATCCAGGAATGTCATTTTACCTTTTAATGAAATCACGTTCCCTATCCATATATCGTGCATTGGTATCGACTTAGGAAATGGCAGAATATAAGAATTCATACTAGCTTTATATGCCAAAGCACACCCCAGATAACTATTAATAATTAAATTTGAAAAGAAGTTTCTTGTTGATTTATTTATTTCATAATAAGATTCCGATAAAATTTCACCCTTAGCGTCGATAATTTGAGCATCTGTAATCACTAAATCCGAACTTTGTAATTCTTTCATCATTACTGAAACTTTATTACCCATCCAAATATCGTCTTGGTCAGATAAAAAAATATAATTTCCTGATGCCTTTGATATGGCAAATTCAAAATTTAAAATTAAATTTTTAAAAGAATTTTTAAAAATTTTAATTCTAACATCATTATAAGTTTTAATGATTTCTAAGGTATTGTCAATTGAGCCATCATCCGAAACAATAACCTCATCGTCATCGCTCAATTGCATCAAAATCGAATCTAATTGTTCTTTGATATATTTTGAACCATTGTAAGTTGCCATACAAACAGATATATTAACCATTTTCATTTAAAGTATTATTTGACTAAATTGTGAATTCTTATCTTTATAAATACTAAAGTTCTAAATTTATATGTCAGTTTTAGTAAATGTTTTAAATCTATTTTAATAAATAAAAGTAATTTGTTTCTGGTTTTTGAATAATTTTTATAATCCTTTACAAAAATCTTATATCTAGAAATAGATTGTATCTTTGTATTATTGTCAGAAGAAAAATCTTGAACAAATTTCAACTTTAATACTTCAAAGGAGTTGACTTCTTTTTTTGCCCTATCAATAAAATCGTGATCACAAAAATCTAATTTTAATTTTTCGTTATACCCGCCAACTGCACCATACAAGTGCGTAGCTACCATCAATCCCGAGTTGATACAAGTAGTGTTTTTTAAATCCAATACACCTGGAACAATGGGCTTAGAAATAAGCTTTTGATAAAAATTAGTTTTACTTGGAGAAATAATTTTCTCATTGGAAAAAACAAGAGGTGCCGCCAACATTTGCTGTTTGTCATTGAGAGCTTTTTTTGAATAGACATCATAGGTTTCCACAGGAAGAGTCGTGTCTTGATCCAAAAATACTATCCATTCAAAATTATTATTTTTCGCAAAATCGTATATTCGATTATAAGCAAATGATATTCCTCGATTATCTTTTTGATGAAAATAATTAATATTCACATCTCTCATTTCGTTAATTGTCACATTCCACTCATCGAAATCTGTATTGTCAAAAATAAAAACATTCAACTTCCCTTTGCCATAAACACCAAAAGATTGAAATAGACTTAAAAATGACAAGCATTCAAAATACTTTTCTTTGTACGTAACTATAGCGAATAAAACAGAATTTTTCATAATAAAATTAAAATAACCAAGAGGAATACTTGCTAAACAAACCTGATATTCCAAAAATATAGTATAGATTTATTATACATATTAAAAGAATTATGATATATCCAACCCATTTTTCCTTAAATACTTGAACAACATATGTCATCAAAATGATTTGACCTACAGATAACATATCATAGAGACGTAATGAAAAAACGTTAGCTGTTGTGCTTAATGCAAAAAAGAAGCATAAAGACAAAATATGTATTTTAAATAGCACCAAAAAAGAAGGATTTTTATCTAATAATTTAAATTTATAGGCAAACAGTATAAATATTGCCAATGCTATTAACACTCTAAAACTAAAAACATTTACGGCATCACCCCCTTCAACCTCTAAAATATCTAAATATATCCTGACCTTTGGGAAAACAGCATCTAATTTTAATAATGTAAGCAGATTAATTTTCAATAGCACAATAAAATAGGAAGAAATCATTAGTCCGTAAAAATATTTTATTGAAATTTTTAAACGAACCAATATCCAAATAATGAAATAAATAATACTTGAATAATGAAATAAAAGTGCAACAACTATTTTTATAAAATATGCTTTATCCCTCTTGTATACTAAATCGTCTATAGCCAAAAGGAATAATCCACATGAAACCCCCGCCCTTATTGTAATCATTTCTTGATAAAAAAACATATAACTGCAATATAAGATTACACTTAAAAAGAAATAATCATACTTGCTAAATGCAATTATTTTAAGAGAAATCCCAACAAGAGCAAAGACAAAAAACGAAAATTCAATAAAATAAGCATTTCCTAAAATTAACTTTCCAATAAAGGGAATCAAAAAAGTGACAGGTTCAAATAAAACAAAATCCAAAGCCTCAAATTGTGGGGATGTGCAATAAGAGAAACTGTTAACATATACTTCATAATCCGGATCTACTCCATAATTTCTTGTTCCCACAAATAATGACATTGTAATAATTAACAGTAAAATTATAACACTCCTTACATTTCCTTTAATAAAAGTTAATGAAGCAATAATAAATGAACTAAAAAAACTTAAAAGATACATCAATTGCGAAAATTTAAATTTATTCGTCTCAGAAAGAAATTAAATTTACTCAACGGCTTAATCCAAACAAAAGATAAAATCAACAAAAACAAAGAATTCGTTCGAGTGAAATTTTTAAAATCGTCTTTGTATTTTTTAAAAATTTCATAATTATAAAAACCGCCAATTCTATATAATACAAAAGAACGACAACTAAAAATCCCAGTCTTTAAGCTGTGCTGAAGCAATGCTCCATTCTTGGCCCCCATTGTGTAAACTTCGGATAAATTGTATAAAAAAGACCTGTAATCATCAATAAAAACTTCAAAAACCTTACTTTCCCAATAACTATTTTTTTGGGAATTACTATAAATAAGCTTTTCATTTGTCCAAAATAATCGCGACTCATTGGCTGCAAATTGTTCAAAAATTATGGCGATTTGAGGAAAATTTTTAAATTTTGAAACCTCAAAATTAGCAATGTCAAAAATTTTACTTTTATTATAAACCGTTGCGCCTGTCATGGTAAGATGCCAACACAGCATCTCCATAAGCTCAACTCCATTGCTAAAAACCATATTATTTATATCTAAATCCCGACCTTCAGCATTACAACAAATAAAATCATAGTCTCCGCCATCCATAATGCTTAAAATTTTTTGTATGGCACCTTTTTTTATGATCATTGAATCTCCCATATACCAAACGTAGTTCTCTATAGGCAACGATATCGTGTGTAAACAATTTAAATCATGGCCTAAACTAATTTCGTTTTTTTTATAATGGAATAGTTTATGTTTGTCTTTTAACCGATCAAAGACTTTTTCTGTTTCGTCATTGGTACTATCGTCTGATATATAAACGGGAATATGGTATTGAATTAATTCATCAATAATTTGCAATAAATTATACTCCAACATTTCAGCTCTATTATAGGTCGGAATTGCAATTGCTAATTTAGTTGACATTTTCAAGACTCTTAATAAAATAATTAATTTGTTTTTTAATCCCTTCTTCCACACTTATAAATTCCTGAGGAATAGTTGCCACTAACCTTGAATTGTCTAAAATTACTGAATTTGCATCCACATTTCTTTTGTTGTTAAAACAAACTATTGCTTTTTTATCTAGATTTTTTTCAATTATTTCAATTATTTCCAACAATGACTTACCCACTCCGGTACTTAAATTTAGAATGGTATTCGAAATAGAATGAGAAAGCAGCTTTTGAATAACTTCAACTACATCATCAACATGGATATAATCCCTTATTGAATTCCCGTCACCCCATATTACAATAGGTTCATTATTATAAATCTTATTTATTGCAATTGAAATAAATCCTTGATTCCCAATAAAAGATTGAAAGCTACCATAAACATTGGATGGTCTTATTACAATACAATTTAATTGGCTGCTACTTCTTTTAAAATATATATAATCCTCAATAAGTAATTTTGAAAAACCATAATTATTTATTGGATTTAAGGCTGTCGTTTCATCAATCCTTGAATTTGCATTCCCATAAATGGTTCCGCCTGAAGAGAAAAAAAGAAGTTTTATTTCCTTGTTTGCGATAAAATCTATTAATTTAAAAGTTGGCATTATGACATTATCCATTCCTTCATAAAACTCTTCATCAGAACTAGATGCGATAAGGTTTGAGACTAAATGTATAATTACATTTATATTACAATCAACAACGATTTTTTTTATAAAATCAATATCAGATATAGATCCAATATTAACTGTTACTCTTTCTGAAGAAAAAAGTCTTGCATCGATATTACTTTTGTTTCTAGTAACTAAAATTAAATTCACTTCTAAATCATTGATGTAAAATTCAATAATATTTTTTCCAATAAAACCTGTACCTCCAAGTAATAATATATTTTTCATATTTTATATTAAATCAATAGTTTTATGTGAAAAGAATACTTTCTTTATATAGTCATTAAAATCTTTCGAATAAAGGCTTTCTATATTTCCATTTAGATATTCACTTATAGATGCTAACTTATTCTCAATATTTAAATCTCCTTTTATCAATAATAAATTATTTTCGTGCAAAACAGTATAAAAATCACTTGCTTTTTCAGATAATTCTGTAGGCCATTTATTCAAAAAAATTAAAAAAGGTATTTCATTAAATAAGCAATGGTAAAGTAAAGTATGGGAAAGACAATCAAACAGTACTAATTTAGCATTCAAAACATAATTGGCACTGTCATTGGTAGAATCATAAAAAGATTGATTAATTATTTTTTCATAAACTACGCTCCCGTTTCTGGGATGCGGCAAAAATTTAAAATTAAATTTCTTGAAAAATTTATAAAAAAACTCAAGATGATCTACCTCTTTAAAATGAGAAAGAATTGAATTTCCAAAATCAACAGTAGAAGACAAATAACATTCATCACGCCCAAACCAAAAAATACCTTCTTTCTCAGGAAAAAAGTTTTTGAGTTTTTTAAATCTATTTTGAATAATATTATTCTCAAAAAAACCCCATCCATAATAAAAATCGCTAATGCTTTTTTCATAAATCTCGTATGGATTATTTTTCCATTCTCCATAAACTCCACCATGCTGAAAACCGATTATTTGAACTTTTTCGCTTTGTAAAAGCAATTTTAAATAATTATAATTAAAATCAAAAAAACACAAAGGAGATCCTTTTAATATATGCGGTAAATTGTTGTCAGACGATAAACCAGAAGCAAAAAAGACATCTGGAATTATCCATCTTAAAACACTTACAGTTTCTATACCAAAACTACTATAGCATTCTTCGAAATAATCATCTTTAAACTTACTGTCAATTTTTATTTTTAAAATATTGACTTTATAAAAAAGCAATTTAAACTTGATTTTATCAGATAAATTAGCACTAACTCCTGATGGCAAATATCCTTTTTTACCGAATAAAAAAAAAGCTGCTATTTTATGATGAAATTTAATATTTTCATCCAATATAATACCACATTTTCCATCATAAACATCTAAAAAATGAAAGATTGATTTTCTTATCAAATCATTATTTAATAAATTCAAATCTTTCTTTTGGCTAAGAAAAAAATCATTGGCAAAGTCAAAATAATTAAACCAAAAAGTAACTACTTGAAGAAACTTGGTTTCATTTACTAAATTAATACTTGAGCCCTTTCTTATTTTTAAATAAGGTGTCAAAAAATCATTAATCATAAAGTATCCTTAGTTTTAATTGGTAAAATACTCTTTAAAATATTTTTGGCAATAAAGATGAAATTTTTATTTAAAGCTATATAAACAAAAAATGAAATCGTAAACATTATTAAACCAAATGAAATAGTTTTTACCATTGAAAGAGTGTTTTTTGGAACAGTATTCACTAAATAAGGGAAAAATAAATAATAAGTCAAGAATAATATCATGAACGAAAAAGAAATACTTAAAATTCTATTTAAAATAAATTTATAGAATTTAAACTGACTAATTTTAAAACTAAAATATAAAAAAATTGAACTTATAAAAAAGGTTGCTGTTTTTGCTATTGCTAATGACAATAAGGAACTAACATTTTTTAGAACAATTATTAGTGTTAAAAAAACTATGGGAATAATTACAGAATTATAATTTAAAATTTTAGTCTTTTCTAAAGAAAGTAATAGATATGAATAAGGCATTGTAATGAAAAGGAAGAAAGTAGATGCCATTAAAATTTGCCCAATTAGTATAGAATCATTATACCCCATCCCTACCCAACCAATGATTAATGGTTTCATTAATAATATCAAAACTGTTACTGGTAGCAAAAATATTGGAAATGTGAGTTCAAAAATTTTATTAATGAAATCGTATAATCTATCATGATTCTTAGCAACGATAAAATGATTGAATCTAAATAAAAAAGGGTAATAAATTGTATTGTATAAATTAGAAATAAACATTAATAAAAAATAAGGTATTGCATAAATGGCCACTGAAGTAATTCCGAAAGTTTTTGAAATTATAAAGGAATCGAGTTGAAAAAAAACGATCCAGGAGACTGTACTAATCATTGAAGAAACAGCAAGCAATTTTGTTTTATCATAAATATCAATATCAAACCTAAAAGATTTAAAAACTAATATAAGATCATAATCATACATTTTTTTTATACAATAAAATGACACTAAAACAGTTAAAAAATTTAATAATTGAATAAAAATAAAATAACTTACAATATCAATAGTATTGTTTTCGTAAAAAAAATAAACACAACCAATTTTCAATATATTGACTGCTAAATCTATTTTTTGATATACATCATCTTGGATTCTTATTGTAAATACAGATTGAGCGTATCTCAGCAACAAAATAAAAGGAGAAGTAATTGCTAAAATAAAAAACAAACTGGAAGCAATAGTAGTTGAACTTGTATTTAGGTCCGGAATAATAACATCTGGTTTCCAACAAAAAATAAGAATTACGCAAATACAAATTATTAAAAAAATAAGCATAATAAAATGTACAAAACTTAACATTTTAATTTCATTTTTCAAGTCTTTCAAAGCAAAGTATTCAGAAGCATATTTTTGACCGGCACTTAAAAACCCTAAATCAGTATACTGTAAAAAAGAAGAAATTGATATGCATAAAACATAAATCCCATAAATACTTGTATTTGAAGATATCAACGGGATAACAATTGTCATTGATAATATACCTGTAATAATTCTAAATGTCTTCCAAAAATATATTTTTAAGTAATTACTATTGTATGATTTTTCCATTATTTCAAATCCTCTAAAGTACTAACCTATTTTAATTTTGTGTTTTTTTATTTGCTAAAAAACCTAAATTAAACGCAACACCACTGTCAATATCTCTTTCAACTATTTGCCCCAATATTTCCTTATAAAACTTAGGATGCAATCCAAATCCGGGTCTGATGGAACGTACATTTTTCTCGGTGATCACATCACCGGCTTTCATATCTTCTACCACATATAAAGATCTAGAAAAATCTTTTCCTTTGGCCTGTTTTTCAGTAAGTGTATAATCAACTACTCCAATAGATGATTCAGCTTCACGAACGGCTACAACCATTGCTTTGAATTCTTCTTCATTCATCGAAAAAGAGGCGTCAGGACCGCCAATGGCTCGATCTAAAATAAAATGTTTTTCTATTATTTTGGCACCAAAAACTGTCGCAACAATTGGCGCAGTGGCTCCCATTGTATGGTCAGAAAGCCCACTCACAACTCCATAACGTACGGCTAAATCTTTAACCATGCACATATTGGCTTCTGCTATGGGCGCAGGATAACTGGACGTGCATTTTAACAGT
The DNA here is from genome assembly GCF_900129545.1 of Flavobacterium fluvii. GTDB lineage: Bacteria > Bacteroidota > Bacteroidia > Flavobacteriales > Flavobacteriaceae > Flavobacterium > Flavobacterium fluvii. The sequence goes on along the minus strand of NZ_FQWB01000003.1, from coordinate 186,085 downwards.
GCTATATCATTGTTTCCCATTCTTTGGCAGGCATCCAAGGCTAATTCTATGTCTGCTTCTTCTGCAATTCCTGTTGACAAAATAATCGGCTTCCCTTTAGACGCCACGTACTCAATCAACGGAATATCCGTAATTTCAAAAGAGGCAATTTTATAGGCAGGCACATTCAAGGTTTCCAGAAAATCAACAGCTGTTTTGTCAAATGGTGAAGAAAAACAAACCAATCCTTCATCTTTGGCTACTTTAAACAACTCCTGATGCCATTCCCATGGAGTATAGGCTTCTTTATATAAGTCGTGTAAATATTGACCATCCCAAAGCGTACCCTGACTTATTTTAAAATCATCTTTCTTTGAATCAAGAGTTATTGTATCAGCAGTAAATGTTTGAAATTTTATACAATCAGCTCCTGCTCGTTTTACTGCCCTAATTGTTTCAATGGCTGTGGATAAGCTGCCATTATGATTTGCAGATAATTCAGCTATGATAAAACAGGGAAAACCCTCACCAATATTTGTTTTTTCAATACAAATTTTCTTCATAATTTTATTGTATGTATTCATTAAACCCTTTATATAATTTTTTGCCAACAGAAGTTTCTTCGTAATCAGAAATCAAAAGCCCCAATTTATCTTCAATTGACCATTCTACATCTTTGAAACCAAATAGGTGTCTAAAACGGACGGTACTAGAAAATCTTGGATTTATTTCAAAAACAACTGGGCCTTTTGAAGTAAGTCTCAATTGAATATTGATACTTCCTATTAATTGTAATTTTTTAGCTATATCACGAAGCAATTTATCTATTTCATTATTTTCAACTACTTCTCCATAACCGGTAAACCCCCCCATCAGCTCCCTTTTCAAAATAATGGTTCTAATAATACCACTTTTACTTCTAAAAACACCACAAGTATATTCTCCATTTTCGTCTTCAAGAAACTCCTGAACAATAAAATCGGAATTATTTTTTTTTATGGAAATAAACGTATCATAGTCTCTTGCAATACTCACATTAGAGCTCCCGGAACCTGTTCTCGATTTCAATATTACAGGAAATTTTTCAATCGTATCAACGGTCTCTATAGAATAGGTTATTGGGAAAGGAAGATTTTCTTTTTTTAAGAAATTAGCTGTATTTAATTTATCAAATCCAACTTCAAGCGCTCTCGCTGAAGCTAAAATCAATTTGGCATCACCTATTTTACTAATTTTTTCTTTTGATAAAAATCGTAGCTCAGGTTCTGATATAGGTATAACAAAGTCAATATTCTTTTCCTTGACTATATTTTCCAAATTCCCGATATAATTTGGATCCTTACATGGTAATCCCAAGAAGAAATTGCAATAAATAAATTTTGCTGCATTTTTATCTGAAATATCACATCCGTATAAATTATTTACCAAGCCATATTCATTAAGTATTTTTCCAACACTTTGACCAATATCTCCTCCGCAACCTGTAACCAATATGTTTAGCTTATCTTTTGTCATAAAAATTTAAGTGAAAATTTTAATTATTGTTAATTTATTTTTAATAAAAGTTAAATAAAACAAAATAGAATCTGTTAATTCCGCTGAAACAAAAGGACTTTTTAACGTATTAATATTTTTGAAGAATAACCTTCTTTCGATTCAAATAATTTTATTTCTTCGAGCAAATATGACGTGTCATACGGAGTAGCTTTTATCTTAAAACTTTTATTGAAGGTATTAATTACGACCCAATATGCTAGCCCACCTTTTTGCCGTGACTGCCCGACAGAACCACAATTTATTAAAGTACTATTTTTACATCTAAAAGAAAATGAATAATGGGAATGCCCAATTAAAACAAAATCATGTTCAACAGAATTGCATTTATTCAATTGCGCTAAAGGAGTATCAGGGTATATGTATTCATCAATACTTGATGGACTGCCATGATTTAATTGAAAAGAAACATTGTCAATTACTACTGACTTTTGGACTGGCAAAGAAAACAACCACTGTTGTGTTTCACTATCAATATTTTTTAAGGCTAGTTCATGTCCTCGTCCATATTTTTCTTTCAATACCTCCGAATCGATCTTGTTTTCTTTTAAATCCTGAAGCAGTACCTCATGATTTCCTTTGATGATTTCACAATCCCATTCAGACAGCATATTCAACACAATCTCGGGATGATAATAATATCCTACAATATCTCCCAAAACCAAAATTTTTTCAATTCCTTCTTTCTTAGCCGACTTTAACACTGCATCTAAAGCGTAATGATTTCCGTGAATATCTGAAATTACACCAACTTTCATATGTAATAATTAATCTCCAAAAATATTTTCAATGCGGCATCTTCAGGTTTGATTAGTTTATTATCTTCCTTAAGAGACCTAAAATAATCTTGGTTGGGGAATGCATTATCTCTAATATTTTCCTGCATACCGGTATCTAAAACTCCAGGATCTATACTATAAAGTTTTATTTTATTATTATCTTTATTTTCTTCCTCCAAAGTCCTGAAAAACAACTTCATATATGCTTTTGCCGCACCATATAATGACCAAAACGGGATTGGATTGTTCCCAGCACCAGAAGAAATATTGACTAATATAATTTTGTTGTTTGGAAATTTATTCAAAAGAGAATTGATTAAATTGACAGGATATTGAACATTTACTTTAATGGACATTTCTATATCCATTTCCTTAAAACGACCTATTTTATCAATGGGTAAAATAATACTTGCATTATTAAAAAAATACAGAGTAGCATTCGAAGCCAACTTTTTGTCAATAATTTCAAAAATGGAAGCCGAAAAGGATTCCGATAAATCAGTTTTTATAAAAATCAGTTTAGTCTTGCTTATGTGATTGTGTTCATTATGTAGGGAACGAGAAAAAGAAACAATTATAGCATCTTCATCCTTTAACGCAATATCAACAAGAGCCTTTCCGAGTCCTCTGTTTGCACCAGTAATTATAATTATTTTCTTCATGCAAAACTATTTATGCATTCAATTTTTATATTTTTGAAACATATTACTTTTTAAAATTATTCTCCAATAAATTTCGAATGAATAACTACATCTACATATTCCATATTAAAAAGGCAATGTTTCTTTAGCACAGCCTCTTTAATGAAACTCAAATTATCGAGCACGGGATACAATTTTGGTCTTAAATCAAAAGCGTATGTGGATATTTTATGCAATTTCAAATCTGTAAAAGCGACTTGTTCAATCAAGTTTAAAAAAAATTTCCAATGTTTTTGAAAATTATCTTTTTCCAGATCGGTATTCATTATGAACGAAATCTCGGCGTTTTTATCAATCCAGTTGATATGTACCAACCCACCATAACCTATACATACTCCGTCTTCCAAATAGGAAAACAAAATTTGGCTGGGCTGTTCTTGATCAAAAAGTTTATTTACGACAGTATCAAAATAATTTTCCTGATTTTCAGTCGTAAGCGGCTTATTTTGTCTTAAATGATACACTTGCTCATTGCGCCATTTCATTATATCGAAACGATCTTCGTACCGAATGGGAATAATTTTATAAGTTTCCAATTCAAAAATTTGATTGTTTAAAACCTTATACAATTTCATCTTACCCTTTAGTTTAAACGATTGAAACCTCCATGACAAATAGGCCCCTCCAATAAATTGTTTATGTCAAATTCCTCAGATTCACATCTGAATACCATTGCGAAAATACCATCCAATGCTTCAAAATAAGAATCCAAATGTTCCTGTTTATGTTCCGTACAAGCATAAAAATGGGTACTTGCCAAAAATCCTTTTTTTAACATTTCTTGAGTTACATACGTTTTGTATGCCAATGCATGTTTACTGTTAAATCCATACGTGCTTAATGAAGGGATTCCTGCAATAGAAATAGAAAGATTATGGCTATCTGCCAATTTTTGCCATCCTAGACGCATTTTGTTTCCAATCTCTGTTATTTGTTCCCAAGACTTCGTTTTTTCCATTACACCCAATGTAGCCAATGCTGCTGTAGAACCGATTCTTTCTGTCCAAAACGTACTGCTTATAAAAGTTGACTGAGCGGCTTCCATAACTGACTTTCTTCCAACAACAGCAGTTAATGCATAGCCGTTTCCTATTGTTTTTCCAAACATGGTGATATCTGGTTCAATACCAAATTTTTGAAATATACCTCCAAAAGTTTCTCTAAATCCTGATGTACATTCATCAAATATAAGTATGATATTTTTTTGGGTAGCTAGTGTCCTTACTTTTTGTAAAAAATTATCTTCAGGGCCAAAGTTTCTCAATACTTCCATTTTAATAACTCCAATATCGTTATTTTCGACAATGGACAATAACTCTTCATAGTTATTGTAATGAAAAGGGAATACTGTGTTTTTTAATTTTTTTGGCACACCTGAAGGACTTAATCCAGGAATTAAATGTCCCGACAAATCGTCATCACCATTGTGGTTAGCAGACAAATACCAATCGTGCCAGCCATGATAACCACATATTGCCACTTGATCTTTGCCGGAAGCGGCACGGGCAATTCTAACGGCAATGGCATTGGCTTCGCCACCGCTGCGTGCAAAACGAACCATGTCTGCCCATGGATTCATCTCTATTAATTTTTCGGCCAAATACACTTCTTCGGGGCAATTTAAGGTACTCATATTACCGTTTTTAACGGTTTCCATTACGGCAGCATCCACCTCATCATTACCATATCCCAATGTATTGGTACCGATACCCATAATGGACATATCCAACAATTCTTTACCATCCAAATCCCATATTTTACAGCCTTTAGCTTTAGAAAAATAAGATGGCCATTGGTCTGGCAAAAACATTTCAGGTCTTTTTGATAAAAGCATTGTCCCTCCCGGAATCAATGTTTTTGCTTTTTTGTATAATTCTTGTCCTGTCCCCATTATTTGTCTTTTTTTAATGACTTTAATAGTCCTTCGTTCCTGATAATTTGATTATTAACTTTGGTTAAATTATTTTCAATAATATAATTTGTATATTCCATCCACGATTTTTCTGTGCCTAAATTACTGATTAATATCTCTATTAACTCAAAATCCCTGATTTCATCAACTGTCATCCTTATTTTAGAAAAATCGGATTCGCAAGGATAATTAATGGCAGTAAATACATTACCCCCTTTATAGTCTGAATTATTTCTAACATAGGGTGTAACATGTTCTCTTTCAGAGAGTAATTTTGCATTTTTCCATGCTGTTTCCAATGCCGAAAATTGGAATACTTCAACATCTTGGCCATCCGGATAATTCTCGATAAATCCGTTTGAACAATAATCAACTTCATTTTCTTGGGCAAATGCAATTACTTTATCTACCAATTCAGCGTCTATAAGTGGGCAGTCGGAGGTTACCCGGACAATCCAATTCGCTTTTTTATCTTTTACCGCTTGATAAAAACGATCCAATACATCCGATTCAGAACCTCGCGAAGCGCTAAAACCCCAAGCAATTGCTTTATCATAAATTAGGGTGTCTTCTTCATTAATGGTAGTGGCAACAATAATCTCGGAAACCTTTTTACATTTTTCCAGTCTATTCAAATGAATTTCGAGTAATGATTGCCCTTCAATTTCTTTTAACACCTTTCCGGGCAATCTGGAGCTTCCCGTTCTGGCTTGCGTGATTAATATTGTTTTTATTTCCATAATGATGGATTTAACAAGTCTAAATCTTTCACTTTTAAAGAATTTATTTTTGTAATTGCTTTTGATTGAATTTTGCAATTTAAGGCTTTTAGATTTTCAATCAACTGACCAACCGAATCAACTCCTATTAGAACTTGATCTATATTGCCTTGATTTAAACAATAACTTAATGCCAAATTTGAAATAGAAATATTTTCTTCATTTGCAATATTCTTAATAGCAATCAATTCATTAGATAATTTATGAAATATGGAATTGTCATCTGAATTCTCTTTAAAAAACAAGCCTTGCAAGAAGGCTGATCGCGTATGAATAATTTTGCCTTTTTCCTTTAACTTTTTCATTAAATCACCTCTAATTGATTCATTGTCTAACAAATTAAAGGGCATCTGAACTACGGTAACATTGTCATCCAATAACAACGATTCTATTTGACAATTGGTATAAATCGAAACACCAATGTGATTAATAATTCCCTGTTTTTTCAAATCATTGAGGACAGTCATGATTTGTTTGTTATTTTGGTAGGATTCAAAAGAGTGAAACAGTAACGCCTCCAAATAATCAACATTTAAATCGTTAATATAGATGTTTATTTTTTCTGCAATTTTATCAACGGTCGTATTGTGGGGTATCTTTGTAACTACATTAAATTTAATGTTCGGGTTTAATCTATGGAAATCCCCTATAACTTGGTGCGCATTACCATAAGCTTCTGCTGAATCCAAAGTGTCAATTCCGGATTCAAAAGCTTTGGACAAAATGTCGCAACTATTTTCAAAAGAGGGCTTTCCTGCAGTATTATTTATACCATATGTCAAACCCATCTGAACGGTACCTAGAATAAGTTTATTCATCAATAACTATTTACGGTAATATTCTTCAATTTTTCCAATGACATACTTTTGCTCCTCTGCCGTCAATATAGGAAACATAGGCAGACTAATACAATGCTTATAATAATTTTCTGCTATAGGCATATCTCCTTCTTTCCAACCAAATTGTTTGTAATAAGGCATTAAATGGCAAGGTATATAATGAATTTGAGTAAATATTTTATTTTCTCTTAAATAATTATATAATCCTAAACGATCTTCCACTTCGATAACGTAAAGATGGTAGGCATGACCTTCAATAACTCCGGATTGTCCTTTAATAAAAGATTTTCCATTGAAAGAATTATTGTAAATAGTCGCTATTTCCCTTCTTTTGGCTAGTCCCTCATCGGCTCTTTCCAACTGGCTTATTCCCAATGCTGCTTGAAAATCGGTCAATCTATAATTAAAGCCCAATGTTTGCATTTCCATATACCAAGCTGGATAGCTAGTATTGTTTGCGGAATTTCCATTTGCAAATATCACGGAATTTGTATAATCCGCTTCATTCTTTGTAATGCCATGTGTACGCAGTGATAAAAGTTTCTTATATAAAACTTCGTCATTGGTGGTAATCATTCCTCCTTCCCCACAAGCAATATGTTTTACAGGATGAAAAGAAAAAATGGCCAAATCTGCAAAATTACTATTCCCGCAATTTTGAATTTTATTTTTGGAATCCACAAAATAACCTCCCGGAGCATGACAAGCATCTTCAATAATCCACAAACCATATTGGTCAGCCAATTTTCTAAACAACTCTAAATCAACCGCTCTTCCTGCAAAGTCAACCGGAATGATTCCTTGATAGGTTCCTTTGGGTGATGCTTCCAATAAAGCTCTAACCTTGTTGATATCCAAAAGATAAGTTTCCGGATCTATGTCAGAAAAAACTACCTCGCCTCCACAATAACGAACACAATTTGCCGATGCCGCAAAAGTTATTGGGGTAGTAATCACTTTATCACCCTCTTTCACGTCAAGAGCCAAGGTACATAAATGCAATGCTGCTGTACCATTTGCAACTGCCACTGCATATTTACTCCCCACATAGTTTGCAAATGCAGATTCAAACTCGACTATTCTTGGTCCTTGCGTCAAATAATCGGAATGCAAGGCTTCTATAACGGCAGTTATATCCTCTTGGGTTATATCCTGACGTCCATAAGGAATTATTTTATCTATCATTTATTCAAAATCTGAATCAATATGTTCTTTTATTAGTGCTCTCAAACTATCCACTGTTTCCCATTCCGAGTTTGTGCCCGAATTATAATTAAATCCTTCAGACACTTTTACCGCCTTGAAAGAAGTTATGAATTTTTCTAAATCAAAATTTGGTACTGATGGTAATATCGTAAAATACTTGCCTAAATCATAGGTGTTGTATGAGTCTGAAGAAGTTATCATCTCTTCATGTATTTTTTCGCCAGGACGAATTCCAATAATATCTAACGTACATTCTGGAGCAATGGCTTGGGCAACATCGATAAGTTTGTAAGACGGTATTTTTGGAATAAAAATTTCTCCTCCCCAAGCATTTTTAATGGCATGCATAACCATATCAACACCTCCTTGAAGAGAGATATTAAATCGGGTCATCGTAGCATCAGTAATAGGCAAACTACCCTCTGATTTCATTTTTAAAAAGAAAGGAATTACGGAGCCATTTGATCCCATCACGTTTCCATATCTTACTACGGAAAATTTGATTGGATTATTTCCTTTTATATTATTGGCTGCAACAAATAGTTTATCAGAAGTTAATTTTGTGGCACCATATAAATTAATCGGTGCACAAGCTTTATCAGTTGATAAAGCAACTACATTTTGAACGCTAGTTTTTAAAGCTGCATGAATAACATTTTGGGCTCCTCCAATATTGGTTTTTATACATTCATCAGGATTATATTCGGCCAAATGAACATGTTTCATGGCAGCTGCATGAATAACAACATCAACACCTTGAAAAGCCCTAACCAATCTTTCTTGATCTCTAACATCTCCCAAAAAAAATCGAATCTGCGGGAATTTTTTTTCTGGAAATTCTTGAGCCATTTGAAATTGCTTCTGCTCATCCCTGGAAAGAATTATAAGTTTCTTTATCTCTGGATAATGTTTAAAAATATGTGAAGTAAGCGCTTTCCCTAAAGACCCTGTACCTCCTGTAATTAGTATTATTTTATTGTTTAACATATCTTGCTTTTTAATGTAATTATTTTAAATTGATAAAATTATCAAGGATTTAAAAGTATGAGAAATCAATTAATTAAGTAAAAAAATTAAACTCAAACTAGTGACAATATCTAATATTGCCTAAACAACATTACATAGTACTTAAAATTCCTGATTAATTGATACTAATCAAATTTATTTAGATATTTTTTTAAATGACAAGAACGATATGGATAAAATCCCCATTAAAATCACACCTAATAGGATTCCTTTTAATTTCCGAAGTCGTTCCACGGGTAAAGGTAATATTGGCCTGTCAATCACCTGAATCAACGGCGTTTCCTTACGCAAAGTCACTTTCGCTAATTCGGTCTGTTTTACCAATTCGGTTAAGATTGCTGTATTAGCCTGAACATCTACCTGTCTGCGGACTGAGGGCGTACGTCTTACATTAAGTGCAGGATTCAACATAAAAGTATTGTCATTGGCTACTGCCACTCCTGTAATGGCACTGTTTAATTCCCTGCGAATAGAGTCGGTCTGTTTTTGCAAAATGGCCATATTGGCTCTTGCTTTTTTAGTTTTAGTCGCAACATAAAACTCGCCCACTTGCCGAGCCAAGGCATCACAAAAATACTTTGAAAATAATTCGTTGGTAGTAGATACATCCATACTGATAATTGAAATTTTCTTGTCCCTTTGAGCAACAGACAAACTGGTTTTCGACAAATTATTATAGATTACTCCTAAAATACTGTCATGTGCTCGCGTAAAATACTTGCGATTGGTGTTCGGCAAAAATTGAATGTTTTTGAACTTGGGTTTGTCATCCCACTCTTTGCGCCATTCTTGCTCTTGAATATACATTTCTGCCAAAGAAATTGTCCTGTCATTGACTACAACAGGTGTCAACAAAGTCTGTTCCACCATTATTCGGGATTTAAACAGTTCCGCCAAATTAGAACCCGAAAAGATGCTTCCGCCGCTACCTCCCAAATCAAATCCAAAGGAACTGGCCAACCCAAGAGCCCCACCTAATCCACCACCAGACTTTTCATCTTCTAATGCAAATGTCAATGTCGCAGTATAAATAGGCTTCTTCGTGAAAGAATACGTCAAACCGAGAATAGCTCCAATAAAACCTGCTAACACAATGATTTTCCATTGAGACAGCAAATAGACATACCATTCTTTAACTTTTTCTAATAACTCTTTTAAGGATATTTCGTCGTTGGGTATTTGTTGGTTCATATTTCCTTTTTCAATTTTCATTCCTGAAATCTATACTATATTTTTTTTCTATAAAACTCTACTTCGCTTTCTTTATTTTGTTTTCAGAAATCTGTTCTCTGTTTTATTTTGCCTTTAAATATTAAATCTTTATTTTAAATCCAAAAACTTATACTCCGTAGCAGACAACTACAAACCAAAACTATGGTTTAATAGCTGTTATTATAAGAACCCCCATACTCACTAGTACTGAGGCAATACTAACCCATTCTCCGGCACTCATCTTTTTGGTTTCAGGCTTTTCTGGCACTACAATTTGTGAACCTGGCTCTACCGTTGGTGAAGACCTAAACAACAGTAAAAATCTACGTGATACTGCAGCTTCTCCATTAGGGTAGATGACATACGCTTTATTCCTCCATCCTTTGGCATCCACACCACCTACTGCATCCAAGTAATAATTAAATCCTCTACCTTTTATATACGGAATCTCGGAAGTTAAAAGCACATTTCCTGCCACTTTAACAGTTTCATTGAAAGCTGTAACTTCAATTTCGTCTCCTGGTAATAAAGTTACATTTGCATTACTATTTTGATTTTTGGTCACTTTACTCCAATCTACTGGAATAGTGGCAAATCTCAAATCCTCCTTTAATTTCTTTTCCAATTTGTTTTGAATGCTGTCCTTTTTACCCAAATTCAGACTTACATTTTCTATGTTTTCAATTTGGGCTTTTTTGATAGGTCTTTTTATTTTTACCCCGTTCAAACTCGCCAATGAGGTAAGTCCACCAGCTCTTTTGATTACATCATAGATCTTCTCTTTTTTACTGGCCAAAACATATTTACCCGGATAGGCCACAGATCCTGCTATTGTCACCATCTCCGGCTTTTCGTTAACCGCCATTCTTCTGATGTTCACCACATCAAAAGGTTTTAACTCAAAATTGGTCGATTGTTCATTCGAGCCGGGGGTGATTTCAATATTAAACAATTCGACTTTATTAGGATTTGCATCATCAATTTCCTCAGCACGTATCATTCGTGCGATTTCAACACGCTTGGACGCAGAACCTGTTAATCCGCCTGCCGCAATAATTAAATCATTTAGTGTTAAATTATCCTGAAAATCATATACATTCGGCTTTTTCACTTCACCATCAATAGTGACTTTGTACTCTTCTTTGAAATCTAAAATCGAATACACGGTAACTCTATCCTCTTTTTTTAATTCGACATTGGCATTAACATCTCCATTTACTGCTTTGCCCAAATCAACATTAACAATCTCGCTCGTTAAATCTTCTTTTAATCGAATGATTCTCGCTCTTTTAAGATAAGCATCTTCTTTAAGCCCTTCAGCTTGTCTTACCAAATCTGAAATACGCATCCCTGAATGATAGGAATAGGTATCTGGTCTAAATACGGCTCCTTCAATAATAATTCGATTCTCAAATCTATTTAAAATTTTGGAGACACGATAAACATCTCCGTTCTCTGGAATATAACTGCCATATTGGGCTGCTTGAATATCGGCTACCTTGAATTCTTTGCCAGTTTTTTGCAAAACATTAACCGATGCTGTATAGGCAAACTCGTTGAACCCTGATGCAAATGTCAACAAATTGGAAAACTTCTCTCCTTTTTTCATTTCAAAAATGCCAGGACGTTTCACTTCTCCTTCAACAGTCACTCTATTCGCATAGACAGGAATACGAATGACGTCATTATCCTTTAATCCAACATTGTCCGATTGATCTCCACTTACCAAAAAGCGATAAATATCAACATTCTTAAAAACCTTATTGTTTCGAATCAGCTCTATACTTCTATAACTTCCGTTTTTACCGGGTCCCCCTCCCAAAAACAAAGCATTGTATACGGTAGCCAAAGAAGATATGGAATAATTTCCCGGCTGCTTGCTTCCAATAATGGTTACTTTAATGGTACGAATACGGCTTAAACTAATTCCAACTTGCGATTGCCCGGAACGAACGGTGCTGTAAACTCGTGAAATAGCTCCTTTTATTTTTTGAGTAGCCGCTTCAATAGTCATTCCCGAAACCGAAATCTGGCCTACATATTGAATATTTACTTTTCCTTCAACAGAAACAGGAACATTATCACTGAACTCCTGAACCCCATTGACACTGATTTGTAATTCGTCCCCAGGACCCAAAATATAATTGACCGGTGTTGCCAAATTTAAATTCGGCTGAAAGTTCAAAGTAGGGTTATCGAACAATTCGGAACCAAAAACAAGTGAATTCAAACTGTCTTTTACTTTCTTATTTTCAACTTTTTCTTGCTTTCGAACATTACCTTGATTATCATCCTGTCCTTCATCAGAACTTGTTTTTTTATCTGTCTTAACTTTGGATGTTTCAAGAAGGGACAAGCGCTTTTTTAGTTTTGTAAATTCAGTGGCAGTCATCCCTTTCGATAACGCCATAGATTCCGCTTGGTCAATAGTCATATTATTACTTTGCAATTGCGATTTTATTTTCGCGATATCACCATCCGATAAATAATCTACTCTTACCGTGCTGAGATCATTCCCTTTTAAAATATCTTGAGCCATCAAAGAAGAGCTCTGAAAAAGGGCTAGAAAAAGGACAATTGCTATAAATATTTTTTTCATATTTCTTTTTTGTGTTTTTTAAATAAACAGTATATCTTGATCCAATACCATTATTGGACTTGTTCTTTTGTATAATCCAGAATTTGATTGATGTAATTATCAAAAAATCATTCTTCCAAAAATAATGAAATTTTTTAGCTATTGTACGGCTTCGCCGTGGTGACTCCCAAAATAGGTTCACCTAAATCCAAACGGTTGCAAATTTAGGATAAATAAAAAAGACCATACATCTTTTACTTACAAAATATGACAAGCCCAGATAACTGAACCAACCTTCCTTAAAATTACTATCCCACTAAAAACAAACGACTTATTGACAAAAACTGTCTGTTAATTATTTTAAATAAGTATAAATTTTTGAATAAAAAAAATTAATTTCCCTTTTTATCCACCTTGAGCACGCAGCCCATAGATTCCAAAATCAAAATATAATGATTCTGCTTTACTTCTTGAATGATGGCAGATTGACTGATAAACGGTCCTGATTCCAAGACAATTTTATCCCCTTTTTTCCATTGATCCAAGGTAACTTCGTAAGTCGCTGGAGCCGATAACCAATTCTGGATAATCTCAATTTCCGAATTTCTGACCGTTGCCGGTTTCCCCAACCAAAACAAATAGCGGACAGCTCCCGGAATTTCAAAAACCCGGTTGCGATCTTTTTCTTCAATTTGGACAAAAATATAGGAATTGAACAAGGGCATACTTACTATTTTCTTCCTGTCGGACCACTGGCTTGTTTTTGTAACCAAAGGACAATAGGTAACCACCCCAATTTCATTCAATCGCTCCGCCACTTTTTTTTCCCATTTGGGCTTGGTGTACACTACATACCAATTCATGGTTTATCTATTTTCTGTTCTATTTTCTAACCTCCCACTTCTAACTTCTAATTTCCCACTTAAGAATACATCTTCTCATAATACTTCTCGTAGGCTCCCGAAGTCACACTATTTAACCATTCTTGGTTGTTCAAGTACCAATCGATGGTAATTTCCAGACCTTGCTCAAAAGTCACCGAAGGCTCCCATCCCAATTCCTTGTTTATTTTGTTGGCATCAATGGCATAACGCAAATCGTGTCCCGGTCTGTCTTTCACGTAAGTGATCAATTTTTCCGATTCTCCTGCTTCCCTACCCAATTTTGTGTCCATAATTTGACATAAAACCTTGACCAAATCGATATTCTTCCATTCGTTAAATCCACCGATATTATAAGTTTCGTGGTTCATCCCTTGGTGAAAAACCAAATCAATGGCCACGGCATGATCTTTCACGAACAACCAATCGCGAGTGTAATTTCCATCTCCATAAACAGGCAACGGCTTGTTGTTGATGATATTGTTGATGAATAATGGAATTAACTTTTCCGGAAAATGGTTAGGCCCATAATTATTGGAACAATTGGTGAGCACGTAAGGCAATTCATACGTTTCGCCGTAAGCTCGCACAAAGTGGTCGGAACTTGCTTTAGAAGCAGAATAAGGAGAGTTGGGATCATAAGGAGTCGTTTCAGTAAACAATCCTTCCGCACCCAACGAACCATACACTTCATCGGTACTTACATGATAAAATCGTTTGCCTTCACTCGATTTTGCCCATTGTTTTCGGGCGGCATTGAGCAAATTTACCGTCCCAATCACGTTAGTTTTCACGAATGCCATCGGGTCTTCAATGGAACGATCCACGTGCGATTCGGCGGCCAAATGGATTACTCCGTCAAATTGGTACTCCTGAAATAAATTCGAGATAAAGGACTCGTCCGTGATGTCTCCTTTGACGAAAACGTAGTTCGGTTGGTTTTCAATATCAGTGATATTCTCCAAATTTCCCGCATAAGTAAGCGCATCCAAATTAAAAATTTGGTATTCCGGATATTTTTGCACAAAACGTCTAACGACATGGGATCCTATAAAGCCCGCTCCACCCGTGATCAATATTTTTTTCATTCTGACAATATTTCTTTATTCGTTACTCTTAATTCTTTGTTTTTTACTTTATATTCTATTTTTTTTTCAAAACCAACAACCATTAAAGTCTCCCATCGGCGGTTTGCCCCAGAACACCTTTGACATCATAAACAATGCTGTTTTTATTTCTTATGGAATTGAAGTCCAAATCCAGGAATTCCTGGTGTGCCACACCCAAAACGAGGGCGTCGAAAGTAGTGGTCGGACAGGCTGTACTGGCGTTTAGTCCATATTCATGCAAAACTTCGGCAGGATTAGCCCAAGGATCATACAAACTAACCGTAATACCATAATCTTCCAATGCAGTGATCACGTCAACAATTTTGGTGTTTCGTACATCGGGACAGTTTTCCTTGAAAGTAATACCCAACATCAATAGACTTGCCCCATTGATCGTAATCCCTTTTTTAATCATTAATTTGACCACTTGCGAAGCCACATATTCACCCATACTGTCATTCAAGCGACGTCCTGCCAATATTATTTCGGGATGATAGCCTTTTTCTTGTGCTTTTTGGGCCAAATAATAAGGATCGACACCTATGCAGTGACCACCAACCAAGCCGGGCTTGAAGGGAAGAAAATTCCATTTGGTACCGGCAGCTTCCAAGACGTCATGGGTATCAATTTCCAATATATTAAATATCTTGGCCAATTCGTTGACAAAAGCAATATTGATGTCACGTTGTGAATTCTCTATTACTTTGGCTGCTTCGGCCACTTTTATAGAAGGAGCTAGATAGGTTCCTGCCGTGATGACCGATTGGTACAACTCGTTCACTTTTCGTCCAATTTCGGGAGTGGATCCCGAAGTAACTTTCAAAATCTTGTCCACTGTATGCTCCTTGTCACCAGGATTGATTCTTTCTGGAGAGTAGCCAGCAAAAAAATCGACGTTAAACTTTAAACCCGAAATTTTTTCCAAAACCGGCACACATTCCTCCTCGGTCACCCCAGGATAAACGGTAGATTCATAAATGACGATGTCTCCTTTTTTCAAGACTTTACCAACGGTTTCGCTTGATTTATACAAAGGCGTCAAATCAGGACGATTGTTTTTGTCCACCGGAGTGGGAACTGTCACTACATAATAATTGCAATCCGCTATTTCTTCAAGAGTAGAAGTACAATACAAACCAACATCATTCGTTGGGGCATCAAGCAATACACTTCGCAAAGTGATTGAATCAATCTCGAGCGTACTGTCATTCCCCAATTTTAATGCTTCGACCCTGGATTGATTGATGTCAAATCCTGCCACGGAATATTTTGTGGCAAATAATCGAGCCAATGGCAAACCCACATATCCCAATCCAATAACGGCTATTTTTATGTCTGTGTCCAATTTTAAAAATGTTTCAATCCTTAATTTAAGAATCTCGTTTGTAATGATTTCTTAACGATAAAACAATCATCTTGATTTTTGTTTTTGAAATCTTGTTTCAATCCCGATGCCATAATCCTAATTTCTTTTTTTTTGCAAAATTAGTTCAAAAGTAATGGAATCCATTTACGGTTTTCCTCATTTTGATGCTGTCTTGGATGCAAAAAAATCCTTTCTTTTGTAAAACACTCTAATCATGATTATTGCATTTTCAAAAAAATATTCTTAAAAACAATTCCTTGTCTTCAAAAAGGGATTGTTTTTAATTTTATGCCCCTATGCCTTGGTAAATAAATCCAATTTTCTTTAGCTCAGAAGCATTCAATATATTCCTTCCATCAAAAACAAAGGCTGGTTTTTGCATTCCATTGTATATTTTTTGCCAATCGTATTGGGCAAATTCATCCCATTCGGTCAGTATGGCTATGGCATGGACATCCTTGCAGGCTTCATAAGGATTTTCAAAGGATTGAACGCCTTCTTCATTTTTTTTGGAAGACCTGGTTTCCAAATAATCCAAATCGGCCAATACTTTTTTATGGGAAACCTTCGGATCATATACGGCAATTTTTGCCTGTTCGCCAATCAAATCATTGGCCACATAAATGGCAGCTGATTCCCTGGTGTCGTTGGTGTCTTTTTTGAAAGCCCAACCCAAAAACGCAATTTTCTTGTCGGCCACGGTGTTGTAAAGAGTTTGCACAATGCCATTGGAAAACCGTTTTTTCTGGTGGTCATTCATGATGATGACCTGTTCCCAATAATCGGCCACTTCATTTAATCCGTAAGATTTGGCGATGTACACCAAGTTCAAGATGTCTTTTTGAAAACAAGAACCTCCAAATCCAACGGAAGCTTTGAGAAATTTTGGTCCTATACGACTGTCCATTCCAATGGCTTTGGCCACTTCGTTGATGTTGGCACCCGTTTTTTCACAAAGTTCAGACAAGGCATTTATCGAAGAGATTCTTTGTGCCAAAAATGCATTCGCAGTCAATTTCGACAATTCCGACGACCATACATTGGTGGTCAATATTTTTTCCGGAGCAACCCAATTCGAATAAACATCCACAAGAGCCTGGATGGCTTTTTGACCTTCGGCAGTTTCGTCGCCACCAATCAAAATTCGATCAGGATGCAACAAATCTTCAACAGCAGTTCCTTCGGCCAGAAACTCTGGATTGGAAAGAATTTGAAACTGGACTCCGTTTCCGGTATTGTCCAAAATACTTTTGATGGCCTCGGCAGTGCGCACGGGCAAAGTCGATTTCTCGACCACAATCTTGTTATCTTTGGCAATTTTGGCAATTTGTCGGGCACACAATTCGATGTATTTCAAATCGGCTGCCATTCCTTTTCCTTTTCCATAGGTTTTGGTGGGCGTGTTTACCGATATAAAAATAATTTGGGCTTCGTCTATGGCCTTGTCCACCTCGGTTGAAAAAAAGAGGTTTCTTCCCCGGGCTTCGGCAACCACTTGGCTTAAACCAGGCTCGTAAATCGGGATGTTGTTCACATCCTCGTCATTCCAGTCCGCAATTCTTTCTGCATTCAAATCGACTACAGTGACTTGAATCTGTGGACATTTCTGTGCAATAATAGCCATTGTTGGTCCTCCAACATATCCTGCTCCAATGCAACAAATTTTTGTGATCTTCATTATTTTTAATTTCAATTTGCAAATATATCTATTTTCCGTTCCAACGCGATGAATTGCGTCACTACAAATGTTTCCAATACCAATCTATGGCTTCCTTTAAACCTTGCTGCAAAGAAAATTGAGGATTATACCCCAACAAATTTTTTGCTTTCTCGATACTTGCCAAAGAATGTGGAATATCGCCTGCCCTGTTGGGACCGTATTCGATGGCAACATCCGCTATTTTTGGATTATAAGCCGACAGGTATTCCTTTAAATAACCCACCAAATCATTCAGGCTGTTCCGGTCGCCATAAGCCGTGTTAAAAACCGTGTTGACTGCATCCGGGTTTTGGGTAATCATCGCCAATTCATTCATCTGGATGACGTTGTCTATATAAGTAAAATCACGAGAATAGTTGCCATCGCCATTGATTAAGGGGCTTTCGAGCTGCATCAACTGCATCACAAATTTTGGAATGACGGCGGCATAAGCTCCTTTTGGATCTTGTTTACGTCCAAAAACATTGAAATAACGCAAGCCAATGGTTTCCAATCCATAAGTTCTACTGAAAATATCCGCATACAATTCGTTGACATATTTCGTTATGGCATAAGGCGAAAGCGGTTTGCCAATCACGTCTTCCACTTTGGGCAATCCTTGAGAATCCCCATAAGTTGAAGAACTGGCAGCATATACAAATCGTTTAATCTTGGCATCACGGGAAGCGGAAAGCATGTTCAAAAATCCCGAAACATTGACGTCATTGGTGGTAATGGGATCCTTGATGGATCTTGGCACGGAACCCAAAGCGGCTTGATGCAAAACATAATCCACGCCTTGAACTGCATTCTGGCAATCCGACAAATTCCGAATATCGCCTTCTATCAAACTGAAATAAGGGTGATTTATAAAATCTTTTAAATTGTGTCTGTGTCCTGTTGCAAAATTATCCAAACAAGTCACCTGATGCCCTTTGGACAAAAAATACTCGCAAAGATTGGAACCTATAAATCCCGCTCCACCGGTTACAAGAATTGTGCTTTTTGTTTCTTCTTTCATTCTTTCCTTTTTTAAACAATTGGCTTGTTACACTTGTTTTTTTCGAAATTTTTCCATTATTTTTCCGAAAATAGTTTTGGGCTTGTCGTCGTCATGGTATCCGTTAGAATACGTTGTAGAACCGTAGCCATAACCATATCCGTAGCCATAACCAGCGCCATATTTGGCCTTGTTCTGGAATCCATTCAAAATAATGCTGGTATTGTTGAGTTCACCACGTTTTATCCTGTTGTTGAGCAAGGTAATCATTTCTTTCTTGGTAAAATTCTGTCTCACAATGTATAAAGTAACATCGCAATACTGTGCCAACTCCAAGGCATCCGAAACCAAACCAACCGGCGGCGTATCCAAAATAATATAATCATATTTATGCTTGAGCTCATCGATCAAGTCCTTCATTCCATCACTCATGATCATCTCGGCCGGATTTGGTGGAATAGGTCCCGAAATAATAACATCCAGAAAAGGAATATGGGTGTGATTGATGATTTCATCCACCGTTTTTTGTTTGATGAGATAATTCACGACACCTACTTCATTGGTCAAGTTGAATTCATCGAACAGTTTAGGTTTTCTCAAATCCAATCCAAGGATTACGGTTCTTTTTTCGCTTAAGGCAAAGACCGTGGCAATGTTCAAAGAACAAAATGTTTTTCCTTCACCACTGACCGAAGAGGTAATCATAAGCGTTTTGGCTCCATCCAATTTCTGCTGTTTGTATAAAAATTGCAAGGAAGACCGAATGGCCCTGAACGATTCCGACAAGGCGGATTTTGGTTTTTCAAACACGGCCAAATCCGATTTTTCATTACTCAACCCAATAACGCCAATCAATGGAATTTGGGTTAATTTACTGATGTCTTCCGTGTTTTGTATGGAATTATTGATAAAGAAAATACCAAAAACAAAGAGTAACGGAATCAATAATCCCAGAAACAAAGCCAACACGTAATTTACGGAAGTTTTAGGTCCCACAAGTCCGCCTCCAATATCTTTGGCAGGGTCGATAAAATGAATATCCGACAAATTCGCCGCTTTCACGATATCTGCTTCACTGCGTTTTTGCAAAAAAGTACTGTAGATATTGTCACTTAAATCATATTTTCTTTTTATTTTTATGAGTTCCTGCTGGTCTTCCGGAAGCTGTTTCATAGTGCTTTCCACCTCATTGATTTTACTTTCGACCAAAGCCAAATCATATTGCAGGGCTGATTTGGCAGTGGCAATATTTTCCAATAAAACTTTTTTTACGGCTTCCATTTGATTGTCGAAATCCTTGAATATTTTTTCGCTTTTTACGGCATAGGCCATTTCGGATCTTTGAGTGGAAAGCGAGATTAATTTAGACACATTCACCACAATATTGGGATCATCGATTCCAGCCACCGATGGAGCAGGAAGCTTGGAATAATCCACGCTGTTTTTCAAATAAGCCTTCAGGGAATTATAATAGGCCGTTTTACGGGTAATCTCGTCTTTTTTGACATCAAACTCCAGAATCTTTCCCGAAAACTTGGAACCTCCTTCTTCAATATCATAGATGTTTTTACCGCTTCTAAACGATTTTAACTCGTTAGTAGTTTCTTTTAATTGGGACTCCATTGCCACAAGCGTACTGTCGATAAATTGTATGGTGTTGGTCGCAAATTGGTTCTTGCTGTCCAACTGTCTTTTGATTAGCATTTTGACCGTGGAATTCAAATATTCGACCATCCTGGCTTTATTTGTTCCCTGCATTCCCAGCGTAATTATGGAACCTCCTTTGTCGTCTGACTTCACGTTGATTCCCCTATAACCCGAAACAGTGCCGTCGAAATCATTAAATTGTACAAAATATTCATTTCCCTTGTACAAACCTGGATTGTCTTTTATCTGCAATTTCCAATTCAAAAAAGGCAAAGAAACGGGCTCACCCACTTTATATCTTTTGACAAAATCGCCAACGACCACCGCAGTATTGCTATATGAATTATCGGAATAGGAAATCAAGGATACAGAATTCCCCGCAAATGGAATCCGAATTTGGTATTCGTTTTCGCTCAAAAATTTGATTCCAATCAAAGTCCCCGCAAGTTGCCCCTTGGTTTTGTCAATATCCACATAAAAAGGCACGGCACCATAAACATCCACCAAATTGTATTTTCCCTGTGCCAAGTAACTGATGTAATATTGTAATTTATCCACAACCAGCTCGTTATGGGATCGAGATTGCAGGGTGGTGGAAATCGTTTGGACTTGGTCTGAAGTGCCTCCCCAATTGAAAACCAAACTGGTATTGGAAGTAAACAAAGGGTTGCTTTCTTCTTTAACAGAGATTAGCGTCTCCATTGCGTATATTTTTTCCTTGCGGATATTCACTTGATAGGCAATAGTGAAGGTAATGGCCAAACTCAATATAAACCATTTCCAATAACTACCGATTTTTAATAGAAACCCCTTAAAATCAAATCCTGACTCGGCTTCAAAAATAGAAAAATCTTTTATATCTAGCATTTGTGGATTTGTATTATAAATTTAAGAGTACTATGGCTGTGGTTACCAAAGAAATTAAAGTAATGATGGTGCTCAATGACTCTATACCTGTTTTACCGGTTCCCCAAGTTTTCTGTTTCAATGGTTTTACATAAATATAATCATTGGGTTGCAAATTGTAATAAGGCGATTGCATCACGTTGATATCAGTAAGGTCGATGTCGTGCATTTCGGTTCCAGAAGGAGATTGGCGAATAATGGTCACCGCTTTCCTGTCCCCCGTTATGGTAATATCTCCTGAATTGGCGATGGCTTCCATAATATTGACGTGATCCTGGAACAAGAATTTGGTCCCCACGCTTCCCACTTCACCATTGACAGTATATTTAAATCCGGCCAATCTTACAATAACAAAAATATTGGCTTCTTTTTTAAAATACTCGTCCAGAAGTTGTTTCTCGATTTTCATTCTTAATTCGTCGACCGTAAAACCAATCGCATTAATTTCGCCCAAAACCGGTATCCTGATATTCCCGTGATCATCTACCGTGTAACCAGAAAAATACAAAGAAGAACCCACATTGTCTGTCTCCCCTTTATTGGTGGGGTTGAAAATAGCGACTAATTTGGGATCATCCGCTTTAATGGTAATGCTCAAAACATCATTGACCTGAAGTCGGTAAGGCTTTAACATAACCTCCGATATGGGGGCAGTTGCCTCTGTTCCATTTTTATTCTGAAGATAAATAAGGTCTTTCGTTGGAATACAGGAAACAAAAAAAACGCTCATTCCCATCAATATACAGCGTAAAAATTTTTTCATGTTCAATTTTTTCAACAAATATAGTTTTTCATTCATCAAATTAAAAATATCATCATCCATTAAATGGATTAATTCTTTTTTCTTTGAAAGAATCTTTCAAATAGGACGCACAACTATAACTTTTCCCAAAATCCGTTTTAATCCGTGTCTTCGCTTTAGCGAATCCGCATCCATCCGCGTTCCAAATTACACATCACTAAAAAAACACCAAAATCCGTTTTTCATCCGTGTCCATCTGCGTCCCAAATTAATTATTTTTAAAAAAATTCTCAAAGGGTACTCTTTGCAAAATACTTCTGCCCAGCGTAACTTCATCGGCATATTCCAATTCGTCACCAACGGATATTCCCCTGGCAATGGTGGAAGTAATGATGCCACAATCCTGGATTTGTTTGTAAATGTAAAAATTGGTGGTATCCCCTTCCATTGTGGAACTCAAGGCAAAAATTATTTCACCGACAGCCCCTGATTTTGCTTTTTCTACCAGCGTATTGATGTTCAATTGGCTGGGGCCAACGCCGTCAATTGGCGATATTTTCCCACCAAGAACGTGATAAATCCCCCTAAATTGCCCCGTGTTTTCGATAGCCATAACATCGCGAATATCTTCCACGACACAGATGATTTGGTGATTCCTTTTGGCATTGGTACAAATCTCGCAAACGGCCATATCGGAAATATTGTGGCAACTCACGCAAAATTTGACTTCTTCCCGCATTGTCGTCAGGGCCTGTGTCAAAAATCCGGTTTGCTCCTTGGGCTGCTTCAATAAATGCAATACCAATCGCAAGGCGGTTCGTTTGCCAATTCCCGGCAATTGTGCCATTTCGTTGACCGCTTTTTCCAAAAGTTTTGATGAAAATTCCATAAATGCAAATGTAGCAATTTGTTTAGAAAGGATTAATTGGTTAGGAAAAGTTTAATCGATTAATTGAATATAGAAAAACGGCATTGACAGTTCGAGCGCAGTCGAGAACCATTACGGCATCACTACTTTAGCCAGTCTTGAGCGAAATTGAAAGACTCTATCTGACAAAAAAGAATTAGTTTTTTTTGTAATTTCCAAACAGTATAAAAATTCCCTTCTCGATTAAACGAATAAACAATTAACCATTTAAACAAAAAAAGAGGCTTTCGCCTCTCTTTCTTTACTTGCTAAAAACCTTCTTGTACCAAGGCATTTTTTTAACCGTGACACCATAGCCATATCCATAACCATAACCCTTCTTGGTTTCGGCATCATTAAGCAACAACGCCATATTGGGTAGTTTCTTTTCCCTGTACAAAACTTCCGGTATGTGGAGCATTCGTTTGTCCAAAACATTGGCGCGTACCACATAAACAAAAGTATCAGCCTGTTTGGCAATAATCAAGGTGTCCGACACCAAACTTACAGGAGCCGTATCCACAATGATGAAATCGTATTCCTTCTTGAATTGTACAAAAAGCTCATCCACCTTTTTACTCATCAGCAACTCGGTTGGATTTGGCGGAATGCTTCCCGGAGGAAGCACGTACAATTGCTCAAATCCTTTGTGTTTAAAAATATAATCTTCAATCTTTACATTACTGGACGACAAATAATTGGTCAATCCCGCACTGCTAGGAAGATCGATGTATTCATTCAGTTTTGGATTACGGATATCCATTCCTATTAATAAAACCTTTTTTCCCGAAAGCGCAAAAATACCGGCTAAATTAACCGACAAAAATGTTTTTCCTTCCCCGGATAAGGTCGAGGTAAACAAAATGGTTTTGGCCTTGCCTTCCGGAACCTGGTTCAACATAAAGTCAAGGTTCATTCTTACAATTCGCATCGCTTCGGCAGTACTGGAACGACTGCTCGTGTCCACAATTTCGTTCGGCGTTTCCGATTTTGGAACTTCTCCCAAAAAGGGTATGCTCAACTTACTGGTAATTTCAAAACGACTTTTCACCTTGGTATCCAACAAATCCATCAAGTACAAAATTCCAAACGGAATAAGAAGCCCCAGCAGCAAGGCAGCTAGATAAATCATTGATTTTTTAGGAGAAACCGGTATTTTCGATGCTTTGGCGGCATCAATCACTCGAGCATTAGGCTCCGTTGCTGCCAACGAAATGGCTGTTTCTTCTCTTTTTTGCAATAAATACAAATACAATTCTTCTTTTACTTTTTGTTGGCGGGCAATGACCCTGAACTGCCGCTCTTGAACCGGAATATCGCCTATCTTGTTGTCTAGCAAGCCTTCCTGACCTCTTAAGTCCCTTTTTTGTATGTTCAGATTGGCTTGTAACCTGCGCAAACTTTCCGCTATGTTCGTTTTCAAGGAAGCCAGCTGTTGATCCAACTTGACAACGGTTGGATTTTCTACCGTGGCCGACTTCAATATGCGGTTGCGTTCCAAGACCAATTGGTTATAGGAATCCATCAAGCCGGTTTCTTCTCCTTTTGCCGAAATCATGTTGGTGGGCAATAAATCAGAATTATTGCTTTTTTTGATAAAATCCAGCATCGAAGCCACCATATTCAATTGAATCTCCATTTCCACCCTTTTCTTGTTGTACTCACTGGAGCCTTCAATAAAAAGTTTGGCTTCGGTTTCAATATCGGTAAGTTTATTCGAGGTCTTGAAATGCTGCACATCCTTCTCTACCCCATCCAACTCTTGCGTAATCAACAACAATCTGTTGGCTACAAATTTAGAGGTGTTTTCCGAGATATAACTCTTGTCGGCAGCAGCATCTTCATTGTAAACCCGAATCAAATTATCCAGAAAATCTTCAGCCCTTTCGATTACGGGATCCATTATGGAAATCTCGACCACACTGCTGGTCTTGCTGATCGGATTCACGTTCAAACGTTTCTGGAAACTTGCCACTACCTTTTCAAGAGGGTTTACAATAATATTGATAGGTCTATCATCAACCTTGCTTACATATCTTTTTTCAACAGCCTCCGTAATAATTAAATCCCCGTTTCTAGTGGAAATGATTTCTCCATAACGAAATTCATTTTTATTACTTAAAATTATCGGAACACTAGCTTCTTCTCCGGATTCACCAACCAATTTAAAGATGTCTGGCCTTAATCTCACAAACTCCAAACTCATTTTATCCGTATAAAACGTTGGTTTGGTGTTTAAAAAAAGTACTTTAATTGGAGCATCCTTGTATATCTCTACATCTCTTACATTTCCTTTAACAGTCATTGAAATATTCAACACCAACTTCTTGACTGTTCTTTCGACCAAGGTTCTCGACTTCAAAATTTCAACCTCATTGTCCAGATTATTTTTCATTCCACCGCCCAATCCCATATCGGCAAAGGCGGATAATTCGGAAAGCATACCTCCTTTTTTTTCATCTTTGACCAAAATAGTGGTACTGGCCTGATATTGGGGCGTGGTGTATCTTAAATACACATAGGCTATGCTAACACAAAGACAAACCGCCAATAAGAACCATTGCCAATGATCCAGATAACGTTCTATAGCTTCTCTTAAATTAAAATCTTCGTTTTGTTCTTCGTCCGAGTAGTTGTTTAAATCCATATAAAGGTTTAGTTTTTTGCGGTAACGATTAAGGTAACCAAAGTGATCAACAAAGAGGTTACAGAGATGATAACCCCTGTATTGGCCCCCACTGCCGCCCCGTTAATCCTGGTTTTATTGGGTTCAACATAAACCACGTCATTCTGGGCCAAGTAATAAAAGGGAGAATGGATAAAATCGGCCTTGGTGATATCAACCCTATTGTACGACTTTACCCCATCTATTTCTCGAATAATTAAAATATTGTCCCTTTTTCCGTAAACAGTTAAATCACCTGCCTTACTTATAGCTTCAATTAGGGTAATTCTATCGGAAGAAACTGGATAAGTACCTGGTAGGGTGACCTCTCCCTGCACGGAAACCTTGAAATTCATAAGGCGAATATTGATAATCGGGTTCTTGATGTATTTGGCTATTTTACTTTCCAATAGCTGCATCAACTCCGTACGGGACAAACCTCCCACTTTCAATTTACCCAAAACCGGAAAATCAATCGTACCACCAGCATCCACCAAATAAGACTGCATCGTTTCCTGTCCTCGTGATGCATTTATACTGGTTGCGGAAGGGACACTGATAGTACTCAAATTAAAAGGAATGGCGGTTTCGGGATCATCGGCCGACACGATAATCATCAACAAATCATCGGGTTGAATTTTGATTTCATACGAATTTGAGTGCTCTGGAGGGGCCAAACCATCTATGTTTTGATAATACACCAACTCAGCTCTTGGCTTGCAAGAAAACAATAGAAGGACAAAAAGAAAAGGGATTGTTTTTTTTACTAAAAAAATAATTTTCATGGGATGTAATTTGTTTTTTTAATTGATCCTGATAATGTAATCAGGAAGGGCAGAAATTGAACTGTTGTTTTAATTAACAGGTATACTTTATTTTTAATTGTTTTCAAAAAAATGATTATTTTTCTTTGTAAAATCTTGCTCTACTACACCGATTGGACTCACTGAAATGAACTTTAATTTTAAACCATATAAAAAACTATCTTGTTTCGACGACAAATATAGACAATACAACTTGACAATTCAAAGTTAAATAAAGCAACTAAACTTTCATTTTTAATATAGTCCAGTAAATGAAATTCTATTTTTTCTCTTGAAGTTTAACCACGAAGCACTTAGTCAAGAAATGGCATAAAAAAACAATTTCATATTTTTATTTAACGTTTTTTACTTCAGAAGTTATACTATTTAGTCATAGAAATTAGTCTTATGTGAGTTCGAGCACTTCATCCTGAGCGAAACAGAAGGGCAAGAACCACAATAACATCACGACAACACTCAATGTTAATGTTATTAGACTATCTTCTTTTTGTCTTAAGTAAGGATTTGTTTGTTCAGGCATCACACTTCTAGGCATAATATATAGAAAACTCTAACATTTTAAATTTATCGATACAATTTTGAATAATAAATCTATCATATTATTATCCAAAATCGGAGAGACTACCAAAAGTATCAACTTATAACACCTTCCAAGCCGAACAATTTAGAGACCAATCAACTGATATTGATTATAACTAAACTCTAATGAATACTGAACACTGATCTAAAACGCATTCTTGTCTCCTTGAAACACCTTCACGAAGGTATTCCACACAATCTTGACATCCAAGAGCAAACTCCAATTTTCGATATACCAGATATCATGTTCCACACGGCCTTCCATATCGGCGAGCTCTTTGGTTTCACCACGATAACCATTCACTTGTGCCCAACCCGTTATACCCGGCTTTGCATAATGACGCACCAGGAAATTGTTGATTAATTCCGAATATTGTTCCGTATGCGACAACATGTGCGGACGCGGACCCACCACAGACATATTCCCCAGTAGTACATTGAAAAATTGCGGTAACTCGTCCAAGCTGGTCCTGCGCAAAAAAGCTCCCACTTTCGTTATGCGGGCATCGTTTAGACTAGCCTGCACTTTATCAGCAACATCATTTACGTACATTGTACGAAATTTAAAACAAGGAAAGGATTTATTGTCCCTTCCTGAGCGCTCCTGTACAAAAAAGACAGGTCCAGGAGAATTTAGTTTAATCAGGATTATCAGTATAGGGAACAGCCATGAAAAGACAAAAACAATAACAAACAAGGAAAAACAAAAGTCAAATATTTTTTTTGTAATGCGATGCAATGGTATTTCCAGCGGCTCTTTGCGTAACATCAGTACAGGAACATTTCCATTCCCGTAAAATGAAATTTCCACTCTGTTGGACTTGGTGTATTGCTGAAAATCTGGAATGTACTTGATCCGAACCATATAGCGCTCACAAAGTGCGGTAAGCTTATTGATTACTTTAATTTTGCTGATGTGTAGCGCCACGTACATTTCATCAATTTTTTGGGAATTCAAATAATCTTCAACATCCTCAAATCGACCCAAAACAGGAGCCTTCAGCTCGGTCTCTGAATCGGTTTCATCATCAAAAAATCCCATCACTCGGTACCCATAAGTCAGGTCTTTGGACAATATTCTGTTCATACGCTCTCCTGTGGCATTCGCCCCCACTATGACCACTTTTCTAAAGTTAAAGCCTCGAGACCGAACATATTTCAACATTTTCATAAATAGTATGCGAAAGCTAATCAGTAAAAGAAAAAAAGTGGAATAGAAATAAACCATTCTTAAACGAGATATTTCATCATAATCCAAAACAACAATAAACAAGGCAATAACGGCTAAGTGAATCATCAACATTCGGATGGTTCGGTAGAGGATTGCTTCAATGCGTTCGGTTCGGACTATCCTAAAGGAGTCCTTGTATAACAACAATGAAATCCAGAAGACATTAGATAAAAAGGACAGAGCTTTGTTTCCTTTAATATCAATCATTTGAAAATTCCCATAAAGTAACAAAAAAGAAATAGCTATAGACGTATTCAACAACACCAAATCCCAAACCAGAAAACCAAGCTTGAAATAGCGGGAAAAACGGTAGGTAGCAAGTATTTTTAGAAGTGACATATTAATTTAGGGAGACTGTTTGTTATTTATTGTTTGTTACCCTATTATTGGATAATTGCAAAATTAGCTATTTTTTTGACACTGATTTTACGGTTTTACACATTTTCGGAAATTCAATTTCAATTCTTCAATATATTTATTGAAATTTGGTAAAATAGAAAAATTAGACACTCTGGTTTGAATTATGCAACTATTGAAGAATTTAACAATCAAATTAATTACAAAAAATGTATCTTAACTTAATGTGCAGTTTTTATTCGTATATCCAAAATAGGATTATTCTAATATTTGACAAAATAAGGTTTTAAATATTGCGGTATTTTCCGAGCAATCTTTAAAAACAAGGTTATTTTCCCCCATAATTGATAGTGGTTAATAATTGCTAAATCTTCTGTTGACTTTCTTTTTTGAAGATTGGCAGATGTACTTTTACCTCCTAAACGCATCTTGACTACCCATTCATTTAAAAAATGTTTCTTTAATTGTGGATTGACAAACCAGCGCAATGATATTTCATAATCACTGGCAATAGTATATTGGGTATCGTATAAACCGTACTTTTCGAAAACTTCACGTTTAACGTAGATAGTAGTATGTAACGGAATTCTTCCAAAACATAAGTCTTTCAACTCATAGGGTTTGGAACCATAAACCCGCTTTACTTTATTCACATTATTTTTCACTACATACATTCCATTGGCATAGACCAAATCTGCTTTGGATTGCAGAAAGGTATCTACCACTTTTTGTACAGTAGTTGTTTCATAAAACAAATCGTCAGAATGAAGTATTCCTACAATATCTCCAGTACATTGCCGAATCCCTTTGTTGAGTGCTTCATACAAACCTCCGTCTTTTTCTGAAACATAATAGGCAATTGTATCTAAAAAGGGAAAAATTTGTTCCTGTGTACCATCAGTAGACCCACCGTCGATTACGATATGTTCAATATTAGGATACGATTGACACTGCACTGAACGGAGACATGTTGTAATGGTTGTATGGTTGTTAAATACTATGGTAATAATGGAAACTTTCATTAGTTCTTCATACCTCCTATCCAAACAATTGTTCTTTGAACTCCTTCTATTCTTGAAATAGGTAAACCTTGAGCAATTTTTAAAATTGGCTTCAAATCATGAACATTGTCTGTTGTCATATTTTTTAATCGAAATGAAGTCATTGGAAACTTAATTCCAATCAACTTCAAAAAATCACCACACCAACCAGCTAGCTTAAACAACGAATATGGTATCCTTGGTATTTTTATCCCAATAGATTGCGCTATTTCATCTGCCCATTCAGAAATATTATATGCAGGAAAATCTCCTAAATAAAACACTTTTTTATTTATTTTTTCAGGTATTGCATTTATTATGGCGATAATCTGAAATACAGTATTATCAATATACCCATAAGTTTTTGAACACGCTTTTGAACCCATATGAAAATATTTTTTTGACATCACGATTTTAAAAAAATCTGCATATGGCTCACTAAACCAAGGACCCCAAATTGAAGTAGGTCGAATTATTGTCCATGTGAAATTAAGTTCTGTCGATTTAATTATTTTTTCTGTTTCAACTTTACTTATTCCATATATTGTATGTGGTTTGTAATCCTCATAATTTTTAGGAATATACCCTGGTTCACAAACATACATAGACGATGCAAAAACAACACTTTCCAAAGATTTTAAATTATTCAAAATCTCTATTAGATTTGATACACCAAGCGTATTTGTATCATAATCTTCAATTGTTTTACCATTTAAATCGGTACGTGCAGCTAAATGTATTACAATATGTGGATTAAAGTCTTTAATAGTTTTTTCTAATAATTCCAAATTTCTAATATCAACAGCTTTCCATATTGAAATATGCGATTGAATCTTGGGTCTTGCAATATCTAGATTCAGTATTTCATATTGATTCGAAAATAATATATTTTCAATTAAGTTTGTACCAATGAAACCCGAACCTCCTGTAATTAATAACTTTTTCATATTTCACTAATACCGCTTATTGAACTCTTTTATACAAATTATATGGCAAATATAGTAAGTAATTAAATATTGGAAATGGAAGTCTCAATAGTTTTGACATAACACCATAATCAGTAAATACATAAAATTCTCTAGTGTTCAATCTATTATACATAATTTTCTTTTTAGAAATAGTGTCCGAGTTATTTATAATAAATAAAGCAACATTAAAACGATGAAATGTAATAAATGAATTAGCTTCCTTGAAGATTTTATCATATATTTTTGATTTAGAAATCATTAGTGAAATTTGTTCAAGAACATATGTAAAGGAAGATATATTTGATTCTCCATATGATGAACTAATTGCAGAATTATCCCTAATAATATAAAAATAAGTTGTTTCTGGTAACGAAACCATATTTTTTGCACATAATGCTAATCTAAAAGTCCATAAAATATCTTCAGCACGAATAATATCGGGAGGAAAGAACAACTCATTGTCAATAACAATTGTTCTTTTTATTAACTTATTACAAGACGTAAAACTCCATTCCTTTTTAAGATACGATTGAACAATTCCGACATTCTTTTTTTGAAGAAATTCTGAACTTGCTTTATGAACAGTACGACTCCCAATAATTTTATGACCTGAAACAGTAAAATCAGCATTGTATTTTATTGCAGCTTCATAATGTAGTTGAATACAATTACTGCTTAACTTATCATCAGAATCCATAAAAAAAATAAACTCACCGGTTGCTTTGGATATTCCGCTATTTCTTGTCATGGAGACTCCACTGTTTTTATCCATTTTATAAATAAAAACATCATTTTTCCGCCAATGAGAATCTACAATTTTCTGGACAACATCCATACTGCTGTCAGTTGAACAATCATCGACAAAAATAAATTCAATATTTTCATACGTTTGATTTAGTGCTGATAATATTGAATCTGTAACACATTCAGCTACATTAAAAATTGGAACAATAATTGACACATGATACATATAAGAGGTATTATTAATTTGATATAGTATTACTGAAATAATCCATTTGTGCAAACAAACACTTTTTATTCATTTATCATTTTACAATAAGTAATATAATCAATTTTATTTTTAGAGTATTGCTTGGCTCTTAATTTATGATAAATTGATTTGGGACATAAATATATTATAAACACCATTAAGTATTCCTTTAGTAATCTAAAAAAATATACCAATAATGATTCTTGAAAAATGGCTTGATTTTCTTTCGCTTGTGTAATTTTATATTTAGTACTAAACCCATCTCCATCAATCACTCCAAGTGGGATACTAATATTTTTGTATTTGACGTTTTGGTTAAAGCAGTATTTAAAGAATTCCTTATCCGCACTAATTCTAAGTTTTAAATTGAAGTTATGTGCTTTTAACAAATGTGTCTTAACCAAAACACTTTGGTGACAGGTCGGCATTGGATCAGTTGCCGTCAAATTTCTTTGTTGTAGATAATAATTTTCATTCCTGATTGTTAGGATTGTATCACAAAACACAACATCTTCATCATTTAACTGAACCATAATTGTTTCAATTGTTTTATTATCAAAGATTACATCCCCGGAATTTAGAAAATAAATATAACTTCCAGTTATAAATGACAAGGACTTATTCATTGCATCGTAAATGCCATTATCAGGTTCACTTCTAAAATATGTAATTTTATTTTCGTTTTTTTTAATTACATCAAGAGTTCCATCAGTTGAACCTCCATCAATTATTATATATTCTATTTCTTGATAAGATTGATTTGTAACACTAAGTATTGTCTCTTCAATATTTAATGCATCGTTATAAACAACTGTTACAATTGTTATAATGGAGGCGTTCTGTTTCATTTTCAATAAAAAGTATATATTTTAAATTGATTTAGATTTTTTTGAATGGTTTTTAATTTTAAATATTCATGAAGAACATTTTCACTTCTGAATCTTTCATAGATCTAAATTTATTGGTACTGATTAAACCTAATAGTATCCAATAAAAAAAGAAGTTTAAATCAAATAATGTAAACTCTTCAACAAAAAAGATAATCCAACGACATGCAATAAATAATCCAAACATTTTACTCAACCAATTATTTGATTTATACAAAGCATAATATGAAACAATAAATAAAAATAAAAAAATAATTAAAAACCCAATAATACCCGAAAACAGTAAAGTATTTAAGAATCCTATTTCAGACATATACCTACCACGTCTATCCCCAAAATCAAAATAATTGGATTTATACTTGCCTACTGCACCCTCGCCTAAAATTAAATTACCTTTTCTTTCCAAAGAAGATAAAACTTCTGCATACAGAAAAGTCCGGTTATCATCTAAATAATTTCTTTCCTGACCTATATTATCAACCGTATTGTATTTATCATCTAGTTCTTGAAATTTAAACACATTAAACTGATTAGTTAATGCTAAAAATAAAAATACCATAGGAGTAATAAAAAGCAAAACATAAAGCGTCTTTAACAATTTTATATTTATAAGAAATCTAAAATAATATGTCAAGACCAATAATAGCGCAATAACTATTCGAACAATATTTGTTCGAAATAAAGTATACATCAATATGGATGTTACTGCAACAATCAAAATTAATATTCGCCATTTAGGTTTCAAGAATGGGATAATAACAATAAAAATGCTTATTGGTATCATTACTCTCGAATATAACTGGATATTTGTTACTAAGGCTAAAGGGATTAATACAAATCCAAAACGAAAAAGGTATTTTAATGCGAATGCAAATAGTTTTTCTATATTAATCAGGTAAACACCATTAACAAACACCAACGGAATAAGTAGAAACAATAATGACGTATCAAAAATAAATTTTGAATCATAATAGTCAGTTACAAATAAAAAACCTCTAAAAATTGTAACAAGATTCCAAAACATTAAAAGAAAAAATACAACCAATATAGGGCGCGGTATTAAGTTTCGCCATTTTTTTTTCAAAGGCCTGAATACAAATAAAATAAGAGCCAAATATCTTAATGGAATCACAACAAAGGCACTCCAAGTTTGATTGAATCCATCATAGCTGATATACATTAGAGCATCACTAATTGCAATAAATATGAAAGCTAAAATGGTTGCTTTACTAAATTTCATGCTTTAAATAGAATTTTGTTTTGAATCTATTAGTTTTATGAATTTAGCTGGGTTACCTGCCCATATTTCATTTTGTGGTATATCTTTTGTTACTACTGAACACGCACCAATTATAGAACCCTCACCTATCGTGACTCCCTTTAATATGGTTGTATGTGCACCAATAAATACATTGTCTGATATAATTACTGGTTTACTTTTTGCATCTATCCTATCTTGATTAAGATTCTTTCGTGATTCATAATTTAAAGAATGAAAATCAGTATCATAAATAACCGTATTCCCACCAATTAACACATTGCTTCCAATCTGAATTTTTGTTTTACATATAATAGCTGTTGCACTCATCCCAACATTATTTCCAATATCCAATTTCCCATCAACCCAAAAGATACATTTTTGTTGTCTTCCAATTACGTTATAATTATTACCACTATTAATCTTTAAAGAGTTACCAATATTAATGAATCCTTTTCTTGTTACAAAAACTTTAATCAACCCATTAACTTTTATATTCCCACCAAATTTAACTCCGTTTAAATACAGTTGCATCTGAGCAAAAAGATTATATAAAGGTGATTTCATTATTGATACAAGCTTCCTAAGAGCTTTAAACACAAAAACAAGAATATTCATTTACATATTATTTAATGATCTAATTTTTTGTTTAATCTCATTCAAACTTAAACTCCACCAATCAGACTCTATTAATTTTTTAATCTTAAAATCATCAAATCTATATTTAATAATTTTAGCCGGTATACCTCCCACTATTGCGTAAGGCGGAACATCTTTAGTAACAACTGAATTAGCAGCAATTATTGCTCCATGACCGATTGATATACCATCTAGAATTATTGCTCTTGTTCCTATCCAAACATCTGAACCAATTTTAATTTTCTCGTATTCATCAAAAACAAGATTAGAACTAACCAACTCTATGTTAAAAGTATTTTTTTTTCTATAAAACAATGTAGATGTCGAGAAATGGTCTATTGGATGTTTTCCTGTTCCAATAAATACATCATTCGCAATAGAACAAAACGAACCAATAGTAGCATTCTGAACAATACTATGTTTTCCTATGTAACTATAAGATGCAATTGAACTATTTGCAATGAATACATCATCCAAAATATGGCAATAAGGTTCAATTGTTGTATATGAATCTATACAACAACCTTTATCAATGATTGATTTTCTATAGTGCATCTTATTGGAAAGATCCCTAGATCCATCCAATGCAATAAAAAATAGCCTATAGAAAAGACCCAAAGGAAGTAAAAGTAATCGGAATATATTGTTCATTTATTATAATATTAAATTTACCAATAACAAGCTCCTTCAACTTTTTGTGCATTTGATGGTTTTTCGTTGTCATTTGGCCTTACCCAATGCTCATTAAATAAGTTCATATAGGGCCAAACAATAAACTCTTCCCAACGTTTTCCCTTTATCCCAAATAATAATTGGGTAGAACCAGCCAAATGAATTGACTTCTTTCCTAATCGTTTAACATATGCAGCTAAAGGAAAACCATAAGCACCGGCTCCAATTATACAAATGTCAAAATCAATTTCCTCAATCTGTCCTTTCATATAATCCAATGCTTCAAACCAATCTTTGAATTCAGTATTTTCACCACCGAGACTCTGGACCGCTTTTAATGTTGTTAATTCAAATGTTGGCAAAAGATTAGCTTCAAAAAGAAGGTTTCGTTTTTCATATTGCTTCTCAATAGTCTCTGCATATGGATGAACAACTAATACTTTTTTACCTTCTAAAGCCCTAGTCCATGGATTCGGCGCAAAGAAAGGTTCTAAATCTTCTAAAACTACTCTTTTAGTATATTTAAGCTCTTCATTGAATACATTTTCTTCTTTTAACCATGAACCTAGTATATCAACCTGGGGAATATCCTTTATCATTAGCTCACAAAATTTATTAATTCTAGCTATATCATTAGGAAAAAAACCTGAATGTGTTTTTATTTGTTTTACCCTTATTGGCTCCCACCACCAGGCAGGTGAATCTCCTCTTATAAAATTCTTTGTGTTTTTATACTTCTCAGTATGTTTTACACCTAAGTAGTTAGTCATTAACTCTAATTCTGTAGATCCAAATCGAGCAATCATACATGGTTTATCATCAATTAGTTTTTTATAAATTAAATCGTTAGAATATTCTTTGTTTGAAAACATATTCCAATTCCGTCCGAAATTTGACTTTTCTGGATAAATTGCCAAATATATTTTACGTAAAAATTTGAGTGCCTTTTCTGATATAAAGTTCATTACAATAAAGATTTATATAAATTTTAATCTGTAAATTTCAAATTGACTTCTAATTGCCGCTGGCAACTCCTTCCATCTACTTTTAATTCTATTAACCAAAGGTTTAGGAACAGCATCTTTAACAAAACCTCGGATTCTAAAATCAATTGTAATATTGTTAATTTCAAAAAGTTCTATCACTTCTTCATACCATCGACCACGAATTATTCCGGTAAAAACGTAAGGAATAATTTCATTTTCATTTAATTTATATTTATCTCGATTTACTGAATAAAATTTATGATTTAGTAATTGTGCTCTTTTAGTTCCAAACTTTTCATACTGCCATGGATTCTCGTAAGTTCTAATATATTTTAATAATACAGATTTTTTCCATAAAGCAGCCTGACAACTCAATCTATAGGTTGCTTTTTTATCGATTAGCCACAAATCATCAAAATTTGATGGTAAAAATGGACCTAAGCTATTTTGATCGGTAAGATGAATGCAGTCTATATCCTCAGCCAACATAACATCTACAAATTCATTAACAATATCATTCTGAACATGTAATTTAATAAAATAATCCTCCTGCATATAAAGGATAATTTCATCATCAATGCTGTTTAATGCTGCGATTAAACATTCACTCCAGGTAATTTTTTTTTCTGGTGTTTGAATGTTGTTTTGAACAGAAACAATATCTAAACCAGGAAATGTAAAAACCTTTGTTTCTGTATTTAAATATATTTTTCCATCATAATCAGGCCAATGCTTTTTAAAAAGTGTAAAAAATGGAATCCAACAGTCTTCGAAACTGTCTGTGGTATTGACTAAAATTGAATAATTATTTTTTTTCATTCTTGATTAAAAATTTGTATAATAAGTGCAATCTATAATTTCGACCTTAAACAATAAAATTTAACAAGCCAATTACCAGGAGACATTCTCATGTATGATTCTCGCTGGATTCCCGGCAACTAAACAATTCTTTGGAACACTTGATGTAACAATACTTCCTGCTCCTACTATGGAGCCCGATCCTATAGTTACACCTTTTAGTATAGTAACACCATTTCCAATCCAAACATGATCTTCAATTGTGACAGCCTTATCAATTTGCATATCTTTTCCATTTATTGACCATGGATGAAAATCAGAATCTAAAATCGTAACATTCCAGGAAATAGCACAATTGTTTCCAATCCTGATTTGTTTTGCACATTTAATTATGGCTCCTGCTGCAATATAAGTCTCGTCTCCTAAATAAAGTTCTCCATTGGGATAAATACATATTGAAGATCCATAACCAATAATTGACTTCCCACATAAATGTAAGGTTGATTTGTCAAATAGTTCAAGATTAATACCCGTATTAGGGAACATTGCAGTTCCACCACCACCAAACCCAAACCTTATTGAACTATCGGGAGATGATTTTACCTTTGCTGTTGCTTCACAATACAATCTTAATCTTGATGTAACTATCAAAGGAAAAAATGGACTTTTTAAAGATACTTTACATTTTAATTTTGTGTTAACATAAAGTGTTTTGTATATATATCGAAGATGTTTGATTAAATAAATAGCTTTAAATCCCATGAGTTTGTCTCAATTTTATATATTTCTTTAAAATTCCAGATATTTCACGTCTAAAAGCTTTTGATAAGATTGAAAGTAAAAGTAAATAGATAAGTACAACTACAATTACGTAAGTAAAAAAAACAATCCAATTTGTTAAGGCACCTAACTTAGCAGCAACAATTATACATCCTATAGTTATAGAAAATACGATAACTATTTCTTTCACAAGTTTAATTAATGTATCCTTATTATAATTAATAATCTTAAATGTTTTGTAAGGAAAGTACCATGCGGAAAAAACTAATGTAGATAATACTTGTGCTAATACTAACCCATATAATCCAAAATA
The DNA here is from genome assembly GCF_900129545.1 of Flavobacterium fluvii. Taxonomy (GTDB): domain Bacteria; phylum Bacteroidota; class Bacteroidia; order Flavobacteriales; family Flavobacteriaceae; genus Flavobacterium; species Flavobacterium fluvii. The sequence continues at coordinate 148,275 of NZ_FQWB01000003.1, read as the reverse complement.
TTTCACTCCAATAAATAAGGTGATAACTGTTAAAATACTTTGCACAAAGTTTATTTTACTCGTTTGTTTAATTTTTCCCAATGCAAAAAGTATATTTGAGCTCATATTTACCAATACTGCCAATATTATATTAATAGATATTATCACATTTACAGTATTACCTGCAAATAGATTTTTGCCTACCCAAAGACTAACAAAATATTTGTTGAAAATAATAAAATTGGTAAATATTAAACCTAACACCCATATTATGATAAAATATAAACGAGATGTATTTATTCTTACCTTATCATATTCACCGCTTTCCCAAGCATTTGTTACTGCAGGTTGCATTGCAATAACATTCCTATCTATAAACATTCTTGATAATTCAGGTCCCTTCTTTGTAAAACTTAAGATTGGAGCAATTTCAGCTCCTAAATAACGCGCAACCAATAAAGTATCTATTTGTGTTGACATAACACTTCCAAGTCTTCCGAAAACGTTATAGCCTGTCAATTTTGTCAAATCTAAAAATCCTGAAATTGAAAATCGAAACTTTAATGATTCGTCAATATACCTCCAAAAGATATAGGCTATATTTCCAAAAATCAATATTAAAGCAAAGAATATCTGAGCAATTGGAATTGAATACACCCCATAACCATACATTAATAGCGTGATATTGACAATTAAAGAGATTACAGTTCCAACCACAAATATTACACCAACACCCATACTGCTTAATATACCTTGATTAAAACTTATAAATCCATAGGAAAAAATCATTAAAGAAGTACCTACTACTGCCAGAACGAATGCATTCTTTAAGACTATTATACTGTTTATATCACGGATTGATATTAAATCAACAATATAATTTGTTAACACAAGACCTATGATTAAAACCAAAATACTAACAATCAATGACAATAAGGTACCACTTCCTAAAAGCCCATTTAGTTTTTGTTTTTCGTCAGCTCCATATGCTTTTCCAGCCTGTTGTCGCAAAACATCTGAAATTCCTGGATCAATAACAGTTAACCATGCAACAATATTTCCTGTAGCTAGCCAACCGCCATAAATTTCTAAAGATATATATTTAAGGTACAAGGGTACCAAAAAAATTCCCAAAATGATGCTATAAATAAATGCATAATACTGAAAAAAAAGATTTATTTTCGTTGTTTTCTTTCGAGATCTCATTTATTTTTGCGAATTATATCAACAATTACGAAAATTCGCGCAAGCATAAATGCAGGAAATAAACTTACAAAAAACCACTTGTCGTAATATTTCTCATAATAACCAAGTTCATTTTTTGTAATAAACAAATTCCCATGACGACCACCTTTGGCTTTGTCTAAAACAAAAAATCTACTGTAAGACCTAAAAATATTTTTAATCATTTTATTACATATAACTTCATCATATCCTATTTTTTTCGCAAATGAAAATGCACCTACGTATTCGTCCAACCAAACAATGCTGTCCATATCAGTAAAACCACGATAATTGAGTCGGCAAATAACCCCAGGTTCTTTTATGATATAACAACTTTTATCATAAATCGCATTTAGCAATACTTTTAGATGGCCAAATTCAGTATTATCATTAATAACCAATTTAGAATTATGCCATATATCTTTTTTAATAATAATCGAGCTATAAAACCCTAATATATTGGCAATTTCTAAGCCCATTTTATTCAACATCAAAAAACCACTAGGATAAGTTAAATCATAATTTTCAAGATTTGGTTGTGGTTTGAATTCAGAAATGATGTTTAGTTCTTTATCTGATAATATTCTAGTCATAAACACAAATGAATAGTTCAAACTATATATATTAAAAAAATTACTTACAGCGCTCTCTATCAAATAATCATCATCTGAAAAAAACCAAATATACTCTCCATTTGCATAATTTGACAAATTGATAAAATTTTTAGCCGCACCTATATTTGAATCATTTTTTCTATAAATTATTTCAACATTTGTTAACTTATTTGAAATGATAATATTATTCACAACTCTTTCTGTAGAATCAGTACTATTATTATCTGAAATTACTATTTCAAATTTATGATTTGAATTCTCAGTAAAATATTTTATAGATTGAAGAATACTATTTATTGAGATTTCAATTAAATGAGATCTATTATATGTTGGAATACAAAACGATAAAATTTTTTCTGAATTCATTACAATGTTACTAATATATTTTTAAAATACAACGTTTTAGCACTTATTGGATTTGACAATAAATTGTGCCTTGTTATTTGATAATTTGTTCTGAATTGTAGTTTTTTGCATCTATTGCTAAGCATCTTTTTAAGCTTAGATTAATTTCAAACCACATACACCTTTGTTTTTCTTGCAATATATAAATTTATTCCTGTTATGATGGCAATCACAAACTACACATCAACTGCTTAATCCCTTGTTCTATAGATATTTTAGAAACCCATCCTGGTACTACAACACTACTTATCCAAGGTGTCATAACTTCGCGTTCTCGGTATTGACGTCCACCCCAGTTAATTTTCAGTTTAGATTTTGTAGTTTCTTCAAAGATAACAGCCAGTTCTTTTAAAGTATAACGTTTGTTTGCTTTTACTGCAAAAACATCTCCGTTCTTAACTTCAGTATGCCTATTTTGCAAATGTAAAGAGAGTATAGAAAAAGCACTCACAATATCGTCAACATGTGAAATATCAATTAGCTGTTCTCCTTGAGACATATCAAGCGTTTCATCTGTACGAGCAATTCGCTCCCATAAATTAAAAATCTTAGGACGTGAGTCGTTTGGTCCGTATGTATCAAAAAGCATAATGGTACAAAAATTGATTTTATTAGTTTCCCAATAATAACGTGCTATATCCATAAAAGCTTGTTTAGTTGCGGCATATAAATTAACTGGTGAATAATTGGCATTGTTGTAATGTTGCCAATAAGTTCCGGTATTGATAAACCACTTTACTTCTGCTTGTACGGCTGCTTCTAATACCAAAGTCGAAAATTTCAAATTTGTATCAATTAACTTTTCAATATCATCTGGAACATGATTAGCAGATTGAACAAAAGATGCTAAATGAATAACTCCATCTATTTGATTTCTTTTTATAAACTCAATTAGAGAATATATTCCATCGTTATTTAATAAATAAGATTTCACTCGCTTATCATTTTCAAATGGATTTGTCTCATGTAACATTAGTGTGAAACATAATTTATGTCCATCTGTAAGTAGTTTCTTTGACAGATTGGATCCAATAAATCCTGTTGCACCTGTTAATAAAATTTTGGCCATTTACTAAAAATTTAATCCGAAAAATTCTTCCAGTTTCTCTGCCACAAAATCAAAATGTTCTGCACCAAGAGCTGGATAAATCCCAATCCAAAACGTATCTTTCATGGTGATATCGGTATTGGTCAATTCGCCAACCACGCGATAGTCCACGCTTTTAAAATAAGGTTGTTTCGTTAAATTCCCTGCAAAAAGTAATCTCGAACCAATCTTGTTCTGGTCTAAAAATCGCAACAAATCTACTCTATTGACACCACTATCAGATTTAAGAGTGATAGGAAATCCAAACCAGGAAGGATTACTGTTAGGGGTGGCTACAGGCAAATGAATAAAATCAACAAGACTGCTCAATCTATCGTGTAATAATGCGAAATTCTCTCTTCTTTTCTCGATAAATCCATTGGCTTTATCAATTTGGGCCAAACCGCAAGCGGCTTGCATATCCGTAATTTTTAAATTATAGCCTAAATGGGAGTAAACATATTTATGATCATAACCAAAAGGCAAATCCCCATGCTGCTGTTCAAAACGACAATCACAAGTATTGTCGCAACCAGGAGCACAATAACAATCCCTACCCCAATCTCTAAAAGATTCGGCAATTAATTTCAATTGGGCATTGTTGGTAAAAACGGCTCCACCCTCACCCATAGTGATATGATGGGCAGGATAAAAACTTAAAGTGGCAATATCTCCAAAAGTCCCAACCAACTGTCCATTGTAAGTGGCTCCCAAAGCATCACAACAATCTTCAACCAACCATAAATTATACTTCTCACAAAGCGCTTTCACTTTGTCAAGATTGAAAGGATTTCCCAACGTATGTGCCAGCATGATGGCTTTTGTTTTGGGAGTGATGGCTGCTTCAATCAAATCGGCATTGATATTATGGGTATCTAAATCAACATCCACAAAAACGGGAATCGCTCCAAACTGTACAATAGGATTTACCGTGGTAGGGAAACCCGCCGCCACACCAATAACCTCATCTCCTTTTTTGATGGCCCTGTCCCCAAGTGTGTCAGAAGTAAGCGCACTAAAAGCGACCAAGTTTGCCGAAGATCCCGAGTTTACGGAAATACAATATTGAACCCCTAAAAACTCTGCTAATTTTTTTTCGAAGGCCGCATTAAAACGTCCTGTAGTTAACCATCCGTCCAACGAGGCATCGACCATATTCTGGATTTCTTCATTGCCAATGACTTTTCCCGCAGGAGGAATCACGGATTCCCCAGGAACAAAATCCTTGTGTTTGTATGCTTCCTCCGTATATTTTGATACTAAAGTGGCTATTTCTTTTCTAAGGTTGTCTAAAACTATTTTACTTTCCATTTTTATGCTCTTAATTAGTATAGTTTGCAATTTCTTGCAGACATTTTTCGTTTATATTTTTTCCAGCTTTCCAATCTTGATGCCAATTGACAATTAGGTTAAGAGTATTCTCTAAATTCCATTTAGGGTGCCAATTCAATCGGGCGGCAGCTTTGGAACAATCCAATTTCAAAAAGCCTGCCTCATGGGGATGGCTGTTTTGGTCTAATTCCCAACCAGCACCTTCACCCCAAGTGGCCACCATTTTATCCAAAATCCAATTGACGGGTTTACAATCTTCTTCTTTAGGACCAAAGTTCCAAGCTTCTGCATAATCCTGCCCGTAATTATGTAAATGTTCCACCAACACTAAATAACCTGACAAAGGTTCCAACACATGCTGCCAAGGTCTTGTGGACAAAGGATTCCGTACCACGACCGATTTTGAGTTTTCAAATGCTTTAAGAATGTCGGGGATTAATCGATCATCCGCCCAATCACCCCCGCCAATCACGTTCCCAGCTCGGGCCGTTGCCAATGCAGCGGTATCATTGGTGTTAAAAAAGGAATTTTTATATGCTGATGAAACTAGTTCGGCGCAACCTTTACTGCTACTGTAAGGATCATGCCCCCCCATAGGCTCATTTTCCCTGTATCCCCAAGCCCATTCCTTGTTTTCATAACACTTGTCGGTGGTTACCGACACTATGGCCTTCAAATTAGGACAAGATCTTGCGGCCTCCAACACATTTACGGTACCAATTACATTGGTGGTATAGGTATCCACGGGTTCTATATAAGACAATCTCACTAAAGGCTGTGCCGCCATGTGAATCAAAATAGTTGGATCAAAGGCCAGCATACTTTGCTTTAATTGCTCCAAGTTTCTAATATCCCCTATTTCTGATTCCATGTTCTTGGCAACATCGGCTACTAAAAACAATGATGGATTTGTAGGCGGAGCTAAAGAATATCCTTTAACTACAGCCCCCATAGATTGAAGCCAAAGCGACAACCAACTTCCTTTAAAACCAGTGTGCCCTGTCAAAAAGACTTTTTTATCTTTCCAAAAGGAAGGATTCACTTTTCCTTTTATTCCTTCCATAATTTCCAAGGCGCTTGATTAGAATCCCACAATTCCTCCAAATGAACTTTATCTCTCAAAGTATCCATAGGTTGCCAGAATCCTTCATGTTTAAATGCCATTAATTGGTTATCTGAAGCCAGTCCTTTTAAAGGCCCTTGCTCCCAAACGGTTGAATCTCCAGATATTCTGTCGATAACTTTAGGAGATAACACAAAAAAACCTCCGTTTATCAATGCTCCATCGCCTCTCGGTTTTTCCTGAAACTGGCGCACTTCATTGTCAACGATATCCAAGGCTCCAAATCGTCCCGGTGGATAAGTGGCAGTTAGGGTGGCGTCTTTCCCATGAGCTTTGTGAAAGGCTAATAATGCTGCTATATCCACATCAGCAACACCATCACCATAAGTAAAGCAAAAACTTTCCTCTTGCTTCAAATAAGAGGCAACTCTTTTAAGCCTTCCTCCAGTCATGGAATCATCACCTGTATCGACTAATGTAATAGTCCATGGCTCTGCCCTTTCTTTATGAACCACCATTTTGTTGTCTTTCATATTAAAAGTAACATCCGATTGGTGCAAGAAATAATTCGCAAAATATTCCTTGATCACATAGCCTTTATATCCACAGCAAATGATGAAATCATTGATGCCGTAATGGGAATAGGTTTTCATAATATGCCATAAAATGGGTTTACCACCAATTTCCACCATAGGTTTTGGTTTGGAGACTGTTTCTTCACTTAATCGGGTTCCCAACCCTCCCGCAAGAATGACTGCTTTCATATGCTGATATTTATTGTTTTTTAGGTCATATGTAATTCGAAAATCATCATTGGTGTTTGCCACCAATTATTGGTTATGCTCATTTCATAAACTTTTATTTATTAACTACTAATAAATGCATCAGAATAAAATGCATCTTCCGATAATCCGTTTTCTATTGTTAATACTCTTGAATCTTTAATCATGTTTTCCGAACCACAAGCATACAAAACAGTATCTGATAAATCAATTTTTTTGGCAAGAACAATATCTTGTACATAACCTTTCTCACCATTCCAATCGGCATTACCTCTACTCAAAACAGGAATAAAATTGACCTTTATGTTTTTAAAATCTGGCTTCCAAAACAAGTCTTCTTCGTTCCTGCCGCCAAAAAACAAATAAATATTTTTGTCAATCAAGTCACTGTGACTTTCATTCATTTGTTCCAATATTGCCTTGACAGGAGCTATGCCTGTTCCAGTTGCAAAAAAAACAATATTCGTTTTAGGGGTTTTCCTGTAAAAAAAAGTACCTATCGGCCCTTCAATTCGCAATAAATCATTGATTTTGGCTTCATTAAACAAATAGTTGCTAAACCTGCCTCCTCCATAATTCTTGATAAAAAAAACTAAATTAGAGGCTGAACTTGTATTGGCAATGGAATAGCTCCTTTTGTAGTCGCCCTTGATGATATTTATATATTGGCCAGATAAATAGTTGAATGATGCATTTGGCGGAATTCGTAGATGTAACTCTATAACGTTGGAGGAAATCTTGGAAATAAAATCAATCTTGGACGGAATGGTTTTCACTTTCTCCAGTGAATAAGAACTCAAATCTTCAATATGGAGTGTTAAATCCGATGTTGGAGTTCGTACACAAGTCAGGATGTATCCTTCCGTTTTGTCTTGCTCACTGAGTCCTGTTTCCTCAACAATGGCTAACGATGTCCCCTTGACAACTTTTGCCTTGCAAGATTGGCAACGACCCGTTTTACAACTGTAATCAAGTGTTAAATTCTCTTTTTGGGCACCTATTAAAATAGTGTCTTCGGAAGCACATATAAAACGGGTATCATTTTTTAAATTTATAGTGAACATATTGATTGAATAATGATTACCTACTCAAAATAATTCAAAGTAGATTCGATGTCCTTATCTAAGTCTTTTCAAAATTTCTAAATCACTGGCCACCATTTCTTTTACCAATCCAGCAAGATCATATTGGGGTTTCCAACCCAATTTTTTAGATTTACTTGGATCCCCAATCAACAAATCAACTTCGGTAGGTCGGTAATATTGTGGATCTACTCGTACAACAACTTGGCCTATTGGCAATTGGTATTCAGGATTATTGCAGGCTGTTATTTTGGCAATTTCATTTTCATTTTCTCCTTCGAAGGCCAGTTCAATGCCTGCTTCAGCAAAAGAATAACGCACAAAATCACGAATATAAGTGGTTACTCCGGTGGCAATAACATAGTCTTCGGCAACATCTTGCTGCAAGATTCTCCACATGGCTTCCACATAATCTTTGGCGTGTCCCCAGTCTCTTTGCGAGTTCAAGTTTCCCAAATACAAACAATCTTGTTTACCCAAAGCAATGGCTGCGGTAGCCATGGTAATTTTACGGGTAACAAAGGTTTCTCCTCTTCTCGGCGATTCGTGGTTGAACAAGATTCCGTTGCAAGCGTATATGTCATAAGCTTCACGGTAGTTTTTCGTAATCCAAAAACCATATATTTTGGCAACACCATAAGGAGAACGAGGATAGAACGGAGAATTCTCGTCGTAAAATCCTGCCGCATTTTTATTTTCTGCCAAACCTCCATACAATTCTGAAGTAGAGGCTTGATAAATTCTGGTTTTCTTTTCAAGACCAAGAATTCGCACGGCCTCCAATATTCTTAAAGTGCCTATTCCATCCACATTGGCCACATATTCGGGAGAATCAAAAGAAACTTTTACGTGAGACATTGCCCCAAGATTGTATATTTCATCGGGTTGTACTTCCTGGATGATTCGAATGATATTGGTAGAATCGGTCAAATCGCCATAATGCAATTTAAAATTAACATGATTCTCGTGTTGGTCTTGATAAATATGATCAATTCGTTGGGTATTGAAAGAGGAGGCCCTTCTTTTTACCCCATGAACTTGATAGCCTTTTTCCAATAATAATTCAGCCAAATAAGACCCGTCTTGACCTGTGATTCCCGTTACAAGGGCTACTTTTTGTTTTGTACTCATACTGTTTCTTTGTATATTATATGATAAAGAGAAAATCAATTACATCTTAACTTCCTTAATTTCCTTTACGTGTTCTAAAAACCAATTGTAAGTTTTCTGGATTCCTTCTTCCAAATCCACTTTGTGTTTCCAACCTAATTCATGCATTTTGGACACATCCATTAATTTTCTTGGCGTTCCATCCGGTTTGGTGGAATCCCAAATAATTTCGCCCTGATGTCCAGTGATCTTTTGGATGGTTTCGGCCAATTGTTTGATGGTCAAGTCTTCTCCCGTACCTACATTGTATAAATAATCGGGAAGCTTGTTTTCCAAAGCAAAAACTACTCCTTCGGCCATATCGTCCACAAAAAGAAATTCTCTCATAGGAGTTCCACTTCCCCAAAGTGTTACCGGAGCATGATTGTTTTCCTTTGCGAGGTGAAACTTTCGTATCATGGCTGGCAATACATGCGAAGTGTTCAAATCAAAATTATCGTGTGTGCCATATAAATTGGTCGGCATCAAACTCACGTAGTCCTTCCCAAATTGCTTGCGAATGGCTTGACAGGTTTTAACCCCCGTAATCTTGGCGATGGCATACCATTCATTGGTGGGTTCCAAATCGCCCGTAAGCAAATATTCTTCTTTCAGGGGTTGGGAAGCCAATTTTGGATAAATACAAGAACTGCCCAAAAAAATAAACTTCTCGATTCCTGCCTGTAAAGCCGAATCAATTAGATTATTCTGGATGAGCATATTTTCCATAATAAATTGATAGGGATAATCATTGTTAGCCAAAATCCCTCCTACTCTAGCCGCTGCATCAATAACCACTTCCGGCTTTTCTTGGGCAAAATATTCTTTTACCGCTTGTTGATTCCTTAAATCCAATGTAGCACTTGATGCTCCCATCAAATTGGTATATCCTTTGGCCGAAAGTGTTCGCCATATGGCAGAACCCACCATACCGTTGTGACCAGCAATATAAATCTTGGTATTTTTATTCATCCTATTCTTATAATTTAAATTTTATGAATTGAGTTTTTATCTGAACTCAACCAAAATATTACCTAAAATCCTTCCTTGTAATTCGATAAAACATCAAAATCAACTTACCAAATTCCCTACGGCTTCGCCATTCCAACCCACATTTAGCGGTTGAAAAACAATAAAAAATTTCGTTTGCAAATATAGCTAAGAACCCTTAGTTATGAAAGCCTAATTTCAACATACTTACAAAAAATAATACAAAAGTTAACAATTAAACAATATCGAACCAAACACCTCCATACAAAACACTGAAAATGTTCTATTTAACAATTTACATCTATTTAACAAGACTAAGTAAATCCTGATTTATTTAAAAAGAGTGCAAAAGTACAACCAAGAATATCCATTCCTTTACGGCTTTCCTCATTTAGTCTTTTTAACAAAAAATATTCTGCCCTGAAACGGACAAATACATCCTTTTATTCCATTAAACTTTTACTGATTACGACACCAAAAACCGCTCTTGCTTGAACGACAAATACCGTCGAAGATGTCCGCTTTGTTTTTAAAATTTGAAGACTTTAATAGTCCAGAAAAAAGACTAGTACTGGTTTATGGACAATAACACCAGGGTACAAGCCACTTCCACCTTTATATTGTTCAATTCCAATAATTGACGGAATTCCGGGTTGTCGGTTCCAGGGTTAAAAATAACGCGCTTGGGTTTCGCTTCAACGATGTAATTGTAATAATCACGTTGGCGTGTTGGATTTAAATACAAGGTAACCGTGTCTATATTTTTGAGGGGAATGGCTTTGGTCTGGATTTTCACTCCTGCTACTTCGCCTGCATTCTGGCCAATAGCCAAAACAGAATGCCCTTTTTCAACAAGTTGCGTTATGGCCAGGTAAGCATATCTATCTGGTTTCGCGCTGGCGCCGAGAACCAATGTTTTTTTATTTTTCATTGGACAAAAGTACAAAAAACTATAGCACAACAAACTCGAAAACTACAAGTTCGTACCAGATACAGTAAATCTAAAATAACATTAAAAATTGCCGCAGATTCGCAGATTTAAAATTTTATAATCTGCGACCCGAGCACTAGCGAATAGGCGAAGCAATCTGCGGCAATTTATTTATAAAAAACTTCAAGTAAATTTAATCTCGCAAATTATTATATTTTTTTCATTACAATTACTCCTCCGTTGGCAAGAAAACCTCAGCCATCATGCATCGGGCACTTCCTCCACCACAGGCTTCGATGGTATCCAGGCTGGAACTCAAAATAGTCAGATGTTCTTCGAGTTGGGCGATTTGCTTTTTGGTCAGGCTTTGATAGGCTGAAGTACTCATCACCAAATACCTCCTATCGTCTGTTCCGCGAACTTCAAGCATATTGCCTGCAAAACTGCTGGCTTGGGCTTCGGTAATCAGAATAATCTCTTTCCCGTCGCTTCGCAAACTATCCAAAACCATTTTCCGTTCTTTCTTGTCATCGATGCTTTCAGAACAAATCACGGCAAAAGTATCTCCAATACACAACATCACGTTTGTGTGATAAATCAATTTTCTCTCTCCGTCCACCGTTTGAAAAGCTTCAAACAGCACGGGACTAAATTCAAAATCTTCACAGAATTCTATGAATAATTCTTCGTCGGCACGAGGAGACAAGGCACAATAGGCTTTGCCGTTTTCCCTGTCCAAAACTACGCTGCCAGTACCTTCAAGATAAAAACCATCTTCTTCGGCCGAAGTATAATCCATGATTTCGTTGATGACAAAACCTTGGTCTTCCAGAATGTCCAAAACGTCTTCACGACGCTCTTCACGACGGTTTTCGGCAAACATGGGATATAAAACCACGTCGCCATTTTCGTGGAAGGAAATCCAGTTATTCGGAAAAATACTGTCCGGCGTATCTGGATTGGCGGTATCGTCAACAACAACAACATTGACGCCAACGGCTCGCAACTTTTTGACAAAAGCATCAAACTCTTCCTGCGCCTTGGCATTCACGGCTGCCGGCAATAAATTGTCCAGCACTTTTTGGTAATAATTGTTTACGACCGTTTGTTCATTCATTCGGAATGCCACGGGACGGATCATTAGGACGGAATTGGTGGTTTGATTCATTTCTCTTGTGGTTTATTATTTATGGTTTATGTCAGTTGGAACAAAAAACCGAAAACAAATTATTCTCTAATTAATGGCAATGTGGAACATCGCAACAACCCTTCTTGTTTGGCAATTTCTGCATACGGGATTTCCTCCACTAAAAAACCATTGGCTCTCAACCAATTATTGAGTCTGTAAAATTTTTTTTCTGAAACCACAATCTGGGTATCAATGGAAAAAACATTGGAATTCATATCATACATTTCTTCCCTGGTCACGTGAAAAAGGTTTGCTACCCCAAAAAGATTCACTAGAAACTGATAATCTCCCTCTTCACGAAAACCTCTTTTGTAAATTATTCCCTTGTTTTTGCCAACGGGCTGAAAACAACAATCCAAGTGCAAAGCATTGTCTCGTGCTTCAATTTTAGATTTTATCAAATCAAATTCCTTGACTTTTTTATCGGGAAATAAATCCTTGATGAATTGAACCCCTTCCTTGTTTGTTCTTGCGGTAATATAATCCTTGTAGTCACTTCCTTTATAGGTTCCAATAAAAATATAATCGTTCCAAAGCACCACGTCTCCTCCTTCTATATGCACCTCTTTTGGAGGACGGACAACTTTTTTGGGATTAATTTGATCCATCACGTACTGAATGGCATCCAATTCTCCTTCCCTGTCCGGCAAAATATTGGATTTGATAAAAATATCTCCAATCACGAATCCAATATCCCTCACAAATATCTGGTTGTAATTTTCAATTAATTTTGGACGAAAAACAGTCACGCCATATTTCTCCAAAACCTGGTTGAACCCTTCCATTTCCAATACCATATCCGCCTCTATGGGATAAGTTCCCGCCAAGATATGTTCCAATGATTTTGGGTCATAGGCATCCTCAACCTTTGGAGTCGGCCCATTGCTGGTTGCCAATCCCAGAACAACGGTTCGAAGTCTGGACGTTTCATTATTGATGTTTATTTTCAACATTTTTATGCTTTGGCTTTTACTTCGTCAGTTCGCTATGCTCGTGTGCCAAAGATAAAAAAAGCCCCGCATATTGCGAGGCTATTTTATTGAAATTTATCGTTTATCAAATTCCTTGAACGATCTCAAAGGAGAACCGGTATAAACCTGTCTTGGTCTTCCGATAGGCTCTTTGTTGAGTCTCATTTCTTTCCATTGTGCAATCCAACCCGGCAACCTGCCTATGGCAAACATTACGGTAAACATGTCGGTAGGGATTCCCAACGCCCTGTATATAATTCCAGAATAGAAATCAACATTTGGATATAATTTTCTGGAAACAAAATACTCGTCTTTCAATGCTGCTTGTTCCAGTTTTTTTGCAATTTCCAAAATTGGATCATTTACACCTAATGTACTCAATACTTCGTCAGCCGCTTTTTTAATGATTCTGGCTCTTGGATCGAAATTTTTGTAAACGCGGTGTCCAAAGCCCATCAATCTAAAAGGATCATTTTTATCTTTCGCTTTCGCTAAATATTTGTCGGCATCTCCACCATTTGCTTGAATTTCTTCCAACATTTCAAGAACAGCCTGGTTTGCTCCACCGTGCAATGGTCCCCAAAGAGCTGAAATTCCTGCAGAAACTGAAGCAAATAAACCAGCGTGGGATGAACCTACCATTCTCACTGTTGAAGTGGAACAGTTTTGTTCGTGATCGGCATGCAGAATAAACAATTTATCCAAGGCTTCCACGATTACTGGATTTGCTTTATAAGGTTCAGTAGGTAATTTAAACATCAACTGCATGAAGTTTTCAACATATCCTATAGTATTGTCATAATAATTCAATGGAAAACCTAAACTTTTTCTATACGTCCAAGAGGCAATTACAAGGAATTTCCCCATAAGTTTACAAACCGCTTCATACAATTCGTCTTCATTGTCTGGATTTACGGCTTTAGGATTAAAAGCAATCAAGGCACTTGTCAAGGCAGACAAAACTCCCATAGGATGTGCCGTTCTTGGAAACCCATCAATGATGCTTTTCATTTCCTCGTTAACCAAGGTATATCTCCTGATATGACTTTCAAACTCTTCTAATTGTGCCACAGTAGGCAATTCTCCAAAAATCAACAAATAACATACTTCAAGAAAACCAGCTTTATCTGCCAATTCTTCAATGGAATACCCTCTATAATGCAAAATCCCCTCTTCTCCATCAAGAAAAGTAATTTCGCTCTTGCAAGCTCCCGTGTTTTTATATCCTTGATCTAACGTGATTGCCCCTGATAAATCACGTAATTTGCTAATATCTATAGACATTTCATTTTCGGTTCCAATGAATATTGGTAACTCGTATTTCTTGCCTTCAATCTCTAGTGTTGCTGTTTTTGACATAGTGTTTTTGGAAATAAATCATTATAAAATAATTCTCCAAATCTAGGCATTTTCAACTGAATTAAAAAATGAATTTCGCAACGAAATTGTTAAAACACACAAAAAAAGCCATTTACTTGAGGTAAATGGCTTTTTAACAAAATTCGTATGCTTATTTTATTTTAAATGCATTTTTTCCGGGAAAATAAGCGGTATTCCCTAATTCTTCTTCAATTCGTATCAACTGGTTGTATTTTGCCATACGATCAGAACGTGAAGCTGAACCTGTTTTTATCTGTCCACAGTTCAAAGCAACCGCCAAATCTGCAATTGTATTATCTTCAGTTTCACCAGAACGGTGAGACATTACTGAAGTATATCCTGCATTTTTAGCCATGTTTACCGCAGCAATTGTTTCTGTCAAAGTTCCAATTTGGTTTACTTTTACAAGAATTGAATTGGCAATTCCTTTTTCAATTCCAGTAGACAAACGTTCCACATTAGTCACGAACAAATCGTCTCCAACCAATTGTACTTTGTCTCCAATTTTTTCTGTCAACAATTTCCATCCATCCCAGTCGTTTTCGTCCATACCGTCTTCAATGGAAATAATTGGATATTTAGCGGCTAATCCAGCCAAATAGTCCACTTGCTCTTCAGAAGTCCTGATTTTTCCGGTAGCTCCTTCAAATTTAGAATAATCGTATTTTCCGTTTTCATAGAATTCGGATGCAGCACAATCCAAAGCAATCATGATTTCATCTCCAAAAGAATAACCTGCTTTTTCAACTGCCAATTTGATGGTATCCAAAGCATCTTCAGTTCCACCGGCCAAGTTCGGGGCAAAACCTCCTTCGTCCCCCACAGCGGTACTCAAACCTCTGTCGTGCAACACTTTTTTAAGATTGTGGAAAATCTCGGTTCCCATTTGCATGGCTTGTGTAAAAGAAGTTGCTTTTACAGGGAAAATCATGAATTCCTGGAATGCGATAGGCGCATCAGAGTGAGACCCTCCGTTGATGATATTCATCATTGGAACTGGCAACGTATTGGCAGAAACTCCTCCAACATAACGATACAAAGGCAATCCCAATTCGTTTGCGGCCGCTTTTGCAACAGCAAGAGAAACACCAAGAATGGCATTTGCACCCAGCACTGATTTATTGTGTGTACCGTCTAAATCAATCATGGTTTGGTCAATCAAGTTTTGTTCAAAAACTGAAATTCCCAATAATTCTTCAGCAATTTTAGTATTTACATTTTCAACCGCTTTTAAAACACCTTTTCCCAAGAAAGCTTTTCCTCCGTCACGTAATTCTACTGCTTCGAATTTACCTGTTGAAGCTCCAGATGGAACTGCCGCTCTTCCTAAAACACCACTTTCTGTAACTACATCTACCTCTATTGTAGGATTTCCTCTTGAATCGAAAATTTGTCTTGCGTGAATTTTGATAATAATACTCATTACTTTTAATTTTAAATTTTGAAATATTTTTTTTGCCATACAAAGATATTATATCCTATAATATGGATTTAATAAAAAAGATGAATCTTATTAACGAAAACGTTATAATTTGTTAAAAACAAAACCGTTAGACCAATAAAATACAATTTCGACAAAATCCATTTCCTATTTTTCGTTTTTGACAAAAAAAGTCTAAAAAAACAAGATTTACTTACCCTTGCCTCTCCAACCGAAATTGCTTTTTCAATTCCATTTAAAAGCTGTAAAACAACGCTGTCTATCTTTTTGGCTCCAGTACAAACAATGTAAACTACGACCATATCTTCAAGTTATTTAGGACAGAACAGTCGGGAAACGTCACTTCAAACTATACATAAAATTTAGGATTTCTATTTTTTCAATAGCTTCTCTAAATATTCGACTTTTTCTTTTTCGGATTGAACTAAACGTTCATAAAGTTTTTTGTTTTCTTCATAAGCTTCAACAAGTTTATCTAAGGGATTAAACGTATAATTAGTTGTACCAAAAGCCCCAATGTTATTACCTTGGCTCGAGCTATTATCATAAAAATTAAAATAATTAATGACTGCTTCCTCAGAAAAATTCTTTACAGCTTCTGATGTGACCCCAAGTGCTTTTGCTACTTCCAATATTTTATCGTCGTCTAAGCTCTCACTATTTTCCATATTAGAAACAGATTGTTGACTCACTCCCATAGCAATTGCCAATGCTTCTTGCTTCATTCCTCTTAGTTCCCTGATTCGGCTAATATTACGCCCAATGTGTTTTGGTTTTGTAGTTGTATTCATAATTCAAAGATATAAAATCAGTGCAACATTTTTAATTGTAAAATACCAATGAAGCCTTGTGTGATACAATCTCAATTGGCTTTATTTGACAGGGGCTCTTCAAAACTTGCCATATTATAAACAAAAATACACATTTGTCAGATAAGTTTCATTTAAACAAAGTAAAATTACGAAACAATTCAATTCCCTCGGCAAAAAGAAGTGGAGACTGTAATTTCAGGCTAGTGCAAGAAGCCTATAATTTAACTATGAAAAAGCAGGCGTATAGTAAGTTTAGGATTAATAATTATATTTGTATAGCTAAAGCAGGATTTATTTAATAACCTGTATAGTTATTTTAGGACGGGTCATAGTTATTTTAGGACGGGACATAGTGTATGGATAGTGTATGGATAGTGTATGAATAGTGTAACTTTATGATAAGCATATAATTACGCATATTAATCAATAATTCTGACTAACCCTCCTAAGGCAACAGAACTACATTCTTGCCACATTACTCTTTTGGATGTGTCTCAAAGAATCAAAAAAACTTTTAACCAACTTTAAAACCGTGACTTTCCATCATAGATGTTACAATTTTTTTCAATTGGCATTTATAAATAGTACTTTTGCAAACTATTTATAAAAATATGGGCTTTTTAGAAGAAATACAGCGAAGAAGAACTTTTGGGATTATTTCGCATCCCGATGCCGGAAAAACTACATTGACAGAAAAGCTGCTCCTTTTTGGAGGCGCCATTCAGGAAGCCGGTGCGGTAAAAAACAACAAGATCAAGAAAGGTGCAACGAGTGACTTTATGGAAATTGAACGCCAAAGAGGAATTTCGGTTTCGACCTCGGTTTTGGCATTTAATTATCAAGACAAAAAAATAAATATTCTCGACACGCCAGGACACAAGGATTTCGCCGAGGACACTTTCAGGACCTTGACCGCAGTGGACAGCGTGATTGTGGTTATCGACGTGGCCAAAGGGGTCGAGGAACAAACCGAGAAACTGGTTGCAGTGTGCCGACTGAGAAATATCCCCATCATTGTTTTTATCAATAAATTGGATCGTGAAGGAAAAGATGCTTTCGACTTGATGGACGAAGTGGAACAAAAACTGGGACTAACGGTTACTCCTTTGAGTTTCCCGATTGGAATGGGATATGATTTTCAAGGAATTTACAATCTTTGGGAAGAAAACATCAACTTATTTAGCGGAGACAGCAGAAAGAATATCGAAGAAACTATCGCTTTTTCGGATGTTAAAAATCCTGAATTAGAGAAAATTATTGGCGAGAAACCCGCTTATAAATTAAGGGAAGAACTGGAATTGATTGACGAAGTTTATCCGAAATTTGACCGTCAAGACTATTTGGACGGGAAATTGCAACCCGTGTTTTTTGGATCGGCATTGAATAATTTTGGAGTTCGCGAACTCTTGGATTGTTTTGTCGAAATTGCACCATCGCCAAGACCAAAAGATTCCGAAACGAGATTGGTTGATCCAAAAGAAGAAAAAATGTCGGGATTTGTCTTTAAAATCCACGCCAACATGGATCCAAAACACAGAGACCGTTTGGCCTTCATCAAAATTGTTTCCGGAACTTTCGAAAGAAACAAACCCTATCTTCACGTTCGCCAAAAAAAGAATTTAAAATTTTCCAGCCCAAACGCATTTTTCGCAGAGAAAAAAGAAATCGTGGACATATCGTACCCCGGTGACATTGTAGGCTTGCACGATACGGGGAATTTCAAGATTGGAGACACCCTAACCGAAGGAGAAGTGATGAGTTTCAAAGGAATTCCGAGTTTTTCTCCGGAACATTTCAGATACATCAACAATGCCGACCCTATGAAAGCCAAACAATTGGACAAAGGGATTGACCAATTGATGGACGAAGGAGTTGCGCAGTTGTTTACCCTGGAAATGAATAACCGAAAAATTATTGGAACCGTGGGAGCACTTCAATACGAGGTAATCCAATACCGTTTGGAACACGAATATGGCGCCAAATGTACTTATGAAAATTTCCCTGTTCACAAAGCCTGTTGGGTTAAACCAAATGATATAAAAAGTGAGGAGTTCAAGGAATTCAGGAGAATCAAACAAAAATTCTTGGCTCACGACAAATACGGCCAATTGGTATTCCTGGCCGATTCGGATTTTACGATACAAATGACACAAAACAAATATCCAAACGTAAAATTGTTTTTTACTTCGGAGTTTGAATAACATAAGTCTTATCAAGATTTAATTTAAAAATCTTTAAACAAAAAAACGCCAATTTTTTAATTGGCGTTTTTTGTATATCTATTTTAGAGCTTTAAACGACGGCACTTTCGAAGTTTACTGCTTTTTTCAAGAAAGCTTTAATCAACAAACGATTAGGCGCAGTACCAGAAGTCATGAATTGTTTTTTTGCAGTTGTCCCGGCTGGCACAACGTTTGCATTTGGACTTTGTTTTGAACCCATAAACCAAAGTACAAAATTCATGTTGGAAGCATCAGAAGCAGCTTCTTGTTTTATTGTATTGATTTCAATATTGTTATTTACAATTTCATTGTTTTCTATTGTTGCGGTTTGAACATTATTATTTTCCTCTGTAGTTTGACCAAAAACAGCAACGTTTGACATCAAAACAAAAAGCAACACCATAAAGATAGTACCCTTGATTTTGTTCCCGCCTTGTTTAGAAAAATTATTCATTTCGTTTATTTTTATCTAGAGACATAATGTATCTCTTATCTGGGGTCAAAACTAAACGAATCGTTTTTTAATGGAAAATATTTTCGATGAATCACCACAATACTCGTTTAAAGCACAAATTCAACTGATTCATACGGATAAAATAATCCATTCACAAGAAACAGGACAGGAACAGGAAAGCACCACCATTTGACCATAACAAACTGATAAATAAATCACAAGAAACTATTTAACCCAAAAAAAGGCTCCATTTCTGGAGCCTTTTTCTATAATTATGCTTGTCCCGGAGGACCAAAATTCAACGGTATTGGAGGTTGTTCGGTGTCTTTTATTTCGCCATGGGCGATTTCAAAACGGTGAATATTTTCCCCAATGGCCCTTAACAGCCTCTTGGCATGTTGCGGCGTCAAGACAATTCTCGATTTCACTTTAGCCTTTGGAATACCAGGCATTATGCTTACAAAATCCAACACAAATTCAGAAGAGGAATGATTGATTATGGCTAAATTGGAATAGATTCCTTCAGCCGTTTTTTCATCCAACTCGATGTTGATTTGTTCTTGTTGTTTTGAGTTATTCATAACCTAGTATATGTATTCCTCTTTATTAGCCATCATTTCGTGGTAATCTTCATTCGAACCTACAATCGTGTTATCATATTCTCTCATACCGGTTCCGGCAGGAATTCTATGACCTACAATTACATTTTCTTTCAATCCTTCCAAATAATCGATTTTACCTGCCACGGCAGCTTCGTTCAATACTTTGGTAGTTTCCTGGAATGACGCAGCAGAGATGAACGATTTAGTTTGAAGCGACGCTCTCGTGATACCTTGCAATACAGGAGTTGCCGTTGCCGTGATAACATCACGAGCCACAACAAGATTTTTATCCGTACGTTTCAATAATGAATTTTCATCACGCAATTCACGAGGAGAAATAATCTGTCCTGGTTTCAAGTTACTTGAATCTCCAGCATCTTCAACCACTTTCATTCCGTACAATTTATCGTTTTCAACGATGAAATCTTTGGTATGAATCAATTGATCTTCCAAGAATAAAGTGTCACCTGGATCTTGTACTCTTACTTTACGCATCATTTGACGTATTACTACTTCAAAGTGTTTGTCGTTTATTTTTACCCCTTGCAAACGGTATACTTCTTGAATTTCATTTACCAAGTACTGTTGAACAGCAGCTGGTCCTTGAATTCTCAAAATATCTTCCGGAGTGATGGCACCATCAGACA
Source organism: Flavobacterium fluvii (assembly GCF_900129545.1). Lineage (GTDB taxonomy): Bacteria > Bacteroidota > Bacteroidia > Flavobacteriales > Flavobacteriaceae > Flavobacterium > Flavobacterium fluvii. The sequence goes on along the minus strand of NZ_FQWB01000003.1, from coordinate 127,919 downwards.
ATGGCACACCCGCTCTCACGAAGTCATTTTCTTGTACCAAGATTTGGCTGGAAAGTTTTACCAAGTATTTCTTAACCTCACCAAACTTAGATTCGATAACAATCTCACGGTTACCTCTTTTGATTTTTCCAAAAGAAACCACACCATCGATTTCGGAAACCACGGCTGGATTTGAAGGGTTACGAGCTTCAAGCAACTCGGTAATTCTTGGTAAACCTCCCGTGATATCTCCTGATTTGGAAGAACGACGTGGAATTTTAACCAATACTTTACCTGCTTTAATTTTCTCGCCATTGTCAACCATCAAGTGGGCTCCAACTGGTAAGTTATAAGAACGTATCAATTCACCGTCTTTACCGTAAACCAATAAAGTTGGAATTAATTTTTTGGCTCTAGACTCTGAAATTACTTTTTCTTGGAAACCGGTTTGCTCATCAATTTCAACCATGAATGATTGTCCTTGCTCTAAATCTTCGTAAGCAATTTTACCTGTAAATTCCGAAACAATAACTCCATTATATGGATCCCATTTACAAATCACGGTTCCTTTTGTTACTGATTCACCGTCTTTAACAAAGATGCTTGAACCGTAAGGAATGTTGTTTGTACTTAACAGGATTCCTGTTTTTTCGTCAATTAATTTCAATTCCGTAGAACGAGATACTACAATATCAACTGCATTACCTTCTCCATCTTCACCTTTAACAGTTTTTAAATCTTCGATTTCTAGTTTACCATTAAATCTTGTAATGATGCTAGACTCTTCAGAAATACCACCCGCAACCCCTCCAACGTGGAAAGTACGAAGTGTCAACTGTGTTCCTGGCTCTCCAATAGATTGAGCGGCAATTACACCAACTGCTTCTCCTTTTTGAGTCATCTTGCCTGTTGCCAAGTTTCTACCGTAACATTTAGCACAAATACCTTTTGTGGCTTCACAAGTCAATGGAGAACGAACCTCTAATTTTTCAATTGGAGAAGCCTCGATTGCTCTCATGTAGGCTTCGGTAATTTGCTCACCAGCCGCGATGATAACTTCGTTTGTCAAAGGATTGATGACATCTTGCAACGCAACACGTCCCAATATTCTTTCTCCCAAAGATTCCACGATTTCTTCGTTCTTTTTCAATGCTGAAACTTCAACACCTCTTAAAGTACCACAATCTACCGTGTTCACAATTACATCTTGAGAAACGTCATGCAATCTTCTTGTCAAGTAACCCGCATCGGCCGTTTTCAAAGCGGTATCCGCAAGACCTTTACGAGCACCGTGAGTAGAGATAAAGTACTCAAGAATCGAAAGACCTTCCTTAAAGTTGGAAAGAATCGGGTTTTCAATAATTTCACCACCACCGGCAGTCGATTTTTTAGGCTTAGCCATCAAACCACGCATACCAGTTAACTGACGAATCTGTTCTTTGGAACCCCTCGCTCCAGAATCAAGCATCATGTACACCGAGTTGAAACCTTGTTGGTCTTCTCTAATGTTTTTCATTGCTGCCTCTGTAAGCTGTGCATTTGTTGAAGTCCATACGTCAATAACTTGGTTGTAACGTTCGTTATTGGTAATAAGACCCATATTATAATTCGCAGAAATACCTTCAACTTGCTCTCTGGCATCTGCAATTAATTTTGGTTTTTGATCCGGGATTCTAATATCTCCCAATGAGAATGACAATCCACCTTTGAAGGCAAATTTATACCCCATATCTTTCATGTTGTCCAAGAAGGCAGCCGTTGTAGGAACATTGGTCACGCTTAAAACGTGTCCGATAATGTCTCTCAAGTTTTTCTTGGTCAATACGTCATTGATGTAACCCGCAGCTTCTGGAACTACTTCGTTAAACAAGATACGACCAGCTGTTGTTTGGATAATTTGATACACCAATTCTCCAGCTTCATTGAAATCTTTTGCACGAATTTTTACTCTAGCATTCAATTCCAATTGACCTTCATTCAAGGCAATATTTACTTCTTCCGCAGAATAAAAAGTTAAGCCTTCACCCAAGATTTTATGGTCTGGAGTTGACAAACGCTCTTTGGTCATATAATATAGACCCAATACCATGTCTTGAGAAGGTACCGTAATCGGAGCACCATTGGCAGGATTCAAGATATTGTGAGAAGCCAACATCAACAATTGTGCTTCCAAAATAGCTTCTGGCCCCAACGGCAAGTGAACCGCCATCTGATCCCCATCAAAATCCGCGTTAAACGCCGTACAAACTAAAGGGTGCAATTGGATTGCTTTTCCTTCAATTAATTTTGGCTGGAATGCTTGGATACCCAATCTGTGCAAAGTAGGAGCACGATTCAGCATTATTGGGTGTCCTTTGATTACATTTTCAAGGATGTCCCAAACTACAGGCTCTTTTTTGTCAATTATTTTTTTGGCCGATTTAACTGTTTTTACAATTCCTCTTTCTATCAATTTACGGATAACGAAAGGTTTGTACAATTCGGCAGCCATATCTTTAGGGATACCACATTCGAACAATTTCAATTCTGGTCCAACAACAATTACCGAACGAGCAGAATAATCCACACGTTTTCCAAGCAAGTTTTGACGGAAACGACCTTGTTTTCCTTTAAGGGAATCCGAAAGTGATTTCAACGGACGGTTTGATTCTGTTTTAACCGCAGATGCTTTACGAGTATTATCGAAAAGTGAATCCACTGATTCCTGCAACATACGTTTTTCGTTTCTCAAGATAACTTCTGGAGCTTTGATCTCCATCAATCTTTTCAAACGATTGTTACGGATGATAACACGACGGTATAAATCATTCAAATCTGAAGTTGCGAAACGACCTCCATCAAGCGGCACCAATGGACGCAATTCTGGTGGAATAACTGGAACTACTTTCATAATCATCCATTCTGGACGATTTTCGCGGTTCAAGTTAGACTCACGGAACGATTCAACAACTTGTAATCTTTTTAATGCTTCAGTTTTACGTTGTTTAGACGTTTCATTGTTGGCAGAGTGACGTAATTCATAAGACAAAGCGTCCAAGTCAATACGAGCCAATAAATCCATGATACACTCTGCTCCCATTTTGGCAACAAATTTATTAGGATCAAAATCATCTAAATATTGGTTGTCTGCAGGAAGGGTATCCAAAATATTCAAATACTCTTCTTCTGTCAAGAAATCCAATCTTTGTACCGATTCTCCTTCCGGAGTCTTGGCAATACCAGCTTGAATTACAACATATCTTTCATAATAGATAATCATGTCTAATTTCTTGGACGGAAGACCTAATATGTAACCAATTTTGTTTGGAAGAGAACGGAAATACCAGATGTGGGCAATTGGCACAACAAGGTTGATGTGTCCAACTCTGTCTCTACGTACTTTTTTCTCGGTAACTTCAACACCACAACGGTCACAAATGATTCCTTTGTAGCGAATTCTTTTATATTTACCACAAGCACATTCGAAATCTTTTACTGGTCCGAAGATTCTTTCGCAGAAAAGTCCGTCACGCTCTGGTTTGTGAGTTCTATAGTTGATAGTTTCCGGCTTCAATACTTCACCTCTTGATTCTTTCAAGATAGATTCAGGAGAAGCTAGTCCAATCGAAATTTTGTTGAATCTTTTTACAGGATTCTTGTCTTTATTATTATTTCTATTATTCATCATAGTTTTTACTATTGATTTATTTGCAATTAAAAATTGATTTTGTAAATATGCAGCACTGCTGTTTCTTTACTACCTCGGATTACTTCTCTAAACTTCAACTAAATTTTGAAGTGCTAATTATATAGTCTATATAAAAAATCGGAACGGATTACGGGTATAAATCCTAAAAACTCTTATAAATGAGCAATCAGCCCCGAAAATCGAGACTGACTACTGAAATTTATTTATTCTTCTAAACGAATGTCAAGTCCAAGACCTTTCAATTCATGCATCAATACATTGAATGATTCAGGCAATCCTGGTTCCGGCATAGACTCTCCCTTAACGATTGCTTCGTAAGTTTTGGCTCTACCAATAACATCATCAGATTTAACGGTCAATATTTCACGAAGTGTACTTGACGCTCCATAAGCTTCAAGTGCCCAAACCTCCATCTCTCCAAAACGCTGACCTCCAAATTGGGCTTTACCACCCAATGGTTGTTGCGTTATCAATGAGTATGGTCCTATTGAACGTGCGTGCATTTTATCGTCAACCATGTGACCCAATTTCAACATATAGATTACTCCAACTGTTGCTGCTTGGTGGAAACGTTCTCCAGTTCCTCCATCGTAAAGGTGTGTATGTCCAAAACGTGGAATTCCAGCTTCGTCAGTCAATTCATTGATTTGGTCAAGAGAAGCACCATCAAAAATTGGAGTAGCAAATTTTCTACCCAAGTTCATTCCAGCCCAACCTAAAACCGTTTCATAAATTTGACCAATGTTCATACGTGAAGGTACCCCAAGTGGGTTCAACACGATATCAACCGGTGTTCCGTCTTCCAAGAAAGGCATGTCTTCGTGGCGAACAATACGAGCAACAATACCTTTGTTACCGTGACGTCCCGCCATTTTATCCCCAACTTTCAGTTTACGTTTTTTGGCAACATATACTTTAGCCAATTTCAAAATTCCTGATGGCAATTCATCACCAACAGTAATCGTGAATTTTTCTCTACGCAATGCACCTTGCAAATCGTTCAACTTAATTTTATAGTTGTGAATCAAATCATTCACCATAGTATTAGTTGCATCATCGGCAACCCATTGACCTTTGCTCAAGTGGGCAAAATCTTCAACTGCATAAAGCATTTTTTGAGTGTATTTTTTACCTTTTGGCAATACTTCTTCACCCAAATCATTCATTACACCTTGAGATGTTTTACCATTAACGATCAAGAAAAGTTTCTCGATTAATTTGTCTTTCAATTCAACAAATTTAACTTCGAATTCCATTTCCAAAGCGCCTAAAGCATCTTTATCTTGGGTACGTTTGCGTTTATCTTTTACTGCTCTTGCGAACAATTTTTTGTCCAACACAACACCGTGCAAAGATGGAGAAGCTTTCAATGAAGCATCTTTCACGTCACCTGCTTTGTCCCCGAAGATTGCACGAAGCAATTTCTCTTCCGGAGTAGGATCTGATTCCCCTTTTGGCGTGATTTTTCCGATAAGAATGTCACCAGGTTTAACCTCGGCACCAATTCTGATCATACCATTTTCATCTAAATCTTTAGTGGCTTCTTCAGAAACGTTTGGAATATCATTCGTTAATTCTTCGTTACCTAATTTAGTATCTCTAACTTCCAATGAATAATCATCAACGTGGATAGAGGTAAAAATATCGTCACGAACCACTTTTTCAGAAATCACGATCGCATCCTCGAAGTTGTATCCTTTCCATGGCATAAATGCAACTTTTAGGTTACGACCCAAAGCTAATTCTCCATTTTGGGTAGCATATCCTTCAGATAATACTTGTCCAAGAACTACTCTGTCTCCTTTTCTTACGATAGGTTTCAAGTTGATACTTGTACTTTGATTGGTTTTTCTAAATTTAATTAGATTGTATGTTTTCTCATCTTCTTCAAAACTTACCATTCTTTCTTCTTCAGAACGATCGTATTTGATGGTGATGATATTTGCATCTACGTATTCTACAGTTCCAGGTCCTTCAGCATTAATCAATACTCTGGAATCTGAAGCTACTTGACGCTCCAATCCTGTTCCAACAATAGGTGCTTCAGGGCGCAACAATGGTACAGCCTGACGCATCATGTTAGATCCCATCAACGCTCTATTCGCATCATCATGTTCCAAGAAAGGAATCAATGAAGCAGAAATTGAAGCAATTTGGTTTGGAGCAACGTCAGCATAATCAACTTGTGATGGATCAATTACAGGGAAATCACCTTCTTGACGGGCAATTACGTTGTCGGCAAGGATTTTTCCTGTAGCATCCATTTCAATGTTTGCCTGAGAAATCATCATTCCTTCTTCTTCTTCTGCGCTTAAGTAAACTGGAGTAGATTCTAAATCTACCACTCCTTTAGTTACTTTACGGTAAGGCGTTTCGATGAAACCCATTCCGTTAACTTTAGCATAAACACCAAGAGATGAAATCAAACCAATGTTTGGTCCCTCTGGAGTTTCAATTGGACATAAACGTCCGTAGTGCGTATAGTGAACGTCACGAACCTCAAATCCAGCTCTCTCTCTCGAAAGTCCACCTGGTCCAAGTGCAGATAATCTTCTTTTGTGCGTAATCTCGGCCAATGGATTCGTTTGATCCATAAACTGGGACAACTGGTTTGTTCCAAAGAAAGAGTTGATAACAGACGATAATGTTTTAGCATTAATCAAATCTATTGGTGTAAACACCTCGTTATCCCTAACGTTCATTCTCTCACGAATGGTTCTTGCCATACGAGCCAAACCAACACCAAATTGCTGAGACAATTGCTCACCAACAGTTCTAACACGACGGTTTGACAAGTGATCGATATCATCAATATCTGCTTTCGCATTGATTAATTCGATCAAATACTTCACAATGGTAATGATATCTTCTTTGGTAAGCACTTGCTTTTCCATTGGAGTATCAAGACCCAATTTTTTGTTTATTCTATAACGACCTACTTCACCTAAGTTGTAACGTTGGTCAGAGAAGAACAATTTATCTATAATACCACGAGCAGTTTCTTCATCAGGCGGTTCTGCATTACGCAATTGTCTGTAGATGTGCTCAACGGCTTCTTTTTCAGAATTGGTTGGATCTTTTTGTAGCGTGTTGTGGATGATGGAATAATCTACTGCATTATTGTCTTCCTTGTGCAACAAAATAGATTTAACGTTAGAATCGATAATTTCTTCCACATTATCTTTGTCGATAATGGTATCTCTGTCAAGGATAATTTCGTTACGTTCGATAGAAACAACTTCGCCGGTATCTTCATCCACGAAATCTTCATGCCAAGTGTTCAAAACACGAGCGGCTAATTTTCTACCTATATATTTTTTAAGTCCTGTTTTAGAAACTTTAATTTCCTCTGCTAAGTCGAAAATCTCCAAGATATCCTTGTCTCTTTCGAACCCAATGGCACGGAATAAAGTGGTTACAGGTAATTTTTTCTTTCTGTCGATATAAGCGTACATTACGCTATTGATATCGGTTGAAAATTCTATCCAAGATCCTTTGAAAGGAATTACTCTGGCAGAATACAATTTTGTTCCATTGGCATGGAAAGATTGTCCAAAGAAAACCCCAGGAGAACGGTGCAATTGAGAAACAACAACACGCTCGGCGCCATTGATTACAAAAGTACCACTAGGAGTCATGTAAGGAATTGTACCAAGATAAACATCCTGAACAATAGTTTCAAAATCTTCGTGCTCTGGATCTGTACAATATAGTTTTAACCTTGCTTTTAAAGGCACACTATAGGTAAGACCTCTCTCAATACATTCTTGAATGGTGTAACGTGGTGGATCTACAAAATAATCCAGGAATTCCAATACAAAGTTGTTTCTTGTATCCGTGATTGGAAAGTTTTCCATGAAGGTATTGTATAAGCCTTCGTCGCCTCTTTCGTCAGATTTAGTTTCTAATTGAAAAAAATCTTTAAACGATTTTACCTGAACATCCAAAAAATCTGGATACTGTGGTATGTTTTTTGTTGAGGCAAAATTCAATCTTTCAGTTTGATTTGATATCATCAATTGACAAAATTTTGATTAAAAAAAAGTAATTTTTTGTGTGAATACACTGTGTAACGTATACTTTCTTTTATGATCAATACATCTTAAAAATAAACCAGTATCTGTAAATTTTTTTCTTCGTATTGACTAAAAGCTATTTCGTATTTAAGACTCTTTAAGATAACTTTTAGAGTATAATTTAATTATACGAAAAAGGGTTTAGGTCTTTGGATATGCATCCAAGACCTAAACCTAATTCTCTAAAGCGAATTGAATTATTTTAATTCAACTACTGCTCCAGCTTCTTCCAAAGATTTTTTCAAACCTTCTGCTTCTTCTTTAGAAACACCTTCTTTTACATTAGCAGGTGCGCTATCAACTACATCTTTAGCTTCTTTCAAACCTAAACCTGTAAGTTCTTTTACTAATTTTACAACTGCCAATTTAGAAGCACCAGCTTCTTTCAATACAACTGTAAATTCTGTTTGTACTTCTTCAGCAGCAGCTTCTCCACCACCTGAAACTACCACAGCTGCAGCAGCTGGTTCGATTCCGTACTCATCTTTTAATATTGTTGCTAATTCGTTAACTTCTTTTACTGTCAAGCCAACTAATTGTTCTGCGAATTGTTTCAAATCTGCCATTTTTTCTATCGTTTTAAAATGATTTGTAAAATATAATTTATTTATTGTGCGCTAATTAAGCAGCAAGAAAAACTAATTTCCTGCATTGAGAATTATGCCTCAGCCTCTTCGCTACCAGCGAATTGGTTTTGTAAAGCAGAAATAACTCTTTGTGCTGGAGATTGCAATAATCCAATGATTTCGCCGATAAGCTCTTCTTTAGATTTAATAGTTGCCAAGGCATCTAATTGATTGTCTCCAATGTAAATTTCAGAATTGATGTAAGCTCCTTTTAAAACTGGCTTATCAGATTTTTTTCTGAAATCTTTGATTATTTTTCCAGGTGCATTTGCAATGTCTGAAATAAAGATAGCACTGTTTCCTGTTAATACAGAAGGCAAGTCTCCATAATCATTAGCTGAAGCTTCCATTGCTTTTGCAAGCAAAGTATTCTTGACAACTTCTAATTTAATACCTGCTTTGAAACAAGCTCTTCTCAAGTTTGAAGTTGTTTCTGCATTTAATCCAGAAATATCAGATACATAAATGATATTTGTACCAGCTAACTGTGCAGTTAAATCTTCAATCGCGATTGATTTTTCTTCTCTAGTCATACTAAAAATTTTTAACTACCAATTATACTGCTTTAGGATCCAAAGCAATTGCTGGACTCATTGTGCTTGTAAGGTGAATACCTTTGATGTATGTACCTTTAGCAGCAGTTGGTTTAAGTTTGATTAATGTTTGAATAATTTCGTGTGCGTTGTCGAAGATTTGTTCAGCTCCAAAAGAAACTTTACCAATTCCTGCGTGCACGATACCAGTTTTATCAACTTTGAAGTCAATTTTACCAGCTTTAACCTCTGCAACAGCTTTTGCAACATCCATGGTTACAGTACCTGTTTTAGGGTTTGGCATTAAACCTCTAGGTCCTAAAATACGACCTAATGGACCTAATTTACCCATAACAGCCGGCATAGTGATGATCACGTCAACATCTGTCCAACCGTCTTTAATTTTTTGTAAATATTCGTCAAGACCTACATAGTCTGCACCAGCTTCTTTAGCTTCCGCTTCTTTGTCTGGAGTAACCAATGCCAATACTTTTACATCTTTACCAGTTCCATGAGGCAATGTTACCACACCTCTCACCATTTGATTCGCTTTTCTTGGATCTACACCCAAACGTACTGCGATATCAACAGACTCATCAAATTTTGCAGAAGCTATAACTTTGATTAATGCTGAAGCATCTTTCAAAGAGTATAGTTTGTTCTTTTCAATTTTTGAAGCAGCCTCTTTTTGCTTTTTTGTCAATTTTGCCATGTCTTAAGCTTGTTTTAGAGGAGAATCTCCAGTTACAGTTATACCCATAGATCTAGCCGTTCCTGCGATCATGCTCATAGCAGACTCGATTGTGAATGCATTTAAATCAACCATCTTGTCTTCCGCGATTGTTTTGATAACATCCCAAGTAACGCTAGCTACTTTCTTACGATTTGGTTCTCCTGAACCAGATTTAAGCTTTGCTGCATCCATTAATTGAACAGCAGCAGGTGGTGTTTTTACAACAAAATCGAAAGATTTGTCTTTATACACTGTAATTTGCACTGGGCAAACTTTACCTGGTTTATCTTGGGTTCTAGCATTAAATTGCTTACAGAACTCCATGATATTAACACCAGCAGCACCTAAAGCAGGTCCAACCGGTGGCGACGGGTTCGCAGCACCTCCCTTAACTTGTAGTTTAACTACTTTACTAATCTCTTTAGCCATTTTTTAAAAAATTTAACACATTAACATGGAAGCGAAAATGTGACTTATTATATATGTAACAAAAATTATACTTTTTCAACTTGCATAAACCCTAATTCCAATGGTGTTTTTCTTCCGAAAATTTTCACCATTACTTCCAGTTTACGCTTTTCTTCATTAATTTTTTCAACAGTTCCATTGAAACCATTGAAAGGTCCGTCAATAACCTTGATCGTTTCGCCCAAATTAAACGGCACTGAACGAGTATCGGTATTCACCGCCAATTCATCTACTTTACCCAACATCCTGTTAACTTCAGAAAGTCTTAATGGAACAGGCTCACCACCTTTAGTTTCACCTAAAAATCCGATTACACTTGTTATAGACTTGATAATATGAGGAATTTCACCAATCAGATTAGCTTCAATCATTACATAACCCGGAAAATAAACTTTATCTTTAGCTAGTTTCTTTCCATCTTTTACAGTAACTATTTTTTCAGTAGGAACCAAAACCTGGGAAACATAATCACCCATTCCCAATCTGGCGATTTCGGTTTCGATGTAAGCTTTCACTTTATTTTCCTGTCCGCTTACTGCTCGAACGACGTACCATTTTTTTAAATTATTATCTGTCATAACAAAAAAATTACGCTTTTATCCAGGTGAAAAATTTCTCTAATAAATTTGCAAACATTTCATCCACTCCCCAAGTTGCCAAAGCAAACAATACGGAGAAAACAGCAACAACAATAGTTAAACGTTGTACTTCAGCCCATTCCGGCCAAGTAACATTTGATCTTAATTCTTCAAATGCTTCTGATATATAATTAACAACTTTTGTCATTATGATTTATTTTATTTGCACGGGCGGAGGGATTCGAACCCCCATCAACGGTTTTGGAGACCGCTATTCTACCCTTGAACTACGCCCGTTCGTTAATAAAAACCAGTAACACCTTGAGGGTGTTACTGGCTAATAATTAGTATTATAAATTAAGCTACAATCTCAGTTACCTGACCTGCACCTACAGTTCTACCACCTTCACGGATAGCAAAACGTAATCCAACATTCATTGCAATTGGGCTTAACAAAGCTACATTAATAGTTAAGTTGTCTCCTGGCATAACCATCTCAACACCTTCTGGTAATGTAATAACCCCTGTTACGTCAGTTGTACGTACGTAGAACTGTGGACGGTAGTTATTGTGGAATGGAGTATGACGTCCACCTTCTTCTTTTTTCAAGATATAAACCTCTGCTTTGAAAGTAGCGTGTGGTTTTACTGATCCTGGCTTAATGATAACCATTCCTCTTTTGATAGATTCTTTATCAATACCTCTCAACAACAAACCTACGTTATCTCCAGCTTCACCTCTATCAAGGATTTTACGGAACATCTCAACTCCTGTAATAGTAGAAGTCAATTTTTCAGCTCCCATACCAATGATTTCAACAGCATCTCCTGTATTGGCAATACCAGTTTCGATACGACCTGTAGCAACAGTTCCACGACCAGTAATTGTAAATACATCCTCAACCGGCATCAAGAATGGTTTGTCAGTATCACGTACTGGCTCTTCAATCCAACTATCAACAGCTTCCATCAATTCAAGAATTTTAGGAACCCAAGCTGGATCATTATTCAATCCACCTAAAGCTGAACCTTGAATAACTGGACAGTTGTCACCATCATACTCATAGAAAGACAATAAGTCTCTGATTTCCATTTCAACAAGTTCCAACAACTCAGCATCATCAACCATATCCACTTTGTTCATGAAAACTACCATTCTAGGAATACCAACCTGGCGACCTAAAAGGATGTGCTCACGTGTTTGAGGCATTGGTCCGTCTGTAGCAGCTACAACAAGGATAGCACCGTCCATTTGAGCAGCACCAGTAACCATGTTTTTTACGTAATCCGCGTGACCAGGACAGTCAACGTGTGCGTAGTGACGGTTAGCAGTTTCATACTCAACGTGTGATGTATTAATTGTAATACCTCTTTCTTTTTCTTCTGGAGCATTATCAATTTGATCAAATGATTTTGCTTGACAGTAACCAGCATCAGATAACACTTTTGTGATTGCTGCTGTTAAAGTAGTTTTACCGTGATCTACGTGTCCGATCGTACCAATATTTAAGTGTGGTTTCGAACGGTTAAAGGTTTCTTTTGCCATTTTACTTAATTTTTAATCTAGTTTATATATTTATTTCAATTTCCTACTTACTTGAGCCAACTACGGGAATTGAACCCGTGACCTCTTCCTTACCAAGGAAGCACTCTACCTCTGAGCTAAGTCGGCAGAATCCTTGATTTGAGAGTTTAGATTTTAGATTCTTTTAATCTATAACCAAAATCCGCAATCTAAAATTAATTCTTGTGGGGAGAGCAGGATTCGAACCTGCGAAGTTCACACAGCAGATTTACAGTCTGCCCTCGTTGGCCGCTTGAGTATCTCCCCAACTTTTTCTATTAAAACTTTCGCCTTTTGAGCCGGCGGAGGGACTCGAACCCACGACCTGCTGATTACAAATCAGCTGCTCTAGCCAACTGAGCTACGCTGGCAATATCAATAAAAAAAGTCCGCTATTTCTAACGGACTGCAAATGTAGAAATTTTATCTCTCAATCAAAACATTTTTTTAAAAAATTTTGATATTAAATATGATCTCTTATTTTTTCTTTCCTTTTTACCAACAAACGCTCCAAAGATTCCGCAGAAAGCTCCACCGCTTCTTCGAAAGTCTTGCAATGTTTCTTTACCAAAAAATCATCCCCAGGAACATTAATTTTGATTTCGACAAATTTATTTTCTTTTTCACTCGTCTTTTCTACTTTCAAAAAAACATCTGCCGATACTATTCTATCGTAATATTTTTCTAATCTGTCCAATCTTTCTTGAACGAAATCCACTAGTTTTCTGTCAACAGTAAAGTTAACTGCCTGAACATTTACCTTCATAATCAAAATTTTTATTGGTTAAACATTTTAGAATTATTTTGAATTTCTCGGATGAGCCTCCTCATACACCTTTTTTAGTTCTGACAAACTACTATGGGTATAAACTTGAGTCGACGCCAAACTTGAATGTCCTAATAATTCTTTCACTGAATTCAAATCGGCTCCGTTATTCAATAAATGAGTCGCAAACGTATGTCGCAATATATGTGGACTTTTCTTTACCTTTTCGGAGACAGTACTAAAGTAGTTATTTATTAATCGATACACAAAGGAATCATTCAATTTTAACCCTTTTTTTGTGAGAAAAAAAAAGTCGCCATCCGTAACCTTCTCTAAACGTGTTCTTTCGTTAAAATACAAAATTAGCTGTTGGGAAACAATTGGCAACAGCGGAATAATTCTCTCCTTATTTCTTTTGCCAAGAACTTTCATGGTGCCGTTTGACACGTTTACATTGCTAGCTTTCAGGTGAATTAATTCCGTCCTTCGAATTCCGGTGGTGTAAAACAAATCAATTATAAGCTTGTTCCTTATTTCCTCAAAACCTTCTGGATTTTGTATTTGGTTCAAAACATCATCAACTTCTTTCTCCGAAAAAGGAATCTGGAGCGTTTTGGGGGTTTTCAATGCTTTATGCTTCAAGAGCGGACTTACTTCTATTTGTTTTGTTTTCAGCAAGAATTTATAGAATGCTTTCAAGGAAGCTATTTTCCTGTTGACCGAAACATTCGACATATTGTCATCCACAAGCGAAACAATCCAAGTCCTTATTTGACTGTAGTTTACCTGGTCGATATTTTCTTGATCGAATTGATTTTTATTGAACGACTCGAAGAAGTTGATGTCATTCAAATACGCATTTACGGTATGTGGAGAATATTTTTTCTCCAATTGCAGATAATCTTTAAATGCGTCCTTATTATTAGCCATAAAAAAAACCGTTAGCATCAAAGGTATTAAACTTTAATGACTAACGGTATTTTATTGCAACAGAAAATAATTAACTATTCTCGATGTTGTCTCTCATATTCTGGATATAAGCAGCTTTTTGAATTTTTGCCCTGTTGGTAACTGATGGTTTTATAAAAGCAGTACGAGCTCTTAGTTGACGAACAGTTCCAGTTTTGTCAAATTTTCTTTTATAGCGCTTTAATGCTCTATCGATATTTTCTCCGTCTTTAATTGGTATAATTAACATAATTTTATCACCTCCTCTCGTTAAGGCTGCAAAAGTAATCAAACTTTTGAATTATGAATCAAAAAACACAAATTATTTTTCAACCAATAAAAAGAAGATGGATTTAACAAAAAAAAGAGTCAAGTTACAATTTCTTGCTTCTTGACTCTTTTACCTATATACTATTCTCTTTTTATCCTTTCAAAATATTTCTGGAAATCACCAATTTCTGAATCTCGGTAGTCCCTTCTCCAATGGTACACAATTTGGAATCCCTGTAAAATTTCTCAACTGGATAATCTTTGGTATAACCGTAACCACCATGAATTTGGACAGCTTCGTTAGCCACTTTCACACAAACTTCCGAAGAATACATTTTGCTCATCGCTCCAAGAGTAGTCATGTTTCGGTTGTTGTTTTTCAAGAAAGCCGCTTTGTGCAACAACAATTCCGAGGCTTCAATTTCGGTCGCCATATCGGCAAGTTTAAAAGCTATTGCCTGAAATTGACTTATCGCTTTTCCAAACTGGTGTCTTTCTTTCGAATATTTCAATGCCGCTTCATAAGCTCCTTTTGCAATACCCAACGACAAAGCTCCTATTGAAATCCTTCCGCCATCCAAAATTTTCATCGATTGAACAAAACCTTCCCCTACTTCTCCCAATCTATTGGCATCGGGAATTCGGCAATTGTCAAATATCAATTCGGCTGTTTCGCTGGCGCGCATTCCCAGTTTATTTTCTTTTTTTCCCGAAGTGAATCCCGGCATTCCTTTTTCAAATACAAAAGCAGTCATTCCCTTAGAATCCCCTTTTTTGCCAGTACGTACAATTACCACTGCAACATCCCCAGAAATACCGTGGGTAATAAAATTTTTGGCTCCATTTACAACCCAATGATCTCCATCTTTAACGGCAGTCGTATTCATCCCGCCAGCATCAGAACCCGTATTGTGCTCCGTTAATCCCCAAGCGCCGATATGTTCGCCAGTGGCTAATTTTGGAATCCATTTTTTCTTTTGTTCTTCATTTCCAAATGCCAATATATGATTTGTACATAATGAATTATGTGCAGCAACCGACAATCCTATGGATGGATCCACTTTAGAAATCTCTTCAACAATGGTAACATATTCATGATATCCCAATCCAGAACCTCCAAGTTCTTGGGGAACCAAAACCCCCATAAAACCCATTTCACCCAATTTTTTGAATAAAGAAATCGGAAAAGTTTGCGCTTCATCCCACTCCATTATATAAGGTCTAATATTTTTTTCGGCAAAATCTCTTATAGATTGCGCTATCATTGTTTGCGTTTCGCTGTAATCGAAGTTCATTGTAAAAAAGGTATGAATTTTAAAAGGCCAAATATAAGGCTATAATATTTGCCTTATCAATAGGAAGACCTTTAATTTTTGTTAAATCATCAACATTTTTAAAATCACCATTCATGCTCCTGAAAGTTACTATTTGTTTGGCGAGCTGATAATTGAAATACGGAAACTGGGATAATTCCTTGATGGAAGCGTTGTTAATGTCCACTTTCCTCAGCTCGGGAAGTGTCGAAACTTTAAAATGGGAATTCAAATTTTCTATAACTTCAGGCGACAATCCCCAAATATCTTTCATCTGTTCCATTGAAACAAACCCGCCAAGACTTTCCTTGAATTTTAAAATTCGAAGTGAAATTGCCTCGCCAATTCCATAAATCTTGATTAAATCTTCTTGGGTAGCTTTATTTATATCGATGACGACCACTTTTTCTTTTTTAGCGAAAGCCGTATAGGAATATTTTTTATATTCTTTGGATTGTTTCTTGTTCTTGACCCAATCCGGAAATTTAAAATAAGGAGAAATGGCATTCAACAAGGAATCCGAAACCTTGGTCACCGCTTGAAATTCTTTGGGCGAATTCACGTATTTATTTTGCTTTCTAAAAGCCAACAGCCGGTCTATTTCCGAAACAGACATCCCGAGTTTATACCCTTTGTAATCCGAAATAAAATTAGGGTTGAATGGATAGATCTTTGGAATGTAATTCCGCTTTTCTTGTTTCATCGAATCTACTTGTGATTGCAGGGAAAGCCACTTCTCCTTTTCGGGAGAATCATTCGAAAAGGAACTAAAATCGGTAAAGAAATAAGCCAGTTGTAAAGAAATAATCACTGTAAACAATAAAAAAATCCCCAAGCGTTCCCCTTGGAAAAACTTAAAATAGGTCTTAATTGTTTTAAAATTCATTCCAAAAGCAATTTACAATATATAAACATAAGAAATATTTTATAAAATAATTGTTTTCTCAACAAAAAAGTTAAAAAGAGAACAAACATTTTCAAAAATGAAGTTTTACTTATAGTTACTGCATCAAAAAAACAATATATTTGGTACATATTAACAACAAACCAAAATAATATGTCAATTTGGAAAAGAAAACCATTAGATCTACTATTGGCAGAAGCCGCTGATTCAGAAAAAGGATTAAAAAGAACATTAACCGCCTGGTCATTGGTCGCACTAGGAATAGGCGCAATTATTGGTGCTGGATTATTCGTTAGAACAGCAACCGCAGCTGCACAAAGTGCAGGACCATCAGTAACAATAGCCTTTGTTGTTGCCGCCATAGGTTGTGCATTGGCAGGATTGTGTTACGCTGAACTTTCGTCTTCCATTCCCATTTCGGGAAGTGCTTACACCTACACATATGCCACTATGGGTGAATTTCTGGCATGGATTATCGGCTGGGATTTAATTCTTGAATATGCAGTGGGAGCTGCAACAGTAGGGATTGCTTGGAGTGAATATTTAAACAATTTACTCACAAACGTGCTTCATGTAGACCCCATACCCTATGCCCTTTGTCATTCACCATTTCAAACATCACTAACAGGAGAACAGGGAATGATCAATTTACCTGCTCTTTTTATAGTTACCGTAATCAGCCTCTTGTTGATAAAAGGAATACATGAATCAGCTGTGGTAAATTCCATTATTGTTGTTGTTAAAGTTTTGATTGTTATATTGATCATCGTTGTGGGGTGGCATTTCATAAACCCAGCCAACCACACTCCTTATATCCCGCCAACAGATGTTTTCGTTGACGAACATGGAGTTGGACACGCCTATGGAGGCATAATGGGAATATTGGGAGCCGCAGGTACCGTTTTCTTTGCATTCATCGGATTTGATGCCGTAAGTACAGCTGCACAAGAAACCATAAACCCTAAAAAAAATATGCCAATCGGCATCTTGGGATCTTTGGCTGTTTGTACCGTTTTATACATCCTTTTTGGACATGTTCTTACAGGTCTTGAGCCAGTAGAATTCTTTAGAACCAGCGGGAAGGAGGCTTCTGTGGCCAATGCCATAATCCACGCTATGGGAGAAAGCTATAACTGGCTTGCCCAATTTATAACCATTGCCATATTAGCAGGTTTTTCATCTGTTATTTTAGTGATGTTATTAGGGCAATCAAGAGTTTTTTACTCTATGGGTAAAGATGGCTTACTACCAAAAGCATTTAGTGATTTACATCCCAAATACAAAACTCCATACAAAGCAAATCTTGCAATTCTAGTAATTGTTGGAGCTTTTGCTGCTTTTATTCCCGGAGATATTGTTGGAGACATGACAAGTATTGGAACTTTATTTGCCTTTGTTCTTGTATGCATTTCTGTTGTTATCTTAAGAAAAAAAGAGCCAAACATGGTCAGGGAATTCAAAACTCCATTTGTTCCTTTCGTGCCACTTTTAGGAGTATTTGTGTGCTGCGCCATGATGTACGGCCTTGGTTGGACAAATTGGCTGAGACTTTTTGTTTGGATGGCTTTAGGTGTTATATTTTATTTTTTCTATGGCAAAAAAAACAGCAGATTAAATAATTCGAAAGAATAACAATTATCTAAATCTAAAAAAGGGATTATAAAGCAGCTTTGCTTTATAATCCCTTTTTCTATTTGCAAGACTTGATTACAAATCAAAAACCGAAGTCCGTTTGGCTCGAACCAAATCCTTCAATCGTATCCAGAAAGCCAACGTTAAATATACGCCAAACCACAATCCGGCCGTGACAAACGTGATGTAAATAAAAAACAAACGCACGCTGGTTACACGCATTCCCAATTTATCGGCAAGGCGGGAAGAAACATGGAAACCATATTTTTCAAAAAAATACTTGAGTTGTAGTACTGCTGACATATTTTGAAGTTTGGAACAAAATTACACTATTCTTGAATTAACGAATTGCCAAATTAACTTTTTTTCAACAATTCCATTCCAATGGCGCATTCCAGACAACGGCTTTTATTGCAATATTCATTTTTGAGTTGCAACAAGGACTGCGATTCAAAAGCACTTTTTGATTTGATGCCAAAAAAACTGAACTTATCCATAATCGCATTTTTTTCGGGAGCGACTTTATCCAACAACCGTATCAAATCTTCGGAAACTTCCTTGCCTTGACTTTTTGCGTATGCAAATTGAAGTGGAATTATGGTGTTTATTAAAATCAAATCAATAAATGCTTTAGAAAACTTCTTCTCTTTCTTGGGGCTCTCTTTGTCAAATTGATAATGCTTTTGCCAATAATTCGAAGCCGAAACACGAAAGGTTTCATAAATACTTTCTATCGAAGTTGCAGTGATTATTTTCGAAAACAAGTTTTGTTGAATATGGTATAAATTCGCCAATTGCGACAATCGAATCGTCGGGAAATTATCTGGACGATGCTTGAAAAATTGCACTGGCTCAACGATAAATTTCTCCAATTGATATTTGTGCAACAAATAAAAATACCTGAATTTTAAATCTTTGAAATAAGCGTCTTCTTTTTCCAAGTCCAACAAACCGGCACTTCCCAAAAGCAAGGCTTCCAAATTTTCGACTTCGAAACTTTCTTTTCTTATTATGGAAAACGGAATGGTTTGGGCTATTTTAAAAAAGATATCGCCATTGGTATTCAATCCTAAATTCTTGGCCAAAAGACAAAACAAAACCGCTTCCCAATCTTGATTGGTTTGATTCAATAATTCGAAAATGGGATTTGATTTTCTTTCCAATCGCTCGAAAAACAAACGTTCTTGCCAATTCTTCAAGGTAAACTGCGGGATTGCTGCCAATTGTTTTTCACAAAAAATCCAAGATTTTGGCGCTATCAGCGATTGGTAATTGACGATTGTTTCGTCATCCACATATTTTTTGAGTTCCAGAACGGGAATTTCACTGTTGTTTTTCCTAAAAATTTCGGTGTCGTGTTCCCATACCACGTGAAGAATCACGTTTTCATAAGCCTGGTCTCTTTCGTGATGATGCACGTACCAATCCGAAGATTTAAGATGAATTTCCACGTTTCCTGCCCATTTTTGGTTACCAATGGAAATTTGGGCATTGAAAAAATCAGGACCTGCCAATTCTAAATATTGTCCTACATTGATAATGGTGATTTCCTCTCCATTGAAAGTTTTCAGGTTCAAAGAGTCAAATTTCTTGAATTTCCAGAGGTAATGGAGAAAATCTTCTTTCATTTTCAAGCTTTTAGATTGAATACTAAAGTAATGAAAAAAAATCCAACTTTACATTGAAAAAATACAAAGCCCAATTAGTATTCAGAAAACAAGATTCATTCGTCTCTCGCAATGACTAGCGAAGCAAATATAATTTGGCGCAAGCACGAGCATCGGACAACGCTTCGTGGTGGTTTAATTTTATATTCATTTCACGGCAGCAATCACTTAATTTTGCTGGTTTTAGCCCTTTGGCTTTGTAAATTTTTACGGTGCATTCCCATCGGGAGCCAATATTCAATTCTTCATAATCCAAGCCGTAAAGCGCCATTGATTTGGCCAAAACATTACGGTCAAAACTTTCGTTATGAGCCACAATTTTCCTGTTTTGAAGTCGCTTTTTAATTTCTGGATAAACTTGGGCAAAAGTTTTTGCGTTCACCGTGTCGCGTGGATAAATACCGTGAACCGCAATCGTGTAGGGATTATATTCGTTTTTCGGAGGCTTGATCAGGGTGACGTATTCATCGACTATCACGCCGTTTTCTACGGTAACTATCCCAACAGAACAGGGATGGTATGCTGTGGCAGTTTCAAAATCTATGGCAGTAAAAGTCAAATGGATTGTTGATTTAGATTAACGATTTTTAGATTCACAAATCTAATGTTAATGAACAAGATTAAAACATTCCCAACCATTTTATTTATCATAATTTAGAAATTATTTTAGGCAAAGCATAAAAAAATCCGCCCTAAGGCGGATTTTAATAAACAGAATATCAAATGATTTTATTGATTTGGAAAACCATAATTATTGGATATTTTACCTCCCGACACTTGAATAGTCGTAGCAGGAATGGCTACCAAATAAAGTGGGGAATAATTAGCCGTGTAATCTGCTGGAAGATACCCTCCAAAAACACCGTCAGTATTTACTTCCCATGGTTTAGTTACTTCATTGGTAAGATCAACACCATAAGGAACCGACTTGTAACCAGCTGCAATAGCTGCTGTTACTTCTGTAGGAGTCAAAGGCTTGAACAATCCTTTTATTGCCAACATCGATTTCTTCAATGTCACACTTGTTGGAGCTACCCAATCCGTTGCAGTACCTCTCCAAGCTGGAAATAAAAGCGGATGCAATGGATCCGTTTCTGAAACATAAGTATTTCCAGTCAAGATATCACTAAGTCCTAAAGCTTGTGCTTGTGCAAGAGTAAACTCTTTAGTGTAGATATTAGCAGAAATCACGTTTCCATTTGGAAAAGTATAAGAACCCGTGGTACGAAGCGCATTAATCATTGCCGTCATTTGAGTTTGTAATTCATTTACTTTTTTGCCCAATAATCCCCAACGAACTAAATCCAATTTACGCTGTCCTTCTCCTCCAAGTTCAAATGCCCTTTCGTCTTGAATAGCCGTCAAAAGAGTCGCTCCGGATTTACTGTTTACATAAGTTGTAGTTTTTGCTGTATATTCAGGATCGCTTGGCAAGAAAGCACGTTTACGAACTTTTAATAATTCAGCTTTGGCATTCGCATCATCTCCAAGTACTGAATAAGTTTCTGCCAACAACAATATCATGTCTCCCAAACGCATGTAAGGTGCATTGATACCTGTTATTCTTTGTCTAACTGCATTGGTTTTATCCGTCATACGAGAATAATCCCATTTATTCAAAGACAAACCACCATTTGTAGTATTTCCTTTTTTAAATGTAATCATTTTTTCATCTGCAACACCTCCCAAACCTGTTGTAGTAACTGTTACGTCTCGTCTCAAATCTTTATTGTCAAACATTCCAAAATAATAGGTTGGAAAAAAACGTATTTGACCATACGCTTTTGGAGGATAAGCTGGACTACCTCCACTAGAAGGACGACCAAATGCATAAGGGCGCTCTGTTGTTGTAACTCCAGCAAGTTGACTCACTTCAAAAATCATTTCAGGACTGATTTTATAATCCATACCATCTTGAAACACTTTTTGAAATGGGTTACTGAATTTATTTAATGGAGTTCTCGCATCAGTAGTTACTAGCGAAGCATTTCCTGAATAAACCAACTTTTTCAAGTAGGTATTTGCCATAGTATAATAAGTCTTGTAATCTGACCTACGAACCATCTTACCTCTAGTAGGATGCGATTGAAGAACCTCGCCATCACCTGTGTAAGTTGGTGGTCTAAGTGCATAACCTCCTCGAATTAAAGCCAATCGTCCTATCAATCCTTGAACATATTCTTGAGCCATACGAGTAGCGGTTGTAGCCACACCATTTGAATTCATTTTATACATCATTGGCTCAACCTTAATAAGATTGGCTAATTCACTTTCTTGAATTATATTACGATCCGTGACAACAGCATTCTTGTAATCTTCATCCGATAATATAGGTTTTGTAAAATAAATTACATCTCCCCAGTTTCTGGTCAATTCAAAATACATCGTGGCACGAATAGCTACAGCTTCGCCATATAAATGAGTCAAAGTGGATGGTTTCGTTTTGTCGGCAGAATTATATGCCGCATTATTTTCGAAAGCATCAATAATCACGTTACAACGCATAATGGTTTTGTAAATTCCATTCCAGGCATCAGGCGGATTATCGGAGGCTGTTGGAGCTTTAAAATACAAATTTTCTCCATTATAACGCAGTGCATTAGACGTTAATTCCGGCCCTAGCTCAATATCAGAACCCACACCAGTTACTTCATAGAACAATCTGTTGGAGTGAATCCCAGATTCAACGCTCAACAATTCATAAGCTCCCAAAAGGGCTTTGTCTGCTTCGGTTGCTGATTGAAATACAAACTGTGAATCATATTTTGAATCCGATTGTACTTCAAGAAAATCTTGACATGATGTAAACATCAGTATCGACAAGAAACTCAGGTATATTATTTTTCTTTTCATTGTTGTATTTTTTAAAATTAATTGTCAGATTTAGAATTTCACATTTACTCCAAGAGTAAAAGTACGCGCTTTAGGATAGGCTCCAAAATCCATACCAGGTGTTGGATATGTACCATTTCTACCATTTCCGGCATCAACCTCAGGATCATAGCCTGTATATTTAGTCCACAACCAAGCATTGATTACCGTTGCATAAATCCTGAAATTTTGCATTCCAACTTTATTGGACACATCTGAAGGCAATGTATATCCAAGTGTAACATTATTCAATCTTATGAATGAACCATCTTCAATTCCATCAGAATGTACCACTGCTTTTTCGTGAAAAGGCATATACGTTGTAGCGTTTGCATTTAAGGCATCCAATGCAGCTGGATCATAAATTCTTACCAAATCTCCTGCTGCATTAACATCAAACAATGTATAAGCATTTTCAGTAGAAGGACTAAAATTATGAAATGGCAGTTTGTTTCCAAAAGAATTTGACAACTTATTTACATTGTAAATATCATTACCATAAGAACCGTTAAATCCTAACAATAAATCCAATGATTTATAAGAAGCATTAATGTTTAATCCACCCGTGAATTTAGGAGTTGTATTACCAATAATTGCAAGGTCGTCAATTTCGTTAATATTAGTCGCACTACTTGTTGTACCCAATTTCTCTAATTTCAACATACCAGGAATAGCACCAGAACCACCAACATTACCCAAAACTCCAATTGAATTAGAAACTCCAGGTTTAAGAGTATAAGCTTTGGTAACTGCATCATAATTAAAATCTGCCGTGGTATAAAACCCTGCATATTTATATCCACGAATTAATCCCACAGGCTCTCCCACTTTAAATCCATAATCACCGCCTACTGGCTGCATTGTTGAAGATCCCCAACCACTGGTGTAATAGTTAGAAGTTACTCCAGGCGAAAGCTCCTCCACTTCATTTCTGTTAATGGAGATATTCAAATTAGCCGATAATTTGAAATCTTCTTTTCTAACAATATCTCCTCCAATGGTAAATTCAAGACCCGTATTGCGAGTTTGACCAATATTATCCATTTGAGAAACATATCCCGTATAAGCTGGCAAGGTATTTACCATCAAAAGATCTTCGGTTGTATTCCAATAAACATCAATTGTACCATACAATCTGTTATCAAAGAAACCATAATCGATACCCAAGTTTCTTGTAATTGTAGTTTCCCATTTCAAATTAGGATTGGTCAACATAGTAGAAGCAGGGACATTAAGTCCATTTGGCACATTATTATATCCATAACCAGATGCACCTGTCCATTCTGGTCTCCATAATCCTGCAGCAATTTGGTCATTACCCGCCTCACCATAACTTAAACGCACCTTAAGATCACTAACTGTTTTAGAGTCTTTCAAGAATGATTCATTTGAAACTCTCCATGCAAAAGCGGCAGCAGGGAAATAACCCCATCTGTTTGATGGCGGAAAATTACTAGAAGCATCTGCACGCAATGTGGCAGTAAATAAATACCTGTCTTTCAAAGCGTAGTTTACGCGTCCAAAGAAAGATGCCAATCGCATAGGATCTTTTTCATTACTAAAAATTCTTATTTCGTTTTGATTGCCATATTGCCCCATAGCGGCAAAAACTCTATTGTAATCATACGCTAGTGGATACTTAGTACCCGTCAGTCTCGTTCTCTCTCCGTCTGTACCATTCACCTCTTGTCCCAATAACAAATCCAATTTATGGTTTTCCCCTAAATTTTGGAATTTGTAATTGGCCGTGTTCACAAAACGATAGCGCGTGTCGTAATCTTTGGTAATAGTAGCATCTCCACCTTCTACCCCAACGGTGTTTTTTGCAACCGAACCAGTATATTGATATCGAGAGCTATAATCTTTGGAAGCGCTATATTCTGAACGCAAAGTCAATGCATCATTTACTCTCCAAGTAAGCGCTACATTCCCTCTATATTTTTGACGCAAAGTTTTGTCATAAATATCTTTTATAGTTGGAATTGGATCAAACTGCGGCTTAACATAAGATTCATAAACACCAAGATTAGTATTACGATTTCCTAAAGGAGTAACCGGAGTAAACATCAGCGCTCTTGTTAACCACGAACCCACTGAACTAGTTTGGTCTTCATTTCCAAAAACTTCTTGATTGCTATAGTAAATATCCCCTTCAAAATCAAGGTTCTTGGCAATTTCACTTTTTATTTTTGCCAAAATATTGGTTCTTTTATAGTAGGATTCAATCTTCAAACCATTATCATCCAAGTTGTCAAAAGAAACGCTGTATCTCGTTTTTTCATTCCCTCCTGTTATGGCTATATTATGATTATAGGCGGTAGTACTACGAATAACCTCTCTTTCAATATCTCTATAATCAGCAGTTTTATATGCATTGATACCCGCTGGATTCAAATTGCTGTATTTAGTGCCAAGTCCATACTCGCTTGCCCAAGAATCTCCTGTGGTAGCTCCCATAAGAGTTCCAAAATCCCAATTCATTTTTACAAAATCATACCCGCCTAAAGCCCCTATATGGTTTGAAGCTGATTTAATTTGAGTGCTACCATTGTAGGTAATACTCACTTTACCACCAGAAGGCGCTTTTGTAGTCACGAGAACAACTCCATTGGCTCCACGAGCTCCATAAATTGCAGTTGAAGAAGCATCTTTCAATACATCAATACTAGCGATTTGAGAAGCAGGAATATCATTAATATTACTCACGGGAAATCCATCAACAATGAATAACGGATCATTACTTTGGGTAATAGAACCACCTCCACGAACTCTAATAGATACTTTTGCATCAGGACGACCGTCCATTGCCGTAACCGTAACCCCAGCAACTTTACCCTGCATGGCTGTCGAAATGTTGGCAACAGGATAAGACGCAAGATCTTTCCCTTTTATGGAAGCCACGGAACCCGTAATATCTTTTCTTTTTGAAGTTCCATAACCCACTACCACAATTTCATCCAATTGATTACTTTCTTCAGACAAGCTCACATCAATTTTAGTTTTCCCCGAAACAGGAACTTGAAGTGTTTTATAACCTATAAAGCTAAAAACTAAAACATCCGTAGATTTGGCGCTTATAGTGTAATTTCCATCAAAATCTGCAGAAGTTCCATTCGTCGTGCCTTTCACAAGTACCGAAACACCCGGAAGTGGCCCTCCTAATTTAGCATCTTTTACATTACCATTAATTTTTAATACTTGTTGCCCATAAATTGGCATACAGAGTAATATTCCTAATAAAAGGAAATAATAACTTACTCTCATTTTCTTTTTTTTCATATTGATTAGTTAGTTTGGTTGGTTAAAAAGTTGATTTACTATGCTATTACATAGTTTAATTAAAAAGTGGTCCTGTTTTCTCCAATAGTCATGTTGTTTTTAGTTATTAATTGAATCTATTTCACAATCTACATATCCTCCCAAAAAAAGATATTCGCATTTTTTTAACAATATCATGGTCAAAATTATTTCCGAACAAGTTTTATACAAAGAATAAAATCAAGTCTTCACATAAGTGTAAACTATACACTCAAATAGTCTGCATCAAACAAAGCGTAATCGATTGCGCAAACCTAAATAATAATTTTAATCTTACCAAAAAAAAACCAATTAAATTACAATAAGTATAAAAAAAAACACCTTTAATTATTCATCACGCATAAATATTCCAAAAATCAAAAACTTACTATCCTCAAAACACTACAAAAACAATAGCATTTATTATTTCTTAAGAAAAAATCAATATTGAAAATATGATCCAAAAAAAAGCCCACAAGATTATAAATCTTGCAGGCTAATCTTCATCTAACAAAAAATTTATTCCGTCAATCCAAATAATGGAAAAAATATTTCTTCAAAAAAATTAAAAAGCTATCTCATAAACATCGCAACTGATATAATCCAACAAACGCTCTCTATATAATTCCTCGTCATAAAACTGTTCCGGCCAGAAAGTGGAAGAATAAAAATACATTAAATCAAACACGTCTTCATATTGAGTCGCCAACACATCCAGATATTTTATATACCGGTTGTGACAAAAATATTCTTCTTCATAACTAGAATTGACTGTGGACAATTCTCTTTTTTGCATTGGAAAACCGTCTACCTCATAGCCTTTGCCAACACAATAATCCGATATTATTTCAACCACGTAACTTTCATGGATTTCTCCATATTTAAAACAATCCACACAGTCACCAATAAGATCCCAAACTTCGTGGATTTCCAAAATTCTGTTTTTAACTGATTCTATTTCCATTTGAATAATTTTAATAATTACCCAAAAATATATAAGTGGTTAATTGCTATTTTACGGTATTCCTCATTTTTGAATATTTTTTTTGAAAAAAAATTATAACATAAAAAAAAGCTTACAAGGCTTAAAATCCTGTAAGCTAAATACTTCAATTGTCTTTAAATTTATTTATGCAACCGATACTATATTCAAGAGGAATCTTTCGCTTTTCTATATAAACTGATTTTTTTTCATAGCTATTTATTAAACCTTATTGGAAAAAATTCCAAACAACGCCAAATCGAATCATAAAATCGTGATACGGATTATTGGGATCCGAATAAAAATTGTTTCCTGAAAAAGAAGAATTGAAATGTTCTGCTATCACGTAAATCCTGGTTCTTTGAATTCGGGCATTAAAGAAAAAATCCAAGTTGGCAAAATCCCCAATTTCTTTCCTGTTTTGAACAAAAAACTCGCCAATGACCGGATTATATGCATTAGAGAAATAATTCGTGAAATAATTAAACGTTACCCCTGTTTGAAAAAACAAGGATTTATGAAACAACTCTTGAGAAAAATAAAGCGTGTTTCTGGTCAAAAACTCGGGAACGTTGAGAATAAAATCTTGTTGATCTACTTTTTGGTACAAAAGGGCATTGTCTAATGCCAGTTTCCAAAAAGTGAACTCTTTGCTCACTTTAACCGATAAATAATTGATGGCGCTACCATATTGGGCTGGATTCACAATTTGTTGATTCAAGGCAATCTGTTCTGGCGTGGAAATATCGGCAAAATACAAATGGTCGTTAAAAATCGAATATTGAACAGATGCTTCAAGCCAAGGAGTGTTGGCATTGACAACAATGGAGTTTATTTTTTCATTCTTGAAATCATTCGACCAATTATAATCTACGTAACTACTTTGATACAAATTATAATTGACATTGGGCAGTTTATTCATATTTTGGTATTGGAATGAAAACTGGGTTTCATCATTCCAATCGTATTGCAACTTGGCATCCAAATCAGACAAAGATTGATCCGTGACTGATCTTGAAAACCTAAATCGTCCCGTCCATTTGTTTTTTCGATAGTCATATTGACCGCCAATACTATTAACCCTTTGGCTAATGGAACTAGGAATTGTTCCGTCATCCAAAATCAATATTTGGTTATAGTAATAATTATTAAAGAAATCATCGGCAAAAAACTGGAACTTGCCCAAAGTCGTGTTTTCATAAGTAATCCCCACTTTATTATAGGTTTTATTGTAATGAGTTTGGTCATTTATCCCGCTGGTTCTATAAGATTCTCCAAATCTGTACACAATAGAGCTCCCAACTGTGGAAGTTACCGTAGGCTGATTGTATTCGAAGTATTTATTTTCATAATTAAATTGATGGCCCACATACAAATTATTGCTTCCAGCGGTCGAATTGACTCTAAAAAGGTGATCCAAAAACACTCGCTTTCCTTTTAGAAATGATTGTGCATCCGTTAAATACACCTCCAACCTGTCTCTATTTACAAAGTTGGGATCGCCACTTTCAAAATCTTCTGCCGTAGTTATTCCGCCATTTTCTTCATTCTTGATGTCTTGGGCAACAAAATGGGCATTGGCAAAATAGCGGTTGTTCTTGGTGTTATAACTTGTCGTAAACCTGAAATTTCCGGTACTCGACAATTGATTAACATATCGCCCCTCAGAGCGCAATCCTTTATAAGCAGCAGAAAAATTAAGCCTTGGCGTCATATTCAACGTAAAAAAAGCATCCACGTTTTGCCCTTGTTTCATCACGGTTTTAAAATACAATTCAGTAGTGGGAGTCGCAACGGAATTGTATCGGATTTGGTTGGCTTCCAAAAAATTAAAATGTTTTGCCTTGAATCCAAATTCGGGAAGTGGCGAAAAACGATTCAAACTGTATTGCAAAGTGTTATAGGTTTGTCCTTCATTCGAGAAAGGCATCAATCCAAAAATATCTCTACGCAAGTAATTATAGTTGTATAATTTTTTTATGGTTAGCGAAGTGTCGATATAAGTAGTGTCACGTTCCAAAGTAATCACTCGATACAAATCTATGGGAGCCACTTTTTCTTTCTTCTTTTTTATCGAATCCGTGCTGTTGTATTCGCTGTCAAAACCCAAAAGACTCGTGATTTTTTGCTGAGAAAACAAGGATATTGGCAATACTAAAAAACACAAGAAAAAGAAATTCCTCATTTGAAGCGGTATATGATTAGGCAATTATTCGATAAATATTTATGAAGCAAAGGTAAATGAAAAATGGTACAAATAAAAAAACGACTTGATTTATGGAAATGTTTTGGCAAATAGTAATTTGATACCCTTTTTTGGAAAATTTTTTACAATATTTGTTCTTCCAATACCAAAAATATGCTGCTTACCAATTTTTCAACATTTACACTGGAAACCGGAACCGACGAAGCTGGCCGTGGTTGTTTGGCGGGACCTGTAACTGCCGCTGCCGTAATTCTTCCACCCTATTTTGAAAACATAATCTTAAATGACAGCAAGCAATTATCCGAAAAGGTTAGAGAAAAACTAAGACCAATTATTGAAGAACAAGCCATTTCATTCGCCGTAACCCATTTGCATCCGAATGAAATTGACGAAATAAATATCCTGAATGCTTCAATGAAAGGAATGCAGGAATGCATCTTGAAATTAAGCCAAACGCCTGAATTCATTATTGTGGACGGCAATAGAGCATTGAATGCCAAATTGGGGTTGAAAAACACTTTTGGAAAACGGTTTACAAAAGAAGAAATCGAATTATTGAAATCAATCCCGAACCAAAGTATCATAAAAGGCGATTCCAAATATTTAAGCATTGCTGCCGCTTCGGTTTTGGCAAAAACCTATCGCGATGATTACATGAATCGCATACACGAAGAATTTCCGATGTACAATTGGAAGAAAAACAAAGGCTATCCCACTCAAGAACACCGTGAAGCCATCCGAAAATATGGCACGACTAAATACCATCGAATGACATTTCGATTATTGCCGGAACAGTTGAAATTGGAAATATGATTTCAGATTGTTGATCAACGATTTTTGATTTCAGATTGAATCTCACAATCAAATAATGTCGTGAAATGTTTCAGGATTTTCGCTTTCACTTCAGCTTCATCCACTTTTTCGACACCTAGTTCGACGTTTAAAGAAGTAACGGCTTTACCGCGAATGCCACAAGGAATAATGTTGTCGAAATAACCCAAATCAACATTGACGTTTAATGCAAAACCGTGCATTGTAACCCAACGGGAAGCACGAACGCCAAGCGCACAAATTTTTCTGGCAAACGGGGTTCCCTCTCCGAGCCAAACACCTGTTTCACCTTCGCTTCGACCGCATTCCAATCCGTATTCCTGCAAAGTCAGGATGATGGATTCTTCCAGAAAACGCAAGTATTTATGAATGTCGGTAAAAAAATTATCCAAGTCCAAAATAGGGTAACCCACTATTTGTCCAGGACCGTGATAAGTAATGTCGCCGCCACGATTGATTTTGTAGAAAGTGGCTCCTTTGGCTTCGAGTTGTTTTTCGTTCAGCAATAAATTTTCTAAATCACCGCTTTTCCCCAACGTATATACGTGCGGATGCTCGACAAAAAGGAAATAATTGGGAGTTGCAAGATTTGTTTCTTCTCTCCTGTTCTGAATTTTCAAATCGACAACCCCCTTGAATATTTTTTCTTGGTATTCCCAAGTGGTTTTGTAGTCTTGGAGTCCTAAATCTTGGAGTTGAATGGTTTTGTTCATTGCCTTATTTTGAAATGCAAAGTTACGAAGTTTTTATTGGCAATGTTTTTATAAATAAAATATGGAACACGGATGACGCAGATTGAACGGATTGGCGCGGATTTTTGACTTTTATTTTTTTAGAAAGGTTTTATGAAAAGCCAAAAGTTGTCGTTTAGCCCCGATAGCAGTGGAAATCCTTTTGGGGCGGGGTTCGGCCCAAAAGATTGCAACGAATAGCGGGACGACTGTTGATTGAAAAACCCAATATTTCTGCTCCTGAAAATTCTGAAATCTGCAATCAAAATTCTGCGATGAATTTGTTATCTTTGCGCTCTTAAAATCTGAATATAATGGCATTATCTGAACAAGAAATTATCCGTAGAGAAAAACTTCAAAACTTACGCAATTTAGGAATTAACCCTTATCCTGCTAATCTTTTTCCTGTAAATCATACTTCGAAGCAAATAAAGGAGTCTTTTGAAGAAGGTAAAAAGGTGATTGTTGCCGGGCGTTTGATGAGTGTGAGAGATCAGGGAAAGGCTTGTTTTGCTGAATTGCAGGATAGCGAAGGGCGTATTCAATTGTACGTGAATCGTGATGTTTTGTGTTTGGAAGAGGATAAAACCTTGTACAATCAAGTATTCAAAAAATTGACCGATTTGGGCGATTTTATTGGTATTGAAGGTGAATTGTTTACGACACAAGTTGGTGCAAAATGTATTCGTGTAAGCGGTTTTACTTTCCTTAGTAAAACTTTGCGTCCGTTGCCATTGCCAAAAGTGGATGAAGATGGAAAAGTTCACGATGCTTTTAACGATGCTGAATTGCGTTACAGAATGCGTTATGTGGATTTGACGGTGAATCAAAATGTAAAAGAGACATTTATCAAGAGAACAAAATTGTTCAATTCGATGCGTTCATTTTTTAACGAAGCAGGATATTTAGAGGTTGAAACTCCTGTTTTGCAATCTATTCCCGGTGGTGCTGCAGCAAGACCTTTTATCACGCACCATAATTCGCTTGACATTCCGTTGTATATGCGTATTGCGAATGAATTGTATTTGAAAAGATTGATTGTTGGTGGTTTTGATGGCGTGTATGAGTTTTCGAAAAACTTCCGTAACGAAGGAATGGACAGAACGCACAACCCAGAATTTACCGCCATGGAAATATATGTAGCCTACAAAGACTACAACTGGATGATGGATTTTACCGAAAACTTGTTGGAACATTGCGCTATTGGTGTAAATGGAACTAGCGAGGCTATTTTTGGTGAACATAAAATCAATTTCAAAGCGCCTTATGCCCGTGTTACCATGACGGATTCCATCAAGCATTTTACTGGTTTTGATATTTCCGGTAAAAGCGAGAAAGAACTTTTTGAAGCTGCAAAAGGGATGGGAATTGACGTTGACAACACAATGGGTAAAGGAAAATTGATTGATGAGATTTTCGGTGCTAAATGCGAAGGGAATTATATTCAGCCAACTTTCATTACCGATTATCCAAAGGAAATGTCACCACTTTGTAAAGAACACCGTGACAATCCGGATTTGACAGAGCGTTTCGAATTGATGGTTTGCGGTAAAGAGGTAGCAAATGCTTACTCAGAATTGAATGACCCGATTGACCAAAGAGAACGTTTTGAAGACCAGATGCGTTTGGCTGCAAAAGGTGATGATGAAGCCAATGGAACGATTGACGAGGATTTCTTGAGAGCTTTAGAATATGGTATGCCTCCAACATCAGGATTAGGAATTGGAATGGATCGTTTGATGATGTTCCTTACCAATAATGCCTCTATTCAGGAAGTTTTGTTTTTCCCGCAAATGCGTCCGGAGAAAAAACAAACTATCGAATTATCTGACGAGGAAAAATTGATTATTGATTTACTAAAAACCAATGAAAACAAAATGGATTTGGGATTATTGAAAATCAAATCAGAATTGAGCGGCAAAAAATGGGATGCTGCCACCAAAGGTTTATCAAAAAACAACCTGATTAAGGTAAATCTTGTTGGTGAAAGTAAAATTATGGAATTGGTGGAATAAAACATTGTATTCCGAAATATATATAAATAAAGGAGCTTCAGTTTGAAGCTCCTTTATTCATTTGCAACACTTTCAAACCAACTGCGAAGCTTTGTTTTCAATTTCCTTATTCTCCAGTAAGACTTGGATATTTCCCAATGTTACCAAAGCAATCTGCGTTAAAGCCTCATTAGTAAAAAATGCCTGATGTGCCGTAACCAAAACATTTGGAAAACTCATCAAACGCTGAATCGCATCATCCTGAATAATATCAGCTGAAAGATCCCTGAAGAAAAGCTTTTCTTCCTGTTCGTATACATCGATTCCCAAATAACCTATTTTTCCTTCTTTCAAACCTTCAATAACCGAAGCCGTTTCTATTAAACCACCACGACTCGTATTGATAATCATTACGTGATCTTTCATCGACGCAATGGATTTTTTATTGACAAGGTGTTTGGTTTGTTCATTCAACGGACAATGCAACGAAATGATTTCCGATTCTTTGAAAATAGCCTCCAATGAAACAAAAGTCACTCCGTCCTTCTCCATTTCGGCATCTGCAACAATATCATAAGCCAAAATATTACAACCAAAACCTTTAACAATCTTGGCAAACGCTTTCCCTATATTTCCTGTTCCAATAATCCCAACTGTCTTTCCGCGTAAATCAAAACCTAGTAATCCGTTTAAAGAAAAATTTTGTTCTCGGACACGATTATAGGCTTTATGTGTTTTACGATTTAAGGTCAAAATCATCGCCATGGCATGTTCTGCAACAGCTTCAGGTGAATAAGCAGGAACTCGGCAAACTTTGATTCCAAATTTTCTAGCGGCTTCCAAATCAACATTATTAAAACCTGCACATCGCAAAGCAATAATTTTCACGTTTTTTTTAGCCAATTTTTTAATTACATATTCATTTACAACATCATTTACAAAAACACAAACAACATCCGTGTCCTGAATTAATTTTGCTGTTTGCTCGTTTAATTGAGTGTCAAAAAAATCTAATTTGTAACCAAAATCAATATTGTGTTTTTCAAAAAAAACTTTGTCGTAAGCCTGGGTTGAAAAAAAAGTAATTTTAGTAATAGTTGATGCTTTCTTCGTAGCCATAAAAATAAGATTGGTTCTTAATAGTTCTAAATTACAAATAACAATTGAACTTAGCATCCTTTATAGACTAAAATTACCTCTAAACCAACTACTCATTGTTCGACAAACCAATTAGATAGACCCTGAGAGCAGGTACATTATATTGTAATTGTAAATTAAAAACTTTTTAAGATTCTAAAAAAAAAAAAAATCCAAATCACCCCCCAATCTTAATCATGCTTCTATTTTGAGAAAACAATTCCGGGTTTTGAAATTTGGCATCGTCATCCATTCCGCCTCTCATGGCGTGTTTGGATTTTATATTTTGAAATATGAGTGGCTCAATGGATTCGCCTGCTCTTAAAGTATCCAACAAAGAAGTTTCTGAATTGGAAAACAAACAGTTTTTCAGTTTCCCATCAGCTGTTAAACGGATACGATTACACGTACTGCAAAACGGATTGGTAACCGAACTAATCACCGAAAAACTTCCTCTGTAAGACTCTATTTTATGGTTTTTAGCCGTATCGTTGGGTTTATCCTGAATGCGTTTTACATTTTCATTGGAATAAAAACTTTCTACTTGCTCCATAATTTCAGCATAGGAAACTAGTTTTTCCTTATTCCATTGGTTGCCGTCAAAAGGCATAAATTCTATGAACCGAATTTGGAGGTTTCGGTCTTTGGTCATTTCGATAAAATCGATAATTTCATTATCATTAAAACCTTTAATCATAACCACATTTAGTTTTACCTGAAACCCATTGGCATCAAGCAAATCTAGATTCTCCCATAGTTTATCGAAATAATTTCTACGGGTAATCGTATTGAATTTATCCTTTTGCAAACTATCAATACTCACATTCAAAGTCGTAATTCCGGCTTCTTTAAAAGTATCTATAAATTCGTGAACCAAAATACCGTTGGTGGTCAAAGTCAGTTCAACGCCTAATTTTCCTAATCGTTGAATGATTTGTTTGGCATCTCTTCGTACCAAAGGTTCTCCTCCAGTTAATCGAATTTTGGTTACACCGAGATTGACAAAAGTTTGGGCAATAGTCACAATTTCATCTGCAGTCATCAGATGCGCTCTTGGCGTGAGCGCAATTCCCTCGGCGGGCATACAATAGGTACATCTCAGATTACAGTGTTCCGTAATCGAAATACGCAAGTAATTGTGTCCTCTGCCGTGAGTATCCTGCATTTGAATTGTTTTATTTTCCGTGGTTGAAACCATTTAGTATTTTGAATAAATGTAATATCGATGGAAAAACAGCGTCCATCGATTCGCTTGCGCCTGCCGTTGAACCCGGCAAAGCCATAATCAAAGTATTTCCTTTGAAACCGACCACAGATCGTGACAACATCGCATAAGGCGTTCTGTCCTGACCATAGGAACGAATCGCTTCTTCAATTCCGGGAATGCGACGATCCAACAATGGAATAACCGCTTCCGGAGTCACATCTCTATTCGATAAACCCGTTCCTCCCGTGATGATGATTAAATCTTTTTTGTTCTCACAAAATTTATTTATCGTCTCTTGAATATCGCTTACCTCATCAGGAATTACCGTATAACTCGATACGCTTAATCCTAGATTTTTTATTTTTTCGGTGATTACTTTTCCTGCTCTGTCTTCTTTTTTTCCAGAAGCTACAGAATCGGAACAAACCATTACAGCAACCGATAAATCCATTTTTTCTTTTACTCCAAAATCTGACTTCCCTCCTTTTTTATGCAATAATTTTATGGTCGAGATCTCTACTTGTTTATCGATGGGTTTCAGCATATCGTACATCGTCAAAGCTACAATTGATGCGCCGTGCATGGCTTCTACCTCAACGCCGGTTCTGTAAATGGCTTTTACGGTAACTTCAATTAAAACCGAATCTTCGAGTAATTCAAATTGAATTCCTGTAAACTCAATTGGCATTGGATGACAATCCGGAATAGAATTCGAAGTGTTTTTTACGGCAAATAATCCTGCTGTTCTCGATACTTCTAATACGTTTCCTTTTGGAACGGTATTGTTTAAAATGGCCTGCATCGTTGCCGGCGAACCCACTTTTACAATAGCCTGAGCCGTTGCAGTGCGTTGGGTAATTATTTTATGTGTTATATCTACCATAGTTATATTTTTTGACACGCAGATGACGCAGATTTGAACAGATTTACACTGATACTCTTAATAAATATTTCAAAATTTCAAAAAAATTCACTTAAATCTGCGTCATCCGCGTGCCATTTTTTTATGTATTTTTTTTCCAGGTATACGATTCGTCTTCAAATATTTCTTTTCCAAAAACGGGTGCTTTTTCCTTGATGGCTTCCACCAAAAACTCTAACGCTTCATAAACCACTTTGCGTCTTGGTGCCGACACAAAAACGAACAAACAAATCTCGCCTGTTTTTACCAAGCCTAAACTGTGGTAAATGTGCAGACAAGTCAAATCATATTTGGCGAAAGCCGACTCACGGATTTCATATAAACTTTGTTCTGCCATTTCTTCGTAAGCGGTATATTCGATGGCTGCCACCGTTTTTCCGTCGATAACATCGGCGCGAACCTGACCCAAAAAGATATTATGCGCACCAATCGCCGTTTTACTTTGGTGTTTGGCAATGGAATTCCCTATGAATTCCGATGTTATTTGTCCTTGAATAAAAGAACTTTTCTTTGGTTTATCTGACATATTCTATTTTTTTTAGATCATCCGCTCTTTACATCAAACTCATTTTTAAGCCACGAATTCACGAATTACTTTCTTTATCTATTTTATTTTGATTTCACTAATCTTAAAAGTCAATTTAAAATTTGTGAAATTGTACAGTATTTTTATTTCATTAACAATTAGTGAATTCGTGGCTAAAACAAACCGCCCTTCTATTGTTTTTATTGTATTTGATTTTTCAAAGATTCAATGCCTCTTCCTAAATGGAAAACGCCAACAAACCCCGATTTTTGAAGATATCTCATAGCAGCCATACTGCGTTGCCCTGTTTGACAAAACACAACAATTTCCTGATTTTTATCTAATTTCTTACTGTATTCTTCCAATTCACTCAACGGAATCTGAATCACATTTTCTCTTTTAAATTCAGGCATTTCATTCAATTCCCGAACGTCAATAACAACCATTCCCGACTGATTGCATTTTTCTAAAAACGCTTCGGGACTTAAATCCTCTTTTGTTTTTTTACTGTTCAAAAGCAGACTTCCGTTTATAAACCCTTTTTCAATCGCTTTTGGATTCTTGGTGAAATCAATGATTTGCGTTTGAAAATGAAGCGCATCATAAATCAATAATTTACCTGACAAAACTTCTCCAATTTCTAAAATTATTTTCAAAACTTCGGTGGCTTGTAAGATACCGAGTGTGTTCGGCAATACTCCCAAAACTCCGGATTCCACACAATTGGGAACCGTTTCCAAACTTTCTTGCTCTGGAAACAAACAACGATAACTTGGACCGTTTTTATAATTGAAAACCGAAAGCTGTCCTTCAAATTTGTAAATCGAAGCATAAACTACCGGAATCTTTTTGACTACAGCCACATCATTTATCAAATAACGAACGGCAAGCGTATCGGTACAATCGACAATAATTTGGTAATCGAAAACAATTTCAAAAGCATTTTGAGTACTAAAAAATTCAGGAAACACATTTACATTTATCTCTGGATTCAGTTCCAAAATCGCTTTTTTGGCTGTTTCCGCTTTGCTGTTTCCGCAGTCTTTCAAAGTATACAGCAATTGACGATGCAAATTGGTTTCCTCTACCACATCTCCATCAACAATTCCGATGGTTCCTACTCCTGCGGCTGCCAAATTTTGCAAAACAGGACAACCCAAACCACCCGCTCCAATTACCAAAACGCTCGCATTTTGTAATTTTAGCTGACCGGATTCCCCTATTTCATCAAGGGCAATTTGTCTGGAATATCTAGTTTTGTTAATCATTTTTACTGTTTCATCAATTCTGCATTCTGAAATCTAAATTTTTATCCTCCAGCAAATGGAGGTAAAAAAGCAACCACATCCTGATCTTTTATAGTGTAATCCAAGCTACTCATCGATTGGTTTATCGCAATGGAATAGTTGGTGTTTTTCAGTTCTTCGTAAGCGGTTTCCATTTTTGATTTCAAAAAAGAGACCGATACTTTACTTTCATCCAAACGAAAAACCTCCTCTTTCTTCTGGGTAATATCAACGAGTAAACCAAAATATTTAAGGGTAATAATCATTTTTGTATTTTTTTATAATCTTCTTCGGTGTTAATATTTTGCAGTTGTTTTTCCCATTTTTCAGGAATAATCAACGTCTGAGGATTCACTTCGGCAATAACATCACGCAATTTCAATTGGTTTCCTGCCATATGCTCACCTAAAAGAGTTCTTAAAGCACGATCATAAACGGCCACCAATGGACTCACTTTATCACCAACCTGAACTTGTGTGACCAAATAACCATCATCGTGATTATCCACCAACCATTTCACCAATTCTGTTGTAATCAAAGGCACATCGACACTCAGCACCAAATTAAATTTGGTTTTTGACTGTTTCAAAGCCGTGTACAAACCACCCACAGGACCTTTATCTGAAATTAAATCTTCAATGCGATTGTATCCAAAAGCATCGTAAGCCGCATTCGAGGAAACCACCACAATATTGTCTCCAAAAATCGGTTTCATTGCCTCATAAATATGTTTTATAAACGGTTTTCCGTTCAGTGGCAACAAACCTTTATCGGTTCCCATACGTTGGCTTTTTCCGCCTGCCAAAATAATTCCCGTGAAATTTTCCATTATGCTGTGGTATATAATTTAACTATTGCAATTCCGATAACCGCCGACAAAACGTAACGCAACGACTTCGAATTAAACTTTGTACTTCCGTAATATGCGCCCAATAATCCGCCGATAAAAACGACTCCAATCAAAACCAACGAAGATTCAGGAAGTGTTCCGCCTTGTGAAACGAATCCAAAAAGACCTGATATCGAGTTGGTCAAAATAAACAAGGCCGACACTGCAGCCGCTTGTTTCATCGTTGCCCAACCGAACAACAGTAAAACAGGGCTCAAAATAATGCCTCCGCCGATGCCCAACAAACCGGACAAAAAACCTATTAAAGCTCCAAATCCTAATGCCAACGGCAGGTTAATTTCGTTAAGCGTATTTTTTTCTTTGCCAAAAAATCCCAGCAATCGCAATACGGCAAAAACCAAAACAGTGGCCAAAATAATTTTATAATAATAAGCGTCAATTTTCAAATAACCGCCCACAAACGAAAACGGAATTGAAGTCAATGCAAAAGGATAAAACAAGTTCCATTTGAAATTTTTCTCCCTGTAATAAAAGTAAAAAGAAACCGATGAAACCAAGATATTCAACACCAAAGCCGTTGGTTTCATATATGTCATCGGGAAGGAAAATGCACTCATCAATGCCAAATAACCGCTGGCTCCGCCGTGTCCGACACTCGCATACAAGAACGCCACTATGGGTAGCAACAGCAACAACAAAGGCATTCCTAACAAATCTGAAACGGTCATAATGCGTATTTTTTAAGTTCGGCGTCCAAAAATTCCCAGCAGGAAGAATTGATTGCCTCAAAAGATTCGATTAACGATTTTCCATACGGAGTCAAAACCGTGCCTCCTCCTTTGTTTCCTCCAATTTGAGTGGCTACAAGCGGTTCTTTCGAGGCTTTATTCGATGCATCAACCAGTTTCCAGGCTTTCTGATAGGAAATATTCATTTCTTTGGCCGCTTTATTCAATGAACCCGTCGCTTCAATTAATTTCAATAATTGAATGCGACCGTCACTAATAATGATGCCTTCCTCGGTTTCAATCCAAATTTTACTTTTGATTCTCAATGGAAATAATTTCGTTATACTTTTGCAAATATAACGAAAGCCTTTTTTACAGAAAAGAGAATTAACGATATTTTTGTTAGAAAATACTATTTTGGGCGTGACCCTGCAGATTTATTAGAAGTTCTTTATTGCAATTTCGAGTCGGAATGTACCTTATATTCAGAAAACACAAACTGTTAAACTGCATTGGGCAATGAAAAATAAAAGCAAGTTCCTTTGCCTACTTCGCTTTCTACCCAAATTTTTCCATTATGCTTTTCGACAAATTCCTGACAAAGTTTCAAACCAAAACCGGTTCCTTTTTCGGCATTGGTTCCAATTGAAGTAAACATTTGTGCTTTATCAAATATCTTTCCGACATCTTTGGGCTCAATTCCCACACCATTGTCTGCAACGGAAATCACGACTTCCTGAGTAGTTTTTTCGGCCGAAAGAGTAATTTTTCCGCCAGTATGAGTAAACTTTATTGCATTCGAAATCAAATTTCGCAACACTGTATCGAGCATATTTTTATCTACATAAACTTCCAATGAATCCTCGCAATGCAATTCAATCGTGATATTTTTGGCATTGGCATTGGCTTGCATTAATTCAACAACATTCAAACAATCGGTTTTAAAATTAATCATTTGGGAATTGAACTCCATTTTTCCCGATTGTGCCGTGGCCCACAACAATACGTCATCCAATAATTTGGAAGTATTTTTTGCCGATTTATAGGCTAAATCGACAATTTCCTCGCTTTCCTCCATTTCCATATTGGACAAATCTGCATGCAAAAGTTCCAGAAGAAGCAAGATATTGTTCACGGGACTTCTTAAATCGTGTCCAAGAATAGAGATAAAACGATCTTTGTCCAGATTCAGTTTTTGAAGCTCCAATTCAACCTGTTTGCGTTCGCTAACATCTTGCATATTGACAAACAAGAAA
This sequence comes from Flavobacterium fluvii, assembly GCF_900129545.1. Taxonomy (GTDB): domain Bacteria; phylum Bacteroidota; class Bacteroidia; order Flavobacteriales; family Flavobacteriaceae; genus Flavobacterium; species Flavobacterium fluvii. Next base: position 87,351 of record NZ_FQWB01000003.1, on the reverse strand, counting down.
GGTTTATGATCAACATAATGACGCTCTGCACTAAAAACGATATGCAAATCTGCCCCAGATTTATGACGACTAAGCACTTCCACATTTCGAATAGAACCTTTTCCATTCAAGATTTCAATTACTTTTTCGCGAAACTTTGGATTTTTATATAAATTAAGTTCCAATGTTGTTTTAAATAAAATTTCCTCTTGGCTATAACCAAATATTTTGGAGCTTGTCGCATTGGTTTCCAGAATTTCTCCAGTCTGCTCATCTTGTATGAAAATGGCATTGGGACTTGAATTAAAAGCAAACTCAAATTTTTCTTGGGAAACCCTCAATGCTTCTTCCCCTATCTTGCGATCTGTTATGTCACGGGCAATTCCAAACATTCCAACCGTTTTGCCTTCAGCATCTTTAATTGGACCTTTAGTGGTTAAATAAACAACTTTTCCGAAAGGCCTGGTCAACTGTTCTTCAAAAGTTTGTATCTGGCCTGTTTTCATGATTTCAAGATCTTTCTCCAATATTTTTTTGGCTTCTTCTGGAGGAAAATTATCGCGATTATCTTTCCCTAAAAGTTCTTCAGGTTTTTTATTGGCACTCTTTGCCAATGCAGAATTGACAAACAGGTATCGCCCATCAAGATCCATGGCAAAAACAACATCAGGCAATCCCTCGGTTATACTTTCCAGCAAGAACTTGTTTCGCTGTAAATCGGATTGCACTTTTTTTAGATCGGTAATATCTCGGGCAATTCCGAACATTCCAATAGTTTTGCCTTGTGCATCTTTAATTGGACCTTTGGTGGTCAAAAAAGTAACAATCCCTGAAGATGTCGTCAACTCTTCTTCAAAAGTTTGCATCTCTCCAGTTTCCATAATCTCAAGATCTTTCTCCAATGTTTTTTTGGCTTCTTCTGGAGAATAAATAGTGCTGTTGTCTTTCCCCAAAAACTCTTCTGGAGTTTTATTGACACGATTTGCCACTGCAGAATTGACAAATGTATAACGCGCATTAATATCTTTTGCAAAAATAATATCAGGCAATCCTTCGGTTATGCTTTCCAACAGGAACTTGTTTTGCTGCAAATCGGATTGTGTTTTTTTCAGATCGGTAATATCAAGCTCTAATCCATCCCAGCTAATCGAGCCGTCTTCCATGGGCGTTGGTGTTGACACAAACCTTGAAAAACGACGAGTTCCATCTAGATTCACCATTCTCACTTCACATCTATAAGTCGACAGGTTTTTTTTGGATTCGGCTTCAGCTTCCAATAAAAGCGGAATATCTTCCCTTAGAACCCTACCAAATATAAGTGAGGCATCATTCATCCCTTCTTCGGGAGTATGTCCGTATATTTTTTGGAATGAACCGCTTAAATAAGTAAACTTTCGGTCACCATTATCATAGGTACTAAGGCGGTAAATCATTCCTTCCGGCAAGTTCGTGCTTATCGATGACATAAGTGATTCCTTTTCGAATATTTGCCTGCTTTGAATTAAATTTTCTTTAAGCGTGAAAATCAAGCGATCCGTTAGTTCAGAAACAGTATCAATTATGGTGTCAACTTCCGTACTGTGAAATAATTTGGGTTTAGGAATACTATTGTCTGTATTAATGGAAGACACCCATTTTTTTAATATGGAAAGAGGATTGATGACAACCCTTTTCAAAACAAAAAACAGCAGGATGGCAATGCTTAAAAAAATCACGCATATTTCCAGGACAAACATTTGCTTTAATTCCCCTAAAAATTGTTGCAACGGTTCTTTATTGGAATAAAGAACAACCTTTCCCAATGTTTTTCCTTGGTATAAAATTGGCCTGACAATGGAATCTTGTCTTAAAACAAGTGGTTGATTACCATTTATTGGATTAGTCTTGCCTTTTATGCTTACTACTCCCGCATAAAGATGATTGCTTTGATCTAAAATCTGGATCGAACCAATGTTTTCATCCAATGCTTCAAAATTAATATTTGTTTTAAGCGAAATACTATCGTTATGCAATATTGGATTCACAACAAAGTAAGCTAAACGTTCGCAAGTACGAACGTTATTTTTTTCTAACCGTTGGGTTTCAAATTGAGTTCTGGTATGTACATTGTAAAAATAACGAGCCACATAAACGACACTCAAAGAGATTAAAATATAAGCTAATATTTGATTGGAAATTGATTTCATTGTAAATTCAAATTTTTATGCCTCGTTTGGGGGTAATCATCAAAAAACTCAATTCGAATATACATTTTTTTGTGTAGTAAAATGCAACAAAAAAGCAGTAAGGGTCATAACTGTTTAAATTATTCATTTTCTTGAGAAAATATTTATCAAAATCACTGTTCGCCATATTGGTTGCTTTATTCAATAAGTCTGTGGCGTCAATCCATTTCAATGAAATAATTTCGTTGTGTTTTAACAAACATAACAAAATGCTTTTTTTCACAGAGAGAAATGACTCTTTTTCCTCTGGATCTTACTTGAACTAAAAATAGAAAAGACAAAAAATCACTAAATAAATCGAAAATCATATTTACAATTTGTAATAATATATCTATATATTTGAAAGAAAATAAAGTGTCCGTTATCATATCTATCTGTCTAGAGCCGTTGGCTCCTATCATTTTGTAAAGCTGAACTATATATGGCCCAGTTAATTTAAAACCATAAAAATGAAAAACACCTTACTACTCTTGGCCTGTTTGTTTGCCATAAATACCTTTTCGCAAGACAAAAAAATTTGGGCAAAATCGATTATCAATCAAAAAGCGCCGAAACTGGTGGTCGAAAAATGGCTTTCAGGCAAACCCGACACCAAAGGAAAATTTGTGCTCATCGATTTTTGGGCGACTTGGTGTGGCCCGTGCAAAAGAGCCATTCCCGAATTGAACCAATTTAAAGCAGAATTTGAAAATGATTTAATCGTTATAGGCATCAGCGACGAAACACCAGAAAAAGTACGAAGTCTTGCCAATCCCAAAATAGAATATTACAGCGCCATAGACACGCAAAGAACCATGTATGACAAGCTGGAAGTACAAGGCATTCCACATTGCATTTTGATAGATCCCAATGGAATTGTGCGTTGGGAAGGTTATCCAATATTACACGGTTATGAGCTGACTTCGGAAGTAATCAAAGGCATTATTGAAAAGTACAAACAATAAAACAACCCTTAGTATGTAAATTAATTGTTTATTCTGCCGAAGAATCTCCCCTTAATGGTAGTCTTTTGGTAATATACAATTCATTTTAAGTTTAAATGTTGCGCATTCCTTTGTACGGAATTTAAAACTAAACTAAAATGAAAAGAATTATTTTACCAATGTTGTTTTTGGCAACACTGATTTCTTGCGAGAACAATGATAAATCTGGAAGCGATGCAGTTGCCAAAACCGATGTTGTATTGGCCAATCAATCGGTAACACCCGTTTTACTAAAAAAACAAACTGGTTTTGAAAACCTGGAATTATTTTCGCTGCTGACTTCGGATGATGTTTTGGCACAGAGTCCAAGTTATATTTTTGGAGGTTCTGCAGATGGTTCCGGTTTATTGAAAAACACAGATGGAACTTTTACTTTTTTGGTGAACAACGAAGACAATTTTGCGGTTTCAAGAATCACTTTAGACAAAACTTTCAAACCCGTAAAAGGAGAATATTTATTGAATTCCAACGGAGGAACTTGGAGATTGTGCAGTGCTACAATGGTTACGCCTGCCGAACACGGTTTTGGTCCTTTATATCTAACAAGTGGAGAATCTGGTGAAGAATCTCGCACGCACGGAGTGAATCCTTATGCCAATGTTGGAGGAGCATCAGTTACCAAAGAATTACCGGGATTAGGCAGAATAAGTGCAGAAAATGCCGTGCCTTTGCACAAATCGGCTTATTCCGGAAAAACCGTTATTGTTATTGGCGATGACGATTCAGGAACTTATGGCGGACAAGTTTTCATGTATGTGTCCAATACCGTGGGCGATCTTGAAAACGGTTCGTTGTACATGATGAAAAGAAATGACGACAACCAAATAGAGAAAAACATGGTTACGGGAAAAACCTATCCTGTTTCTTTCGTGAAAGTTGAAAATCACACTACAATGACTGGTGCCCAAATCAATGCTTCGGTGAATACGCTTAAAGCCATCAAATTTGGCAGAGTGGAAGATTTGGATTACCGAAAAGGAGGAAATGATGCCGATCGCGAACTTTATTTTAACGTAACGGGGCAAGCTCTTTCTGGAGCCAATGCCGATGCTTCAAGAACTAAATACGGTAGAGTTTACAAGTTGAATTTAGACTCAGCAAATCCATTGACCGGAAATTTGGAAGTGATTCTTGACGGAGATGATCGCACGGGAATTGCCGGAAAATTCCAAAATCCGGACAACATTTGCGTAACCAAAAACTATGTTTACATTCAGGAAGATTCTAATGTTTATGGAGACGAAACCCACGATGCCTACATTTATCAATATGACATTGCCAAAAAACAACTGAAAGTGGTTGTCGAATTAGACCACCGTCGTACGGCTGCCGATGCTGCCAAATACAACGTGGGAGGAAATTCTGCTTTCGGATCATGGGAATACGGCGCTTTAATCGATGTTTCAGAGCAAGTAGGAATCGAAGACACATTTATGTTGAGCGTACAACCTCATACCTGGAATGGAGACAAATACAAAGGTGTTGACGGAGGTACTCTTCGCACATCTGAAAAACAAGCCAGCCAAATTGTTGTCATCAAAGGATTGGCCAGATAAATCATCTTACTAATGCACAAAGTCCACGGTTCTATTATGGAATCGTGGTTTTTGTTTTTATAATCAAGTTCTATTTTAAATGAAAAATTTTTATTTTTTGCCCCTATTTTTACTCTTGTTTTCTTGTGCCGATATCAAACCCACAACAGAACTAACCAACGATTTGTTTAAAGCCGACATTGCTCTTTTGAAAAAAGAAGCTGTCGAACTGGAACGCCTGGTTCAAACGGAAGCAGCTCCAAATAAAATTCAAAAGCAGTTTTTAAAATCGCGTGAAGCCTATAAAAAAGTGGAAATTCTAAGCGAATATTATTTTCCAATGGTTTCCAAAGCCATCAACGGTCCCGCTTTGGATGAATACGAAATTGACGAAGGCATCACCGTTGCCCCGGAAGGTTTTCAGGTAATCGAAGAATTCATTTTTCCGAAATACAGTCAAAAAGACAAATCGGAATTGTTGAATCAATTGGGGATTCTTAAAGCCAATTTGAATCGGCTGGACTTGGTTTCGCAAACGAATACCTTGACCGATTCCCATATTTTTGACGCCATCCGACTGGAAATTTTTAGAATCGTGACCATGGGAATTACCGGTTTCGATTCTCCCATTGCCCAAAACTCCATTCCTGAAACCTTGGCTTCCTTGGAAAGCATCGAATCCTATTGTAAAATTTACAGTTCCGAATCGAATGCGTTAGAAACCATTTTGAAAACCATCGAAAAAGGAAAAAAATATGTACAGCAACATCAAGATTTCAATTCTTTTGACAGGGCGTATTTCATCAAGGAAATTGCCAATCCGTTGAGCAAAAGCATTTATCAAGCCCAAACAAAACTGCAAATTCCATTCTTGAAAGATGCAAGAGGTTTGAAATCAACGGCGCAAACACTTTTCGAAAAAGACGCTTTTGATGCCGAAGCTTTCTCGGGATTTCCGGATTACAAAACCACTCCCGAAAAAATAAAATTGGGACAAGAACTATTCAATGACCCCATTTTATCCGGAGACAACAGCCGTTCTTGCGCTTCCTGCCATCATTCGGACAAAGCGTTTACCGATGACCAAGAAAAAGCAATAACGATAGACGGAAAATCTTTGGTAAAAAGAAACACGCCAACCTTGTCCAACATCGCTTTTCAACGCGCTTTTTTCTCGGATTCACGCGTGAGTTATCTCGAAGACCAAGCCGTTGCCGTTATCACGAACGAAAACGAAATGCACGGTTCGCTCGAAAAATCAGCCATTGCCTTGAAAAAAAACAAAGAATATGTGGCCAAATTCAAGACCGCATTCCCGAACAAGGAAATCGATGCCTTTGCCATAAAAAATGTCTTGGCTTCTTACATTCGTTCCCTGAGTGGGTACGATGCCAAGTTCGACGGCTATATGCGTGACGAGGTTGAATTTACAAACGACGAAAAAGCAGGTTTCAATTTATTTGCCGGCAAAGCCAAATGTGCGACTTGCCATTTCATCCCGTTGACCAATGGAACGGTTCCTCCCAATTACACCAAATCCGAAAGTGAAGTACTTGGCGTGCCTAATAAACAAAATAAATTAGATACCGATTTAGGTAAATTTGAATTGACAAAAGCCGAAATCCACAAAAACTCTTTCAAAACGCCCACCATCCGAAACATAACTTTGACCGCACCTTACATGCACAACGGAGTTTTTAAAACCTTGGAGGAAGTCATCGATTTTTACAACGAAGGCGGCGGAAAAGGCTTAGGCTTTTCATTGAAAAACCAAACCTTGCCCGAAGAAAAATTGAATTTAACCGAGCCAGAAAAAAAACAACTCATTGCTTTCATGAAAACCTTGACGGACAAGAAATTCAATTATTAATTTTTCGATATTATTAAAGAAACTGGGCTTTTATTAGCCCTTTTTTATTGGGCGTGACCCTGCGGGTCGGGCTATTCGCTGCAATCTCCCGATAAAAATCGGGATGATTTCCACTGCTATCCCTCACGCGGTAGTAGAGTAAATTATATACTAGGCATAATATTTAATCCTATTTGTTTTTCTATTAACAGTTTTTGTACCTCTGTTAATGTTGGAATTACATTTTCTAAAAAATTCATTGGATGAACTCTATTTTTTAAAGCTTCAATAAATTTTTTATGATCTTCTCTAAATTCTGAATGCGCATCAATTATTTCCTTATTATATTTAAATTCAAGAATTTTCCATATTTGTTGTAATAATTCATAAATAGCCAATCTCTCATATTCTGAATTAGGAACAGCTTGACCTTTCAATGCAACCCACCAAGGTTTCCACTTTTTATCTCCTTCTCTATTTGAATGTGCAAGTTGTTTATTTCTTGATGTTCTTATTCCTGGATACTTATTGATGTAATCTATAATGGGAACAAAAACACCATATGTTTCCGGGTCAATTTTCTTGAATTCTCTAAACTCATCTAAAAGTTTACAGATTTGCATATCTTCCCATTTTCTTAATTCTCTTAAAACTACACTTTCAACTGGAATTCGTAGTATATCTAATTCATTGTGCAATTGATTCATTTCATAAGATATACTATTTATTATATACAATGATTCCTTTAGTTTATTGACATCAACCATTTTAATTTTTTTTTTACCAAATATATCTGTTTTTAACTTGGTCTCAAAATTTCGAGTTAGCGCAAACAATAAATTTAAATTCAACAATATAAATTAAAACATCTTTTAAATTTTTGAAGCTATTTTTTATATATTTTTGAAAGAATATATCACTATTAAACCAACCCATATGAAAAAAACCGCACTCCTTTTCTCCATTTTATTACTATTAAACTGCACTTATTTATTGGCTCAAACCAATCCGGAAACGCCTTTATATCCCAACGGCATCGAGAAAAACCCAATAAGCCATCCCAATCCAGAAACCGTGGTGGATTCCGTGATTAATCCGCTTTCTTTATCCCACAAGAACAGGGTTATCAGCAATATTTCCATTCCAACCTATCAATTATTCCCAGCTTCTGAAACCAATAACAAACATATTGGAGTCGTAATACTCCCAGGCGGTGGATTCACTACCAATTGGGTTGACAAAGAGGGAACAGATTTGGCCATTTGGCTTTCCGGACAAGGCATCAATTGTATGGTCGTGAAATACAGAACCAACAGAAAAGATCAGAAAGGAGAAATGATTATCCCTATGGATGACTACAAAGGCGCTGTTTATCAGGATGTCAGAGCGGGTATACTGAAAATGAAAGAATTAGCCAAAAGCCTAAAAATTGACTCAGACAAAATTGGGATTCTGGGCTTTTCTGCCGGAGGCTGGTTAAGCGGAAACATTGCCATCAAATCGACCGAAAGCAAAGAGCCTGTAAACTGGAAACCTGCATTTGTTGGCTTAATCTATTACGGAAACACTTTGAGCAACATCAAAAAAATTGACAATTTAGCCGCATTGCCCCCCGTTTTTATGGCTATTGCACGTGATGACAAAAAAATGCCCATGAAAGAAATAATTCCCGGTTTGGCTGCCGTCGCTGCCGAAGTCAATCATTCGGAATTGCACATTTATTCCCAAGGCGATCACGGTTTTGGATTGGGTTATGACAAAGGACATTCGGTTTCCCAATGGAAAGACAGTTTCTACAGCTGGTTGTTGGATATTTACAACAAATAACCCGATTCCATTTGCAGTAAATGGCACACGGATGACGCGAATTTAGCTGATTATCGCTGATTTTTCTGCAAGTTACACAATCAATAATCTAAAAGTTACAGACTAACCCATTTTAATCCGCGTCATCCGCGTCCTGATTTAAACCCGATTAAAAAAAAAAGACTGTTCATTTTTTGAACAGTCTTTTTTTTATGTCTTTACGAAATTGGCTTATGCCGCAAACAAGTTTGGTTTTAGGAAATCATATAAAATTTGGTCGTAAGGATTCAAATCGCCTATTGTTATTTCTGAACCAGCATCAAACGCAATGTGATTGTGTTTCCTGAACAAGTAAATTTCTCTTAAACAATTCGACAAACTTTGGTGAATTTCTGTCGTAAAAAGTGGCACTTGATTGGCTCCTTTATCACCAACATACAAAAAAAGCTCGTAATTAGAACTCGTTTTCGACAAATTGCCTCCGTTAATTTTTATGGTTAATGTTGTCGATTTTCCATTTTTTTTACCTTGATACTGTACTATCATACTGATTGATTTTAAAAGGTTATAAATTAAATTTTATAGTCACAATTATTTTCTATTTGCTAAATGCTAAGTTATGACTAAAATTATAAAAAAATAAATAATTTTCTTTAAATTACTGAGACTAGAACGAAATTGCCAAAACGATTGCGAGTTTTGTTACGTCTTTGTCAAAGATTACATTCCTTACAACAAATACACTTCCACTTTGTCGCCTTTCTTCAATTCATAAGTTCCATCGGGCACATAAACCAAGCCGTTGGAAACCGCGAAAGAATTCAGCATCGAGGAAGCTTGGTGCGATAACACATTCGCTTCATCATCAACAATATTGGCTTTCAAAAACTGGCTGCGGGTATTTCGAACCGAATAATCGTGGGCAATCGAAATCGGTTTGGACTGATTGTAATTAGGCGCTTTCCCCGAAAGTATCGAAAGTGTCGGCAACACGTACACATAAAAACAAGTCAATGCGGCGGCTGGATTTCCGGGCAAGGCAAAAACTATTTTGTTTTTGGTTTTCCCGGCAAACAAGGGTTTTCCCGGTTTTTGGTTGACTTTATAAAACAGTTTTTCCACCTCCAATTCTCTTAAAGCCCGTGCCACGAAATCATAATCTCCCACGGATATTCCGCCGGAAACCAAGACTACCTCATTCGCCGACAAGGCTTCTGCCAATTTGTTCTTGGTATTTTCAAAATCATCGTTGACTTCATACAAATTAACATTTTCAAAATAAGCTTCCTTCAAGGCCGATTCCAGCATAATGCCGTTGCTTTCATATACTTTTCCGTATTCCAAGGATTCTCCAGGTTTGACCAATTCGTTTCCGGTCACGACAATCCCCACATTGGGTTTCTTGTAAACCTTGGCCGAAGTGAATCCCAAACCTGCCAAAAATCCGATGGCGGCAGCGTTGAGCAAGGTTCCTTTTTCCAAAGCCAATTCACCAACGGAAATTTGTTCGCCAACGGGTCTTACATTGGTTTCCGCCTTAACTGGTTCTTGAAGATGCAATCGATCGTCTTTTTCCGAAACCTTTTCGATTTGAATCACCGCTTGCGCCGAATCTGGAACGGCAGCTCCCGTGAATATTTTCAGGGCTTGACCTGGCAATAAATTCACCAAATGGGAATCTCCCGCCTTTATTTCGCCTATGATTTCATACTCCAAACCCTCAAAAAGGCAAAGCGCATAACCATCCATCGCCGATTGCCGGAACGGTGGCATATTGATGGGAGAGAAAATGTCGTCTGCCAAAACATGTTTTCGGGCTTGAATCAACGAATATTCCACTTGCTGGAGTGGCGGCAAATTATTTTGTAAAATGGAGAAAGCCTCTTGAACTGAAATCATGTGATTTTGTATTTAAAACCCAAAAATACAATTCAAAATTCATTTATTGGCAGCCTAAATAAAAAAGACTGCGATAAAAATACCACAGCCTCTTTCGTTTGAATTAGTTAACTCTTTTACTACTATTCTAAGTTCGATTAATCAAAAGATGAGATGATGCCATTTGTTATAAATGGCACGCAGTTGACACGGATTTTAGCTGATTATCGCTGATTTTTTTTTAATTGAATAATCAATAATCTAAAAATTGAAACTTAACCCATTATTAATCTGTGTAAATCTGCAAACCCGAGACCAAAGGTCGAACTGGCGAAACAATCCGTGTCATCCGTGTCCCAATTTAGTATTAATCAACTTCAGGCTTCTATCCTATTCCCAATCCAACAATCGTTTTTCGCCTTCAATTTTCTTGATGTCGGTGATGTCTTGCGAGATTTCAATCACGCCTTTGTAGTTTTTGTCGGCATCTCTCACGGCAAAATAACGAATGTAAATCAATCTTTCCTTGAAATTAATCCAAAACGAGGATTCGCTTTTGGTTCCTTTCCTGAACTCTTCCAAAATTTTCAGCACCGTTCCCACACTTTTTGGAGGATGGCAAAATTTTACTTCACGACCAATGATTCCGGCACTTCTAGGAAAAACACGTTCGTCACCACGGTTGTAAAAAATCACTTTGTCGTTTTCATCCACATAGGTCAAATCCAAGGGCATTGTTCTAAAAAGCAAATTTACCTGCTCCACCGTCATGTAGCCTTCGTCATAATGCGAGGTGTTTTCAAGCGAAAAAGTCATTTCCCTTTTGGTAAAATCTTCGCTTGGGTGAACGTATTCCACGGCAGGAAAAGGAGTCGGGGTTTCAGGCAACATCCAACCTATTTCCTCCTCGCCTTTTCGCATCGAAATCCAATCTTCTTCTGCCAGTAAATTCAAGGAATTGGGAAACAAAACCATATCTTCGGTATTCATCAATCGATTAATTCCATCGACCAAAAATGGGGTATCCGAATTAATCTTGTCAAATTCCTTGGCATCCATATTCTTGCGCAACAATCGAAATTGTTCCCTCAAGTTGTCGTGAAAAGACCACATTCCTTGTGAAGGCCCATTCCATCCTTTCTTTTCCAAAAAAGGGAAAAGTTGGTTTTCTTTTCGGGCAAATCGTTTTTCTATGGTTTGTAGTTGGTTGAAAATATTCGTGTATTTCTGCAATTCGGCTTTGGCATCCACCGCCAGCAATTCTCCCAAAAGTGAATTGATAATTTCTTTTTCCTGGTAATAAACACTCACCGGATGTCCTTCGGGAAGTTTCATTGTATTTAAGGTATCGCTCATTATTAGGTCTATTTTATTTTCAATGTTCAATACCGCAAATTTCGTTTCAAAATATCGGGTTGCGTATGATTCCAATCATACTTAAAAAAATGTTTTTTCCATAAAATTGCAGTATAAAAGCCCTCCTTAAAGGACTTCCTTGCCCCTCATTTTTTTGTCAACAGCTGTTGATAAGAAAATGATAATAAATTTCAAATATGATATAAATCATATAAAGTACAATTGAAAACTTGTAAAATTATAGTCTGTAAAATAGAGGCAAATACGACTGTAACCAACTATTATTTAACCTCTTAAAAAAACAACAAAGATGGAAACATTAGAAAAAAACACGATTGGAGAATTTGTTGCAAAAGATTTCAGGACAGCAGCCATCTTCTCGAGACATGGAATTGATTTTTGCTGCAAAGGACACCGAACCATCGAAGAAGTGTGCCAGATAAAAAAAATAAACGAAGCGGATTTATTGGAAGAATTGGAGAGCGTCATGGATTCAAAAAACGACTATGGTATAGATTTCAATTCTTGGCCATTGGATTTATTGGTGGTCTATATCGAGAAAACACACCATCGTTATGTTGAAGAAAAAACTCCAATACTACTCCAGTTTTTGGACAAATTATGCAGCGTACACGGAAGCGGCCATCCTGAATTGTTCCAAATCAACGAACTGTTCACGGGATGCGCAGGAGAATTGGCACAGCACATGAAAAAAGAAGAATTGATTTTGTTCCCATTCGTCAAAAAAATGATGGACGCCACAAAAAGTCACGATTCCGTTGAGCCTCCCCATTTTGGAACCGTGAACAATCCCATCGCCATGATGATGGAAGAACACGATAATGAAGGCGAACGTTTTAGAACCATTGCGGCTTTGGCCAATAATTACACGCCGCCGGCAGATGCCTGCAATACTTATAGAGTAGCGTTTGCCATGCTGGAAGAATTCGAGCAAGATTTACACAAACACATCCATTTGGAAAACAACATTTTGTTTCCAAAAGCAAAAGCCTTGGAGAAATTTTTCTCGGACAAGGAATAAGAACAATTAAAAAACTATCTAAAACCTCCTAATCATTATTACCATGGAAAAGTACGTCATCAAAAGAAACGGGGACTATAAACCGTTTGAAAGTTTTAAAATAGAAGATGCTATCGCAAAAAGCTTCAGCAGCGTCGCCATACCAATTGATGAAAGTATTTTTGAAAACGTAATCAAGGGATTGCAAGTCAAGGACACGTGGGCGGTGGAAGAAATCCAGGATTTAATCGAGAAAAACCTCTTCGAAAAAGAGTATTTCGAGGTGATGCGTTCCTTTATGCTGTACCGTCACACGCGTAAATTGCAGCGGGAACACGTCGAAGGCTTGAACGAAGACACCACTTATGTCGATAGCACGCAGACTATCCGGGAATATGTGGAACAAACGGATTGGCGCATCAATGCCAATGCAAATACCTCTTATTCCAATGCTGGTTTGGTCAACAATGTGGCCGGAAAAATCATTGCCAATTATTGGTTGGACAAAGTGTACACCAAAGAAGAAGGTTATGCGCATAGAAATGGCGACATCCACATTCACGATTTGGATTGCTTGACTGGATATTGCGCGGGTTGGAGTTTGCGTGTTTTGCTCAACGAAGGTTTTAATGGCGTGAGAGGCCGTGTGGAAAGCAAAGCTCCTTCTCATTTCAGGGAAGCCTTGGGACAAATGGCGAATTTCTTGGGAATTCTGCAAAGCGAATGGGCTGGTGCGCAAGCCTTCAGTTCGTTCGACACCTATTTGGCTCCTTATGTTTTCAAGGACGATTTGTCTTTTGACGATGTCTTGAAAGCCGTCCGAAGTTTTGTTTACAATTTGAATGTTCCCGCTCGTTGGGGGCAATCGCCTTTCACAAATATTACCTTGGACTGGATTGTTCCCGAAGATTTGAAAACCCAAATCCCGACGAAAAACGATTTGCATTTCTTCGAAAATAATTTCAATTACGACCTTTTGGTTAGAGCCCAAGAACGTGGCGTTGGCAAAGTAACCGATTTACGTTACGAGCATTTTCAAAAGGAAATGAACCTCATCAACAAAGCGTATTATACCGTAATGACCGAGGGCGATGCCAACGGACAGCCTTTCACCTTCCCGATTCCAACGGTGAATATTACCGAAGAATTTGACTGGGATGGTGAAAACACCGACCTGCTTTTCGAAAATACGGCAAAAATTGGTTCTTCTTATTTCCAGAATTTCATTGGAAGCCAATACAATTTGGATGAAGACGGTCATAAAGTCGAAAATCCAAATGCCTACAAACCCAATGCCGTTCGCAGCATGTGCTGTCGTTTGCAACTCGATTTGCGCGAATTGCTGAAACGTGGAAACGGTCTTTTTGGAAGTGCCGAAATGACGGGAAGCATTGGAGTCGTTACCATCAACATGGCGCGATTGGGCTATTTATACCGAGGAAACGAAGCCGAATTATACAAACAACTGGACAAATTATTATACATAGCCAAATCGACTTTGGAGAAAAAACGCGTGTTCATCCAGGAAATGTACGACCGAGGTTTGTATCCGTACACCAAACGTTATTTGCAACATTTCAGAAATCACTTTTCGACCATTGGCGTAAACGGAATCAACGAAATGATCGTCAATTTTACGGACAAACAGGACACGGTAACTTCATCGACAGGAATTGAATTTGCTGCTGCCATTTTGGACCATATTCGCGGTCGAATGAAAGAATTCCAGGAAGAAACTGGAAATTTATACAATCTCGAAGCCACACCGGCCGAAGGAACCACCTATCGTTTTGCCAAAGAAGACAAAAAACGTTTTCCCCATATTTTCCAAGCCGGACAAGAAGACAATATTTATTACACCAATAGTTCCCAAATTCCGGTGGATCATACCGAAGACCCATTTGAAGCCTTGATTTTGCAGGACGAATTGCAATGCAAATACACCGGAGGAACCGTTTTGCACTTGTACATGAGCGAGAAAATCAGTTCGCCTGAAGCTTGTAAACAGTTTGTCAAAAAAGTGTTGTCGAGCTTCAAATTGCCTTATATCACGGTAACACCGGTATTCAGCGTTTGTCCCGTTCACGGTTATTTGAACGGCGAACACGAGTTTTGTCCAAAATGTGATGACACTTTAATCAAACAGGACGAAAAAAACTTAAAAACGATCAATTAACAATAACGAATAAATACAATGAAAACAATAAACGACAATCAATACCTGAAAGAAAACGAACATTTGAGAACCAAATGCATAGTGTATATGCCAATGTTTAGCATTTGTTCGGTTCACGGTTATTTGAATGGCGAACATGAATATTGCCCAAAATGTGATAACACTTTAATTAAACTGGACGAAAAAATTTTAAAATCAATAAACTAACAATAAAAACAATTAAATATTATGAATGCAAAAAACAATAAATATCTAGAAGAAAACCAACATTTGAGAACCAAATGCTTGGTGTACACAAGAGTTATGGGCTATCATAGACCCGTAGAAAGTTTCAACATCGGCAAAAAAGGAGAACACAAACAACGAACTCATTTCAGTGAAGGAAAATGTTAGTACGCCAATTTACAGCTTAACACCATTCAGCTTATTGGATTACCCGGATAAAATGGCCTGCATACTTTGGTTTGCAGGCTGTAATATGCGGTGTTTGTACTGCTATAATCCCGAAATTGTCCAAGGAAAAGGAACACTTTCTTTTGAAGAAACAACCTCTTTCTTGCTTTCTCGAAAAAACTTGTTGGATGCAGTGGTCTTTAGTGGCGGCGAATGCATGATTCACAAAAATTTCGTTCCGTTCGTCACCGAAATCAAAAAGTTGGGGTTTCTGGTAAAAATAGACACCAACGGAAGTTCGCCCGAAGTCATGCAAAAATTGCTGTTCCTGCATCTTGTCAATTATGTCGCCTTGGATTTCAAGGCGCCAAAATCCAAGTTTGAAGCCGTCACGAAATCCGATTTATATGAACCTTTTGAAAAAACACTGGATTTGATATTGAAAGCCAAAATCCCTTTTGAAGTCCGCACTACCTATCATTCTGATTTGCTGACGGAAGAAGATTTGGAAGCCATGGTCTATTTTTTGGAAACCAAAAACTATGTGGGCAATTATTACATCCAATATTTCAGAAACAATGTCGATACACTTGGCAAACTGGAGCGTTCCAACAACAAAATCGACTGTAAAAAATTATCGACTCCAACCATAAAAATTATTCTAAGAGAATAAAATAAATTTGTTTAAATTTATAAGAAAATATGTTTTCAAAAACGTGTGAATACGGAATTCGAGCTGCCATTTTTATCGCATCCGAATCCCTACAAGACAAAAGAGTGGGCCTAAAAGATATTGCCCAAAAGATAGATTCCCCAGAGGCTTTCACAGCCAAAATCCTGCAAGTCCTGGCTCGAAACAAGATAGTCAATTCCATAAAAGGTGTTGGCGGCGGATTTGAAATTCCCAAAAAGAAGATGAAAAAAATCAAGATGACGCAAATCGTGAAGGCGATTGACGGCGACGTGGTTTTTACGGGTTGCGGTCTGGGTTTGAGCAAATGCTCCGATGAACATCCTTGTCCAGCCCACTTCAAATTTAAAAGCATCCGAACCGAGCTGGCCACAATGCTGGAAAACACCAATCTCGAAGAACTGGCGTTGGGCGTGGTCTCAGGCGATACTTTTTTGAGGTATTCTCCAGCACAAGTATAGCACAAAACATAAATTTCGGTTGCAGAAAACCAATAAAAGAATACAAATGAAATGAGCATAACCGATAAATTGGTCGCAAAAACCAATGATGATATGCGAATTACATATGACCGATAAAAAACAATAAATATCAACATATGAAAAATAGAATTACAGCATTGGCAATTATCTTGGCAACCACTTTGAGTTGCCAAAAACAAACCACGCCTAAAGCTGTTCCCAACAAGAATGAAACTCCTATCGAAAAATTGGTTTCAGGAAACAAAAGATTTCTGGACGAGAAATCAATCCATCCCCATCAAAACAAACAAACGGTTTTGGCCAACCAGGATGCCCAACATCCATTTGCCGTTATCTTGACTTGTTCCGATAGCCGAGTTTCCCCCGAAATTCTTTTTGACCAAGGAATTGGCGATTTATTCGTGATTAGAAATGCCGGAAACCTAATCTCCGACATTGACATGGGAAGCATTGAATATGCCGTGGAGCATCTCGACACCAAACTAATCGTCGTTTTGGGTCATACGGAATGCGGTGCCGTAAAAGCCTATGTGGGAGACAAAAACAATGAATACAAAAAACACCTTTCGCATATTGACGACATCGTGGCAACAATCGCCGATGAAAATGAGGAGAAACAAATTTCCAAAGAAGACTTGAATGCCTGCGTCATTGCCAACATCCAACACTCCTTGAAAATGATTCAAGAAAACCCAATCGTGAAAGAAAAACACGTTAAAGTGGTTCCAATGCAATACGACATTCATACTGGAAAATCCCTGACTTTGTAGTATCTATCTGTTTTTTTTTCAATGTTTCATTTGTAGAATAATCTTATATTTACGGGATTAAAAGCTGTTTTTGGTTCAAGACCTGCCTTTTTGGGTGGATTTTGGGATATTTGTGGATTCAAAATACAAATTACTGCAACACTAAAAAACTGCATACTTTGACAAATGAAAAGAAAAAACAACAACAATTTTATTAAACCTAAACAGACTTTCGAAATACGGAAGATTTTTTATAAACGACTCTTATATATTGGAATTTGCATAATTCCAATTATAATATTTGCAGATAACAAAGAAACATTCCGTCTTGTTCCTTTGCCATTTTTTTTGTTTGGAATGTACCAACTTATTCAAATTATTGGGCTTTCACAACTTATTGTAGACGACTTTTTTCCTCCAAAAACTTTATACGAAAAGACAACTAAACCATTTGACAAATTCATTTACTACTTTAGTTTTACTTTATTTTTTATTGGTCTTATAAGTTTAACATTTGAAATAAGAAATTTTGACAATACAATTAACGGAACTAAACTTTTTTGGACAGCAGGTTTTACAGGAATTGCTATAGCAATTATTGTGACTATAATTTTAAAATTAACAAGACCCAGTATTTACTATGAAAGTAAAAGAAGATATACTGTCCATTTTGGTTTTTTTGTTGGACTGTTTCTTATTTCAACATCCTTAACAGGTTTTGTTAATCATCATTTTGCTGACAATATAAAAATTTGCAAAAAATATATTATAGAAAGGAAATCAACAAGTAATGGTCGTACGTCAAATGAATACTTTTTCTACTTGAAAACAGAAAATAATAATGAGGAAAGGCTTTCAGTAGGTAAAACACGATACAAAAATTATGAAGAAGGAGAAAAAATAGAACTTTGCATGCTAAAAGGAAAATTTGGATTTCTTTTTGTAAAAGAATTTAATAAAGTAAAAAAATAAAAAACATTCCACTCCTAAAAGTATTCTAAAACCCAAAATAGAATTAAAAATCAATTGTTTCATTGAGAAAATCCAACGGATTTTAATATTTATAGAAACCAATTTATTGTTGAAATTTATGTGACCCCAGCTGGGGTCGAATACCTACCATATCCTTTTTCTATAAACATTTGACCTTTCCAAGGTCATTTAATTTTTAGATTAAGATATTCTAAACTTCCCAAAGTCTTCTCGAAAACCAAAACAACATTAGAAATCAGTTGCTTTACATCCCCACTTAAAACCCTTTTAAAGAACACTTCTAAAAGCAGATTTACATTGTAGATTTGGCAAATCCGGAAAATAAATCTTAATTTTATTCCCTATCCTGACACAGTAATGGGACATATTATAGCCTATAAAGACAACCTCAATCGGACGGCAATGGAAAAAGAAGTTAAAGCATATAATGACAAACAAACCCCGAACGACCAAGAAATTTGCGACCAACTTGCTGCAATCATAAACAACGAACTGGCCGAAGCAGAATCTAAAGTTTGGCATGCGCACCCAGTTTGGTTCTTGGACGGCAATCCAATTGTTGGTTACAGCAAACAAAAAGCGGGAATCCGGCTCATGTTTTGGAGTGGAGCAGACTTTGAAGAGGACGATTTAAACGTAAAAGGGGCTAAATTCAAGGACGCCTCCATTTTCTACAATAATTTTTCAGAAATCGAAGCAACCAATTTAAACCGTTGGCTGAAAAAATCAAGAGAAATTCAATGGGATTATAAAAACATAGTCAAAAGAAAAGGACAATTGGAAAGGTTGAAATAAATGAAGAGAGTAACCTTAAAGCACAAGGCATGAATCACGACGAACGTATTGCACAAATGACATTCGCCTCGGTATATCCGCATTATATTGCAAAAGTGGAGAAGAAAGGCAGAACCAAAGAAGAATTGCATCAAGTAATCGAGTGGCTAACTTCTTATGATGAAAAAAAGCTGCAAGAACTCATAGAAGAAAAAGCAAGTTTTGAAAAATTCTTCCAGAATGCCACATTAAATCCCAATGCACGGCTCATCACTGGCGTCATCTGTGGCTACAGGATTGAAGAAATCACGAATCCATTGACGCAACAAGTACGTTATTTGGACAAGTTGGTGGACGAATTGGCAAAAGGACGCAAGATGGAGAAGATTTTGCGAGTTGGATAGAGCATTTAATACTTTTCCTTTGCAAGCAAAAAGTAACATCTTTAAGTCAAGTCCCCGTCAGTTCGAGTGTTTTATTTAAAAAATGCGACAGCTTTTTTAAATAAAATGTATCGAGAACTATACAATTACAAGCTTCTCGATACAATCCCGCCCAAAAGCGGGATCACTCGAAGTGACGGCTAAAAGTCTTAACTTAATAAAATTGAGCAAGAGCATCCTGCACATAAACACCCTATAAAGCAAAAACAAAATGGAAGAGAAAAAACCTTTAAAAAGAGCAAAGGATTTACAACTTTTAAGCCACGATCATTATCACGGATTGAAGTTGTGTTGGAAAATAAAAACGGGATTGTCCAAAAAAATTGCTCCCGAACGCATCAAAACGTATGCGGATTGGTTTTATAAAAATCATTTGATTCCCCATTTTGAATTGGAAGAAAAATTGCTCTTTCCTATTTTAGATCCCGAAAATGAACTCATAAAACGCGCCATTGCGGAACATAGAAGTTTGGAACGATTATTCAAGGCCTCTTCCGACCTGGAGAAAAATTTACTTCTCATAGAATCTGGATTGAATGCCCACATTCGATTTGAGGAAAGAGAATTATTTACCGAAATTCAAAAAGTGGCCAGCGCAGACCAATTGTCCAAAATCAATGCTGCCCATTCCGAAGAAGTTTTTGTCGAAAACGAAAATGATGTTTTCTGGTCATAAACATCCTCCAATACAACCTAAAAAAGAACAAGCCCGCTCAATAAATAAGCGGGCTTGTTCAGGAAAACATATAAATAATTATTACGCAGGTACTAATTCAGGTACTTTAATTTCAACTATTCTTGTTTTGTAAGATTCAAGTTGGTTTTGAATCTCCTTGATACTATTTTCAAAATAATTGGAAGTCGAAAACAAATTATGATAAAATTCGATTCCTTCCAACATGTTATTTTTGAACGCATTCCATTTCTTGATTTGTCCAGCGGTCAAATCGGCAGTCGTGTCGTTGATTTCTTTTTTCAAATAATCGACATACATTTTCAATTCTTTTACAAACAGATTTGGACGATTGGCATCCGTCATCACATTGGCTTTGCCATAAATGTGTTTCACCATTTCCAAAAGCGAAACTTCTTTGTCAAAATAAGCCATGTTTGGTCCAGGACAAACAATCACGCCTTGCTCCTGGCCTTTGATCTTGATGTCGTTTTCCAGATAAGACGCATTGGCAAGACCCACGCAAAGACAGGCTTTTTCGGTAATATTGAATTTCATTTTCTCGAAAGTCGAAGCCGACAAAGTATCTTTTATCGCTTCCAATTCCGCCAATTTCACGTCTTGAAATTTCTTGGAAGAAGTACAAATTCCTTCCGGGCCAAATTCTTTGCTTAACGCCAAGAATTTTTTCGGGCAAGAGCTTCCTGCCTTGTTTTCGTCAATACGTTTTTGTTTGAACATTTCGTTGGTCGTGCCTCTCAAAGTGTTGAATGGAACTCCCAATGGCGAAATATGGCTCAAATACAAATCTTTTTCTTTGGCATTCATCAATAATTTTCTGGTCTCGGCATCAACCGAAGTGGCTTCAGGAACCAATAAAAACGGTGTTCCCCAACCCACGGAATCCACATTGTAATGATCCAGCAAGAAGTCTTGTTCTTCCGATGTTCCTACTCCGCCTTGAACCGTGATTTTTAAATCCAATGGTTGTTCTGGAACGTGCATTTCTTTTTGTGCCAATACTTTCACCATGATATCGTGAGCCGATTGAACCAATTGGTCTTTTTTATGTTTGAATTCCTCCATAATCGGACCCAATAAAAATCCTTCGGTGGCAAAAGCGTGTCCACCACAATTCAATCCAGATTCGATGCGGTATTCAGAAACCCAAAGCCCTTTTTTGGCCAAGTAATTCCCTTGAATCATCGCCGAACGGAAATCGCTCACTTTCAGCGTAATCTTCTTTTTTAGAGTATTGTTGAAATCAGGAAAAAAGTCCTTGAAGTTTTCAAAATAAGCAAACAATCTCGGGTTCATCCCCGCAGAAAGCACTACCGAAGAAGTCAAATTACTGTTGGCAAAACCACGAAGTGCCGCGTGTGCGTCATTGAATTCCACCGGCAATTGCTCGTCTTTGACAAAATTGTCCTTGTCGAGTTTGGTCATGATGTTCACGTCGATGTCTCCGGCAGAAAGATTGTTTTCAAGGTAATGTTTGATGTTGTCCTTGAATGCAATTCCATCTTCCAACAAGTTTTCCAATCCTTTCTTGATTTCGGATTTGTTGGGCAACATGGCGATGTAATTTTCCAAAGCGGCTTTGCTTTCGGCTAATTCTGTCTTGAAATTTTCGAATTTCTCTTTTACGATTTTGTCCACCAAGTTCAAGTAGGACGTGATTCGCTCTGCACGATAATCGTGTATTTTTTGGGTAATTTCTTGATAAGGAATGTCGAATTTTTGACTATAAAAAGCTCTCATCTTTTCAATCAATTCATCATCAGCAATTGAAATTACTGAAGAAATGCCATACTTTGCCACTCGAATAGGACTATCAATCGTGTACGCCAATCCCATAACAGGAATGTGGAAAGTATGCAATGGTTTATTTGTCGTCATTTTTAAAATAATTTGGTTTAATATATTGGGGGCAAAGTTCGGGAATGGCATCAGGATAAAACCTGATAATTATCATACAATCTTGTCCTTAATTGGTTAGGTTGTTTTTTTAACATTATTTTCCAGAAAAACGTAAAAAAATAATTATCAAAGAATCCATAAAAATTCGCTCGAATGGAACTTGCTTGCGAAATTCTTTTTTTCAGCAAACAGGAAGTTCTTCTGGATTGAACAGTTAGCAAAAAAGGATTCGTCTACTCGATTTCAATTAAAAAATGTGATAGTTTTTTTCAACAAAATACATAGAGAACTCTGTCCTTATTGGCCTCTCGACACCATTTCCAACAGTAAATCTGTCGCATTACTGTTAAAAACCACTCGAATTGACAGCTAAAAGTCTTAACTTAACGACATTGGGCACAACCTGTTTATTTAGATTTTCCATTAAAAAAAGACAAATACATAACTTTTTTTCAATTTATTGTTTTTCAAAATAAGTGTATCTTTGTGCGATATTATTTTTACGCCAAAATATAGTCAAAACAAGAATATTAAAATTGATTAAGGATGAAAAATCTTAAAGAACGAATATTGGAACTGAAAAAAGAGAAAAATGCGGTTATTTTAGCGCATTATTATCAAGAAGCCGATATTCAAGATGTGGCAGATTATGTGGGTGACAGCTTGGGCTTGTCTCAAGAAGCGATGAAAGTGGATGCCGACATCATCCTTTTTGCGGGTGTGCATTTTATGGCCGAAACGGCGAAAATATTGAACCCTTCCAAAAAAGTAATTCTTCCCGATTTGAAAGCGGGTTGTTCGCTTGCCGAATCCTGTCCTCCGGAAGATTTCAAGAAATTTACCGAGGCGCATCCCGACCATATTGTCATCACTTACGTGAATTGTTCTGCCGAAGTAAAAGCCTTGACCGACATCGTGGTGACATCGTCGAATGCCGTTAAAATTGTGGAATCCATTCCAAAAGACAGACCTATCATATTTGCTCCGGACAAAAATTTGGGAAAATACGTGATGGAAAAAACCGGCCGTGATATGTTGCTTTGGGACGGTTCATGCGTGGTGCACGAAGCTTTTTCATTGGACAAACTGATTGCTTTGTACAAAGAAAATCCGGATGCCAAAATCATTGCGCATCCTGAATCGGAAACGCATATCCTGAAAACGGCCAACTACATTGGTTCGACTGCCGGAATGATTGATTTTGTAAAAAAAGATCCAAGCAACAAATTTATCGTAGCCACCGAAGCAGGTATTCTGCACAAAATGAAACAGGAAGTTCCTGAAAAAATATTAATTCCGGCACCTTCAAACGAAGATAACACTTGTGCTTGCAGCGAATGTGGTTACATGAAAATGAACACTTTGCAAAAAGTTTATGATTGTTTACTCAACGAAACCCCTGAAATCACTGTTCCAGACGACATCATGAAAAAAGCATTGGTTCCAATCGAACGCATGCTTGAATTATCCAAATAAATGATCCAAACAAACTACTTAATCATAGGTTCCGGTGTGGCTGGATTGACTTTTGCCGTAAAAATTGCCGAGCGATTTCCAGACAAAAAAGTCACGATTGTTACCAAGGCAAACGAAAACGAATCCAACACGCGCTATGCCCAAGGCGGCATTGCGATTGTCACCGACAAAATCGAAGATTCCTACCAGAAACACATTCAGGACACCTTGATTTGCGGCGATGGTTTGTGTGACGAATCCGTGGTGGAAATGGTGATTACCGAAGGACCTAAAAGATTAAAGGAATTGATTGAATGGGGAGCCAAATTTGACAAAAACACCCAAGGAACCTTGGATTTAGGCAAAGAAGGCGGCCATTCCGAAAACAGGGTCGTGCACCACAAAGACCAAACCGGTCAAGAAATACAACGTGCCATTTTAAGCCAAGTACATCAAAAAGAAAATATAACGGTTTTAGATTATCATTTGGCGCTTGATTTAATTACCGAAAACAACAAATGTTTGGGTGCTTATGTTTTGGATCAAAAAACAAAGGAAGTACTCAGTTTTCAATCGGAATATACCTTGCTGGCCACTGGCGGAATTGGACATTTGTACGGTCATACCACCAATCCAGTTATTGCCACCGGCGACGGAATTGCCATGGCTTCAAGAGCGAATGCCGTTATCAAGGAAATGGAATTTATCCAGTTTCACCCAACAGCTTTATACGATGCCTCGACGGGAACTTCTTTCTTGATTTCGGAAGCGGTTCGCGGTTTTGGTGCCTATTTACGTACCAAAAACGGTCATAGATTCATGCCCGATTATGACTCCAGGGGCGATTTGGCTTCGCGTGACATTGTTTCGCAAAGCATCGATTTGGAACGCAAAAAAACAGGCGACGATTGCGTTTATCTGGATTGCACCCATTTGGATTTAGACGGTTTCATCAAACATTTTCCAATGATTTACGAACGTTGCAAAAGCGTGGGGATAGACATTGCAAAAGATTGGATTCCCGTGGTTCCTGCCCAGCATTACCTTTGTGGCGGAATCGTGGTGGACAAAAACGGAAAAACTTCCGTGGAAAATTTATTTTCCTGTGGCGAATGTTCCCGAACCGGATTGCACGGTGCCAATCGTCTGGCCTCCAATTCCCTTTTGGAAGCCTTGGTCTATTCGGATAAAATATACCATTATTTGGCCGACACTTCTTTGGAAAAAACTCCATTCATTGGAACCGTTTCAGATTGGAAATTGACTTCAAAGCCAGAAATAAATCCCGATTACGTGGCCAAAACCAAAGCGAATTTACAACTTTTGATGCGTCAAAATGCCGGAATTGTCCGCAATGATGCCGATTTAATCAAGGCCAAAAAACAACTTTCCCATTGGAAAAACGAAGTGGAAGAACAGCTAAAAAGCCACAATGTCAATGCGGAATTGTATGAATTGCAAAACATGATTACCATTGGCCTCTTGATTGTACAACAATCCATTGAACGTGATGAAAATCGAGGTGGATTGGTAAAGATCAATGCAAAATAAACACGATTTCGGGCAACAAAAATGAGCCCCGATTATACCAATAAAACAGGCTGTGGCAGTTATTTTTTTTGATTATTTTTCATTAGTTTTATTGAATGAAAAACAAACTCCTTTTTATACTACTGCTGCTATTTGTAGTTCTTGAAGTAAAGGCTCAAGACAAGGACACTTATTTTATCACTGCCAATAACGACACCATTATTCAAAAAGACGGCATCGACTATTTGATTCAATTGTTCAAAATCAACAAGAGCCAGGAAAAGATTCAAAACAAGAAAGTCAATTTTTCGTTTTTCCCGACCGATGCCCGAAACGCAGGCGAAAGAGTGCTGGTTTCTTCTTTCAACGCCACTTTTTTATTGGGTGACAAATCCAACACCAACAATTCCACCGTCTATTTTATCCCTTATATTTCCTTTAAAAAGCAATACGGCGTGGAACTTTATCCCACGGTTTGGCTCAAAAAAAACAGCTGGAATTTTGTTGGCGAATATTTTGCTCTAAACTTTCCGCAGGATACTTGGGGTTTGGGAGGAAATACGCCTAAAAGCAACGAAACTTTGGTTGATGGCAAACAAATACGTTTTCATCAAAATGTCTTGAAAGGTATTTTTCCCAATCTAGCTGTTGGAATAGGATACCAATTTGACGAACATTATGAACTTGAAATAGACAATGCCGACAACCCTGATTTCCCCGACACGGGCACCCAAAAAAGTATTTCTTCCGGCTTGTCTGTCCCCATAGTTTACGACAACAGGAAGAACATCATCAATCCACAAAAAGGGTTTTATTCGAGTTTTACTTATTTGTTTAACGACCCGGCTTTGGGCAGCGACAACAAATGGCAATCCATCTTTGTTGATGTTCGAAAATATTTTTCAATCCCTTACGCCCGAAGCGTTTTGGGTTTTCGCTCGTATTATTGGACCATACTTTCAGGAAAAGTTCCCTATTTCGATTTGCCTTCCACCCGAACCGAACCCAGCACCGGAATGACGTCCAGGGGAATCCAAAAAAACAGGTATCGAAGCAATGCGATGCTTTTCTTTGAATCCGAATACCGATTCAACATTACACCAAACGGTTTTGTGGGCGGCGTTCTGTTTGCCAATACAACTTCCGCATCGGAATACGAGACCCAGCATTTCAAACATTGGCAACCTTCAATCGGTACGGGAATTCGATTAAAATTCAACAAATACACCAAGGTCAACGTGGCTTTCGATTTTGGAATCAGTAAAGATTATGCAAGCGTCTATTTGAATATTGGAGAGGCTTTTTAGTGAACATCATAGGATTAAACATGGCATTATGATTTGGGTCATAATTTCCTTAACTTTATAAAATTAAATTTGTGGTATCCGTTGTATTTTTCAAATAAATTGAAAAAATACAGCAAAATTTCTCGACATCAATTATGCAAATAGATTTAGATTTACTTTATTCTTGGGGCGCCGTTGCCAAAAAGTACAAGAAAAATGAAATTATTTTTGACGAAGATGAAATGGCTAATTTTTACTTTCAAATCCTTGAAGGAAGTGTTCGTTTATTCAATTCAAATGATGAAGGCAAGGAATTTACCCAAGGGATTTTTTGCTCGGGAGACGGTTTTGGCGAACCTCCTTTATTCATAAATGAAACCTATCCCTCAAAAGCCGTAACGATTCAGGACAGCACCATCCTAAAATTATCCAAGGAAAAATTTTTCAAAATCCTCGATGAATATCCATCCATCCAAAAATATTTTTTGACTTTACTGGCCCAAAAAATTCATTCCAAATCGAAAACTTCAAAAGAAATCATCAATCAAAAACCCGAGCATAGAATTGTGGCTTTTTTAAATTCGTTCAAGAAAAAAACAGGAAGTACCAATGAAAAAATCTTGATACCGTATACCCGCCAGGAAATTGCAAATTATACCGGATTGAGAGTGGAAACAGTTATTCGCGTATTTGCCCAAATGAACAAAAACAACAAAGTCGAAATCATACACCACAAAATCTATTATTAATGGCAATGAACATCAAATATTGGTTGAAAATTTCGTTGTTAAACCTTTGCATTGTTGCAGCTCTTGGTGTTTTGATGCGCTATAAAATTGGATTCGAATTTCCGTATCTAGACCAAAAATACCTGCAACATTCCCATTCGCATTTTGCTTTTTCGGGTTGGCTGAGCCATACTTTGATGGTTTTGACGGTGTATTTCCTCCAAACTAAAATCACCAATTTCAACGGAAACAAATACAAATCCATCATTATTGCCAACCTGGTTTGCTCCTACGGAATGCTTGTTTCCTTTATCATCGAAGGCTATGGCTTGGTTTCCATAATATTGTCTACCGCTTCCATTTTTGTCTCTTATGCTTTTGCTTATCGATACATCAAGGATTTAAAATCATTGGATGATGATTGGATTGCAAAAAAATGGTTAAAAGCGGCCGTGTTTTTCAACGTTATTTCTTCTTTGGGCACATTTTATTTGGCTTACATGATGGCCAGCAAAAACATCGTGTTGGATTTGTATCATTCCTCGATTTATTTTTACCTGCATTTTCAATACAATGGTTGGTTTTTCTTTGCTTGCATGGGTTTGGCTTTTGGTTTTTTAAACCTTCGAAAATCCGAACATTCTTTTTATGAAACTTCGTTCAAGTTGTTTGCCGCGGCTTGTGTTCCAGCTTATTTTTTGTCGACACTTTGGTTGGATCTACCTCTTTGGCTTTATGCAATTACAGTCATTGCGGCCATAGTCCAGGTTTTCACTTGGTTCAAACTTCTTTCTATTTTACTGAAAACCAGGAGGAATTCATTTGAAAACTATGCTCCACTATTGCGATACATTTTGTGGTTCGTGAGCTTGGCCCTGAGCATCAAATTATTGCTTCAACTGGGTTCCACCATTCCAGCCATTAGCCAATTGGCATTTGGTTTTAGACCCATTGTCATTGCTTATTTGCATTTGGTTTTGTTGGCCATAATCAGCTTGTTTGTATTGTTTTACATTTACGCCAATCATTTGATTATCATCAACCAGAACATAAAACATGGAATATTCCTGTTTTCGATTGGAGTGTTGTTGAACGAAATTGTTTTGGCTATCCAAGGTCTGGCTGCCTTTTGCTACATCCCAATTCCTTACGTGAATTACATCCTTTTTGGAATCGCGATTATTTTATTGATTGGAATTGGATATACGACCTATTTTTCCATAAAAAAAGTTAAAAATAAACCTCTTTTATGATTGCACTCATAAAATAATTGTTTAAAAATTAAGTGCTTTGCTTTAGAACTTTAAGTATCTTAATTATGAAAAAAACTACCCAATTGATGTTAATCGCCAGTTTTGTTGCCGTATTTGGTTGCAAACAAAATAGCGAAACCACAACAGAAACAACAGAAGCACAAACTACAGGACAATCAGGCGTGCAAGACGCCAGTTCAGCACCAAACATTGTCCAGGTTGCCGCCGGCAGCAAAGACCACACTACGCTCGTTACCGCAGTAAAAGCTGCCGAATTGGTGGATGCCTTGAGCAATGCTGGACCTTTTACCGTTTTTGCCCCAACAAATGCGGCTTTCGACAAACTTCCTGCCGGAACAGTTGATGGTTTGTTGAAACCCGAAAAAAAGGAAGATTTGGCCAATATTTTAGGCTATCATACTTATGTGGGCTCATTGAAAACAGAATACATGCAAGAGGGTCAAGAGTTTGACATGGTGTATGGCGGCAAAGTAAAAATCACCAAAAAAGGAGACAAAACTTTTGTCAACGGCTCGGAAATCGTGGCTTCAATACCAACATCAAACGGGATAATCCACGTGATTGGCGATGTATTGCTTCCAAAATAAATTATTAATTCGCTTCTATATAGGTTAAACAAAAAAGCGAGAGTTGCAGCAACTCACGCTTTTTTTATGGAATAAATTTAGTCATTATCTATGCGCTTTGTGCATCATTGCCACGGCAATATTGGTGGCTCTTTGTTTGATTTCTTCTGCTTTTGGTCCCTTAAACAACTCATCGACTGTCGCATCAAACACGGCATTCCAGTGTTGAAAATGATTTTCTTTCACCTCGCTCTTTTTGTGCAATTCTTCGTGCGCCACCATTGGATTCCCATCATAATCTCCCGAAGACAACAAAATGTTTTCAAAAAAATCACACATTTTGGGCAAATGAATTTCCCAGTTTGTTTTGGCCACATCATTAAAAAAATAACTGATTGCCTCATCCTCCATCACTCTGCCATAAAACACATGGACCAACTTCTCAATGTCTGCCCTATTCTTGATATCTGTTTTCATAAGCTCATTTCATTTTTATCTTTTATGACCGTCCTTAATGCGTACCAAGTCTTTTTTTTTGCCACTGATTTGCTTCGCCTGTTCGCTATCGCTCGGGTCACAGATTAACACAGATGTTATACGTTTTATTAAAGAAATCTGTGAAAATCTTTTTAATCTGTGGCGATTTTATCGCTTTGGCATTAGTCACGGATAGTCATATTAACTTTTTACAAATCTTTATTTTTAAACTTTTTAAGCGAAACACAAAACGGAATGACTATCCACAAACACAACAACAGAAACGAAACCGCCAATCCTGTCGTCGTCCCGAAGAAGTCCTTGAAAATAGCTCCCGTATAACCCATCATCGCCGAAACGTCAAGCTGCAACAAGATTTGGATTCGCGCCAAATCTATGGGGCTGAAAGCTGTAACGGCCACCATTGCTTTTTCGATGGGATATTCCGAAAACTGGAACAACAAAAACAAAACCATTCCATCAAAAAGCAAGGCGAAAAACAACCACGTCATTATGGAAATTCCTATTCCCTTGGCTTTGTCTCGGGTAAGAATCGAACTCAAGAACGCCAAAGCCACAAAAATCAGGGAAATCAAGCAGCCTACAATTACCATCATTATCCCGACGCTGTCCGGCGCATTAACCAAAAGTGGAATTCCCGCTCCAATAAAAAAAGCGGCCACCATCGACAACGACAATCCCAGGAACAAACTCAACCAAATCTTTTTTCTTTTTATGGGTTGGCTCAACAAAAGCTCGATAAATTCGGCACTGTTGTACAAATAAATCGTTGCAAAAAGAATGGAAACCAAGGGAACCGTAAATAAAATTACGTTCAAAATCGTGAGTAATCCCTTGGCAGAATTGTCTTCCAGCCCAAAGGAACTCCAGGAAAGCAGCGCCAAAATCAAGGTGTAAGCCAACACGATCTTGTTCTTTAGAATGTCGAGAAATATGATTTTAATGATTCTGTTCATATTACAAAAATTAAGTTTTATTTCTTTTTCAAACCATTAAGGAAATTAAGGAAATACTTAATGAAACTTAATTTCTTAATGGTTCAAAATAAAGTTTCATTGTTTAGATTTCAAAATGCTCGCAATAGCCTTGGATATTTTTTGTTCGTTCGTGGATTCCAACAAATCGGCGATGGTTTTATGGAAATGGACTTTACCGTCCTGCATAAAAATAATCTGGCTAATCATGTCGTCGAGTTCGCTCAAAAGGTGGGACGTAATCAATATGAGTTTACCTTTTTCTCTTTCCTTGATTATTTTATCCTTCAAAATTTCTGAAGCCAATGGATCCAATCCCGCCGTTGGTTCGTCCAAGATCAACACGTCGGGATTGAAGAGAAAAGCTAAAATGGCACTCACTTTTTGGGTTGTCCCTCCGGAAAGTGTCCGCATTTGTTTGTCGAATATTTTTTCGAGTTCGAAAGCCTTGATTAAATCTTCGTCCAAAGCTTCATTGGAATTTCTGATTTTCTTGATCATTTCGATGATTTGACCCACCGTCATATAATCGGGATAACGCCCTATTTGAGGCATATACCCTATTTGGTCTCGATATTTGTATTTTTTGAGTATTGATTTTTTATCAAATAAAATATCGCCTTTGGTAGGAATGACCATTCCCAAAATACTTTTTATCAAGGTGGTTTTTCCGCAACCATTTGGACCAATTAGCGCGATGCATTCCCCTTTGTTGAAAACAAGATTGACATCGTTCAAGACTTCTAATTTTCCAAATTTTTTATATATGTTTTTAATTGCTATCATAAAGGCAAGGAGTGCATTAATGGGGTTTTGTCAACAAAATTGTCCGGCGTGATGCTGGGTAAAATCTTCTCGGATTTATCCAAAAGCGTAATCATGAAACTCCTGAAAAGCAACATCGCCGATGGATTGTTTTCGGTAATGACGGCGAACAAACTCAAGGGATGAAATGGCACGTCTCCCACTCCATTTTTGTCTAAATCGTAGCCTTCGTATTTGTCCCAATAATTGCCGTTGAAAGTATTGAGAACCAAGCTTCCGTTCGTGCTTATGTCAAAAGTGTTGCCCACGAAATTATTGCTTTTTATTTCATTTTCCATACAACTGGCCTGAATTTTCATTCCCCAACCATTGGCTTCAAAAATGTTTTTTTCGACCAAAATCCTCGTCGTTCCTTCCATGTGAATTCCCGAGGTGTTTCTGGCAAATTTGTTCCCGACGATGTTGCTATCCGAGATTTCTTTTAGGAACAATCCGTAGGCGGCATCGCCCCAATTTTCCTCGAAATGATTGTTGAGCATCTTGACTCTTTTGGTAAACATCACGGCAACTCCGGCGCCATTGTTTTTGAAAACATTTGAAATGTAGGCATCGTCATTGGAAAACATGAAATGCAATCCGTAGCGAATATTTTTTGTGGAAAAATTTCCCTTGATTATCGAATTGGTCACGAATTCAAAATAAATTCCGTCGCGATGACCTGAAATAGTGTTGGAAATAATTTGGAGCTTGTCGCTTTTCCAGCAATGAATTCCGTTGCCAATGCGTTGTTCTTCTTTGCCATAAGCCGAAATTTTATTGTTTTTTACAATACAATTGGCTCCGTTTTGAATGTAAATTCCAAAAAAATTATCGTCAAGAATATTGTTCTGGATAACCACGTTTTTTTTGTTGTACACCTTGATTCCACAAGGATCTTCTAGCGTGGCATAACCAGACTTTATGACTTTGAAACCTCTCACAATTACGCCATCGGATTTTATGGACAAGACTTCATATTTCTTTTGTCCGTCCAGAACTGGGTAATTTTTGCCAATAAAAACTATTCTTTTATCGATGATGATATTGCCTTCTTTATAATGTCCTTTGTGAACCAAAACCGTGTCGCCCACTTTGGCCAATGCAACGGCTTTCGTGATTGATATTACGGATTTATTTGCCCCAACTTCAATCACCCTGGCTTGAAGAAAGGAAGAAAACAAGAGGAATATGTAGAAGATTTTTTTCATTATTTTTTTATAATCGCTTCCCATTTAATTGGTTTTGCGCTCAGTTTTGTTCCAAATTCTTTGGCATCCTTTTCTTTGGATAAAGCAATGATTCCACCGTGCATTGGACTTTGAATCGTTCCACCTGAAAGAAAAAATGCAGTTTCGGCTGGAATTAGATTATTGTCTTGTGCAAAATCATTCACATAATAAGCCCCTATTTTTGTATTGGCATTTTCTTTGCAATAATTGGCCATACAGCTAATATCGTCAAATTTATAGACTCTTCCTTTTTGGGTAATTACTTCGGCACCATACTTCCCGTCGGCAATGCTCATTTTACAAAAATCGCAATTGTCGGTATTCAATTTAATGGGCTCTACCTTGAAATCTCCACACGACATAAAAGAAAGTGACAATACAAGAACCAAAACAGCCTCGATTTTGGGCTTTCTAAAAGCTCTATTTATTAAGCGGGTTTCTTTTGCCACAATTGCAAAAAGCAATACTCCAGCCGTAATCAGCATACAACCACCAACGTCAGGAATAGAAAAAGCTCCAAAATTCAGCAGTTGCTTGTACCCAATCAATGGCGGTTGATACGCCATTCCCGGTACTACAATGGCAGCATTTGGATTCAGGTTGTGTCCGTATTCATAGTTCCATCTGTAGAAATCAACGCCTGCCAAAATGCCGAAAAGCACAAAAGACACTAATAATAAAATTACTCCTTTTATTCTATTCACAAAAACCATTGCCAGGGTAAATAAACCAAAAAAACCAACTATATAGGGCAATATTTTAAATTCAGGAAAATCTTCGGTATGCAAGGTTTTCATTCCGATATAGTGATTCAATCCGTTGATGACATCCACATCGCCACCAATTTTGTTGGCGTGCAATTGCAATACCAATCCTTCGGGATATTGAGGCGCTTCGAGTTCAATTCTCCACATTGGAAACAACAGCGACGCGAAAAACAAGGCGCTCACTGCCAAAAGAACTACTTTTGAAAATAAAGCTATTTTTGAAGTGTTCATACTAATTGTTGGTATAAAAAAAGGGAACAAAGAGACTTTGTTCCCTTTTTAGTAAAGAAATTAATTATTTAGTAGCAGCCGGAAGGTTTGTTCCCAAACTAAAAGTCAAGGGCACATTGCTTCCTGCAGGAGACACTCTCACGTATCCTTGCATTTCTTGGTGCAAAGCACTACAAAAATCAGTACAATAGAACGGGAAGATACCCACTTTTTTAGGAATCCATTTCAAGGTGCAAGTTTCGCCCGGCATTATCAACAACTCGGCATTATCGGCTCCTTTTATGGCAAATCCGTGAGGAACATCCCAGTCTTGTTCCAAGTTGGTTATGTGGAAATAAACCTCGTCACCTAATTTTATTCCTTCAATATTATCGGAAGCAAAGTGTGAACGAATAGAAGTCATGTAGACATCGATTCTTTTTCCATTTCTTACCACTTTTGCTTCTTTTTCTCCTTTGGTTGCAAACGGATGATTATTGTCTTCGATTTTGAAGAATTTCAACTGACCGTTGTTTCTAATCAAATCGGCTGGAGCTGCTTGTGCATAATGAGGTTCTCCAATGGTTGGAAAATCCAGAATCAACTGCATTTTGTCGCCGCTAATGTCAAATATCTGTGCACTTTGAGCCAATTCTGGCCCCGTTGGCAAGTATCTGTCTTTAGTGATTTTGTTGTAGGCAATCAGGTATTTTCCGAATGGTTTTTTGCTGTCTCCACCAGGAATACACAAGTGACCAACAGAATAATAGGTTGGAACCCTGTCCAATACTTTCAATGATTTGATATCCCATTTCACCACTTCGGAAGAAACGAAGAAAGTGGTATACGCATTTCCTTTTCCGTCAAATTCGGTGTGCAATGGTCCTAAACCTGGTTTTTGAACTTCTCCATGAAGAGCAGCTTCATATTTGACAACTGGAATTCCATCATAATCTCCGTCAAATTGTTTGTTTTTGATGGCATTTTGTAATTTGTCGAAACTAAATACAGGAATCAAAGCAGCCAATTTTCCTGAACCCACGATGTATTCTCCCGTTGGATCCACATCACAACCGTGAGGTGATTTTGGACAAGGAATCATATAACAAATGTCTTTCAATTCTTTGGCACTCAAAACCAATACTTCCGATTTCATTTCAGATTTGGCAGTATGTGTTTTCTCGTCCCAAGTATTGTGGACATATTTTGCAGCTACTTTTTTTCCTTTGCCCGCTTTGATGTATTCTTCGGCTTTTTTCCAGTTTACCGCCATAATGAAATCTTTATCTTTTTGCGAAGCGTTTACTTCCAATAAAGTGTTGGCTTGTTCAGTATTGTAGCAAGAGAAGAAGAACCAACCGTGAGATTTGCCTTTACCGGCGTGACTCAAGTCGAAGTTAACTCCTGGTGCTTCGATTTGGAAAGAAAGATCCATTTGTCCTTCTTTGCCCACTTTTACAAAACTTAAATATCCTTTGAAGTTTTTCTTGTAGGTATTGATGGCTACATCTCCATTGGCATTGTCTGGTGGAACGCTAAAACGGGTTCCCGCAACTACATATTCCGTGTTTTCAGTAATAAATGGAGAAGAGTGATTTCCTGCACTGTTTGGCAACTCAATAATCTCGGCAGTTTTAAACGTTTTTAGGTCGAGACGAGCAATTCTAGGCGTGTTATTGGCATTGGCAAAAAGCCAACGTCCATCCACTTCACCATTGGTTTGAGACAATTCGGTATGGTGTTGATCGTCCCAAGGCACAAAACCGTGGGAAGTGTTCAACATTGGTTTGGTTTCTTCGCTGTAACCATAACCACTTTGCGGATCTACCGAAAAAACGGGAACCACTCTCAACAATCTTCCACTTGGAAGACCGTAAACGCTCACTTGGCCACTAAATCCTCCCGAAACGAAATTGTAAAATTCGTCATATTTTCCGGGTGCCACATACGCTTTTTGCGCAGCGTCGCCACTCACGACATCACCAGAATTTTTGGGTTTACAGGAACTAAAAAATGCGGCCACCATTGTAAGGGCTAAAGTCGCTTTTAAAAATTTATTATTCATCTTGTTTTGGTTATTAAATGGTTTTTTAATGCTTATTTGACACCGTCATTTTTGCGCATAAATTCCAGAATGTTTCTTGCATCAGTATCTGAAAGTGATTGGTTTGGCATACGCACCATACAAAGTTCCAATTGAGCTTGAAGCTTAGGGTCTTTGTCAATCATTGGGTCAGGATTGGTGATGAAGTTCATGATCCATTCCGGTTTATGTCTTGAAGTCACACCTTTCCAACCTGGCCCAACTAATTTTTCATCTGTCAATTTGTGGCAAGCGGAACATTTAACGGATTGAATTTTTTCGCCTTCGGTAACCAAGGCCTCATCGAGTTTGTCTCCCAATTCTACCGAAGAATATTTCCCAATACCTCTATTAGGATCATAAGTGGATGGGTCTGCGGCTTGTTCGGTAGTTGCGGCTCCGCCAGTTGAAAAGTCTTCGCTTGCATTTTCCTTCTTACCGCAAGAAGTAAACAGTGCTAATGCGACAATAAATAAAGATAATTTGTACATAAAAGTTAGATTTTAAATTTCT
Organism: Flavobacterium fluvii; assembly: GCF_900129545.1. Classification (GTDB taxonomy): domain Bacteria; phylum Bacteroidota; class Bacteroidia; order Flavobacteriales; family Flavobacteriaceae; genus Flavobacterium; species Flavobacterium fluvii. The sequence goes on along the minus strand of NZ_FQWB01000003.1, from coordinate 51,508 downwards.
TATACAAATTTGGGAATACTTAAACCGATAAATTATGATTGTAATCATACTTGAGAAGAAAATGCACAAACAACTAAACAATTGATTACAAGAATTAAAATCTAATATTTCGCTACTGATTAAACCTTTTTCATCTATCTGTGTCTTATTATCATAACTTAAAAAAACATAACCCATGAAAAAATTAATTCTAATGACTTTCCTTATGGCCGGGATGACCATAATAGCACAACCTAGAAATAATAAGCATCAAGGAAATGGGATGGAGCAATTTACTCCAGAACAAAGAACTGAATTACAAGTAAAAAAACTTACCCTGGAATTAGACTTGAATGAATCTCAACAAAAAGAAATGAAAGCCTTTATCGCCGACAAGAATACCAAAATGGAGGCTCATAGAACAGCAATGAAAGCGATGAAAGATAAAGAAGTAAAACCTACCAGTGATGAACTTTTTGCCATGAAAAGCAAAATGCTTGACGAACAAATTGCCACTAAAAAAAGAATACAAAAAATCCTTAATGAAAAGCAATTTGAAAAATGGACTGCTTTAAAAGAAGAACACCATGGTGATCGCAAAAGGAATCGTCAGGGGAGACATCCAGAAAAACAACAAAGAAGAGGTTAAAAAAAAATAATAGTTAGTTAAATTGGTTGATTTGTGAAACTTCCGGCTGGTTACCGGAAGTTTTTTTATTTCCAATAATAACTAAAAAGTCTTCGAAACTTTATCGATGGCTCGAATGGTAAAATCCAGGTCTTCATAAGTAAGCGCATCGGTGATAAACCAAGTTTCATAGGCCGATGGCGCAATATAAATACCTTCTTGCAACAATCCGTGGAAGAATTTCTTGAAGGTTTCGTTGTCTCCTTTAGCAGCAGTTTGAAAATCATATACTGGAGCCGTATCAAAATGCACCGAAATCATGGACCCCACTCTATTGATGGTGAAATCTACTTGGTTTGCTTTTAAAACTTTGTCAATTCCCGCAGCCAAATAAGCCGTCTTTTCTTCCAATCTTGTGAAAATTTCTCGGTCGTTATCCAATGCTTGCAACATCGCCAATCCCGCGGCCATCGCCAAAGGATTTCCCGACAAAGTTCCAGCTTGATACACAGGACCTAGTGGCGCCAAATAATTCATGATTTCGTTTTTGGCCGCAAAAGCTCCCACAGGCAATCCGCCACCAATCACTTTTCCGAAGCAAACAATATCGGCATTGATGTTGAACAATTCTTGAACTCCACCTCTGGCAAGCCTGAATCCAGTCATTACCTCATCAAAAATCAGGAGAATTCCGTTGTCTGTACACAATTGGCGCAAGCCTTCCAGAAAACCTTTGTTGGGCGGAATACAACCCATGTTTCCTGCAACTGGCTCGACGATTATGGCTGCTATTTCGTTTTTATTGGCTGCGATTAAAGCCGAAACATTGTCTAAATCATTGTATTTTGCGAGCAAAGTATCTTTTGCCGTTCCAGCCGTCACGCCAGGACTGTTTGGAGAACCAAAAGTAATGGCCCCGCTTCCGGCCTGTATCAAAAACGAATCGGAATGCCCGTGATAACAACCGGCAAACTTGATTATTTTGTCTCTTTTGGTAAATCCGCGAGCCAAACGAATCGCGCTCATGCAAGCTTCGGTTCCTGAATTGACGAACCTGATTTTGTCGATATTGGGCACCATGGAAACGGCCAAAGCCGCGATTTGGGTTTCCAATTCGGTTGGCATTCCGAAAGAAGTTCCCGATTTGGCTTTCTCTGTCACGGCATCCACAACGGGTTGAAAAGCGTGGCCCAAAATCATTGGTCCCCAAGAATTGATGTAGTCTATTAATTTGTTTCCATCTTCGTCGAATAGATAAGCTCCTTTGGCACTTTTGACGAAAATTGGCGTTCCTCCCACTGCCTTGAAAGCACGAACAGGCGAATTTACACCACCCGGAATTACTTTTTCGGCTTCAGCAAAAAGCTGACTGCTTCTTTGATACAACATGTGTTTTATTTTTTTATTAGTATGGTTTGCCCCACTGAAATAGCATTGTCAAAAAGATTGTTTTGCTTTTTTAACTCTTCAACGGGAATATTATATTTTTTGGAAATCGAATATAAAGTGTCTCCTTTTTGGACTTCATATTGATTTGTTTTATCATTAAGAACTACTTTGGTAGCAGCATTTGCATTTTGGCTTTTATCCAAAACATAATCCTTTCCCAAAACCAGGTTGTCGAATTGATCCAAATGATACCGCTCAATATAATTGATTAATTTTTCGGGATAATTAGGATCCGTGGCATAACCGGCTTTTTTTAATCCTCTTGCCCAAGCTTTATAATCGCCTTTTGGAAGACTAAACAACGAGGCATATCGGGTTCTTTTTGAAATAATGTCGGCATGATCCTGATATGATTCTTGGGGATTTTTATATTTTCGGAAACATTCTTGGAGGGCATCGTCGTCCTGATTTATGGTTTCTCCCGCCCAATCTTTGTAACATTTTATTCCAAAATGATTGTTTGCCGTTAGCGCCAAGGTACTTTGGCCAGCACCCGATTCCAGGATTCCTTGAGCCAAAATGATACTCGCCGGAATACCGTATTTTTTCATGTTGTTCATCGCAATGTCTTTGTAATGGATCACATAGCCATTTATCCCATCCGAAGTTACGACGGTTCTTGAAGTCGATTGTATTACTTCTTTATCTGTTTTTTTTCCTGTACTAGTCGTGTTTTTCGACGTATGGACATTTCCTTTTTTATAATTGGAATTTCCTGCCTTTGTGGTTACAATAGGAGATTTAGAAGAGGAACAACCCACCAAGGTTAAAATTGCGACTACAAGTACTATTTTTTTATACATCTATGGCTATTATTGGTAAATGCTTGTTTTTCAATTTGACATTCATTCCTGCTATTCCCTGAAGTCCACCGGTGTGAATGAGTAAAATTTTGGAATTCTCCCGAAAATAATTCTTTTGAATTAAATCCATAACGCCAAAAACCATCTTTCCCGTATAAATGGGATCCAAAGGAATTTCGGTCTCTTCAAAAAACTGGTTGATAAAAGCTATTAATTCTGGATTCACTTTGCCGTAACCTCCAAAATGATAATCCGTAATCAATTCCCAGTTTGAGTTTCGGGCAAATTTACGAATATCTTCTTTTAAAAAGTCCCCTTTCAAGGCTGGAAAACCCAAAACTTTTTGGTGTGGCAAAACACTGTTTATTAACCCCGAAATTGTTCCTCCCGTTCCAACGGCACAACACACAAAATCAAATTGGGCATCCTCTTGGGTCAAGATTTCTTCGCAACCTTTGATGGCAAATTCGTTGGTTCCTCCTTCGGGAACGAGATAAAAATCGCCAAATTCCTGTTTTAAATTGGCTATAAAATCGGCATCGGTTTTGTGGCGATAGTCTTCACGAGTGACAAATTTGAATTGCATTCCGCACTCTTGGGCAAACTGCAAGGTTGGATTTTCAGTTATTTTATCCCTCAATTCATCTCCTCTAATAATCCCGATGGTTTTGAACCCATATTCTTTTCCGGCATAAGCGGCGGCGGCAATATGGTTCGAGAATGCACCGCCAAATGTAAGGAGTGTTTCCTTGTTTTCGGCTTTTGCCTGAAGAATATTGTATTTTAGTTTTCGAAATTTATTTCCTGAAATAAAAGGATGAAGCAAATCTTCGCGCTTGATTTGCACTTCAATTGAATTGGGAAATTTTATGGATACTTGTTGATTCAAACCAAGATGTTTTTACAAAGGTAAATCAATATGAAACAAAAAATGCAATCCATTCCAGATTGCATTTTTTGTTTCATATTAATTTATGGGTTTTAGTTTTTTATAATAATTTTTGTCCCCATTTCTGATTTGTCATTTGCAGTTAATTTTACAATATAAACTCCATTGCTTAGATTAGCCGTTGAAAATGAATAAGAAGAATTAGTGCCCAATTTGTCTTTACTAAAAATTAATCTTCCCACCACATCGTATAAATTACAGCTAACCAATTCTGATTGCTTAGGATTATTGATAGTCAAGTTTTTATTTACATTGTCTTGTTGTACCAAAAATCTTTGACTTTCCATATCCTCAGTTCCCAAAGTGCCGTTTTTAAAAGTTATTTCATATCGAGTGTTATAGGTTCCGGCCGGCAAAGTCAAATCATAGAAACTGTTTTTGATGTCATAATATATATTGGTCGTTTTATCATGCAAGTACACGTTGCTGACTTCAGGAATATTCAACATTTGGTTTACCGTGATTTTGTAATTGGCTTGTGCATAATTTCTAAACCCTATTGGAATTTTCTTGTCAATATTAAACGGAAGAACATTTATCACATATTCACTATTATTGAGCACGAAGTAATTGTTTGCAGGACCGTCGTTTGGTGATGCCCCATCCAACGCACGATCAACACCGTCTGTTGATGCAGGATCAAAAATCAGTACCATCTGGCTAATTGGTCCATTATCCAAGACCGTGTTAAAACGGATTTGTGGACTGGGATCGGCAGCACTTTTTTTGTTTTTATCGTTTTTTATTCTTTCGAATTCGGATTCATTTCCTGCACCTTCTTTGACAAAAACCCTGTAACTATTTTTCATTTGAACATTTCCGTTCGCCAACCCTTCTACCAAAAAAGCCTGGCCAATAGGAGAATACCTTCTTTCATAAGATTTTCCAGAACTACCTATGTTGGAAACTTCATTTCCCAACCCATCATAGGTAAAAAACACGGCAGGAACATAGGCATTTGCGGCAGTATAAGTCCCATATCCTCCTTTATAATCAGCAACGTAATGCGAGTTTACCATTTTGTCCTGTTCCCAAAAATAGGCCGTTCCCGTGCAATTGACTTCTCCAAGTAAAAATGCTTGCAGATTAATTGCCGAAGGATACGGATTTCCCGTCAAGGTCCATTCACCTAACAAAACAGGAATATTGATGGTTCCATCATTAGGTTTTCCTCTAAAATCGTAACGTTGATGTTTTCCATCGGGATTATTTTGAACTCCGTCGACAGTTGTTGCATCAGTTCCCGAAGACCCTTTCATTGTAAAACCCTCACCGGGTGCCACAGTGGTAGTCGAGCCCACTTGAATCCAATCGGAATAACCACTTTTGTTGATAAACTTGTAAACCCAATAAGGAGCAATTGCCAAAGGAGAAGCAGTGCCATCATAAGAAGTGGATCCTAAAATAGTGGCCGGTGTTGTGGCGGTGGCGGTGGCGGCTCTTCCCAATAGCTTGATTCCAAAAGTATTGTTGACTGTTGTAGCCGCATCAACATTTCCCACGGGAGAACACCAATAATTGTATTGATAATTATTGACAGTCCCTTCTTGAAATACCGACAGACTCCCAATTCCCTTGTTGGCTCCCGCGCCTGTAGTGCCTTGCAATAATTGCCCTCCGTTTCTTAAATAGAAATTACTGGTCGATGCGTTCAACTCTATGTCATTTTTCACGTAAACATACTGGTTGTTTACATAAACATAGGAATTCGATTTCACGAACATATCCTGGGAATTTGCCTGAAATTGAAATAAAAATCCAACAACAATCAAGAAAATTTTTGATAGTATTTTAGATTTCATGATCTAATGTATTTTATAGTTATTCCTCGATTTTTTAAAATTTCAATCGAGCCGTTAAATGTTCTAAATATTTGAAACCAACCCTAAACTTAATCATTTTTCATTAAAAAACACCACTTAACCGCAATTATTATCGTCCAAATACATCATTAATTAATTTACCAAGTATAATATTACGTTAAAATCTTGAGAAATTCCATTTCAATTTAAAGAATATGAATTCAATTAGAAACACGCATTACTTTCTTTTATCCCTGTTTAAAACAATGAAATTTTATTTCCTTCTATAAAAAAGAAACTTTTTAAACTTAAAACAACTAATAATCAATGCCTTATTATTAAACAAGTATTAAATCTAGCTCAAACACTCCTAATTGCGGCAAAGTAAAAAATGCAACAAAAAACTTTAGTCAAAAGAAGATGCTTTTATCTTTTTTTTAAAATAAAACCTTATCTTTAATTCTTTTTCTTTGTAAGAAATACATTTAAAAAAAAACTATAAGTTGTCATTTATCTAATAAATAGACCGATAAACTGTAAAAAATTATTCCTTTGCAAAAATATATCTTAATTTAGTAGCAACAAAATATATTATTTATGTCGTTTCAAAAAAAAATTAATCATGAATAAAACTACCCTATTACCTTTTTGTTTATTTATGTTATTGATCAGTGTCGGCACGACCGCACAAGTAGGCATAGGAACCACGACACCTAGAGGCGCACTCGAAATCAATTCCAATACAAACGGATTTGTAGCTCCCCAAGTAGCTCTAACATCAACAACAATATCGGCTCCAGTAGTAAATCCGCAAGACGGAGGATTGCCACTGGCAGGAACTTTGGTTTACAACACCAGCACTGCAGGAGATGTAACTCCCGGTTATTATTTCTGGAACGGAACAGCGTGGACGCGTTTGATAACTTCTTCTCCTAGTTGGTCTCTTACAGGAAATTCTGGAACCTCAGCCGCGACAAATTTCATGGGAACAACCGACAATAACCCACTCGTATTTAAAACCAATAATACGGAATGGATGAGAGTAACTCCAACTGGTGAATTGGCAATTGGAAACATTGATCCTCGCGCAACCTTAGACGTAACCGGCACCATTTATGCCAACAACATAGGAAAAAATGCTTTTGTACTCAATTCAGCAGGAACAAATTTTGGTTTTCTTTCAAATCCATCCCAAAATGTATGGACCTTGGGTTATGGTACAGTTGTAACAACTTTAGCAACTCCTGTTTTATCATGGACGGCGGGTGGAAAAGTTGGATTAGGAACAGCTACACCCACAGCCTTGCTACACCTAAAAGATGGACATATCAAAAGTGAACAAACCTTGGTTCCAACATTGACAGATATAACTGGATTATCAGTTCTCGGCTCCGCCTCTATTACTTCAAATTCTACAGACACTAAAGGATTAATCGATGTTACAGGAACATCCATAGGTACCGCTAGCGTAAAAGTAAACTTCAACATTTCATACACCAGTGCTCCCATAGTAATGCTTACACTTGCAAACGCTGCTGCCCAAGATTACATCGTCTGGGTTGACGCTGTTACAACAACTTCTTTTAATATTAATTTTAAGACATCAGGTAGTACAGTAGACCCTCGTTTTTCCTATTTTGTTATTGAATAACTTTTATTAAATAATATATTTCAAAAAACTCCAAAAAGACCTTTGCTTTAAATAGAAAAGGTCTTTTCATTTGAGTAAAGCTTCACTCTTAAACTGATATTTCAGGAAGCAACCACTTTCTCTGTTTTTTCCTTTTCCTTACCCTTTACTCCAGATATATAAGCCGTAAGTTCTTTAGTGATTTTGTCAAGAGATATTGCAGATTCTTTAATACAAGCTACTATTTGTGTTGTATCTTCATTTGAATTTGTAGAATCTTCAAGTTGGATTGCCAATCCCAAAATATTTACGATTGGCAATCTTACTTGATGGGAAGTCATAAAAAGCATTTCTTCCAGCGATTTTATGTGTTCTATTCTTTCTTCTTCCACTTTTTTCTTCAGGTCAATGATTAATCGCATCGAAAAATACTGCACTATATTTTTCCGTTTGTCAAATACTGGAAATATAGTGTTGTCCAACCAAAAGAACGAACCGTCTTTCGCTTTATTTTTAACTTCTCCCTGCCAAATATCACCAAATTTAATGGTATTCCACATATTTTCATAAAATTCCTTGGCATAAAAACCAGATTTTAATATTCTGTGATTTTGTCCAATTAATTCCTTATGGGAATATTTGCTTACTTCGCAAAATTTTTGGTTTACATAAACAATAATCCCTTCACTATCTGTGATGGAACAAATGACATTCATGTTTATAGCTTTCTGATAAACATGTAAAAGCCTCAAAAAATCTTTTTTGGACTGTCCCGCTATGTCGTATTTTTCGAAATCAATTTTCATTTTATTATTTTTATGTTTACCAAAAACGAATCATGTCCAGTAAATTAATAAGCACTAGACGAAATTCCAACTACATCCCAAGAGCAAAAAAGTTCAAGGAATATATTTCCACGTTTCTACCTGCAGTCATATTTCCCACATAGAGTTCTAAATACTCATTTTGCGCAAGAGTAACCATAATATGCAAAGCCGTACTCATTATCTCCCCAGAGTTATTTGTTTTCTGAATTACTTTGGATGTGGAAAGTACCGTCCCGTTTCTAGCGATACCAAAAACAAATTGATCATTACTGGCTATTGGCCCTACTGATATTGTGCAGGCAACATGGAAAACCCTGGTAGTTGCCCCTGTATATCTTAATCTTCCCGTATTAGCACCACCATTATCAAATCCCACACCCATCATGTTAGTGGTCAAAGCTGTAGCAGGATTGCAAAGCACCATATTGGTACTTCCATTAGATGGAGAACTTATAGTAATTATTTTTGGAATTCCATTAAAAAAACTAATTTCTCCCATGGGAAATTGCGGCACAAATGTGCTCACTACATTCCAATTTGAACCGTTACTGACAATCGTTACTGACTCTTTTGCATTCATCAACATATAATCCATTTCACCATCAATCGTTTGTGATGATGTTGTCGCTATAGTAACATCGGCCGTACTGGCTTCTCCTCGTTTAATACTATAAATTCTACCAGTAATCCCAACTGCTGTAGGTAATGTCATGGTTTTTGCAACGGCTCCATTATTACAAAGAACAATACTATGAGTATCGTCCAATGTTGTATTGGTGGTTACCATAGTTACTTTTTGACCATTGGAACCATTTACTTCAAAAGTAGAATTAGGAGTTGTCGTATTTATGCCAACTTGGGAAAAACTTGTGAAACCAATAAGCAGGAAAAAAAATATTGCAAAACCATCCACCATAATGCTTTTAATTTTGAATGTAATTTTATGCATAACATAAGTTTTTGATGGTTAATAAAATAGAATTAGTGTCTTTCAACGAACAAATTTATCTTTTATTTAAAATATAAAATATGATATAAATCATACCTATAAATCAATTAAACCAAACAATATCAATCATTTATCATAAATTAAAAATCCTCATTAAGAACCGAATGTTCCATAATGAGGACTTTAAATTTAATGAGCAAGACATTTTTGGATAGAATTGTAGTTCAAACAAGTATGTACATCAATGAATATACTTGAAAAAAGACCAAAAAACTCTCCTTTTCAAATAGCCAAGGTCTTTTTCATTTGAATACGCTTCACGCTCAAAACTGATATTTCGATAAGCCAAATTCCAATTTTTATACTGGATGAAACGCACCAAAAATTCCAAAAAATACCAGGCGAAAAAAGGGAATACCAACAATTCCAATTGTTGACGCAGATGAATTCGTTCGTGATTTACAAAAACTTCATTATTTTTATCCAATGCCTGTTTGACAAACACAAACGGAAATACGGTCAATCCGCGATACCCTTTTGGAATTAAATATTTGGCAGCAATTAGAAACATTGACTATAAAGTGTATAAATTTGTAGTTATGAACGAACAAAGTAATGAAAATAAATTAATTGAAGGCGAAGATTTTTATTATACGCCCGAAGGTTATAAATGCTTCACCGAAAAGTACCATCTGAAAAAAGGGTATTGTTGCAAAAACGGCTGTCGTCATTGCCCATATGGATTTGACAAGAAAACGGGTAAAATAAAAAAGTGAGCAGTGTTTCGTATTCGGTGTTCAGTCGCAGTTTACAGTTTGCATAAACTAAAAAAACTAAAACATGACTTTTCAAGAACAAATTCAGCAAGGAATTCCATCTCTATTGCCCAAGCCAAAAAAGCATGAATTGGAAATAAATCATGCTCCAAAACGGAAAGAAATTCTTTCGGACGAGGAGAAAAAATTGGCACTTCGCAATGCACTTCGTTATTTCGAACCACGACATCATCCTGAATTAATAAAGGAATTTGCAGAGGAATTGAATACTTACGGCAGAATTTACATGTACCGTTTCCGTCCCGATTATAAAATGTATGCCCGTCCTATTTCGGAATATCCTGGAAAATGCGAACAAGCAAAAGCCATAATGCTCATGATCCAAAACAATCTGGATTATGCCGTGGCACAACATCCCCACGAGTTGATTACTTATGGTGGAAATGGAGCCGTTTTCCAGAACTGGGCTCAGTATTTATTGACGATGCAGTATTTGTCCGAAATGACCGAAGAGCAAACCCTCACGATTTATTCCGGCCATCCAATGGGGTTGTTTCCATCCCACAAAGAAGCTCCACGAGTTGTGGTGACGAACGGAATGGTAATTCCCAACTATTCAAAACCTGACGATTGGGAAAGATTCAATGCCCTAGGAGTTTCGCAATACGGGCAAATGACTGCGGGAAGTTATATGTACATTGGCCCACAAGGCATCGTTCACGGAACCACGATTACGGTTCTTAACGGCTTCCGAAAAATAAAAACAAATCCCAAAGGCCGTTTATTTATCACATCAGGATTAGGCGGAATGAGTGGCGCACAGCCAAAGGCAGGAAAAATTGCCGGTTGCATCACGGTTTGTGCCGAAGTCAATCCAAAAATAACCCACATCCGACACAGTCAAGGCTGGATAGATGAAGTTATTCATGACATCGATGAATTGATCAAAAGAGTTGCTTTGGCAAAAGCCAACAACGAAATAGTTTCCATAGGATATCTAGGAAACGTGGTAGATGTCTGGGAAAAATTTCACGAAGAAAACATCTATATCGATTTGGGTTCCGACCAAACTTCCTTACATAATCCTTGGGCTGGTGGATATTATCCTGTTGGAATTTCCTTTGAAAAAGCCAACGAAATGATGTCCAACAATCCTGTTTTATTCAAAGAAAAAGTACAGGAAACTTTGCGTCGACATGCCAAGGCCATCAATAAACATACTGAAAATGGAACGTATTTCTTCGATTATGGAAATGCATTTCTACTGGAAGCTTCCCGAGCTGGTGCCGATGTCATGGCCGAAAACCAAGTCGATTTCAGATATCCAAGTTATGTACAAGATATCATGGGCCCCATGTGTTTTGATTACGGATTTGGCCCTTTCCGTTGGGTTTGTACCTCCGGAAATCCCGTTGACTTACAAAAAACCGATACAATAGCTTGCGAAGTTTTGGAAGAAATGGCCAAGACAGCCCCGTCCGAAATTCAGCAACAAATGAAGGACAATATTCAATGGATAAAAGGTGCACAGGAAAACAAATTGGTCGTGGGCTCACAAGCCAGAATCCTGTATGCCGATGCCGAAGGAAGAATGAAAATTGCTGAAGCCTTCAATCAGGCAATTGCCAAAGCCGAAATAGGAATAGTGGTTTTGGGTCGAGATCATCACGATGTTTCGGGCACCGATTCTCCATATAGAGAAACCTCAAACATCTATGACGGCTCCCGTTTTACTGCCGATATGGCAATACAAAACGTGATTGGCGACAGCTTCAGGGGAGCCACTTGGGTCTCCATTCACAATGGAGGCGGCGTGGGTTGGGGCGAAGTTATAAATGGTGGTTTTGGTATGGTTCTTGATGGTACAAAAGAAGCATCAAAACGCATAGAATCAATGCTTTTCTGGGATGTCAACAACGGAATTTCCAGAAGAAGTTGGGCGCGAAATGAAGGTGCAATTTTCGCGATAAAAAGAGCAATGGAAACACAACCTTTGTTGAAAGTGACCATTCCGAATATAGTTGATGAACAATTATTTTAGCATAGAGTTTATTGTTCCTGAAGATGTGTTCTCCAAAAACTTTAAACTTTAAAACGTAACATTTTAAACTAAGAAAGATGAGCACAATTAAAACCCTCCCTATTCTATTACTGCTGCTATTGAGTTCTTGCGGCTCCTCGATTACCGTTTATTCAGATTATGACAAAAGTGTGGATTTTAGTCAATACAAAACCTATTCTTTCAACAAAAACGCCATTGATAGAGTACAAATTTCATCCCTAGACAAGAGAAGAATTCTTCACGCCATAGAAACTGAACTTGGCAAAAAAGGAATGACCAAAAGCGAAAATCCTGATTTGTTGGTAGGCATTTTCACCAAAGAAAAAGAACAAGTGGACGTGTCCACTTATTATGGCGGATGGGGTTATGGCTGGGGATACGGTTGGGGCGGATACGGATATCCTTACAGGGGGTGGGGAGGCTACCCTTATTGGGGAGGTTATCCTTATGTAAGCACCGAGACAGAAGGAACACTATTCATAGATTTTGTTGACACCAAGAAAAATGAATTAATTTGGCAAGGCGAAGGAGTTGGGTATTTGAATCATGATCGATCTCAAAAAGAAGCTGTTATCAATGAATTTGTATCCAAAATTTTAATGCAATATCCTCCTGTTTTGGAAAAAAACAGCAAAAATTGACATTACAAAACAAGAAAACGGCATCGTTTCCGTAGAGACTTTTTGTTCTTGATCCCGTTGGTTGTGCACAGGAAAGGAACGGTTTGAAAAATCTGTTATCCACATAAAAATATTTTGCATATCTGGGAAATATCCTGAAGAGGATGCATCCCAAAAAACCAACCTTCAACCATTTTGAACCCAACATTTAAAACCAAAAAATGAGTGCAACCAAATTCATCCCCATTCTATTGTTATTCATGTTGAGTTCCTGCGGTTCCTCGATTAAAGTTAATTCCGATTTTGACGAAAGTGCCGATTTTAGTCAATACAAAACTTACGCTTTTATCAACATAAAAAATTCAAATACAGTACCAATTTCAGCCATTGACAAAAAAATCATCCTTCAAGCTATCGAAACTGAACTTGAAAAAAAAGCCATGACCAAAAGTAAAACTCCTGATTTGCTGATTGGTTTTTTTGCTGCAAAGAACGAAAAAACTTCCTACATACCTCATTATGGAAGATGGGATAGTCCTTGGGACATCAATCAAAATTACATGAGCACAGGTCCTACTAATATAAGCGAGAGATATAATTCTATACAGGATCCTTGGCAAAATACACCAAAACTAAAAATTTCAATTAAAGGAAAACTTTTTATAGGTATTATTGATCCAAAGCTAAGGAAAGTAATTTGGCAAGGAAAGGGTGAAGTTGATTCAATCGAGAATCTATCTCAAAATGAAATACTTCTCAATAAATATGTATCCAAAATTTTAATGCAATATCCTCCTGTTTTGGAAAAAAACAGCAAAAATTGACATTACAAAACAAGAAAACGGCATCGTTTCTGTAGAGACTTTTTGTTCTTGATCCCATTGGTTGTGCACAGGAATGGAACGGTTTGAAAAATCTGTTATTCACATAAAAATATTTTGCATATCTGGGAAATATCCTGAAGAGGATGCATCCCAAAAAACCAACCTTCAACCATTTTTGAACCCAACATTTAAAACCAAAAAATGAGTGCAACCAAATTCATCCCCATTCTATTGTTATTCATGTTGAGTTCCTGCGGTTCCTCGATTAAAGTTAATTCCGATTTTGACGAAAGTGCCGATTTTAGTCAATACAAGACCTATTCTTTCAACAAAAGCGGCATTGACAGAATACAATTTTCGTCCCTCGACAAGAAAAAAATTCTTGAATCCATAGAAACCAAACTTGTCAAAAAAGGAATGACCGAAAGCGAAAAACCCGATTTGATAGTATATGTTTCCACGGAAGAGAAAAAAAAAGTTGATAAATCCCCTTATTATGGCGGATTGCTACACGGTATGGATGTGGGTAAGGAGTCATATCCCATGGACTCGGGATACTATGGATACAATCCTTACTGGTCTTATTGGGGAGACTCCCCTTATGCCCCCATCGAGATCGAAGGAACACTATTTATATATTTTCTTGACACCGCCAAAAACGAATTAATTTGGCTAGGCAAGGGAGTGGGCTCCATACCTCATTCCCGCTCCAAGAAAGTAGCCTTCGTCAATGATTTGGTCGAAACAATTTTAATGCAATTTCCTCCTGTTTTAGCCAAATAACAACCATCATATTACAAAACAAGAAAACCGCAGCATTCCTGTTGCGGTTTTCTTGTTTATAGTTTCAAGTTATTTTTAGCCTTTCATTTTCTGGTTAAAATCGGTTTCACTTTCGATAACATTCCCTTCGTATTTCAATTTCCATCCCATGGAATTGGTCAGTATCAAGATTTTTGAAAGCTCTGAAATCAACCTGTTTTTGGCGTTTGATTTCAAGGAAGATTTTTCGATTTTCTTGGCCAAGTTGGCTCGCACAATTTTGTTTATTTTGTTGTAGTCATCCCCCGTAAAAGGATTCATTTGGCTTTGCTCGACATCGTAATACTTAATATCCGGCGAGATTTTAATTTCTTCTTTTGGAATATTCACAATAGTGATGGTCTTGTTTTTTTCATCAATATCGTATTTTACTTGGCGTAAATCGTAAGCTACAGTCACCTCGGCATTGACAATTACGATAGCTTTCTTTTCGAAAGAAACCATGTCCATCAAATATTTGTTTTGGTCTTTATAAGTTACCACTTCGGCAAAATGCCCTTCGGTGACAACCAGTTTCCCAACATTGACGATTTGTTGCTGAATAAGATTGGTATTGTAATCCAAAGAGGAATCGTCTTCTTTTTTGAATTCACAAAATTTGAAAAGCAAAACAATTGACACTATAATTCCCGCACCTAATAAAATTCTTCTTTGCATAATTAAAATTTCATGAATGAATATTGCGACACTATTTTATTGATTTTTTTTGCCAGTTTTTCTTCGAATTTTATATGGCTTTCAGAATTTGGATTGAAAGGACGATGTTGCAATCCTTTTTGAATTGTTTCTACTTCTTTCATAATCGAATGACTCTCTTCAGAAATAGAAGTTTCAGAAAAACGTTCCCAAATATAATCTATCGCCACTTGATTGGGATGAATCATGTCTTCCGCATAAAAACGATAGTCACGAAGTTCGTCCATCATAATTTCGTAACTAGGAAAATAATTTATCGTTTGTGGTTTATCGTTTATCGTTTGATGAATTGCAGTAATCAAATGAGATTTACTCAATTGATTTTCCACAAATCCGTCTTTGAGGTGGCGAACAGGAGAAACCGTGAAAACAACATTCGCTTTTGGATTTACTTTTTGGATTAAAGCGATTGTATTTTCAATCGAATTTTCGATAGTTTCAACCGATAAAATTTCTTTGTCAAATTGCTTTTGAGGCACTTTATGACAATTGGCAACAATAGCATTGCTTGCCAGATTTCGGTACACCCAAGATGTCCCATAGGTGATGATGATGTGCGTTGCCTCGCTTATTTGTTGGCGTGTCGACTGGACAACGGTATTCAAATTAGCTATTAATTCTTCCTTGTTGGAATTGCTCCAATCCGAATGCAGATCGAAAGAATGCCAACGCTCTTCATAGAAAAACACGTCGTCATCGCTGAATTGTTTTCCTGAAACGGCAAAGTCCATCAATTTTTCTATTGCCAATGGGTGAAATAAAATTCCAAACGGATTGCAGGTATTTTGGAACTTGAAATAGTCCAGTTTCTCGGCCATATTTACCGCAAAACAAGAGCCCAAAGACACAATTTTGGAATTGTAATCTATTGGATTATTGCTATCAAGAATGGAAATTTTAGTTCTAAACTGCATCTCTATTTTTTTACAAAAATAGAATTAATTGTAGAATAATTGCGATTTTAAATGGTTTGAATCAGAACCGCCAAACAATATGTTTTCTGAAACAATTTCTGTTGGATAGCCACTTGAATTGTATTGGTATTCGCTATCATATCTTTTTATTTCAGAAATAACCTGATTATCATCAACATATTTAATTGATGAAACAGCAGTGCCAAGAACTTCGTTATTTGAGGAAATTATTTTAGAATAATTCAACAATTTATTGAACCCCAAAATATTTTTCAAGGCATTTTTTTTATAATCGTATCCAAAACTGAGAGTGTTTTTAGCCAAAATTCCTATTCCAGCATCATCTAAAATCCTCTCGTCTTTAACAAGATTTTCGTTTTGAAAATACAAGATTCCGTGATAGTTTTTAACTTCAAGATTATTGGAAACCTTGGTTACTTTTTCATAAGAAACAGAGCCGTCACCATTGTGTACATAATTTATCACGTAATTATCAGATGATGTAATTTTAGTCAATTGACCCTTCAAATAAGAATATTCCAATGTGTTCTGGTGTTGCGTTGTTTTATCGAACTCCACGACTTTTGTGATTAAATCGTCCGTATAATAAAATTTCGAAAGTTGATCCTCTTTGTCAATGGTCACCAATTTATTTCCATCATAAGTAAGGAGCGTTGTATTTGAAGATCCGTCAGCCGAAACTTCAACTATCTTTTTTAACATCGAAACCTGCTCAATTGGATCGCTGGTGCAAGAACAAAGTGTTATTAAAAGAACAACTACAATCCCAACTATTTCTTTTGCTTTCTTCATAAATTCATAAATCCTATTCGTCTTTTATAAAATCAAGACTTCTAATGGTTTACAAATCAACCTTAAAAAAGCAAAACCCACAATATTCTTCGTTATAATCCCAACATTTCGGTTAAACTACTATTTTATCTCCATTTAATTTTTTACTTTCTTCTAAATCTTGGCCAGTAAATGTGCTTTTGAAATTAATTCAACAATTCGAAATCCTCTTTCAAACGAATATCTTCAGAAGACGAACCAATCATGACATCAAAATCTCCCGGTTCTGATTTGAATTCCAGTTTATCGTTGTAAAAAGATAGTTTTTGGTTGTCAATCACAAATTTCACGGTTTTAGTTTCGCCGACATTGAGTTTGATTTTCTCGAATCCTTTCAGTTCTTTTATTGGTCTAACCACAGAGCCGAATTTATCCCGCAAATACAATTGCACCACTTCTTCGCCGCCATATTTTCCCGTATTGGTAATATTTGCCGTAACTTCAATCGTTTCATTATTTTTCATCTTCTTTTTGGACAATTTCAAATCAGAATATTGGAAAGTCGTATAACTCAATCCAAATCCAAAAGGAAATTTTGGACTAATGGACAAATCAATGTAAGCGGAAGTATAGTTCAAATCCGTGTCGTTTTTTGCCGGTCTTCCCGTATTGAAATGGTTGTAATAAATCGGTATTTGCCCCACTTCCCTTGGAAAAGTCATTGGCAATTTTCCACCTGGATTCACGTCACCAAACAACACGTCTGCAATTGAATTCCCTGCTTCTGTTCCCAGCCACCAAGTATAAAGTATGGCAGGCACGTTATCGGCAGTATAATTAAAAATCAATGGTCGTCCCGTGTTTATCAAAACCACTACCGGTTTTCCCGTGGCTTGAATGGCTTTGACCAATTCTTCCTGAACGCCTGGAACGTGAATGTTGCTTCTACTTTTTGCTTCGCCACTCATGTCTCTTTTTTCTCCAATGCTCATGATCACCACGTCTGCTTGTGAAGCTATTTTAACGGCTTCGGCAAAACCATCTTTGTTATCTCCTTCAATTTCGCAACCTTTGGCGTACAACAACTTCGTGTTTTTCCCAACCTTGTTTTGCAAACCATCCCATTGTGAAACCACCAATTTTTCATAATCAACTCCTGGTAAATCCACATCCCAAAAACCCATATTTTGCTTGTATTCCTTAACCAAAGGTCCAATAAAGGCTATCGTTTTTGTGTCTTTTGAAAGAGGCAATACATTTGAATCATTTTTCAACAACACGATGCTTTTGGCACCGATTTCTCTTGCCGCTTTGGTGTGTTCCGGATTATTTAGCGCCGCTTTTTCTCTTTCAGGATTGCAAAAACGATACGGATCATCGAATAACCCCAACTCGAATTTCTTGCGTAAAATTCTCTTGACGGCATCATCCACTAATTGAATGTCAATCCTTTTTTCTTTCAACAATGCTTCCAAATTGTTTTTGTAGCATCTGCTTTCCATATCCATGTCGCTTCCCGCCGTGATGGCAAGATAAGCCGCTTCTTTTCCGTCTTTGGCATAACCGTGATTTTGCATTTCGCCAATGGAACCCCAATCTGAAACCACAAACCCTTTAAAACCCCATTTCCCTTTCAGGATGTCTCTTTGCAAATATTTATTTCCGGTTGCAGGAATCCCGTTCAAATCATTAAAAGAATTCATGAAAGTGGCTGCACCCGCATCCAAAGCCGCTTTGAACGGAGGAAGATAAATTTCCCAAAGCATCCTTTCGCTCATGTCCACCGAGTTGTAATCCCTTCCGCCAACGGCTGCTCCATAAGCCGCAAAATGTTTGACACAAGCCATCACGGCATCAATTCCTCCCAGTTTTTCACCTTGAAAACCTATTACTCGAGCTTTGGCAATCAAAGAACCCAAATAAGGGTCTTCACCAGCTCCTTCCATTACTCGTCCCCAACGCGGATCACGGGCAATGTCCACCATGGGCGCAAATGTCCAATGAATTCCTGAAGCCGAAGCTTCGACTGCGGCAATTCTTGCCGCTTTTTGTATGGCTTCCAAATCCCAACTTGCGGCTTCACCCAACGGCACGGGAAATGTTGTTTTGTAGCCGTGAATCACGTCTTGACCAAACAACAACGGGATTTTCAGACGGGATTCCATCGCCAACTTTTGCCAACTCCTTGTGCGTTCCGTTCCAAGACAATTCAACAACGAACCCACTTGCCCATTCCGAATTTGACTGGCTTTGTCGTTGTCAACCGTTATTGGACCGGTGGCTTTCGAATCATCATTGTATTGATTCAACTGTCCTATTTTTTCTTCAAGCGTCATTTGCTTCAGTAAAGCATCGACTTTTTGGTCTATTGTTTTTGATTGTGAAAAGGCAAAAAAGGATGCCAATAAAAGTGTTGTAGTTACTATTTTTTTCATCTTTTAAATACTTGTTTCTTGTGGTCTAATTAAAACTTTACAAGTCCGTTATTTGTTTTTTAAACTAATTCCCTGAATTCTTGAATTCCAAATAATTCAAATCGAAATTTCCTTTTTCGAAATGAACCCTAATTTTATTGGTTCCTCGTTTTAAAGCTACTTTTTTTATGGTCAGCGTTTTCCAAACATTCACATCAGTGGAAACAGGAATCGCAATAGTTTTTGAAATTTTCCCGTTTTTGTCTTCCAAATACAGTTTGCTGCCAGCGACGGCATTTGAATAGCGAATGTCAACATCAAATACTTTGTCGGAATCCAAATCAAAAGTGTATTGCAACCATTCCTTGTCCTCTATAAAACTCACATTGAACCCATTGGTGATTTCATCATTACAAGATTGAATGTCTACACCATCATTGCGCATAACACCACCTTTGTTCCATTTCGTGAATGCAGTACCATCATAATTTACAACGTCTTTGTCAAAATAAGCATGACCGTTTTGTCCTAAATCATATTCCGTTGCAAACACTTTTCCGGGAAGAACATGTTTTTTATACGCTTTTGCATCCGTGGTTTGAACTTGTCTAAACATGGCGTCGATGACATCCTTTTTTATGTCAAGGTTTTCCATTTTATAGTTTTCGGCTATTTGCATCAAAGCTGATTTTGCAAATGTTTTGGAAGGTTTTCCTCCATTATTTTTCCAATAATCGAGTAATTGTTGGTATTCTGGCGTGATTGCAACCGAAGTCACACCGGCAATGTTGTCTGTTTTTTTCATTGGCCAAAAAGCCCAACCAATGTTGTTGGATTCCATCAAAGTGATTACCTCCTTGAACCAAACATTCGAATTTTCTCCTGTTTCCCCCAACCAAATTGGCACATTGTATTGGGTTCTATAATCCAGAAATTTTTGGATGGAAGCCACATCATTTGGATTCCAATATTTATGAAAACTCAACGCCATATTATCATCCCAAAGCGGAAAAATCCCGTTGTAATTGTTTCCCCAGCAATTCCCTTCTATAAAGATTAAATGATTTTTGTCAACTTCCCTAATGGCATTCGTAATCCTGATTTGCAAATTTCTTAAAGGCACATTAGAAGTTTCGTCGCAACCATTCAAATTGGCTCCGTCAAAGTTCCAATTGGGTTCATTGACGATGTCATATCCTCCAATCCACGGACTGTCTTTGTAGCGTAAAGCCAACTTCTTCCATAGCGCCACCATTTTATCTTGATTGGCCACGCTTTCCCAAAGGGATGGTTTTGTAGGGTCGTAATCCGAAATATTTGCATCGTGTCCTTGACCACCCGGAGCCCCGTGCAAATCTAAAATCAAGTATATTTTATTGGCCTCGCACCAGTTCAATAAATCATCGGTCATTTTAAAACCCTCCTCAATCCAAGTATTTTCTCCGGATTTTTTTTCTTGTTCTATCGGTAAAGTATAAAGGTTGTAATGCATCGGCAACCTGACGGAATTAAATCCCCAAGCAGCCAGCGAGTCAATATCCTTTTTTGTAATTCCGTTTGACTTATAGGCTTTGTAGAATTCTTCCGTGTTTTCAGTTCCTATTAAATCGGTTATTTTTTGTTTGATTACATGTTGTGGTCCGGCATATTGATTGGTCTTGAGCATATACCCTTCCTGTATCATCCAACCACCTAAACCCAATCCTCTCAACACTATGTTTTTCCCGTTTCCGTCTTCTATTTTTTGTCCATTACGATGCAAATAGCTTTGGGAAAAGAGTGAAAGGGAAATAAAAAAGGGAAGTATCAAAAACCAGTTTTTCATATGTGTAAATTTTATTTTTCAGCTGTCACATATGGTATCGCCTTTTTACTCATTGGTGTTTGCTTACGCAAACTTCTTGTTAATTGCGATTTCATATTGTTGTTTTGAATTTTAGTAAACCAGTGTTTGAATTGCATTGGGCAAAATAGATACCTCCGCAGCTTGTGTTCCAATACATAAATTATAAACCACTTTTTCTTTACTTTGATTCATCACGACAGTCACCATTTTCCCATTTGAATTAATGAAAGACGTACTCAACAAAGTGTCTCTGCTGACCACGGTGCTGACTCTCTTGGCATTTGGACGAATGAATTTTGAAAAATGTCCGATATAATAATAAGAAGGCGTGTAAATTAATTCACCCGTTGTCGTGTCTCCATGAATGGGTGCAAAACAAAAATTACCGACGTGGTTTGGCCCACCGTTTTCATCAAGAAGTATGTTCCAATCTGTCCAGGCAACGGTTCCATTATTGAAATCATTGATCATGGAAGTACCATATCTTGCTCCATTAGCCCAAAATTGATATTTAGCCGCATCAAATTTTTCGACACAACCTTCCGTAAAAATCAGGTTTTTTGAAGGATAAGCTTCGTGGACTTTTCCGACATTATCAAACATGGGTTTTCCGCCAGCCCAGGTTTCGTACCAATGAAATCCCATTCCCCAAGCATATTTTGAAGCTTCGGGATCAGAAAAAACAATGTTGGCTCTTTGATTCATCAAATCACGATTGTGATCCCAAACGATAATTTTCTTGTCTCCCAATCCTTCTTTTGCCAAAGTTGGCCCCAGATAATTTTTCAAAAAGTCTCTTTCCTCTTCGGCTGTGTAAATGCAGGATTCCCATGTTTGAACAGCCATCGGCTCATTTTGCACCGTCAATCCCCATATTGGGATTCCTTCTTTTTCGTAGGCTTTTATGAATTTTGAATAATAAGTTGCCCAAGGCTGATAATATTCCGTCAACAAAGAACCTCCTTGCAATAAATTATTGTTGCTTTTCATAAAAGCTGGCGGCGTCCAAGGACTGACATACAAGGTCGTTTTTCCTCCTGCCGTTGCCAATGCTCTTTTGATCATTGGAATACGATATTTTTTGTCGTGTTCAATGTTGAAGGTTTTTAATGACTTGTCGCCTTCATCAATATAAGTATAGCTGCCTGAACTAAAATCACAACTGTTGATATTGGTTCTCATCAAAGAATAACCGATTCCTTTGTCTGTGCTGTAATAGGCATTGAGCAATTCTTCTTGCTTATTCTTCGATAATTTTGCAAAAACCTCGGCACTGGCATCTGAAATTGCGCCTCCAATTCCCAAAAAAGTCTGAAAGGTTTTGAGTGGGTTTACAAAAACGCAAACTTGTCTTTCCGTAGGTTGCTTTAACTCCCTGAATACAAGATTATCTGTTTTTGACAATCTCAAACTAGAGTTTTCCGCAGTGGTATAAACCACGACGGATTTGTCTTTTGTAGAAAAAGGTTTGGATTCCATTCCTTTTTTTGATTGTGAAAAAGCAAAAAAAGAAACGATTAGAAATGATGACGTTATTATTATCTTCATAAGTTTCAAGAATATATATTATTGTAATTTTATAAAACACAAGTTCCTTCCTATACGAAAGCAACGAATGAAAAACCTGCAAAGTCCATTAATTGTATACTCTTACATAGTCGATTTCAAAAGTTGAAGAAGTAAAATTTGAATCTATTGCACCTCCAAAATTTCCACCAATTGCACAATTAATAATCAAGAAAAAATTCTGGTTGAATGGTACACTTGCTGAATTTGCAAAGGTTTTAAACAGCTGATTGTCCACGTAAAACTTGATTGAATCTGCTCTCCAATCTAATGTGTAAATGTGAAATTCCGAGGTTGCATTAGAAATCATTGTTGTCGCTCCATCTGCGGTTCCACCTGAATGACCAGGGTAATGAAGTGTTCCGTAAATTTTGTTGAGTTGATTTCCGAGATGTTCCATTATGTCTATTTCTCCACAAGCTGGCCATGGAGTAGAATCAATATTGCTGCCCAACATCCACAATGCCGGCCAAGTCCCACCTCCAACAGGCATTTTTGCCCTGAATTCTACTTTACCATATTTAAAAGAAAATTTGCCTTTGGTAAGTAGCCTCGCAGAAGTATAATTACTGCCTTGATAATTTTCTTTTTTAGTAATAATTTTCAATACGCCTCCTTGAACGATTGCATTGTCAGTTCTGTTGGTATAATATTGTGGTTCGTTGTTTCCCCAACCTCCAGCACCTAAATCATAACCCCATTTTGAACTGTTTGGCGCACCTTCAACATCAAATTCGTCACCCCAAATTTGGGAAGTGGCAACAAAAACCATGATGGATTTTGTTGAACTGAAATATTTTAACCCATTGAATGCCGTAACTTGCACTTCATAGGTTTTAGTACCACTTGAGCTATAGGCATGCGTAAAAACTCCCGTCGTGGTTTCAATAGTTTCGCCATCTCCAAAAACAACTTTGTATGAAGTGGCATTATTGGGACTAATGTTGAATTTAACCAATCCACTTCCATTACCATTTGGCATCGAAATAGTTGTACCGACAACTTCAGCATTAATTACCACATTTAATTGTGCATTATCAGGTACGCTGCCACTGGCGCTATCTCCAGAGCTACAACTCAACAAAGCCAAGAACAGCAAGGTTGACCATACCAAAATATTATTAATCATTTTCATCATTTTGATTGAATTATACTTCGAAAAAAACAAAAAGAAACCTAACCAATAATGCCATTAAAAAGACATTTGGTCAACTATTTTTTTGGTTTATATTGAATGAAATTTTGGTAAAGGGAAATAATGGCAAATAATTCTTTAGTGAAATATTTACACAATAACTAAAAGATTAATAATTCGAAAAAGGAAGAATTTAATCTTCCCTTTTCGAAAAACTACTAACTAACTAAAATTATTGCGGCTTGAAGACAAAAGTCCAGCCAGTTGAATTTGCTTCATTATTATTTAAATAAAGAACCATTTTGGTTGACGTAAGTTCAATAATTGTATATACACCATCTTTATTTCCAGCGGCATAACCCAACATTTTTGAATTTTTAATAATCAACTTTTTATTGGCAACATCCAACACAAAGCTTCCTTTTGTAGGTGTTGCTGTTAGAGTTTCATAGTGATTATAATTTGCTGCTCCATTCAAATCAAAATGCATTTTTCCATTTTGATCACTAGGACCACAACATATCCCTGCATTCCACCAAGCATTCATCGCTGTGCTTGGATCATTGGGAGGAGACATAAACCACCATAATGGACCGTCACCATTTGTCTGAGGATTATCTTTATAAAAAACCCAAGTTTTACCTGCCGATGTGTTGGTACCAACTAAATCATACCAATCTTGATCCAAAGCATGGTCCAGTTTATCAACTTGGACATCAATTGTTTTTGAAAAGAATTGTGACCCTAAAGTTCCCGTGTATTTAAAGGTCGCTTTCCCTGGTATAGGATAAATGAATTTTTTTTCATTGGTTAGCGCAAGTCCCAAGTTATAATCCCAATATCCTGTAATTCCTGGGCTTACCATACTGATGGTAATCTCATTGCCTCCTGGGGTACTTTGGGTAGCCACTAATTTAACTCCTGCAACATCTGTTGTGTCTGATAAGTGTTCTTCTTCTACAATTGGATCGCAGGCTGAAAAAATCAGCATAAACGAGGCAAATAGGAGATACATTATTTTAATATTTTTCATAATTATATTTTTTAATAGTTGTTAATTTTTACCAACCTGGATTTTGAGTATAAACGCCATTTGACAATCGTATTTCCGTTTCTGGAATAGGCATCAACCCTTTTGTTATTT
Source organism: Flavobacterium fluvii (assembly GCF_900129545.1). Taxonomy (GTDB): domain Bacteria; phylum Bacteroidota; class Bacteroidia; order Flavobacteriales; family Flavobacteriaceae; genus Flavobacterium; species Flavobacterium fluvii. The sequence goes on along the minus strand of NZ_FQWB01000003.1, from coordinate 26,881 downwards.
CTCTGTATTTTGCAGTATAAGTAGCGTCTGTACCTGAATTTCTTACAGGAAATGAATCGCTAAATGCCGTTTTTACATCTCCCCAACGAACGAGGTCATACCAGTGCAAAGCTTCGAATGCAAATTCGTGTAAACGCTCTTCTTTTATGGCATCTAATGAATATCCTATAGGTAGTAATTTCGCTCTAGCTCGTACAGCATTCATTCCTGTTGCTGTTTTAGTGATTTCTGAATGCATCAACAATACATCGGCATAACGCATAAAGATAAAATCTTGCGCATGCATTAATTGCATGTCTGTATTAGACCATTTATACATTTGGACAAACATACCCACATTGCTTCCTGCAGCATTTGGATGTTGCAAAGAAGTGTATTTTTTATTGAAAAAACCTGTCTCATGATCCCCTTTGTCTCCCTTATAGCCATCTGTTCCTTGTTCTGCTCTGCCGACCTGAATGATGGAGCCCACTTTTCTAGGATCGGTATCTGCCCAAGTACTCCATAATTTTGGATTGACAGTACCCATTCCCCAACCTTGTCCGTAAGGCACCAATGAATTGTCACGCAATCCTGTAAACAAGGAAAGTCTGTTGGTGTACATTGGCCCATTGCTCCAATTCCAATCTCCAAAAGAAAATCGTTGAACAAACATGGTTTCTAGGTTTCCAGTTCCGAAAGTTGGCTTGGAACCATCTTGACCTACCCATGACAAATTTTCAGTTGCTGCCCAAGGCAATACAGTTTTACCGGCACTTTTGTTTATATAAGAATAAGGCCATAAGTTTCTAAAATCAGAAGCTAAAGCATGACCACTATTGCTCATACAATCATTCAAATAAGCAGTAACTTCAGCTGCACCCAATGTTTTTCCTCCAACTAAAGGCAAGTCGGTAGTGGCTTTCCCCTCGATATTGGTCATATATCCTGTATAAAACAAATACACACGTGCCATATAAGCTTCTGCAACCCATTTGTTTGCATGTCCATAACTAGAAGTTGGGATACTTGGGAATGGAGTGGCCGGCAATGACTCAATTGCAGCTTTTAAATCAGTGGCAATTTGTGCAAAAGTATCGCTGTAGCTAGCTCTTCCAACGTTTCTGTCTGCGTCAAGTGAGTTAATTAATGGGACTCCTCCAAAGAATTTGGCCAATCTAAAGTTGAAGAATGCTCTCATAAACAATGCTTCACCAATGGCTTGTTTTTTGAATTTATCCGCTTCTTCTTTAGTAGTGAAATACTTGGAAAAATCAGCAGCTGGCGTTTTATCGATAATTGCATTGGCTCTCGTTATCCCATAATAGGATTGTACCCACATATCGCGATAGGTATCTTCAAGAGGGTCTTCAAAATTGTCTACCCATTTGGCGGCCTTATCATCTGGACCACCACCACCCAACATCATGTTGTCCAGCAAATTGGCAGCCAGTTGTTCTTCACTCATGGCATTTTGAATATAAATGGCATTGTAAACACCAGCCATAGCTTCATTGATGTCTGTGGGTGTTTTATAAAAATTCTCTGAATTTTTTCCGTAAAGATTCTCTGAATCTAAATAGTCCGAGCAACTGGTTGCAACAAAAACGGTTGCAATTGCTATTATATATGTTATTTTTTTCATTGTCTTTGTATTTATATTAAAAATCTGCACTTAATCCAAACATTACCGTTCTTGCTTGAGGGTATAAACCAAGGTCGATTCCTGAAGCCCATTTTGTTTTGCTAGTGCTGGCATCGTCATTTCCTGAAAAACGAACTTCTGGATCCATACCGTCATATTTAGTAAAGGTATATAAGTTATTTACGGCAGCATACACTTTCAAGTTGGACATAAATTTAATATTAGAAAGCACTTTATTAAAATTATAGCCTATAGTTAAGTTGTTAATTCTTAAAAAATCTGCATCATGCATATAGATATCAGAAATATATTGGGTATTTCTATTGGATACTGAAGACAATCTAGGCATTGTGTTTGAAGTTCCTTCTCCATGCCAACGATTGAATACATCGGAGGTATAGTTTTGTTTAGGACTATCAGCAAATGACCTATATGATTGCATTACTTGCATACCATATTTACCAGCCATTGTGGTGTTTAGATATACATTTTTGTATTCAAAATTTAATTGAATTCCTAATTCGAAATCTGGGTTAGGATTGCCTAAATATACTTTGTCTTTCTCATCAATTAATCCGTCTTGATTTTGATCCACAAAACGAACATCTCCAGGACGTTGATCAACAAAGTAAGGGGTGCCGCTTGGGGTTAACCACTCATTTGCTTCTTGTTGATTTTGAATAATTCCAGCTGTTTTATAACCATAGAAATATCCTATTGGTTGTCCCACTTGTACTCTCGAAACTTCTCCAGTTCCTTGAGATAGCACATTGCTTGGTCCGTGGATGACACCATCGGCATTGTCAATTTTAGTCACTTCATTTTTGTTATGAGCACCGCTTAGAGTAATGCCATATTTGAAATCCCCTACTTTGTCATTCCAGTTTACAGAATATTCGACACCTGAATTTTCAACATTTCCTCCGTTGATAAAAGGAGCTGGAGCGCCATCTGTACCTCGACCATCAGGTTGTACTAACCAGTTTATGGTTGTTTTTTTGTACCAATCGAAAGTTAATCCTAGTTTAGAATCCAATAGTTTTGCATCGATACCAAAGTCTAACTGCTCTGAAGTTTCCCATCCAATAGAAAGATTAGGAACATTGCCGATTACTGCGGTTGTGCCAGATACGGGTTTCGTGTCGCCAAAAAAGTAACCTGGAAAAGAATAATTAATATTGGCTATATATTGAAAAGCCTCAATGGATTGATTTCCGTTTTGACCCCAACTTGCTCTCAGCTTGGCAAAATTAAGTACACTTGAAGTGCTTGACATAAAATCTTCTTTTGTAATTACCCAACCCGCAGAGGCTGATGGAAAATAAGCCCATCTGTGGTCTGGATGAAACTTTGAAGATCCATCAGCACGAAATGTTGCAGAAAACAAGTATTTTTCTTTATAATCATATTGTGCCCTTGCAAAGAAGGATTGAGTAGCACCGCCATTGGCAGCCCAATCTTTACCGTTTGCAGTAATATCGCTAATTGAAGCTGGACTTTGAGTATTGTCCAGATAGGCATATTTTGGATTGCCTGGAAACAATAAACCATTTCTAGTTGCCTTTAATTCATTATTAATTTGGTCACGAATTAATTCAGTTCCTATCACGGCAGTAATTTTATGCTCTCCAAAGTTGGTGTCATAAGACAGCGTATTGGTCCAAGTGGTATTGGCTCCAAAGTAAGAGTTTTGAGAGGCTCCATCTGTAGCGTCATTATAAAGCACTCCTAAATGATAGGTTGGATTCATTGATCTTCCATTTCCAAACCAAGAATCAACTCCATAAATCGTTTTGAATTTTAGATTCAAAAAAGGCTCAATTTCCACAAAGGCATTTCCGGTAATGTTATTGCCTTTGTTATAATTATAGTTGTGTCTGTAATACATAACTGCCAAAGGATTGGTTTGTCCAGTGTTCAAACCATCTAATGTAGGAGTGTATCCGAACTCATTGATGTTTCTATCTATCGAAGTTTGCCAATAAGCAGGTTGCAATGGATTTTGAACCAATGCATTGTGCAAATCATTCCAATAAATATTACCGTTAGCTACAGATCTGTTTTGAGTATTTGAATACGTAAAGTTTTCTCCAACCGTAATAATGCTGTGTTGATCATTCTTTTTCAATACCATGGTAGTGTTGAATCTTGCAGTAAGTCTTTTGTATCCTGCATCAGTAATGTTTCCGCCAAGGATACCATCTTGATCAAAATAGGAAATACCCGCTGAGTACGTAATATCTTCGCTACCTCCAGTCATATTTAAGGCGTGGCTGACTACTGGCGCATCTTTTTTGGTCATTTCATTAATCCAGTTGGTACCTTCCCAACCATCTTGCAATAGTTTCCAAACATCATCCCCCAATTGTTTTCCTGCACCAGGGTAATTAGTTTCTAGCCAGTTGTTGTCGTGAACCATTGCGTTCCAATCAGTTGGAGCCAACCCGTCGTTAACTCTTCCTTCATCATTTATATACATGTATTCTTGGGCATTCAATGGATCCAAGTTTTTGTATATATTTTGAATTCCAAAATAGAAATCATAGCTAATTTTTGCTGATTTTCCTTTACGTCCTTTTACAGTAGTTACCAAAACAACACCGTTAGCCGCTCTAGAACCATAAATTGCCGCAGAAGCTGCATCTTTCAAAACATCAATGGATTCAATGTCGGATGGATTCAAATAATCGATGCTGCCTACAGATACACCATCCACAATGTACAATGGGTTTGAATTCCCAGTCGTTCCTAATCCACGGATGGTTACCCTTGTTCCTGCACCTGGCGATCCATTGTTTTTGGTAATGCTTATACCCGGTGCAATTCCTTGAAGCGCTTCCATAGCCGAACCGGTATTTAATGCTGCAAGGTCTTCACCCTTAAAGTTAGAAGTTGCTCCAGTAATTAAACCCTTTTTTTGAGTTCCATATCCCACAACCACAACTTCTTGCAAAGATTGCGATTCAGGATTTAGTTTTGCATTAATAGTAGTCCTGCCTTTAATGGCTTCTTGAACCGTGGCATATCCCACGAAACTAAAAACTAAAGTGCCATTAGAATCGGCCTTTAATTGATAATTCCCATCCATATCCGAAGACGTTGCCTTTGTTGTTCCTTTGATTAAAATAGAAACTCCGGGAATGGGTAATCCGTTTTCGTCAATGACTTTCCCATTTATGGAAACATCTTGTGCTTGCCCATAAACTGAAAACAGAACGGATAAAAAACAAAAAATAAGTAATTTTGTTAATTTCATTTTTCAAATTTTTTTTGGTTAGTTAAAGTTAATTGTATTATAAAAAATCACTAATACGTTTACAAAAATAGATAAGATGTTAACTATATGTTAATAGGTTTTTGTCAATTACTGATGTTTTTTTTACACATTCCAAAATTTATTCCTTAATTAATTATTAAATACAAATTAATTTTCAATCAAGAACCAAATAAAAGAAACATCTAGACTAATGCCTAAAGATGGTTTTGACAGAACTTAAAGAATCAAAATCCAACCCCTTAAAACCTTAATAGACTTGATGTAAGATTGATTTATAAGTTCACTTCCACCAGAATCCACATTACACAATCAAAAAAATCCCCGGATGGTTAATCCGTTATCTTTCTATGTGTTTTCTGTTTACAACAGCGCCTTGTATTTGTCAATAAACTGAGAATAGAATAGGTAAAAATCAAAAAACCAGCAATTTTGTTAATTTCATTTTTCTAAATTTTTAGTTAATTAAATTAGTAATTTAACGCAATATTAATATTTAAATTTAACAATTGTCAAAAAAAATATCATACAAAAACACATCAATCAGCATATTTCAACATAACAAAAACACATCATTTTAAAAACAACTTGCTGTATTACAATATTTTAAAAAAATAAAAACCTTTTACATTATATAAAAAACACAAAAACAAACACTACATTTATATAAAAACAAAATATCTTCTATATTTAACAAAATATTTAAAGGCTCAAATTGCTAATTCTAAAATTAAACCATGAAATTAACATTTCCAAAATGTCTATTCTACATACTTTTATCCACATTAACACCTCTTTATTCCCAGGTAAAAAACATTGGATTACCGGAAATTAGAAACTACAAAAAAACGGATTACAAAGGAGGAACCCAAAACTGGAACATTGATCAAGACAAAAACGGCAATTTATATTTTGCCAACAACAATGGCCTTTTTCAATTTGACGGAATATCTTGGCATAAATACAGCTTACCCAATCTTTCCGTGATTAGAGACATAAAAGTTGAAGATTCAGGAAAAATATACGTGGGAGGTTATAATGAATTTGGATATTTCAAATCCGATTCTAAAGGCAAACTAATCTATAATTCACTTTCAAAATTTTTAGACAAAAAAAATCATGTTTTTGACATAGCATGGAAAATTCACCTCCATAAAGATGAAGTAGTTTTTCAGTCGTTTGAAAATGCATTTATATTTAAAAACAATAGAATTAGTACACTTAAACCATTGTCTCGTTTCCAGTTCTCATTTCAAGTTGAAAACAAACTCTATTTCCAGGATATTTCAAATGGATTACTGGAATATAGAGACGGAAAATTTTACCGCCTTGAAGGAACAACTATTTTAAACAACACCGAAGTTTGGGGAATGTTTCAAATGCCGGACAACAAACTTCTGATTGCAACCATAGACAAAGGGCTTTTTATATACGAAAACAACAAAATAAACTCTTGGAATTCCGAAGCCAACACATTCGTTAAAAAAAACAGCTGTTTAGGAGGTGTTTCCATCCAAAAGAAATTCATTGTCCTAAATTCTGTTTTAAACGGAATTATTATTTGTGACAAAACCGGCCGCATAATTCAGCATATCAATCAAAAAAAAGGTCTTCAAAACAACACCGTTCTCACTTCATTTGTTGACGACAAGAATAACCTGTGGCTAGGACTTGACAACGGAATAGCATTTGTAAACGAGAATTCTCCCTTTTCTTATTTTGGCACAAGCTATGATTTGAGCACTGTTTATGCTACAGCCATTTATAAAAATGATTTTTACGTCGCCACAAACCAAGGTGTTTTTCACCATTCTTGGAATACCCCATTCCAGGAAGACACTTTCAAATTAGTAGAAGGCACAACGGGCCAGGCATGGAACATTCAAGTGATCGACAATCAATTAATATGTGCCCACAATAGAGGTGCTCTATTAATCAAAGACAAAAAACTCAACAAAAACTTAGATAAAAAAGGATATTGGAGTTTTAAAAAAATCCCAAACAACCCCAATTACATGATTGGCTCAAATTACAATGGTTTTTCACTTTTTGAAAAAAAATCAGGAGAATGGCAATTTATTCAGCAAATTATGGGGTTTTCTAAATCTGTTGGAAACTTTGAAATAGACAATAAAAATATTTGGGTCAAAAAAGACGACCTAATTTATCAAATCATTTTGGGGAATGATTTAAAAAAATTCGAATCCATCAAAACACATCAAAACCTTTCCAAGATAGACAAAGGAATTACCAGCATTCAAACTATTAGAAACAATATTTATTTCCAAACGAACAATCATTTTTACAAATATTCGCAGTCCAATGAAGTTTTCTACAAAGACACTATCGTCAATGAACTATTTAAAAAAATACCCCAAACCAATACTATTTACGAGGACAACATTGGCAACATTTGGTATGTCATCAAAGAATCATTATGCGTTTTTAAAAGAAACAAAACTGGTGGCTATACCAATATTGTCGCTCCTTTTTACAATTTAACACAAAACCTGGTTTACAACAATCTCTCCATCAACACTATTGATCCCGAAAACATTTTCATTGGTCTTACCGATGGCTTAGCTCATTATGACTCAAAATTAAACAGTAATTTCATAACCAAACCCAAAGCATTCATTAGAAGTTTTTCGTTTATGGGAGACACCATACAATTTGGAAACGAAAAAAATAAAATGGGAAAATTTAAAATTCCCTATAAATCAAATTCCGAAAAATTCACGTTTTCATCTCCTACTTACGAGAACATGGAAAACATTAAATTCTCCTATCAGTTAGAAGGATTTGAAGACAAGTGGAGCAATTGGTCATCATCCTCAATAAAAGAATACACAAACCTGAGAGAAGGCAATTACACGATGAAAGTAAAGGTAAAAAATGGCCATGGAATCGAATCAGATGAAGCCTCTGTGCCGTTTACCATATCCCCGCCTTGGTATAGACATTTTATAGCCTATGTATTCTATGTAATTTCTGTCGCGATCATTATTTATTATATCCGAAAAAGAATCCAGACAAAAATCAGGAAAAACAAATACTTCGAAACGGTAGAGCAAAGGAGAATATATCTAGAAAAAGAAGCAAAAATAAGACAAGAGCAATTTGATCTGGAAAAAGAAATTGAAAGACTCCAAAACGAAAAACTCAAGACACAAATTTTGGTAAAAGACAAAGAACTGGTAACAAATTCCCTTCAGGTTGTCAAAAAAAACAAAATCCTCAATGGAATAATCCAAAAACTAAAGGACATAAACATTGATTCATTCGACGAATCTGCAAAATTACAATACAACAAATTAAACAAAAGCATAATTAAAGAAGTAAACACAGATCATAGTTGGAGAGATTTGGAAAAACACATCAAAAATGTTCATTTTGATTTTCTAAAAAAACTAAAAGAAAAACATCCAACTATAACGCCTCGTGAACTGGATTTGTCGACCTATTTACTGATGAATATGTCCACTAAAGAAATTGCCGAAATCATGAATATTTCAAGCGGAGGAGTCGAATTATCTCGTTATCGATTAAGAAAAAAACTAGGGCTGAACAAAAAAGAAAATCTAACCGGTTTCTTGATGAGTATTTAATAAAAAAGCACCATCAGTATTAGATGGTGCTTTAAGTTTTAATAGATTATTGACTACAAAAAATCCAATGTTCTTTCCAAGGCCATTCCTCTGGAGCCTTTGATTAAAATGGAGCTATTTTCTATTTTTATGTTTTTCAAATAATCTGAAAAGGATTCGAAACTTTCATAAAAATGAAAATTATCAGTATCGATTTCATTCGCATAGAATTCCTTTCCAATAAAGTAACAGATTACCTCCTTTTTATTTAAAAGCGAATTCACGATTACTTTATGTTCCTGCCAACTTTCATTTCCCAACTCAAACATATCGCCCAATATCACAATCTTGTTTAAATTATCCAATTGCAAAAAGTTTTCAATGGCAACTGCCATACTACTTGGATTGGCATTATAGGCATCCAAAATAACTTGGTTGGTTCCTTTTGACAAAAGCTGCGACCTGTTATTCTCGGGAATATAACTCTCCAAAGCTTCTTTTATGGCTAAATCATCAACCCCAAAATATTTTCCAACAGCAAGTGCAGCATTGATGTTGTTGGCATTGTATAGCCCTATTAAATGCGTCTTAACCTGAAGATTGAAAAAAGAGATTTCCACAAATGGATTGGCCGCTATGGAGGCAATATTGACATCTGCCTCTTCTTTATTTAAACCAAAGGAATAAGAATTCATTTTTCGGGACTTTTCTACCTGAATAGGGTCTTCCAAATTGATGAAGGCTAATTTATGGTTTTCGGAAAGATGTTCATACATTTCACTTTTAGCTTGAATAACTCCTTCCACTCCGCCAAAACCTTCTAAATGGGCTTTACCAAAATTAGTGATGTATCCGTAATCCGGTTTTGCCAATTCACATAAAAATTCAATTTCTTTTTTATGGTTGGCCCCCATTTCCACGATTCCCACCTCGGTTTTGCTATTAAAAGACAACAAGGTCAAAGGAACACCAATATGATTGTTTAAATTTCCAACGGTTGCTTTTGTGTTATACTTTTTGGAAAGAACCACATTGATCAGTTCTTTTGTTGTTGTTTTTCCATTGCTCCCGGTAAGCGCAATTATTGGTAATTTTAAATACTGACGATGAAATTTAGCCAGTTCTTGTAATGTCGCCAAACTGTTTTTTACCAAAATAGTCCTATCGTCAACAACATAATCTTCATTGTCAATTATTACATAAGAAGCTCCTTTTTCGAGAGCTTCGTTGGCAAATGTATTGGCATCGAAATTTTCTCCTTTTATGGCGACAAACAATGAATTGGTTTCTATTTTTCGAGTATCTATAGAAACAGCATTGCATTTCAAAAACAAACTATGAATTTGGGAAATATCCATTTTATAAAATGATTAAAACAATAAAAGCCCTAAAAAGGGCTTTTATTACTATGATGTAAAAAATTAATTTCTAGCGGTTTTTCTTTTTTCAGATTTAGCCCCAACTTTTGACATTGCGCATCTAAACCCAATGTAATCAGTCGCCATATCTTGTGGAAAATACCTTCTTTGTGCAGGATCCAACCAATACGCTCTGTCTCTCCAAGACCCTCCTTTGTAAACTCTTACATTATCGTTTATCAAAGTCGTTCTTTTACTTGACTGGTCGTATTTTCTAACCATTTTACCTAAACTATCTGTCGACACATTGTGTTTAGGAGAGTTGTACATATCTCTTCCCTCATTTGCTTTTTTATTGGTAGATTCAGCATCTGCGAAATTAAAAAATTTAGTTGATTGCTTATCTCCATCTCTATAGTTGATGTTGTCACTTTTATCGAAATTTTGCCTCAAATAAGTTTCATTTTCATCAACCGGAACTTGGGCAATCTGACCCGGTAAACTTGTTGCAACTTTTTTACCATTGCTTAAAGTCTTATATTGAATGCTATCTGTAGTTATAACTTCAATTTTACCGTCTTTTCCAATTTTATTTTTGGTATATTGATTTCCTCTAAAATAATTGAAATCGTTAGCTTCATTATCAACAATTGGTCTGTAAACATCCAGAACCCATTCGGCTACGTTTCCTGCCATATCGTACAATCCGAAATCATTTGCTGGATAGCTTTTTACTTTATTGGTAATATCGGCTCCGTCATCTGACCATCCTGCTATACCACCATAATCACCGTTTCCTTGTTTGAAATTGGCCAATTGATCTCCTTTGCTTTGTCTTTTTCCAGAACGAGTGTAACTTCCAGACCAAGGATATTTCTTTTGTCCTTTATAGATATTGTATTCTCTTTGTCCCACATCGGCAGCAGCGGCGTATTCCCATTCTGCTTCGGTAGGAAGTCTATATTCAGGAAGCAAAATCCCTGAAGATCTCTGAGCATATATGTTTTTTGGTTCTGCCGCAGTTCCATTTTTACCTGATTTAGGTGCTTTTCTTGCTCCTTTTTTTCCTGGCAATACAATTTCTGCATTTCCACCATAAGCTGATGTTGGAGTAGCTAAATAAGTTTCTGTATCGAAATTTTGCTCAGCAGTAACATCGTTTGTTTTGGCATTCTTTTTAAGGTACCCATTTTTTTCAAGCAATGATTCATTGACACGTTGTGTTCTCCATTTGGCAAATTCAACAGCTTGAATCCAATTTACCCCAACAACAGGATATTCGGCATAAGAAGGGTGTCTTAAATAGTTGTTGGTCATCGTTTCATTATAACCCAATCTATTTCTCCAGACTAATGTGTCCGGAACCACACCATTATAAACATCTTTGTATTTTTCGTCGGTTGGTGGAAATACATTTTTCACCCAGTCTAGGTATTCTAAGTACATGGCATTTGTCACCTCAGTTTCATCCATATAAAAGGACTGAACATGTTGTTGTGTCGAAGTATTATTCCAATCGTGCATAACATCATCTTCAACTTTACCCATAGTAAAAGTTCCTCCTTCAACAAAAACCAATCCCGGACCAGCTTCTTGTTTCTTTGAAGCTTTTTTGCCGTCTACGTTCCAACCTGTAGCTCTTGATGAGTTTTTGGAACTAGATTTTTTGCTACAGCTAGCAAAACCTAATACCAGCATCATCGACAACATCAATTGTAATGCAATAATTTTTTTTACTTTCATATTAGTAGGTAATAATTTAGTGGTGCAATATAATAATTAACCATTAAACCGCAACGCCATTTCTTAAAATTTATATAAAACCGTATATTTATCAGATAAATTATACAGCTTAACGCAAAAATATACTTTTTATTATTTGCAATAACACGAAATAATATATTTTTACTCATCGTAATAATCCGCCATTAATCACGTTAAAAAAACAATGAAAAAAAAATTTTTAGTCTATTTAGTCTTGATCCCCTTTGTTTCTTTCGCACAGATTAAAGGAGACATAACTATTGAATGGCTTGAAAAACAAGAAATGTCTTTTGGCGATGTCAAAATCAACATTCCCCAATTTACAGGGAATTGCTATAATTACAACGCCTCCAAAAAGGCTCTTTTTTACACCTTAAACCTATCAGAATCAAACTCGTTCAACGAGAATCCCATTCAAATAACAAACGTGATTTATGAGTCTATTTCCCCATCGCAACTTGGCGACTTAGACCCGACAAACATACCTAAAACACCATCTCCATCCCTAAAATCAACACAATCAAGAGATTTAAAACAAACCTTTTTAACCTTGTCTCCTATTGTAAAAGACGAGCTGGGTTTCAAACGAATCAAGTCTTTTTCCTATTCCATAAACGGCGGTAATTCAAGAATCTCGCAAACAACTAAAACCACGGGAGTCATATACAATTCTGTCTTGGCTTCTGGCGATTGGTATCAATTTTATGTTGAAAAATCTGGTGTTTATAAAATTTCCAAAAGCTTTTTACAACAATTGGGACTTGATTTGAATTCGGTCAATCCAAAAAAAATAAAACTATATGGAAATGGAGGCAGAATGCTGCCCTTGTCCAACAGCATTTATTACCCTACCGATTTAACCGAGAATACCATTGAAATAGTAGGTGAAAGTGATGGTGTTTTCAACAACGAGGATTATATCCTTTTTTATGCCGAAGGTGTTGACACTTGGAACCAGGAGAGCCAAACCAATGTTAATTTATACGACACCAAGTCCTATTATTATATAACAGTTCAAGGAAACGACGGAAAAAGAATTCCAAATATGGTTCAGCCTACCGGAATCAGCACATTAAACCTAAACACTTTTGACGATTACCAGTTTCACGAATTAGACCTTGTCAATATCGCCAGACTTGGCAGGCAATGGTTTGGCGAATCATTCGACATCAAACAAGACCAGGAATTCACGTTTGACTTTCCAAATATTGACACTGCAACACCCATCAGACTCAATATTAATGTCGCCAGCTCATCATTCACGAATACTTCTTTTAAGGTTACTGCAAACGGACAAGATATTGGAACAATCCCAATAACAGCACTCAACCCTAATGCAGGCAGCATTGTTTTTAACACTGCCGAGCTACCAAACAACACTCCTTTTCCAGCAGCCGAAAGCGTAAAGATTAAATTGTCCTATGACAACAATGGTGTTCCAGTTTCAAAAAGCTACCTTGATAAAATTGAACTTAACGCTAAAAGAAAACTTCAAGGATACGGAAAACAATTCAGGTTTCAGTACAATTTATCAAGTTCCAGCTCGGGAATTGTAGCTTACAACATTTCGAATGCCACTGGTCTTTCCAGAATTTGGGATGTTACCGATATATATAATGTAACTAAAGTAGAAAATTCAAATCAAGAATCCTTTTCTTTTAAAGCAAATCTCGGCGAACTTAGAAAATATGTCGCCATTGACGCCTCAGATTATTTTACCCCATTAAAAACAAGCAAAACAAAAATTGCTAACCAGAACTTGAAAGGAACACTTTTTAAAAACGCCCAAGGTCAATTTCAAGATATTGATTACGTAATCATCAGTCCGTCATTTTTAACCAGCCAAGCCGAAAAATTGGCCAATTTTCACCGTTCTTATTCAAACTTGAATGTCAAAGTAATACCTCTTGAAACTATTTATCCCGAATTTTCATCAGGAAAACAAGATATCGCCGCCATTCGAAACTGTATTAAATACATTTATGAAAACGCTTCAGTACCCGAAAAAAGAGTGAAATACGTGAACCTTTTTGGAGATGCTTCTTATGATTACAAGAACAGGACCCCGAACAACACCAATATCGTACCTATATATCATGCTTTAAACAGTAATACTATTGGAGAATCTTCTTTTGCATCTGATGACTTCTATGGATTAATGGATCCCGACGAAGGAAACATCACTTATTCTTTTGGAGGAATAGACATCGCCGTGGGCAGAATGCTTAACAATGACACTGCACAAGCCGAAGAAATGGTAAACAAAGTACTGGAATACCATGATTTAAAATCATACGGAAGTTGGAGAAATAATTTCACCATAATTTGTGATGATTCCGACAAAGTTTCTGATACCAGCTTGCAAAACAGGCAAAATAATTTAGCCGATGCCATTACCGCAGCAAAACCGTTCATGAATGCCAATAAAATAATAATGGACTCCTATGTTCAAGAAGCATCGGCTGGCGGAAATCGCTATCCAAAAGCAAGAACCGACCTATTCAGCTCCTTCGAAAAAGGAGCTTTGGTATTCAACTATTTGGGTCATGGAGGCGAAGACGGCTTGGCAGGTGAGCGAATTTGGGAAAAATCGGATGGCCAAAATTTAAACAATCAATATAAATATCCTTTATTCATAACCATAACCTGTGATTTTTCGAGATTTGACAACCCTTCAAGACCAACGGCTGGCGAATACACTTATTGGAATCCAAAAGGAGGCGCCATTTCCATGATTACCACAATTCGCGAGATTGGACAATTTAGTGCCGAAAATTTTAATGATGTTTTTTCAAAAAATTTATTTTCTTTTGGCTCAAACCAATATACATCAATTGCCGAAGCCTTGAGGATTTCCAAAAACAGCAATCCAAATTCATCAACAAATGTCGTGGTTTATTTAGGTGATCCGGCCTTGATGTTGGCCATTCCAAAACCAAAAATAAGACTGACAAAGGTAAACGACGTTCCAATATCACAACCCATCGATGATTTCAAATCATTGGCAAAAATGAAAATATCAGGTGAGATAACAGACGAAAACAACATCCCGATGACAAATTATAACGGAGAACTTTCGACCATCATTTTCGACAAAACAATCTCAAGAACAACCTTGAACAATGACGGATTCAGTCCACCCATGAATTTCAACGAATTGGGAGAAACCATTTTTAGAGGGAATGCATCAGTCAGCAATGGTCAATTTGAATTTAGTTTTATCGTTCCGAGAGACATCCGAGTTCCTGTAGCCAATGGAAAAATTAGTTTTTATGCTAAAAAAAATCAAGTTTTCGAAAATCAAACAGGTTATGATACCAGCATAAAAATTGGAGGAATAAACGAAAATGCGGTCGTGGACAATATAAGTCCAAGAGTGAAGTTATATATGAACGACGAAACTTTTGTTTCAGGTGGCACAACAAACGAATCACCATTCCTGCTAGCCCATCTTGAAGATGAAAGCGGAATAAATACGGCCAGCGGAATAGGGCATGATATGGTGGCAATACTGGATGGTAACGTGGAAAATCCTTATGTTTTGAACGATTATTATCAAACCAGCCTGGATGATTACACCAAGGGAACGCTTCGATTTCCTTTACGGAATTTGGCTGTTGGCCTGCACACCATCACGTTCAAAGGATGGGATGTTTACAACAACCCCATAACTGCCGAGATTCAGTTTGTAGTCGTTGGCAACGAATCGATAACATTGACCCATGTGTTGAATTATCCCAACCCATTTGTCAATTATACCGAATTTTGGTTTTCACACAACAGACCTTATGAACCCCTAGAAGTTCAGGTTCAGGTGATGACCATAACCGGAAAGATAGTTTGGACAAAAAATCAAATCATTACCACCGAAGGATTTTTATCTAAAGATATCACTTGGGACGGCAAAGATGATTTTGGAAACAGGATAGGAAAAGGAGTTTATGTATATAAACTCAGCGTCAAATCGAACTTGACCAACACAAAAACCGAGAAATTTGAAAAACTTGTAATACTTTAATAAAATACTATATTTGTTCCATCAATTTTTTTTAAACCAATGAAAAAAACACTACTACTTTTTATCTGCTTATTTATAATTTCATTTGCAAAAGCACAAGAGAATCCTATCACCACAGGTGTTCCGTTTTTATTGGTGGCTGCCGATGCCAGGGCTGCAGGTATGGCAGACAATGGAGTAGCTAGTTCAGCCGATACTTTTTCGCAACAATGGAATCCTGCAAAATATGCCTTTGCCCTGGACAAACAAGGATTTTCGATAAGCTACACGCCTTATCTTACTGACTTGGTAAACGACATTTCCTTGGGACAATTGACCTATTACAACAGATTAAACGAAAGAAGTGCTTTTGCGGGAAGTTTTAGATTTTTCGGATTGGGCAACATCGAATTACGAGAAACTGGCGATCCAAACGAAATTCCAAGAATAGTCTCTCCTAGCGAGTTTGCTTTTGATGGGTCTTATTCCTTAAAATTGAGCGAAAAATTCTCGATGGCCATTGGCGCTAGATACATAAATTCTAATTTGAAAGTAGCTTCAGACGCAGGTGACGCTTCTTCGGCAAGTTCTTTCGCCATAGATGTTGCCGGATTTTTCCAATCAGAAGAAGTCGCCTATAACGACTTTAACGGTAGATGGAGAGCTGGATTCAACATTCAAAATTTAGGGCCAAAAATCAGCTACGACAATACAGAATTCAGCAACAACTTTTTGCCTGCCAATTTAAAAGTGGGAACTGGTTTTGATTTTATATTGGACGATTACAACAAGGTAGCCTTGAACGTTGAATTCAATAAACTATTAGTACCAACCCCACAAGTATATTATAGTAATGGTGGTTATGAAGGAGTTGACATGGATGGAGACGGCAATGTTGATTCAACAGACTATGACCTTGCCAGTGAAGAATATAGATCCATTGGATGGTTTTCAGGAGTTTTTCAATCCTTCACTGATGCACCAGGCGGTTTTAGCGAAGAATTAAAAGAAATCACCTATTCCGCAGGAGCCGAATATTTGTACCAAGACTCGTTTTCTATGCGAATGGGGTATTTTCATGAAAGCCCAGACAAAGGTGCCAGACAATTTTTCTCCCTTGGAGCAGGATTCAAATACAATGTAGTAAAAGTGGATGTTTCTTACCTGTTCTCTTCAGGAAAAGTCAAAAATCCGTTAGAAAACACTTTGCGATTCTCGCTTACATTTAATTTTGGAGACAAATACGAAGAATATTAGCAAATAGTTAACCCATAATCAAAAATCCAAATTTCATTTGAAATTTGGATTTTTTTTCCAATAAAAAGAATGAAACGAGCATATAAAAATTTCATTAATACCTGGTTGGTTATTTGCGAGTTCCATCTGACCGTTGAAAATCAATAAAAGCAAACAGATGAAAGACATCACCATCACAACCCAATTTTCGGTTTTTGATTCCATTCAAGAATTGCCAGCCGATGTTCAAAATCTAATGGAACAGGCCGTAGCCGTCAGGAAAAAAGCTTATGCCCCCTACTCCAAATTCAAGGTTGGCGCAGCACTTTTGTTGGATAATGGAAAAATTGTTTTAGGTTCAAACCAAGAAAACGCCGCTTATCCTTCGGGGCTTTGTGCTGAACGCGTAGCTATATTTCATTCGGGAGCCAATTATCCCGAAGCAAAAATTTTAAAAATAGCCATAAGTGCCGCTTCAGATACGAATACAACTAATACTCCCATACCTCCTTGCGGATCT
The DNA here is from genome assembly GCF_900129545.1 of Flavobacterium fluvii. Classification (GTDB taxonomy): domain Bacteria; phylum Bacteroidota; class Bacteroidia; order Flavobacteriales; family Flavobacteriaceae; genus Flavobacterium; species Flavobacterium fluvii. The sequence goes on along the minus strand of NZ_FQWB01000003.1, from coordinate 9,521 downwards.
TGCCGACAATCCATGGCGGAATATGAGATTAAACAAGAAGTTCCCATTGAAATTTATTTTATGGGAGAAGTAGGCGCTATTTACAAATCGGCATCCCTAAAAAACCTGCTTCCTTTTATGTTTGACAAAAAGTTTTTATAAAAAAAACAAAAAATGTTCTAAAAGTGTATTTTTAATTTTACTACTTCCTCAGAATGTGCTATTTTTGCACTTCGATATTTTAATGGTAAATTCGTAAAAAACAAACTATTTTTAGTTTTAAAACAATTACAAACACAACAAAACTATAAAATACGGATGAAATTGGTTTTTATTAAGCCACGATTCTAAACTAATTATAGGCTAACTACACATTACAAAAGAAAAACAGATGAAAGAAGTTACAAAAGAAGTTTATTTAAAATGGTATGAAGACATGCTGCTTTGGAGAAGGTTTGAAGACAAACTAGCAGCACTATATATTCAACAAAAAATCAGGGGATTTCTACACTTATATAATGGTCAAGAGGCTGTTTTAGCTGGTGCCTTGCACGCTATGGACTTGACTAAAGACAAAATGATTACCGCATACAGAAATCACGTTCAACCAATCGGAATGGGTGTAGACCCAAGAAGAGTAATGGCAGAACTTATGGGTAAAGCCACTGGAACTTCAAAAGGAATGGGTGGTTCCATGCACATTTTCTCAAAAGAACACCGTTTTTATGGTGGACACGGAATTGTTGGAGGACAAATTCCACTTGGAGCTGGATTAGCTTTTGGAGATAAATACAATAATACTGGTGGTGTTACCATGACTTATTTTGGTGATGGTGCTTCACGCCAAGGTTCATTGCACGAAGCCTTTAACATGGCCATGCTTTGGAATCTTCCAGTAGTTTTCATAGTTGAAAACAACGGTTATGCCATGGGAACTTCTGTTGAAAGAACCGCAAACCACCCAGATATCTGGAAACTTGGTTTAGGTTACGAAATGCCTTGCGGACCAGTTGACGGAATGAACCCTGTAAAAGTAGCTGAAGCAATGAGCGAAGCCATCGAAAGAGCTCGTAGTGGTGGTGGACCAACTTTCCTTGAAATGAAAACCTATCGTTATAGAGGACACTCTATGTCAGATGCACAATTATACCGTTCGAAAGAAGAAGTGGAAGAGTATAAAAAAATTGACCCGATTACCCAAGTTTTGGATGTAATCAAAGATCAAAAATACGCTACCGAAGAAGAAATTCAAGCCATCGACCAGAGAGTAAAAGACTTGATCGAAGAATGCGTGAAATTTGCAGAAGAATCTCCATATCCAGAAGTACAACAACTATACGATGTTGTTTACGAACAAGAAAACTATCCATTTATTCCTCATAAACTATAAATTCAATTATGGCAACAATAATAACAATGCCTCGCTTGAGCGATACAATGACTGAAGGAACGGTAGCGACTTGGTTAAAAAAAGTAGGCGACAAAGTATCTGAAGGCGATATGCTTGCAGAAATTGAAACTGACAAAGCTACCATGGAATTTGAGTCTTTCAACGAAGGAACTCTTTTATACATTGGTATTCAAGCAGGAGAAACTGCACCGATAGACTCTCTTCTAGCCATTATTGGAAATGAAGGCGAAGACATTGCTGCTTTAATAGCCGGAGGTGCAACTGCAGCACCAGCAACAGCTGCTCCAGCCGCAACCGAAGCCAAACAAGAAACAGCCGCTCCCGTAGCAGTTGCAACCGCTGCTTTACCGGCAGGAGTTGTCGTGGTAACAATGCCTCGTTTGAGCGATACCATGACCGAAGGAACTGTGGCAACTTGGTTGAAAAAAGTAGGCGACAAAGTTTCAGAAGGCGATATGCTTGCTGAAATTGAAACCGACAAAGCAACTATGGAATTTGAATCCTTCAATGAAGGAACTTTATTATACATTGGAATTCAAGAAGGACAATCGGCTCCAATTGACAGCCTTTTAGCCATTATTGGACCAGAAGGAACAGATGTTAGCGGCATCGCCGGTGGCTTTACAGTTGGAGGAGCTGCACCTGCAGCCGTTGCCACTGAAGAAGCGAAAGCCGCACCTGCAGCACAAGCTGCGCCAGTTGTTCAAGAAGCAGCTGTTAATGGACAAAGGGTTTTGGCTTCGCCATTGGCAAAGAAAATTGCCAGCGACAAAGGAATTCAATTGGCACAAGTAAAAGGTTCCGGCGAAAATGGACGCATCACCAAAAGTGACGTTGAAAACTTTACTCCACAAGCTGCCGCTGCTCCAGCTGCAAGCTCTGCTGCACCAGCTAAATCAGAAGTTGCTGCACCAGCAGCAAAACCTTATGTTCCAGCAGGACAAGTTGCCACAGAAGAGATTAAAAACTCTACAATGCGTAAAATCATTGCAAAACGTTTGGCAGAATCCTTGTTTACTGCGCCACATTACAACTTGGTAATAGAGGTAACAATGGACGAAGCCATGAAATCTAGAGCAATTATCAACAGCGTCCCAGATACCAAAGTATCTTTTAACGACATGGTAATTAAAGCTTCTGCATTGGCTTTGAAAAAACACCCAAAAATCAATTCACAATGGTCAGCGGATGCAATTACCATCAACTATCACGTGAACATTGGTGTTGCCGTTGCCGTTGAAGACGGATTGGTTGTTCCAGTATTGCCGTTTACTGACGGTATGAGCTTGTCTCAAATTGGAACCAGCGTAAGAGACCTTGCCGGAAGAGCGAAAAACAAAAAATTATTGCCTACCGAAATGGAAGGAAGTACTTTCACTATTTCCAACCTTGGAATGTTTGGAATTACCGAATTCAACTCCATCATCAACCAACCAAATTCTGCCATCCTATCCGTAGGAGCGATTGTAGAAAAACCAGTGGTAAAAAATGGACAAATCGTGGTAGGAAACACAATGATGTTATCTTTGGCTTGCGATCACAGAACTATCGACGGTGCAACCGGCGCTCAGTTCTTGCAAACCTTGAAACAATACATTGAAAACCCAGTGACGATGCTGGCTTAAAAGCTCGTTGGTTTATATATGAAATCCCGTTTCTTTCAAAAGAAACGGGATTTTTTTATTTATTCTTCTCCTCAATCCAACGCGACATATATTTGGTACTCGTCAAAGTATGATGTTGCAATAGTGTACCCATAAAATTATTCAAACGATATTGTTTTAAATGCGTTTGAATTTTTAAAATATGCTGAACAAAATCATTCTCGAACACCGATTTTAAATAGAGTTTTTCCATAATTTCAAAACCATTTTCTTGGGCTTTTAGCCAAATCGTTTTGTCTTGATACAATTCTACTGCTTTATAAGCAAAAATCTGTGGATCATCAGCAATAAACCCATTCCAAGGCAAATCGCCACACATAGATTCGGCTCCAATGCTTGTCGTCACGCTAGGCGTTCCGCATTGCATTGCTTCTAATAACTTTCCTTTTATTCCAGCTCCAAAACGCAAAGGCGCCAACATAACTCTGCCATTTTGCACCACTTCTTGGGCAGAATCGGCACGCCCCATAATATAGAAACCTTGCTTGGGTTGGTGTAATTGCAATACTTTTTGTGAAGGATACGCTCCGTAAATATGCAAAACAGCTTCCGGCATTTGTTTCCTGACGAGTGGCCAAATCGTTTCTTTTAAATATTGAACCGCATTCCAATTGGGTTCGTGAAGAAAGTTGCCAATGAAAACAAAGTTGTTCCGTTCTTCGAATGAAGGCAGATTTTGAATGGTTGAAACAGTAATGGGTTCCAACAACAAAGGCAAATAATACAACAAATCAATATCTATTTTGAAAACGGATTGCAGCAATTCCATTTCATATTCGGCAATCATCAAGGAAACATCACAACGCAAAATACTGGCAATTTCTCTTTTGGCAACATCTTCAACCAACAAATCGTCTGTTGAAAATGGCCTGTTTTCCTTGAATGCCTTTTGGCGCGCCAAACGCAAACAATGCAAATCTTCGGTATCCAATAATCGTAAAGCATCAGGACAATTTTCGGCAACACGCCAACCAAATTGTTCTTCCATCATAAAACGGTCAAACAAAACAATAGTGGGATTCAATTCTTTTACAAAAACATCAAAACTGGAACAATTTAAAGTGATGGATTTCTTGGAAATTCCAAGAGAGTTAAGGTCAATCATATAATCGCTATCCATTGCCGGACTGGCAAAAGTAACTTCGAAACCTTGTTGTTTAAAAATAGAGATTAACTGTACCATTCTGCCTCCAGCAGCAGAAGAATTAGGCTCAGGCCAAACAAAACCAATAATTAAAACCTTCTGATTTACACTCATAACACACTTTTATGACACAAAATAAGGGAAATAATCCGGGAATCAATCTGTTCTACAATAAATAAAAGCCGTATTTTTGTAAATAATTTTCATACACAGAAAAAATGTTAGGATTAAAATTAGTTACCGACCCAAAATGGGTAAATATCGTTGAATCGAACATCGAAGAAATCTTGACCGATCACGCTTGGTGTGAACAAAAAGCGGCGACAAACATCATAACTATCATCACTTACAATTCAGAACACGAAGAATTGGTTACTGATTTGTTGGAAATCGCCAAAGAAGAATTGGAACATTTTCAAATGGTCCACAATATCATCAAAGAACGTGGATTAAAATTGGGAAGGGAGCGAAAAGACCATTACGTGAACGAACTTTTCAAGTTTATGAAAAAAGACGGCAGCCGAAATGATGCTTTTGTTGACAGATTGCTTTTTTCTGCCATGATTGAAGCTAGAAGTTGCGAGAGATTCAAAGTGTTGTCGCAAAATATTGAAGACAAGGAATTGGCCGAATTTTACAGAAAATTAATGATTAGTGAAGCTGGGCATTACACTACTTTTCTAGCTTTCGCCAGAAAATATTCCGAGAAAGTTGACGTTGATAAAAGATGGGCTGAGTGGCTCGATTTTGAAGGCAAACTGATTACCAATTACGGAAAAAGCGAAACCGTTCACGGATAAATTCTTATATTTAAAACAATATATTTATTACACCTTATAAAATATGGATGCTATTAAAGTGAAATCAGTTTTAGTTAAAACGGCAAAATATACAGGAATAACATTTGCTGTCATTCTTTCCTTGATGTTCCTGACACCCATTGTTTTCTCTGACAAACTCAAAGAAGAAATCAAAAAAACAGCCAATAAAAAATTGGCAGGAGAACTCAATTACTCAGATGTGAATGTTTCGTTTTTTAAACATTTCCCTTCATTGACCTTAACTTTAAATGATTTTAAACTCAATGGTTCGACCCCATTTCAAAAAGAAAGATTGATTAACGCCAAAGAAGTCTCCTTTGGAATCAATCTATCGAGTCTAATTTTTGGGGAATCCATAAAAATAGATGAAATATACCTATCCAATTCAACCATAAATATCAAAGTAAATAAAGAAGGATTAGCTAATTACAACGTTTATATTCCCGAGAAAGAAGACGAAAAAAAAGACAAAGAATCTGCAGGCATAAAACTGGAACATATTGAAATCATAGATAGTGAACTTGTTTATGATGACAAATCAACCCAAGTACACTTTGATGCTTTTGGCTTTAATTATCTCGGAAAAGGAGATTTGAGTCAAGATATTTTTGATTTATACTCGAAAGCAAAAATCGACAAACTCAACGTACTCTACGAAAACGAACATTATTTGATGAACAAAAAAGTAGATGCCGATTTAATTACCAAAATAAACGTCAACTCCCTATCCTTCGTTTTTGAACAAAATGATTTGATGATTAACCAACTTCCCGTTGACTTCAAAGGAAAATTCGATTTCTTGAAAGACGGTTACAATATGGATTTCGTAGTCAATTCTACCAATAGCAATCTCCACGATTTATTCACGGCTTTCCCTCCAAAATATATTACTTGGCTTAAAAAAACGGAATTAAACGGAAAAACGGATTTACTTCTTACCCTAAAAGGGAAATATATCGAGTCAAAAAGCATTGCTCCCGACTTAAATCTAGATTTTAAAATAAGAGACGGATTTGTTAATTATGACAAAAGTGCTTTCCCTGTTTCGAATCTAAATTTGGATTTGTCCACAAGCTTGCCATCGTTAAATCCAGACCTTTTAATTGTTGACACCAAGAGTATATCACTAAACGTAAACAAAGATTATTTGAAAGCAAAACTGTTCGTTAAAGGAATGAATACTCCTGAAATAGACGCAGTTTTCAATTCGAAAATAGATTTGGAAAAACTCAATCGAGCCATTGGAATTCCGGATTTTGAATTAAAAGGAATGCTTGTTGGCCAAGGAAAAGCAAAAGGAAAATACGATCCAAAGAATAAAATCTTCCCGATTACCAATGCCAGTATCAGCCTGAAAAGCGGCTATGTTAAAACCAAATATTATCCAAATCCAATTACCAAAATCAACATCCTCACTACAATAAACAACCAAAAAGGAACCTCCAGCGATTTAAAAATAAGCCTAAAACCTGCTGAATTTACCTTTGAAGGAAAACCTGTTTTTGTAGAAGCCCAATTGGATAATTTTGACGATCTCACTTACGATATCAAGGCAAAAGGAACGCTAGATATCAGCAAAATTTACAAGGTTTTCTCCCAAAAAGGACTTGATGTAGATGGCTCTATCAAAGCTGATTTAGTTTTGAAAGGAAAACAAAGCGATGCCGAAAAAGGAAATTACAGCAAACTGAACAATAAAGGAACATTAGAACTAAGAAACATTTTAATTGCAACAGAATATCTTCCGAAAAAATTTCTCATCAAAGAAGGCATCTTCAAAATCAACCAAGACAAAATGTCTTTCCACAATTTCTTGTCAGCTTACGGACAATCTGATTTCAGGATGAATGGTTATTTGCAAAATGTATTCAATTTTGCTACCACAAATACCGGTATTTTGAGAGGTTCATTCACGTTAAATTCAACCTACATCAATGCCGATGAATTTATGTCTAAAACTGAAGTTAGCACGACAACAAACGCATCAAATCCAGAAACAAAACCGACAAATACGGAAGAAACAGGAGTAATCATCATTCCTGCCAATTTAGATTTAAAATTCCAAGCCAATGCCCAAAAAGTAAACTTCAACGAATTGACGCTTAACCAAGCAAAAGGAACAATGAGCATGAAAAACGGCAAATTGACAATGCAAAACACCGGATTCAATTTAATAGGTTGTGCCGTAACAATGAATGCCAATTACCAAGCAACAACTCCTAAAAAAGCGCAATTCGAATACGACATCAAAGCCAGTGATTTTGACATCAAAAGAGCTTACAATGAAATAAAAATCTTTAGGGAAATAGCCAGTGCCGCCGAAAAAGCCCAAGGAATAATCTCATTGGAATACAAACTCAAAGGTCGATTAAATGCCAATATGGAACCCGTTTATCCATCATTAGTTGGTAATGGAATCGTATCCGTAAAAGACATAAAAATGCACGGAATGAAAATGTTTAGTGCTGTTGCCAAGAAGACCAGTAAAGAAGAAATGAAAAATCCAGAATTATCCAAGGTAGTAATAAAAAGTTCCATCAAAAATAATATCATTACGATAGAACGATTCAAATTCAAATTTGCAGGATTCAGACCAAGAATAGAAGGAACCACAAGCCTGGACGGAAGATTAAACATCAAAATGAGATTGGGATTGCCACCATTCGGAATTTTTGGAATCCCGATGACAATTACGGGAAACAAAGACAATCCGAAAGTAAAAGTAGGTAAACAATCCGAAGATTTGGAAGAGACTAAAGATACAATTCAATAAGAATTGATTTTCCAAGTTTTCCAAAACACTGGAATTTGATAACCTAACATACAAATCCAACCCAACAAACAAGCCAATGCAAACCCTTTGACTCCAAAATAAGAGGCTATCAAATAGGCTGCTAAAACTCTAACAACAATTTGTACAAAAGTTGCTTTTAGGGTAATTTCCATTTTACCCAATCCACGGAAATAGCCCTGAATTACATTGGTTATTCCAGGCAACAAATAAAGAAAAGCCATTACCTTCAGATATTGAACTCCAGCTTCAACCACTTGTGATTCTCTGCTACCCATAAATAAAATCATCAATTCCTTGGCAAACACGAATATGAGAACCGTCATAACCAAACTGTAAATTACTTCCAGCTTAACACCAACTAAAAATCCTTTCCGAATACGACTAAAACTTCCTTTACCTTTATTCTGTGCCAGAAAACCAGTAATACCATGACCAATATTTTGTTGTACTATCATGACAAAATCGTCAATTCTAGTAACGGCATTAAACGCCGCAATTGCAAAAACCCCTAATGGATTTACCGCACCCTGAACAAGAAGCTTGCCCAAATGCAACGTAATTTGCTGCATGGCCGTAACAAAACTGTATCCCAAAATAATACGCAATAAATCACGATCAAAAACAAATTCATTTTTTTTGAACCTCAAAAAAGGAATTTTAATACGAACATATATAATACAAAAAAGGGCAGCGGTAGCTTCAGCAATAACGGTTCCCAAAGCAGCTCCTTCTATTCCTTTTTTCCAAACGACAACAAAAAGAAGTTCAAGAAAAACATTAAGAACTGCTGATGCTGCTAAAAAATAAAGTGAAACCTTGGAATTACCCATGCTTCGCAGTGTAGAAGCATAAATATTATAAATGAAAGTAAAAATCAATCCCACAAAAATGATTTGCAAATAGGAGGTAGCATCGTCGATAATTAAATCAGGAGTGTTTAATAGAGCAAGCAAGGCGTAAGAAAAAAAATAACCTAAAATCACAATAACCAGCGTAAAAAAACCACCTGTGATTACTGAGGTTGAAATTACTTTCTTCAAATTTACGAAATCTCCTTTTCCAAAAAAATTACCCATCAATACAGACATCCCCAAACAAATACCTATGATTAAAAAAAGCATAATATTCATTACTGGACTTGCTGCACCTAAAGCAGCTAAAGCATTTGCTCCTATAAAACGTCCAACAATAATAGAATCAGCAGCATTATATGATAATACAAAAAAATTACCAATAATAAGTGGTAAGGTAAAATGAATAATCTGGGGAGTAATTTCCCCACTAGTCATATTTACAACATTTTTATTATTATCCATATTGCTTTGAATTTCAGACCAAAAATAGCACTAATATACTAACACTCTCCCAAAACACCTCCTTGAATTTTTCCTCAATCTTCCCCAAAACAAAAAACCCCATTCCGATAGGAATAGGGTTTTTCAAAAGAAAGGCGACGACATACTCTCCCACAATACTGCAGTACCATCTGCGCAGGCGGGCTTAACTACTCTGTTCGGGATGGGAAGAGGTGAGCCCCGCCGCAATAACCACCTTAAGGCCGTTTTGCAATGGGTAATCAATTTATTTATTGATCAACATTACACAATATCTTAACATACTGAGATAAAGAAATTCAATAAATTGTCATCCTGTAAAGGATCTAGAAAGTTTCTTCTCCCGACCGAAGTCGGGAGAAAAGGTGTACATA
>NZ_FQWB01000023.1 GCF_900129545.1 Flavobacterium fluvii | reverse complement strand
TCAAATTGTCAAGCCATTGTTCCTGATTTTACCAAAAATGTAACTGCAACTGATACTTGTACTTCATCTGATTTATTAATTGTTACACAATCTCCAGCTGCTGGAACCTTGGTTCAATCTGGAACAACAAGCATACTAATAACAGTAAAAGACGCCTGTGGAAATGAAACAAGTTGTGAAGCACAATTAATTGTAACCAACTTTATTCTTGCCAATGACGATGCAGGAACTCCTGTAAATGGTTACACTGGAGGCATAGCTTATACCAATGTATTGTCAAATGACTTGTTGAACTGTGCAACAGCAACCACTCAAACTGTCAGCACATCATTTGTATCTTCAACAAATCCTGGTATTACTCTTTTAGGAACAAACGTGATTGTTGCTCCCGGAACTCCTGCTGGTTCTTACTCTTTGGAATATCAAATTTGTGAAATTGCAAATTCCCAAAATTGTGATAATGCTATCGTTAGTTTTACCGTGACTAAACCTGTTATTGATGCAGTTCCAGATAGCGCTGGCCCAATTGTTGGGGTTAACCAAACTATTCCAAATGTAATAAGTAACGTTCTCGCCAACGATACTTTAAATGGTATCCCAGTTGTTCCTACCGAAGTAACATTAATAAGACCTAATGATAATCCATTTTTACACATTAATCCTGATGGATCAGTTGATGTCTTGCCGAATGCTCCTGAAGGACCACAAACAGTAAGCTATCAAATTTGTGAAATATTGAATCCAACAAATTGCGATTCTGCCATTGTAACCATCAATATTGAAAAACCAGTAATGAGAATTTCTGCCACACCAGTATGTATCAACGATGTGCCTTACATCAACTACTCTGCGACTCCAGGCAATTTTACCCCAGTAAACGGATTGACCATTACTTGGACAGACAGTAATAACAATGTAATAGAAACAATGACTGGTTTACCTTTAACTGGCAAAGTTTTATGGCCGGGTGCTAAAGTGGATCAAAACGGAAATGGTACCGATTGGCCAGGTTGGGTATTTACAAACAATAAATGGATACAAGCAGCCGATGGTTTTGAAAACCTTCGTCCTAAAGCAACATTGGCTTTTACCCTTAATCCTACCGAAACTATTGTCGTGGATTACCCACCATCTGACCCATTGTGTACCTCAAGACCAACTTTTGTAATTGATGCCAATGATGATAATGCAAGTACAGATAACGGTCAAAACGGAGTTCCCAATATCGTGAACGTGTTTACAAACGACCTGTTGAACAATACTGCAATTAACCCTGCGGATGTTGACCTAACAACTATAACTCCAAACAATAACCTAATTCTTAATCTAAATAATGGTTGGGTTGATGTCAAAGCTGGAACTCCGGCTGGAATTTATACTTTAACGTATCAAATTTGTGAAAAAGCGGATAGTGGCAACTGTAGCCAAGCAGTGGTTACCGTTACGGTAGCCAAGCCTAGAATGGCGAGCTCTGCTCCTGTCATCAACAGGACCGTCAATTGTGATGCCACCAGCCTAGTACTAAATCTTTTGGAAAACGTGACAATGAATGAAAGTCCCGTTACCATAGACATAGTAAATCTTTCATTGACTTCTGGAAATTATCCAAACATAACATTGAACAACTTGGGTTCGTTAAACGTGGAAAATGGAATTCCTGTGGGATTATATCAATTTGCTTTCGAGGTTTGCGACAAACTAAACCCTGGCAACTGCGCTGCCGGTTTTGTAAACATAACTGTTCAGGACATTAATGCCCCGGTATTTGCTGCGCTCCCAGTTACAAAAACAATATCTTGCAGCGAACCTCTCGTTTTTGCACAAGCTGTTGCTACTGACATTTGTAGCACCGTGACATTGACTTTTGTGGATACTAAAACAAATGGTGCTTGTGCCGGTTCTTATTCCATTACAAGAACTTGGACTGCTACCGATGCTTCGAGCAATACCACAAAAGCTTCGCAAACCATCAATGTTCAAGACCTTGTTGGACCTACAACAACAACGGTATTCCCTGCCAGTGTTGACGTGACCTGTGATGCCATTCCTGCCAAACCAAACTTGGTGTTTGTCGATAATTGTTCAACCGTTGCAACTCCTGTTTATACAGAAAACATCATCAACCAAACTCCGGCATCCTATTCAATTGTTAGGGAATGGAACGTGGCCGATGCTTGTGGAAATGCTTCCAGATTTGTTCAAATTGTCAATGTAAGTATCACCAATGGCGGAAAAACAATTACGAGCGCTGCCTGTAACGCCGATTCCACTCCCATAGAACTTGGTGATTTGTTGCCAGAAGGCATTCCCAGAAATGGTACTTGGGTCAATAAAGACAATGTAGGAATATTGCAAGGCAGTATATTCAATCCTTTAAATGCTCCATTAGGTAATCATGTTTTCGAGTACAACGTGATCGATGGAAGTTGCCCTACAAGAATCACGCTAAACATGAATGTGAACTTTGATTGTAAAGTATTGGGTTGTGAATCTGTTCTTGTTCACAATGCTTTCACTCCAAATTGGGATGGTATCAATGATGTGCTTGTTATCGATGGTGTCAATGACGATATTTGTTATCCATCCGGTATTGGCATCGAAATATACAACCGTTGGGGAGTATTGGTTTTTGAAACCACCAAATACGACAACGAAACCAATGCTTTCGAAGGCTATTCAAA
>NZ_FQWB01000004.1 GCF_900129545.1 Flavobacterium fluvii | reverse complement strand
ACCATTGTTGCCACGAGCACGCAGAAGAAAATTTTACCCTTTAGCGTTTTTTAATGTCAAAGAACCTTTTAAATAAATCATTTTCAGAAGAAAAAAAATAGAGAAAATGAACCTTAATTTAAATGACAAAATAATTATCGTAACCGGAGGAGCAAAAGGAATTGGGCTTGGAATCTGTAAAGTTTTGGCAGCCGAGGGAGCTATTCCCGTAATTATAGGTAGAGTAGATGCCGACAACCAAATCGCTGTCAAAGAAATTGAAGCTGAAAGTGGAAAAGCATTATCGGTTGTAGCCGAATTAATTAATCCTGAAGATTGTAAAAGTGCTGTTGATCAGGTAATCGCATTATGTGGCCGCATTGACGGATTAGTTAACAATGCAGGTGTAAATGATGGTGTAGGGCTTGAAAGTGGCGATTACGAAAAATTTGTGGCATCGATTCATAAAAATTTGGTGCATTATTATTTGATGGCACAATATGCCTTGCCGGAGTTGAAAAAAACAAAAGGAGCAATCGTGAATATAGGTTCAAAAACTGCCGATACAGGGCAGGGAAATACATCAGCTTATGCGGCTTCAAACGGCGGTCGCAATGCCTTAACACGAGAATGGGCAGTCGAATTATTAAAATACGGAATTCGTGTCAACGCAGTTATTGTGGCCGAATGTTATACGCCATTATACGATAAATGGATTCAGTCACTTGAAAATCCTGAAGAAAAATTAAAAGAAATCACAGCCAAAATTCCGTTAGAAAATCGAATGACAACTGCTGAAGAAATTGCAAATATGACAGTGTTTTTATTGTCTGATAAATCGAGCCACACCACAGGTCAGTTGATTTATGTGGATGGAGGCTACACGCATTTAGATCGTTCGTTGTAAAAAAGATAATTACTGATTAAATAAGGACAATATTGAATTAATTAAAATACCGCAGGTATTATAATTTTAGTTTTCTAAAAACGTATAAATTTAATAAAAAACGTATGGCATTAATAACTCAAATAGATGTTGAAAAGAATGTTAGTTCAAGGGAAAATAAAAAATGGCTGATCCCTTTTATACTGGTAACCAGTTTGTTTTTTTTCTGGGGATTTGTTCACAATTTAGATCCAATACTTATTCCACATTTAAGGAAAGCATTTAATCTTACCGATTTAGAATCTTCTTTGATCGACTCTTCAGTCTTCATAGCCTATTTTGTAATGGCTTTGCCAGCGGGTTATATCATGAGGAAATACGGTTATAAATCGGGAATAATGCTAGGGTTGATCTTGTTTGGGATTGGCTCAATTTTGTTTGTGCCAGCCGCCAACTCACTACAATATATTTATTTTTTTGGGGCTTTGTTTATTATCGCTTGTGGACTTACGTTTTTGGAAACAGCAGCCAATCCTTACGTGACAATCTTGGGGCCATCGGAAACGGCTACAAAAAGATTGAATTTTTCTCAATCTTTTAACGGATTGGCAGCTTTTATTGCTCCGGCTTATATTGGACCGATGATCTTATCCGGAAAAAACTTAAGCCAGGCTGAAATGGATGCAATGGCTCCTGCAGCGTTACATGCCCATGTTTTGGAAGAGGCAGCAAGTGTAAAAATGCCATACCTGATTTTAGGACTGATTATTTTATCAGTAGCTGTAGTTTTTTATTTTACCCATATGCCTGATGTAAAAGACGAAGATAAAGAAGGAGCAGATGGAGCAAGTTTTGTTGGAGCATTAAAATCAATGCGTTTGCGTTGGGGTATTTTGGCTCAATTTTTTTATGTGGGAGCACAAGTTTGTGTGGCTAGTTTTTTTATTAAAATGGCAACAACTTCTGCAGGTTTGGACGAAGATACCGCAGCCAAATATTTAGGCTTTTTTGGTTTAACTTTTATGTTGGGACGTTTTGCAGGAACATTCTTCATGCAATATATCCAACCAAGAATATTATTGATTATTTATTCAATCATCGCCATTTTGTTATCAGTAGTAGCCATTTTCGGAACAGGAATGTTGGTGGTTTATGCTTTAATAGCAATTGCATTTTTTATGAGCATCATGTTCCCAACTATTTTTTCAATGGGAATAGATGGATTAGGTCATAATACCAAGATAGGATCCTCATTAATAGTGATGTCTATAGTCGGAGGCGCTTTACTTCCTCCGGTTTTAGGATTGATTTCAGACGCTACAGGAAGCATCCAAAAAGGTTACATAGTTCCGCTGATTTGTTTTTCAGTGATACTATTATTTGCATTTAACGGACATAAAACAAATGAAGCATAAATTCGATAAATATGTTAGAAAATATAGTTAAAAGACCAGTTATAAAAATGCATCCGGAAGATAATGTTCTGGTTGCATTAGTGGATTTGGAAAAAGGAGAAAACATAACTTTTGAAAAAGAGTCATATATTCTTCAGGACACAATTAAGGCGAAGCATAAATTTTATACAGCAGATTTGAAAGCAGGATCTGAGGTAATCATGTATGGTGTTTTGGTTGGAAAAGTTCAATATGATGTTGCCAAAGGAAGCTTAATGACAACAGATAATTTGAAACACGCAGCAGAACCTTACCAGTATCGCAAGGTTGATTTTGTATGGCAGGCTCCAGATGTTTCAAAATACAAAAACAGGACTTTTAAGGGGTATAAAAGAAAGGACGGCCGTTTTGGAACTGCTAATTATTGGTTATTTGTACCAACTGTTTTTTGTGAAAACCGAAATTTGGATGTAATTAAAGAAGCCTTGCATAATGAATTGGGGTATTCAGTAGGTGATAAGTACACTCAATATACGCATCAATTACTTGAGGCCTATAAAAAAGGAGAGAGTCTGGACGCAATTGATATACAATTGGCACCGGAACAAAATACCAACAAAATTTTTAAAAATGTAGATGGTATTAAATTTTTAAACCATCAGGGAGGTTGCGGGGGTACGCGCCAGGATGCATCTACTTTGAGTGCTTTATTGGCTTCGTATGTGAATCATCCGAATGTAGCAGGTATTACAGTACTTAGTTTAGGCTGTCAGCATTTGCAAGTTCAGGATTTTGTAAATGATGTTAAAAAGCAAAACCCATCTTTTGATAAACCGCTGTTTGTTTTTGAGCAACAGCAAGCGGTTAGTGAAGAACAATTGGTTGCCGATGCTATCAAAAAAACGTTTGAAGGTTTAATAGAAATCAATCAATGTGAAAGAACTGAAGCCCCATTAAGCGAACTCTGCATTGGAGTAAAATGTGGTGGAAGTGATGGCTTTAGTGGAGTTTCGGCTAATCCTGCCGTGGGTTACACTTCTGATTTGTTAGTGGCTTTGGGAGCTAAAGTATTGTTGGCAGAATTCCCGGAATTATGTGGTGTAGAACAGAATCTTATCGATCGTTGTACAACTGAAACGGCAGCAAAAAAATTCATTGATTTAATGCAGTCTTATGATGCCTTGGCACATAAAGTGGGCTCGGGTTTTCACATGAATCCATCGCCGGGAAATATTAAAGACGGACTAATAACCGACGCCATAAAAAGTGCCGGTGCCGCCAAAAAAGGCGGAACAGCGCCTGTGGTCGATGTTTTGGATTATACAGAGCCAGCTATAAAAGCGGGCTTAAGTTTGGTTTGCACGCCAGGAAATGACGTCGAGGCAACAACCGGTAAAGCGGCATCCGGAGCAACCTTAATACTTTTTACAACTGGATTGGGAACTCCAACAGGTAATCCGGTTTGTCCGGTTATTAAAGTAGCTACGAATTCGATTTTGGCCAAAAAAATGAGTGATATCATTGATATCGATTGTGGTCCAATAATTCGCGGTGAAAAAACCATTGAGGAAATGGGAGAAGATATTCTGGAATATTGCATTAAAGCAGCAAGTGGTGAAATTATTCCGAAGGCTGTCTTATTAAACCAAGATGATTTTATTCCGTGGAAACGTGGAGTCTCTTTATAAATTAAAAATTTTAAAAATATATGTTTTCATTACAAAACAAAAAAGCTGTTGTTACCGGTGGTGGCAGTGGAATTGGGATGGCTATTTCGGCTTTATTTGCAAAACAGGGAGCTGAAGTACATATTATAGAATTAACAGAAGAAAGCGCGAAAATGGCCGTTGACGAAATAAAGGCAGATGGGGGAAAAGTGTTTTCGCATGCCTGTAATGTGGCCAATCATCAAGAGGTATTGGCGACATTCGAAAAAATCGGGAATATTAATATTCTGGTAAACAACGCTGGAATTGCTCACGTAGGAAAAGTTGATACCACACCTGAAGCTGATTTTGACAGAATTATGAATGTGAATGTAAAGGGGGTGTACAATTGTTTGCATGCTGCAATACCACAATTCCGACTTTCGAATGGTGGTGTAATTGTTAACATGGCATCAATTGCTGCCTGGGTTGGAATTCCGGATCGATTTGCATATTCTACAGCTAAGGGCGCCGTTATGGCCATGACTTTATCTGTTGCAAAAGATTATATAGGAGAAAATATTCGTTGTAATTCTATTTCTCCGGCAAGGGTTCATACCCCTTTTGTGGATGGTTTTATTTCGAAAAATTACGCCGGAAAAGAAGCTGAAATGTTCGAAAAATTATCACAATCGCAGCCAATAGGACGTATGGGCAAACCTGATGAAATTGCAGCATTAGCCTTGTTTTTATGCAGTGACGAATCTGGTTTTGTTACAGGTTGTGATTATCCAATTGATGGTGGTTTTATTAAATTAAATAACTAATTTATAATGGTGAAAAACCAGTTAATTTTTAATAGAATAAACTGAAATTTCGTCATTAATGCTGTCAAAGAATTAGGGGATGTTGTTGAAAATGCAGTTATTGAACAATCATTGGTAATAGGAGCTCACGGTGCAAGAAGTGCTACGATTTATTTAATTGAATGATTGGTGATTGTGGTGTTTGTTTAACAGGAGGCTATATTTTTTATAAAATAAAAAAAGTATAATATAATAAAAGTAATAAAAATGAAACTAATACGATTTGGAGAAGCGGGGAAAGAGAAACCAGGTATTTTAATTGGAGAAAAGAGATTTGATGTATCTTCAATTGTAACGGATTATAATGAGGTTTTCTTTGAAGAAAATGGACTGGAAAAATTAAAGAAGGCTTTAGACAGTAATCCTGTTTTACCAGAAGTTGATGCTGATGTACGTTTAGGTTCTCCGGTTGCAAGACCTTCAAAAATAATATGTATCGGATTAAATTATGTCGATCATTGCGTCGAAACTAATGCGCCAATTCCGACAGAGCCAATTATCTTTTTTAAATCGACTACTTCATTATGCGGACCAAATGATGATTTGATTATTCCAAAAAACAGTGAAAAAACAGACTGGGAAATTGAGTTGGCATTTGTGGTTGGCAAAAAAGCAAGTTATGTTGAAGAATCTGAAGCATTAGACTATGTTGCGGGTTACGCATTACTTAATGATTACAGCGAAAGAGCTTTTCAAATTGAACGCGGAGGACAATGGGCAAAAGGGAAAGGATGTGATACATTTGCGCCTCTTGGCCCATTTTTGGCTACACAGGATGAAATTGCAGATGTCAATAATATACCAATGTGGTTAACGGTAAACGGAAAAAAATTCCAAAACAGCAATACTTCAAATTTAGTTTTTAAAATTCCATTTTTAGTACATTATTTAAGTCAGTTCATGACATTGCTTCCTGGTGATATCATCAGTACAGGAACACCTCCGGGTGTTGGTTTAGGAATTAAACCAGATCCTATTTACATTAAAGCAGGAGATGTTATCGAATTAGGAATGGATGGTTTGGGAAACAGCAAGCAAATTGCTGTAGCATACACCAAGTAAAGTTCAAATTTGATGAAAAAAATAGCACATGAACCGAACTCGGATCAATTATAGGCTTGACATTTTATGATAAATCAAAATTTTAGGCATAATACTGAAAAATGGTTGGTAAAAACCTTTGAAAGCCTTTAACTATATGGTCTTACGAGAAGTTTTATGAAATTCGTTTCATAAAACTTTTTTAGTATATGGAAAACTCAAAAAAAAGCGCTGCTGGGGATGTAAAAGTTTGGATGTCATTAAGTGGGGAACAAGAGAAAATAAGCAACGTTTTAAGTGTAAAAACTGTGGTTTATTGTTTACTCAAAATCGACCGGAACAACGATTAAAAAACAGATTCGTTTGGTTCAAAAAATGGATTTTGGAACGCCATACATACAAAACGTTAACTCGGGACAGTGGTTACTCAAAAGACACCCTTCAAAGGACTTTTTATGCTATTTTAGAACAAGCTACAAAAGTAAAAATCATTCAAAGAAACAATGTCAATCTACGAATGGACGCTACCTATTTCGAGAAGTTTTGCTTGGTGTGCTATCAAGATGATTTTGATGGTTACACCCAACTTATACGCTTCACGGACAAGGAAGATTATTTTGAAATGAAAGAAGATTTAGAGAACCTCATTAAATTGGGAATCCAAATCGAAAGTGTTACAACTGATGGGCACAAGAGTATTTTAAAAGCGATAAAAAAGGCTGTTCCGGACGCAAAAGTACAACGTTGTCTGGTTCATATTCAAAGAATGTGCCTAATCTGGCTCACTAGATTTCCAAAACATATTGCTGGACAAGAATTAAGAAGTTTGGTTTTAATGCTCTTGAAAATCAAGACGGAAAATGATAAAACTTTTTGGATACAGGAATTTAACCAGTGGTTCTCCAGACATAAAGAATATATCAACGAGAAAACATTTAATCAGGAAACTGACCGGTATTGGTACACTCATAAATTACTCAGACGCTCTTATTCTACCATAAAAAGTGCCTTGCCCAATATGTTTCACTACCTGCAAAATTCAAACATTCCCAAAACCACAAATGGAATTGACGGCTATTTTAGTCATCTTAAAAATCACCTGGATATCCATCGCGGTTTGACAACTAAAAATAGAATGAATTTTATAAAATGGTATGTCTTTTTGACCAACGAGAAGTGAGTTTTTTTTAGCCATAAAGCAAACTGGTAAAATGAAAAAAGGTAGTCCAAAATTGAACTACCCATTTTACCATATTGCATTAATCTTATTGCTGATATGTTGGTCTCCACCAGAGCATATTTCCTCTTGAGATTAATATGGACATATTACAACTTATTTTTGTAAAATCCACCAACCATTTTTCAGTACATTACCTTATATCTTATATTTTGGTTTTCGAAAAAAAATGGATCAAAAAAAATCCACAACCAGAAAAATCAGTTTCAGTTCTAGTTTTTTAGTAAGCAGTAGGCTCATTGTTACAGGTACTTTACCTTTACTGTTTCTGTACTATAAATTTTATGGATTTATATCATTGATTAAAGCTCGGTCTAAGTGAACGTATCCTCCATCAACAAAAATAAATTGTCCTGTAGTGTGCGAAGAACGCTCTGAAATAATAAAAAGTGCAGAATCTGCTATTTCTTTTGTTTTTGTCATTCTTCCTTCAAATGGAATGCTTTTATTGATTTTTTTTAAAACTGTTTCGCCATCCGTCAACGTTTTAATCCAATCTTCGTATGCCGGAGTATAACTTTCGGCAATTATAATGGCATTGGAGCGAATCCCATATTGAATCAAATCCACTGCCCATTCTCTGGTCAACCCAAGAACTCCACCTTTTGCAGCTGCGTAGCCTGAAGTTCTTCCTTGTCCTGTTAAAGCCACTTTGGAACCTATGTTCAGGATATTTCCTTTTGATTCTTTTAGATAGGGAAGTGCATATTTGGTCAATAAAAAATAGCTTACCATATTCAGTTTCAAAGAATTCATAAATTCTTCATAGCTTGATTCCAAACCGGCGCCGTCATTTACGCCTACATTGTTGATGACTGCATCGATTCTTCCGTATTTTTTCACAATTTTTTTTACGGCATTTTCCATTGCCTCTGGATTGGTTACGTCTGTTTGGACAAACAATGCGTCGATTCCTCTCTTTTGGAGTTCTTCCGCATAGCCAAACCCTCTGCTGTTTCTGTCAATAAGTGCCGGTATGGCGCCTTCATCTGCCAATCGCTTGATGATGGTTTCCCCAATGCTTCCTTCTTTGCCAGCGGAACCTGACACGACCACCACTTTGTCTTTTAATCTTAAATCCATATCTATTTGTTAAAAAATCATTTACACCTTATCAGTTATAATGTTATTTTGTTTTCTGCCAGGAATTATGCTCTATTACTGTTTATTTTGTTTACGATATTCCAATGGAGTTACTTCATATTTATTTTTGAAGGATTTGCTAAAATATTTCATGTCTGAAAAGCCGGTCATATAAGCAATTTCTTTTATGAGTAGTTGACTGTCCATTATTAATTGTTCTGCTCGTTTTAGCCTAATATCCCTTATGAATTCAACCGGGGAATGACCGGTAAGGCTTTTGATTTTGTAGAAGAAAGTAGTTCGATTGAGTCCAACCAATGCCCCCAAGTCTTCTACCGAAAAATTGTTGTTATCCATGTTTTTCTCGATAATTTTCATCACTTCCTTCATTATTTCTTCGTCCTGATCCGTGATTAAATGTGGTTTAGGGTTGAAATCGTTAATCACGTTGTTTTCACTGGAACCAAAAATATCCTGCAGTCGTTTTCTCTGATGGAGCAGGTTTTCTATTCGGGCCTTAAAATAAGAAACGCTAAAAGGTTTCGTTATGTAATCGTCTGCTCCATAAGTCAAGCCTTCCAGTTTGCTTTCAATATTGGTTTTTGCCGTGAGTAAAATAACCGGAACATGGCTGGTCTCGACATTGTTCCTGATTTTTTTCAAAAGGTCAACCCCGTTCATTTTGGGCATCATGATGTCACTAATGACGAAATCAGGGTTTTCTTCAATGGTTAATTGATAGCCCATTTCTCCATTATCGGCTTCCAAAACTTGATAATCGTCTTCAAGAAGGTTTTTTATGAAGGTTCTTAATTTGACATCGTCTTCAATAACCAAGATTTTAATTTGCCCCTTGTCTTTTTTTGAGGGTGCTTTTTGTGTTATTTCAATATTTTTTTCAGATTCTTGTTCCCTTTCTTCTAGTTCAAAATCTACATCATCGGAAAAATGTTCTTTTCCAAGGTTGAAGTAAACCGAAAAAGTGCTGCCTTTGTCGGGTTCGCTCGTTAAATCCAATTTAGCCTTGTGTTTTTCAACCAGTTCTTTGACCAATGATAGTCCAATACCGGTACTTGGATTACTTCTTTTATCATTGAAGGAAACAAATCTTGTGAAAATCTTGTTATGTTTTTCTTTGGCAATTCCTATTCCTTCATCGCTGATATGGATTCCTATTTGTTTTTCGTTTTTTGTGATGCTTACGGCAATAGCCTTTCCTTTTGGAGTGTATTTAAAAGCATTGGACAACAGGTTCATGAGAATCTTTTCCAATCCATTTCGATCGGCCCATATTTTGGTATTGCCAACTTCTTCATCAAAAGTAAATTGGATGCCTTGTTCTTTGGCTATTTCAAGAAAATCATTATAAATGTCTCTAACAAATTCCGTAATATTTATTTCAGAAACCTTGATGTTTACATCTTGAAATTTACGATAGTCCAAGACTTGATTGACTAATCTCAGCAATCGATTTGAGCTCTGGGCGATATAAGAGAGTTGATCTTTTACAGATTCTGGTGTTCTGTTGTCATTAATAAGATATTCAATTGGGGCAGTTATCAAGGTAAGAGGAGTTCGTATTTCATGAGATATATCAATAAAAAACTTTTGTTTCATATCCGACATTTGCTTTTCCAATTTTACATTAGTCTTTAATCGATATATCGTATTCAGGGTATAATTGATAAGCAGGAGTATTGCCGCAATTGTTATTGCATATAATATATGGAATAAAGTAGTATTCCAAATAGAAGGTTTGATGGTTATGGGAAGCCGTCTTTCGTTCATGGCCCATATTCCTTGGCTATTTGTCGATTTTACCCTGAAGACATAATCGCCTTTGGGAACATTGGTATAAATTGCCGTTCTCTGGTTTTGAATGTAATTCCAGTTTTTGTCAAATCCGTCCAGTTTGTAGGCATATTTGATGTTTGAGGGATTTTTATAATCCAATGCGGCAAATTCGATGGTAAAGAAATTTTGGTTGTGTTTTAAAATTAAATTTTTACTGTTGTCAATGGAAGAACTAATATTGGGTTCTTTATTTTCGGCATTTTTCTGATTGAGAAGCTTGAAATTGGTAAAAGCCAAATAGGGTGCCGAGTTGTTGGTCTTGATTTGATCGGGGTAGAAATGCAAAAGGCCGTCGGCATAGCCAAAAAGCAATTCATTGCTGTTCAAACTGAACCGGGTGGCTTCCGAAAAATTGAGTCCATTTGTAATCCATTTTATTTCTGGATATACTTCGAAGAATTCTTTACTTGTATTAAAACGGGTTAGATTATTATCTGAAGTCACCCATATATTGCCATCAACATCCTCCAAGAGGGAAAGGATATTTTCAGACGGCAATCCGTTTTGTCGGTTGTAATTTTTAAATGTAATAGGAAAACCAAAAGCATCTTTTTTAACAACTTTGTTGATGCCACCATCTGCCGTGGCAATAAATATATCCTTTTTATTGGTAATACAAAGATCAATGATGTCGTTGCTGGTAAGGCCTTGGTGTAAATTGGTCGTGCTTTCATAACTTTTTATTTTAGAAGAACCCTTCGTTATATTATCAGGATTAAATGCAAGTAGACCATTTGTTGTCCCCACATACATTAATCCTTCATGGGATTGTTTGATACAGCGGATTTTGTTGAAGTTCTCTATGGGGTAGGTTTTCCATTCGTTCTTGTAACTTATAAATCGAGTGGTTCCAGATGCATTGGGGGCTACAAGATTTACCCCATCCAAAGTGCCGATCCAAATTTGATTTTTTTTGTCTTGAAAAACAGAATAGATATCATCGTTAGTTAAGCTGTAAGGATTTGATGCTTCGTTTTTAAAATTTATGACTTTGTAGGTAAATGGTTTGTTTTGGGGAATCAATTTGTATAGTCCGTCTCCTCTGGTGCCAATCCATACGTTGGATTGCGAATCTTCAATTATGCTGTAGCCCGCTTTGTTCCAAATGGCGTTTTCTTTTAATTGGCCTGAAGGAGAAAGACATCCAATTTTATTTAAATTTTTGTCTAAAACAATAATTTGCTTTTGTTTGGTACTCACCCAAATGTTTCCATCCTTTGTTTGGCGTATGCATCGAACCCCTTTTACCGTGGATTGCAAGGGATTGGAATTGATTTGCAAGGTTTTGAAATTATTGTCGCTAAACACTACTTTGATGAGTCCCGACGTTTGGTAACTGTACCATAAATTTCCCTGTCTGTCGAAAAATGAAGAATTAAAATTATTGGTAAAATTGCCAAAACGGGAGAGTGGAGGAGGCGTAAAAGGAGTTAGTTGATGTTTGATTGGATCGTATTTTGAAAAATTGCCGCCATTGGGTTGAACCCAAATTTCCCCTTTTTTATTGGTAACCACCTGGGCTCTTGTCAGGACAGTGTTTTTTTCCGTGTTTTGGTAATTGGTATTGAAATAGAACAGTTTTTGTACCAAAAAATCAAAAAGATAGATTCCTTTTTCATTATTATTTACAAACCAAAATTGATTGTTTTTGGTAATGGTAATTGGAATAAGGTTAGTGGTTTTTAATTGTGGAAAGGACTTTGAATTATAAATTTGTATGTTACCGTTATAAATATTAATGGTACAGAAGCCTTGATGGTCTGTTATGGCAAGAATTGTATCCTCGTTTAGCTTTTCCAAACTAATTATATTGGAGTTCAATTCTAATTTTTGTGTTTTGAAGGTCTGATTTTCTTTTGAATATTTTGCAATTATTCCATTTGAACCACCGAACCAAATTTCATCACCAAGTTCAACAGCAGCGTAAAAAGATTTTTTTTGATGGTCTTGGTTAGTAAAATAGTTAATGGTTTTATCAAGGTTGTTTTTTTTTACCAAGGTTATACCGTTGTTTGTCAACAGCCATGAATTTTGTTTGTAATCTTCATATATGGCATAAACAGATGATGCATTAAGATTTTTATGTTTTTTATTATAAATTTTTGTCGAAAACAATAAATCGGTGACGAGAATACACCCTTGATCTTTAGATAATAACCAAACAAATCCCGATCTATTTATCTTTATTTTGCTTAAAGCAAATCCTTCTTTAGAAGAGTTTGACATTAAATCAGTACTCCAAAAAGTTTCGGTTTCAGGATTAAAGCAATAGGTGTTTGATTTATCAGAGTTGGTTTTAAACCAAATGCGACCATTTGAATCTTCAACAATTTGATTTATGCGTTTGTTTTTAATGAAAACTTTGTCGGAAGATGTTGGTTTGTAGTTCTTGAAAGAATAGCCATCATATTTGCTAATGCCATTATATGTTGCCAACCATATAAAACCCTTTTTGTCTTGGATGATTTGATTAATTATATTGTGCGGAAGACCATTTTCCACCAAGTAATGTTCGTAAGAATAATTTTGCTGAGCTCTTATTCCCATTAAGGGCTGAAGTGCCATGAAAAACAATAAATAATGTTTTGTAAGTAATTTCATTTAAAATGCGTTAATAATAGTTTTAGAATAATCTAAGTGATTTGAAAACTTTGTATTCTATTATATCTCTTCAAGCTAATTTGGATTTTTCCAAGGTGTTTTTTTTTTAGCTGATTAATTCAAAGATAAATGATTTTTACAAATATGGTTTACATGATTGTAATCCGTGCGGACTTTTAAATTTATGGGTTTTAGTGTTTCTTAAAAGTGCTTTTCATTCACGAATAGACTAAATAAATTGCTTTCTTTTTAATTAAAATGTGTTAATTGTTTGTTTATTAGTTGTTTGTGTTTTGTTTGGTGTTTTTTTTCATAAATTATTGAGAGACTTTTTTTTTAGTTAAATGGTCTTAAAAATTCCAATTTAATGGATTTGGATGTGAAATGCCCCCCCATAAAATGTGAATTGCCCATACTGTTGTTTGTTAATGCGGTTAGTTTTGTAACCCAATGTTTAAAATATAAAACCGATGTTGCGCAAAATTATTTTTTGTTATTACTGGCGTGCTTAACTGCTTCTTTTACTGTAGCTAAAATCAAAAAAAAAATACCTAAATCAATTATTATAATTTATGAAAACTATTTGCAAATTTATTTTGATAGCAATTATCGGAAGTTTAATTCCTTTATCCGTTTATGCTGGTCCAAGGCAAAAAAAAGTTGTTGCCCTTGATGGAAGTGGGGACTATAGAAGTATTCAAGCAGCTATTAATTCGGTTGCGGCCAACCAAGAAAAACAAACAGTCATTTATATCAAAAATGGATTGTATAATTCAGAGAAACTATTGATTCCAAGTGATAAAAAGAATATCACTTTTAAGGGCGAAAGCCGAGATAAGACAATCATAAGTTATCATATTTATGATTGTAAAGGCGGTTTAAACAATAAATGTCCGGCAGAAGATGTTGCAAAATGGACAGGGCAAGCCATTCGCACATCGGCAACGGTTTCCATTCAAGGCGATGGGTTTCGAGCAGAAAATATAACTTTTCAAAATACGGCGGGACCAGTAGGCCAGGCTTTGGCCATTTATGTCACTTCCGATAAAAATGTTTTCGTCAATTGTAATTTTTTGGGATATCAAGACACCGTTTTTTTGGCTACGGACAATACGAGAAGTTACTTTAAAAACTGTCTTGTTTTAGGAAGAACTGATTATATCTATGGAGGAGGCATTGGGTATTTTGATGCTTGTGAAATACGAAGTTTTGGAGGTGGTTGGATTACGGCACCCAGTACACCAAAAGGACAAGATTATGGTTTTGTTTTTTATAAATGCAAACTAACGTTTTCAGAAAAAAGCCCAAAGGAAAACGATAACCAGCAGTTGGTTAGCTTAGGTCGTCCTTGGCATAATTTTCCGAAAGTAGCATGGATTCAGTGTGAAATGGGAAAAGAGATTAATCCTGCAGGCTGGCCTACCATTTGGAACATGCAATACGCCTCGACAAGTGAAGATTTGCATTTGTTTGAATACAAAAATACCGGAGCTGGAGCCAATATGTCCCAACGAGCCAATTGGACAGGAATCCGTGAGCTTGGTTCGGAAGAAATTCATTTTTATTCAGTGAAAAATGTTCTTAAGGGACAGGACAATTGGCAGCCCCTTTAATTTGTAGATTAATAAAATTTATAAAAATGAACCTATATTATTAATGACTATTTAACCAAAAAACAAACCAAAAAACAAACCAAAAACCATGAAAAAATTATTAAAAAAAACAAACGGTAAAAAAGGATTACATATCCTCTTTTTTATGCTGTTAAACCTCTCCGCTTTTGCCCAATACGATAAAATTGTTGCAAAAGACGGGAGCGGTGATTTTACCAACGTTCAGGCCGCCATTGATGCAGCACCCACTGCGCGCACAACTCCCTATAAGATTTATGTTAAAGCCGGAAAGTATGTTGGACAGCTTAGCATACCTTCAACAAAACCTTTTATTGAATTAATTGGCGAAAGCCCTGCAAACACAATACTTAGTTATGGAGATGGTTTGGGCGGAACAACAACTTTTACCATCAATGCAAACGATTGTATGCTGATGGGGTTAACTCTTGAGAATACCCAGGGTTATTTATCGGACGGTCCCCAGTCTTTAGCGATAAAAACTAATGCCGACAGGGCAGTGTTTTATAATTGCAGGTTCATAAGCGGACAAGATACGGTTTATCATCCTGGAAACGGGAAACTCGTGTATTATAAAAACTGTTATATTGATGGCAATACCGATTTTATTTATGGCTCAGCGATTGCCGTTTTTGACTATTGCGTGATTTATGGAAGAGACCGAGTAGATGGAGGAAGTGGAGGAATTGTCACAGCATCCAACACACCACAGTCACAAGCTTATGGACAGATATTCAGGGATTGTATCATACCAGCCAACAATGGCGTTACTGTTTACAGCCTTGGACGACCATGGCAGAATGATGCCACTACTTTAGATGCAAATAGGGCAGGCAACAAGACCGTTTTCTTGAACACCAAGATGAGTACTTCTGTTGCTCCTACTGGGTGGTCTGTGTGGGATGCCGGAACGAATACCAGTGTTATCACTTATGCTGAATACAAGAGCGTGGGGTTTGATGGTTCACCGATAGATGTAAGTAAAAGATTATCGTGGTCAAAACAACTATCCGATGCAGAAGCTGCTCCTTATTACGTGAATTCAAATTTCTTTGGAAGCTGGAATCCCTATGCAGTTTGGGCAGATCTTCCTGCGGGAAACAACTTTACTCCCGTGATTGCCTTAACAAATTTCAGAGCCAAAAGAACGACATCTCAAGCATCATTTCTTTTCAACTTGGCTTGGCCAGTAAGCGGAGTTACCTACACTCTTTACAGAAGCACTGACAACAAGGCTTCATACGCTCCATTGAAAAGTTT
This sequence comes from Flavobacterium fluvii, assembly GCF_900129545.1. Classification (GTDB taxonomy): domain Bacteria; phylum Bacteroidota; class Bacteroidia; order Flavobacteriales; family Flavobacteriaceae; genus Flavobacterium; species Flavobacterium fluvii. The sequence goes on along the minus strand of NZ_FQWB01000004.1, from coordinate 399,619 downwards.
TACAACAAATAACGATGTAACAATAGCCAATCAGTTTACAGATGCATTACCTCCAGTTGGAAGTGCCTATTACTATTATATTGAAGCATCCAAAGGGTCAGAGGTCAACAAAAGTGAAGTGGTGACAGTAGATCCTGCTATTCCTTTAAATGGTGATTATCGATCAAAAGGTTCGGGTATTTGGGCCAATAATATTACTTACTCTGTTGTCAAGGCAAGCAATGTGATAACAGGCATAACCGTAACAGGAAGTCCAGCAGGTTTTGATGATGCCAATCCGCCAAGTATAGTAATTAGTGGAGGCTCAGGCACGGGAGCTACTGCCACTGCTGTTGTTTCTGGGGGGAAAGTAACGGCTATTACTGTAACCAATGGTGGTACTGGTTATACCGGTAATCCGACGGTTGCTGTTGCGGTGAATGCCAATTATCCGTCATTGCCAGCATCTATCTGGGAAAAATTTAATTCTTCAAACAGTACTTGGGAAAATGTACCGTTCGGCACTTCACATTCCAATGCCAATGTTACCATTAAAAGTGGTCATACCGTTACAATTACGGCTCTTTCTAGCGTAAATGCATTGGTTGTTGAAGCAAATGCCGTATTGAACGCCACTGCAAATTCCAGTTTACGTTTTCTTTCCGATATTGTTAACAATGGAAGTATTGGTACCAATACAACAGACAGAATTAGTCTTACCTATTCAAATACTGCAGCGATCGCTTCAGCAACGATATCGGGTACCGGAACCTATTTGGTTAGCAGCTTAAATACACTTGCCGAGTTACAGAATGCCACCCTGACTATCGATCAGAATATGAATATTACGAACAATGTAAATGCCCTTTACGGTAATTCTGGCAATCAAGATGTCAATAATATTACTTTTATTATAAATGCCGGTAAAACTGTTGTCGCCAAGGCTCTGCATAGTTCAGGATCTACGGCTACTGCAGCTAATTATCCAAAATATGGTAAATATGCTTATGTAATTAATGGTACTTTAGATACAAGTGCAAGCACTAGTACCAGTGCTTTTATACCTTATGAAGCTACAGGATCTACAGACCCGACAGTAAGCTTGACTGTAAATGGAGCTTTAATACTAGGAACAGGAGGTCTTAAGGCCATAACTACAACCTCAGGTACTCCAGAAATAGGAAAAGTGTATCTAACGATTGGTGATGGCGGAATTGTGGATGCAACAAGAGCTACTACTTTTGATACGGGAAATAAATTTTTTGTTACCAATGGCAGCGGTGTTTTAAAACGAGTAGTAGGAGCTACAGATGTGAAATTTCCTGTTGGGTCAGCGGGTTCAACCGTTGCAAATCCAATAATTTTGAATAATTCAGGGGTAGCAGGAAATTTCTCTGTTTCGGTCAAAAACATACTGGATGTTCCTGTTAACAAGGCAATAAATAAGCAATGGACTGTCAATGCGGAAACTGCGGGAGCCAATCTTTCAGTGAAAACACAATGGCTTAGTGCAGACAATGGCACATTTAATGCTTCAGATGTCTCATTTTCTTTGATAAGCAAAACGGGAACTAATGCATGGGCAAGTAATACAGCGGTTTTAGGAGGAAGCGGAACACTTGCTAGTCCTTATACTGCAAGTGTATCGGGAATCACATCCTTTGGAACTTTCAGTGTGATGAGCGGAAATTCCATTACTCTGGATTTACTTTCGTTTAATTCCGATAAAAGAACACTTACAGTATTTCCAAACCCATCCATCAATGGAAAAATAATGGTTAATTATCCCATCTCCTTAAAAGGGGCAAGCTTGAGCATCAGCAGTTACGATGGTCGAATTCTTAAACAGGTATCTCCAGTTTCGGAATCCTTGCAGTCTGCCATCGATATTTCAGATTTGGCCGCTGGTTCGTATATTTTAATCTATCAAAACGGTGCAGATAAAAAAACGGTCAAATTTTTAAAACTTTAAATTTGAATTAGATGGGTCAATATCACTGGAATTTGCAGCCATATTGGTAATTGAAATTAAAAAAATATGAAAAACTCCTTATTACTATTTGTTTTCCTTTTTATTATGGCATGTCAAAAAGATGTTGAAAACATCACGATCAAAGGGATCGTTTTTGATAAATACACACACAAACCTATAAAAAACAAAATAATAGGTATTAAGATCGAATGTTGGAAATATGGCAATAGTCCTGACGAAAGCTATGCAGAACATGAAATAAAGCGTATTATAGTTGGCTCTAATGGAAATTATTCTGTAAGTTTTAACCAAGGTGCTTTTGTCACTTTTGATGTAGCAACAGATGGATATGGTAGATATATAAATAGTTTATATGTTAATAATAAAGAAGAAACTCATAATATTGACTTAATTCCACTTCATTAAAAGCGAAACCCCTGCTAAGCATATTTTTAATAGATTTGTGTTTGTCACAGGTAGGAAAGAACACTGTTTAAAATTTTATCTATCAATAGGTGACGGATAAAAAAAAAAAACGGTCAAATTTTTAAAACTATAAAATAATTTCGAGGTCAAATCTGCTGATATTTTTCATGAAACTAATTGTTTGAACTCCTGATCGTCCAAAAAACTTCTCAAGAAATTGAGAAGTTTTTTTTGCTGTAAACTGAGAATATAATAAAGTTAAGTCTTTAAAGAGTTGTGTCACGATTTATTGTTAAACTACCCCTTTATTAATGTAATAATACCCCTCTGGAATTGCGCTGGGTTTATAAATTAGCAATCTGAAATTAGCGACAAATTGATTTTGCTTTAATGATATTTTTTTAAAGCACTTTTATATTTCTGAAACTAAGTTTCATTAATACATTATTAAAAGCAAAAAATGAAAACCATTTACAGATTTATTCTATACTTATTTATAAGCAATTTTTTTACAATGGCAACAATGGCCCAATCTTCAAAAAACATTGTTGTCGCACTAGATGGCAGTGGAGATTATATGAAAATTCAAGATGCTGTCGACACTGTATTGCCAGGACAGAAGCATCGTACGGTTATTTATATTAAAAATGGATTATATAATACTGAAAAGATCTTGATACCAAGTGATAAAAAGAATATCACTTTTAAGGGTGAAAGCCGAGATAAGACAATCATAAGCTATCATATATATGATTGCAAAGGAGGGCTAAACAATAAATGTCCGGCAGAAGATGTTGCAAAATGGACAGGGCAAGCTATTCGCACATCGGCAACGGTTTCCATTCAAGGCGATGGGTTTCGAGCAGAAAATATAACTTTTCAAAACACGGCGGGACCTGTAGGCCAGGCTTTGGCCATTTATGTCACTTCCGATAAAAATGTTTTCGTCAATTGTAATTTTTTGGGATATCAAGACACCGTTTTTTTGGCTACGGACAATACCAGGAGTTATTTTAAAAACTGTCTTGTTTTAGGAAGAACAGATTATATATATGGAGGAGGCATAGGGTATTTTGATGCTTGTGAAATACGAAGTTTTGGCGGCGGTTGGATTACGGCACCCAGTACACCAAAAGGACAAGATTATGGTTTTGTTTTTTTTAAATGCAAACTAACGTTTTCCGAAAAAAGTCCAAAGGAAAACGATAACAAGCAGTTGGTTAGTTTAGGTCGTCCGTGGCATAATTTTCCGAAAGTAGCTTGGATTCAGTGTGAAATGGGGAAAGAAATTAATCCTGCAGGCTGGCCTACCATTTGGAATATGCAATACGCCTCGACAAGTGAAGATTTGCATTTGTATGAATATAAAAATACCGGAGCCGGAGCCAATATGTCCCAACGTGCCAATTGGACAGGAATACGTGAGCTTGGTTCGGAAGAAATTCATCTTTATTCTTTGAAAAGTGTTCTTAAGGGACAGGACAATTGGCAGCCCCTTTAATAATTAAAAAAAATATAAATTTTATAAAAAATAATCATGAAAAAACGAGTGTTGGTATTAATATGTTTTTTAGCATTTTTGGACACATTTGCACAAAAGGATTTAACTCTTTGGTACAATAAACCATCAAAAGCTTGGACAGATGCTTTACCACTAGGTAATGGTAGATTGGGCGCCATGGTTTATGGTGTGCCCCAGTGTGATACCATCCAAATTAATGAAGATACTTTTTGGTCTGGAAGTCCTTATCAAAACACTAATCCCAATGCAAAAAACAGTTTAAAAAAAATTCAAAAATATATTGAAGACGAGAATTATATAGATGCCCAGAAATTGACACTCAATGATATAATTGCAGATCGTAAAATTACATCTCACGGCCAAGCTTATCAGTCAATAGGAAATCTAATTTTAACTGTTCCAGGTCATGAGAAATTTACCGATTATTACAGGGAATTGGATTTGAAAACTGCTATCGTAAAAACCAAATATAAAGTTGATGGGGTTGAATATCAACGAGAAGTGTTTACTTCCTATCCTGACCAATTAATTATTATTCGCTTAACATCAAATCAAAAAGGAAAAATCAGCTTAAACACCTCTTTTGCCGGACCATTAAAAACACAAATGGTCAAAGTGATTACAGAGGTTCCTCTAGGACAAGATAAATTACTTGTAGTTAATGGAAAATGCACAAAAGATAAAGAGGAAAATATTCCCAATCTATTGAATTTTAATACGCAGGTCAAAGTTGAATCTAAAGGAGGTACTCGACTAACAGATTCAAAAAGTATTTCTATTAAAAATGCAGACGAGGTAATTATTTACGTTTCTGTGGCAACAAACTTCAAGAATTACAAGGATATTTCGGGTGATGCTGAAAAACAGGCAAAAGAGTATCTATCTAAATTTTCAAAAAAATACGAAAAGGCCAAAGCCGATCATATTTTTGCCTACCAAAAACAATTCAATAGAGTTCAATTTAATTTGGGACAGTCTGATCAAATATTGAAACCTACCGATCAACGAATTGCAGAATTTTCCAAAAATGATGACCCGGCATTAGCAGCAATGTATTTCCAGTTTGGGCGCTATTTATTGATTTCCTCTTCACAACCGGGAACCCAACCAGCCAACTTGCAGGGAATATGGAACCCCAATTCGGGTCAATATCCTGCTTGGGACAGTAAATACACAACCAATATAAATGTGGAAATGAACTATTGGCCTGCTGAAGTAACTAACTTGAGTGAATGTCATGATCCTTTCATCCAGTTAATTAAAGATGTAAGTGTTACGGGAAAACAATCGGCTTCCGAGATGTATGGCAGTAAGGGATGGACACTTCATCATAATACGGATTTGTGGCGCATGACAGGAGCAGTGGATAAAACTGCCGGGATATGGCCTACTTGTAATGCGTGGTTTTGTTCTCATTTATGGGAAAAATATCTTTTTTCAGGTGATATATCTTATCTAAAAGAGGTCTATCCGATTATGAAAAGTGCATGTGAATTTTATCAAGACTTTTTAATTAAAGATAAAAAGACCGGCTATCTTGTTGCTTCACCGTCAGTTTCTCCTGAACATACTCCAGGATTACATTCTTATGAAGATGTAAAAACTGATGGAACTATCGGTAAAGAAAGGTGTAATGTTTTTGCAGGCGTAACAATGGATAATCAAATGATTTTTGATTTGTTGTCCAACACCATTGATGCAGCCAAAATTTTAGGAATTGATGATAAATTTTCGGGAGAGTTAAAAGATATTCGTTCTCAATTACCCCCAATGCATATAGGGAAGTTTACCCAATTACAAGAATGGTTAGAAGATTGGGATAAAAAAAATGATGCTCATCGTCATGTATCACATCTTTGGGGTGTTTTTCCTGGTAGAGAAATTTCTCCAAACAAAACTCCTGAACTTTTTGAAGCTTCCAGGAATACACTTGTTGGAAAAGGTGATGCAAGTCGTGGTTGGTCCATGGGGTGGAAAGTTTGTTTATGGGCGCGTTATCTAGATGGTAATCATGCTTACCAATTGATTAAAAATCAACTTAATTTAAAGCCTGTAAACGCCACCATAAAAGACCCAGATGGTGGTACATACACCAATATGTTTGATGCTCATCCGCCATTTCAAATTGATGGTAATTTTGGATGTACTGCCGGAATCGCCGAAATGTTGTTGCAAAGCCATGATGGTGCGGTATTTTTATTGCCAGCACTGCCTGATGCTTGGTCAAATGGATCCATATCTGGCTTAAGAGCGCGGGGTGGTTTTGAAGTAGAAAATATGGAATGGAAGAATGGAAAAATAAAGTCCGTGACAATAAAATCAAATTTGGGAGGAAATCTTAGATTGAGAAGCTATACCAAATTAGGAGGGAATTCAATCTTGAAAGCGAAAGGGGAAAATCCTAATCATTTCTTTAAATTCCAACCCGTGGAAAAGCCCGTAATTTCTACACAGGCTGCTTTCAATGGAGTTAATGTTCCAAAAGTATTTGAATATGACGTTGATACAAAAGGAGGGAATTCATATGTTTTCACTTTGGCAGAATAATTTATTTTATGTTATTCATTCAAAAAAACTAAATATGTTAATCCATAAGGCATAAAAAACATAAAACAACCTGTTGACCAATAAACCAAAAAATATGTATTCAGAACTTAAAACACAAAATAAAACTAGAGCCAATTTATTCCAAAAAACAGCCATTTTGCTTTTGTTGTTATTCGGATTGTCTGTCCAAACATATGCCCAACGAACCGTTGAAAAACTGAATCGGGGTTTGGTCGCCATGCGCTTAAACGCCAGTCAAGTCTATGTTGGCTGGAGAATGCTGGGAACTGATCTTACTGACACAAGTTATAATTTGTATTGTGATGAAGTAAAACTGGCTGGAAGCCCTTTTACAACAAGCTATATACTTTAATGCACGATCCCCAATACAGAGTAGCAATTGCTTGGCAAAACTCGGCCTACAATCAGCCGTCACACCCAAGTTTCTATTTAGGTGTTGATATGGCTGCTCAAACACAACCAAATGTAGGAGCAACAAACTTTTCAACCAATGAGTTTTCAAATAATGGCTCTTCAGCCAATGCCATTCTTTATCCAAATCCAACAAGTCAAACTTTTACAATTATGGCAGAAGGAAAATTCACTTACTCAATTCACAACATTCTAGGACAAGAGTTGGGGTCGGGGAAAGGTGAAAATCAATTAGAAGTAGGGCAAATATCAGCTGCTTCAGGTGTTTTCATTATCACCGTGAAATCAGAAAAAGGAACATCATCAATCAAGTTGATTAAAGAATAAAGCAAATTTCAACATCAAGAGCCTCAAGATTTTTCTTGAGGCTTTTTTTATGTCTCGTCTTAAAAAAGTTGACTATAATTTGTCAACAGAAAGAACGGAATCAAAGCATTCATGGAAAAGAACAGCTTTTGCTTTTGCAATGATTGAATGCAAGATGATGTCTTCATCAGAATTTTTTAACTTCAGGAAAAAGCACAAAAAACAGTATCAATATTATGGTTTTGAAAAACGTAACTATTACAAGTTACAATTTATTTAACTGATTTTATGGGCTTAACAACCAGTAACGCCAAGGGTTTGTGATATACCCCCTCTTTTATTGTGTTTAGACCCTGTCCAAGTATAAGTCCAATCATAAATTTGTTTACTGAATAATTTTAATGGATATAATTAATAATAATATAAAAAAACAGATAGAAATATGATGATTTAATTAACCAACTAAAAATTAAGATCAAGTAAAATTATACTTGACTTTGAAAAAAACCAAAAAAAAACCAACTAAACTAAAATGTATGAAAAATTATTTGTCAAAGGATAACTTTGGCTTGTTTGAAGTGATAGAAAATATAATAAAAACTACAATTTTAATTTCTTTTGTATTTATGTTTTCACTCACCGTAGCAGGAAAAACTAAAGAAAGTAAGCAATCCGTTTTAGGGTCGTCAATTGCAAGTTCTGATTTGCAAAATTCTAAATCAATAAAAGCTAAAACATTATTAGTGCAAAACGAGATTACTGTTTCGGGAACTGTCGTCGATGAAAAGGGGCTTGGATTACCGGGAGTTTCCGTTATAGTGAAGGGGATGTCCCAAGGCTCATTGACCGACATGGACGGGAATTTTAAAATTTTTAAAGTGCCCTCAAATGCCACTTTGGTTTTCTCTTTTATAGGGATGAAGACACAGGAAATCGCCGTCAACGGCAAAAAAAACATCAGCGTCATAATGAAAGACGAATCTACGGATCTTGATGAAGTCGTGGTGATTGGTTATGGTACTTCCAAGCGAAAAGATTTGACAGGATCTGTGGCCTCGGTAAGTATGGAAGACTTAAAGGACATACCGGCCACATCTGCTTTGCAGGCCATAGCGGGACGCATGGCAGGAGTCAACGTGACCATTGCCGATGGTTCTCCCGATACGCCCATCAAGGTGCGCGTGAGAGGAGGAGGATCCATAACCCAGGACAACTCCCCGTTGTACATCGTGGATGGATTTCAAGTAAGCAATATAAACGATATTCCTCCGGGAGACATCGAGTCGATTGATGTTCTTAAAGACGCTTCTTCGACAGCTATTTATGGTGCACAGGGAGCAAATGGAGTTGTACTTATCACAACTAAATCAGGAAAAACCGGCAAGACCGAAATTAATGTTAATGCTTATACAGGTATCAAAAATACTTACAATTTGACTGAAGTATTGTCTCCATATGATTATGTGTATTTTCAAAAAGAGCTGGATCCAGGCGTAAGCACCACGAGTACTACCTTTTATAGTATGTATGGTTTATGGGAGGATGTCGATATTTATAAATCAAAGGTAGGTACCGATTGGCAGGAAAAACTGTATGGCAATACGGGAATCCAAAAACACTTTGACATTGGTTTGACAGGAGGCGAATCGAGTCTCAAGTACAAGGTCAATTATTCACGTGACGACGAAGATTACATCATGTTGAATTCGGCCTACAAAAGAGATTATCTCAGCTTTAGCTTGAATAAAAAAATAAGCCCCAAATTGACATTTGATTTTAATTCCAGAATTTCAAATACCGTCATTACGGGACCAAGCGTTTCGAGCGGAAGCAAACTCAGGGACGGAATCAAATATGCCCCGGTTTACAGTTTGACCAGCCAGCCCGGAAATGCATTGGGCGGGGCAGACGACATCACTTCGGCCGAGGCTTTGAGTACGTTGAACGACCCTGTTTACAACATCACCAATGAATATAAAAACCAGGAAAGGCTCAATGCAACAATCAATGCCGGATTAATTTGGAAACCCATAAAAAGCTTGACCGTTTCGTCCAAAGGCAGCTATGGTGCCAACAGGGATTATACCGACAATATCTGGTTGAACAAAACAGGGGAGGCCAGTGCCAATGGCGGACAACCCGTGGCCAGACGAATCGATTACAAAGGCTATTTGTGGACCATTCAAAACACGGTTTCGTACAATGCCGATTTTAAAAATAAAATTCATAGACTGGAATTGATGGCCGGACAGGAAATGTACAATTCCCAAGGATCGGAAATGCGCAGCGATTCCAAATTTTATCCCGTGGACTTTACGGCAAAAGACGTTTTGGCTATGTGGAATTATGGAACACCTCAACCTACTTACACCACTATAATGGAGCCATCCAGAACTTCTTCCTTTTTTGGACGTGCCAATTACACATTCTATGATCGCTATATTTTGACATTAACGGCCAGGTCTGATTCGAAAAACGTGTTTTCTCCAGAAAATCGTACAGGCTTCTTTCCAGGTGCGGCAATTGCATGGAGGGTATCTGATGAATCATTCATGAAGTCAACCAAGAACTGGTTGTCCAACGCCAAGTTTCGTTTGAGTTATGGAGAAGTAGGAAATGCTCGAGTAGGCTCTTATTGGAGACAAGAATATGGTTTTCAGTCCAACAGCAGAAGTTTGTATTATTTAAATGACCAACCACAAAGTGCCCTGGTTACTTCGAGTGTACTGAAAAATGAGAATTTAACATGGGAAACCACGGTGTCTGCCAATTTAGGACTTGATTTAGGCTTTTTTGATCAACGTCTAAAGGTAACAGTTGATGCATATCAAAATGACGTCAAAGATTTAATTTTAGGTGTTGCTTTACCTTCTAACTCAGGTTATGACACCCAATATCAAAATATAGGAAGAACTTCAAACAAAGGTTTGGAGATTACCGTATCAGGGGATATCATTAAAAATAATCGATTTTATTTATCTGGAAATTTCAATATCGCATTCAACAAGAATGTCGTGAAAGAATTGGATGGTTCCAGCGAAATGATTGCTGCCACTAACTGGGCACCAGCCGTGGGAAGAGATGATTTCAGGGCCATTGTGGGACAACCGGTTGGTTTAATGTACGGATATGTTTCGGATGGGTATTACACCTTTGACGACTTCACTTATGATAATACGCAAAAGAAATGGATTCTAAATTCTGGGGAGGTTGACGCGTCTAAAGTAATTACCACTTCAGGCAATTATTTTGGACCAGGTCATATCAAACTTAAAAAATTAACTGATGACGGCACTACAATAATTACCCCAGATAAAGACAGGAAAGTAATAGGAAGAGCACAACCCAAGCATATTGGAGGATTTTCCATAAGTACGGGGTATAAAGGTTTTGATTTGACAGCTATGTTCAATTGGTCTTACGGCAATGATATTTATAATGCCAACAAGATAGACAATACCACTTTCAGCGGTTCTAAAAGATATCAAAATATGAGCTCGGAAATGAGTATCGAAAATCGATTTACGACAATTGATCCTGCAACCGGATACAATATTATGTTTGGTGATAATGCAAATCCTCAATTATTGCAAGAAATCAATCAAGGGAAAAGTTTATGGCATCCTCTTTCCAATTCCACAATTTTAACTGATTGGGCCATTGAAGATGGTTCGTTTTTAAGATTTGGGAATTTAACACTGGGTTACACATTACCTGAAAGTGTAACAAATAGCAAGTTTGTGCAAAAAGTACGTTGTTATTTTGCCGGAAACAATTTAATGATTTGGACCAAATATACGGGTCAAGATCCAGAGGTAGATGGTATCCGCTCCACACCATTAACGCCAGGTGTAGATTGGTCTGCTTATCCAAAAGCAAAAACATTCCTTTTTGGAGTTAATGTAACATTTTAATAAAAAAGACATGAAAAAATTATTATACTATTCCAGTTTTATTTTTTTATTAGTGGGTATTTCTTGTGACAAAGAATTTTTGGACACCACATCACCATCCAAGTTGAGTTCAGAAACTGTTTTTAAAACTCCTTCAATGGCTAAAGCGGCATTGATGGGGGTATATGGAAAAATGACGGATACCAACATTTATGGACAAAAATTATCCGTAAACTGGCAAGGTTTTTCGGATATCGAGACCAATCAGGGATTTACTTCGTCATCCTATGATTCAACAACAAGTGATCAGGGAGCAGGGAATTTTTATGACGATCCGTATAATCAAACCACAAAATGGCAAGGATTGTTTCAATTGGCCGAATTGGCTTCGGCCTCGGTTGACGGTATCAGAAAATCTCCAATCCTGGAGTCTCAAGCTGCTAAAATGAAGCCAATGTTGGGTGAAGCACTGGTTCTTAGGTCATTGGCTTACTTTGAGTTGGTTCGCAATTGGGGTGATGTGCCTTACAAGGAAGGAACTTCTCAATCTGATTTATCCAATGTTTACATTGGTAAAGTGGACAGAGATATTATTTATGCAAGTTTGGTTAAAGATTTACAAGAAGCAGAAGGGTATTTGCCATGGCTAAAATCCAATGCAGAGTATGCAACTGTTGAACGTATTTCAAAAGGTTTTGCCAAGGGGCTTTTGGCAAGAGTGGCACTTTTTGCAGGTGGCTGGTCTTTACGAGACGGAAATTTGTTTCCTGAAAAAGATCTTGAACACAATACTTCAATACCTGAAACTGATGGTTACTACGTGGGAAGAGTTAAAAATTGGAGAGACTATTATCAAATAGCTTCCCAACAAACAGCTGAGTTGCTTGGAAATTCAGCAAATCCACATCGTTTAGATCTTGATTACGAGAATATTTGGAAATCAGTATGCGGATTACAACAAAATGCAAGCAATGAAAATTTATTTGAAGTTGCCTTTGGTCTTGGGAATAATGGAGACATCGGTTCTTTGATGGGATACGAAGTTGCCGGTAATTCTAAATATGGCGCTAACGGTTTTGGAGGTTCTTATGTTGGTTCCCAAGCCTATTATTTCTATTCCTTTACTCCTGAAGACAAGCGTCGTGATGTTACTCTTAGCTGGTTGAATTACACATCAAGTAACGTTGAAGGCGTGAAAAATGATCCGCTTAGCGTCAATTTTGCGAAATGGAGAATATATTGGATGTCAAGTTCCTATTTGGGATTGCATAAAACTGCCAATTCACGTGTGGCTACAGGTGTCAATTGGATATTAATGCGCTATTCGGATATTTATTTGATGTTTGCCGAAGCAGAAAGTACCCTAAATGGAACCGATGCCGTGAACCCGGTGGCAGGAATGTCGGCCAGACAAGCCTTGGAAAAGGTTCGTGAAAGGGCTTTTGGAGCAGGATCTCCTAAAATTAAAAGCTATGATGCCAATTTTTTCGAAGCAATTGTCAACGAACGTGCTTGGGAGTTTGGCTGCGAAGGCATTCGCAAGCAAGATTTGGTTCGTTGGGGTTTGTTGTATGACCGAATCGAAACCATGAAAAAAACACTGTGCCTAATGTTTGACAACAAACAACCAGTAAAGATTTTTGACAAAACTTACCAACCAACTGATTTCCCTAAAACGGTGTATTATAAATTTAAAGATGCTGAATACATAGACAAAAGTTCGCTTAATTATTATACAAATCTTTCTGCCAGTCCAGGTCCGGAGTACAAGAGCATAAGCTGGTTTCCCACAAATGCGGCAAAGCCACTTAGCGGTACAAATAAAAATTACGTAGACTGGCCCGTAAAAACGTTGTTGGCTGGTACAGGATTGTATAAAGATTATGATTATACTGGATTTTTAGCCACTATGAGCAATGGGACTGAAATTCAAAATAGTCTTGTCCAATATAAAAAGGGGAACGCAACCTGCAATTATAGACACTTTTTCTCTATATTTTATGAGGATGTTTTTGAGTCCAAGGGACAAATAAGCAATTCGTACGGATTTTAATCATTAATTTAATTTTATTTACAATGAAAAATATACTATCAATTTTTAGTGCTTTGCTGTTCCTTGTAGCCATAGCCAGTTGCGAAAAAGATTACAATCAATGGGAGGTAGATTCTAGTACAGACAGGCTTTTTAAATCCATTATTTTTGAAACATCGGTAATTAAGCCAACGTCAGTGGAACTGAAATTCACAAAATCAATTTTGGCTACAAAATATGTATTTGAGTTCAGCAAGGATTTAGAGTTTATGCAAATTTCAAAAAGGGTTGAGCTTTCGGCAGACAAATTAATTCCATTCGCAACTTCCGGCAATCAGGCCAAGGTAGAGTACCGCGAAATGTTTGATAATCTTGACGGCACAACGGCTTATTATGTGAGGATGAAAAGTATTGATGAAAAAACGGGCAAGGAATCCAATTACAATCAAATCAATTTTGTAACTCCTGCAGAACAGCTTTTTACTGGATATAAAGCTACATCTACCAGTATAAGTTTAAAATGGACTATTTCACCCAAGGTAACCAATGTAAGTATATATAGCGAAACTTCGGTGTTGATCAAGGATTTTGTATTGACCCAACAACAAAAAGATGCTGGGATGCTTACAATTGATAATTTGGCTTACGGTACAAATTATGTGGCCAAAATTTTTAATGAATCCAACAATCGTGGAAGCTTGAACGTAAAAACAACTGGTCTGTTTAATAGCACTATCTACAAAGTTTTACTGGCGGATACGGCATCTAGTATTGGAACGGCCTTACAAGGCCTTGTCGCTGGTGGAGCCAAAGATATAACTGTTGAGTTTGCTGCTGGGACAGTCTACACTATTGGAGGAGATATCACTATTCCTACAGGAATAAACAATATAGCTTTTGTAGGTTCTGTAAATGATACTGGTGTATTGTCCAATTTGAAGAATGCTACATTTAGACTGCAGGGTAATGTCAATAATATTATATTGCAAAATTTGGCTACGACTTCTGCGGACAGTTTCTTTATTGATTTGACAACTAGAACATTGAATGATATACAGATAGAAGGATGTGATATTTCCAAGATAAATTCTATTGTTAAACTTGGAGGAACTTGTGTTGTCAACAATATAAATGTCAACAATTGTTTGGTTTCACAAACTGGAGGTTATGGAATGATGAATGTAGGGACAGGAAGTACCGTCAAGTCGATTAATGTTACAAATTCTACACTTACTGAAATTAGTACCCGTTTTGCCGATGTCCGTATTAAAACAAATATTAACTTTAAGAATATTACTTGTGTGAACATTACAAGAGCGATGGGACATCTTTGGCTATTTGACAATAATAATCCTGTACAGGTGTCTGTCCAGAATTGTATCATTGCCGGACCAAATGGTGGAACCCAACTTAATAGCACTAATGGGACTTACAGCAATATTCCTATTTCGTATGCAGGTAATTACAAAACCAAGGATGTGCCTATTGGAACAAGACCTTTAACTGGTATTACAGATATTCCACTAACCATAGCAGACTTTTTTGTAGATCCTGCCAATGGAGATTTCCACGTTAAGCCAGGTATTGGTTTCGCAGGAACCGGAGTTGCTGGAGATCCTCGTTGGTTTTAAAAGTTTTGTAAAGAAAATATTGTTATATCAATTAGTTAGTTGATAGGAAGAGGGGGAGAATTCTTTGGAATTTGATCCCTCTTTTTTTTAATTTTCAACCTACATTTTCATTAAGTTAATTGGTCTAGCAATTTCAGCAATTTTTATCAAAAATGATTCTACTGTGCTGTCAGTGGTCTTGAGTATATTAATATTTCAATTACTTGTTAGCAACTCGCATCAATAAACTCCTAAAGAAATTTAGAGTTTTTTTTCGTATTCTGAAAATAAAAAAAAATCATATAAATCTAAAAGCAAATTGTTCGATATTTTACCTGAATAGTCTACAAAGTTCAAAACCTCTAAAGCAATTTAGAGGTTTTTTTATGCCTAAAAATAATGACTTTTAGTATTGTTCCCCTAAATTTGCAATTCAACAATAGCTAATTTAGTTCCTGTAATTATGATTGAAGCGTATGCCCTGGTTTTGGTTGTGTTACTATTGGTCTTGGGATTCCTGTCATGGCGTTTATGGCAATCCGAAAGAACCAAAAAAGAACTGCTCGAAAAATACACTGCTCTTGAAATGAAAGTGGATGGTATAAAACTGGACACCTTGGAGTCAAGGCTGAATCCCCATCTTTTCAAAAACATTCTCAATTCGGTGCAATCGCACGCTTATCAAACCTATTTTGCGTTGGATAAATTGGCCAATGTTTTGGACTATATTTTGTATGACAGCCAACAAAAATGGGTTTCGCCCAAAGAAGAAATCGCATTTGCGCTAAATCTCATCGAAATACATAAAATTAAAATAAGTCCGCTTTTTGAATTGAACGTGAAAACCAAAATCAGCGAAACCGAAAAGCTGTATGAAGAAGCCCTGTTGGCTCCGATGTTGTCTATCGATTTAATTGAAAACGCATTCAAACACGCCGATTTAGTGAGTCCGGATGCTTTTATCACCGTACTTTTTGAAGTGAAGAACAATTGTTTCATGCTGACGGTTTCCAATAAAGTGTCGGATAAAAAAGCCATGAAAAAAGGACGAAGCGGATTGGGAACGGCAACCTTGGAACAACGCCTCAAAGTTATTTACAAAAACCAATTTCAACTGGACAGAATAGTTGAAAACAACGTCTATACCGCTCAACTAAAAATCAATCTCCTTGACTACAAAACTCAGATGCATACTGCTGGATGATGAATTGCACGGCTTGACTTATTTGAAAATGCTTTGCGAACAAATCCCGGAGCTGGAAATAGTCAAAGTATTCAATTCCCCTGAAAAGTTGTTCGAAAAAACCAGTTCGATAGATTTTGATTTGTGCATCACCGATATCGAAATGCCCGGAATGGATGGATTGACACTGGCCAGCCGATTGCAGAACAAACTGGTTGTTTTTACCACGGCTTATAAAGAATATGCCTCGGAAGCTTTTAACATCGATGCCGTGGATTATATCACCAAACCCGTAACCAAAGAGCGATTGCACAAAGCGGTTCTCAAAGCCTTGGAAAGACATAAAAACACGATTCAAAACGCCTCGTTTATTACGTTGAATACCGATAAAGGAAAAGGAATCGTTTACATCAATCAATTGGTGCAAATTAAATCTGCGGAACAGGACAGCAGGGATAAAGAAGCACTTTTAACAGATGGAAGTGTGCTGGTTTTGAAAAATATTAATTTCGAAACCTTGCTGCAACAAATTCCCGAAATCCAATTTTGCAGGGTAAACAAGAAAGAAGTCATCGCCATTCCCCAAGTCAAACATTATACGCACAACGAAATTACGTTGAAACAAACCGATAAAAACGGAAGTTTCATTCGAGTATTGTTGAGTGAAACCTACCGTTCTGTCTTTATGAAACGGGTCGCTTTTTAACTTGTTAACCTAGATTAGTTTTAAGTTCCTGCAAGGTCTTTTTTGAGACCTTGTAGGTGTCTTATTAATAGTATTCAGACCTACAAGGTTGAAAAAAAACCTTGCAGGATATCCAATGAATGACAAATTGCTGAATAATCGAATTCAGGTTATTACAAAGTTTTTCCTTCTTGTTACAATACCCGAAAAAGGATGGGGTATTTGCTTTTTTTCTATCCAAACACTTTTCATATTTGTATCCAATTATTGTTAATAGAAATTCAAGAAGTATGAAAAATTTTAAAAGTTCATTGTTTTATATATTGATTATAGGCGGATTTTCGTCTTTAATCTATGCCATAATTATCAATGGAAAAAAATTGGAAGAAGGACAAAACATTGTTTCCAATACAAAAGCAAATGGTCATTGGGCCGATTTTGTTGCCTCGATGATGCATAATTTGCAAAGTCCATTGTCCATACTTTTGGTGCAAGTCATAACGATAATCCTGGTAGCCCGTTTTTTTGGATGGGTTTTCAAGAAAATAGGCCAGCCTTCGGTTGTGGGTGAAATCATTGCGGGAATCGTTTTGGGGCCTTCGTTGCTGGGAATGTTTTTTCCTGAATTTTCAGGAATGCTTTTCCCGAAAGAGTCCTTGGGCAATTTGCAATTCTTGAGCCAAATTGGATTGATTCTTTTCATGTTCGTCATCGGGATGGAATTGGATTTAAAAGCATTGCGAAATAAAGCCCACGATGCCGTGGTTATTAGTCACGCCAGTATCATTATTCCGTTTGCTTTGGGAATGGGTTTGGCTTTTTATATCTATAAATCATTTGCTCCGGCAGGAGTTGAATTTACTTCTTTTGGTTTGTTTCTGGGGATTTCCATGAGCATTACGGCTTTTCCTGTATTGGCCAGGATTGTCCAGGAAAGGAACATTCATAAAACAAAATTGGGAACCATAGTGATTACTTGCGCCGCCGCCGATGATGTTACGGCTTGGTGTATTTTGGCTGCAGTTATTGCCATTGTAAAAGCAGGTTCGTTTACCAGTTCCTTGTATGTTATTGGGTTGGCACTTTTGTACGTCTTGCTGATGCTGAAAGTGGTTCGGCCATTCCTGAAACGAGTGGCGGACATCAATCGTACCAAAGAAAGTTTGAACAAACCCATCGTTGCCATCTTCTTTTTGACCTTGTTGTTTTCTGCCTATGCTTCCGAGTTAATTGGGATTCACGCCTTGTTTGGTGCTTTTATGGCGGGAGCGATAATGCCTGAAAACACGAAATTCAGGACTATGTTCATCGAAAAAGTGGAAGATGTTTCCATTATCCTTTTGCTTCCTTTGTTTTTTGTGTTTACAGGTTTGCGAACCCAAATCGGATTGATTGACGATGCTTATTTATGGCAAATAACGGGTGTGATTATATTGGTGGGTGTGGGCGGCAAGTTTTTTGGGAGTGCCTTGGCCGCAAAATTTGTGGGGCATAATTGGAAAGACAGTCTTTCCATCGGCGCCTTGATGAACACCAGGGGACTTATGGAATTGGTGGTGCTGAACATTGGGTATGATTTGGGCGTATTGTCGGCCGAGATTTTTACGATGATGGTCATAATGGCTTTGGTTACCACTTTCATGACGGGACCGGCATTGGATTTAATCAATTATATTTTTAAAACGAAAACAACTTTTGTGCCTGAAACCATTGGAGACAAAAGCAAATACAAGGTGCTGCTTTCATTTGATTCCGCCGAGAAAGGAAAAACATTGCTTAAGGTGGCCAATAGTTTGGTCAAAAAACAAACGGAGAACACCATTGTGACTGCCATGCATTTGAGCAGGAGTTCCGAGTTGCATACTTTTGATGTAAAGGACCATGAAAAGGAAACTTTCCTGCCCATCATAAACGAATCCGAAACATTGAATCAAAAAGTTTATACCTTGTTTAAAGTGTCCAATGACGTCAATTCCGATTTGATTGACACGGCCAACCAAGGAGAATATGATTTATTGTTGGTCGGTTTGGGACAATCCATATTTGAAGGAAGCTTGCTTGGAAAAGTCTTGGGTTTTACCACCAGTATCATGAATCCAGATCGATTTATCGACAAGATAACCGGTAAAGAAGGCTTGTTTAAAAATTCCCCATTTGATGAAAACACCCGCCAGATTATAGCCAACAGCAAAATGTCGGTTGGAATTATTGTGGATAAAGGATTGGAACAAATCGAAAACGTGTTCATCCCGATATACAGCAAAGAAGATGCTTTCCTGCTGGAATATGCACAAAAACTCATTCATAACAATGGTTCCCAAATTGTGATTTCGAATGCTTTGGACGAGGTAAAAAACAACACGGTTATCCAGGAAAACATTCGCTCCATCGAGCAAGTGGCTCCCAATCATATTATGTTGACAAACGAGCGAGTGATTGGAAAAGAGTTGTTGGCGCAACAGGATCTAGTCATCATCAGTCTGGACAGTTGGAAAAAACAGGTTGATGCCCAAAGTGTTTGGCTCAACAATACGCCAACCATTTTAATTGTAAAACTTTAATGGAAAGCGGAACAGGGTAAGCGCATAATTCAAAAAAATGGTCGCAGATTGCTTCGCCTATTCGCTCTCGCTCGGGGCGCAGATTTTAATGTGAGTTTTTATTGTGAATTAGCCGCTTTCAACAGAATTTACGCAAATTATTTTCTATACAGTCAAAAGAAATCTTCAAATCTGCGGTGAAAAAAATCTTCTGCGTTTATCAAGGAAAAACAAGCTGTATAAATCCATCCTGAATTTTATACTTTAATCGGAAGTTGACCGTTACTAATAGTCATAAGTGTTTGGAGTTAGTTTTTTTATAATTCCAATTCTCTTTGAAATTAAAACGGTCTGTCATGAAAAATAAGGTTCTTGTTTTGTGTTTTTTTATTTTGTTGATAGGTTGTAAACCAAAACAGGTGGTTGTAAAGCCTGTCGTGGTTGAATATGCAAAAGTGCCTCTTGCAGAAGTCGGTGCCGATCAAAAGAAAAGAGCCTATGATTTGGGAAAAAGACTTTTAATGATTTGCAATACGTCCAAATTTATTCCTTTTAAAGAAAGCGAGGCGACACCATCGGTAATTCAAAATACGACTTTGGAAAAACATTCGAAAGTATGTTTGAAATTTAGGGAGAGATACGGCAGTTTTGTCGATCTCAAATTGATGGAAGTGTATAGAATCAGTCCGGGAAACGAAACCCTGTTTCGATATAAAGCTTTATACGAGCGTTCCAATGCCAATAAAGAACTTCGAGTGACACTCAATGCAGAAAACAAGGTTTCTTCCTTGAAAACGACCGAATGGACAGATACTTTCCTGAAAAAATAATTCCATTTTTTTTAATGTGTTATTGGTTATAAAAAGACAATTTTTTATTCATTAAGTTTTTTATAGTCAATGACATAATTACATTGTCGTGCTTTATTCGTATCTTACAAAAAAAAAGAGCCTTATTGGATTTAGGTGTTATAAAATAACCTTCATTTTCAACTTCCATCATTAGTATAAATTCCATATTTAAAAATCACTATCCCAAAGTGACAATGTGTGAATTATACAACTTTATTCCAAAGTTATATAAGTCTTTCCAAAGCGAATCGTTCGACTTTTACATAAACTTTTTAAAAATAGAATAACTTGAAATTATACATCAAATATATGGTCAGCAACCGTTGCAAAATGGCTGTAAAACAGGAGCTAAGAAACCTTGGCCTGCACTTTATCGTTGTTGATTTAGGCGAAGTCGAGATAATGGAAACCATATCGATGGCGAAACGAGAGGTGTTAAAAGCCAATTTGCTTCATTCGGGACTCGAATTGATGGACGACAAAAAAGCGATGCTGATTGAAAAAATCAAGAATGTAATTATCGAAATGGTACACCATTCCGACGAAATAATCAAGGTCAATTTTTCGGATTATTTAAGCGAAAAAATGAATCACGACTATACGTATTTGTCGAATTTGTTTTCGGAAGTGCAAGGAACGACCATCGAGCATTTCATAATTTCACATAAAACGGAGCGCATCAAAGAATTAATTATTTACGGAGAACACAATATCACTGAAATTGCTTGGAAAATGGGTTACAGCAGTGTGGCACATTTGTCGAGCCAGTTCAAGAAAGTGACAGGTCTTTCGCCGTCCCATTTCAAACAAATGAAAGATAAGAGACGCAGTCCGTTGGAAGAAATTGGCAATTTAAAAAGTAAAGATTAATTTTTGCAAAAGTAGTATGAAATTCATTTTAGGAAAAAAAACAACTCTTTTTTATATTCTTTCAGTTATTATACTGACCACGGTTTTATGGGTGTTTTATACCAACAGCCAAAAAGAGACAGCTTCCAGGGAAAGAATGATGCACGCCCAGAAAGTCATCAGCAAGAGTCAAGATGTTTTATTGGACGCCATAAACGTGGAAACAGGATTTAGGGGGTTTTTATTGTCCAGGGATGAAAGTTTTCTGGAACCATTTGCTGTTGGACAAACCAATATTCGCAATGATGTAGACACCTTGATTTCGCTAACAAACGACTCTCCAAATCATCAGATGCAGGTGGCTGCATTGAAAAAAGTGTCAGAGGAAAGAATAGTGTTTACAAAAAAATATATTGAAAAACAGCGACAAAATGAACTGGGTGATTTAGAAAAATCAGCAATTATTGAACAAGGAAAAGTGCTTACGGATAAAATCAGAAATTCCATTGCCAGTATCAATAAAGAAGAGCTAAAGATACTGAAGCTAAGAAAAGCGGAAAATGAAAACAGCAATCAATTTTCTGGACTACTCTTTTTTTTACTGCTTGTTTTTCTAGTGATTATCTTTATTCTGGTAATTCTTATCATAAAAAACAAAACAGAAATAAACAACAAGTTGGAAACCTACACTTCCGACCAAAAAATAGCTTCCCAATATGCTTTGAGTCTTATTGAAGCCAGTCTTGATCCATTGGTTACCATTAGTGTCAAAGGGAAAATAATGGACATGAACCAGGCAACGGTAAACATAACAGGTGTACCTCGCGAACAACTGATAGGGTCAGATTTCTTCGATTATTTTACCGAGCAACAAAGTGCAAGGGAAGTATATCAAGAAGTGTTCGAAAAAGGCTCGGTTGCCGATTCCCATCTTACCATTCGACACAAAGATGGAAAATTGACGGACGTTTTATTCAACGGTTCCGTTTTTAAAGATGAAAAGGGCAATATTCTAGGAGTAGTGATTGTGGCCAGGGACATTGCAGAACAAAAATGGGTTTTGGATTTACAAATTGCCAACAAAGAACTCGCTTTTCAAAATCAAGAGAAAGAAAAACGGGCAAATGAATTGGGCATTGCCAATGAAGAATTGGCGTATCAAAATGAAGAGAAAGAAAATCGGGCGGCAGAATTAATTATTGCCAACAAAGAACTTATTTTTCAAAATAAAGAAAAAATAAAAAGAGCCGATGAATTGGTTATTGCCGACATCGAACTTGACTTTCAAAACAAAGAAAAAGAAAAGCGTGAAATTGCAAATAAAGCACTCGAAGCACTTAGTTATTCCGCCAAATTGGCTTCTCAATATTCTTTGAGTTTAATTGAAGCCAGTCTCGATCCATTGGTTACCATCAGTACCGAAGGCAAGATAATGGACATGAATGAAGCAACAGTAAATATTGTTGGAATGCCGCGGAAAGCACTTATTGACTCCGACTTTTTCGATTATTTTACGGATCAGCAAAAGGCACGTGAAGTATATCAAGAAGTGTTTAAAAAAGGATCGGTTGCCGATGCACCGCTTACGCTCCGAAATGTAAACGGCAAATTGACCGATGTGTTGTTCAACGGATCGGTATATAAAGATGACAACGGAAATGTATTGGGTGTCGTGATTGTCGCCAGGGATGTTACCGACCAAAAAAGAATTGAAACAGAATTGATAGAAGCCCGAATATTTGCGGAACTAGCCAC
The DNA here is from genome assembly GCF_900129545.1 of Flavobacterium fluvii. Taxonomy (GTDB): domain Bacteria; phylum Bacteroidota; class Bacteroidia; order Flavobacteriales; family Flavobacteriaceae; genus Flavobacterium; species Flavobacterium fluvii. The sequence continues at coordinate 377,037 of NZ_FQWB01000004.1, read as the reverse complement.
TGAAATTGCCGAAGAAGAAAAAAGAAATGCCCAAGCCGCCACATTGATTGCCGAAAATGCCGTAAAAGCAAAACAACAATTTTTGTCGAACATGAGCCACGAAATTCGGACACCCATGAATGCCATCATCGGATTTACCAAAGTGGTGTTGAAAACCGATTTGAGCGTCAAACAAAAAGAATATTTATCGGCCATAAAAATGAGTGGCGATGCATTGATTGTTCTTATTAATGATATTCTGGACTTGGCAAAAGTAGATGCGGGAAAAATGACATTTGAGCAGGTTCCGTTTAAATTATCGGCATCTATTTTGGCCATGCTGCATATTTTTGAAACCAAAATTCAGGAAAAAAACTTGGAATTAGTCACGGAATATGATTCCAATATTCCAAAAGTATTGCTTGGCGACCCAGTTCGTTTGCATCAAATTATTTTAAACTTGGTCAGCAACGCGATTAAATTTACCACAAAAGGGAAAATCACGGTAAGCGTTCTTTTATTGAATGAAGATGAAGAAAGTGCCACGGTTGAATTTGCCATTGCCGATACAGGAATAGGAATAGACGAGGGGAAAATTGATACTATTTTTGACGATTTTCAGCAGGCAACCAGTGGAACTTCAAGATTATATGGTGGAACCGGATTGGGATTGGCCATCGTAAAACAATTGGTGGAACCACAAGGAGGCACTGTTAGCGTGAAAAGCAAAATTAAAGAAGGGAGTACTTTTAGTTTTGTATTGCGATTTTTGAAAACCAACGTGGATGCCGAATTGGAAACCGAAATTGTAACATTGGAAACCCAAATCAGGAACATAAAAGTATTGGTTGTAGAGGATATGCCGCTGAACCAATTATTGATGAAGACCCTTTTGGACGATTTTGGTTTTGAAAGAGAGATTGCCGAAAACGGAAAGATTGCCATCGAAAAACTCCAAAACGAATCCTATGATGTTGTTCTAATGGATCTGCAAATGCCAGTCATGAACGGATTTGATGCCACAGAATACATACGGAACACAATGAATTCAGATATCCCGATTATTGCCCTGACGGCCGATGTGACCACGGTTGATTTGGCAAAATGCAAAGCCGTGGGAATGAACGATTATATTGCAAAACCTGTTGACGAGCGTTTGTTGTACAGCAAAATTGTTGGTATCGTAAAAAATAAGAGAACTCCAAAAGGAACAAAAAATTCAACTAAAAAGATAAAAACAAAATGCACCAATTTGGATTACTTAAGCATCAGAACCAAATCCAATCCTAAATTGATGATGGAAATGATTTCAATATATATGGAACAAACGCCTCCATTAATCGATGCAATGAAGCAGAGTGTCCAGGATAAAGATTGGGATTTATTGGGCGCTGCCGTACATAAAATCATTCCGTCTTTCTCCATAATGGGCATGAGTCCAGAGTTGGAAGATGTGTCAAAAAAAATACAGGATGCTGTAAAAGCAAATCAATTTACCGAGGAAACAGCCCAAATGGTTGTCCAATTGGAAACTGTTTGCAAGCAAGCTTGCGAAGAATTAGAAATAGAATTTAATTTAATTAAAAATACTAAATCGTGAAAGACGAAAATAAAATAAAACTGTTCCTGGTAGATGATGATGCCTTGTTCCTTAAATCCTTGGAAATTGAATTTATGGAACACGCCGATTTTTCTATTGAAACCTATGCGACTGGAGAACTTTGTGTTGCGAATTTATCAAAAAATCCAGATGCCATTATTTTGGACTATCAACTCGATGGTGTCGATAAAACGGCAATGAACGGTATCGAGACATTGGACAAAATAAAAGATTTCAATCCCGACATTCCAGTGGTGATGCTGTCTTCACAAGACAAAATTGAAGTTGCCATAAAGTGCATGCACCATAAAGCTTTTGATTATGTGGTGAAAAGCGAAACGGCTTTTATGCGTTTGCAAAAAATCATTCCCACCATTTTCAGGTATAAAAAAATGGAAAAAGAATTGAGTTGGTATATGGACAGGATGTAGTTGTTTCAATAGTATTCGACCTAGTTGTTTAGCCTCAAAACGATGCATTTTCTTTAGAAATTGCATCGTTTTTTTTTTATAATTATTTCTTGATTTTTAGGGACAAGAAACTAAAATTGCCCCTTTTTTTTAATCTTGGAATGTGTGAATGATGCAACTCTTTTGCAGAATTGTGTAATAGATTTTATGAAAAACATTGCCAACTTTGTATTGTTGATATTAATCAATGTTAATTGAAAAATAGGCAGGAAAAAGAATCTAAATGGTAGTCTTTCCAGTAACGAATAAAATCGATAAGGATGAACGCCATTAGAGTATAAAAACTCGAATCAACAATTTATTTAAAAAATAATATCATGAAAAAGAGCCTTTTTTTATCAGTATAATGGCAATACTGTCATTCTTTAATTCCTGTTCTGTGGGTTATGTTTCGGAAGAAACCGTTTATCAAATCCTACAACAGGCCGTAATGTCCAAGCAACGATTATATTTGGATAGAGTACCCAATCTCGATCCTATACACAAGTATATGTAACTTGGGAAAGACACGATCAAAGTCGTAAATACAAAAAAAAGCCACTGGGAAAGAAATGAACTTGGTTCAAGATGGGTGCAAAACAGACGATTTTTGTATGGAATTTAAACGACCTTTTTGCTTCAAATTTAAAATCTAATTACTTCTAAAAACACCAAACCTAAGCTAATTTTTAGCAGTATTTTTTAGATAAAAACAATTAAAAACGAATATCATGAAAACGATAAGCAAAACATTTTTTCTAATCTTTTTTCTAAATGCAATGCTGTGGATGACACCACAAAAAGCATCTGCACAAATATCCGTCAACTTTCAAATTTTCTATGATAATTTAAGTCCTTATGGGGACTGGGTGTACAATCCAAATTACGGATATGTTTGGATTCCTGATGTGGGTTATGGATTTACGCCTTATCGCACAGATGGATATTGGGCATTTACCAATGCAGGCTGGACATGGATTTCAGATTTTCCATGGGGATGGGCGCCTTTTCATTATGGGCGCTGGATGTATGACAATTATTATGGATGGTCATGGGTGCCGGGAAGCGAATGGGGTCCGGGATGGGTTAGTTGGAGAAGATCCGAAGGATATTATGGATGGGCACCAATAGGTCCAGGTATCAGTATTACTTTCGCTTACAGCAGTGGTTATAGACTGCCCAACAATCAATGGACGTTTGTCAGGGATAGGGATTTTGGAAGAACGAACATTAATAATTATTATGTAAACTCTTCCGTCAATACAACAATCATTAGAAATTCAACGGTAATAAACAATATCCAGATTGATAATTCAACCCGCGTGAAATACAATTCAGGACCCAATAGAACTGAGGTTCAAAAACGAACCGGTAGATCAATTGCTCCAGTTGCAATGCGAGAAAGAAGAGATCCAGGGCAAAATGTAGACAAGGGAGAACTCCAAATATACAGGCCAAGAGTGGCCAAGAATAACTCAAATGGACAGAAACCTGTGCCCAATAAAGTGGCCAAAAAAGAAGACGTGCAGCCGGTAACTCAAAGAAATAAAAATACTCAATCGCAGAGAGGAAATCAGCAGCTTAATAATCAGCAAAACAATAATCAACAAGCTGGACGTCAGCAGGAACAGCAACGTAATAATGAGCAAGCCAAACAACAGCAAGTTCAACAGGATAACAACAATCAAAAGGCTAAACAGCAGCAACAACGCAATAATCAGCAAGCCCAACAGCAGCAAGAGCAGCAACAGCGTAATAACCAACAAGCCAAGCAGCAGCAAGAACAACAACAACGCAACAATCAGCAAGCCAGGCAGCAGCAAGAGCAACAAGAAAGGAATAACGAACAAGCCAGGCAACAGCAAGTAGAGCAGCAAAAGAATAACGAGCAAGCGAAACAACAACAAGTGGAGCAACAAAAGAATAACGAACAAGCCAAGCAACAGCAACAGCAGCAACAGCAAGGTAAAAATAGACCACCAAAGCAGGAAAAGAATAACTAGTCCAGCTTTGACAAACTAGAATAATCAAAATACAAAATATATGGATAATGCTGCTTTTTTTAAATAATTAAGGCAGCATCCATATTAAATCTGTTTTCCAAAACAATAAACCATTAAAATTAAACATCATGAATTTAAAAAGATTTTTTGGAGCATTGCTCACAGCCCTTGGAATTGGTGGCCTTATCTACACTGCAGTAGTTTTTTCCGATACTTCAGGCGGTACAAAAGACGTAAAAGAACTTATTATTTACGGCATACTCGGCATCGTGTTTTTCGTTTCCGGTATCAGCCTTGTGCGTACCACAAAAGACGAATCATAAATAGTATTCTAAAAAAATAAATAATTATGTATTGCATCTCCAATAGTTTCTCCATTTTTAAGACAGGATTTAACAGCAAAATCATTTTGGTATGGCTTGTTGTAATGCAGCTTACATTGGGATGCAACAATAAAAAAGGAAACGTGGGCTTTGAGTCGGGCATTTATACGGCACAAAATTATTCTGATTTGGTATTGGACGAAACGGAGTTGGATAATTATTTCAAGGCTTTTCCAGAAAGCGACACCATAAAAAAAGAAGTATATCAATTTTATGAAAATCGGGAATATCAATTTGCCTGGTTCAATAAAAAAGGGATGACGATAGCCGTTCCTATTCTTTACAACAAAATACGAAATTTTAGCGTTGATTTTGACAACAACAGTCTCATCAATACCCGTTTGGATTCCTTGATTGCGCTGACGACTACAGATGCAAAACCTTCTCTTGCCAGGGAAAATCGCAAGAAAGAATTAGAGTTGTTGCTTACCACCACTTTTTTCAAGTATTCGAAAAAGGTTTATGGCGGAATAGTCAAAAATCCTCACGAACTGGATTGGTACATCCCTCGAAAAAAGAAAAATTACCAAGCGCTGCTCGACTCCTTGGTGGTTTTGAACAAGGGCGAAAACATCTCGGAACCGGTCAACCAGTATTACATACGATTAAAAACAAAGCTCAGGGAATATCGCAAAATTGCCAAAAAGGGAGGATTTCCTAAAATTGTCACCACAAAAACAGTCTTGTCAATCACGGAAAATGATTCTTGTTTATTGGCCGTAAAACAGCATTTGTTTTTGACGGGAGATTTAGCGACCAATGACAAAACCATTGTTTTCACGAATCAATTGGCCAAGGCGGTTAGCAGTTTTCAACATCGAATGGGTTTAGTCGAAAATGGAAAGATAAATGCTCCAACCCTTGTTGAATTAAACCAATCGGTTGATTTCAGGATCAAGCAAATGATGATCAATCTGGAGCGATTGCGATGGGTTCCAGTCGAAATGGAAAAAGAATATTTGCTGGTCAATATTCCGGAATATAAACTACACGTCATTGAAGACGACAAATTGGTTTGGACGACCAATGTCGTGGTGGGAAAAGACGTGAATCCGTCCACCATTTTCACGGGAAATATTTCACGGATCATGCTTAATCCGTATTGGAATATTCCCAACAGCATCATAAGAAATGAAATAATTCCCAATATCAAAAAGAACTCCAATTATTTGGAAGAAAACAATATGGAAGTGCTTTCGGGCGATAAAGTAGTCAATTCTTCCACCATAGATTGGTATAAATACAAAGGAGACGTTCCTTTCATCATTCGGCAAAAACCGGGCGGGGAAAATGCATTGGGAAAAATGAAGTTTTTATTTCCCAATAATTACAATATTTATCTGCACGACACGCCTTCAAAAGGACTTTTCAAGGCTTCGAAACGAGCTTTCAGTCACGGTTGCATCCGGGTTGAAAATCCCAATAAATTGCTGATGTATCTCCTTCGAAAAGATAAAAACTGGAATCAAGAAAGGGTGGACACGATTTTGAAAACAAACAAAGAATATGGCATTCAAATTAAGCCAACTGTTCCGGTATATATCGTTTATTTTACTTCCTGGGTTGACAGTAAGGGACAATTGAATTTCAGAAATGATATTTATGATTTAGACCAACAACTGTCAAACGAAATTTTTGGAGAATAATATTTTTTGGTTTTTGTTTGGGGGGCTTTCTATTGCGGACAGCCCCTTTTTTTATCTCCAATTTTCGAATAGTTTTTTTAAGACAAAGAGTGGTGAATAATATAACTTTTTTGTTTGTATAAAATAGATGTTTGCAATTCATGGTTGTTAAAAGTGTTATGGAATTGAGGGTCCAAAAATTGTAAAAATCGAAAATTTATATTATCTTAGCTACACTGCTTATGATGTGTGTAAATGCCTCAGGAGCGCTAACCACTTCCAAATATTTCCTTCATTTTGACAAAAAAGGAATTATTGTTCCCCAAATCACGTATGAAGAATTTGACGATTTTGTAAATGCAAATGATGTAACCGACGGAAAATACTATCGTTATAACCAGCGCAATCATATTGTTGAAAAAGAGGGATTTAAAATATTGTTATGGGACAAAAGTCTTGTTTTCTTTTCAAGAAAAATTAATGACAAATTCTGTTTTCTTCATCGTATTAAACCTGAAATACAAGTAGTAACCGGAATTGAATCATTAGAGGATTTGTCCGAAGAGTTTTGGCGAAATTATTTAATCAATTTTAAGGATTAATCCTGTTTTCGCCAAAACATGACCATGAAATAAGTTATATCGGTGGAGGTTGTCTGCCAATAGAAACGGAATTGGGTTGGCTTATTATTTATCACGGTGTTCATGTTTCAATCAATGGCTATGTTTATTCTGCTTGTACAGCATTACTTGAATTAGAAAATCCCCAGATAGAAATTGCCAGATTACCATATCCATTGTTCCAACCCGAGGAAGTCTGGGAATTGAAAGGTGAAGTAAATAACGTGTGCTGTCCTACAGGCACAGTAGTTTTTGATGATGTTTTATATGTTTATTATGGTGCCGCCGACGAAAGAATTGGTTGTGCATCAATGAGTTTGTCCCAATTGTTAAAGGAATTAATGCATAATAAAAAATAAAATGAGAAATAAAATCACAATCCCCCCAAATAACTTGGCTTCAATAAAAAAGCAGTTTAAAAATAGTTTGGACAACAAATTAGATTTAATGCATAGCGAAACCAAGCTGCCTGAAATTTTGTTTATCACCACTTTTCCGCCCCGAGAATGTGGCATTGCAACTTATTCACAAGATTTAATTTTTGCAATAAACAACAAATTTACAAAATCGTTTGCCATAAAAATTGTAGCATTGGAATCAGGAAATGAAAAGCACATTTATGCAGATAAACTATATGCCGTCCTGAAAACGGACAATCCCAAAATGTATGTGGAATTAGCCGAGCATATTGATGAAAATTCAAACATTGAAATTGTTTTGATTCAACACGAGTTTGGTTTGTTCAGAAACAACGAAGCCGACTTTATATCCTTTTTAAAATTGATTCACAAACCGATAATCGTGGCTTTTCACACGGTTTTGCCTAATCCAAATGACCAGCTTAAAAAGCAGGTTCAAGAAATCAATGCTATTGTAGATTCTTTTATCGTGATGACTAATTCATCGGCAAAAATACTGGAAAATAATTACGGTGTTTTACCTGAAAAAATCACGATTATTCCCCACGGAACGCATTTGGTGGAGCATTCGAACAAGGAAGTCCTCAAGAGAAAATATGAATTGTCGGGACGAAAAATTATTTCAACTTTTGGATTATTGAGTTCCGGAAAATCCATCGAAACGTCGATCGATGCTTTGCAAGCCATTGTCAAAGAACAACCGCAAGTGTTGTTTCTCATCATCGGTAAAACGCATCCAACTGTTTTTAAAAATGAAGGTGAAAAATACAGGAATTCGTTGGAAGCCAAAATTGAGGCTTTGGGATTGCAAAACAACGTGAAATTCATCAATCAATATTTGCCCTTGAATGAGCTGTTGGAATATTTGCAACTGACCGATATTTATCTTTTTACGTCCAAAGACAGGAACCAAGCCGTGAGTGGTACGTTTGCCTACGCCATAAGTTGTGGTTGTCCCATTATTTCGACCCCAATTCCGCACGCCATGGAAGTATTGGAAAACGGAACAGGAATTATTGTAGATTTTGAAAATCCAAAACAGTTGGCCGAACAAGTCATTCTTTTATTGGGAGATGAGCAGTTGCGCAAAAACATAGCCGCAAACGGCATTCATAAATTGGCTCCAACCGCTTGGGAAAATTCTGCAATAGCACACGCCAACATGTTTGAAAAAATATCGGATGGAAATATAAAGTTGCAGTATAAAATTCCTGAAGTCAACCTCAATCATTTCAAAAACCTGACCACTCCATTTGGAATGATTCAGTTTTCAATAATCAATCAACCTGATTTAGAGTCAGGTTATACTCTAGACGACAATGCTCGAGCTTTGGTGGCCATGTGCCAACATTTTGAATTGACAAACGATGAAGGAGATTTAGAATACATCAACCAGTATTTCAACTTTATAAAATTCTGTTTTCAAGATGACGGCACTTTCTTGAATTATGTCGACAAAGAGAAAAAGTTTACCAAACAAAACAACGAAAATCTGGATGATGCCAATGGAAGAGCGATTTGGGCTTTGGGACACCTCATTTCTTTGGGTGAAATTTTGCCAACAGGATTGTATAAAAACGCTGTGTTGACCATGGAACTGGCATTGAAAAATGTTAGTGAAATGAATTCCACACGAGCTGTCGCTTTCATTATAAAAGGAATTTATTATAGTAATTTGAAACACCATTCTATTCAAAACGTGCTTTTAATGCAACATCTAGCCAACAAGTTGGTACAGATGTACAAACACGAAGCCAAAGACGACTGGCAATGGTTCGAGAGTTATCTTACTTATGCCAACAGTATCTTGCCAGAGGCCATATTGTGTGCTTATTTGACGACAGGCGAGACAATTTATAGAGAAATTGCAGAAAAATCTTTTGATTTCTTGTTGTCAAAAATATACAGAAACAACAGCATAAGAGTCATATCAAATAAAGGTTGGCACACCAATGACGAAGAATTGAATCTGGAAAAAATAGGTGGCGAACAGCCCATTGACATTGCTTACACCATTCTTGCCTTGAGCAAATTTTACAATGTTTTCAAGGACGAAAAGTATTTAGAAAAAATGGAAATTGGTTTCAGCTGGTTTTTGGGAAACAATCATTTACACCAAATCATTTACAATCCTTGTACGGGAGGTTGCTATGACGGATTGGAGGACAAGTACATTAATTTGAATCAAGGTGCCGAATCGACGGTAAGTTATTTAATGGCGAGGCTTGCCATACAAAAACAGTTGAACCAGAAGGATGGGTCTGAAAACATTGGTAAAATAATTGTTTCCAGAAAAAGTAAATTGAAATCAAGTGCCAGAATCGAGAGTGGTGAATTATAAAAGCAAGGAATTACACAGCTTTTCCAAAAAGTTGTGTAACGATTTAATGTTCAGTTTTTTGAATTTTACAATATAGAATTAATGTAAATTGAATTCTGGATAAAAACAATCAATGTCGTTTAGTCAAGAGAAGAAGAATCTCACCACAAAAAATTGCGGTACTAACAGATGATTTTGATGGTTTTTAATTATTTCAAAACATAAATACAAAAATAACATGATACCAAAAATTGGAATTAGCGAAAATCATTTGCAAAAAATAAACAACTTGCTTTCCGTTATTTTGTCGGACGAGATGATGCTTTACATCAAAACCAGAAAATTCCATTGGAATGTGGCAGGCGAAAGTTTTATGGAACTGCACAAATTATTTGAATCGCAATACGCAGAATTGGAAGTTGTTATAGATGCAGTAGCGGAACGAATTGGTAAATTGGGAGGTAAAACCATTGGAACGATGAACGAGTTTTCATTGCTTTCGCGAATTGTGGAGCATCCAAACGAATATCCTGTTCGAAAGTCAATGCTTTCGGAATTGCTATCCGATCACGAAATGATGATAGCCGAATTGCGTAAAGATATTGATTTGTGCATCAATGATTATCATGATGCCGGAACGGCCGATTTGCTTACGGGAATCCTGCAACAACACGAAACCATCGCCTGGATTATGAGAAGGTATTTAGGTTAATGGCATAATTAAAACCAAAACAAAGAAATATCTTTTGGTGAAGAAAAATTTGAGAAATTTTTTTGGTTTGAGGCTGTCTTTTGGAGACAGCCTTTTTTTATGTCCAATTTTAAGTGTAAAACAGTTTGTTCAAAAAAGAGTGAATAATACAACTTATAACAAAAGTTGTATAACAATTTACAGTATTAATAGGCTCATCTTTACCTTATTATAAATGAGATTGTTTCAATTGCAACTATCGAATCAACCTCAAAAAAACAATGATATGAAAGCAGTAAAAAAATTGGGAGTATGGATGGATCATTCCATCGCTTATTTAATAGAATTTACGTTTGATTCTTTCGAAAGAATAACCATCGAATCAGAATTTACACATCAAGAAGAAACGCAGGCTTTGGCCAAAAGCGAAAACCTGATGCATAACAAGGAGCAACAACAATTATCCAGCTATTACAAAAAACTGGTTGAGGTAATCAAGGATTATGGCGAAGTGGTACTCTTTGGTCCAACCAATGCCAAAGCCGAATTGTTGGCTATTTTAAACAAAGTGGAGGGTTTCGGAAAAATGAAAATTGAAGTAAAAAACACCGATACAATGACCGAGAATCAAAAAATAGCTTTTGTGAAGGCTTACTTTTCGGAAGCAGGAGTTTAGTTTGAAAAGAATTTCATAAAAATATAAAACCGAACTATTTTGACTGTATATATAAAAAATATTTTTGAAGAAGCGGGTGACATGACCCAATTTACCTTGAGGTTTTTCAAGGAACTTCTCAAGCCCGTTTTTCAATGGAGGGAGTTTAGCAGGCAATGTTTCGCCGTTGGATACAAAACCTTGCCCTTGATAACCATCACGGGATTTATAATGGGTTTGGTTTTAACCATTCAATCCCGACCTACATTATTGAAATTTGGGGCTGAATCCTGGTTGCCCAGCATGGTTTCCTTGTCCTTGATTCGAGAAATTGCCCCAGTAATTACCGCCTTAATTTGCGCTGGAAAAATTGCTTCTGGAATTGGTGCCGAATTGGGTTCGATGAAAGTAACGGAACAAATAGACGCCATGGAAGTTTCGGCAGTGAATCCCTATAAATATTTAGTGGTTACCCGAATTTTGGCCACCACTCTCATGGTGCCTCTCTTGGTGATTTATGCCGATTTTGTCGGAATTTATGGAGGCTATATTGGTTACAACATCCACGGAAACATGACCTTGTTTCGCTATTTCTCCGACGTGTTGGAACATCTGGAGTTTTTGGATTTATTTCCAGCCATCATCAAGACTTTTTTCTTCGGTTTTTTTATTGGATTAATAGGTTGTTACAAGGGTTTTAATGCTTCAAACGGGACGGCAAGTGTAGGTATTGCTGCAAATGAAGCCGTGGTTGCCGCTTCGCTTTCCATTTTTATTATTGATATGCTGGCCGTTCAACTAACCGATTTATTTTTCTAGAATTATGGAAACACAACCAGTTATTGTTATAAAGGATTTGTATAAAACTTTCGGGGAAAACGAAGTTTTGAAAGGAATTAATCTTTCGGTAAACAAGGGAGAAAATTTGGTTATTCTGGGGCGTTCTGGTTCCGGAAAATCAGTGACCATCAAATGTTTGGTGGGATTAGTTAAAGCCGACAAAGGAGAAATTAAAATTTTTGACGAAGAAGTAAGCGCATTAAACGACGATGATCTTAATAATATGCGGGTCAATATTGGTTTTATGTTTCAAAATGGCGCCTTGTATGATTCGATGTCGGTAAGGCAAAACTTGAAATTTGCGTTAAAACACCATACTCGAAATTTAGCCGAGCCAGAAATTGAAAGTAAAATTATGGAAGCATTGGAAAATGTTGGGTTGGCAGAATCCATAGACAAAATGCCTTCGGAATTGTCTGGCGGGATGAAAAAAAGAATCGCATTGGCAAGAGCCATCATCATCAAGCCAAAAATTATTTTATATGACGAACCCACTTCGGGTTTGGACACCATTACCTCGAGGGAAATCAGTGAATTGATATTGTCTGTTCAAGAAAAATACAAAGCAAGTTCCATCATAATTACACACGACATGGCTTGTGCAAAAACAACGGGAAATAGAATATTGATTCTTAATGAAGGCGAAATTACTGCCGAAGGTAGTTATGAAGAACTGGAAAAAAGCAAGGACGAATGGGTACACTCATTTTTCATTTAAACAATAAATAATATAAATCATGAATAAAGATACCGGATCAAATTGGAAATTAGGAATGTTTGTGGTCATTGGACTAGTACTGTTTGTCATCACTATTTATTTTGTTGGAAAACAGCAAAATTTGTTTGGGGACACTTTCAATTTGAAGTCACAATTCAAAACGGTTAGTGGTTTGAAAGTGGGAAACAATGTGCGTTTTTCGGGAATCAATGTGGGAACTGTCAGCGAAATAGAATTGATAAATGATTCTACCGTAGTCGTGAGTTTGTTGATGGAAGAAGACGTTCAAAAATACATTAAAAAGGATGCCACGGCCAGTATAGGCTCTGATGGATTGATGGGAGACAAAGTTTTGACAGTTTCACCCGGAACTATTTCCCAAGTGGTAGTCAAGGACAACGACTTTATTAAGTCGAAAAGTGCCATTGAAATGGAAGACTTGATGAAAAGCGTGAAAACGACTTTGGACAATGCGGGAATTATTACGGCCGAACTGGCCCAATTTAGCTCCAGCATGAATAATGGAAATGGCACTTTGTCCAAGCTGATGAACGACAAAGAATTCGCCAACAGTTTGCAAAACACATTGGCCAATCTAGAAATAAGTACCAAAGAGTTTTCCAAATTCACCACCAGCATGAACAACGGAAAAGGAATGCTTTCAAAACTGGTCAAAGACGAACAACTAGGCATAAAACTAGATTCGACGATGTCGAATCTGGAAGCGGGAACAAAAGGATTGAGCGAAAATATGGAAGCCGCCAAGGACAATTTTCTGCTGAAAGGCTATTTCAACAAAAAGAAAAAAGCCGAAGCAAAGAAACAGGAAGAGTTAGCAAAAGAAGAAAAAGAGAAGAATAAAAAATAGAAAAATGGACACAAAAATTCTTGGGGTAGTATTTATCATGATGGGAATCATAATGACGGTTTGCACGGGTTTTAATTATGTAACCGACGAACAATTGGCGGAAATGGGATCGACCAGCATAAGCAATGAACAAGATAACCCCGTGCAATGGGAGCCCGTTATTGGGTTGATGATAATCGTTGGCGGTTTCATTGTCATTGAAGAAAGCAATAGAAAGAAGAGGAGTGCCTGATTTGTAAATTTCTAAAATTCAAGTCATTCAATATGTGAATTATGCAACTTTGGGATAAAGTTGTGTAACACTTTTTTTCGGAAAGCGCTTCATCTTTGTGAAGTCGAGAAAACTCATTTTCGACAAAACAAAATCATGATAATGACCGTAATTAACGACCTAATTAAAGCAGTTCAATCTTTGGATATTTTAGCCGAAAATCAAGATTTGATTGGTTTTTATGCCAGCAATGCAAAATGTAATCTTGAGGTGGCAATGTCTTATAATGAAGTCACCAATCAGCAAGAACAAAGATATTACAATAAAGCTAGCGGATGTTCTGTAAGGGCTCAGGAAGACAATCTATTTGATTATAAATCTTGGTTGAAAAAATAACATTGTTCCAGTAATTGATTAATACAATTTATCATGAAAACTGAAAAAGAACTCGACACTGCCATTCTCAAAATCACCATGAAAATAAGGGAACAATATCCTGAATTGTCGAAATACATTTCAGAGATGCCCGACACGATTCCTAATATGGAAAATCCCAAAATGAATACTAAAACCTTGCAGGGTTATTATGACTCATTGGATGTTTTATTAAAAGATTACATCAAGAATCAGCATTCGCCAACAAAATAAAAATGAAAAAAATAAGAAACATATACGGCTTCACCGAAAAGATTTTCGAAAAATTGGTTTCTTTGGCGACCATCATTCTTGGAGATTCCATCACGTTTATTTTGGCTTTTTGTTTGGTGCTGTTCTGGTGGATTAATCTTTTGTTTACCAGCCAGGATATTCATCAAATTATTGGGGATGTCATATTGGGACTTACTTTTTTGAGTTTGTTTATTATTCAAAAATCATTCAACAAGTTTTCGGGTTCCCTGCATTTGAAAGTAAATGAACTGGTGTCATCTCACGAACCGGCAAAAAATTCGGTTATTAATGCCGAAGAAAAAACCGAACGAGAAGTTACGGAACTTTCCAAGGAATATTTAGAACTGGCTGAACAAGTGAAAGAGATGGAGAAAGAAATAGATAAAAAAGAAGTGGATTGAATTTTTATTGCCCAACAATAAAGCTAAAACATTCAAAATGTGTGAATGATGTAACTTCTTTCTAAAGTTATGTAACACTTTCGAGGTATGATGACACGACCTTTGTATAGTTGTGAAAACACATTCACAAATAAATTCAAAAAAAAATGAGCACTATAGAACTTACTGGAAACTGGGAAGAACAAAAAAGCAAATTGAAACAAAAATTTGCAGCCTTGACAGACAATGATTTGCTATTTGTAAAAGGCAAAAAAGAAGAAATGTTGGGGAAGCTTCAAAAAAAACTAGGAAAAACCAAGGAGGAATTGTTCAAAATAATAGGAGCACTTTAACCGTCTTTTTACAAGACAACGTTTCATCAATTCAAAAAACATCAAAAAAATGAGAAAAATAATTTTTGCAGTAACCGTTATGATGTTTTTGACAGCAATAACAGTAGTGAGTTGCAAACCTGCCACCAAAGAAGAAAAAGAAGCCACAGAAAAGGTGAAAGATGCCAATAAGGAATTTATAGACGCCAAGAAAGAGGCAACTGCAGAAGAATGGAAAGCGTTCAAGAATTCTGGAGATTCCATCATCATCAAAAATGAGGAACGAATCGCTGAATTGAAGCTCAAAATAAAAAACACGGGAAGCGCAATCGACGCCAAATATGAAAAAAATATTGAAATCCTGGAACAAAAAAACAAAGACCTTAAAGTCAAAATGGAAACGCATAAAAACGGCGCAAATGAAGATTGGCAATCTTTTAAACGCGAATTCAATCACGATATGCACGAATTAGGCCAGAGCCTGAAAGATTTAACCGTTGACAATAAAAAATAATTTTAAAAAAAAGAAATCATGAGCAATCTACTTTACACCTTGGCAATCATTCTAATCATTTTATGGGCCATAGGATTCTTCGCTTACAGTGTGGGATCAATCATCCACATTCTTCTTGTTATAGCAATTGTTGCGGTCTTGTTGAGACTTATTCAAGGCAGAAGATTATAAATAAATTAAACATAAAAACATAAATTATGAATTCAAGTAAATTATTATTGGGAGTTTTGGGCGGTGTTGCCGCAGGTGCATTGATGGGTGTTTTGTTTGCGCCTGAAAAAGGATCAAAAACAAGAAAAAGAATCATGAATAAAGCCAATGATGGCGTAGATGTCTTGAAAGACAAATTCGATTCTTTGTTGGAATCGATGAATGATAAATACGAGAACATTTGGCACGCAAAAGAAGAATTAATTTCTGATGGAGAAGCAAGGTTGAATTCCGTGAAAAAAGAATTGAAAAATATGGAGGTTTAAATTCGAAACCTAATATAATTAAGCAACAAACAATAGAACTTTTTTTCAAAACATAGATTTAAATACGACACCTTCAGGATTGCCAATGTTTAACACATTAGGCTAAACCGTTGGTGTTTTGTTTTCTTATTTTTGGAAATGACAATCTCTGTTTTAGTTGGCATATTGTTTAAAATGCTGGTTGGGATTTTGTTGCCATAATAAATCAAAAGATATGGAAGCGATTGATGAAAATGATGTTTTGAAAGAATCCATCGCAATGATGGAAGAAAAACTTGCTCGAAAATTATTTTTGGTCAATAAAAAAGAGGTTCGTAAAAATGCAGAGATTGAAAAAAAGGCCAACGAATCCATTAAGGCAAATAATGAACTTCGTTTTCAATACAGGGAAAAAGTAAATCTTGCTGCCGAGTTAATCTTGGCAAATAAAGAATTGGCTTTTCAATATGAAGAAAAGGAAAAACGTGCTGCCGAGTTGGCCATTGCCAATATTGAACTTGCTTTTCAAAACAGTGAAAAAGAAAAACGGGCTTCGGAGTTGGTTATTGCAAAAAGCGAACTTGTGTTTCAAAATAAAGAGAAAGAAAAACGAGCCGTAGAATTGATTATTGCCAATAAGGAACTCGCCTTTCAAAAACTGGAAAAAACCATAAGGGAATCGGAGTTGGTTATTGCCAATAAAAAATTGATTTATAAAACCCAGGAGCGGCAAATAAAAACTGCGGAACTGAATATTGCCAACAGGAATCTCAAAATAGCCAAAGACAAACAAAGGGAATATGTAAAAGGATTGGAGGAAATGATGTTTATTACTTCGCACAAAGTAAGACAGCCCATTGCCAATATTTTGGGTTTTTCGAACATGTTGGAACAAGCGACAAGCTCTCCAGGGGAATTAAAGCAGTTTGTGGCTTGCATAAAAGAATCTGCAATTACTTTGGATATTTTAACAAGAGAAATGTCTGCATTCATTTGCAAATTAAGACATAATGAGAAAAATAAAAACGAAGAGTGACGAAAGTTGTTAAATCTGATACACCTTAAAAAATCGAGAAATTCAATCTCGATTTTTTTTTTTTGGACTTTTTTGAAAACGGGCAGTTGTGTTAAAAATCCATAAATGGTTTGAAAGGAATAATTTGGGGGATTTTTTCATTTTTGTAGCGGTACGGTTGAATAAAATTTATTGTATTGGTCTTTTTGATTTTAAAACCTGTGAATAATACAACTCTTGTCTTTAATAGTACAACACTTTATGACTATAACAGACCAATCTTTGCATTGTGAAATGTTTAACATTTTAAAATTAATAAAACCCCCAGAAAATGAAAACTAAAAAATTACTATTGACTATCGCAATACTGTTTATTGCGTTAATTTCGGGCTGTGCAAATGATGATTTCGAAGAAGTCGTTGGTGTATGTCCAGTTGTATCAACAACGAACCCCATTGATGGCGCTGTTGGAGTGCCCTTGAACCAGATAATTACTGCGACCTTCAACGAAGCGATGAATCCAGCAACTATCGATCAATCTTCATTTGTTTTAACAGTAGGAGGAATCCCAGTTTCAGGAACGGTTACACTTTCTGGTGCAGTCGCGACATTTACCCCAAACAGCCTTCTTGCTCCAAACACAGTTTATGCAGCCAGAATCAAAACATCGGCCAAAGACTTGACAGGTAATGCATTGCAGGCTGATTATGTTTGGACATTTACTACTGGTATTGCTCCAATTATAGTTTCAACTGATCCTGCGAACAATGCTACTGGAGTTGCGCTAAATAAAATTATTTCGGCGACCTTTAATATGCCAATGAACCCATTGACATTAGACGGTACAACGTTTACCGTTAAGGAAGGTTCAAATGCGGTTTTAGGAGCCATTACCTATTCCGGATCAACGGTTTCTTTTGCACCGTCTTTGCCATTATTAGCAAACAAAGTATATACGGTTACTATTACTAATGGTGCTAAAAATGTTGCCGGTACTCCAATGGCAAGTAATTATGTTTGGAGTTTTACAACGGTAATTCCTGTAATTGTTACGCCTCCGCCTACAAGCACAAGCGGTTTGTTCTTTGGTGTTTTCGGAGGAAATGCCGGAATAACCAATCAAGGATTATTTACCGTGGTTAATGGAAATATAGGAACAACTGCTGCTTCAACTTTGATGACAGGTTTCCAAGAAGTATTGACAGGTGATGTTTATACTATAACTCCTCTTAATAAAGGACTTGTTA
Source organism: Flavobacterium fluvii (assembly GCF_900129545.1). Classification (GTDB taxonomy): domain Bacteria; phylum Bacteroidota; class Bacteroidia; order Flavobacteriales; family Flavobacteriaceae; genus Flavobacterium; species Flavobacterium fluvii. The sequence continues at coordinate 359,044 of NZ_FQWB01000004.1, read as the reverse complement.
CCGGTGAAATATTCGCAGCTGCACCAGCACCGGGAAATGCTACCAAAGCAGCAACTGCTTTAATAGGATTGAATGCCGCCAGAGCTGCATATTTAAGTATTTCTCCAGCTTCGATGCCGGGTGGTATTGATCCAGGAGCAGGACAACTTGGAGGATTAACACTGGCTCCGGGTGTTTACAAATCGAATAGTGGAACTTTTGACATCACTAATGGCGACCTTACATTGGATGCCAAAGGAGATCCGAATGCCGTGTTCGTTTTTCAAACGGCTTCTGCTTTGACAGTTGGTAATTCATTACCAAGAAGCGTGAAATTGATTGGTGGTGCCTTGGCTAAAAATGTTTACTGGTATGTGGGTAGTTCAGCAGTTATTAATTACGCCGGAGGTGGAGTGATGACCGGAAATATTATCGCTAATTCTGGAGTGACTTTGTCTTCTCCTGCCAATAGTACAAATGCCAGTGTGACTACATTAAACGGTAGAGCGATTTCGCTGGTGTCTTCAGTTACCATGGTCAATACCGTAATTAATGTTCCTAACTAAGAGCCTGATTTAAAATATAAAAAAAAACACATCCCGTCTTAGGGCGGGATTTATTTTAACAAAATAAAAAAATAAAAAATGAAAGCAAAAGCTAATTTTAAAGAGGGTTTGTATAGTACATTGACCCCAAATAAACCGACACTCAAAAGCATTTTGATAGTTGCTTTGGTTTGGTTCAGTGTCCAAGCGCCAGTACAAGCACAGGAATTGCAATACACAAAACCGTCTTGGTGGTTTGGTGTGGCAGCGGGTGCCAATTTTAATTTCTATGAAGGTTCAACTTATAAATTGAATTCTGATTTTACTCCTCCGGCTACTTTTCACGAAGGTAAAGGTGTTGGATTGTTCGTGGCTCCTCTTTTGGAATACCACCGTCCTGACACAAGATTGGGTTTTATGTTGCAAGCCGGATACGACAACCGCAAAGCCAAGTTTGATCAAGTGGTAACACCTTGTGACTGTCCTGCCGATTTAAAAACGAATATTAGTTACATCACGGTAGAACCTAGTTTGCGTGTTGCTCCTTTTAAATCTAATTTCTATTTGTTCGGTGGGCCACGTTTGGCTTTCAATTTGGACAAATCATTCACTTACCAACTGGGAATCAATCCTGCTTATCCTAATCAAGAGGCAAGTCCAGCAGTGAAAGGCGATTTAAGCGATGTCAAAAAAACCATCATTTCGATGCAAATCGGATTGGGATATGATATTCCGCTTTCATCACAAAACAGCAAAACACAATTTGTTCTTTCTCCTTTTGCCTCATTTCATCCCTACTTTGGACAAGATCCGCGTTCTATTGAAACATTGAACATAACAACGATAAGAGCCGGTGTGGCACTTAAGTTTGGTCAAGGACGTCTTATTTCAGTGCCGGACGATAATGCAAAAGCAACGGTGATAGCAGATCCAGAAGTTCAGTTTTCTGTTAATGCTCCTGCCAATGTTCCTACACAGCGACGTGTTAGAGAAGTTTTTCCATTACGCAACTATGTGTTCTTTAATTTAGGTTCATCCGAAATCCCAAGTCGTTACAAACTGCTTAAAAAAGAAGAAGTGAAAGACTTCAGGGAAGATCAACTGGAAATGATAACGCCAATAAACCAATCTGGTCGTTCTGAACGACAAATGAATGTATATTATAATGTCATCAATATTTTGGGAGACCGTATGATAAAAAACCCATCAACAACCATTACGTTGGTTGGGTCTTCAGAGCAAGGAGCAAAAGACGGTAAAGAAATGGCGGAATCAGTTAAATTCTATTTGGTAAATACTTTCGGAATCAGTGCTTCAAGAATCACTACCAAAGGACAGTTGAAACCAAATCTTCCTTCAGTACAACCAGGAGGAACACTGGAATTGGATTTGCTTCGTGAAGGCGATAGAAGGGTTTCCATCGAAAGCAGTTCTCCAGTATTATTGATGGAATTTCAAAGCGGACCTGATGTTAGAGTATCAGAAACTGCTGCCATGCAAGAAGCACCAGCCGAAAGTTATGTGGTTTTTGACGTAAAAGGAGCCAACGAAGCTTTCTCTGTATGGTCTGTGCAAGCTACGGATGAAAGCGGAAAAGTTCAATCTTTTGGTCCATATACCCAAGAAAGCGTGAGCATACCGACCAAAACTATTTTGGGAGACAAACCTGAAGGAGATTATAAAATCACGATGACGGGCCAAACCAAAAGTGGTAAAGCGGTAAGCAAAGAAACAAAGGCACACATCGTACTTTGGACACCAGCCAAAATAGATGAAGGTTTAAGATATAGCGTTATTTATGAATTCAACGAATCGAAAGCCATCACTATCTATGATAAATACCTAACAGATGTTGTAGCACCTAAAATACCGATGAATGGAACGGTCATTATCCAGGGTCATGCAGATATTATTGGAAATGATGTCCATAATTTGAGTTTGTCCCAAGCTCGTGCCAACGATGTGAAAAACATTCTTGGAAGTGCTTTGGCCAAATCGGGTAGAACCGACGTGAAATTTGAAGTAAACGGTTATGGCGAAGATACAAGCCATTCTCCTTTCAACAACAATTTTCCGGAGGAACGTTTTTATAACCGTACCGTAATTATTGATATTTTCAATTCGGGTAAATAAAATTCAAATAATTTCAAACAGATTGCAAAAGGACAGGGATTCAAAACCCTGTCTTTTTTTTTATGGAATAAGCAAGCTATTTGCTAAATGTGTGAATTTTGTAATTAATGCCGGTAAATGTATAACAGAACAAGCTTGAATGTTCCCCACCTTTACATTATAAATAATTCAGCAATTAAAAATAAAAATAAGATAAAAAAAGCACCTCTTTATTTAATGTTGGTGTCATTATCATAATTTTATTGGTTCTTGTTATGTGTTGATTATAAGTAATTTAAAAAATAACAATAGCCAATATATGTTAATTTCAGATTATTGGCACAGTTGTTGGCTTTTAAGAAAATGTTGAACAACAAATACAAATAAATAATACTAATTAAATACAAACAAAAATGAAAACTTTAAAATTAATGACCCTGGGAATAATGATGTTTTTTGCATCAAATTCAATGAATGCACAAGTATCCATAAACGTAAATTTAGGATTGCAGCCGTCATGGGGACCAGTAGGATATTCTTCGGTAAACTATTATTATTTGCCGGATGTTCAAGCTTATTATGATATAAGAGCCACACAATTTATTTTTCTAAGCAACGGAGCTTGGATTAGATCAAGCTATTTGCCTAGACAGTATAGAAACTATGATTTGAATAGAGGCTATAAAGTTGTTTTAAACGATTACCACGGTTCAAGACCTTATACCAATTATAGATATGATAAAGTAAAATATTATAAAGGATATAAAGGTAGACCACAACAATCTATAGGATACAAAAATGGGAATAAAAACCATGGCTATAGAAATGACAATGACAACCATGGCAATAATGGTAATTACAACAACCATGGCAACAACGGAAATGGCAACAATGGTAATCATAACAACGGAAACGGAAACGGAAATGGTAACCATGGAAAAGGAAATAAACACGGGAAATAAATTTTAAAAGTGTTTAAGTTTAAATAATCAGGGTTGACTTTTTAATTAAAGTCAACCCTTTTTTATGTCTTAAAAATGCGTCGTTTATCAAATTGAAAATTGCTGAACCAATTTATCCGTTTGCCGCGGTTCTAAAAAAGTCGGTAATTCTTGCTGAAGATACTGGATTCAATCGTACCTTTGTGCCCGAAACATCGAGAAATAAAGGAGTTGGCGAAATTGCATTTTTTTTATGCATTCGAAAATTAAAAAGAATTCCAATCATCGAACAAAGATTTGACACTTCATTTGAATACACATATTATGACACATAAAGCAGGTTTTGTAAATATCATCGGAAATCCAAACGTGGGGAAATCAACCCTGATGAATGCCTTCGTTGGCGAAAGATTGTCCATCATCACGTCCAAAGCGCAAACTACCCGTCATAGAATTTTGGGAATCGTGAACGGAGAAGATTTTCAATTGATTTTGTCCGATACGCCTGGAATCATCAAGCCGGCTTACGAAATGCAGGAATCGATGATGAACTTCGTGAAATCCGCTTTTGAAGATGCCGACATCTTGATTTATATGGTCGAAATTGGTGAACAAGAATTGAAAGACGAAGCTTTTTTCAATAAAATCATCCATTCGAAAATCCCGGTTTTGTTGTTGTTGAACAAAATTGACAATTCCAATCAAGAACAATTGGAAACCCAAGTGGCTTTTTGGACGGAAAAAGTTCCCAATGCAGAAATTTATCCCATATCTGCTTTGCAAAACTTCAATGTTCCCGAAGTTTTCCAAAGAATTATTTCATTGTTGCCGGAGTCACCAGCTTATTATCCAAAAGACCAATTGACGGACAAGCCGGAGCGTTTCTTCGTAAATGAAACCATCCGCGAAAAAATATTGTTGAATTACAGCAAAGAAATTCCGTATGCTGTCGAAATCGTGACCGAAGAATTCTTCGAAGACGAAAACATCATCCGCATTCGTTCCCTGATTATGGTGGAACGCGAAACCCAAAAAGGAATCATCATTGGCCACAAAGGTGCTGCCCTGAAACAAGTGGGAATGGAAGCCCGTGCCGACTTGGAGAAATTTTTCGGAAAGCAAATCCACATCGAATTGTACGTGAAAGTCAATAAAAACTGGAGAAGTAACGCCAATATGTTGAAAAGGTTTGGGTATAATCAGTAGTTTACGATTCCAAAATCTCCAAGAACTTCCCTTCCAATTCATTCATCTGTCCATTGCCTTTAAAGCGTATTTGTTTGGCGATGAAGTAGAGCAAAAACCAAACGATAACCATCAGCAACATCACGATTAAATCCATTGTGGTCGGCTGTTTCAATACATAGTTGGAGTAGGCGATGGCACTGAAAACCACAAAAATTCCCGCCACCATAAAATGTAGAAACATAAAAAGCGTCCATAAAGTGGGTTCTGGACCAAACAATCCACGGATGTGGGTTTCGTTGTTGTCTTTGGGTTCCAGTTCTAAATGCAAATGGGGCGACCAATATTCACGTTTGGCATCGGGCATATTCATCCAGATGTGGTTGTGCTTGATTTTTAGATGACAATCTTCGGTGCAATTTGCTTTATAATTTTCGAATTTTTGACGGACGGATTCCAAGTTTTCTGGCACATCTTTGTAAAAACGCAAGCGAAGTCTGATTTCGGTATCGGCATCCATAAGGACAGTTTTTGGGTTCGAAATTATTAATAACATTGCAAAATAGTAAAAAAATTGATAGTATGGGATTTAACACTACCTTTGCAAAAAATTAAAATACTGCATTTTGGATTTATAAGTAATAGAAATTTAGGAAACTAGATTCTAAAATCTGAAATTTGACCCGAGCGTCAGCGAACTGGCGAAGCAAATCTAAAATTTACAAAAATGAATAATATTGTTGCGATAGTAGGAAGACCTAATGTAGGGAAATCAACCCTTTTTAATAGGCTGATACAAAGAAGAGAGGCTATTGTAGATTCAGTTTCTGGAGTTACCAGAGATCGAAACTACGGTAAAAGCGAGTGGAACGGAAAAGAATTCTCGGTAATTGACACTGGTGGTTATGTTCGTGGATCCGACGATGTTTTTGAAGGTGAAATCCGCAAACAAGTGGAATTGGCCATTGACGAAGCTGACGTAATCATTTTTGTGGTAGATGTCGAAGAAGGTATTACGCCAATGGATGATGCCGTTGCCAAAATGTTGCGCAAGATTACAAAACCAGTTTTATTGGCGGTAAACAAGGTGGATAACGCGATGCGTGAAAAAGACGCCATCGAATTTTACAACCTTGGATTAGGAGAATATTTTACGTTTGCCAGTATTTCGGGAAGCGGAACGGGAGATTTATTGGATGCTTTAATTGAGGCTTTTCCAGTAAAACCAGAACCAGTTCAGGAAGAAGTGGTGTTGCCACGTTTTGCAGTCGTGGGACGTCCTAACGCTGGAAAATCAAGTTTCATCAACGCATTGATTGGTAAAGACAGGTTTATGGTTACGGACATTGCGGGAACAACCCGTGATGCCATTGATACCAAATTCGACCGTTTTGGTTTCGAATTCAACTTGGTGGATACTGCCGGAATTCGTCGTAAAGCGAAAGTAAAGGAAGATTTAGAGTTTTACTCGGTAATGCGTTCGGTTCGTGCGATAGAACATGCTGATATTTGTATTTTGGTAATTGATGCCACCCGTGGATTTGAAGGGCAGGACCAAAGTATTTTTTGGTTGGCCGAGAAAAACAGAAAAGGGGTTGTTATCTTGGTAAACAAATGGGATTTGGTCGAAAAAGACACTATGTCAACCCGTGATTACGAAGAAAAAATTAAAAAAGAATTGATGCCGTTTACCGATGTGCCGATTCTTTTTGTTTCGGCATTAACCAAACAACGTTTGTTGAAAGCATTGGAAGCAACGGTTCAAGTTTATGAAAACAGGCAACAACGTATTGCGACTTCAAAATTCAACGAATTTATGTTGAAAGTAATCGAAGCTTATCCGCCGCCAGCAACCAAAGGGAAATACGTGAAAATTAAATATTGCATGCAGTTGCCAACAGCAACGCCACAATTCGTGTTTTTTGCCAATATGCCGCAATATGTGAAGGAACCTTACAAACGTTACCTCGAAAACAAGATTAGGGAAAACTGGGACTTCTCGGGAGTGCCAATCGATATTTATATCAGGGAGAAATAGTCTTTTTGATCTTAAGAATTATAAAAAGTTTATCAGTTTGCAAAAACTCGATAAACTTTTTTTTTGAAAAAAAATTCGTCTTCAAAGTGAAAATACAGTGCTATTACTCTTCGTCCAATGTTTCGGTGGGATTGTCTTCGTACCAATCTTTGAAAGTTTTAAAAGTGGTATAATCATCAGTCAAAACTTTGTAAACCATAAACGGAACTAAAAAACTTCCTATGAGAAACAAACTCATTAATAGGGTTAATGGCGTTTTGACTTGACATAAACCGGTAAAAATAAAAACAAATCCAGTGGCAAACCACACCAGTTTAATCACAAAATTTTTCATGGCTACTTTTTTTATGTGTATTTTAAAGTTACGATTAAAACACAAAAAATTTAGTTAACTGCTTATTAATCAATTATTAAAAAAATGATGTAGAGATGATTTTGAAACACGATAGACGAATGACTAATCAGGGGAAACAAGATCTTTTGATTAATAAATGAAACACTCATTAAACCTTTTCCGTGTTTTTTTGTCTTATCTACTTTCTATAATAAAACGCTTTATGTCTAAAATCTATTCTTCTTTACTGCTTTTGTTTTTCGTTTTTTCTGCCAATGCCCAAAATGACATTGTGATTAAAGGTACTGTCTATGATATTAATACACAGGTTCCGTTGGAATTGGCGACGGTTTATTTTTCCAATGTCAAAGATTCTACCGTTATAGAATATGCCAATACCGATAAAAATGGGGCTTTTAAAATTGCCACCAAAAAATACGAGAAACCTATTTTTTTGAAGGTCAATTATATGGGCTATCAAACTTATGTTGAAGAACAAAATGGGCTTTTGGAAAGCAAGGATTTCGGGAAATTATACTTGATGCAGAATACAAACGCATTGAACGAGGTTGTTATAAAAAGTGAAGCACCACCCATCAAAATAAAAAAAGATACCATAGAGTTTAATGCGGCTTCTTTCAAGGTGCGTCCAGATGCCAATGTCGAAGTTTTGTTGAAACAATTGCCAGGATTTGAAGTTGACAGTGACGGAAAAATAACCGTAAACGGAAAAGAAGTAACCCAGTTCTTGGTAAACGGGAAAACTTTCTTTGATAAAGACGGAGCCATTGCCCTAAAAAACTTGCCGGCAGAAATCATCAGCAAGGTTCAAGTGTCTGATTTTAAAACCAAAAAAGAGGAATTGTCCAAGCAAGAATCCACATCGGATTATTCCAGCATCAATCTGACCATTGACGAAAAGAAAAACAAAGGCTACTTTGGAAAATTCTTGGCAGGATATGGTACCGATGACCGGTATGAAGCCAGTTTTATCATAAACCATTTTAATAATAAGCAAAAAATAAGCCTGTTGGCTTCGGCCAATAATATTAATGCTCCAGGGTTTGCGCAGGACGAAGTCTTTGACAGTATGAGTGGAGGTCGAAATTCCGGACAACAGGGAGGTAGGACTACCGGAGGTGGAAGAGGTATTACCGAATCTAGTATGGTGGGGCTTAATTATAACGATGAATGGTCGAAAAACTTGCTGGCCATGGGAAGCTATAATTTTTCGAATTCGGTCAATAAAAACGAAAGCAAGTCCAATCAAGTTGAATTATCCTCTACGGGCAACATTTTTACGGGAGCTGGATCTGAAACTAGAAGCGAAAATACCGGAAACAAGGCGAATTTTGAATTTGAATATAAATTAGATCCAACTACGCGAATCGTGGTTACGCCAGCAGTTAATCAATCTCGCAACAATAGCTCTTCCAAATCTTTTAGCACTTCTATTGATGAAGCGGATGCACTTTTAAACGAAAGTGCCTCAAAATCCAGTAGAGAAGGCAGCTCAACTAGTTTTGGAAACACGATAAACTTTAATAAAGCTTTCGAAAAAAAAGCTCGTAATTTGAGTTTTGTTTTCAGCAACAATAATTCGGATAGTGATTCAGAGTCGCTAAGTATGTCTAAAACTATTTTCCATCAAGGGACTAAAGAAGACATCAACAGAGACCAAAACGGCAAGAGTACCAATGTAAGTGATTCTTATTCGTTAGATTTTGAATACACGGAGCCGATTACAGATTCTTTGCGAATTCGAGTAGGTTCAGATTTTCAATGGGATAATCAAATAAACGACTTGAAAACATACGATTTCGATGACGATTCCCATTTGTCTTCCACTCTTAACGAAGCACAGTCCAATTATACCACTTCCAGACAAAATTCCATCACTCCAAAAGTGGGGATTAGTTTTGAAAAGAGCGATTTTACTTTTAATTTGAATTCGAGTACTGCCATTATTGACTATGACAATCACTCATTATATCTGAACAAAGCTACCGATTTGAATCAAAAATATGTTTTGCCATTCGGAAGAGCACAAATCAGGTATAAATTGGATCGATCAAAATTTATTACTTTGAGATATGATTATTCCAATAGTCTTCCCACATACAATCAGTTGATGCCAGTGGCAAATTTGGCTAATCCCTTGAATACGATAATAGGAAATCCATTTTTGGATCCAAACGAAAGAAACAGCTTGAACATCAATTACAGGAATTTTGATATGAGAACTCGCTCGGGGTACACCTTTTTTGCCAGAGGAGATTATTTCAACAGCAAAGTGGTTACCATTGCGCGTTTTGGCGACGGTGGTCAAAAAATAACGGAATACAAAAACGTTTCAGGAACTTATGCCACTTCTATTGGAGGAAATTGGAATCAGACCCTAAAAAGAGATGCTCATGTACTACGATATGGTTTCGGAATAAACGGAAATTATTCCTTGGACAAAGGATATACCAATGGCGTTTTATTTGATGCGATATCATTGGGAATTAGCCCAAGAGTGAACTTCTCTTATGATTACGGGGAGTTGTTGACCGTAGCTCCAACCTATAGTTTGTCTTACAACGAAACCAAATATGAAAGGAATGGGACATCCAATTCGAGTGTGGTTCATAGAATCAATATTCAAACTACCAACTATTGGCCAAAGAATTGGATTTTCGGAAATGATTTTGGATATACCTACAATTCAAATCTTTCGGGAAATTTCAAAAAAGATTTTTATTTATGGAACACGAGTTTGTCGTATGGCTTTTTTGATAAAAAAATGACCTTGAAAGTAAAAGTCTATGACGTTTTGAATCAAAACCAAAGTGCCGCAAGATCGATATCGGCAACGATAATTCGCGATGAAGAAAACACTGTTTTAAAACGTTACGCCATGCTTTCTCTAGCCTATAAATTGGGAAGTTTTTCAGGAAAAGAAAAACGCACTAGAGGAGGTGGAGGCAGAAACAGAGAAATGGGCGGTGGTGACGGCATGGATTAATTATTTTATTGCCATTAAACCATTTCGCTATATTATTGTCTTATATACCTATAACCTTAAAAATAAAATAAAATGAAAAAATTAATTATCGCTGCATTATTGGTGGTTAGTATTTCGTCTTTTGCACAAGACCAAACCAAACCAGAGAAAAAAGGTCAACAAAGAGAGAGACAAACTCCAGAACAAAGGACTCAAACTCAATTGGATAAATTGACAACTGATTTGAAATTGGATGTCAAACAACAAGAACAAATAAAACCGATTCTTGCAGAGCAAAATGCTAAAATGGAAGCAATTAGAGCTCAACGAAGTGGAGGCAATGCCAAAGAAATGACTAGTGAGGAAAGAGATGCGTTTAGAGCCAAAAGGCAAGAAGACAAAAAAGCAACAGATGCTAAATTACAAGCAATTTTGACTCCAGACCAATTCAAAAAAATGAAAGACATTGAAAAAGCCAATATGGAAAAAATGAGAGAAGGCAGAGGAAACAGGCAAGGCGGTGGTGAAGGCAGGGATAACGGAGGAAACCAAGCGCAGCCACAAGATTAGTGTCGTTTGTAACCCAGTCAGTCCAATAAAAAAAGTCCCAAACACAACGCTTTGTGTTTGGGACTTTTTATTTTTACTTCTTTTTGTGAAGGTTTATTTTGTGAAAAAGGGTAAAGCGAATAATGTCTCTGTCAAAATAATCGTCACCGCTCAAACGTTGTTGGAAACTCTTCAAATAACCCAATTCCAATGCAATATTTTTGTTGACTCCGTATTGCAAACCAGCGTAAATCCTGTTTTGGTCAAAAGTGTTGTTGACAACGTTTTTTCCGGCATTAACCATCAATTCGTCATACACAATGGCTTTTAGATACTGGTTTTCTTTTTTCCAACAGGAATATTCCCCTTGAAGACGGTATCTGAATCTCCAATTAAAAGTAGTCCCCGGTTGCAAGCCCTCGTCGTTGATATTGCGAAAAAAACGCTCTTCCACTTGAAATCGATGGTTCAATGTTATGCTGTTATATTCTTGTCTCCAGCTGATGTCTTGTTGTCCTCGGTATTCCGGTGTCCAAAAATCTTTACTGTTTCCAGGAACTTGTGTGGCTACAGAGAAATAGGAAACCCCGGCACCCAAATCCACATTGTTGTTGATTTTGTATCGTCCGTGCATACGTACCAGAAATAAATTTTCCTCTAAAGGGCTTATAAAAACCCTATTGTCAAATTCAGTATGTATAGACCATTTGTCGTTTAGGGCCAATAGGTTGTAATAACGTGTCCAAAGTAAACTTTGTTGATCTACATTTTTTTTAGTTTGGGCTTTGGAAACAAAGCATACTAACAAAAGACATAGGATTCGGATGGTTTTCATAAAGCAATTTCAATTTGCGGCAAATGTACACAAACTCTATTACTCAAATGGAATTTATTTTTTAGGACTGTTTTATAGAACAAAAAAACCATCAAAAATTAATTTGATGGTTTTAGTATTTTAAAAAAAATGTTTTTGACAGATTTATGGGTTACAAAGCATATTTCAAAGTAACTCCATAAGTAATCTGGTCTCCTAATACTCCAGCATAGTGTCCAGCATTTCCACCAGCAGGCAATAATTGCTCATAGTAATCTTTGTTTAAAAGGTTACGTCCCCAAATGTGGATAGACAACCCTTCAGATGCACGGAAACCTAGACGACCATTAAAGATAGTATAACCAGGAACTACTAAATAAGTCGAAGCTGAAGGGCTTGACGAGAATTCAGAACGTCCATAACCATCAAGTGCAAAGAAAAATTTACCTGTATTTCCGAAGAATTTTGCATCTTTAGTATATTCAGCTCCTAAGTTTCCAGCCCATTTTGAAACACCTGGTAAAGCAGTTCCAGAAACATCTTTATAAGCTACCTGAACTCCATTGACAGTAGTTCCTGTTTCTTCTAATGGAAGCGGTGCATTTGTAAATTTAACGTATTCACCATCAGTATAAGTTGCAGCTCCGAAAACGCTAAAGTGTTTGTTAATTACAAAACTTGCATCTAATTCTAATCCGCTTACACGTACATGATCGGCATTAGCAAGGTATCCACGGTTTACACCCAATTCAGCAGCCTGAACGTTGGTTTGGAAATCTTTAATATCTGTTCTAAATGCTGTCAGGTTTAAAATTGAGTTTCTAATTGGAGAAGTTTTTATACCAGCTTCATAATGATTTACGTCTTCCGGCTTAACTGTTGCAAGATCACCTAAACTCTGACCAGCAGGAGGAGTAGGAAGTCCAGCTACGTTCACTCCAATTGGTTTGTAGCTTTTTGCATAAGTTGCATAAGTATTAATTTTGTCAGAAACTTTATAGTTTACTGTTAAGTTTCCTGAAAAATCGGTGTTGTCGTTATCAGACGAGAAATTTTGATTAGTATAAACTTTGTTTTTCAACGCTATTAATGCTGGATCACTTGTTTGAAGACCTCCATATGTTTGACGGTCATAATCTGCATCTTTCTTGTCGTAGTTGTAACGTAAACCAGGCAATACGTGTAAACGTTCTGTAATCGCCCAGTCTAATTGACCGAAAACGGCAGCACTTGTTGAATGTATTTTAGCATTGGTTTTTATTCCATATCCTTCAAAAAGACCTGGGGTTTTCCATAATGCAGTATTTGCTGGAGTAAATGAGTCCTGGGAAAATCTCCATTGTGCGCTACCGGATTCCTCTGTACCTTTTGTTTTTGATGTTTGGTCAATAAAGAACACACCGGCAACACCGCTTAATTTAGATGTAAGTTTACCTGCATAACGAATCTCCTGAGTTACTTGCCACTGTCTTGAAGGGTTTTGTGATTTTGCAAGCTGTTGTAAACCTGTAAAGTCTCTGTCATTAGATGGATCCCAAGTCCAGAATCTCCAAGCAGTAGTTGAGGTAAGTGTACCACCTCCAACTTTTGTGTCAACATTAAGAGAAGCACCACCTAAATCTTGTCCAGAGCGCCATGGTGTATCATGATCAATTTTACGGTCAAAAGCATTTAAGCTGGGAAGTTTGTAATTTAAATCAGCAATAATTGCGTTAAATTGACGTTGTGGAACTCTTTTTGTTGGAGCAACACCAGCAACTACTTGGGCATATCCATCATTATGCTGTGTTGTAAGGTCAGCAGATAACGTAATATTGGTGTTTTCTGTTGGAGTGAAAAGTAATTGTCCTCTAAATCCTTGATTGTTAAGAGTGTTAGTTGGTTTTCCAGTTGCGGTGTTATCAATTATACCATCACGCTGTGTACCTGAAAAAGATAATCTACCAGCAATTTTTTTGCTTAATGCACCTGTAATCGAAGCTTTTGCTTGCAAGTATGCATAGTTTCCATAACTTATTTCAAAGTCGGCACCTGAAGTAAAACTTGGTTTGCGGGAAGTGATATTGAACGCACCAGAAGTTGTGTTTTTACCAAACAACGACCCTTGTGGTCCGCGCAATACTTCAATTCGCTCAACATCAATAAAGTCGAGAGTAGTTGCTGCAGGACGAGCATAATACACGCCGTCAACATAGAAACCTACCCCAGGATCGATTCCGTCATTGGTAAGTCCATAAGGAGAACCCAGACCACGAATGTTAATACCAGTATTTCTTGGGTTAGAAGAATAAAGTTGTACTGAAGGAACTAATTCTTTAATACGGTTCACGTTGAAAGCACCTGCTTGTTCTGCTTGTTTGCCAGTTACTACTGATACAGCAATAGGAATGTCTTGTACTTTTTCTATTCTACGTCTTGAAGTAACAACAACCTCAGATAGAACTTTCTCTTCACCAGTAGTAATGACAATTTGTAATGGACTAGTTGGTATTTCAGTTATTTTAATTTCTTTAGTGTTAGAACCAGCGTATTGTACAATAATTGTAAATGGAAGTTCTTTGGCTTCAATGCTAAATTTACCATAAGCATCGGTTGTAGCATTTTTGATAGTCCCTTTTAGAACTACATTTACTCCTTCTATCGGTGAATTTTGGTCATTTTTAACTAATCCTTCAAGCACGTTTTGAGCAAAGGAGGTAGAAAAAATTAATAATAAGATTAAGGTAGATATTGTTTTTGTGTAAATTGTTTTCATTATTATATATATTATATGTAATTAGTAGAGTTTAAATTAAAATTTTTTTAAATTAAAGGCAACACATACACATTATTTTATAATCCCGTTTTTCAATTTTTATGAGTGCTTGGTTTTCTAAAAATGAGAGTTTGTTTTGATTTGCTTTCATAAGTTTTATTTTGTCTTGTTGATAATGTTTTAATTCTGGATGCAAATATATAATTAATTCTATAAAATTAGTAGAGTTTAGCTTAAATTTTTTTATTTTTTTATCAAGGAGGCAATAGTAATGCCTTCCATGGCAGCCAAAGTTTTTTCTCTAATGGTTATTAACCCCAGTCTTAATAGGCATTCATCTTCAGTTTGACAATCGTGGCAAGGCTCGTAAAAATTTAAGGAAGCACAAGGAAGAAGTGCAATTGCACCATCAAATAATCGATGAATATCGGACAATGTTATGGTGTTTTTCGATTTTATGAGATAATAACCGCCTAGTTTTCCCTGTTTGCTACTTACGAAATGGCCTCTTTTTAACTCCAATAATATTTGTTCCAAAAACTTTTTTGGAATATTGGCTTCTTCTGCAATTTCGATGGTCTTGGCAATGTGGCCTTCCTCTTGTTGCGCTAGATAAAGCAGGGCTTTAAGAGCATATTTGGTTTTGTGTGATAACATATATTTCTGTTTTTATTTATTTAGACTTAGTTACTAAAAAAGAGAGCACTAATTACTGGAATCTACCAACTTCCACCTGAACCGCCACCAGAGAAACCTCCGCCGCCAAATCCACCGCCGAAGCCGCCTCCACCAAATCCTCCTCCAGAAGAACCACCACCGAATCCACCTGATCCGCCGCCAAATCCGCCGCGACCCAAATTACTCAAAATAATGACATCCAACAAACTTGGTCCACCGCCACCTGAATTTCCAGAATTTCCTCCTCCTTTTTTATTTTTGGAAGCAAGTACAAGAACGATAACAATTATGATTATTAAAGGAACGATAGGGAATTTTTTTCCTTTGGATTGTTGTTTTCTTTCGCCTTTGTATTTGCCTTTGAAAACATCGAAAAGGGCATCGGCACCTTTGTCCAACCCTTTGTAATAACTTCCAGCTTTGAATTCGGGAATGATGATGTTTCGAGTGATTTCTCCGCCAATTCCAGCCGTTAATTTATCTTCGAGACCATAACCTGGAGAGATCCAGATTTTTCTTTCGGCTTTTGCCAATAATATAATGACACCATTATCATTTTTTTCGCTTCCTCCAATTCCCCAGGTTTGTCCCCATTTTGGAGTCAAAATCCCGATATCTTCGCCTTTCAGGCTTTCTATCGTGATAACCACGATTTGTGTTGAGGTGGAGTCGGAATAACGAATGAGTTTTTCTTCTAATTGCGATTTTTCATCTACACTTAAAACATTGGCATAATCATAAACTGAAGTTTGAAAATCCGGTTTTTTAGGAATGTCAAATTGGGCAAAACTAATTTGTGTTAACAGGAAACAAACGAGTAGTTTTAGGAAAATTGAAGTAATCTTTTTTTGTAATAACATTATCCTTTAGATATTTCGTTTGATAATTCATTGGTGTCACCGTGATGGTAAGGGAAGTATTTTTGCAATTGTTCGCCGGCTTTAGTGATTCCGTCGATTAGTCCTTGCTTGAAATTTCCAGTTTTAAATTGGTTTGCCATTGCATCTTTTGTACAATCCCAAAAATCTTTGGGAACAACATCGTTGATGCCTTTGTCACCACAAATGACAAAATTATGGTCATCAACGGCAAGGTAAATCAAAACACCGTTTTTGAGATCGGTTGCATCCATTCCCAATTCGTGAAAAACTTCCAAAGCCCTGTCATAAGGAACCTTGGAAGTTGTTTTTTCTATATGGACTCTAATCTCGCCAGAAGTTTCTTTTTCAGCCATACGAATAGCTTCAACAATCGCTTGTTCTTCTTCTTTGGTTAAAAAATCTTCAACTTTTGACATTTACTTTTGAATTAGAATTTTACTTCAACAGGTTTTTCAGCACCGGCAACCGATTGGAAATATGCTTTTTCCTTGAACCCAAACATACCTGCAAATAATGAATTTGGGAAAGTTTTGATGTGCGTGTTGTAAGGCATAACCGCTTCGTTAAAACGGGTTCTGGCTGTCAGAATTTGGTTTTCCGTGCTTGCCAATTCATCTTGTAATTTCAAGAAATTGGCATTGGCTTTCAATTCTGGATATTGCTCCACGGTTACCAATAATCTTGACAAAGAACTGCTCACGCCACTTTGTGCTTGGTTGAATTGAGCCAATTGTTCTGGTGTGATGTTTTTTGGATCCACGGTTACAGAAGTGGCTTTCGCTCTAGCTTCGATAACGGCGGTCAAAGTGCTTTTTTCGAAATCGGCAGCACCTTTTACGGTATTTACAAGATTTCCGATAAGGTCATTCCTTCTTTGGTAAGACGTTTGCACATCACCCCAAGTTTGTTCCACAGTTTGACTTAAAGTCACCGCAGTATTGTTGATTCCTTTAACCCAACTGTAAATTCCAATAACCAATACAGCTGCAATAATCCAAGGTAAAAATTTTTTAAAATCCATTTTTGTTTAATTTAAGGTTTAGTATTTATTTTCTATGTTTAATTTTCATTGTTGTTGCCATCGAAATTGCCGTTTCAAAGTTCATTCTTGATATTGGTCAACTGTACTTTTATGGTTTCGAGTTTGCTGATAATGTCATATTTATCCAAAGTTTTCTTTTGTCCTTCCTTCAAATGTGTTCTGGCACCTTCGAGCGTGAAACCTCTTTCTTTTACCAAATGATAAATTAATTGTAGGTTTTTCACGTCTTCGGGTGTAAACATCCGGTTGCCTTTGGCATTTTTCTTTGGTTTGAGAATGTCAAATTCACTATCCCAAAATCGAATAAGCGATGCATTCACGTCAAAAGCCTTGGCTACTTCACCAATGCTGTAATATCTTTTGTCTTTAGATAATTCTATATGCATGTCTATTTTTTGTTTTTCATCATTTATCTGAACAATTCAAATAAAATTAGTCATAAGATTGATTTTCCTGATTCGCCAATTGTGCAATGGCAACATATTCCACCGCCGAAATATTGCCATAATAAAAGTTGAGTGGATTTACCACTTTGCCATTTTTATGCACTTCATAATGCAAGTGTGGCGCTTCCGATCTTCCCGTGCTTCCCACATAACCTATTACGTCTCCACGATTGATGCGTTGGCCGGCCCTGCATTTGTATCTGCTTAAATGTGCATATAAAGTTTCATACCCATAACCGTGTCTAATCACGATATGATTTCCGTATCCCGAAGCCGTATTGTCGGCTCTTGCCACAATTCCATCACCAGTGGCATAAATTGGAGTGCCGGTTTTAGCGGTAAAATCCATTCCTTCGTGCATTTTTCTAGCCTTGGTAAAAGGGTCTGTTCGATATCCAAAACCAGAAGCCATATTTTTTAAATTTTCGTTCCTCACAGGCTGAATGGCTGGAATTGCCGACAATAATTTGTCTTTTGCTTCAGCCATTTTCAAAATATCGTCCAACGATTTCGACTGGATGCTCAATTCTTTTCGAAGTTTGTCAATTCTTTTCGTGGTATTGGCAACCAATTGCGAATTGTCGTAACCTTCTAAATCTTTATATCGATCAGCGTCTTTAAAACCTGATTTCCGCTCCTCTTCGGGAATCGGGGAGGCGTTAAAATAGACCCTGTACAGATTATTGTCTCTTTCTTCAATCAACTCGATCACATTGTCCACTTCGTCCATTTTCTTGTTCAAGATGGCATATCGTAATTTCAAATTTTCTATTTCGCGAGCCTGCAACCTGTTTTTTGGAGTTTCAAAATAAGGCGTATTCAATAAAATCACGAAACTTAAAAAACCAAACAATGCCGAAGCCACTAAAAACAACAAAACAACTCCAATTTTCTTTCTGGTTTTTGTTATTATCTTTCTATAGGCTAGATTTTCGGAATCGTAATAATATTTTACTTTCGCCATATTTTAAAATACCCTATTTTTGCACATCGTAAAAAGGTTAGTCGAACAAATTTAATAAATGTTTCATTTTTTCAACCCTTTTTCCGATAATAAATATTTTAGTTACTGTTTTGAAATAAAGCGTCCAAATTTAGCGACGTTAGTTTGTTCTTTTTCAAGGCAAAAAATAGTTTAATAGTTTTTGCTATTGAAATATTTTTTAACAAATAAAAAGGGCAAATGAACAAGATAAATAAGATGGTTTATTTTAAAATAGTAACTATTGTGCCTTTTCCAGCTTTCCATTGCAAGTTCTCGTCATGAAATTCTTTTTTTCTAATGAGCCAGCAGGAGCTTCTTCCAGTCGCCCTGCCATCTCAAGAAAAAATAGATTTCAAAACTTCGAAGCTTTCCATTACTGTCTGGGGCATAAAATAACAAGATAATTTTAAAAAAAATTGTGCCTTAATGGCAAACATAACAAGAATATGAAATCACAAGACGTACGTAAACAATTTCTGGATTTTTTCGAAAGTAAAGGACACTTAATCGTTCCATCGGCTCCAATAGTTCTCAAAAACGACCCCACCCTGATGTTCAACAACTCAGGAATGGCGCAGTTCAAAGAATATTTCTTGGGTAACGCCACACCGAAAAGCAAAAGAATTGCCGATACTCAAAAATGTCTTCGTGTTTCAGGAAAACACAACGATTTGGAGGAAGTAGGGATTGATACCTACCACCATACGATGTTCGAAATGTTGGGGAATTGGTCTTTTGGTGATTATTTCAAAAAAGAAGCCATCAACTGGGCTTGGGAATTGTTGACAGAAGTCTATAAAATACCAAAAGACATTCTTTATGTTTCTGTATTTGAAGGAAACGCCGAAGAAAATGTGCCTTTCGACCAAGAAGCTTATGATATTTGGAAAACCTTGATTGACGAAGACCGAATTATTCTTGGAAACAAGAAAGACAATTTCTGGGAAATGGGAGACCAAGGACCTTGTGGGCCTTGTTCAGAAATTCACGTTGATATTCGTTCTGCCGAAGAAAAAGCTTTGGTTTCAGGAAAGGATTTAGTGAATAACGACCATCCACATGTTGTCGAGATTTGGAACAACGTATTTATGGAATTCAACCGTAAAGCCGATGGTTCTCTTGAGAAATTGCCTGCCCAGCACGTCGATACCGGAATGGGATTCGAAAGACTTTGCATGGTTTTGCAAGGCGTTCAGTCGAATTATGATACCGATGTTTTTACGCCACTTATCAGGGAAATCGAAACGATTACCGGAACTAAATATACAATTAAAGCAAAAGACGAAGCGGAGGAAAAAATAAATATCGCGATTCGTGTCATTGCAGATCACGTTCGTGCGGTAGCTTTTGCCATTGCCGACGGTCAGTTGCCATCGAACACGGGAGCAGGTTATGTTATCCGTAGAATTTTGCGTCGTGCGATTCGTTACGGTTTTACTTTCTTGGATACCAAAGAGCCATTTATCTATAAATTGGTAGAGACTTTGAGTACGCAAATGAGCGGTTCTTTTCCGGAAATCCGTACTCAAAAAGCGTTGTGTTCGAACGTGATTCGTGAGGAAGAGAGTTCTTTTTTGAGAACTTTGGATCAAGGATTGGTGTTGTTGGATGCCGTGATTAATACCAACTCAGGTAAAATAATCGAAGGTAAAAAAGCATTTGAATTGTATGATACTTACGGTTTTCCAATCGATTTGACGGCTTTGATTTTGTCTGAAAAAGGATTAGAATTGGACGAAAAAGGATTCCAGGAACAATTGCAATTGCAAAAGGAACGTTCCCGTGCCGCATCCAAAGTTACGACAGGAGACTGGAATGTTTTGGTTGAAGATGATGTACAGGAATTTGTGGGTTACGACCGATTGAAACACAATGTTAAAATCACCAAATACCGTAGAGTGGAAAGTGTAAAAGATGGCGAGATTTTCCAGTTGGTTTTCAACTCTACGCCATTTTATGGAGAAAGTGGAGGGCAAACGGGAGATAAAGGATACCTGGAAGCCCAAAACGGCGACATTATCTATATTGTCGATACCAAGAAGGAAAACAGCCAGACAGTTCACCTTGCCAAATCATTGCCTGAAAATTTAACCGATAGTTTTACGGCTGTTGTGGATGGAATCCAAAGAGCAAAAACATCTTCAAACCATACGGCAACCCACTTGTTGCACCAAGGATTGCGAAAAATATTGGGAACTCATATTGAACAAAAAGGTTCGATGGTACGTTCTGCTTCTTTGCGTTTTGACTTTTCTCATTTTTCTAAAATGACGGATGATGAAATTAAAGAAGTGGAGGATTTCGTGAATGCCAGGATTCGAGAGAGTTTACCGTTGATTGAAAAAAGAGCGATTCCAAAAGACCAAGCATTGCAGGAAGGTGCGATGGCCTTGTTTGGAGAAAAATATGGAGATTTGGTACGAATGATCAAATTTGGGGATTCGGTAGAATTATGTGGAGGAACCCACGTTCCTAACACGAGCGATATTTGGCATTTCAAAATTACGTCTGAAGGTGCTGTTGCTGCTGGAATTAGACGTATTGAAGCGATTACCAGTGAAGCTGCCAAAGAGTTTTTTGAATCACAATTGCTTTCTTTTTATGAAATCAAAGAAGTGTTGAAAAATGCCGTTGATCCTGTAAAAGCGATTCAAACATTGCAAGATGAAAACACTTCACTTAAAAAACAATTGGAGGTTTTATTGAAAGATAAAGCCAAGAATATGAAAGGGGAATTGGCTCAGGAACTACAAGAAGTAAACGGAGTTCAATTCTTGGCGAAACAGGTAAATTTGAGTCCAGAGGGTGCAAAAGATTTGGCTTATGAATTGGGAACTTTGGGTAAAAACATTTTCTTGGTATTGGCAACGGCCGAAGATGGAAAACCAATGTTGAGCTGTTATATTTCCAAAGAATTAGTTGCCGAGAAAAACCTGAATGCAGGAGCTGTAGTTCGTGAATTAGGAAAATGCATCTTAGGTGGAGGAGGAGGCCAACCTTTCTTCGCTACTGCTGGAGGTAAAAAAGTGGAAGGAATTCAGGAAGCTTTGGAAAAAGCAATTGAGTTTGTGAAATAAGCACTTTTAACAATAATCATTAAAAAAGGGTTTGACTTAAAAATGTCAAACCCTTTTTTTTGAATTTATTATTTGGATTTTGTATCTCTTTTCTTTTGTGCGTTTACAGCGTCTCTATAGATTTTGTATTTGGCGTCTCCTAACAGTTCTTTCATTCTTGCATTTTTAATTTTAGAATATACTTTAGCTTTTAAAATTTTCTCTTCGTCAGTAAAATCGGGGTCGGCTCTTAGTTGTTTGCCGTATTCACCACTTTCTACTATAAATTCTCTCATTTTTGCTTGTTCTTCCGGTGTTATTGCGGCTATTTTGAATACTTCTAGAAGGTCGGCTTCTTTTTTGGCTTTTGCAGCTTCTTTATCTTCTTTGGAAACGGTTTTTTCTGGGGGAGTCTTAACCGCCTCTTTTTCTTGTGCCATTGTCGTTAAAGTAAGGCATACGGCAAAAAATGTCGTCAA
The DNA here is from genome assembly GCF_900129545.1 of Flavobacterium fluvii. Classification (GTDB taxonomy): domain Bacteria; phylum Bacteroidota; class Bacteroidia; order Flavobacteriales; family Flavobacteriaceae; genus Flavobacterium; species Flavobacterium fluvii. Next base: position 337,239 of record NZ_FQWB01000004.1, on the reverse strand, counting down.
AAGGGTTTTCTTCATTTTATTATGTTTGTAGGTTTGGGGGTTTGGGGGTTTGTTTTAGTTGTAGGCAACTTTTACAAATGTAAATAAAAATGTAAGTCAACATAAAAAGTCTTGAAAAAAAGTAAAAAAAAAACTTCCCAATTTCTTGAGAAGTTTTGTGGGCGATGAGGGGTTCGAACCCCCGACCCCCTCGGTGTAAACGAGGTGCTCTGAACCAGCTGAGCTAATCGCCCTATTGCGTGTGCAAATATAGGGTGGTTTTTTGCTTTTGCAAAACATTTTTATGGAAATTTCCATATTTTTTTTGAAGACTATTGTATTTGGTTGGTATTTAATTTATTAAGTTGGGAATAAAATTTCAAACAAACTCCGATTCTGTCTTGGAATCGGAGTTTGATGTGAAATAGTGCCATTATTTTGCCATTGTTGGTTCGTTTCGGTAAACGTAATCACCGTGAATACCGGTAAAAGACTTTTTCATTTCGTCAAAAAAGGCTTTTCTGTCGGCTTCTTTTGGCCACGCGGCTTTTTCTAATTCATCGTCTTTGTCGCTTGATTTTTCCATATCCGACATTGAGTCAAATAAAAAGGCTTCCACGAATTCTCGGCTATCGGAACCCCAAGCATGACGGTGGGGATAATAAGCTTTAATGTATGGGTTTTTCATGGTTACCTTGTCGTTAAACTCTTTCATTTCTTTTCCTTGCCCTTGCCCATTCATTGATAATTGGGATTTGCGAAGGTATACAATCATCGGCTCTTTTGAAGTTGTTTTTAACTCTTTATAGCCTATCGTTGGGAGTGAAGTGTAAATTTCATCGGAATGGTAAGTTGTGTAAAAACTTCTTTGTTTGTCAAAAAAAGCTTTTCTTGCTGTTTCGTCCGGCCATGCTTTTTTAATTAATTCGGTTGAAATTTCATTTGCTTTTTCTATGTCTCCCCAGGTTTTGTATACTGAAATGTGTAAAATTTCAGAGCTGTTCGCCGTATAATAGTGGGTCAGGATTTCAGAGCCTATTATTAAATCATTCTTGCTGATGACTTTGTCATAATACTCCTGTTCCGTTTTTAGCCAATCGGTTCTGTTGGCATTATCGAAATTTCGATGCATGGTGGTAACTGTAATGTATACAGGTTTTGGTTCTTCTTGAGCGTTAACATTTACGCTCGCTAGAAATGTGAGAATTAACATTCCTAAAGCTAAAAATTTGTTCAGTTTCATGATTGTTTAGTTGTTAAAGAGTTAATTAATTAGAAAATTAGTATTAAAGTTAATCATTTATTAATCAACTATTTATACATAATTAACATAAATTATAAACAACAAATCATCAGATATGTTAAATTGCTGTATTTAATGGCAATTCGGCTACTACAAAGGTGCTTCCTCCAATAAAGATAAAATCATTTTTCGTGGCGATATTCTTGGATTCATTGTAAGCTTCTGTTACTGAGGGGTATGTTTCTCCAAGCAAATGGAATTTTTGGGCTTTTTCTTGTAAAATTATGGCTTCCAGTCCGCGAGGAATATTTGGTTTACAGAAATAATAAGTGGCATTGGTAGGGAACAGGGGCAAGACTTCGTCCAAATCTTTGTCGTTTACCACTCCCAAAACAATGTGTAAATTGTCGAATTTTTGTTTTTGGATTTGAGTCATCACGATTTCCAATCCATTTTTATTGTGTGCAGTATCGCAAATTATCTTTGGTGATTCTCCCAGTTGTTGCCATCTTCCTTCGAGTCCCGTGTTTTTTACTACATTCAACAAACCTGATTTGATGTCTGTTTCGTAAATTTTAAATTCCTTTTGGGAGTTTATTATGGCGATGGTTTGTAAAACCGTTTTTTTGTTGTGGACTTGATAATCCCCAATTAAATCGGATGGATAATTTTGTGAAATTAATTTGGAAGCAAAATAGATTTCCGAATTGTTTTCCTTGGCTTTTGTTTCGAACACGGGTTTTGTTTCATTGGTGTATTCTCCAATGACGACAGGGATTCCGGGTTTGATGATTCCGGCTTTTTCAAAAGCGATGGATTCTATTGTGTTGCCCAGAAATTGGGTGTGGTCCAAAGCGATATTCGTAATTACGGAAACCAATGGCGTGATAATATTGGTAGCGTCCAATCTTCCGCCCATTCCCACTTCGATAATGGCGATGTCCACTTTTTCTTTGGCAAAATAATCGTAAGCCAAACCCACGGTCATCTCGAAGAAACTCATGTCATTGTTTTCAAAAAAATGTTTGTGTTTGCTGATGAAATCGCACACAAAATCTTCCGAAATTTCGATTCCGTCAATCTTGATGCGTTCCCTGTAATCTCTCAGATGGGGAGAGGTATACAGACCCACGGTGTAACCCGCTTCCTGAAGTATCGAAGCCAACATGTGCGAAGTGGAACCTTTGCCGTTTGTTCCCGCAACGTGAATGCATTTAAGATTTTTCTGTGGATTGTCAAGATGATCGGCCAGCAAATAGGCATTGGTCAAATCTTTTTTATACGCCGAAGCACCCTGAAGTTGGTACATCGGCAATTGATTAAACATCCAGTTTATTGTTTCTTGATAATTCATTTTTATTAAAATAGGGGTGGGTTAAAATATTTTTCGTTTTTTTTAGTTTAATTGTACATCGAAAAGTATCTTTATTGCAAATTTCAAATATTTTTTAGAATTAATGAGTAAAATAATAATATATGTTTAGTTTAATACAATTACAAGCCGACACCATCGCCAATGCCGCATCAAACGTAATCATAGAAAAAATTGCCACAAACAATGAAATTTCTGTTTTACAATTTATTTTAAAAGGAGGTTTTTTCTTGATTCCAATTTCAATATTGTTATTTTATACTTTTTATTTGATTGTAGAACGCTATTTATACATTCATAGAGTTTCCAAAATCGATGCGCTTTTAATGCGAGATGTGAGGGACAATCTGCATTCGGGCAAATTGGATATGGCTCGTTCAATCGCCGAAAGAAGTAATACGGCCTCGGGAAATATCATAAAAGAGGGAATTCTTATTATTGGAAGACCGATTATCGAGATTGAATCCAATATGGATCGCGCTGCCGATATTGAAATTGGAGAGATGGAAAAACATTTGGGACAATTGGGGCTTATTGCCGGTATTGCGCCAACATTAGGATTTATTGGAACCATTTCTGGGGTTATCAAAATATTTTACAGCATCTCGGTTACCGAGGATATCAGTATTGGTAATATTTCTGGAGGACTTTACGAAAAAATGATCAGTAGTGGTGCCGGATTGTTGGTTGGTATTATTGCTTACAGCGCCTACCACTTGTTGAACGGGAAGATTGATAATTTTGCTTTGAAAATTCAAAAGCAAATACTGGAATTTGTAAATATTATTCAAAAAGCATAGCGATGTCCATAAAACGAAAAAGAAGATTCCACGCCGAAGTCGCCACGTCTTCGTTGAGTGACATTATGTTTTTCTTGTTGTTGTTTTTTCTGATTATATCGACTTTGGCAAATCCCAATGTGATTAAAATGACATTGCCAAAAGCCAAATCCAACGAGAAAACCAATAAACAATACATTAGTTTGTCTGTTACCGAAGACAAGAAATTCTATCTCGACAAGCAAGCTGTTCCTTTCGAAGAATTAGAAACGACTTTAATGTCGAAAATGAATGCCGAAAAAGACCAAACGGTTATTGTTAGAATTCCTTTTAATCTACAAGTGCAGGATTTAGTGGATGTATTGCAAATAGGAGTAAAAAACAATCTGAAATTCGTGATTGCAACCAGTCCGAAGTAAGCATCAAAATTTCACAAATAAAAAAATGCCTCGATAAATTAATTTCGAGGCATTTTTGTTTTATCAGTGAAAATCCGTTTAATACGTGTTATCTGTGGCGTCTAATCCTTTTTTAATTCAAATTGAAATTATAAATAATCTTGCCTACTTGTTTATCCGGTGCATTGCTGCTGGCATCCCATCTTGTATTCATTGCAGCAATTCTGGCTTGGTCCAATAAACATTTTGCCGTATTCGTGGTTCCTTTTATTCCTGCAATGGCGTCTATGGTTTTTCCATTTCTATCCACGGACACTTCCACAACGACTTTTCCGGTTTCATTACAAGTGTATTTTGGAGCAGGTTTAGAAATTGCTTTCCTGTTTCCCAGCGAATAACCAGTTCCATTTCCAGAACCTCCGCCACTTCCAGAGCCATAACCGCTACCTGTTCCCGTTCCGTTGCCCGTTCCATTTCCTCCACCGGTTCCGCCTCCAGAACCTCCCGTTCCGTAATATCCGTTAGAACTTAAACTTCCGTTTGATTTTCCTTTGTTTCCAGCCACATTGTCATCTCCATCGCCACCTTTATTGGAACCTTTCATGATACTTGCCAAGGCATCATTGGTATTGTTGGAAACTTTTGGTTTTTGTGCAACAACTGGCTTTGGTTCTTCTTTTAAAACAGGTGTTGGTTTTAATGGTTTTTCCTTCTGTGGAATGACCACGCTTTCCTCGGTGGAATTTTCCTGAGATAAAATAGATTCGTCTGGTGTTGCTTTCGTTGGAGTTTGTCTGGCTTTATTTTGCACGTCCAAAACTTCGCTTTTATAATTGGCACCCGATCCCAAATCGCTGTCGCCAAAGTTTATGGTAACGCCACCGCCACCTCCGCCGCCAGTTAGCTCTTCCAAGTTGGCCGGAGGCCAAAATCGGATGAAGAATAAAATCAACAACAGCGTTCCGAATAATAGTGTGGCTATTAAAAATGATTTTTTTTGGTCTGAAGAAATAGTGGAGCTCATTCGTGGTTTAAAATTTATAAAGCGTATTCGTTTTAAAAACGTTGAAAATTACTAAAAATTGTTGGCTATTGAAATGTTTGTGGCTTCCTTTTTAAAGTTAATTTCAAACTAAAAAAACCAATTGTTCCCGCTGCCAAGGAAGAAAGCAGAATGATGAATTTCGCATTGTTGATAATTGTGGCATCGTCAAAAGCCAACAAGGTGACAAAAATAGACATCGTAAAACCAATTCCTCCCAAAAAGCCTACGCCAATTATGGATTTCCAGTTTAAGTCACTCGGAAGGTTGCAGATTCCCAATTTCACGGCCAAGAAACTCAATGCAAAAATCCCCAGCGGTTTTCCCACGATGAGTCCCAAGGCTATTCCAATACTGTAATGTTGCACTAAAACTTCGCCCATATTCGAACTCAAAACGATTGCCGTATTGGCCAATGCAAAAACGGGAAGTATGATAAAAGCAACTGGCTTATGGAGGAAATGCTGCAAAATATAAGAAGTGGATTCTTTGTTTCCGTTTCCAAAAGGAATTGCAAAAGCCAATAGAACTCCCGTAATAGTGGCGTGAACACCCGAATGAAGCATAAAATACCACATTATCACGCCGCCAATTAAATAAGGAATCAAGTTTCTGACTTTCAATCGGTTGAGGATTAACAAGAAGCCAAAAATTCCCAAGGCAATTAAAAGATTGTCCCAAAACAATGCTTTGGTATAAAATACGGCTATCACCAAAATCGCTCCCAAGTCATCAATTACGGCCAAAGCGGTCAAGAATATTTTTAGGGAAGTTGGCACTCTGTTGCCTAACAACGATAATATTCCCAAGGCAAAAGCAATATCGGTTGCCATCGGGATTCCTGCTCCCGATTGCGTATTTGTGCCGTAATTAAAGGATAAATACAAAGCTGCGGGAACAAGCATTCCTCCAATTGCCCCGAAAATGGGTAAAAGTGCTTTTTTGATATTGGACAATTCTCCTTTATAAACTTCCCTTTCTAATTCCAAACCGATTAGCAAAAAGAAAATGGTCATCAGTCCATCGTTAATCCAATATTCAATAGGTTGTCCGCCTAAATTAGTATGCCAAAAATGCAAGTAGGTTGAGCCAAAAACAGAATTAGCCAATACTAATGAAATCACCGTGCAGCCTATCAATACAAGGCCACTCGACTTTTCGCTTTCGAAAAAATCTTTGAATAGTTTTGTGGTTGTATGCTGTAATTCCATTTTCTATTTTAATTAGCAAGAATAAATTATTCCCGAACTATGGTCCATTTTAGCTCCCGTTACACTACTCAAAACATTGATTTCGTCTCGTAATTTCAAAACGCCAAGCAAGGCAAATATTAGGGCTTCCTTGAATTCCAATATTTTGGCGGATGGAATGATGATTTCCATTTCGGGCAAATGCGATTGAATGCGTTCGACAAGAAAATTATTGTAAGCACCACCTCCAGTTACCAGCATTCGACCATTGCGAGTTTCAATATCTTCTAAAGCCAAAGCCGTTTGCAAAGCCACGTGTTCAGTAAAAGTACGTAATTTGTCTTCAATGGAAATTTCGTGGCTTTCGATTAGAGGTAAAATGATTCCTTTTACAAATTCAAAACCCAATGATTTAGGAAATTTTTGTTGGTAAAAATCCAATGCGTTTAATTCATTCAACAAATCGGCATTGATTTTTCCTGTTTTGGAAAGTTGTCCTTTGTCGTCATAATCCAATCCCAATTGATTGGCATAATAATTCAAAACCGTATTCACTGGCGAAATATCGAATGCGATTCGTTTTCCGTTTTGTTCGAAAGACACATTCGAAAAGCCCCCCAAATTGATGCAATAATCATATTCCGAAAATAAAATGCGATCGCCAATTGGAACCAAAGGCGCACCTTGACCTCCCAATTCTACATCCTGAACCCTGAAATCACAAACTACCGTTTGATGAATTAAAGTAGATATTTTAGGTAAATTCCCAATTTGCAGCGTAAATCCATTTTGCGGTTGATGCAAAATAGTATGACCGTGTGAGCAAACAGCATCCAAATTTTCAATTTTATGTTTTTCAATAAAAGTGGAAATGATACTTGCCAAGAGTGCGGTGTAGTCTTGGTTTAGTTTCTCGAGTTTAGTTTCAGAAAAATCTACTGCCGATTTTAATTGGTCAATCCAATTTTGGCTGTAGCCAACAGTTTCGCTTTCCAAAATTTCAAAAGCCCATTTATTGTTGATGAAATGAAATTTAATATGAGCTAAATCAACGCCGTCCAGTGAGGTTCCAGACATAACTCCGATGACATTGTAGTGTTTTTTTTTCATTGCTCAAATTTACGAATCAAAATTGAAAATTTCGGTATTTAGAAGTATCTTTGAGAGAGTTCAACATTTTTATCTTAAACTATTATGGATTTTAATCTAACCGAAGAGCAATTAATGGTGCAACAAGCCGCCAGGGATTTTGCTCAAAACGAATTATTGCCAGGTGTAATTGAAAGAGATGAAAAGGGGGTTTTTCCTGCCGATCAAATCAAAAAAATGGGAGAACTTGGATTTATGGGAATGATGGTAGATCCAAAATACGGTGGGAGCGGTCTCGACACGGTTTCGTATGTCCTTGCCATGGAAGAAATTTCGAAAGTTGATGCTTCGGCTTCGGTAGTGATGTCCGTCAATAATTCGCTTGTTTGTTGGGGTTTGCAGGAATTTGGAACCGAAGAACAAAAACAGCAATGGTTGCCGCTTTTGGCTTCAGGCCAGATTCACGGCGCTTTTTGTTTGAGTGAACCCGAAGCGGGGAGTGATGCCACTTCGCAGAAAACCACCGCCATTGATATGGGCGATTATTATTTGGTAAACGGAACCAAAAACTGGATTACCAATGGCGGAACAGCTTCGGTTTATATTGTTATTGTCCAGACGCATATAGAGAAAAGCAGCAAAGGAATCAACGCCTTGATTATGACCAAGGATATGCCAGGATTTTCCATTGGTCCCAAAGAACACAAGATGGGAATTCGGGGTTCCGACACCCATTCTTTGCAATTCAATGACGTGAAAGTGCCAAAAGAAAACAGGATTGGAGAAGAAGGTTTCGGTTTTAAATTTGCGATGAAAACTTTGGCAGGAGGAAGAATTGGAATTGCTTCCCAGGCTTTGGGAATCGCTTCCGGCGCTTATGAATTGGCTTTGAAATATTCGAAAGAGCGTAAATCCTTTGGAACGGAAATTTGCCATCATCAGGCTATTGCTTTTAAATTGGCCGATATGTTTGTAAATATAGAAGCGGCAAGGCATCTTTGTTTAAAGGCATCTTGGGACAAAGACAATCATCACAATTATGATGTCAGTAGTTCAATGGCAAAGCTTTTTGCTTCACAAACTGCCATGGACACCACCATTGAAGCCGTGCAAATTCACGGTGGAAACGGTTATGTTCGTGAATACCACGTGGAGCGATTGATGCGGGATGCCAAGATTACCCAAATTTACGAAGGCACTTCCGAAATTCAGAAAATCGTGATTTCAAGGAGTATTATTTCGGGATAATTACTAGATTATTTTATGAGAAACCCTTTCGAAAGTATAAAATCGGAAGGGTTTTTTATTTTTGAGATTTTGGTATTCAAAAAAAGCTTTATATAGTTTCTATAAAGCAAAAACTTCTTCAATATTAATTGTTTTTTAACAGTATTTGTGGTTTGTAATCGGGTTTTTTAACGTTTAGTCGTTTTTATTTGTTGTTTAATATGTATTTTTCTATGTTTAATATGTTCTTAATCATTTATGTTTCAATAAAAGGAAGTGCATAAACACAATATCGTGCATAACTACCCTGTTTAAAAATGGTTTAAAAAGACTAATTCATATTTTTAGTTGTTTTTTTGTTAAACGAAATTAATAATTACTCGATATGAAAAATTGTCTAAATAAACTTTGTGCAATTGCTGAAAGGCTTTTTCCAGATCAAGTAAAGGTTTTCGATATAAGTTCTTTGGATATAAAAAAAGCGGATGATTCGATGCTTAATCAAACTTTTTTTGAGCCCCTCTCTGAAGAAAGTCAACAAGAATTAGCCAGACAAATAGCCGGATTTTTAAATAAAGAAGATGAGGAAACAGTATATAGTTTTTTTTGGGGTAATAACGAAACAGAAAATCTTGAGGCTAAATGGTATGTTTCTTCTGCAAGATTAAAAAAAAGCGAAAATGGAACTTTTCAAAAAATTGTAATTTTTACGTATGATTTGGAATTAATAGGAGATTGCAAAGAGAAAATATATAAGGTTATGGAAGACCTGGATTTTCTAAAAAATATATATAATAAACTCGGTTTACTCACAAAAAGAGAAACTGAAATTCTGGAATTATTGGCAATGGGAAGAACTAATATTGAAATTAGTGTCAAACTTTACATTTCGGAACATACTGTAAATACACATCGGAAAAACATAAATAGAAAACTTGAAATAAGAACTTTGGCAGAATTAATGAAATATGCAGTTGTTTTTGATATGTCCACTTCCTAATATCCGAGTTATATGAAAACTAACCTGACAACCCGTGAAATAATCTGTACTAGCAGGCAGCAGCTATTTACATTGGAAAACAAGATACATAAAGGCGATTTTTCATTAGAAACAATAGGAGACTATTTGCCCGGAAATATTTTGGTAATTGATCTTACTAAAGTAGCTACTATTTATATGAACAATTGTGGTTGCAATATTCTTAAACATAATGTGGAAGAACTTGCTGAACTGGGGCCAGGCTATTTTAATCATTTTTTTGTGCCAGATGAGATAAATAAAATTGTTGCCAGTTATTACGTAATGCAAAAAAATCAGGAGAAAGAAAGAATCCTCAATTTTGTCCATCGTGTAAAAGCACTGGACGAGACTTCTTATAAATGGTATTTTGCTTCTGCAAAATTGCTATACACTCCCGGTCAATTGGTTTCCGATAAAATAATTCTTTCGGTCAATGAAGTGAATTCCTTAGGCACTGTAGCAAAAAAAATTAACAGTGTATTGGAAGAAAGTGACTGGATGAAAAAGAATTTTGCAAAATATTGCAGACTTACCCCCAAAGAAAAAGAAATTATAAGTTTATTGGTTCTTGGTAACAATAACGCTGCCATTTCTGATACTTTATTCATCACAAAGTTGACCATAAACACACACCGTCGAAATATTAAGCAAAAGCTTGAAATTAAAACCTTTTCGGAGCTTTATAAATTTGCCACTGCATTTGGTTTAAGCCCTAGTTAAGTTTACTGCAATTTTTCTTTTTATTTACCACACAAAATTTTTAAAATTCTGAGAACCGGTTTAAGTAAAAATACCCAATAGTAGGTATTTTTATTTAAACCGGTTCTAATTAAATTTGATATATAGCAGTTCCTTTAAATTCCTTCAAGATTTTTAAACACTATGGACAAAGAAATCAATGTATTGAGTAAATCCGAATTGAAAGTCTTGACGTTGATCTGCAACGGTTACACCAGTGAAACTATTGGACTAAAACTGGGTATTACAAAAAGTACCGTTCAAACGCACCGCCGCAATATGTTGCGTAAGACAGGATTTAAAAACACGCAGCAATTGGTAGGTTGGGCAGTGAGGGAAGGGTTTCTGAAGTGAATTCAAAACAACTATATCATAAAAAATATTAACCATAAAAACAAATAAAATTATGAAAAAGCTAATAACCGTAACAGCCTTTAACCTTTTATTTATGAAAAAAAATAAATTAATACTTTTTATGTTTATAGCCTTCGCTATAAATTCTTGTGACAATTTGGGAGAAGACTTAGGTGGCGACCAAACAAATAGTGACAGCACGACAGGAACTGGAACAGTCGGTACTGGAACTAGTGGAACTGGAACAAGCGGGAGTATTTATAATGGTAGTAAGCCTACTGGAAATTATTGGAGTAGAAATGATGGTGCTGGAACAGCATATCTGTCATTATCAGGTTCTATTGCTAAAGCTTGCTCTAGTGGTAAAGAAACAATTGGAACTTTTAATTCTTCCAAACCCTCTATGACTTTTACTATTGGGAAAGATGTATTAGAATTTCCGTTGTTATTTACAAACGGACTTTTAATTGTAGGAGTTCCAAATCAAGCCGTCACCACAAATAATCCAACCCAATATGTTGCGACTTCAAATTATCCTTGTGGCACAGGAGGAACTACTGCTGTTTTACACCCTAAAGGACAATTCAAAATAATTATAAATAAGCCTACAGGAAACTGTAGTAGCTTAAATACTACTTTATATCATTTAGCTTGGAAGGCTGGAACTGTTGTATCCAATAGTTATAACTCACAAGGAATTCTATCTGGTTCCAACAGAATAATAAATCAGGGATATGGTCCAGAATTTAAAAGTTCTGAAACTAGTTGGACTTATTTTTCTTACTCAGGTGAAAGTAAATTATACTGGGAATTCTTTCCAGACGCATCCCAATGGCCAAGTAGCTGTTCTCAAATTGGAGAAGCAAATATTGATTATGAGGGTCAGATAAAGACTATTATTATTTGGTAAGATGGCAATTTCTCATTTTATAATTACAAAAAGCAACAGTTGAGTTCAGAAACAACTAAAAACGAGGCGCACTCTGAAAAGCCTAACGAGTAAGAAAATTAATTTATACGATTATGAAAAACTTAAATGTAATTATTTTAGTAGTATTATCTGTAGTATTGTTTTCTTGTTCTAAAGACGACGAGGAAACAAAAGAATTTGACGGTTCAATTAAATCAATTGAAAATTTTTTCTCCCCAGAAGTTTTGACTGCAATGAGAAATTTAGGTTTTACTTTTAATACTGGGGCAAATCCTCCTATTATAAATGGGTCTTATTTAATTACACCAATGATTTCACAATCTAGTTCCGTTCCAAACGATGTAATTGGAACTGTTTATGCAGATGCTTTGCTAAAATTTTCAAATCAACTAAATGAAAAATTGATTGTTGACTATGAATCTATTCAAGGAACCTCCACACAAGTTGGGGTAAATTCTTTTATTTCTGGAATTGACAACAAATTTTCTGTTTTCTTAAAAGTTAATACTACTCTAGATGGAAATACATCCGTAATGGCAATAGCATATTCCGGTACACTGACTACCAATGGTATTGAAAATGTTCAATATGTACTGATTATGTTAGATGATAATGGCGATCCAAAAAACAATTTAATCGAAAACAACACCGGGAGATTATTTGTTGATAAAGATGGGATATCAGTTAAGCAATGAATTTTATAATAGACAGGAAATTTAATAATCTTTAACAAACAGAAAAATGAAAAGACAAATTATATTACTACTACTACTACTACTACTACTTATTTGTACAGGATTCCAGTTACAAGCTCAGGGTTCAATTGAGAAAATTACTTTAAAGGGAACTGTTTACACCGTAACCAGAAAAATACCGACCGATATGAAGGTGGTTTTTGGTACCTATATTTACGAATGGGGTAAAGAAACTGAAAAGCCGATAGTTGAATTAAACGAAAATGGAACAGGATTGTTTCAGCCACATATGGTAAATCCCATTCCAATTAAATTTTGGTTTGATTGTGATGAAAAAGGTATTGTTCGCAAACAAGAAGGAATAAATGGTCGATATGCAGTCACTCTTTTAGTTCAGTATGGAGAAAGCTCAAACGGGAATTATGCTACTGGAAGTTACGATCTTATGGGGGTAACGGTAGTCTCGGATGAAAACTATGCCGTTATTTATGGTGAGCGATTTAAAAAACTACATTAAATAATTTACGAAGTAAGTGAAAATTTAATAATTTAAATTATGAAAAAAAAATTACTCCCTATTTTAGTCGTAGTGTTCACCCAACTAATTAATACACAATACACTTACGCCCAATGGTCTTCTAACGCTGCGGTGAATAACGCCATCTGTACAGCTTTTAGTAATCAAGAACGTCCACAAATAATTTCAGATGGTAGTGGAGGAGCTATTATTACCTGGCAGGATTACAGATCATTTAATGATTACGACATCTATGCCCAGCGCATCAATGCCGGCGGAATGGTACAATGGACTGCCAATGGAGTTGCCATTTGCACAGCGACAGGTAATCAACAACGGCCAAAAATTGTTTCAGACGGCATCGGAGGAGCTATTATTACTTGGCAGGATAGCAGAAGCGGATTTGACGTCTATGCCCAGCGCATCAATGCCAGCGGAGTGGTACAATGGACTGCCAATGGAGTGGCCATTTGCACAGCAGTAGGCAGCCAATATTCTCTAAACATAGTTTCAGACGGTAGCGCAGGAGCCATTATTACCTGGGGGGATTACAGAAACGCAAGTCATGATGACATCTATGCCCAACGCATCAATGCCAGCGGTGTGGTTCAATGGACTGTCGATGGAGTAGCCATCTGCACAGCAGCTGGATTACAAGCAGATCCAACCATTGCATCAGACGGCAATGGAGGAGCTATTATTACCTGGCAGGATTACAGAAGCTTTAATGGTTATCATATCTATGCCCAGCGCATCAATGCAAGTGGAACAGTGCAATGGACTGCCAATGGAGTTGCCATTTGTACAGCGACAGGGGATCAATACTTTCCTACCATCGTTTCTGATGGCAGTGGAGGAGCCATTATTACTTGGTATACATATGGAACCATAAGTGGAAATAATAACGACATCTATGCCCAACACATCAATGCCAGCGGAGTAGTACAATGGACTGCCAATGGAGTTGCCATCAGCACAACTACAGGTAGTCAAGATATGCCAACTATCGTTTCAGATGGTAGCGCGGGGGCTATTATTACCTGGACTGATAACAGAAGTAATATTAATGATGAATATGACATATATGCCCAGCGTATAAATAGCAGCGGAACGGTACAATGGACTGCCAATGGAGTTGCCATCAGCACAGCGACAGATCGTCAACAATGGCAAACCATCGTTTCAGACGACAATGGAGGAGCTATTATTACTTGGGAAGATTACAGAAGCGGAAGTACTAATACTAACATCTATGCTCAGCGCATCAATGCCAGCGGAGTGGTACAATGGACTACCAATGGAGTGGCAGTAGCTACAGCGACGGGCAGTCAAGGTTTTGTAGCCATCATTTCAGACAGTAGCGCAGGAGCCATTATTACTTGGTCAGATAACAGAAGCAGCGTACCGGACATCTATGCGCAGCGTATAATTTCGAGTGGATCACTAGCTATTTCTGTTTTTGAGAAACAAGATATAGTAATTTATCCAAACCCGGCAACCAACATTTTAAATATTAACCTTTCTGACAAATCAGAAATAAATAAGTTAACAATCACCGATTTGTCAGGTAAAATAATAATGGAGCAAAACAATTCAAATCACTTAGATGTTCGCAACCTCTCTAAAGGAATATATGTTTTAGAGATTTTTGTTGGGGATGTAAAAGAAACTAAGAAATTTATAAAGGATTAAAAAATAACCTTAAAACCATACAAATTATGAATTACAAAAATCTCAAAATCTCAAAATCAATTTTTTTACCATTAACAATGTCTTTTTTTTCTTTTAATCTTAGAATGTTCAAAAGTAGATGGCGCATTAGATTATGCACTAGATTTTGATGGAGTATTCAAAAACAACCGTTGAGTTCAGAAACAACTAAAAACGAGGCGTACTCTGAAAATCCTAACGAGTAAGAAATATATAAAATGTAGAATTATGAAAAAATTTTATGTAATTATTTTAGGTCTTTTCACTGTAATTATTTTAGGATTACTTACGGTGGAAGTGTTTTCATAATCTATAGACAAAGAGGAAACCGAAAATCTTTAAAAGAGTAGGTGATAATTTTATGAATTAAAATTATGAAAGCATTTTACACAATCTTTTTCGTTCTGCTAATTGGGATTCTAAGTTCCCATACTGCTCGAAGTGGCAACGTTAAAAATAATTTGGTTGACTGTGAAGGTTCTCCTGATTATTTAGCTGGCTATAATGCCGGACATTTAGTTGGTTATAATCTAGGTGTTGCCGAGGGCACTAAAAATGGGTCAGCAGTTTGTTATAACGTTGGTTTTAACGCTGGTTTCCAAGATGGTTCTGCTGATGGTTATGATATTGGTTATGATGATGGATATGATGATGGTTCTAAAACCATTAACAATAATAAAATCAGCATACATCTTGCTGTTAATGTTGTTAATTCCGATTGTTATGATCTTGGTTTTGCCAATGGTCAATCCGATGGTTATAAAGCTGGTTATAATAAAGTAATAAATTCTTCTTATGGGGATGGATATGATGTTGGATATGATGATGGTTTTGGAGATGGATGGTATAATGGATATGATGATGGTTTTGTAGATGGAGGTGTCAAGATTTATAATCCACATTATAACCCCAGTGATTACCCAGATAAATACCCAAATAATAATTTGGGGTGTAATCTTCTGGGTATTTCAAGTATATCTGAAATTCAGAAGGAAAATGTAAGTTTAAATGTTTATCCAAACCCTTCAATTTATACGGTCAATCTACAATTGTCAAACAGTGTGGTCATTGATGAAATTTTTATAACTAACATTTTAGGACAAATAGTTTACCAGAAAGAAGAAAACATATCACTAATAAACATAGAAGACCTTGCGAAAGGATTGTATATAGTTGAAGCTTATTCAGATGGGAAAAAATATGCAAGCAAGTTTATAAAAGAATAATAATGTTTAGCATATTTAAGCCGGACTTTATATAATAAAGGCGTTTTCTGGAAAAGAGAAATTCCAAACTAAATTTGTTAAACAATAGATTCTTTCAATGCAAACAAAGAGTTTACAACTATTATTTTCTTAAAAAAATCCATCTGGTCATAGACTTGATGGATTTTTTTTAATTTAGCAAAATGAAAAACATCATCATCACGGGAACTTCAAGAGGAATTGGTTATGAACTGGCTTTGCAGTTTGCCAATGCCGGACACAATGTGTTGGCAATTTCCAGAAAAACACCACAAGCACTTATCGAAAACGAAAAAATCAGTTGTCTTTCCATCGATTTATCCGATGAAAATGAAATGCAGAAAGTAGAAAATTTTCTGTCACATTCCTGGAAAAAAGTGGATGTCATAATTCATAATGCAGGGAGTTTGCTGCTGAAACCTTTTTCGGAAACTTCTCAAACCGATTTCGAAAACATCTATAAAGTCAACGTTTTTGGCGTGGCCAATTTGACGCGTGTTTGTTTGCCGTATTTGCAAAAAGGAAGCCATGTGGTTACCATCAGTTCGATGGGCGGAATTCAAGGAAGCTTGAAATTCGCTGGATTGGCGGCTTACAGTTCCAGTAAAGGAGCGGTAATCACCTTGTCGGAATTATTGGCAGAAGAATACAAGGAAAGAGGAATCGCCTTTAATGTTTTGGCACTTGGGGCTGTTCAAACCGAGATGTTGCAAGAAGCATTTCCGGGTTATGAAGCGCCAATTTCGGCAAAAGGAATGGCAGATTATATTTTTGATTTTGCCCTGACCGGAAATAAATATTATAACGGAAAAGTATTGGAAGTTTCATCCAGTAATCCTTGATTCAATTAACTTTTTTGTCTTCCCGAGCGCAGTCGAGGGATTTTTATAAATGAGCGATACACTTGCGAAATACATACCGGAACATGCCGTGAAACCAATTTTTGAATTGATTGTGACCAATCAAGTTCATCTCAAAATCGTGAATGAACGCGTGACCCGTCACGGAGATTATCGAAAAGGCCCCAGTGGAAAACACGAAATAACGGTAAACGCCAGCTTGAACAAATACAAGTTTTTGATCACGTTGGTTCACGAAATTTCGCATTTGGTGGCTTTCGAAAAATTTGGGCGCAACATTAAACCCCACGGGAACGAATGGAAATATTCTTTCCAGCGATTGATGGTTCCGTTTATACGTCCCGAGATTTTTCCTGGTCATTTGTTGCCATTGTTGGCAAGGCATTTCAAAAACCCGACTGCCAGTAGCGACACTGATGCGACTTTGGTATTGGCACTCAAGCAGTTTGATAAACAAAACGATAAAAATCATATCTTTGAAATACCTTATGGAAGTATTTTCAGGATTCACAACGGGAAAATATTCAAAAAAGGGGCATTAAGAACCAAGCGTTATGAATGTGTTGAGGTAAGTTCAGGAAGAACCTATCTTTTTAATCCAAACGCAGAAGTAGAATTGTTGCCGAGTTGACAATTTTACATTTTAAATCAAAAAAATGAAAGTATAAATCTATTAACTTAAAGAAGATTTATCATGAAAAACATATTTGATTTTTTAATGATATCAGGAGTTATACTTGGAATCATCTTTATAGTTGCCACACAATTTTCTAAAAACGGAAGAGACAAGTCCATTATTTATTTGAACTTGGTAGTCTTGTTTATAATGCTCAACAATCTTCAGGCTTTAACACTCGAAACTATTTTTGTGGATGCCAATTTTTTTATCCATAGAATGCAAATTCCGTGGTATGTTCTTATTTTTCCCTCTTTTTATACCTTTTTGATTTATTATTTGAAGATCGAAAAGAAGATTTCTTCCTTTGTGTATGTATCCATTTCGCTATTTGTAATAGAAATAGTCATAAGAATTGCATTGATTCCCAATTATTTTAATGAAAACAATAATTTTTTTATTGCCAAATATGCCCAGATAGAAGAAATAGTAAATGCTTCTTATTCGGTATTTCTCTTCATAAAAGCAATTGTCATTCTTTTCAACTATTCAGAATTGTACGAACAAGTATTGGCTTTTGATAATGTAAAATGGCTTAAAAATTTCATGTTTTTTGGCAGTATAGTCATCCTTATGTGGATTTGCGCCATATTGTTGAATTTAGACAAAGTGTTAAACCCCGAAGTTTTTATTTATTATCCTTTGAGGCTAAGCAGTACGTCGCTTTTGTATTGGATTAGTTATCAGGGGTTTTATAATTATTCCTTGATGTTGGAACGTATTGAGTTAAGAAAGGAAATTATTGCCGAACCAACCATTATAAACGGGAATTCCAATACGAAAGAATCAGAAGAGGAAAAGTTTCTGATAATCAAGAATTACATTAAAAAGAACAAAAGATTTCTTGACCCTTCCTTTAGTTTGGAAAGATTGTCCTCTGAAATGGGAATAAGCACTAGTAAATTATCTCATTTGATTAATCAGGAAAGTGGATACAATTTTCCGGATTACATTAATCTTTTGCGAGTGGAAAAAGCAAAAAAGTTTCTGATAAAATCTGATTACTCCAGCTATACTATCGTGGCCATAGGTCTTGAATGTGGGTTTAACTCCAAATCCACATTTTATACCGCTTTCAAAAAATTCACGAATGTTACTCCTTCCGAGTTCAAGGAGCAATAAAACGAGCTGTCCAGATTTATCCAACTTGTCCAGATTTTTACAATTTGGGTAATGTTGGATATTCCTTTTTGGTCTTGTTTCTAATTTTGAGATGAATTTAAAACTCGAAATCATGAAAACTTCAGTCATTTATTTAATCGTCATTTCTTTTTTGTTCCAAAGCTGTTACACTTATAGAACAATAGATTTGAAAGACAGTTCACTCGTAGTTGGGAAAAATTACAAAATACGTCAAGACGCCAAGTTTGCGAAATCAAAAATGGTACTGGTTAACGATAGCACAATAACTGTTGAGGAAGGCAGCATCCAAAAAGAAATTCCAATCTCCGAAATCTCCGAAATTAAAGAAGGCGAGTTTTCCACCTTGAAAACCGTGGGGTTAGTGCTTGGAATTGGATTGGTCGTGCTTGGTGTGGTTGGAGCCATTGCAGTGGAGTCAATGGGAGATATGTCTTTTGAGTTTCCTGCGGATTTTTAAACTTCTTGAATTTTAAACCCTAGAAATCATGCTAGTTTTTATTATTTGTACTTTTTTAAAAAAGTACGGCAATCAATTGTGGATGAAGGCCAATTTGAAAACAATCCGGTTTTTCAAAGCCAACTTCCACGGCTTTCTGGCGATTCTCCTGGTTGGTTTCATGTTGTTTGTTCCTAACTGGACATCCGCGCAAAACCTTCAATTGAATTATAAAATAGTTCGATACGGGAAAGAAATCGGCTGGTTGAAACTGGAGAAAACCACCGTTGGAAACACATCCGTTTTGCTGTTGGTTTCCGAGATCAAGACCAAAATTGTTTTTCCAATTACTTTTTTTTCCAAAGAATCTTCCACTTTTGAAAAGGGAAAACTGGTTTGTTCTACTCAAATCAGAAAGTTCAACGGTTCTGTAAAATCGGAGAAACAAACCAGGCTTTTGAGAAATGAATATGAAGTTACGGCAAATGGAGAAAAGGAAAAATTATCCTTTGCAACAATTACCGAAAATTTGTTGAGTCTCTATTTTCAGGAGCCAATAAATTCTAAATGGGTGTATTGTGACAATCAACAATGCTTTGTAAAAGTGGCAAAAACTGATGATGGCGGCTATAAAGTACAGTTCCCAAATGGCAATGTCAACTGCTTTTATTATAAAGAAGGCGTGTGTGTAAAAGTAAAAATTGTGCATGGTTTTTATTCAGCGGAGGTAATTCTTGATCCTTTAAACAAAAGTTATGCAAGCAACAGATAGTTTGGTTTATGTCTTCATTTATGTGCTGTTTTTATTTGCATATCCACTGTATGTTTTAGTCCACATTTTCAACAGCAAAAAAGGAATATTGGCTTGCATTCCTTTTGGATTAATGGTTTGTTTTTTTAGCATAACATTTAATTCGTCATGGCCTGCCATACTACTGCATATTGTTTTTTCCTCGATTTACGAACTTAATTTCTGCCGATTGAATTTAATTAACCCTAAAACTGTAAAGTCATGAAAATTTTAATAACAGGCGCAACGGGATATGTAGGACACCGACTAGCCCTTACCTTGGCCGAAAGAAATAATGAAGTACATATTTTGGTAAGGAATCCGGATTCCCATAATATTCCCCAACATAAAAACATCAAGATATTTGCTGGAGATATTACCGATAAGCAATCCATGACGCCTGCCATCAAGGAATGTAAACAAGTATATCATACTGCTGCATTGGTAAAAGCTTTTGACAAAGATGCTACCCTTTTTTACAAAGTAAATGTCGAGGGAACTCGAAATCTGCTGGAATCAGCTCTTGAAACTGGTGTCGAAAAATTCGTGTTTACCAGTAGTTGCAGCGTTATAGGTCCAACTTTAAATACAGCGATGTGCGAAAATGACGAACGCATCTCGCCACTTGACAATGATTATGATGCCACAAAATATTTGGCCGAAAACTTGGTAAAAGAATATGGCAAGAAAGGTTTGCATACCGTAATTGTATCTCCATCAAAAGTGTTTGGACCAAGTGGTTTGGATACAAAAAGTATTTCCGTGAATAAAATCATCAATAGATTTATCAAAGGCGAACCCACTTTCATCCCCAAACCAGGTAAACTAATTGCTAATTTTTGTTTTATCGATGATGTGGTAGAAGGTCACATATTGGCTATGTCCAAAGGGAATGTTGGTGAAAATTACATACTTGGAGGAGAAAATATTTCTTTTTCGGAGTTTTTCCAGACGATTGGTGCGCTTTCAGAAAAGAAGAGAATGCCGATTGAAATCCCCAGGTTTGTCATGAAAATATTCTCGATGATACAATGGTTGCAATTTAAAGCAACCAACCAAGAACCATTGATAACTGAAAATAGTATTAGGCAAATTTACTGCAATAAAATTTTCAGCAGCGAGAAAGCAATCCGAAAATTAGGATATCAAATTACTCCTTTGAGAGAAGGACTTCAACAAACTATTCACTTTTTAAAAAATCAACGTTATGAAAACTAATTTATACACTTTGATAACTGGCGCCAGTGAAGGATTTGGCAGAGCATTGGCCATAGAATGTGCGTCCAGAAAAATGAACTTGATTCTGGTGGCATTGCCTGATTCCAAACTTCATTTATTGGCCGAAACATTGATTCAAAAATATGCCATTGATGTAATAGCGATAGAAAAAGATTTGTCAATTGAAGAGAATTGTACAATGCTTCATAAACAAGTGGAAGAATTGGAAATCCCTGTCAATATGCTCATCAATAACGTGGGGATAAGCAGTACTGCGTTCTTTGGAGAAGGAAGTATCGGGCTTTACCAAAAACAAGTCAAATTAAATGTGCTGGCAACTACACTGCTTACCAGCCTGTTTCTTGATATGTTGAAAGCCAATAAACCTTCCCATATATTAAATGTAGGGAGCCTGAGCAGTTTCTTTTATTTGGCAAAAAAACAAGTTTACGGTGCGACCAAATCCTATATTTACTCCTTTTCGAAAAGCCTGCGCGGTGAATTGAGTGCAGAAGGTATTAATGTAAGCGTGATTTGTCCCGGCGGCATGAACACCAATGAAACCATAATCAAGACCAACAAAGCCAATAACTGGTTGGCAAGACAATCTATCATGAATCCTGAAGAAGTTGCTCCTATAGCCATTAAAGGGCTGTTGAGCCGAAAAGAAATCATTATTCCGGGACGTATGAACAAACTTTTTTTGCTAATAGACAAGTTGTTGCCTTCCTTCCTTATTAAAATGATTGCCAACAATCATGTGAATAAATTTAAGTCCTACAGTATTGGAAATTATCCAATAAATAAAGGAGTCTATAGTGGGGTGCTGGAAACAACAAATTGACTAGGGTTGAAAAAACAATTGGTTATAATTAGGAACTAATTATAACCAATATTTTAAATATAATTATCTTTACTTTATGATGAAAAAACTACTAATTATATTGTTTTTATTAGTCTCTAATTTTTCCAATTCACAGGGATTTGTAGATTTATTCTCCATCAATTATGGGAAATCTGCGGCAACTGCTTATGAAAATAGTTCCCAGACCACGACAATTACGAATTTTGACACTAATCTTACTTTGCCAATTGAATTGAATGACAAATATGCGATTATTACAGGCGGAGATTTCAGCTTAAATAAATTGCAACTATTTCCGGATTCAGGCTACAATAATTTGTATTTAACGAGAATAAAAGCAGGAATAAACATAACCCATTCCGAACATTGGAGTGGAACTTATATTTTGCTTCCCAAAATATCTTCGGATTATGTAAATCTCGGCATGGATGATTTTTATATGGGAGGCGTGGCTGTTTTGAAATACAAGAAAAACAAAAACCTAAGTTACAAGTTTGGGTTTTACGCAAGTGATGAGGCTTTTGGTTTGTTTATTTCTCCCATCATCGGGATTTATTATTTAAATCCAAATGCCCGCTTTGAAATAAATTTATATTTACCAAACGATGGGGATTTAAATTATAAACTGACTGATAAAACTAAAATAGGTATGGATTTTGTTGGCCGTGGAAAAAGTTTCAAACTAACCACTGACGGTGTCCGTTCGAGTTATGCCGAGAATAACTCTATGGAATTTTCTTCCTACTTGCAAAATAATTCACTTAATAAAAATGTGCTTCTTCGCTTAAAACTGGGTTTTTCCACCAATAGTTTCGAAGTTTATCCGATCGACCAAAAAATAGATTTTGCAACTTCTTTATTTAAATTTGGCGACAACAGGACGCAATTAAACGGTAATTTGTCAAGCAGTCTTTTTCTGAAAATTGAGGCAATATATAGGTTTGATATTGCTTCTAGGTGATTGTTTGTGATTTAAAACTATTTTTTAAAGTTTTAAGGGAGTCAATTTTTATTTTTCTGTTTTTCACCAAATGATTTACTATTTTTGCACCCAATAAAATTTGCACTAAACAATCAAGATGAATAAAAATTATTACGCAATTATAATGGCCGGTGGAGTTGGTTCTCGATTTTGGCCAGTAAGCACAACCGAATTTCCAAAACAATTTCACGACATGTTGGGTGCGGGAGAAACCCTGATCCAGAAAACATTCAGCAGATTGTCGAAATTGATTCCGGTGGAAAATATTTTGGTGTTGACCAACGAGAAATACAATTCGATAGTATTGGAGCAATTGCCAATGGTGAAGCAAGAGCAAGTTTTGCTGGAACCTGCAATGAGAAACACGGCTCCATGTATTTTATATGCTTCCCTGAAAATTCAAAAACAAAATCCAGATGCCGTTATGGTCGTGGCGCCAAGTGATCACTGGATAGAAGACGAAAATGCTTTTGCAGCCAATTTGCAGCAATGTTTTGATTTTTGTTCCAAAGAAAACGCCTTGATGACGCTTGGAATTCAACCCACATTTCCCAACACGGGTTTTGGTTATATTGAATATGACAAAACAGATTCGAATTCGACAAAAAAAGTTTCGCAGTTCCGTGAAAAACCGGATTATGAAACAGCAAAATCGTTCTTGGAAAGCGGTAATTTCTTGTGGAATGGCGGTATTTTTATTTGGAGTGTTAAAGCCATAACCGATGCATTCGAGAAATTTCAACCCCAAATGAATGGGTTGTTTCAACAAGGATTCGAAAGTTACAATACGGCTGCCGAAAAATCTTTCATTGAAGAAAATTATGCCTTGGCCGAAAATGTTTCCATTGATTACGCCGTGATGGAGAGTGCCAAAAATGTTTATGTGCTTCCTGCCACTTTCGATTGGAATGACCTTGGAACTTGGGGATCGTTACACGAAAAATTGGACAAGGACGAAAACAACAATGCAGTGGTAAATGCAAAGGTTTTACTGCAAAATGCCTCAAGCAACATCATTAGTACATCCAAGGATAAACTGGTAATTATTGATGGTTTGGAGGATTTCATCATTGTGGATAAGGACAATGTTTTGCTGATTTATCCAAAAAGCAAAGAGCAAGAAATAAAAGGGGTTGTCAGCCAACTGAATAAATAAAAAAAAGCGGAAATTAATTTCCGCTTTTTTTATCCTTTTAAGTATGCCTCCCGAACTTTCTTGAACAAATTCGAGGAGTAAACGAAATCGACGATGCCTTCATTGTCGGTTCTGAAAATTTCTTCCTTGGTTCCTTCCCATTCTTTTAGGCCGTTTTTCAGGAAAATAATTTTTTCTCCAATTTCCATCACGGAGTTCATATCGTGTGTGTTAATAACCGTGGTAATATTGTATTCTTCGGTAATTTCCTTGATAAGGTTATCAATCAATGTTGCCGTATTTGGATCAAGTCCTGAATTGGGTTCGTCACAAAACAAGTATTTGGGATTATTTACAATGGCGCGAGCAATGGCAACCCTTTTTTGCATTCCACCCGAAATTTCGGAAGGCAGTTTATTGTGAGCGTCCACTAAAGCTACCCTTTTAAGAACAAAATCTACTCGTTTCTGAATTTTATTGTTGTTGTCCTTGGTAAACATTTTCAGAGGGAAAGCCACATTTTCGGCCACGGTCATCGAATCAAATAAGGCGCTTCCTTGAAAAAGCATTCCGATTTCAGTTCTTAATTCCCTTTTTTCTTCTGAACTAAGATCAGAATAAACCCTGCCGTCAAAAGAAATGGTTCCTACTTCGGGCGTGTGAATTCCCAATAACGATTTTAGCAATACTGTTTTTCCGGATCCACTTTGCCCAATAATCAAGTTCGTTTTTCCTGTTTCAAAAACTGCTGAAACACCTTTGAGTATTTTGGTGCCGCCAAATGATTTTTCTATGTTTTCTATTGTTATCATTAGGTCAGCAATAATTGGGTTAAAATATAATTCATCAAAATAATTGTAACTGATGTCCAAACGAATGCCACGGTACTTGCTTTACCTACTTCAAGTGCGCCGCCTTTCATGTAATACCCGTGAAATGAGGGTATCGTTGCCAATAAAATGGCGAAAACAAAGGCCTTGATAAAGGCATAGGTAACGTGGAAGGGAACAAAATTAATTTGCAAACCATCGATGAAATCCGAGCTTGTGGTAAATCCTCCGTAAACTGCCGCGATATAACCGCCAAAAGAGCCTAAAAACATGCTGATTCCAATGATGAAAGGATAAAGCAAAACTGCAATAAGTTTTGGGAATACCAGATAATTCAATGAATTTACCCCCATGACTTCCAGGGCATCAATTTGTTCGGTCACGCGCATCGATCCAATGCTGGACGTGATAAATGAGCCCATTTTTCCAGCCATAATGATGGAAATAAATGTTGGAGCAAACTCCAATATTACAGATTCCCGGGTAGCATATCCAATGATAGTTCTAGGAATAAGTGGATTGTTCAAGTTCAATGCGGTCTGGATAGAGACAACACCTCCCACGAAAAAGGAAATAAAAGCCACAATTCCGAGTGAACCAAGAATTAAATCGTCAATTTCTTTGAAGATGAGGACTCGCATTACGGACCATTTGGTCTGTTTGCTGAAAATTTCTTTCCACATCAAGAAGTATTTTCCAATTTGGGATAAATAACGAAGGAGCATCATAATTTTTAAATATTGCCAAAAATACTAAGAAGTTGTGAGTTATAAGTTATGAGTTGTGAGTTTTTAACTTAAAACAATTTCTCTTTCATTTTTTGCAAACGATACTTGCGAATAAATTTGGCTTGTTCGGTATTGACCAGCATTGGTTTTTTTGCAGATTTTGCTTTCCAAAAACCGTTGATGTAGTCAATAAACAATAATGGCTTGCCTTTACGCATCGCCAATTTCAATGAAGCGATTCCTGTTATGAAGAAACCATACCCCAAGGCGTAAAAGGCTTCTCCTTGTTTAAAACGAGCCGCCTGGTTGTAGCTGGCTCCAGTGGGTTTGAGATGTTTTACGTGCAAACTTTCGTCGGTTACTACTTTCCAATTGTAGAATTTGCAAAGCAATTCGTCCACGGTGTCCCAACCCATTGCGGGTTTGAGACCTCCAATTTGTTGAAAGGTTTCTTTTCGGTAGGCTTTGAGTGCACCTCGAATATGGTCTTTGTCGGTGAGGTTTTCCAGAATCCAATCGCCATTTTTTTCTATATAGCAGAATCCTCCCGCCATTCCAATGGTTGTATCGGATTGAAAATGGTTGATGACGGTTTCGAAATAATTGGCGGGAAAAATCAAATCGGCATCAATTTTCACGATTAAATCATAATTGTCGTCCAAGGTTTCAAATCCTTTCTGAAAAGCCTGAATTACCTTGCTTCCGGGTAAATGCTTTGCTTCCGAAGTTTTGTTTACCAAAGTGATAAAAGGATTGTCCTTGGCGAAATCCAAAACTATTTCGGGGGTTTTATCGGTAGAATTATCATTGACAACCACTATTTTTGAAGGCAAGACAGTTTGCGAAATCAAAGATTGCAAGGTCAAAGCGATAAAAGTTTCTTCGTTGTAGGTCGGTATGACGATGTAGTATTTCATTTAAAGAATTTTAGATTTGCTTCGCCAGTTCGCTGGCGCTCGGGTCAGATTTCAGATTAGCTCGTGGCTTAATCTAAAAATCAAAAAATCGTTAATCTGCAATCTTAAATCTTGATTTTTTCTGCGTAAACGATATAATATCTTGGAGTGAAAAATCGCAATAGGGGACGGAATCCAATCTTTTTTACAGGATGGGTAAATTTCTCCCTGTCGATAATTTTCCAGCCTGTTTTTTCCAAAAGCCAATCCAATTGCCAATCTTCGAACTCGTGGTAATGTCTGTCCCACATATCGGTTTTGCTGCGATAAGCTGAGGAAAACCATAAACGCAATGGGATTGAAATGAGCAATTTGTCGCATTTCACGTTTTCTAAAACGGTATAAGGATTTAGCAAATGTTCGAAGATTTCGAAAGCGGTAAAAACGGTGTAGCTTTCGTTTTGCAATGCGGTTTGGTTGTTGTCGATATCTTCGCCCGTGGTGTTTTTTACGGTATATCCGTTGGTTTCCATTATTTTGGAAAAAGGATTGGGAACGCCTAAATCGAAAATGGTTTCGGAAGTGGAAACGTGTTTTTGTAAAAATTCTAAGGTGTGTTTGAATCTTTTATTGGGAAATGTTTTTTCGTACATTATAGGTTTTTTAGCCCCGATAGCAGTGGAAATCCTTTTTGTGCCTGGGTTCGGCACAAAAGATTGCAACGGATAGCGGGAAATTGCTTCAAATAAAATTAATAGCGATATATAAAGGCATTGATGTTCATTCCTGCTCCAACGGAAGCGAAGATGAGAATGTCTCCTTTATTGACTTCTTGATTTTCTATTTTTCCTCGAATCAGCAAATCCAATAGCGTAGGTACGGTCGCCACACTGCTGTTTCCCAATTCGTGAATGCTCATGGGCATGATGTCTTTGGGGACAGGTTTGTCGTATAATTTGTAAAAACGCTCAATGATGGCTTCATCCATTTTTTCGTTGGCTTGATGAATCAGGATTTTTTTCACGTCGTCAATACCTAATCCGCTTTTGTCTAAACAGCTTTTCATGGCTGCAGGAACATTACTTAATGCAAATTCATAAATTTTTCGGCCATACATTTTGATGTAGCAAGTGTCTTCTTTTTTCAAATCTGGATTGTATGATTTTCCGAAAAATAAATAACCAGCTTCGTCATAGGCATAAGTGGCGCTTTCATAAGACAACATTCCAGTTTCGTCATCCGAAGCTTCGATTATTGCCGCTCCAGAACCGTCAGAATAAATCATGGAATCCCTGTCGTGTGGATCGACCACTCTCGAAAGGGTTTCTGCGCCGATTACCAAACAACGTTTTGCCATTCCCGATTTGATGAAAGCATTGGCTTGAAGCACGCCTTCTATCCAGCCTGGACAACCAAAAAGAATGTCGTAAGCCACACATTTTGGGTTTTTTATTTGCAGTTTGTGCTTGACACGAGTGGCCAAACTCGGGATGATGTCCGATTGTTTTGAGCCGTGTTTTACATCCCCAAAATTATGGGCAAAAATAATGTAATCAATGGTTTCAGGGTCGATTCTTGCATTTTCGATAGCTTTTAACGATGCTAAAAAAGCCAAGTCAGAAGCACATTGGTCAGAAGATGCGTAACGTCTTTTTTCGATTCCGGTGATGCTTTTGAATTTTTTGATTACGACATCATTTGGATATCCAAAAGGAGTTCCATCTTCATTTAAAAATATATGTTTACTAAAGTCTGTATTGGAAATTTTGATTTCTGGAATATAACTTCCTATTCCGCTTATTTTTATTTTCATTAGAAAAAATGTAATGGATTTAGAACAAATTTATAGATAAAAAATGATAAAACTATATAAAATTTATTATGCACGCATATAATTATATAAAAAGTTGTTTTTTGCTAAAAAACCGATTAATATTCATCAAATAGTAAAAAGTTACATTTTTATTTTCATCACGGTGGCAATCGACAAGGCTCTTGTTTTCATGTTTTCTGCAATTTGGCCTGTAAAGTTTTCGTCAATAGTTGTGTTGAAATAATGGAGCCAAATGGTGAAATGTTCTCCGGATAATTTTGATTTTTGGTTTACGTCCATATGCAGCTGCATCACGTTTTTTCGGTAACTGCCCGTGTCAAAAAGAATTTGTTCCCAGAAATCAACCAGTTCCAACAGATGGGGTTCCAAATCTATTTTGGCCACTTCGGTAAATATAAAATTGATTTTGTCGTCGATAAGTAATTTCTTGTAGAATTCACTCATCAATAAATGTAAATCTTCCCGTGTTTGAATGTCTCTCATTGGTATTGTTAAAAAAAATGTCCCGATTTCTCGAGACATTTCAGTTGTATATTAGTTTTCTATATAAGCCTCGATTGGTGCGCAACTACAAACCAAGTTTCTGTCTCCAAAAGCATCATCGGCTCTGCGAACGGTAGGCCAGAATTTGTTTTCGGCGATAT
This sequence comes from Flavobacterium fluvii, assembly GCF_900129545.1. GTDB lineage: Bacteria > Bacteroidota > Bacteroidia > Flavobacteriales > Flavobacteriaceae > Flavobacterium > Flavobacterium fluvii. Next base: position 308,673 of record NZ_FQWB01000004.1, on the reverse strand, counting down.
AATCCAATGGGAAAGCGGCTTGCTCTCTGCTGTATGGGAAATCCCAGGTATCGGCAGTAAGCATCGCTAAAGTATGAGGGGAATTTTTCAATACGTTGTTGTTGTCTTCGATGGTTGCCGCTTCGATTTCTTTACGAATGGCAATCATGGCGTCACAAAAACGGTCTAATTCTTCCAGGTTTTCACTTTCGGTTGGTTCAATCATCAAGGTTCCTGCCACAGGGAAAGAAACCGTTGGTGCGTGAAAACCATAATCCATCAAACGTTTGGCGATATCGGTAACTTCAATTCCTTTTTGTTTAAAAGGACGACATTCCAAAATCATTTCGTGAGCCGCACGCCCCATTTCACCGGAATATAAAGTGTCGTAATGACCGTTCAGTTTTTCTTTTATGTAGTTCGCATTTAGGATAGCGTGTTCCGTAGCTTCTTTCAATCCATCGGCACCCAACATCGTGATGTAACCGTAAGAAATCAAACATACCAATGCCGATCCCCAAGGTGCTGCAGAAACGGCTGTAATAGCACTGCTTCCACCTGTTGGGATAACCGGGTTAGATGGTAAGAAAGGAACTAAATGTTCCGCTACGCAAATTGGTCCAACGCCCGGTCCACCACCACCGTGAGGGATGGCGAATGTTTTGTGAAGGTTCAGGTGACAAACGTCGGCTCCAATAGTTGCCGGGTTGGTCAAACCAACTTGTGCGTTCATATTGGCTCCGTCCATATAAACCTGTCCTCCGTTTTCGTGGATAATTTTTGTGATTTCACAAATGGCACTTTCAAAAACACCGTGAGTCGATGGGTAAGTCACCATCAAACAAGCTAAATCGTCTTTGTGCTCAATCGCTTTTTGACGCAAATCTTCTACGTCAATATTTCCGTTTTCCAATGTTTTGGTTACGATGATTTTCATACCCGCCATTGCTGCAGTAGCCGGATTGGTTCCGTGAGCCGATGATGGAATCAAAGCAACGTTTCTGTGGTGATCGCCACGTGATTGGTGATATGCACGAATAACCATTAATCCTGCATATTCTCCCTGTGCTCCTGAATTAGGCTGCAAAGTCGTTCCTGCAAAACCGGTAATTACGTTTAATTGTTGCTCTAGTTTAGACAACATTTCTTGGTATCCTTGTGCTTGGTCTAGCGGTGCAAAAGGGTGGATGTTGTTCCAAAGTGCGTTGCTTAATGGTAACATTTCGGCAGCGGCATTCAGTTTCATCGTGCAAGAACCCAAAGAAATCATCGAGTGATTCAATGATAAATCTTTACGTTCCAACATTTTGATGTAACGCATCATCGCCGATTCCGAGTGGTATTGGTTGAAAACGTCGTGTTGTAAGAAAGCTGACGTTCTTGCTAAATCCTCAGGGAAATGTACGGCTTCTGATAAAGTTTCGATAGTCGTTGCCTGCTTACCATTTGCGGAAGCGAAAATCCCAACGATTTTGTTGATATCGGCAATGCTTGTAGTTTCATTCAAAGAGATAGAAACGGTATTGTCGTCGATATAATAGAAGTTTGTCTCGTTTTGCTCAGCAATAGCACGTACTTTTTGAGCATCGGCTTTGATAACGATAGTGTCGAAGAAAGCCGTATTCGTTTGTTGTAAACCTAGTTTTTCCAATTCGTTTGACAAAGTAGCTGCTAAAGCGTGAACTTTATCAGCGATATACTGTAAGCCTTTTGGTCCGTGATATACGGCGTACATTCCCGCCATAACCGATAGTAAAACTTGGGCAGTACAGATATTGGAAGTCGCTTTATCACGTTTGATATGTTGCTCACGAGTTTGCAAAGCCATACGCAAAGCACGGTTTCCGTTGGTATCAACCGTTACCCCGATTATTCTTCCCGGCATAGAACGTTTGTACTCTTCTTTGGTTGCAAAATAAGCAGCGTGTGGACCACCATAACCCAAGGGAATTCCGAAACGTTGTGTTGTTCCAACCACTACTGCAGCTCCCATTTCTCCCGGAGGCGTTAGTTTTGTCAAACTTAAAATATCGGCTGCTACTGCAACTTTGATTTCATTTTCTGCCGCTTTTGTAATAAATGCAGTATAATCATTTACCTGACCGTATTTACCCGGATATTGAAGAATGGCTCCGAAAAATTCTGATGAGAAATCAAAAGTTTCGTGGTTTCCTACAACCAATTCTATCCCGATTGGAGTAGAACGAGTTTCTAAAACCGATAAAGTTTGAGGTAATATTTCTTCAGAAACGAAGAATTTGTTGATGTTGTTTTTCTTTTGGTCGCGCGATCTTACGTCGAATAGTAATGCCATGGCTTCCGCAGCAGCAGTCCCTTCGTCCAATAAAGAAGCATTGGCGATTTCCATTCCGGTAAGTTCAACTACCATAGTTTGAAAATTCAAGATAGCTTCTAGACGACCTTGTGCAATTTCTGCTTGGTAAGGTGTGTAAGCAGTATACCATCCTGGGTTTTCAAAAATATTTCTTTGAATAACAGCTGGAACGATAGCTTGATTGTATCCTAATCCGATATAAGTTTGAAAATTTTTGTTTTTGCTTCCCAATTCAGCAATATGATTCGAATACTCATATTCAGTCATTGCTGGGTCTAATGCAAGAGGAGTTTTTAGACGAATATCATCCGGGAGTGTTTCATAAACAAGTCGCTCTATGGAGTCAACTCCTATGGTTTTCAACATATGTTGTAAATCTGTTTCTCTCGGGCCAATGTGTCTTAAAGCAAAAGAATCTGTTTTCATCTGTGTAAAAAGGGTTGTTTTTTAAAGCCGCAAATTTACGGAGAATATTCAAAAGAAATAAGCTTCAAGGAATTGATTTTTAGGAATCTTTCAACTAAAGTTGCTAGTTGTTAACAACGTTGATTATTTTTGTGTGATGAAAGTTTTAAAAAAGGTATTCGATTTTTATATTCAAAGCAGTATTCACGTGGCTTTGTCGGTATATTCATTGGTACAAATGACTAATTTTATGTTTCACATTCCAGAAGATAAGCCGATGGCTAATTTTGCTTTTTTTGGAACTATAGTTGGTTATAATTTTGTTAAATACGACAGTTTTGCTCGAACACATAAAATAAAAATGCGCAGTAGTTTGAAACTTATCATTTTGTTTAGTGCTTTTTCTTTTTTGGCTGTTGGTTTTTACTTTTTTCAATTGCAACGGGTAACACAAATTATTTCGGTAGGCGTTTTGTCACTCACTTTGTTATACACTTTGCCCTTTTTTCCAAACCGGAAAAATGCCCGAAATTGGGCTGGTGTAAAAATTTATATTGTCTCTTTGTGTTGGGTTGGAGTGACTTTGGCTTTGCCAATCGTAGATGCGGGCATCTCCATAACCTCTGATTTTTATCTAAAAAGTGTTCAGCGATTCATACTGGTTTTTGTGCTGATTCTTATTTTTGAAATCATTGATTTAGCCAATGATGATCCACATTTGCAAACCGTTCCGCAACAAATAGGAGTGAAGCGGACTAAAAAACTAGGCTATGTTTTATTGATGATTTTTTGTGCTTTGGAACTTTTCAACAGTAATTTCAATTATCATATTGAGCATTTCGTATTGGTTATTGCCATTGCAATTATTATCGCTTTGTTTTTGGCTTTCGCCAATGAAAAACGCTCCAAATATTATACTTCTTTTTGGGTGGAGAGCGTTCCTATTTTGTGGTGGCTTTTATTGTTTTTTATTCAATAAAAAAACCGAAGTATTTCTACCTCGGTTTCTATCTGTATTCTGAAATCTTTTATATCAACCCCGCTCTCTTCAGCAAAGCATCCGGTTTTGGTTCCTGACCTCTAAAACGTTTGTACAATTCCATTGGCAATTCAGTTCCACCTTTAGAAAGTACATTGTCTTTGAATTTTGCAGCTACTTCTTTGTTGAAAATTCCTTTCTCCTGAAAATAAGCAAAAGCATCAGCATCGAGTACTTCAGCCCATTTGTAGCTGTAATATCCGGAAGAATAACCTCCTTGAAAAATATGAGAGAAGGAAACTGACATACAATTTTCGGCTACATCAGGATATAAAGTGGTTCCTTCAAAAGCTGTTTTTTCAAAAGCTTTTACATTGGTGATTTCGGTTGGATTGTTGCTGTGGAAAGCCATATCCAATAAGCCAAAACTCAATTGACGTAAAGTAGCCATTCCTTCCTGAAAACTGGCACTCTCTTTGATTTTTTCTACATATTCCTGCGGAATGATTTCGCCCGTTTCATAATGTTTAGCAAACAAAGCCAAAGCTTCTGGTTCGTAACACCAGTTTTCCATAACTTGACTTGGCAATTCTACAAAATCCCAATAAACCGATGTTCCTGATAAACTTGGGTAAGTGGTGTTGGCCAGCATTCCGTGTAATCCGTGACCAAATTCGTGGAATAAAGTGGTTACTTCATTGAAAGTTAGCAACGATGGTTTGGTTTCAGTTGGTTTGGTAAAATTACAAACATTAGAAATATGTGGTCTTTCGTTTTTGCCGTCTTTAATATATTGTGATTTGAAAGAAGTCATCCAGGCACCATTTCGTTTTCCTTTTCTTGGAAAGAAATCGGCGTAGAAAATAGCCACCAATTCGCCAAATTCGTCTTTGACTTCATAAGTGGTTACTTCTTCGTGGTATTTATCGATGTCGAATATTTCGGTGAATGTCAATCCGAATAATTTATTAGCAACAGTAAAAGCACCGTTCAAAACGTTTTCTAATTGGAAATAAGGTTTTAGTTTTTCATCATCCAAATTGAATAATTTTTGTTTCAATTTTTCAGAATAATAAGCACCGTCCCATTTCTCTAAATGGTCAATTCCGTCGAGTTCTTTGGCGAAAGCAGTTAATTCTGCAAATTCTCTTTGAGCAGCAGGTTTGGCTTTGGCTAATAAATCATTCAAAAACGATTTTACTTTGTTCGGATTTTGAGCCATTCTTTCTTCCAAAACAAAATGAGAATGCGTTTCATAACCTAATAAGTTGGCTCTTTCAAAACGTAATTTGGCAATCTTTAAAGTGATTTCCTGATTGTCGAATTCGTTGTTTTGAAATGCTTTCTTACCAGCAGCAATAGCGATTTCCTTTCTCAATTCGCGATTGTCGGCATAGGTCACAAACGGAATATAACTTGGGAAATCCAAAGTGAAAATCCAGCCTTCCAACTCTTTGCTTTTTGCCAATGATTTGGCAGCTTCAATGGTTCCTTCAGGAAGTCCTTTCAGGTCGCTTTCGTTGGTAATATGCAATTGATAGTTGTTGGTTTCTGCCAAAACATTTTCGCCGTAAGTCAGTTTTAGTTTCGCTAATTCCGTGTCGATTTCACGCAGTTTCAATTTTTTATCTTCAGAAAGTAAAGCTCCATTTCGGGAAAAACTTTTGAATTTTTTGTCCAATAAAGTGGCTTGCTCCGGAGTTAAATTCAGGCTGTCTTTTTGCTCGTAAACGGTTTTTATTCTTAGGAACAAATCTTCGTTTAACGTAATGTCATTGCTGAATTCCGTTAATAAAGGCGAAACTTCCTGGGCAATTTTTTGCATTTCATCGCAGGTTTCCGCCGAATTCAGATTAAAGAAAATAGACGATAACCGATCCAAAGCATTTCCAGAAAAATCCAAGGCTTCGATGGTATTTTCGAAAGTTGGAGCTTCAGGATTATTGATGATGGCATCAATTTCTGCTTTTGCAGCAGCGATATTTTCGATAAAAGCAGGTTGGTAATCGGCTAATTTTATTTGCGAAAATGGTGCAGTATTGTGTTTGGTTTGGAACTTTTGAGTTAAAACTTTCATAGTAATATCAATGTTTTTATTTTGTACCATTAAGAAATTAAGGTTCATTAAGATAATCTAAAACTTAATGAACCTTAATTTCTTAATGGTTTCTATAAATTTTATTTTTTTAAACCTTCGGCTGCTTTGTTAACGGCAGCTTTCAAACCTTCTTTGTAGGCTATGATTTTGTCCAACACATTTTTGTCTGAACTTCCAATGATTTGGGCAGCCAAAATACCTGCGTTTTTAGAACCATTTAAGGCAACAGTTGCCACAGGAACACCTCCTGGCATTTGCAAAATAGACAAAACAGAATCCCAACCATCAATAGAGTTGCTTGATTTTACTGGAACTCCAATTACGGGAAGCGGCGACATTGAGGCTACCATTCCAGGTAAATGTGCGGCTCCGCCAGCTCCGGCAATAATTACCGAAATACCGCGATTGTGGGCATTTTTGCTGAAATCAAACAATTTTTCAGGTGTTCTGTGTGCCGAAACAATATCGACTTCTGTTTCTATGTCAAATCCTTTCAGGATGTCGATGGCTTCCTGCATTACGGGCATATCGGATATGCTTCCCATTATTACGGCTACTTTGCTCATATTTTTTTATTTAAAGATAAAAGATTAAATCTTTTAATTTATTTACTAATTACTCTGATTGTATTCTTCACATCCTCTGCGATTTTTCGTGCGACATTGATGTCTTCGTTTACTATGGTAACGTGGCCCATTTTTCTAAAAGGACGTGTTTGTTTTTTTCCGTAGATGTGAGGTGTAACACCATTCCAGCCTAGAATAGTTTCGATGTTTTCATAAATCACGTCTCCTGAAAAACCTTCGGCACCTGATAAATTCACCATAATTCCGGCTACTTTACTGTCGGTATTTCCCAAAGGCAAATCCAAAATGGCACGCAGATGGTTTTCAAATTGCGAAGTATAACTGGCTTCGATGCTGTAATGTCCTGAATTGTGTGGGCGAGGAGCTACTTCGTTTACCAAGATTTCGTCGTCCTGGGTTTGGAACATTTCCACTGCCAAAAGACCAACGTGATTGAATTTTTTAGAAACCTCAAGTGCAATGGCTCTGGCTTTTTCGGCTACTTTTTCGTCAATCCGGGCAGGACAAATTACATATTCCACCTGGTTGGCTTCGGGATGGAATTCCATTTCCACGACAGGGTAGGTTTTTATTTCGCCGGAAGGATTGCGACAAACGATAACGGCCAATTCATTTTTGAAAGGAACCATTTCTTCGGCAATGCATTCCACGTTGGGTAAATTCTCGACGTCTTGCAGGCTTCTGATAATTTTCACGCCGTTTCCGTCATAACCAAATTCGGTACATTTCCATACAAAAGGCATCTCGAGTTTGGATTCGACAATTTCGACCACCAATTTTTTTAAATTTTTGAAGGTTTTGGCTGGAGCTGTCGGGATATTGTGTTCCAAATAAAAGTTTTTCTGGATTCCTTTATTTTGGATCAATTTCAAGGTTTTTGGCGAAGGATAGACTTTTTTGCCTTCGTTTTCCAATTTTTCCAAGGCTTCAAGGTTGACCAATTCTATTTCGAAAGTCAAAACATCGACTTGTTTGCCAAAATTATAAACGGTTTCAAAATCCATTAAATCGCCCTGGAAAAAGTGATTGCAGGCAATTTTACAAGGTGCTTCCTCGCTTGGATCCAAAACATACGTTTGAATATCAAATTTTCTGGTGTCAAATAACAGCATTTTGCCAAGTTGTCCACCACCAAGAATTCCTAATTTAAAATTGGAAGAGAAATAGTTCATTTGTTTTAGTTATTGTTTATTAACGGTCAAATGCAGTCGCTTCGCTCGTGTCATTTAGTTTATTGTTTAATGCCTACAAAGATACTTCATAATGCCCGAACAGGAAAATGCTATTTTATTTTCTTCAAAATTTCCCTTCCCACGGCTTTGTAGGCAGCAGAATGGTTGATGTAATCCTTTTCTAAAATAATTTTCAATTCGGGATGAACCCAATCGAAATGTTTGCCTAATAGATGCAATGTGCGAATAGCATAACATTTTGAAGCGACTTTAGTATTTTTAATTAACCAATCAAAACAGGTTTCGGTGATTTGTTGCAGCTGATTTTCTGAAAGTAAAATTTCTTTTTTCTTGAAATGGGCTGTTGACAACAAGAGACAAACTTTTGATACAGCACGAATGGCACCGTCATCGGTTAAGTTTTTGATATTGGAACAGATAATATCCAAATGTTCCTGAAACCATTCGGGTTTTTCATAACAAACCAATTCGAGAACCCAACAGGCTTTTGAGTTGTTTTTGTTTGACGTTTGAAAACAAAGTCGAATCAATTCAGGAAAAAGCTCGGGATTGTCCAGTACTTCATCGGCATATTTTTGCCTGCTGTCTTTGTATCCGGTTACAGAATCTAATTTTTTTTCGAACTCAGTGAACATCACTCTCTAATTTTGATTGAAAAGTACAAATCAATTATCAATTGTCAAAAGTGAAATCCCTATCTTTGCGAATTATTTTTAAATCTGAAAAATGATTCAACTTCACGATAAACAATTTGTCCCTTTTATTTCTGCACAAGAAATAGATTTTGCAATAGCTCAAATAGCCAGGCTGGTAGAAGATGATTTTGCCGAAGAAACACCTATTTTTATTGGGGTTTTGAACGGAGCTTTTATGGTTGTATCCGATTTTATGAAACATTATAAAGGAGCTTGCGAGGTGAGTTTCGTTAAAATGGCATCTTATGAAGGGACAACTTCTACCAATGAAGTAAAACAATTGATAGGTTTGGATAAGGATTTATCCGGAAGATCGGTTGTTATTATTGAAGATATAGTTGACACGGGAAACACTTTGGTTGTATTAAAAGCTTTAATCAAAAGCCATAATGTGAAACGTTTCAAAATTGCCACCCTGTTTTTTAAACCAGACGCATACTTGCAAGACATCAAAATTGATTATGTTGGAATCAGGATTCCGAACAAATTTATTGTCGGTTACGGTTTGGACTACGATGGATTAGGCAGGAATTTACCCGAAATATATCAATTGAAAGAATAAACAATTACAACACTAATAAATTACATAACTTACAATTACAAAAATGATTAACATTGTTTTATTTGGGAAACCAGGTGCAGGAAAAGGAACTCAAGCAGAGTTTTTGAAAGGAAAATACAATTTGACACATCTTTCAACAGGAGACATTTTTAGATTTAACATCAAAAATGAAACTGAATTAGGGAAATTGGCCAAAACTTATATGGACAATGGCGATTTGGTTCCTGATGAAGTAACGATTAAAATGTTGCAAAGCGAAGTGGATAAAAATCAGGATTCAGCAGGATTTTTATTTGATGGTTTTCCAAGAACAATTGCCCAAGCCCAAGCATTAGATGCATTTTTGGCTACTAAAAACGAAAAAATTACTGCCACAATTGCATTGGAAGCAGACGACGAAATTTTGGTGGCGCGTTTATTGGAAAGAGGAAAAACCAGCGGAAGAGTTGACGATCAGGATGAAGAAAAAATCAGGAATCGTTATCAGGAATACAACGAAAAAACGGCTCCTTTGATGGAGTATTATACAGGTCAAAATAAATTTTATCCAGTAAATGGAATTGGTTCTATAGCTGATATTACGGAGCGTTTGAGCACTGTGATCGAAACTCTATAAGGAACATACGTTTTCTAATCAACTATGGAAATATTAATAATATTATTTTTAATTCTCTTGAATGGTGTTTTTTCCATGTCGGAAATCGCATTGATTTCGGCACGAAAAAACAGATTGGAAACGGCAGCCAAAAAAGGCCAAAAAAATGCCCAAATAGCATTGGATTTGGCCAATTCGCCAAATAAATTCTTGTCCACAGTTCAAATAGGAATAACACTTATCGGAATTTTAACGGGTATTTATTCGGGCGACAAAATAACTACCGATGTTGAAAATTTCGTAAAAACCTTTACGGCATTGGCTCCTTTTGCAGATTCTATTGCGGTTGGAATCGTGGTTGTGATTTTGACATTTTTCTCCTTGGTTTTAGGTGAATTATTGCCAAAGAGAATTGGATTAAATCATCCCGAATCGATAGCAAAAGCAGTGGCTTTGCCGATGAAAATTGTTTCGATTATAACTGCTCCTTTTATTTGGTTGTTAACCACTTCAACTGATTTCTTGTTGAATGTTTTACAAATAAAGCCCACGGCCGACGGTAAAGTAACCGAAGAAGAAATCAAGGCAATCATCAAGGAAGGAACCGAAGGTGGCGAGGTACAGGAAATAGAACAAGATATTGTGGAGCGTGTTTTTCATATTGGAGACCGAAAAATAAATTCCCTGATGACGCACCGAAAATCGGTGATGATGTTGCCGTTGCATTCCAATAAGGAGCAGGTGAAGGAATTTATGCTAAAAGAGTTGCATTCGATTTATCCAGTTTATGGAGAAAACCACGATGATATTGTTGGGGTGGTAAATTTGAAAAACATCTTCGCTCATTTTGAAAACAGCAGTTTCAATTTGCCCGAAATTATGACCGATGCTCCTTTTATGATGGAACAAACTACGGCTTACAAAGCTTTGGAGAGTTTTAAAAAGACAGGAATTCATTACGCATTGGTTTCTGATGAATATGGTGTTTTCCAAGGAATCATTACTTTGAATGATATTTTGGAAGCTTTGGTGGGTGATGCTTCTGATTTTTATAAAGATGATTTCAAATTGATAGAAAGAGAAGATGGATCCTGGTTGGTTGACGGACATTATTCGTTGCACGATTTCCTGACCTATTTCGAATTGGATGAATTAATCAATGATTACGAAGTAACCACCGTGAGTGGATTAATAATGACTGAACTTTCTCATATCCCAAAAGAAGGGGAGAAGTTGATTTGGCAAAAATTTGAGTTGGAAGTCATTGATATGGATGGCGTGAAGATTGATAAAGTGATGGTGAAAGCCTTAAAAGTGTAAAAATAGTTTTCAGTCGCAGTTTTCAGTCTCATTGGTACTGAAAACTGCGACTGCGACTGAATACTAAAAAAAATGACAGAGGGAAATTTTGTAGATTACGTAAAAATATATGTTTCTTCCGGAAAAGGAGGAAAAGGATCTACGCATTTGCATAGAGAAAAATTTATTGAAAAAGGGGGACCTGACGGAGGTGATGGTGGTCGTGGAGGACACGTTTATTTGGTTGGAAACAAAGGACTTTGGACTTTATTTCACCTGAAATTTGCCCGTCATATCAAAGCGGGTTATGGTGGAGACGGAAGTGGAGACAGAAGTACTGGTGCCGATGGTGAAGATAAATATATTGAAGTGCCATTAGGAACCGTTGTAAAAGACAAAGAAACCGGTGAAACTTTATTCGAAATTACCGAAGATGGCGAAAAGCAAATTCTTTGTCGTGGTGGAAAAGGCGGGTTAGGAAACTGGCACTTTAGAAGTTCGACGAATCAAACGCCAAGATATTCGCAACCGGGTTTACCTGGGGTGGAAATGGACGTGATTTTGGAACTAAAAGTTTTGGCAGACGTAGGTTTGGTAGGTTTTCCAAATGCAGGAAAATCGACTTTATTGTCTGTTTTGACTTCGGCGAAACCAAAAATTGCCGATTATCCGTTTACAACTTTAAAACCAAATCTTGGTATCGTGGCTTACAGGGATTTTCAATCTTTTGTAATTGCCGATATTCCCGGAATTATCGAAGGTGCCGCGGAAGGAAAAGGTCTTGGTCATTATTTCCTGAGACATATCGAGAGAAATTCAACCTTGCTTTTCTTGGTTCCTGTTGATACGCCGGACATCAAAGCGGAGTATGATATTTTGGTCAATGAATTGACAAAATATAATCCTGAAATGCTCGATAAAGAGCGTCTTTTGGTGATATCAAAATGCGATATGCTGGACGATGAATTGAAAGCTGAATTGAAAATACAATTAGACAAAGAGTTCAAAAACATTCCTTATATGTTTATTTCATCTGTTGCCCAACAAGGTTTGACAGATTTGAAAGACAAACTTTGGAAAATGTTGAATGACTAAAAGTCAAGATTTATATTTAAAAGGGTTCTAGAAATAGAGCCTTTTTTTGTTTATAATAGTTTTGAATTTGTGTTTTAATTGCCCACAGATGTCACGGATTTAACTGATTATCACAAATTTTTTTATATTGAAATATAAATCATTTAAAAAAAAATCAGTCTACATCCGTTTGATCTGTATAATCAGTGTGCTATTATATATTAGTTGTGATATGTATCAAACAAAAACTTCAGGGTTTCAGGTATGTTGTTGGCTTCCATTTTTGGATAAATGATGTCGGATTTCAACCAATTTTCGATGACTAAATCAAAATCATCTCCCACTTCATAAACAATAGGGATTCCCATTTGCTTTAAGGCTGCTGCATTGCATTCTTGTTCGTAATGGTCACGAATGGGGATGCTCAATATTTTTTTTCCAAGGTGTAAAGCTTCTGCAGGAGTTTCGAATCCGCCACCAGTGATAATGCCGTGGCAATTAATCAGGCTTTCGTTGAACAGCTTTTGATTTACGGGATAATAGGTGATATTTCTTTCGGTATATTTGAAAGGAACGTCATTCAGGAACCAATGAAATTGGATATCCTGAAGTTTATTGAACGCTTTTTCCAAACAATCTTTTTGGAAAGAAGGCAAGTAAACCGTGATGTGTTTTAAGTCTTTGGGTTCGGCTTGCACGATTTCATCTTTGATGATGGGTGGATGAATAAAGGAATCGTATTTTTCGAAATGCAAACCGATATTCTTTGGTGATGGCGCATAATGTTTGAGGATCATTTCGCCCATAATGCTTCTTTTTTCTGGTCTTGGCGTGTTTTGGGAAACAAAACTCGCTTGATGACCAAACTGCACAGAATGAATTTTTTGCATTTTGCAAGCCAGGGAAGTTACAGAGTCAAAATCGTTGATGACAATGTCGTAATTTTTCAAAGGCAAAGAATCTGCGTCTTTGTAGATTTGGTGTGGCCTGATGTTTTTTACGATATCCCAATAATTCAATCCCCCGCATTTGCTGTAATGCAAGCTGCAACCCGCACTCCTGAATTTTATGGGTAAGTCAATATCCAGACTGGCATTGTTGCCGCTCAGAAAGAAATCTACCGAACCAAATTTTTGCAAGTAAGGATACAATTGTGTGGCCCTGCTAATGTGTCCGTTGCCTGTGGCTTGTATGGCGTAAAATATTTTCATTTGGTTTGGTGATTAATTGAAGGAATTTTTAAGATAAAATTTTGGCAATAATGTCATTAACAATAGCATCGTCTTTATTTTCTTGATTCAAATAATGAGATTTGTCATATTGATAAATCTTCCATTTTTCTTTCTTGTATTCCAATGCGGTGAGGTTTTCAACCCAATCGCCACTGTTTAAATACAAGACTTTTCCTTGTTCGTTTTGAACTTCTTTCATTTGTGGCATATGGATGTGTCCGCAAACCACATAGCTGTATTTTTTTTCGATGGCGATTTCCGCAGCAGTAGTTTCAAAATTGGAGATAAAGGAAACGGCTTTCTTTACGCTATTTTTGATTGTTTTGGAAAAACTTCGCTTCTCTCTTCCGCAAGCGACCAAAGCCCAATTGACCAAACTGTTGATCAAAATCAATAAATCGTATCCTTTTCCACCCAATTTCGCCAATATTTTGGCATACCCTTTTGTGGAAGAATCAAACACGTCTCCGTGGAAAATCCAGGTTTTCTTTCCGTCCAAATCCAAGATTAGCTTATCGACCAATTCCAGATTTCCTAAAATAAAATCGGAATATTTTCGCAAGGCTTCGTCGTGATTTCCGGTAATGTAAACCACACGGGTTCCCAAATTGGACATTTTTATGATGTAGCGCAACACCTCCATGTGGGCAACCGGAAAATAGCGTTTGCTAAAGCTCCACATGTCAATTATGTCGCCGTTTAAAACCAAGGTTTGAGGATGGATTGATTTTAAGTATTGCAGTAATTCTTTGGCGTGGCAGCCATAAGTGCCAAGATGTACATCGCTTAAAACCACCAAAGGTATTTTTCGTTTTCTTTTCATAAAAAGTTTTTACGAAAGTAGGAGGAGAATGTTAGGATAATGTTTGTTTTGTGTTAAGATTGTGCTTGTTTTTATGCTAAAAAATCTCTCTCTCCTTTTATAAATTTCCTTATTTTTGAACAATGAAACAATTTTTATCTTTCCTTTTGTTATTTCCGTTGATGGTTTGGTCACAATCCGATTATGGAAAGGCCGAAAAATTATTCGAAGCCGGGAAATACGCCCTTGCGAGACCTATTTTCGAAAGTTTTTTAAAAGAAAATCCTTCCCATTTAAAAACGATGGAATATTTGGGAGACATTGCGGGTCATCAAAAATCTTGGGACAAAGCCATGGTGTATTACCAAAAGTTGAAACAATTGAAACCCTCCGAAGCCAATTATTATTACAAATATGGTGGCGTACTTGGGATGAAAGCCAAAGAATCCAATAAATTTGCAGCCCTCGGAATGATTGGCGAAGTGAAGGAATCTTTCGAAAAAGCAATAGAATTAAACCCAAAACATATCGAAGCACGCTGGGCATTAGTGATGATTTATATTCAACTGCCTGGAATTGTTGGCGGAAGCGAGTCCAAAGCCATCAAATATTCGAATGAATTGCTTAAATTGTCGCCTGTTGACGGTTATTTGTCAAGAGGTCAAATCGACGAATATTTCAAAAGATATTCCGCTGCTGAACAACAATATAAAAAAGCAATTGCCGCAGGAAGCACAAAAGTGGGCGGGCAAATGCTGGACAATTTGCATAAAAACAAGATGAAAAAATCTGTAAAAAAGAATTAAAAATATGAGAACTCATTTTATCGCCATTGGCGGAAGTGCGATGCACAACTTGGCTTTGGCTTTACACAACAAAGGATATCAGGTTACAGGTAGCGATGATGCTATTTTTGAACCGTCGAAAACGCGTTTGGAGAAAAAAGGAATTTTGCCGGCAGAAATGGGTTGGTTTCCAGAAAAAATAACCAAAGATATTGAGGCAGTAATTCTCGGAATGCACGCCAAAGCCGATAATCCGGAATTGTTGAAAGCACAAGAATTGGGATTGAAAATCTATTCGTATCCAGAATTCTTGTACGAACAATCCAAAAACAAAACCCGCGTCGTTATTGGTGGTTCACACGGAAAAACGACCATTACTTCGATGATTTTGCACGTGATGCATTACCACAATATCGAAGTCGATTATATGGTTGGCGCACAATTGGAAGGTTTTGACACGATGGTTCATCTTACCGAAGAGAATGATTTTATTGTTCTTGAAGGCGACGAATATTTGTCTTCGCCAATAGACAGAAGACCAAAATTCCATTTGTATCAGCCGAATATTGCACTGATTTCAGGAATCGCTTGGGATCACATCAATGTTTTTCCAACTTATGATTTCTATGTGGAACAGTTTGAAACTTTTATTGCCAAAATTACCAATGGTGGAATCTTGGTGTATAATGAAGAAGATCTGGAAGTAAAACGTGTTGCCGAAGCGGCCACAAATCCAATTCGAAAAATTCCTTACACAACACCAAAATACGAAGTGAAAGATGGGGTTACGCTTTTGGAAACACCGGAAGGAGCAATGCCGATCGAGGTTTTTGGAGCGCATAATTTGAATAATTTGGCAGGGGCCAAATGGATTTGCCAGAATATGGGTGTTGACGAAGCCGATTTTTATGAAGCGATTGCCAGTTTCAAAGGAGCTTCGAAACGATTGGAAAAAATTGCCGAAGGAAAAGGAAAAGTAGCTTACAAAGATTTTGCCCATTCACCAAGTAAAGTGGCTGCAACCACAAAAGCCGTGAAGGAACAATATCCAAACCGAACTTTGGTGGCTTGCTTGGAATTGCACACTTACAGCAGTTTGAATGCCGAGTTCCTGAAAGAATACGAAGGGGCATTGGAATATGCCGATGTTGCGGTGGTTTTTTATTCGCCGGATGCGGTAAAAATCAAGCAATTGGAAGAAGTGACTTACGAGCAAATCGCCAACGCTTTCAATAGAAAAGATTTGATTATTTATACCAATCCTGCAGAATTTAAAACGTTCTTGTTCAACCAAAATCTGGAGAATTCCGCTTTGTTGTTGATGAGTTCAGGGAATTATGGAGGGTTGAATTTTGACGAGGTGAAAGGCTTGATAGAATAACTTGATAATGGAAGAAAATAATTTCCCGATAACGAATTGGTCCGAAGACGACAAACCTCGCGAAAAGCTGATGCTGAAAGGCAAAAGTGCTTTGAGCGATGCTGAATTGATTGCCATTTTGATTGGTTCTGGAAGCAGAAACGAATCGGCGGTGGGATTGAGCAAAAGGATTTTGGCGAGTGTCGACAATAATTTGAATGCCTTGGGGAAATTGACTCTTTCACAATTGATGAACTTCAAAGGGATAGGCGAGGCGAAAGCCATTTCGATTATGGCTGCAATGGAATTGGGAAGAAGGAGAAGGGCAGAAGATGCGGTGGAATTGAAGAAAATCACGTCCAGTAAAATGATTTTCGAGTTGATGCAGCCCATCATTGGCGAATTGCCACACGAAGAATTTTGGGTTTTGTATTTGAACAATTCGAACAAAGTGCTTTCGAAGTCACAACAGGGCAAAGGTGGAATCACGGGAACTTTGATCGATGTGCGTTTGGTTTTTAAAGCCGCTCTCGAATTGGGAGCAACAGCTTTGATTTTGTGTCACAATCATCCTTCGGGAACTTTGACTCCCAGCGATGCCGATAAACAAATTACTCGAAAGTTGAAAGCGGCAGGCCAGAATTTGGATATCCAGGTTTTGGATCACGTTATTGTTGCCGAGAATGGCTATTACAGTTTTAATGACGAAGGGATTTTTTAAGAAATGAAAACAACGAATACACATATAACGGACGTCTTTTTTGATTTGGACCACACGCTTTGGGATTTCGAAAAGAATTCTGCTCTTGCATTTGAAACGGTTTTTAAAATTCAAAATTTAGATATCGAGATGTCCGAGTTTCTTCCAATTTACATCCCCATGAACAGGGAATATTGGGAAAGGTATCGTAAAGACGAAATAAACCAAAAAGAACTTCGTTTTGGTAGATTGAAAGATACTTTTGATTTGCTGAAATTTGATATTGACGACGATTCAATTGTGTTTTTGTCGCAACAATACATTCATTATTTGCCAAAATTCAATCATTTGTATGAAGGAACAATTGAAATATTGGATTATTTGAAGACTAAATATAATTTGCATATAATTACCAATGGTTTTGCTGAAGTTCAGGAAAATAAATTGAATAATTCGTACATTACGCCTTATTTCAAAACTGTCACCAATTCGGAAATGGTGGGCGTGAAAAAACCAAATTCCCTCATTTTTGACTTTGCCTTGAATTTGGCCAAAGCCAAAAAAGAAAACAGCATCATGATAGGGGATTGTATTGAAGCCGATGTTCAAGGAGCTTTAGATGCTGGTTTGGATGCCATTTTCTTCAATGAAAACAATATATTTGTGACGGAAAATATAAAACAAGTGAACCATTTATTAGAATTAAAAAAATATTTATAAAACATGAAAACTAGAATCCTATTCCTGATGTTGTTTATTGCGAGCTACGGTTTTTCGCAAACGGTTAATGATTATAAAGGGGTGATTATTCCAATGAGATATGATTTGCAAAAATCCGAAAATCAGTATCGACTCCAGACATTGACAAAATTCAATTTGACAAAAGCAGGGATTCAATCTTTTTACAATAATGAACAAATTCCCGTTGAATTCAACGATAGATGCAGTCTGTTGTATTTAGACGTGAAAAAAGAAAATGCTTTTTTGATTACCAAACTGTACATCACTTTTAGAGATTGCAATAATAAAATCATTTTCCAGTCGGCTATTGGAAAAAGCAGGGAAAAAGAATTTGAAGCAACTTATACAGAAGCATTGAACGAGGCTTTTAAATCAGTGTATGCTTTGAATTACAAATACAATGGGGGAATTAATGTTAGCTCAAAAACAGCTGCTCCAGTTGTATATGCTCCCGTGGATCCTGCGACTACTCCTGCTCCTTCAGTTGCCGCTCCAGTGGCAGTGATTCCTGCCGTGGCTGTTCCGGTTGTGGCTTCCAAAAATGAGGCAAGCGAACCTAAAACTTCTGGAAATACGAGTGCAGGTATGTTGTATGCACAACCCACTTCGTATGGGTATCAATTAATCGACAGTGAGCCAAAAGTAGTCATGAAAGTGTATAAGACGTCCAATCCAGCCAGTTATATGGCTAAAAAAGGAGATGTTCAAGGTGCTTTGGTTTCCAAAGACAACCAATGGTTTTTCGAATATTATCAAGGGGATAAATTGATTTCGGAAAAAATAGACGTTAAGTTTTAGATTTCAGATTTCAGATTTCAGATTTCAGATTTCAGATTTCAGATTTCAGATTTCAGATTTCAGATTTCAGATTTCAGATTTCAGATTAAGAAGGTTAAACCTCTAATCTGAAATCTTTTTTTTACCTATATTCTGCTAACTGAAACCTGCTAACTGAAACCTGATTTAATACCCATACTTATCTTTCCAACGGTTCTTTAAAAATTCACGGTTGCTGTTCTCTCTAGAATTGTTTCCAGGATTGTAAAGAACCGTTTCTTTTATGGCGTCCGGAAGAAATTCCTGCTCTGCAAAGTTGTTGGCATAATCGTGGGAATATTTATATTCATCTCCATAGCCCAATTCCTTCATCAATTTTGTTGGTGCATTGCGCAAATGGATGGGGACTGGTAAATCTCCTGTTTGTTTTACTAATTGCTGTGCAGTTCCAATCGCCAAATAAGAAGCATTGCTTTTTGGGGAAGTTGCCAAATAAATGGCACATTGACTCAAAATAATCCTGCTTTCGGGATAGCCGATGGTGGCTACTGCCTGAAAAGTATTGTTGGCCATTATAAAAGCGGTAGGATTTGCATTTCCAATGTCTTCGCTTGACAAAATCAGCATTCTTCTGGCAATGAATTTCACGTCTTCACCACCTTCAATCATTCTGGCAAGCCAATAGACGGCACCATTGGGATCACTGCCTCGAATTGATTTTATGAAAGCCGAAACGATATCATAATGTTGTTCGCCGCTTTTGTCGTACAAAACGGTATTTTGTTGCACAAGTTCAAAAACTCGGTCATTCGTGATTGAAATTTCATCTTCATCGGATGCGTTTACGACCAGTTCGAAAATATTTAATAGTTTGCGTCCATCGCCACCCGAAAGTCTCAATAGCGCTTCTGTTTCAGTTAGTTTGATGTTTTTACGGGCTAAATAGATGTCTGTTTTCAAGGCACGCTGCAACAAAGTTTCCAAATCGTCTTTGGTAAACGCATTCAAAATATAAACCTGACAACGGGATAACAAAGCGGGAATGACTTCGAAACTTGGGTTTTCGGTCGTGGCGCCAATGAGTGTTATCCAACCTTTTTCGACGGCGGCCAATAAGGAATCCTGTTGAGATTTGCTGAAACGATGAATCTCGTCTATGAAAAGAATCGGGTTTTTTGAAGTGAAAAGTCCACCGCTTTGTTTGGCTTTCTCAATCACGTCACGAATGTCTTTCACACCCGAATTGATGGCGCTCAAAATATAAAAAGGACGTTTTGATTCTTGGGCAATGATTTGTGCCAAAGTTGTTTTTCCGGTTCCTGGCGGTCCCCAAAAAATCAATGAAGGAATAATTCCTTTGGCAATTTGTTGAGTCAAGGAGCCGTTTGGTCCAACCAAATGCGATTGACTGATGTAATCTTCTAATTTTTGTGGACGTATGCGTTCTGCCAGTGGTGCTTCCATTTTTGGTTATTCGTTTAATCGA
This sequence comes from Flavobacterium fluvii, assembly GCF_900129545.1. GTDB lineage: Bacteria > Bacteroidota > Bacteroidia > Flavobacteriales > Flavobacteriaceae > Flavobacterium > Flavobacterium fluvii. The sequence continues at coordinate 288,989 of NZ_FQWB01000004.1, read as the reverse complement.
AAATTTTGAACATTCAAATTTAGGATATTGCAACTATTAAATCTAACGATATTATGACAAACTTAGACTGTCTATTTTCTTTTTTAAATATGACAAAATAGCACTAAATTAGTTTTGGATACATTTTTGCGTAAATTTAGATATCTGATTTAATCCAAAATTCTCAATGAGCGACAACCATTTCAAATATTCCAATTCCGTTATTGCGCTCCCACTTTTTTTTGTGTGGGTCTTGTGGTTTGTATATTGGTTGCAAATCAAATATGATTTTGATTTTGATGAAAATGGAATTCTTCCAAGAATATTTTCGGGTTTGCAGGGTATTGTTTTTAGTCCATTTATTCATGCTGATATTCAGCATTTGTATAATAATTCGATTCCGTTATTAATTTTGTTGGCGGCTTTGCGTTTCTTTTATGCCAAGCAAACTTATGCTGTTATCGGTTATGGAATCTTGTTTTCGGGATTTATTACTTGGATTATTGGCAGAGAAAATTATCATATTGGCGCCAGTGGATTGATTTATGTTTTGGTCAGTTTTATTTTTTTCAAAGGAATCCAAACCAAGTATTATCGATTGGTAGCTTTGTCTCTCGCGGTGGTCGTTGTTTACGGTGGAATGATTTGGTATGTTTTTCCAAAAGTGGACGAGAATATTTCTTGGGAAGGTCATTTGGCAGGATTTATTACCGGTTTTGCACTTTCGCTATTTTACAAAACACCGGAATACAAGAGGATAATCAAATACGATTGGGAGCATCCCGATTTTGACCCGATGAGGGACAAGTTTATGCAACGATTTGATGAAAATGGCAATTTTGTAAATCTTCCAAAGATGGAACCTGAAGAAGAAATTCAGGCTTATTATTCTTCTAATCTTTCTGTAGATTACACTGTTGTGGAAAACGAAAAAAATGAATCAAAACCGGAGCTCTAATTCATTTTTTATATTTCTAGAAATCTGAAATCAAAAATCTAACTTCTCTGTCTAACCGCTTCATATAAAAAAGCGCCACAAGCCACGGAAACATTGAGCGAGCCAATGGTTCCAAACATAGGAAGTTTTGCTTTTTCATCCACTATTTTAAGAACCGAAGGGTTGATTCCCCTGTCTTCCGAACCCATAATGATGGCAACCGGTTCGTTCAAGGCTATATCATAAATATTTTGGTCTGTTTTTTCTGTGGCGGCAACTGTTTTTATGCTTGAACCTTGAAGAAAAAATATGGCATCTTTGATGTGCTCCACTTTGCAAATAGGCACATTAAAAACTGCACCAGCCGAAGTTTTTACTGTATCTCCATTTACTGGAGCCGAACCTGCTTTTTGAACAATAATTCCGTTCACGCCAGTACATTCTGCAGTTCTGATGATGGCACCAAAATTACGTGCATCCGAGATTTGGTCCAAAATCAAAAACAAAGGAATTTTTCCAGATTCAACGGTGGCTTCCACTAAATGTTCCAAGTCAATGAAACCTATTGGAGAAATTGAAGCCACGGCACCTTGATGGTTGTTTGGAGTCAAGCGATTCAATTTTTCGACAGGAACGTATGAAAAGTTAACGTTGGCACGTTTCATCACTTTCATCAAATCTTTCATCAATTCGCCGGATATTTCTTTTTGTATAAAGACTTTGTCGACTTCCTTTCCTGCTTGTATAGCCTCTATAATGGCTCGTATTCCGAATATTAAATGTTCTTTTTCCATAGGGCAAAGATATAAAAAAAAACCACCCCAAAAGGGATGGTTTTCTGTAAAAGAGGTAAAAATTAAACTTTAAAGTTTAACTAAATTAAATTTCTGATTAGGAAAACTACCTGATGCTCTTGTCCATGTTAGCACTAAATTAATGTCCCCGTTACACGTACCGACAGTTCCAGTACCTGCAACTGTAAATGAATTAGCTGCGCCTGCACCATATAGATAAGGTGCGTTTGAAACTACGGTAACAGTTGCTGTCTTAGTATCAAGAGTACACTCTAAGTAATTTGAGGCAGATGCCGCAATAGTACTTGGGTTTGTTGAGTTCATTACCCTAAATTTCAGAGTGCCATTTGCTGGATTGTAAACAACCGGCACAGTGGCGCCAACGGCGTAATCTGCCCAATCATCAACAACTACTTTGTAGTTTCCATTAAAAGTGGATGCATCAGTTAGTGTACAAGCCGTTAGATAAGTTTGTTGAACTTTAAATACCGCTGAATTGGCTATATCCGCTCCATAAAGACGAGTTCCATCATCTGCATACATTTTAAGAACTCTTCCGTCTTTTAAAGTCATTTCGGCAGAGACAATCAACGAGCTTGACTGCGTAAAATCACTGGCAGAATTTACGGTTGTAAAAGCATTCATTAAAGTGAATTGATCAAACTTAAATGTCGTTGGAAAAGTTGTGATCCCTTTTTGCAAGTAGGCTTTTTCATAGGTTGTGGTTTTTTTGTAAAATCCCACAATGTCAATTGATGCGATGTCGCCTTGGCCTGGAGAAACTGTTACGCCTAAATTGATTTTTACACCATTGTTTATTGCTATTATATTCATTGATGCTTCAGTACCTTCCGCTTTGAGCACATTAGGTACTGCACCAACTTCAAAATCCATTTTAGATTTACCGCCATCGTCTTCACAAGAAGGCATTAGTACAACAACGGTCAATATCGCGAGTATTAATTTTATTTTTTTCATAATGTCATGTTTATATTAAAGATCCCAAAATATTTTATAAGTTGTTGCGTCTTTTTGGGCAGGTGCATTTTGATTCGAATTCAACTCGCTTTGTGGCCAGAAAAAGGATACTTGAAACGGATTGTTTTGTACCGTTTGCGAATCATCTATCGGAAATGCATCACCATTGTTGAGTTGATATTCTTTTGTTGTGCTATTTGGATTTGCCAATATTGGATAACCAGTTCTTCTGTAATCGGTATATTGATCCATTGCGTCACCACAAGTACCTACCCATTTTTGGGTCATTATGATTTCCAATTTTTTTGCAGGAGTAGCAGCAGCAAATTCTGTCATTATTTTGGTTATAAATGTTGTTACTGCAGCTGAACCAGTAAGTACAGGTATCGTTTGTGTGTTGCCACTTACTTTGTTAAGAGCTACAACTTCATCTACTTTGGCAAAACTGGCTTTCATTGCTTGGTCTAATTTTGCTTCTACGGTACCAGCAGTAGTTAGTTTTCCTGCTAGAATCAATTCAGCTTGAATGTACAAGAATTCATCGTAAGTCAACATTCTGAATGGAGCGACACCAGTACCAGTTGATCCAGTCACAATAGCACCTTGTCCATCATCATATCTACCGCCTGTTTGAAAAATACCAGGGTAAGAATAAGAATTTTCGGCTGTTTTGTCTCTGTTTGGACCAACACTACCAAATCTAATAGTGTAAAATCCTGTAGATTTATCCCAATAATCAGCATTCGGATTTCCTGTGGTTGCGTTTCCTTGATCAGGAGGCAATACACCTGCTTTTAGCTGATTGAAGATAAAATACTTCATTCTAGGGTCAGGATTTGAATTGTGTATGTTTGGATTCACTCCTTTCAGGATTTCATAAAACCAAGGGCTTTGATAAGTGGAAAATTGTGTACTGTTGTATGAGTCTATGTAATAATTATTTCTTTCTTCAGGTGAAATGTTTTTTGTGTGATTAAATTGGAAATCATCGGCTATTGAGGAGAAAAAATTATTTTCGGCAATCAAGGCATTAAATCCTGCGGTGTCAAAATCGGGAGTTAATCGTACTTGATTGTATAGTTTTAATTTGAACGTATTGGCAAACTTAATCCATCTTGCTGTGCTTCCTTTATAAAACAAGTCGTCTGTACCCGGTTTCTTGGCTCCTGCATTGCTTTTAATATTTGCTTTTGCAGTTTCAATTAATTTAAAGACATCGGCATAAATTGCTTTTTGATCGTCAAATTTTGGACTTACTAGACCAGTTGTCAGCTTTGTTGCTTCAGAATAAGGAACATCTCCCCATAAATCTACAGACAGAGCTATTAAATAAGCTTTTTCAAGTTGAGCAATACCTAAATAAACCAAATCTCCAGATTCTGTTGATTGTTTTATCAAGGTTTCAATATCGGTCAAGGTCAAATAAACTTGATCCCAATCATTTTGCATATTTACATTGTCAACTTTAGTTCCATATTGGTCATACTCTTCTCTCGCAGTCATTTGATGTGTATACACGGCAAGAATGTTTCCAGAATAGTCGTTGTAATCTGTAACTCGACCTACGCCTACTTGAGTGTTTGTAAGTAAAAGTGAAAGAGGTGCGACGGTAGGGTTGTCCTTGTCTGTATTAACATCCAAGAAATCGCTACAACTAATAAAAAGTGTTGTAAGTAATAACAAAGCAATATTGTATTTGTTATTTTTTATTTTTATTAAAAGTTCCATATTTTTTTTTTTAGAATGTTAAATTAAGTTTCAATCCAAATCTTTTAGATGTAGGAGCAGCCGAGATTTCAATTCCTTGAGCTATTCCAGAACCTAAACTGGTTATGTCTGGATCGAAATTCGTGTATTTAGGCACGTTTGGTGCGAAATACCAAAGGTTACTTCCAATAAGACTCAAACTGATTTGTCCAAAAGGAGTTTTGTCAATAAAATCTTTTGGTACATCATAAGTTAAACTTAGATCACTTAGTCTGTAAACAGTAGCGTCATAAACAGATGCTTCGTCCACACTGTTTATTGCAAATGTGTTTCCACCTGCCGGAGAGAAATACAGTTCATTTTTTGATAATTGAACAGTGTTCGGAATTTGATTTCCAGCCCCATCCAATAAAGGAACTCCAGTTGTAGGATTACCATAGTATCCAGGGATTATATAAGTATGTTCCCTGTCTTCAGTATCCTTGGTTACTCCACGACCCAATAATGATTCAATAGTTGTTGAGTGAATATCACCACCTTCTTTCCAGTCAAATTGTGCTTTTAAAGTAAATCCTTTGTATGTTAAGGTATTGATAAAAGCCATTTTGAAATCCGCCTGAGGATCACCTATCCTGCCTGGTGTTGGGTCTTGAATGATTCCACCGCCTGATTGGTTAATAAGGAAGTTTCCATTAGCATCTCTCGCAAATTTTGAACCATAAAAGAATCCGTAAGGTTGTCCTACTTCAGCATATCCAACTGCATTTGGTCTTAATTCGAATCTATCTAGGCCTTCAATTAATTTGGTTACCTTATTTTCATTTTTAGTGAAATTGGTTAACAAAGTCCATTTAAAATCTTTTGTTTTGATTGGAACAAGTGTTAATGCTATTTCAACCCCTTTGTTTTCAATAGAACCTAAATTAGTATTGAAAGTTGAAAATCCACTAGATGAAGGAACGGTAATTGGAGTAATCAAATCTGTTGATTCTTTTTTGTACACACTGAAATCTAAAACAATTCTTCGTTTAAAAAACTCTAAATCTGCTCCAATTTCAAATTCTTCGGTAAACTCTGGTCTGACATCTTGATCTGCCAAACTAGTTGAGTTGCCAATTGTTGGAGTGCCATTGAATCCAACTCCTAAATCAAAAGTTTGGTTGGTAAATTCTGATGGAGCATCTCTACCCACTTTTCCATAACCTCCTCTTATTTTGGCAAAAGACAAGATGTCGCTATTCATTTTTAAGGCTTCTGTAATTACAAAAGACCCACTGATGGAAGGGTAGAAATATGAATTGTTTCCTTTTGGCAAAGAAGAACTCCAGTCATTTCTTCCCGTAACGTTTACGAATATAAATTTCTTGTAATCGAAAGTTGCATCGGCGAAAACCCCAACACTTCTTTTTTCGGTTCCAGAATCCAATAGATTTACAACGGTTTTTACATTGCTTAAATTAAAAATATCTGGAACTTTAAATTCTGTTCCTTGATTCGCGGTTCTGCTAGTACTGTTAGATAAAATGTTGTTCCCAAGAATTGCAGTTAAACCAATATCTTCAGTTAATTTGTAATTGAAGTTAATTAACAACGTTGACTCTAAATCCTGATTAGTGAAGTTATCAGTAGTTAATGCTCCCAAACCGCCATCGGCTCTTGAGTTCAAATCACGAATTTCATCTCTGTCTAATGAGTATCTGTTGAAGCCAGCTCTGTAAAAAGCATCAATATTGTCGTTAAATTTATAGGCTAAATTCAAACCGGCTACGGTTCTGTTTGTATTGGTGATAATTTGATCGTGTTCCCATGACCATAATGGGTGGTCAAATTGACCAACGTTTGGAGTAACTGATGCTCCAGTTACAGGGTGTACATAAGGCAGATTCAAATCCCAGTTTCTTGCCAAAAACAATGCTCTGGCAAATGAAGAAGAGGATCCTGTAAATTGATTTTCTCCAAAAAAGCCTCCTACTTGTTTTGTGTCAGAATAACTCATGTTGGCACCGGCCGTAAGCTTTTCTGTAAGTTTGAAAGTTCCTCCTGTTGAGAAAGAAGTTCTGTCATAAGTATTGAATGGGATATATCCATCTTGTCCTAAATCAGAAATGGTTACATTAAAACTTCCATCTTGACCTGCATAAGAAAATCCAAGAGTGTTTTCTAATATTGATCCTGTTCTAAACAAGTCTTTTACATTGTTTGGATAAGCAACATAAGGAACTGTTGGTCCAAATTGGTCTGGAAAAGCTGCAAGAATAGGAGCCCATGTGGGAATAGTTGCTATTGTGCCAAATTTTGGTCCCCAAGAACCATTTGAATTGCTATATTGAAAGTTTGCTCCTGCACCATAGGAATTTTGGTAATCAGGCAAGTTTGCAATTTCTTCAAGATATGCTCCAGAACCAAAGTTTACACTTAATTTATTTTTGGTTTGAGTGTTTTGTGAACCAGATTTGGTTGTAATAACTATAACTCCATTTACGGCTCTTGAACCATATAATGCAGCTGCGGCAGCACTTTTAAGAACGTTCACGGTAGCAATGTCATTAGGGTCTAAACTAGACAAAGCAGATTCGTATCCACCACCACCAGTAACTTGATTCGATGTGGTTACTTGAGTGTTGTTGTATGCGATTCCGTCAACAATGATTAAAGGTTGGATATCTCCACTAAAAGTAGAAATACCTCTAATTGTAATTTGGTTTGAAGCACCGGCAACACCTGTAGAAGTATTCACGTTAAGACCTGCAACTTTCCCTTGAAGAGAACGTACTAAATCTGGTTCTGAATTTTCTGTAATGTCTGCAGCTTTAATACTACTAACGCTGTATCCTAATTTTTTAGGATTTCGTTTAATACCAAAGGCTGTTACCACAACTCCTTCAAGTTCTACGGCAGTACTTTCTAATTTAACATTAAGTTTGGCTGAACTAGCTGAAACTTCGTGGGTTTTCATGCCAATGTAGCTAAAAACCAAGACTTGGCTTGGTGTTGCTTTGATGGAATATTTTCCGTCAAAATCTGTTTGAGTTCCGTTTTGAGTTCCTTTCACTAATACACTCACGCCCGGTAGAGGCAATCCTGCATTATCGGAAACAACACCCGAAACAACTCTCTCTTGCGCAAAAGTAATTTGCGCCACAAGTACTATAAATAGTACTAAGAATCCATTGAACTTTAGTTTCATTTTTGAATATTTTGAATTAGTTAAGCAAAACTCTTAATAATTTGTTAACTTTCCTAATATTTGTTTTGTTTTTTTATGCGCGCATACAAGATTTAACATTTTAACATATGTAAAGACTATTGTTATATAATGTGTATTTTAATGGGCTTAAAATTCAATATTGTAACATATTGCCACAATGGTGTTGTAGAATTTTGCTTCTTGGCTTTTTGAGGTGCCGTTTGCGAATGTTAATTTAAGTAGTCCGTTTTTGGTTTTTAATCCTGTTCCAAATCCAAATCCAAATAAATTTTCTTTGTTGTTTGTGCTTTTGTCTTCATAATATCCATAATCCATTATGGAATGAATATATAATTCCTGTGAAATGATGTAGCGATATTCTGTAATGATAGCCGTCATAAAGTTGGCTTGCAAGCTGTTTTCGGTAAAGCCTCGTATGGAATTCATTCCTCCAAAGCGGAATAGCTCATTTATTATGTAGCTGTCACTTTTCAGGAAATAATTTTGATAATTTATGTTAATGCAATTTTTCTTGTTCAAATAGAAATTATTCATCGCATTGATGTTGATGTAGGTTTGTTTGGAAGTTCCTAAAGTTTCGACTAATCCATTCGTTGTTCTTTTTCCGGTTCCTAGAGTAAGGGATAGTCTTGATTTTTTTGGAAAAGTAGAATTTGCATAATCTAATTTTGTGTATTCTAAATTCGATGTCAAAAAGGAGTTTTTGTAATCACTTATGGTATTGTTGTTCGTGTTTTGTATGTCGCTGGATTCTGTGGATTGATATCCTAGATAGATTCGGGTATTGTAATCTACAAAATAACCTAGGTCTATTGATGTTTTTGTGTTTTGGAATATGCTGTCTTGTTTGAAGATGTGAATTTGGGCTTTTAGTCCAATTGGGCTTTTAAATAAGTAAGGCAAATCGATGCTGGCTTTGAATGTTTTTTGATTGTTTCCGTCGCTTTTCCAATTCAGTGAGAATTGTTCTCCCGCTTTAAGGGCGTTTTCTAATGTTAAATCTAGATAGCCATTAAATGTTAATTTGTTGTTTTCGTTATTGGTGAAACCGATGAAGCCATCAAAAGTATTGGATTTTCTTTTTTCTAAATATACATATACTTGGGTGGTGTCTTTGGTGAATAAAATTTCTGGATATTTTATTTGGCTTACGAATCTAAATTTTTCAAAATCATCATGGATTTCGCGAACGATGTCTTGATTGAAAGGGTTGTTGTTGTATTTTCGGTTGATTTGAGTTAGATGGCCTTGTGGGAAATTGTTTTTTTTGTTGCTTTCTGCAAATTTTACGACAATTGAATTTAATTGTCTTTGTTGTCCTGATTCAAATTGTAAATCGGCATAAAGTATGTTTTTTTTCTTTTGGATATTAATCAATTTTAATTTTGCCAGAGCAAAGCCTTTTTGTTCTAGTTTGAGCAAAGTTTGATTGAGGAATGTTTCGGTTTCTTTATATGGAAGAATTATTGTGTCTTTTGTTTTCTCTAATGCAATCAGGTTTAAAAGAGTAGAATTTCTACCTATATATATATGTATTGATTTTGTTCTTTCTCCTAAGTTGAATTTTGCGGTATAACTGGAGTCGTTCTCTTTTGTGGTTTCTAATATCTGATTCTCGATGAAGCCTTTTTTTGATAGTTTTTCGGAGGTTAAATGGATTTCATCTGTTATTGATTTTATGTTGCTGTGTTTTGAATTATAATTTAGGGAATCGAGTATTTTGTTTTCGGAGTCGGAAGTTCCAGTTAATTGTAATTGAAAATTCTGGGCCGAGCAATTCAAGCCAAAAATGAATAAGGTTAAGGCGATTATAAAATGTTTCAAAATGAATTAAAATTTTAATAAATATAACGCAAAATAGTAATGTTTCATATATAAAATGCAATGATGAAAAATATCGTTGAAAATTAATGGGTTATGATTTGTTTAGTGAAAAATAATTTCTACATTTGCAACCCCGTAAAAAGCGGGAATTTTATAAACAAGTAATTTTTAGTATTTAACTATGCCAACTATTCAACAATTAGTAAGAACAGGAAGAACTCAAATCACTAAGAAGAGTAAATCGGTTGCTTTAGATTCTTGTCCTCAAAGAAGAGGTGTTTGTACGCGTGTTTACACTACAACTCCAAAAAAACCAAACTCTGCAATGCGTAAAGTAGCGCGTGTACGTTTGACAAATGGAAACGAAGTAAATGCCTACATCCCTGGTGAAGGACATAATCTACAAGAGCACTCGATAGTATTAGTGCGAGGTGGAAGGGTAAAAGATTTGCCAGGAGTAAGATATCACATCGTTCGTGGTGCGCTTGATACATCAGGTGTTGCAGGAAGAACGCAAAGAAGATCTAAGTACGGAGCAAAACGCCCAAAAGAAGCAAAAAAGTAATTTAAAAAGTTGTCCTGATATGGATGCGATTCGTCGTGGGTATATTGGTATGACATTTAATTAAAAAAAAGACATGAGAAAAAGAGCGGCAAAGAAAAGACCACTTTTACCAGATCCAAGGTTTAATGACCAACTGGTAACACGTTTTGTGAACAACTTAATGTGGGATGGAAAAAAATCGACAGCGTTTAAAGTATTTTATGATGCAATTGACATCATTGAGTCTAAAAAACAAGATGCGGAGAAACCGTCATTAGAAATATGGAAAGATGCTTTAACTAACGTTATGCCTCACGTAGAAGTACGTAGTCGTAGAGTGGGTGGAGCTACATTTCAAATTCCAATGCAGATTAGACCAGACAGAAAAATTTCTATGGCAATGAAATGGTTGATTCTTTATTCAAGAAGAAGAAACGAAAAATCAATGGCCCAGAGATTGGCTTCGGAATGTTTAGCTGCGGCTAAAGAAGAAGGTGCTGCTGTCAAGAAAAGAATGGATACTCACAAAATGGCAGAAGCTAACAAAGCTTTCTCTCACTTTAGATTTTAATTCTTAAGAAATGGCTAGAGATCTTAAATATACAAGAAATATAGGAATTGCTGCTCACATTGATGCTGGTAAAACAACAACGACGGAGCGTATTTTATTCTATACTGGAAAATCACACAAAATTGGTGAAGTGCACGATGGTGCTGCAACAATGGACTGGATGGCACAAGAGCAAGAAAGAGGTATTACAATTACTTCTGCAGCTACAACTTGTGAGTGGAATTTTCCAACTACACAAGGTAAATTATTGCCTGAAAGTTTACCATACCACTTTAATATTATTGATACCCCGGGACACGTTGATTTTACTGTAGAAGTAAATCGTTCTTTGCGTGTGCTTGACGGGTTGGTTTTCTTGTTTAGTGCTGTTGATGGTGTTGAGCCACAATCAGAAACTAACTGGAGGCTTGCAGATCAATATAGAGTTCCAAGAATTGGATTTGTTAACAAAATGGACCGTCAAGGTTCTAACTTTTTGATGGTTTGTCAACAAGTTAGAGATATGTTGAAATCAAACGCTGTGGCGATTACTTTGCCAATTGGTGAAGAAAATGATTTCAAAGGGGTGGTTGATTTGGTTAAAAACCAAGCTATTGTTTGGCATGAAGAAGGTTTGGGTGCTACTTATGATATTGTGCCTATTCCAGAAGACATGCTTGCAGAAGTAAAAGAATACAGATCTATCCTTATTGAAGCGGTTGCTGATTATGATGAAAATCTGTTGGAAAAATTCATGGAAGATGAAGAGTCTATCACGGAAGAAGAAATCAACATTGCGTTGAGAGCTGCTGTTATGGATATGGCTATTATTCCTATGATCGCTGGTTCTTCTTTCAAAAACAAAGGAGTTCAATTCATGTTGGATGCGGTATGTAAATACTTGCCATCTCCAATGGATAAAGCTGGTATCGAAGGAATTCATCCTGATGATGCTGAATTGTTGGAAGAAGATCAAACTAAAATCTTGCGTAAGCCAGATGTTAAAGAGCCGTTTGCTGCTTTGGCATTTAAAATTGCTACTGATCCATTCGTAGGTCGTTTAGCTTTCTTTCGTGCTTATTCAGGACGTTTGGATGCGGGTTCTTATGTTTTGAACACTCGTTCAGGTAACAAAGAAAGAATCTCTCGTATCTACCAAATGCATGCCAACAAACAAAACCCAATCGAATATATCGAGGCAGGTGATATTGGAGCGGCAGTTGGATTTAAAGATATTAAAACTGGAGATACATTGTGTGATGAAAAGAATCCAATTATTTTGGAGTCTATGAAATTCCCTGCACCGGTAATTGGTATTGCGATTGAACCTAAAACAAAAGCTGACGTTGATAAAATGGGTATGGCTTTAGCTAAATTAGCTGAAGAAGATCCAACTTTTACAGTTAGAACTGATGAGGCTTCAGGGCAAACAATTATCTCAGGAATGGGAGAGTTGCACTTGGATATCCTTGTGGATCGTATGAAACGTGAATTCAAAGTTGAAGTAAACCAAGGTGAGCCTCAAGTTGAATACAAAGAAGCGTTTACTAAAAAAGCACAACACAGAGAAACTTACAAAAAACAATCAGGTGGTCGTGGTAAATTCGGTGATATCGTATTTGTTTTGGAGCCAGCAGATGAAGTTGACGGTAAAACTCCTGTAGGGTTGCAATTTATCAATGCTGTAAAAGGTGGTAACGTTCCTAAAGAATATATTCCATCTGTAGAAAAAGGTTTCCGTGAAGCTATGAAAACTGGTCCTTTAGCAGGATACCAAGTAGATAGTTTGAAAGTAACTTTATTGGACGGATCTTTCCACCCTGTGGATTCTGATGCACTTTCTTTTGAACTTGCAGCAAGAATGGGGTATAGAGAAGTGGCTAAAGCTGCTGGAGCAATTATTCTTGAGCCTATCATGAAAATGGAAGTTATTACACCTGAAGAAAACATGGGAGATATCGTAGGTGATATCAACCGTCGTAGAGGTCAAGTGAATGACATGGGTGACAGAGCTGGTGCAAAAACCATCAAAGCAGATGTGCCGTTGTCAGAGATGTTCGGTTATGTAACTACATTAAGAACACTTTCATCTGGTAGAGCAACATCTACAATGGAATTTTCACACTACGCAGAAACACCTTCCAATATTTCGGAAGCAGTTATCAAAAAAGCAAAAGGAAACGCATAATCTTTAAGAAAATGAGTCAAAAAATCAGAATAAAACTAAAATCTTACGATCACATGTTGGTAGACAAGTCTGCCGAGAAGATTGTAAAAACGGTTAAAAGTACCGGAGCAGTAGTAACTGGGCCAATTCCATTACCAACTCACAAAAAACTTTTTACTGTACTACGTTCTCCACACGTTAACAAAAAAGCGAGAGAGCAATTTGAAGTAATGTCATACAAGAGATTGATCGACATTTATTCATCTTCGTCAAAAACTATTGATGCCTTGATGAAACTTGAATTGCCTAGCGGAGTTGAAGTAGAGATCAAAGTTTAAGTAGCTTACTAGTAAGAAAAGGACGCTGTTTTTAAACGAAAAATATTTTTTTGGTTCGTGTGTAAATAATGTTTACTTTTGCACCACTTTAAAAAATAGGATTCGCTTAAAAGCTGCGTTCTATATTTATATTTAATAATTAATAATTAATATTTATGTCTGGGTTAATCGGAAGAAAAATTGGCATGACAAGCATCTTTGACGAGAACGGGAAAAACATTCCTTGTACTGTTATTGAAGCTGGCCCATGTGTAGTTACCCAAGTCAGAACCAAAGGTGTTGACGGGTATGAAGCGTTGCAACTAGGTTTCGATGACAAAAACGAGAAACATTCCACAAAAGCGGCCGTTGGTCACTTTGCGAAAGCAGGAACTGTAGCTAAGAAAAAAGTCGTTGAATTCCAAGATTTTGCAAGCGAACAAAAATTAGGTGACGTTATTGACGTTTCTATTTTTGCAGAAGGAGAATTTGTAGATGTACAAGGTGTGTCTAAAGGTAAAGGTTTTCAAGGGGTTGTGAAACGTCACGGTTTTGGTGGTGTTGGACAAGCAACTCACGGTCAACACAACCGTTTAAGAGCGCCAGGTTCTGTGGGAGCTTCTTCTTATCCATCTAGAGTATTCAAAGGAATGCGTATGGCTGGAAGAATGGGAGGAGATAATGTAAAAGTTCAAAACCTTAGAGTTTTAAAAGTAGTGGCTGATAAGAACCTACTTGTTATTAAAGGATGTGTTCCTGGTCATAACAACTCTTATGTAATCATTCAGAAGTAATGGAAGCAAAAGTATTAGATTTCAACGGAAAAGATACTGGAAGAAAAGTTCAACTTTCTGATTCAGTATTCGGTATAGAACCAAACAATCACGCAGTATATCTTGATGTTAAGCAATATCTTGCTAACCAACGTCAAGGAACGCACAAAGCTAAAGAAAGAGCTGAAGTTGCAGGAAGTACTCGTAAAATTAAAAAACAAAAAGGAACTGGTACAGCTCGTGCGGGTAGTGCAAAGAATCCATTGTTTAAAGGTGGTGGAACAGTTTTCGGACCAAGACCAAGAAGTTATTCATTCAAATTGAATAAAAGCTTGAAAAGATTGGCAAGAAAATCTGCTTTCTCAATTAAAGCAAAAGAGTCGAATATTATCGTTCTTGAAGACTTCAATTTTGAAACACCAAACACTAAAAATTTCATTAACGTTTTGAAAGCTTTAGAGTTGGAGAATAAAAAATCTTTATTTGTGTTGGGCGATTCGAATAAAAATGTATATTTGTCGTCACGCAATTTAAAGGCGTCTAACGTTATAAGTAGCTTAGAATTAAGTACTTACGACATTTTAAACACTAATACTTTAGTGTTGTTGGAAGGTTCTTTAGAAGTAATTGAAGAAAATTTAAGCAAATAATAGGATATGAGCATCATAATTAAACCTATAGTAACGGAAAAAGTAACCAAAGAAAGTGAAGTTTTAAACCGCTTCGGATTTGTTGTTGACAGAAAAGCAAACAAAGTGCAAATTAAGAAAGCTGTTGAAGCTGCTTATGGAGTAACTATCGTTTCAGTTAACACGATGAACGTAAGACCGGACAGAACTACAAAATACACTAAAAGTGGACTTATCAGTGGAAAGACAAATGCTATCAAAAAAGCAATTGTACAAGTACAAGAAGGAGAAACAATTGATTTTTACAACAATATCTAAGATAAAATGTCAGTAAGAAAATTAAAACCTATTACCCCAGGTCAGCGATTTAGAGTTGTGAATGGTTATGACGCCATTACAACTGATAAGCCGGAACGCTCTTTGATAGCGCCGATAAAAAACTCTGGAGGTAGAAATAGTCAAGGAAAGATGACCATGCGTTATACGGGTGGTGGTCACAAGCAGAGATATCGTATTATTGATTTCAAACGTACAAAAGAAGGAATTCCGGCTACAGTGAAATCAATCGAATATGATCCAAATCGTACTGCGTTTATTGCTTTATTAGCTTATGCTGATGGTGAGAAAACTTATGTTATTGCTCAAAACGGATTGAAGGTTGGTCAGAAATTAGTTTCTGGTCCAGAATCTCAACCAGAAATTGGTAATACATTACCTTTAAGTAGAGTTCCACTTGGAACTGTAATTTCTTGTATCGAATTGAGGCCAGGGCAAGGGGCTGTAATTGCTCGTTCTGCTGGAACATTTGCTCAATTAATGGCAAGAGATGGAAAATATGCAACAATCAAAATGCCTTCTGGAGAAACAAGATTAATCTTGTTGACTTGTTCGGCTACAATTGGTGCGGTTTCTAATTCAGACCACCAATTAGTTGTATCTGGTAAAGCAGGTAGAACAAGATGGTTAGGTAGAAGACCGAGAACAAGACCTGTTGCAATGAACCCTGTCGATCACCCAATGGGTGGTGGTGAAGGACGTTCTTCTGGTGGACATCCACGCTCTAGAAACGGTATACCTGCTAAAGGTTATAGAACACGTTCTAAGAAAAACCCGAGTAACAAGTACATTGTAGAACGTAGAAAGAAATAATAAGATATGGCACGTTCATTAAAAAAAGGACCTTTCGTTCATTATAAGTTAGAAAAGAAAGTTGAAGAAAACATTGCCGGAGGTAATAAAGGAGTGGTTAAGACTTGGTCTAGAGCTTCCATGATTACTCCAGACTTTGTTGGTCAAACTATCGCAGTTCATAACGGTCGTCAATTTGTACCAGTTTACGTTACTGAAAACATGGTAGGTCACAAATTAGGAGAGTTTTCACCAACTAGATCTTTTAGAGGTCATGCTGGAGCAAAAAATAAAGGTAAAAAATAAGAAGCAATGGGAGTTCGTAAAAGAGAAACAGCAGATGCAAGAAAAGAGGCTAACAAGTCACTAGCTTTTGCAAAATTGAATAACTGCCCTACTTCACCTAGAAAAATGCGCTTAGTAGCAGATCTAGTAAGAGGTCAGAAGGTAGAGAGAGCACTAAATATTTTAAGATTTAGTTCTAAAGAAGCTTCAAGAAAATTAGAGAAATTGGTTTTATCTGTTATTGCCAACTGGCAAGCAAAAAACCCTGACGCTAATATGGAAGAAGCAGGCTTATTCGTAAAAACTATCACTGTAGATGGTGGAATGATGTTGAAAAGACTTCGTCCAGCTCCACAAGGTAGAGCACACAGAATTAGAAAACGTTCAAACCACGTAACAATCGTGTTAGGAGCTATTAATGATAACACACAAGCAAAATAATTAAAGATGGGACAAAAGACAAATCCAATTGGAAATAGACTTGGTATCATCAGAGGATGGGACTCTAACTGGTATGGTGGAAATGACTACGGTGATAAATTAGCCGAAGACTATAAAATCAGAAAGTACATCCATGCTCGTTTATCAAAAGCTAGTGTATCGAAAGTAATCATCGAGAGAACTTTGAAACTTGTAACCGTTACTATCACTACTGCTAGACCTGGTATTATTATCGGAAAAGGTGGCCAAGAGGTAGACAAGTTGAAAGAAGAACTTAAGAAAGTTACTGACAAAGAGGTTCAAATCAACATCTTTGAAATAAAAAGACCTGAACTTGACGCGTATCTAGTTGCCACAAGCATCTGTCGTCAAATCGAAAGCCGTATTTCTTATAGACGTGCAATCAAAATGGCTATTGCTGCTTCTATGCGTATGAATGCAGAAGGTATCAAAGTTTTGATTTCTGGTCGTTTGAATGGTGCAGAGATGGCTCGTTCAGAAGGTTTCAAAGAAGGAAGAATTCCTCTATCAACTTTCAGGGCTGATATTGATTATGCTTTGGCTGAAGCACATACTACTTATGGTAGAATGGGTATCAAAGTATGGATCATGAAAGGTGAAGTTTATGGAAAGAGAGATCTTTCTCCACTTGCAGGAATGGATAAAAAACAATCTGGAACTGGTGGTGGTAAAGGTGGTGATTCTCCGAGAGGAGACAGAAAACCTTTTAATAAAGGTGGAAAACCAGACGCTCGTAAAAGAAAGTAAATTTTTAAATTAAAGTAAAATGTTACAGCCTAAAAGAACAAAATACCGTAAGGTACAAAAGGGTAAAATGAAAGGGAACTCCCAAAGAGGGCACGAACTTTCTAATGGAATGTTTGGTATTAAATCTGTACATGAAGATGGAATGTTCTTGACCTCACGTCAAATCGAGGCTGCGCGTATCGCTGCAACTCGTTTTATGAAAAGAGAAGGACAATTATGGATCAAAATATTTCCAGACAAACCAATCACAAAGAAACCTCTTGAGGTACGTATGGGTAAAGGTAAAGGTGCAGTCGAGTATTGGGCGGCCGTTGTTAGACCCGGAAGAATTATGTTTGAAGTTGGAGGAGTACCTTTGTCAGTTGCAAAAGAGGCATTACGTCTTGCAGCCCAAAAGCTTCCTTGTAAAACAAAATTCGTTGTTGCTAGAGATTTCGAAGCATAATTAATTATATATTATGAAACAATCAGAAATAAAAGATCTTTCTGCAGCAGAGTTGCAAGAAAAACTTAACCAAACTAAGAAGGCATATGCCGACTTAAAAATGGCTCACGCTATTTCTCCAATTGAGAATCCACTTCAAATTAGAAGTGTAAGAAGAACAGTTGCAAGATTAGCCACAGAACTTACTAAAAGAGAGTTACAATAACTGTATTCTGCTGAAAGATGGAAGAAAAAAGAAATTTAAGAAAAGAAAGAGTTGGGGTTGTAACTTCAGACAAAATGGACAAGTCTATTGTTGTTGCTGAAGTTAGAAGAGTAAAACACCCACTATACGGTAAGTTCGTGTTGAAAACTAAAAAGTATCACGCACACGACGAAAAGAACGACTGCAACATTGGAGATACCGTAAGGATTAGCGAAACGCGTCCTTTGAGTAAAACAAAATGTTGGAGGTTAGTTGAAATCATTGAAAGAGCTAAATAATTATGGTACAACAAGAATCAAGACTAAAAGTAGCAGATAATACGGGAGCAAAAGAAGTTTTAACTATCCGTGTTTTAGGAGGTACCAAAAGAAGGTATGCCTCTGTTGGTGACAAGATTGTAGTTTCTATCAAAGATGCAACTCCAAACGGAAACGTTAAAAAAGGAGCTGTTTCAACTGCAGTTGTTGTACGTACCAAAAAAGAAGTGAGAAGAGCCGATGGTTCTTATATCCGTTTCGATGACAATGCATGTGTTCTTTTGAACGCAGCAGGGGAAATGAGAGGAACTCGTGTTTTTGGTCCAGTAGCAAGAGAACTTCGTGAAAAACAATTCATGAAAATTGTATCATTAGCACCAGAAGTGCTTTAATTATTTTAAGATGATAAAGCTAAAAATAAAATCAGGAGACATCGTAAGAGTAATTGCTGGAGACCATAAAGGTGCTGAAGGTAAAGTTCTACGTGTTTACCGTGAGAAAAATAAAGCAATTGTTGAAGGTGTAAATATGGTTTCAAAACACACGAAACCTAGTGCAAAAAGCCCTCAAGGTGGTATTGTAAAAAAGGAAGCTTCTATACAAATTTCCAACATATCTTTAATTGATCCTAAAACTAAGGAAGCAACTAGAGTTGGAATTAGAGTTGAAGGAGATAAGAAAGTAAGATTTTCAAAAAAATCTAATCAAGTACTATAGTAATGGCATATATACCTAGACTAAAAGAAGAATATAAGAGTAGAGTTATCTCTGCTCTTAAAGAGGAATTCGGATACGTAAACGTAATGCAAGTTCCAAAATTGGAAAAAATCGTTTTAAGTAAAGGAGTTGGTGCAGCTGTATCTGACAAAAAACTAATCGACTATGCAGTTGAGGAGTTGACAAAGATCACTGGACAGAAAGCAGTATCTACAATTTCAAAGAAAGACGTTGCGTCTTTCAAATTGAGAAAAGGGATGCCTATTGGAGCAAAAGTTACTTTGCGTGGAGAAAGAATGTACGAATTTTTAGATAGATTGGTTACTTCTGCTTTGCCACGTGTTAGAGATTTCAGTGGTATCAAAGCTACTGGATTTGACGGAAGAGGAAACTATAACCTTGGAGTTTTGGAGCAAATCATTTTCCCGGAAATTGATATTGACAAAGTAAACAAAATTTCAGGTATGGATATTACTTTTGTTACTTCTGCAAAAACAGACAAGGAAGCAAAGTCATTATTGGCTGAATTAGGATTACCTTTTAAAAAGAATTAAGACATGGCTAAAGAATCAATGAAAGCCCGTGAGGTGAAGAGAGAAAAAACGGTAGCAAAGTATGCTGAGAAAAGAAAAGCTTTGAAAGAAGCTGGAGATTCAGTAGGTTTACAAAAATTACCAAAAAATGCTTCACCGGTTCGTTTGCACAATCGTTGCAAATTAACAGGAAGACCAAGAGGTTATATTCGTCAATTTGGTATTTCACGTGTAACATTCCGTGAGATGGCAAATAATGGATTAATTCCAGGTGTTAAAAAAGCATCTTGGTAATCTCATAAAAAGTTAGTACTTTTGCAATCCAAAAAATAATTTTAATTGGTTAAAGGTTCATTTGATGAGTATCCTATGAAAACCATAACCGCAAATTTATACATATGTATACAGATCCTATTGCAGATTATTTGACGAGAGTTAGAAACGCTGTGGCTGCAAACCACAAAGTTGTCGAAATCCCGGCTTCTAATCTAAAAAAAGAAATAACTAAGATCTTATTTGATCAAGGATATATCTTGAGTTACAAATTTGAGGACAACTCTGTTCAGGGTTCAATCAAAATCGCTTTGAAGTACGATAAAGATACTAAAGAGTCAGTGATCAAAGATATCCAAAGAATTAGTAAACCAGGTTTACGTAAGTACGCAGGTTCTTCTTCCATCCCAAGAATCCTTAACGGATTAGGAATTGCCATTGTTTCAACTTCAAAAGGTCTTATGACCGGGAAACAAGCCAAGCAATTAAATGTTGGTGGTGAAGTAATTTGTTACGTATACTAATTAAAAGACTTATAAGAGATGTCAAGAATAGGTAAAAATCCCGTTGTAGTCCCTGCCGGAGTAACTGTTGAAGTTGCAAATGGCATTATTACAGTAAAAGGAAAAAATGGTCAACTGACTCAGGAGTTTTCGGACGTAACTGTAACAGTTGAAGGAGATCAAGTTCAAGTGGACAGATCATCTGATCACAAAGACCAAAGAGCAAAACACGGTTTGTACAGATCTTTAATCAATAACATGATTACTGGTGTAACAGAAGGTTTTACTAAAGAATTAGAATTGGTTGGAGTTGGTTATAGAGCTTCAAATCAAGGACAAAAATTAGATTTAGCTCTTGGATTTTCTCACAATATTGTATTGGAAATTGCTCCAGAAGTGAAATTGGAAACTATATCTGAAAAAGGTAAAAACCCAATTGTAAAATTAACATCATTTGATAAACAACTTTTAGGTCAAGTAGCTGCGAAAATCAGAGGTTTCCGTAAGCCAGAACCATACAAAGGAAAAGGTGTTAAATTTGTAGGTGAAGTATTAAGAAGAAAAGCAGGTAAATCAGCGTAAAAAATAACATTATGTCATTAACAAAACCTGAAAGAAGACAGAGAATCAGATTCAGAATTAGAAAAACAATTAGTGGTACTGCCACTAACCCAAGACTTTCTGTATTTAGAAGTAACAAAGAAATTTATGCTCAACTTATTGATGACGTAAACGGAGTTACTTTATTAGCTGCTTCTTCAAGAGAAAAAGAAATAGGAAAAGGTACTAACGTAGAAGTTGCGACAGCAGTTGGAAAACTAGTTGCAGAAAAAGCGTTAAAAGCCGGGATTGAAGTGGTAACTTTCGATAGAGGAGGTTATTTGTATCACGGTCGTATTAAATCATTAGCGGAAGGCGCGAGAGCGGCTGGACTTAAATTCTAATATAGTATGTCTAATAGTAAATACAAGAATGTAGAGCTAGTAAAACCAAGTGGTCTTGAATTGAAAGATCGTTTGGTAAGTGTAAATCGTGTTACTAAAGTTACAAAGGGTGGTAGAGCTTTTGGTTTTTCTGCTATTGTAGTTGTAGGTGATGAAAATGGAGTAGTTGGTCACGGATTAGGAAAA
This sequence comes from Flavobacterium fluvii, assembly GCF_900129545.1. GTDB lineage: Bacteria > Bacteroidota > Bacteroidia > Flavobacteriales > Flavobacteriaceae > Flavobacterium > Flavobacterium fluvii. Next base: position 267,897 of record NZ_FQWB01000004.1, on the reverse strand, counting down.
TCTAAAGACGTTTCTGAAGCAATTGCGAAAGCAGTGGAAGACGCAAAGAAAAATCTAGTTAAGATTCCTTTGAATGGTCAATCTGTTCCTCACGAACAAAAAGGTAAATTTGGTGGAGCACGTGTGTTCTTGATTCCTGCCTCTCATGGTACTGGAGTTATTGCAGGTGGAGCTGTTCGTTCAGTACTTGAGTCAGTTGGAATACATGATGTATTGTCAAAATCTCAAGGATCATCAAATCCTCACAACGTGGTAAAAGCAACTTTTGATGCTTTATTACAAATGAGAAGTGCTTATACTGTTGCAAAACAAAGAGGCGTTTCTTTAGAAAAAGTTTTTAAAGGTTAATTCAAGGAAATTATGGCTAAATTATTAGTAAAACAAGTTAGAAGCAAAATCAACTGTCCCCTTACTCAAAAAAGAGGATTAGAGGCTTTAGGTCTTCGTAAAATGGGTCAAGTTGTAGAACACGATTCAAATCCAACTATCCTTGGAATGATAAATAAAGTTAAACACTTAGTTTCTGTAGAAGAAGCTAAATAACAAATACGTTATGAATTTAAGTAACTTAAAACCGGCTGAAGGGTCAACACACAATCAAAATAAAAGATTGGGTAGAGGAGAAGGTTCTGGAAAAGGTGGTACCGCTGCACGTGGTCACAAAGGAGCAAAATCTCGTTCTGGTTATTCTAAAAAGATTGGTTTTGAAGGTGGACAAATGCCACTTCAAAGACGTGTGCCTAAGTTTGGTTTCACAAACATCAATCGTAAAGAATACGAAGGGGTGAATCTTGACACGCTTCAATTATTGGTGGATAACGGTATTGTAACAGACGCAGTTGACATGACTGTTTATGTTGCTAATCGTTTGGCTACCAAAAATGAAATCGTTAAGATTTTAGGAAGAGGAGAATTGAAAGCAAAATTAAAAGTAACTGCTCACAAATTTACTGCTACTGCAAAAGCTGCTATCGAAGCTGCTGGTGGAGAAGCAGTGACCATTTAATTTTCCGATTAAGATGAAGAAATTTATTGAATCACTAATTAATGTTTGGAAAATAGAGGAACTAAAAAATAGAATCCTGATTACCTTGGGAATACTTTTAGTTTATCGTTTTGGAGCACATGTTACGCTTCCTGGTATTGATGCTACACAATTGACTGGATTAGCCGGACAAACTAAAGATGGAATTGGTTCAATTCTTGACATGTTTACTGGTGGTGCTTTTTCTAAAGCTTCAGTTTTTGCATTAGGTATCATGCCTTATATTTCTGCCTCGATTGTTGTTCAGTTAATGGGAATTGCGATTCCTTATTTGCAAAAACTTCAAAGCGATGGAGAAAGTGGCAGGAAAAAAATCAATCAAATTACCCGTTGGTTAACAATTGGTATTACATTGGTTCAAGCACCTGGATACATTTACAATCTTTATAGAACATTGCCTAGTAATGCTTTCTTGTTAGGATTTGATTCATTCGAATTTTTGTTTTCTTCAGTAGTTATTCTAGTTTCAGGTACAATATTTGCCATGTGGTTAGGAGAAAAAATTACTGATAAAGGAATCGGAAACGGAATATCACTGTTGATTATGGTTGGTATTTTGGCTAGATTTCCTCAAGCTTTTATTCAAGAATTCGCAGCTAGGGTTACCAATAATAATGGTGGTCCAATGTTGTTGGTTGTTGAAATAATTGTTTGGTTGCTAGTTATCATTTCTTGTATATTGCTAGTAATGGCAGTTAGAAAAATTCCGGTTCAGTATGCACGTCGTACAACATCTGGTGATTTCGAAAAAGACATGATGGGAGGTAACAGACAATGGATTCCATTAAAATTAAATGCTTCTGGTGTTATGCCAATCATCTTTGCCCAGGCAATTATGTTTATTCCAGCTGCTTTGGCAGCGTTGTCAAAATCAGAAGCTTCTCAATCAATCGTTAGTACTTTTAGTGATATGTTCGGATTTTGGTATAATTTTGTTTTTGCAACTTTAATAGTTGTATTTACTTACTTCTATACTGCAATCACTGTTCCTACCAATAAAATGTCTGATGATTTAAAAAGAAGTGGTGGTTTTATTCCAGGTGTTAGACCGGGAGTTGAAACTTCTGACTTTCTTGACAAAGTGATGTCTTTAATCACATTTCCAGGCTCTTTATTTCTTGCTTTGATAGCTGTGTTCCCAGCCATTGTAGTTAGTCTTATGGATGTTCAACAATCTTGGGCAATGTTCTTTGGAGGTACATCATTGATAATTATGGTTGGTGTCGCAATAGACACTATTCAGCAAATCAATTCATACTTGTTGAACAAACATTATGATGGATTAATGAAAAGTGGTAAAAATAGAAAAGCAGTAGCTTAATCTTATGGCAAAACAATCAGCAATAGAACAAGACGGATCGATAATTGAAGCATTGTCAAATGCAATGTTCCGTGTTGAGTTAGAAAATGGACATATAGTAATTGCTCATATATCTGGAAAAATGCGTATGCATTACATCAAATTATTACCTGGTGATAAAGTGAAACTGGAAATGAGCCCTTACGATTTGTCAAAAGCAAGAATTACTTATAGATATTAAAGATATTCAAAATGAAAGTAAGAGCATCAGTTAAAAAAAGAAGTGCCGAGTGCAAGATTGTACGAAGAAAAGGCAGATTATACGTAATCAACAAAAAGAATCCTAGATTTAAACAAAGACAAGGATAGTTATGGCAAGAATAGCAGGGGTAGACATCCCAAAAAACAAAAGAGGAGTTATCGCTTTAACCTACATCTTCGGAATTGGTAGAAGTAGAGCAGTTGAGATTTTAGAAAAAGCTCAAGTTAGCCAAGATACAAAAGTGCAAGATTGGAATGATGACGAGATCGGAGCAATTCGTGAAGCTGTATCATTTTTCAAAATTGAAGGTGAACTACGTTCAGAAGTTTCCTTAAACATCAAACGTTTAATGGATATTGGATGTTATAGAGGTATCCGTCACAGATCTGGTCTTCCATTAAGAGGACAAAGAACTAAGAACAACTCTAGAACAAGAAAAGGAAAAAGAAAAACTGTTGCCAACAAGAAAAAAGCAACTAAATAATAAGTAATATGGCTAAAGCAACTACAAAAAAACGTAAAGTTATCGTTGAATCAACGGGTGAAGCTCATATTAGTGCCACTTTTAACAACATCATTATTTCTTTGACAAACAAGAAAGGTGATGTTATTTCTTGGTCTTCAGCAGGTAAAATGGGTTTCAGGGGTTCTAAAAAGAACACTCCGTATGCAGCTCAAATGGCAGCAGAAGATTGCAGTAAAGTAGCGTTAGAAGCTGGACTTAAAAAAGTAAAGGTTTATGTAAAAGGACCAGGAAACGGACGTGAGTCTGCTATCCGTTCTTTGCATAACGGTGGAATTGAAGTGACTGAGATCATCGACGTTACTCCAATGCCTCACAACGGATGTCGTCCTCCAAAAAGACGTAGAGTTTAATACTCAAACAATATTTATAGTATAACCTAGATTGAACAACGATTATCGAAGGATAAGACCTGAATTCATAATCTCAATCTTAAACAATTTAAAATGGCAAGATATACTGGTCCTAGTACAAGAATCGCACGTAAATTCGGCGAAGCAATTTTCGGAGACGACAAAGCTTTCGAAAAAAGAAATTACCCTCCTGGACAACACGGGATGGCTAAAAAAAGAGGAAAAAAATCTGAGTATGCTGTTCAGTTAATGGAAAAGCAAAAAGCTAAATATTCTTATGGAATTTTAGAAAAACAATTCAGGAATTTATTCGAAAAAGCATCAGCTACTAAAGGTGTTACTGGTGAAGTTTTATTACAATTATGTGAAGCAAGATTAGATAACGTAGTTTTCAGAATGGGTATTGCTCCTTCTAGAAGAGGTGCTCGTCAAATCGTTTCTCATAGACACGTTACTGTTAACGGTGAAGTGGTTAATATTCCTTCTTACCACCTTAAACCTGGTGATAAAGTTGCTGTTCGTGAAAAATCTAAATCTTTAGAAGCTATCGAACGTTCTTTATCAAATTCAAGTCATGTTTATGAATGGATTACTTGGAACAATGAATTAAAAGAGGGTACTTTCGTTTCTGTACCAGCTAGACTTCAAATTCCAGAAAACATTAAAGAACAATTAATCGTAGAGTTGTACAACAAATAATAATTGACTTAGTCGAAATTTATGGCAATATTTAATTTTCAGAAGCCCGATAAAGTTATCATGATCGATTCAACCGATTTTGAAGGTAAATTTGAATTCAGACCTTTGGAACCTGGTTACGGATTGACAGTTGGTAACGCACTTAGAAGAGTTTTGCTTTCAGCATTAGAAGGTTATGCAATCACGTCGGTTCGCATCGAAGGTGTAGATCATGAGTTTTCTACTATCTCAGGAGTTGTTGAAGACGTTACCGAAATTATTCTTAATCTTAAGCAAGTACGTTTCAAACGTCAAATAGAAGATATAGATAATGAATCAGTTACTATTTCGGTTACAGGAAAAGATCAATTAACAGCTGGCGATTTCCAGAAATTTATTTCAGGTTTCCAAGTTTTGAATCCAGAACTTGTAATCTGTAATTTAGATTCTAAAATCAAATTACATTTCGACCTAACAATCGAAAAAGGTAGAGGATATGTTCCTGCTGAAGAGAACAAAAAACAAAATGCTGCAATTGGAACTATATTTACTGACTCTATTTTTACTCCGGTAAAAAATGTTAAGTATGCTATTGAAAACTTCCGTGTAGAGCAAAAAACAGATTACGAAAAATTAGTTTTTGAAATCAAAACTGATGGTTCTATCAATCCAAAAGATGCTCTTACTGAAGCTGCCAAAGTTTTAATTCACCATTTCATGTTGTTCTCAGACGAAAGAATTACTCTTGAGGCTGACGAAATCGCACAAACAGAATCATATGACGAAGAGTCATTGCATATGAGACAATTGCTTAAAACTAAGCTTGTTGACATGGATCTTTCTGTAAGAGCATTAAATTGCTTAAAAGCAGCTGAAGTTGATACACTTGGAGATTTAGTATCTTTCAATAAAAATGACCTAATGAAATTCCGTAATTTCGGTAAAAAATCTTTAACTGAACTAGATGAACTAGTGGCAATTAAAAATTTGAACTTCGGAATGGATTTGGCAAAATACAAACTAGATAAAGAATAATCTAATCCCGATTCTATCGGGGTTAAATTCATAAAGCAATGAGACACGGAAAAAAATTCAATCACTTAAGCAGACAGACTGCGCATAGAAGTTCTATGTTGGCTAATATGGCTTGTTCTCTTATTGAGCACAAACGTATTAACACTACTGTTGCAAAAGCAAAAGCGCTTAAACAATTTGTTGAGCCATTAATAACAAAATCTAAAGCTGACACGACTCACAACCGTCGTATCGTTTTTGGATACTTACGTAGCAAATATGCCGTAACTGACTTGTTCAGAGACGTAGCTGCTAAAGTAGGTGATCGTCCAGGTGGATACACTCGTATCATTAAAGTTGGAAATCGTTTAGGAGATAATGCTGATATGGCAATGATCGAATTGGTAGATTTCAATGAACTTTACAACGGAGGTAAAAAAGAAGTTAAAAAAGCAAAAAGCCGTCGTGGTGGAAAAGCCAAGAAAGCTGATGAAGCTGTTGAAGCAGCTCCAGTTGCTGAAACAGAAGCTCCGGCTGCTGAAACTCCATCAGAATCTGCAGAATAATTATGAATATAATCATTCAATAAAAATCAAGGATAAACTTTTATTAGTTTGTCCTTTTTTTTTTGATTTTTTGGAGCATAAGTTCAGTGTTTTTCATTACTTATTTCAATAGATTGAAATTTTCGGTTTCTATGAGAAATACTTCAAAAAATATAAATTTTCAAAAAACATTGCATCCGCTGTTTTAAAGAATTAAATTTGCAAAAAATTTGACTACTGATGAAACGAATTTTGCACTTTCATTAGATCATAAAAAAAATAATAGACACCAACGAATGAAATACACAACACGAAAAAGCGCCATACTCTTATTAAGCGACGGAACCATTTTCCACGGAAAATCTATTGGAATTTCAGGAACCACTTTTGGCGAAGTATGCTTTAATACCGGGATGACGGGTTATCAGGAAATTTTCACTGACCCTTCTTACTTTGGTCAAATTATGGTGGCAACCAATGCTCATATTGGGAACTACGGAGTAAATGATAAAGAAGTAGAATCTGGTGATATCAAAATTGCAGGATTGGTTTGTAAAAATTTCAGCTTCAATTTTTCACGTGAAGACGCTTCAGGAAGTTTGGAAGACTATTTTACAAAACAAAACCTAATCTGTATCTCTGATGTTGATACTCGCGGATTGGTAAGTTATATTCGTGACAATGGAGCAATGAACTCAGTAATTTGTACTGACGGAACGCCAATTGAAGAACTAAAAGCAGCTTTGGCAAAAGTTCCGGACATGAAAGGTTTGGAATTGGCATCTAAAGTTTCTACCAAAGAACCTTATTTCTTTGGAGACGAGAATGCAACTTATAAAATTGCAGCTTTGGATTTAGGAATTAAAACCAATATCCTTCGTAATCTTGCCAAAAGAGATTGTTACATCAAAGTATTTCCATACGATTCAAAATATTCAGAATTGGCAGCATTTAATCCAGATGGCTTTTTCTTGTCCAATGGGCCTGGGGATCCAGACCCGCTTTTCAGTGCGATTGAAGTAGCAAAAGAAATTTTGGCAAACGATAAACCGTTGTTTGGAATTTGTTTAGGACACCAAGTAATTGCTTTGGCGAATGGAATTTCTACATACAAAATGTTCAACGGTCATAGAGGAATCAACCACCCTGTAAAAAATATAATTACTGGAAAAGGGGAAATCACTTCTCAAAATCACGGTTTTGCCGTAAACAAAGAAGAATTGGATAATAATCCTGATATGGAAATCACGCACCTTCATTTGAATGACGGAACTGTTGCAGGAATGCGAATGAAAGAGAAAAATTGTTTCTCTGTTCAATACCATCCAGAAGCAAGTCCAGGACCGCATGATTCATCTTACTTGTTTGATCAATTTATTGAAAACATAAAAAAATAAACTTCTTAATTGAATGTTTGTTCGGATTTAAAAGCTGTCAATTTTGACGGCTTTTTTTATTTATTTTCGATTCTAGTCAATTTTTTGAACTCAACATTTTTAACAAACAAAAAATCCATTAAGCTTAAAGGATTTTTTTCTTCTAGAATTATTTTTGATTTAGTGTCTGCATCACAAAATTCTAGAAACAGGGCTATTTCTTCTGGTTTTAATTGCAATGTTTTGTTGAAATAATCTTGCGTGCAAGTGGCTGTGGCCAACTCCTTAAATTCAATTTTTGGAACGATTTCTTTATTGTTTTCTTTTTTCTTTACAATTAAACCTAAAATCATCTTGCCAATTCTAATAAAATCGACCCCGTTCTCAATTGTTCCATCATAGATTTCCCGATTTCTATATTTTCCTTTTTCTAATTTTATTTCATCGGCTACTTCTTGACTAAAATAACCCACATGACCAAGATCTACTTTAGTAATCACGACTTCCTCCAGTTGTTCTGGTTTTCGAGTCAATTTAATTACAAGATCGGGTTTGTTGATGTCTTCTTTTTCCAAAAGCAACCTTTTATAATCGTATTTTTCAGAAACAAAAACAAGCATGTCTTCCGCTTTTCCCAAAATAGTAAATTCTCCTTTCTCATTGGTAATTGTGGTTTTTTCGGTAACTAAATTGAGGACTTCAATGCCTTGAATGGGTAAATCATTGCATAAAACTTTACCTTTTACAGGCTTTTCGGTTTGAGAAAATCCAAATTGTGAAATGAATAAAAGTATGGGGATAAATGTGTTGGCTTTCATTTTTTGGAATTAGTTGATTGTAAAGCTATTTGAATTATTTTAAATTGTAGTAAAAAATGTCTATAAAGTTTTGTTAATACTAGTGAGGAAACTTGTATTGTCTGATTGAATTGTTATTTTTGTTTTCCAACAACTTTAGAACGAAATTGTTGCTGTTAACAGTGCTTTTTCTTGATTCTTAAAGCGTATATTTGGTCAAAATTAATCAGGTATACAAAATTGAATCTAATTTTAGTTTCATATATAATTAAAATAAAATATTAAAAAAATAATGCTTTTAAAATCAAGACGAATGAAATTCATAAATAATAAAATTGCACTTACTTTTTTTCTTTTACTGTTTTCAAGTGGAATTGCAATAGCTCAGGAAATTATTAAGGGAGATGCAGTTGATACCATTGCTAAAACGAAACCGAGCCAAAAGCAAAAAATTGATGGAGTAATAGCAAAAGTTGGAGATTACATTATTTTGGATTCAGACATTGATAAATCGTATTTGGAAATTTCAAGCCAAGGTGGTTCTATAAAAGATATTACAAGATGTCAAATGTTGGGAAAATTAATGGAAGACAAATTGTATGCGCACCAAGCCGTACAAGACAGTTTGAAGGTAACGGACTCGGAAGTGAAATCCTTGATGGAAGAAAGGTTGAGCTATATGGTTGAACAAATCGGTTCTATGGAGAAAGTGGTGAAGTACTACAAAAAAAGTTCCGAGGAAGAATTTAGAACTTATTTCTTTGATATTTTGAAAGAACAAAAATTGACTTCTGAAATGCAAAAGAAAATCATTGACGGTGTCGAAATAACGCCTGAAGAGGTTCGTAATTTTTTCAAAAAAATCCCTGCAGCAGAATTGCCGGTTTTTGGTGCCGAGATGGAAGTGGCCCAGATTATCGTGACTCCAAAAGTTTCTGATGCCGAGAAACAAAAAGTAATCAACAAGCTGAAAGAATTCAAAAAAGAAATTCAAGAAGGTGGATCCAGTTTTGCCACTAAAGCGGTTTTGTATTCCCAAGATCCTGGTTCCAGAGCCACTGGTGGATTTTATAAAATGAACCGAAAAACCCAATTCGTAAAAGAGTTCAAAGAGGTTGCTTTTAGCCTTGCCGAGGGTGAAATATCCGAGCCTTTTGAAACAGACTTTGGTTTTCACATTATTTATGTCGAAAAGATAAAAGGCCAGGATGTGGAACTGCGTCATATATTATTGATTCCAGCAGTAACTCCCGATGATTTGAAGGCGGCCAAAGAAAAAATTACCTTGATCAGAAAAAGAATAGAAGACAAGGAAATTACTTTTGCCGAAGCTGCAAAAACAATGTCGGACGAAAAAGAAACCAGGGCAAATGGTGGCGCTTTGATTAATCCAAGAACTCAAGACACTCGTTTTGAATTGACAAAAATGGAGCCTACTTTGTATGGGCAGATTTCAAATTTGAAAGAAAATGAAGTTTCATTGCCTATATTGGATGAAGATCAATCAGGAAAGAAAAAGTACAAGTTAATCACGGTTACGAATAGAATAGAAGACCATACTGCAGATTATGCGAAGGATTATACCAAAATAAAAGATTTGGCATTGAAAGAAAAACAATTCAAGGCCATCGGAAAATGGTTTGACGATAAAATTAAAGATACTTATATTAAAGTTAACGGAGAATACAGAGATTGTACTTTTACAAACAATTGGCTGAAAAAATAATATTGAGAAATCCGTTTGCAGATTTAAAATCCTAACCGTCACCCTGAACTTGTTGAAGGGCTAAAATCTAAAATCTTTATGTCAGACGTTGCAGCAATACATAATTTGGTTCAAAAGAGGAATGAACTAAAAAGTGAAATCGCCAAAATTATCGTGGGTCAAGATGCGGTTGTAGATCAAATTCTACTCTGTATTTTCTCTGGTGGACATGCACTTTTGGTGGGAGTTCCCGGGTTGGCAAAAACATTGATGGTTAACACTTTGGCACAAGCACTGGGGTTGGATTTTAAAAGAATCCAGTTTACTCCAGATTTAATGCCTTCGGATATTTTGGGAAGTGAAATATTGGATGAAAATCGTCAATTCAAATTCATAAAAGGACCTATTTTTTCGAATATTATTCTGGCTGACGAAATCAACAGAACGCCTCCTAAAACTCAGGCAGCTTTACTTGAAGCGATGCAGGAGCGTTCGGTTACCATTGCAGGTCATAACTATAAATTAGATTTGCCTTATTTTGTATTGGCAACCCAAAATCCAATTGAGCAAGAAGGAACTTATCCTTTGCCTGAAGCGCAATTAGATCGTTTTATGTTTGCCATTAAACTAGATTATCCTTCTTTTGAAGAGGAAGTTCAGGTGGTAAAACGAACTACGTCAAACGAAAAAAATCCAATAAATCCATTGTTTTCGGCTCAAGAAATAATTGACTTCCAACATTTGATTCGCAGGATTCCAGTGGCTGACAATGTGATAGAGTATGCAGTTACTTTGGTTAGTAAAACACGTCCGGACAATCCTTTGTCCAACGAATTCGTGAAAAATTATTTGGATTGGGGAGCAGGACCAAGAGCATCACAAAATTTAATTTTGGCAGCCAAAGCCAATGCTGCTTTTAATGGAAAATTTTCTCCTGACATCGAAGACGTGAAAGCTGTGGCAACAGGAATTCTTCGTCACAGAATCATCAAAAACTACAAAGCCGACGCTGAAGGAATTACCGAGGAAATGATTATCGATAAGTTGATTTAATTATTTGTTTTCGTTTTTCTTGGGTGTATTTTTCTTTGCGATGAGCGCGAAATAACATATTTAATGCTGTATTGCCAGAAATCAGTCAAAAACAGGCTGGCTTTTTTACTTTGTTTAGGTGGTAATTAGGTAAATAATCATTCTGATATTTAGAATTTTTCAATAAAAATCACATAATTTCATTTATTTGTAATTATAGTGTTTCAATTGTCATCTTCTGCTAAATTCTTTTTAATTCTCATCATTAATTCTTTAATTTTGCATCACAAAAAAATAAACTAAACTAAATATTGTGGCTTTTTTGATTTTGAATATAATCAAGGAAATCTGCCATTAAAATTGAAAAGACATCATTATGAATACTTATAAAGATTACATCCAAGAGATTGAAGAACGAAAAGGCCAAGGTCTTAACCCGAAGCCAATTGATGGTGCCGAATTGCTAAGCGAAATCATTGAACAGATTAAAGATTTGAATAACGAGTACAGAGCAGATTCTCTTAACTTCTTTATTTATAATGTTGTTCCTGGAACTACTCCTGCAGCTACAGTAAAAGCTAATTTTTTAAAAGAAATCGTTCTGGATCAATCAGTAGTTGCTGAAATCACGCCTGCTTTTGCTTTAGAGTTGTTATCACACATGAAAGGTGGAACTTCTATAAAGGTATTACTTGATTTAGCTTTAGGTAATGATGTTGCTATTGCTAAACAAGCTGCTGAAGTTTTGAAAACACAAGTTTATCTTTATGAAGCGGATACAGATCGTTTAGCGGCAGCATTCGAAAATGGTAATGAAATCGCTAAAGACATTTTAGAGAGCTATGCTAAGGCTGAGTTCTTTACTAAATTACCTGAAATAGCAGAAGAAATTAAGGTAGTTACTTTTATTGCTGGCGAAGGAGATATTTCAACTGATTTACTTTCTCCAGGAAACCAGGCGCACTCTCGCTCAGATCGTGAATTGCATGGGAAATGTTTGATTTCTCCTGAAGCACAAGCTGAAATCAAAGCGTTAGCAGAAGCTAATCCTGATAAGAGCGTGATGTTAATCGCTGAAAAAGGTACTATGGGTGTTGGTTCTTCAAGAATGTCAGGTGTAAACAACGTGGCACTTTGGAGTGGAAAACAAGCAAGTCCTTATGTTCCATTTATTAATATTGCTCCAATCGTTGCAGGAACAAACGGTATTTCTCCGATTTTCCTAACAACTGTTGATGTTACTGGTGGTATTGGTCTTGACCTTAAAAACTGGGTAAAAAAATTAGATGAAAATGGTAACCCTGTTCGTAATGAAAGTGGAGACCCTATTCTAGAGGAAGTTTACTCTGTTGCTACTGGTACTGTTCTTACAATCAACACAAAGACAAAAAAACTTTACAACGGCGATAAAGAATTGATTGATATTTCTAAGGCATTCACGCCCCAAAAAATTGAATTTATAAAAGCGGGTGGGTCTTACGCAATTGTATTTGGGAAAAAATTGCAAACATTTGCATCAAAGACTCTAGGTATTGATATTGTACCTGTATATGCTCCGTCAAAAGAGGTTTCTGTTGAAGGGCAAGGTCTTACAGCTGTAGAAAAAATATTTAATAAAAACGCGGTTGGAACAACTCCGGGTAAAGTTTTACATGCTGGTTCAGATGTTCGTGTTACCGTAAATATTGTTGGTTCGCAAGATACAACTGGTTTGATGACTTCTCAGGAATTAGAGTCTATGGCTGCTACCGTGATTTCTCCAATTGTTGACGGTGCTTACCAATCTGGTTGTCATACAGCTTCAGTTTGGGATAATAAATCTAAAGCAAATATTCCTAGATTGATGAAATTTATGAACGACTTCGGATTGATCACGGCTCGTGACCCGAAAGGCGTTTATCACTCAATGACTGATGTAATTCATAAAGTGCTTAATGATATTACTGTAAACGAGTGGGCAATCATCATCGGTGGTGACTCTCATACCAGAATGTCAAAAGGTGTTGCTTTTGGTGCCGACTCAGGAACTGTTGCTCTTGCATTGGCTACTGGTGAAGCTTCAATGCCAATTCCAGAATCTGTAAAGGTAACTTTCAAAGGAGACATGAAAGGGTATATGGATTTCCGTGATGTGGTTCACGCTACACAAGCTCAAATGTTGAAAACATTTGGTGGAGAGAATGTATTCCAAGGAAGAATTATTGAGGTTCACTTAGGAACTCTTAATGCGGATCAAGCATTTACGTTTACAGACTGGACAGCAGAAATGAAAGCAAAAGCTTCTATCTGTATTTCTGAAGATTATACTTTGATTGAATCTCTAGAGATGGCGAAAGGTAGAATCCAGATCATGATCGACAAGGGAATGGATAACAAAAATCAAGTTCTTAAAGGATTGATTGCTATTGCTGATAAGAGAATCGCCGAGATTATTTCAGGTGAGAAACCAGCACTAAGACCAGATGCTAACGCTAAATATTACGCTGAAGTTGTTGTTGATTTGGATCAGATTGCTGAGCCAATGATTGCAGATCCAGATGTTAATAATGCTGATGTTTCTAAAAGATATACTCACGATACCATCAGACCTTTATCTTTTTATGGAGGTGTTAAAAAAGTAGATCTTGGATTTATTGGTTCTTGTATGGTTCACAAAGGAGACATGAAAATCCTTGCTCAAATGCTTAAGAATATTGATGAGCAAGAAGGTAAAGTAGAGTTCAAAGCGCCACTAGTTGTAGCTCCTCCTACTTATAATATTGTTGATGAATTAAAAGCAGAAGGTGATTGGGAAATTTTACAAAAATATTCTGGTTTCGAATTCGACGATAATGTTCCTAAGGCTGCGGCACGAACTTCATACGAAAAAATGCTGTATCTAGAACGTCCAGGCTGTAACCTTTGTATGGGTAACCAGGAAAAAGCAGCCAAAGGAGATACGGTAATGGCAACATCTACTCGTCTTTTCCAAGGAAGAGTTGTTGAAGATACAGAAGGTAAAAAAGGAGAATCTTTACTTTCTTCTACACCGGTTGTAGTTTTGTCAACAATCCTTGGTAGAACTCCAACAATTGAAGAATATAAAACGGCGGTAGAAGGTATCAACCTAACTAAGTTTGCGCCTTCACATAAGTTGCTAGTTAAATAATCACAAGATTAGTCAATCATAATTCAAAAGCCTGAGCCATAAACTCAGGCTTTTTTTTATAACTACTCAATTTTTTTGTACCTTGTAATGTTCAAAATTGAATAACAAATTAAATATGTAAATCTTATGGCATTTGATATTGGAATGATTGAAAAAGTGTACGCAAATATGACAGCTCGTGTGGACAAGGCACGTGAGTTGGTTGGTCGTCCGCTTACATTGACAGAGAAAATTTTATACACTCACCTTTGGGAAGGGCAGCCTACCCAAACTTTTAAAAGGGGAGTGGATTATGTAGATTTTGCTCCGGATAGAGTAGCTTGTCAAGATGCAACGGCTCAAATGGCTTTGTTGCAATTTATGCATGCTGGAAAGAAAACAGTTGCTGTTCCAACAACGGTTCACTGTGATCACTTGATTTTGGCTAAAAATGGAGCTGAATTTGATTTAGCAGCAGCAAATACACAATCAAAAGAAGTTTTTGATTTCCTTTCTTCAGTATCTAATAAATATGGAATTGGTTTCTGGAAACCAGGTTCAGGAATTATTCACCAAATCGTTTTGGAAAACTATGCATTTCCTGGTGGTTTGATGATTGGTACTGATTCCCATACCGTGAATGCTGGTGGATTGGGAATGTTGGCTATCGGTGTTGGTGGTGCTGATGCGGTAGATGTAATGTCGGGAATGTCTTGGGAATTGAAATTTCCAAAATTAATAGGTGTAAAACTGACTGGAAAACTTTCTGGTTGGACTGCGCCAAAAGACGTAATTCTTAAAGTAGCCGATATTCTTACCGTGAAAGGAGGAACAGGAGCTGTTGTTGAATATTTTGGGGAAGGAGCTACTTCAATGTCGTGTACCGGAAAAGGAACTATCTGTAATATGGGAGCCGAAATTGGTGCTACCACTTCTACATTTGGTTATGACGAGTCAATGAGAAGATATCTTTCTGCAACGGGTCGTCAGGATGTTGTAGATGCTGCTGATAAAGTAGCTTCTTACCTAACTGCTGACCCAGAAGTTTATGCAAATCCAGAAACTTATTTCGACCAATTGATTGAAATCAACCTTTCTGAATTAGAACCACATATTAATGGTCCTTTTACTCCAGACAGAGGAACTCCGGTTTCTCAAATGAAAGCTGAAGCTGCTGCAAACGGTTGGCCAATAAAAGTGGAATGGGGATTAATCGGTTCTTGTACTAATTCTTCTTATGAAGATATGGCTCGTGCAGTTTCTATAGTAAATCAAGCAGTAGAGTTAGGAATAACTCCTAAAGCTGAGTTTGGGATCAATCCGGGGTCGGAGCAAATACGTTATACTATTGAAAGAGATGGTATGATTGCTGCTTTCGAAAAATTAGGAACTAAAGTATTTACAAATGCTTGTGGACCTTGTATTGGACAATGGGATAGAGCAGGAGCTGACAAGCAAGAGAAAAATACCATCGTTCACTCTTTCAACCGTAACTTCTCTAAACGTGCCGATGGTAACCCAAATACGCACGCTTTTGTAACTTCACCAGAAATGGTTGCTGCATTGGCAATTTCTGGACGTTTGGATTTTAATCCAATTACAGATACTTTGATTAACGACAATGGCGAAGAAGTGAGATTCACTGCGCCTTTTGGTGATGAATTACCTAAAAAAGGATTCGCTGTTGAAGATGCAGGATTCCAGGCACCTGCAGCTGATGGTTCAGGTGTTCAAATTTTGGTTAACGAAACTTCGGATAGATTACAGCTTTTGGCACCATTCGAAGCTTGGGATGGAAAAAATATTACAGGAGCTAAATTATTGATCAAAGCCTTTGGAAAATGTACCACGGATCATATTTCCATGGCTGGGCCTTGGTTGCGTTTCCGTGGTCACTTGGATAATATTTCAAACAATATGTTGATTGGAGCAGTTAATGCTTTTGGTCAAGCGACCAATAAAGTTAAGAACCAATTGACAGGAGAATACGACGCTGTTCCTGCCGTGGCACGTGCTTACAAAGCAGCTGGAATTCCTTCTATTGTTGTGGGGGACCACAATTACGGAGAAGGTTCTTCTCGTGAACACGCTGCAATGGAGCCTCGTTTCTTGGGCGTGAAAGCGGTTTTGGTAAAATCTTTCGCCCGTATCCACGAAACTAATTTGAAAAAACAAGGGATGTTGGGGATTACCTTTGCCAACGAAACAGATTATGACAAAATTCAAGAAGACGACACCATCAACTTCACGGATTTGGTTGATTTTGCTCCGGGAAAACCATTGACATTGGAATTCGTTCACGCTGATGGTTCTAAAGATAGTATCCTCGCAAACCATACGTATAATGCCAGTCAAATTGGTTGGTTCGTTGCCGGTTCTGCATTAAACTTGATTGCCGCTGAAGCTAATTCATAATTAATTTCAAGCATTTTATATAGAAACTCCCGAAGTGATTCGGGAGTTTTTTTTGGAGTATTTTTATTTGTTAAAATGTTGATAATAAAATAGTTGTATTTAAAAAGAGGTGTTGTTATTTTGTAATTTTAGGGGTGTTAATTTTAAATCCAATTGCAATGAAAATGTTAGTTAACGTTATTCTTCCCATTGAGCCTTTTAATTCAATGGTAAGAGATGGTTCTGTTGGTGAAATCATCGGTAGGGTGATTGATGATATTAAACCGGAGAGTATTTACTTCTCCGAACAAGACGGTAGTCGAGGAGCTGTTATGGTGGTTGAAGTTCCTGATGCTTCTGCTATTCCGTCGATTGCTGAACCTTGGTTCTTGAATTTTGAAGCACATTGTGAATTTAGAATTGCGATGACTCCCGATGATTTGAAGCGTGCCAACCTCTCCAAACTTGCCGAAAAGTGGAATGGTGTTCATGCTTGATCCTAAATTTTTTAAATAACGATACAATGCCCTGTGTGAACGGGGCATTTTTTTATGCTCTTATTTGTTAAATTGAATGTAAAGAGTTGTCTTAAAATTGCGAAATTTATATTTATGGCTTAAATTTGTTTTTCTGTTATACTTTATTGGTGGGTTTTGCCGTTAAAGTAAAACAATTATTCAATTTTTGGATGATTGCAGTTTTCTATCGCATTGAGAATTAAAAAAATGGTGCGTTAAAAGTTTAAATTTAAATTACGTTTATGAAGTATTATCAGTGCCTTTTTTTGATTGTTTTTTTTAGTAGCATAAGTCTTTTTTCACAAGAAAAATACAAACAACATACTGTAGCCAAAGGCGAAACAATCAGCGAAATTGCACAGAAATACAATGTAAAACCAGCAGCAATTTATGAACTAAATCCAGATGCCGCAAACGGAATAAAATCGAAGATGGTTTTGTTGATTCCAACAAAAACAAAAAAGAATTCCACGGTTTCCACTCCAGATACAGCAAGCAATCTTCCTGAAAACACACACGAAGTATTGCCTAAAGAAACACTTTACGGAATTGCAAAACAACACAATGTTACTATAGATGATTTGTATAAAATCAATCCGAATTTGGAAAAAGAAGGTTTGAAAACAGGACAAACAATCAAGATTCCACAAACGGCTTCAGATGATTTGGCAGTAAATAAAAAGCCTGAAAAAGGAATTGAAGTTAACAAGCAAGCCGTTACCCAAAAAACTGTTCCAAAGAATGAAATAGTTGTTGCTCCTAAAGTGGACGAAAAAACAGCAATTCCGACAGAAGGAATTGAATATGAAGTTTTGCCTAAAGAATCCTTGTATTCCATTGCCAAAAAATACGGAATCACGATTGCCGATTTGCAAAAAGCCAATCCGACATTGGAAACCAAATCTTTGAAAGTGGGTCAAAAGATTGTTGTTCCTGTAAAAGCGGATGCCAATCCGAGTGTGGTTGTAGAGAAATCAGCAGAGAAAAAAGAAGTGAAAACTGAAAAAGAGGTTGCAGTCTTGCCCAAAACCGTTGTTGATGACAAGAAAACTGAATCTGGAATTACTAGAGAAGTTTTGCCAAAAGAATCTTTTTATTCCATCGCAAAACAATATGGAATCACGATTGCCGATTTAAAAAAAGCCAATCCAGAGTTGGAAAATAAATCTTTAAAAGCGGGTCAAAAGATTATTGTTCCGGTTAAATCGGATGCCAATTCGAGTTTGGTAGAGGAAAAAAAGGTAGAGAAAAAAGAAATTAAAACCGAAAAAGACATTGCTGTCGCACCACAAGTGGTTGTTGAGGACAAGAAGCCGGAAACCGAAACAACCCACGAGGTTTTGCCAAAAGAAACCAAGTACGGAATTGCCAAACAATATGGTCTCACGGTTGCCGAATTGGAAAAACAAAACCCCAATATTGCAAAAAAATTACTGGTTGGCTCCGTACTCAAAATTCGCAGTTCTAAAGCGGTGGAAACATCTGTTCCTGTTGTTGAACCGCTTGTTGTCAAGGTCAACGATGAACCAGAAAACAAGGATTTGAATAGCAATACAAACCGAGTTTACGATGCTGCTTTTGTGGATCAATTGATTTCGAAAGCTTCCGAAAATATCGGGACACGGTATCGCTCTGGCGGAACCACGACAGAAGGTTTTGATTGTTCCGGATTGATGTGTTATACTTTTGGTAGTTACGATATCAAGTTGCCGAGATCATCCATAGAAATGGCTTCATACGGTTCGAAAATTGAGACCGAAAATGCCCAAAAAGGCGATTTGATTTTTTTCAAAACCAATGGAAGAGGGAGAATCAACCACGTGGGAATGGTGGTCGAAGTTCTGGAGGGCGAAATTAAATTCATCCATTCTGCAACTCACGGTGGCGTGATTATTTCTTCTACCAAAGAATCCTATTACCAGAAGAATTTGGTTCAGGTGAATCGGGTGTTGTAAAGATTTAATTTTGAGTTTTTTGCTGTTGAGAATTATTTTTAATCAGTTTTGATCATTTCTATTTCTAGCGTTACCCCGCCACCTTCACTTTTACATAGGATTGTATTTCCGGTAATTTTTATTATTTCTACTTTTAATTTCTGACCAATTGCTTTGGCGTATTTTGGTTCACTTACTTTTGTATATGTGAGTTCATATTCGCAATCCGATTTCCAACTTATGGAACCTTCCATTTTAACTCCAGTTGTAGTGTCTGTTTCAATTTGAATTGAATTATATCTTGTAACTTTATATTTTTTATACTCTTGTTTAGAGTATTTGAAATTGCCAGTCTTAAAATCAGAACATTTTTTTTCTTGTGCAAATGTTGAAAGGTTTATCAATAAAATAAGCCCGACAATAAATTTAATGTTAGTTTTTAGAATCATATATTTTCTATTTATTGTTTTTTTATTAAAAGCTTCTGCTAGCGCGAGCGTCCCGCTCGTGTCCATTCCAATTTATTTATCAGTCTTTGTTTTAATTGCTTTTGTTTGTGGGCACGAGCGGGACGCTAGCGCTAGCGAGGGAAGAAGAGTTTTATATGTTTTTAAACCAATCGGATTTTATTTTTACTTCTTCTACCATTTCAACATCAACTCCAAGGTTGAGCATTTTTAATCTTTCTGAAAATTCATTTCCATCAATCAAGTCGATTGGAATTGCTCCATCTCTTACCGCTTCTTTTTTCGCTTCACGTGTAAAACTTCCTGTCGTTAATATTAGTCCTTTATCAGCTCTTCCGCTCATTGCTCCGCGAAAATCACGAATGGTTGAAGAAGATACGGAACCCTGATATCTTTTGGCTTGGAATACAACGTGAAATGATAAAACACTTCCAATTTTAAATATTCCTTTCCCATCAATTCCACCGTCATTTGTTCGACCAGTAACTTCAACATTTATAAAACCTAATTCCCTTAATAATCTTTGACAAAGTCGTTCGAATTGGTCAGGTTTTATTTCACGTAATATTTTTATCAGTTTATCTTGCCAACCAAACTCTTCTATTTCTTCAGTAGTAATTTCTACTTGAGGTTCGTCAACTTCTTTTTTAGGTTTTTTATTTCTTTCTTCTTTATCTATTTTAACTACTGTTCTTTTTACCTTTTCTTTGTCAACTTCTTCTGTTTTCTGTCCTTTTTCTGTAAGCGCCCAAATCCCACGTGAAGAGTTGTCAAGTATACCATATCTTTTTAAGTAATTTCGAGCCCATGCAAGGCGATAAGCAATTTTTGTCGTGCTTTCACGATGAATTTCATTTATTTCATCTTCGCTCAACTTCAACATTTGAGCAACTTCTTCCTCAATTTCGCTTATAGAACCTGAACCTCCTAATTTCTTGAGTGCTTTGATGAGCGGATTAAATAGGTCGTCGTATTTATATTTAAAATGTTTATCCATTTTTATTGTTTGTTCAGTTTGTTTTGAGTTTTATACTAGTTTGACAATCTCTACACAATCCTACCTGATTGAGTAAGCTTAGTCTAAGGCAGGTCTTTCAAAGATATAAAAAATAGACTACAAACCATTCAAACTAATTTTCTAATTTAAAACCAACTATTCGGCTATTTCCAAAAAAAGTATATCTTTAGCCAACCAAAAAAACAAAACCAAAATAATATGCAAGACCACAGTCAAGACCATTTTAAAAGAGAACTCGGATTACTGGACGGAACAATGCTCGTGGTGGGCTCGATGATAGGTTCGGGGATATTTATTGTAAGCTCGGACATCGCCAGACAGGTGGGTTCAGCAGGATGGCTGACCTTGATTTGGCTTGTTTCTGGATTAATCACGATGATTGCCGCCGTGAGTTATGGCGAGTTGAGCGCAATGTTTCCCAAAGCGGGCGGACAATACGTGTACCTCAAGGAAGCTTACAACAAGCTGATTGCTTTTCTCTACGGTTGGAGTTTCTTTGCGGTGATTCAAACGGGAACTATTGCCGCGGTGGGTGTGGGGTTTTCGAAATTTTCGGCTTATATCATTCCCTCTTTGAGCAATGAAAATATTTTGTATGAAATAGGTTCTTTCCAATTGAATGCAGCCCAAATTGTTTCCATAATTACCATTGTTCTGTTGACTTACGTCAATAGTCGTGGGGTGAAAAACAGTAAAATAATGCAAACAATCTTGACAATTATCAAAATTCTGTCTTTGTTTGGTTTGATTGTTTTCGGTTTCCTCTTGGCTGCCAAAGCAGAAATTTGGAATGCCAACTGGGCCGATGCTTGGAGTCCTCGTTCCTTTGATGTGGACGGCGGCTCTTGGATGCCAATTGGCGGAACGGCTTTGATTGCCGGTGTGTCTGCAGCGATGGTGGGTTCGTTATTTTCAAGTGATGCTTGGGTTGGCGTGACTTTTATTGCCGGCGAAATCAAGAATCCAAAGCGTAATGTGGGATTGAGTTTGTTTTTGGGAACTTTCATCGTGACCATCATTTATATTCTTGCCAATTTGATGTATTTGGCCGTGATGCCGCTTCAAGAAATAGCCACAGTTCCTTCGGACAGGGTTGCGGTAGCCGCTTCGCAACATACTTTTGGCGATATGGGGACGATTATTATTGCCGTAATGATCATGATTTCGACTTTTGCCTGCAACAATGGTTTGATTATGGCGGGAGCCAGAGTATATTACACTATGGCAAAAGATGGTTTGTTTCTTAAAAAAGCGGCAACTTTGAACGATGCCAGTGTTCCGGCTTGGGCTTTATGGGTACAATGTATCTGGGCTTCGGTTTTGTGTTTGACAGGAAAATATGGGGATTTGTTGGATTATGTGGTCATCATTGTATTGATATTTTACATTTTGACCATCTACGGAATATTTATTCTGCGCAAGAAAATGCCGGATGCAGAAAGACCATATAAAGCTTTTGGTTACCCTTTCTTGCCGTTTTTGTACATCATTATTGCTTCGGCGGTATCCATATCTTTATTGCTGACTAAATTCTCGACTTGCGGTTGGGGCGTCTTGATTATGCTGACGGGAATTCCGGTGTACTATTTGACGAAACCGAAAGAGTAGTGGTCAGTATTCAGTTTTTAGTGTTCAGTTTGTAACTCATAAAATCTGCGTAAATCTGCGTGCCAATTATTTACTAAAACGAAAGAATAGTGTTGCTTAAGTAATTAAAAAACAGGCCACAGATAACACGGATGAAACGGATTTCCGCCGATAGAATTTAAATCCGTGATAATCCGCACCATCTGTGTCATCAGTGTGCCAAAAACAATAAAAAAATCCGTCTCGTTATAAAACTTGACGGATTTCTGTTTATATAGGAATCAAGTCTTGAAACTTAATTCTTGATGCTAATGAAATTACGCATAAACAAGATCTTCCAAAGCGGTTTCTACATCTTCAAAAGGCAAGTTCCAAGCATCGGCAACACCTTTATAGACAATCTTGCCATTGGCAACATTGAGTCCTTTTTTCAATTCTTCATTCTCGGCGCAAGCTTTTTTCCATCCTTTGTTGGCCAATTGCAAAGCATAAGGCAAAGTGGCATTGGTCAACGCCAATGTGGAAGTATAAGGAACGGCACCCGGCATATTTGCCACGCAATAGTGAACAATGTCGTCGATGATGAAAGTTGGATTTTCGTGTGTTGTTGGGGAACAAGTTTCGATGCAACCTCCTTGGTCAACGGCAACGTCAACTACCACGGTTCCGGGAGCCATTAGTTTTAACATGTTGCGAGTGATTAAATGTGGCGCTTTGGCACCAGGAATCAAAACTGCTCCAATAACCAAATCGGCTTGGGCAATGGCTTCGCGAATGTTGTAATGGTTTGACATAAGAGTCGTCACATTGGCTGGCATCACGTCAGACAAATAACGCAAACGTGGTAAACTCACGTCCATTATGGTTACTTGGGCACCAAATCCAGCGGCCATTTTTGCAGCTTGAGTTCCAACGATTCCGCCACCTAAAACGACTACTTTTGCTGGCGCAACTCCGGGAACTCCTCCAAGAAGAATTCCTTTTCCTTTCATCGGTTTTTCCAGATATTTGGCTCCTTCCTGAATAGACATTCTTCCTGCCACTTCGGACATTGGTACCAATAATGGCAAACTACGATCTGGTTTTTCAACCGTTTCATAAGCCAAGCAAACTGCTTCGCGTTCCATCATCGCATAAGTCAATGGCTCGGAAGAAGCAAAGTGGAAATAGGTAAATAGTAATTGGTCTTTTTTGATAAGCGGGTATTCTGAGGCAATGGGTTCTTTTACCTTGATAATCATTTCGGCAATGTCATAAACGGCTTCAATGGTCGGCAATAGTTCGGCTCCAGCTTCGGCATAGTCTTTGTCGCTAAAACCGCTGTTCTCTCCTGCGCTTTTTTGCACATATACACGATGTCCGTGTTTTTTGAATTCGGCTACTCCGGCTGGGGTTAGCGCCACACGATTTTCGTTGTTTTTGATTTCTTTCGGGATTCCAATGATCATAATAGTCTGGTTTAGTGATTGTATTGAAAATATATACAAATTTACAATAGAAAGAAAATATTAGGTTGAATGGGTTTGAATTAAGAAAATAACAGTTTTATTTGGTATTTTTACATAAAATATTTCTGAATCGATAGCTTTTTGTCTTTCCAAAACGAAAAAATATCTGATTTCAAATGTTTTAAATATAACAAATTAAATGTTTATTGTTATGATTTTAGACGAAACCGACAAAAAAATCCTGCGTCTCCTTCAAGTGGATGCGCATCTGACGCTGAAGGACATAGCCAATAAAATCAATCTTTCGCTTACGCCGGTTCACGATCGCGTGAAGCGTTTGGAAAAGGAGGGTATTATCGAGAAATATGTTTCGATTTTGAACAAGAAGAAATTAGGCAATAACCTGATGGTGTATTGTCAAGTGACGTTGGTCAAACAAACCTACGATGTTTCGGCAGGATTCAATCAATCCATCATGAACATGCCGGAAGTGGTCGAATGTAATTTTATTTCGGGAAGTTTCGATTATATGCTCAAAATCATCTTGCCCGATATGGAAAGCTATCACAATTTTCATCAAAAAAAGTTGTCGATTTTACCCGAGGTTTCCCTGATTAACAGTTTTTTTATTATTTCGGAAGTAAAGAGCACGACTGTTTTGCCTATTTAAAAAGTTAGCCGCAGATTCCGCTAGATTAATTAAAAAAAATCTGCGAATCTGCGGCCTGTTTTTTTAACCTAGTTGAGGGTTTCTAAATTATGATTCGAATGATTTCTCCTCGTTTATTGATCATTTCCATTTGAACGCTTTGGTTTTCGGCTTTTTTGTTCAAAAGTTTGGAAGCTGATTCGATGTCTTTAATTTTGACATTGTCGATGCTCAGGATAATGTTTCCTTTGAGGTCTTCTTCGTATTGTTTCAAGTTTTCATTGGTAATGGATTTGATTCTTGCACCACCATCCAGATGGAACCTTTTTTTGTCAGCAGCATCAATATTTTCTAATTCCAAACCTTTGAATTCCATGTTGAAAAACTCGTTTTTGCTTAGAGTGACTGGAACCACTTTGTTTTTCCCTTCCCTGATGTAGGTCACTTGCACTTTGTCGTTTGGTCTTTTGGTGTTGATGTAACCCGAAAGATCGGCATAGGTTGAGATATTTTGGTTGTCCAATTTGATGATGATGTCTCCTTTTTGCATTCCGGCTTTTTCGGCACCCGAATTTTTCTGTACTTCATCTATGTAGAAACCTTGAGTATCTTTAACTCCCAATTTTTTTGAAACTTCTCCATTCAATTCGCCTCCTTTAACACCAAGAACGCCTCTTTGCACGTTTCCAAATTCAATTAAATCATCGATAATTTTTTTGGCATTGTTGGATGGAATTGCAAAGGAATAACCGGCATAACTGCCTGTTGGAGACGAAATCATCGTGTTGATTCCGATCAATTCGCCACGGGTATTGACCAAGGCACCACCACTGTTTCCGGGGTTTACGGCGGCATCGGTTTGGATGAACGACTGGATTCCGCTGGTGTCCAGATTTCTGGCTTTGGCCGAAATAATTCCCGCCGTCACGGTCGAGGTCAAGTTGTAGGGATTTCCAACGGCCAAAACCCATTCGCCAATTTTTACCGAATCAGAATTGGCAAAGGTGGTGTAAGGCAGTTTCTCGTCGGCATTTATTTTTAATAAGGCAATATCCATTTTCGAATCGGTTCCGATGAGTTTTGCGGGATACGATTTCTTGTTGTTGAGCGTGATTTCTATTTCCGAGGCATCTTTTATCACGTGGTTGTTGGTCACGATATAACCGTCTTCCGAAATGATTACGCCGGAACCTGTCCCCACTTGTTCTTGCTGTTGACCTCCTCTAAAACCATAAAAATATTCTAAAATAGGATTAGAAACGGTTGTTCGGGAAACATTTTTTACGTGAACCACGGTGTGAATGGTTTTGTCGGCAGCTTCGGTAAAATCAACGGTTTCTGCCGATAAGCCCACTGTTCGACCATACGAATCGGGAGCTAAAGTGGTTATGGATTTGTTTTTTGAAAAATAGCCATTGTCGTCAAATAACAATTTGTAAGAACCTAAAGTTACGGCTCCACTTAACAATGACACTAAAAATAGGCTTGAAAATCGTTTCATGGTTTTATAGTTATTTAAAGAATTTACTACGTAAAATTATAAAATTTGAAATTTCAAAAAAACAGTTTAACGCTCGGTTAACAATCTTTAACGTATCATTAATATTTTGCGTTTTCTTGCCACGAAGAAGCAAAGGCGCAAAGAAAAAAGTCAAATAAGATATATGATGGTTTATTTCTATGAATTAGTGAATTAATAGTTTTTTTTAAAATTAAAACTTTGTGCCTTCGTGTCTTTGCGGTGGAAATTAACCTAATATTTTGAAATCTATTTGTACTTTTGTAACTCTTAATACATAAATAATGCAATTAGAATTCTATAAATATCAGGGAACAGGAAACGATTTTGTAATGATTGACAATCGCTCCGGGTTTTTTCCAAAGGAAAATGTACAACTTGTTGCCCGTTTGTGCGACAGACGTTTCGGAATAGGTGCCGATGGACTTATTCTGTTGGAAAACGACACCGAGACCGATTTCAAAATGGTCTATTACAATTCCGACGGAAACACCAGTTCTATGTGTGGTAATGGTGGTCGCTGTTTAGTGGCTTTCGCCAAAGATTTGAACGTGATTGCCGATAAAACAACGTTTATTGCTACCGATGGTTTGCATCACGCTACCGTTGCCAATGATGGAATCGTTTCTTTGCAGATGATTGATGTTGCCGATATAAAAAAAGAAAGCGATTATACTTTTATGAATACGGGTTCGCCACATCACGTGCAATTGGTGGAAGATTTGGAACATTATAACGTAAAAGAAAACGGAGCTGCTCTTCGTTATGGGCCTTTATATGGAAAAGAAGGAAGTAACATCAATTTTGTAAAAAAAGTCAATGAAGATACTTTCTCCCTTCGCACCTACGAAAGAGGGGTTGAGGATGAAACTTTGGCTTGCGGAACGGGAGCCACGGCGGTTGCCATTGCAATGAATGCCACGGGACAAACCAATGCTTCTTCCATTAATTTGAACGTGGAAGGCGGAAAATTAGCCGTTTCTTTTGATAAAATCAGTGATTTGTTTACCAATGTTTTCTTGATTGGTCCGGCAAAATTTGTGTTTAAAGGAGTGATTGAAATATAAACCGGAATGATAACTCTAAAAGGCGAAAACATCTACCTCCGTGCATTAGAACCCAATGATTTGGAGTTTGTTTATGCTATGGAAAATGACCAAAGTATTTGGGAAGTAAGCAATACCCAAACGCCTTACAGTCGGTTTTTGGTGAAGCAATACCTTGAAAACGCGCATCAGGATATATATGAAGCCAAACAACTGAGATTGGCGATTTGTCAGGATGAGGATTTTCCGGCACTTGGATTAATTGATTTGTTTGATTTTGACCCCAAGAATAATAGGGCAGGAATTGGCATCGTAATTCAGGGAATAGAAAACAGAAGGCAGAATATTGGTTCCGAAGCTTTGGAGTTGTTAATTCGATATGCTTTTTATCATTTGAACCTGCATCAATTATATGCAAATATTGGCACCGAAAATGTTGCGAGTATGGCTCTTTTTTCTAAATTTGGATTTCAAAAAATAGGCACGAAGAAAGATTGGAATTTAGTCAATGGAGAGTATAAAGACGAGGCTGTTTTTCAATTAATTAATCATCAACTTTAAAATTTTCAGTTTTGAATTTAAAAAAGAACATCACAATAGCATCTGTCGTATTAATATCAGGATTACTGATTTATGGAGGGATACTTGCCAATCAAATTTTTTCTAAAAACACCAAGTTTTCACAAAACGAAGTTTATGTTTTTGTGCCAACAGGTTCTACTTATGAAGATGTCAAAAAAATATTGGAACCTTTTGTTGAGAATATGAATCGTTTTGAAATGGTGGCCAATAAAAGAAGCTATCCAGAAAATGTAAAACCAGGGCGTTTTTTATTCACCAAAGGAATGAACAGTTATGAATTGGTGAAAGCGATGCGAAGCAATGTTCCCGTGAAGCTGGCTTTTAACAATCAGGAACGTTTGGAGAACTTTGCCCAGCGAGTGAGTTCTCAAATAGAGCCAGATAGTTTGACTTTGATGAATATTTTCAAAGATTCTGTTTTTCTGAAAGAAAATGGTTTTACCGACGAGAATGTATTCGTAATGTTTATTCCTAATACACATGAAGTGTATTGGAATATTACTGCCGAGAAATTCCGTGATAAAATGATCAAGGAATACCATAATTTCTGGAGCAAGGAACGAATGGCTAAAGCTGAAAAACAAGGTTTAACACCAGTTGAAGCAACGATTTTGGCCTCGATAGTGCACAAAGAATCGGTTAAAAAAGACGAAAGACCAAGAATTGCAGGGGTTTATTTAAACAGATTGAGACTTGGAATGCCGCTTCAAGCTGATCCAACCGTGATTTTTGCCATAAAAAAGAAAGACAATGATTTTGACCAAGTAATCAAGAGGGTTTTTTATAATGACTTGTTTTTGAATTCGCCTTACAATACTTATAAAGTGATTGGTCTTCCTCCAGGACCTATTGCAATGCCGGATATCACCGCTTTGGATGCTGTTCTGAATCCAGAAAAACACGACTTTATTTATTTCTGCGCCAGTGTGGATCGTTTTGGCTATCACGAATTTGCCGCTACTTTACCAGAGCACAACGTGAATGCCAAGAAATATTCAGATTGGATCAACAGTCAGGGAGTAGCAAGATAATTTTGGAGTATAAAAGGCTATACTGTTTTTTATTTTTTCTAGTGTTCCAAAGTGTTTTGGCGCAAAACTCATTCGATAATTTCTTCAAACCATCCGATTCCCTAAACAAGAAAAGACAGAACTCTGTGTTTGTTACTGAAGCAGTATTGGCGTCCGGAGCTTTGATTGGACTGAACCAGCTTTGGTATGCCGATTATCCCAAATCCGATTTTCATTTTATAAATGATAATTCCGAGTGGATGCAGATGGACAAATTGGGACATCTTTATTCTTCGTATCAAATTGGACGATTTGGTGCGGAAACCCTGAATTGGAGTGGAGTCAACAAGAAAAATCAATTGATTTATGGCGCCAGTTTAGGATTCGTATTTCTAACGGCTGTTGAGGTTATGGACGGTTTTTCTGCCGAATGGGGAGCATCGATGGGAGATGTTGTTGCCAATGCTGCAGGAACGGCTTTGTACGTTTCGCAAGAGTTGATTTGGAAAGAGCAACGTATTGTTCCGAAATTCTCTTATCACAAAACAAAATATTCCGATTATAGACCCGATTTGTTGGGAAGTACAACCCAGGAACAAATTCTGAAAGATTACAACGGACAGACGTATTGGTTTTCGGCTAATTTGCATTCTTTTGCCAAAAAATCAAAAATTCCGAAGTGGTTGAATCTTGCTTTGGGTTATGGAGCCGAAGGAATGATTGGCGAAAATGAGGGCATAAACCCGCTTATTTTTCTTTCAAAACCGTTAAAATTTAGACAATTTTACCTTAGTTTGGATTTAGATTTGACAAAAATAAACTCAAAATCCCACTTTTTGAAGACCATTTTTTCGGTTTTAAATACGGTCAAAATCCCCGCACCGACCCTTGAATACTCGCCTCAGCAAGGATTCAAATTTTATGCCTTGTATTTTTAAATATCCATAACTAACTGATTGTCAGGATTTGTATTTTTTATTGTATATTTGCACCGCAGAAATTTCAAGACGGGACAGCGTTTTGAAGAAAAACAATTTATGATAAACAAGTGGTCTTTTTATACAAGTTTGACTATTATTATTTCCTTTTTAAGCTCGGGTTTTAAACCTTCAGATTTAGATACCGACGAATGGTTTCTTGTGAATGACTCCGATGCGACTCACTACTTATTTCCCTCCCAAAAACAAAACGATTATACTGATTCAAGTGTTCCTTATACGGGAAAATTCTTTATTGGTTACAAAGAAGCCATTGCTTTCAAAGAATCACAAGGAAAATACAAAAAAGTAAATTCTCTGGGGTATTTGGGTAAATACCAGTTTGGTAAGGAAACCTTGAAAACAGTTGGAATTCACGACAGCAGGCAGTTTTTGAACAGCCCAAGAATGCAGGAAAAAGCTTTTGTGGCTCTTCTGTCCAAAAATAAATCGGAATTGAAAAACATTATCGAAAAATACGAAGGAAAAATTGTTGCAGGTATTCAAATTACTGAATCTGGAATATTGGCTGCGGCACATCTTGGTGGAGTAGGTTCGGTGAAAAAGTTTTTTAGATATAAAGGAAGCCGTTATTTTAAAGATGCTTACGGTACTTCAATACGATCTTATATGAGAGATTTTGGGGGTTATGAAACTTCTGGAATCGTGGCTGATAGTAATGCAACAGTGATGATGTAGTTTGTTTGGAACAAATTATTTTTGCATTATAAAATAAAAACAAAATAATTGATTAAAGACAAAACCTTTTGACTTGGATGTTTTTCCAAATCAAAAGGTTTTTGTTTTTTAAGAATTCTCTCAAAATTTTAATGCAATACAAATTATTTCTGTAAATTTATCGATATTAACTATAGGGTGAATGGCTGTAATTCTTTTTGAATCTGCACTTTAAAGCATTATGTCGTTTCATTGTGCATGATTTCAAATGAAATTATCAGTTAAAATTCTTGCTATCAAAATATCAAAAATGAAATCATTTTATTTCGTTGTTTGTTTTGGCTTAGGCACTTTTTTAGTGCAAGCACAGCAGAAAGTTTCTTTTAAAGACTCTCTGGATAATAAGTTGGATTTGAGTGATTGGGTAATTACGGCCAAAGGATTTATACCGATACCTGTAGTGATTACTGAACCGGCCCTTGGCGGTATTGGTGGATTGGTGGCTGCCGCTTTTATTCAACCCAACACTCCTTATTTGGATTCTATTGATGGCAAACTGGTAAAAACTCGTGTAAAGCCGCATATTTATGGAGGAGCTGGAGGTTATACGGCCAACGGCACTTGGCTTGTTGGAGGCTTTACGATGGGAGCTATAAAAAAGTGGAGGGCAAATTATCGCGTGGTTGGTGGATTAGCCAATGTTAATCTTGATTTTTACAGAAATTTTCCAAACCTTGGCGAACGTTCTTTCGAGTTCAATATGAAAACGATACCTTTTAGTGCTCATCTTGTCAAGCAAATCAATAGAAGTTCATGGTACGCAGGATTGGATTACCTTTTCCTGAAAACAGAGCTCAAAAATACAAACGTTGATTTCAATACTCCAAAAGAAGTAAATAGTGTCATAAGCCGATTGGGTTTACTGGTGGATTATGATAAGCGGGACAATGTTTTTACACCCAATAAAGGTTTTTGGCTGAATAGTTTGGTTGGTGCTTCTGAAGATTTTTTAGGCAGTGATTATAATTATGTTTTGATTAATACAGCTGGATTTGGATATATTCCTGTATCAAAGAATATTACTTCTTCATTCAGGCTCGAATACCAGCAGATTTTTGGAGATGCGCCATTTTATATGTTGCCTTACATCAATATGAGGGGAATACCCGTGATGCGTTATCAAGGAGATGTGATAGCTCTCGCAGAAACTGAGTGGAGATGGGATTTTACCAGTCGATATAGTTTGGTCGCTTTTGGAGGTGTTGCCAACGCTTTTTCAAAGCAAAGCGAGTTTGAGGATTCTTCTTGGAAAGCTTCTGGAGGAATGGGGGCAAGGTATTTAATCGCAAGAAAACTTAAATTGCGAATGGGAATCGATGTGGCTCGTGGCCCAGAAGAATGGGCGTATTACATTGTTTTTGGCACAAGTTGGAATCGTTAATTATGTCGTGTTTACATAAAAAAAAAGGCTCTCAAAATCAATTTTGGAGAGCCTTTGTGATAAGAATTCTGTTGGTCTTACATTTTGTGGATGATGAAAATAGTGGGGCGATTGTGTAAATCAACTTTTACTTTTTTCCAATCTGCCGCTCTCATCGTTTTGATGAATTCTGTTGGCAAGGTGATATCAGTTGCAACACAAATATAAGTCGATGGATTTAAGGCTTGAATGATGTCCTCCAGCATTTTGTTGTTTCTATATGGAGTTTCAATAAATATTTGGGATTGATTTTTGTCTTGCGACAATTTTTCCAAATTTTTCAAGGCTGTTTTTTTTTCGGCTTTATCAATGGGAATGTAACCATTGAACGCGAAACTTTGGCCATTCATTCCAGACGCCATAATCGCCAATAAAATAGAAGATGGGCCAACAAGTGGCACCACTTGAATTCCTTTTTCGTGAGCCAATTTTACAATCACGGCTCCAGGGTCGGCAACTCCAGGGCAACCGGCTTCGCTCATCAAACCCACATTTTTTCCTTCTAAGCAAGGTTGCAGCATTTTGGAGTGTTCTGAAACTTCGGTGTGTTTGTTCAGGGAACTCAATCTTAATGTAGCTTGAACTTTTTGCGGTTGAATGTTTTTTATGAATTTACGAGCCGTTTTTTCGTTTTCCACAATGTAATCGTCAATGAAATCAATGCTTCTTTTTATGGTTTGGGGCAAAACATCGTTGGGGTCGCCTTCTTCTCCTAAAGTGGTTGGAATCAAATAGAGTTTTCCTAAAGAAAGGTTTGGTTTCATTGGTCTTGATTTTATGAATCTTAATGATCAATTAAGATTAAAATAAGTAATTAAGCGTGTTTTTCGATTAGCTTATGGGCAATTACATCGCAAGCTTGATCGAGCATTTTATAAACCTTGTCGAATCCGTTGGCTAAGCCATAGTAAGGATCGGGAACATCTACATTTTCGCCTGGAAATAATTCGTTCAAAATGAGCTGTACTTTGTTTCTATGTTCTGGTGTTTTGGCAAGAAATACGACATCATTGTAATTGGAATTGTCCATGACATAAATGTAGTCGAAAGTAT
This sequence comes from Flavobacterium fluvii, assembly GCF_900129545.1. Taxonomy (GTDB): domain Bacteria; phylum Bacteroidota; class Bacteroidia; order Flavobacteriales; family Flavobacteriaceae; genus Flavobacterium; species Flavobacterium fluvii. Next base: position 235,780 of record NZ_FQWB01000004.1, on the reverse strand, counting down.
CAAAATCGCGAATTGCAAATTGTCGCCCTTTTTGAGATGAGATGTCTATGTTGTTTTTTTTGGCAGTAATAATCGAACGCTCGTCAGGCTGGCGGCCAACATGCCAAGAACCTGTTCCTGCAGAGTCTACCTTGAATTTATCTTTTGGGAGTTTGGATGCCAATATTCCTTCGGCTAATGGAGAACGGCAAATATTGCCTAGACAAACCATCAAAATCTTTACGGGCATAATGCGCTTATAACGTTAATTTTTTATTGATATCTTCGACAAATTTTTTGAATTGTTTGTCGGTGGCAACTAAATTATCAACGGTTTTGCACGCATGCAATACGGTGGCGTGATCGCGATCGCCTATTTGAGAACCGATGTTTGCCAAAGAAGCTTTCGTGAATTTCTTTGCGAAAAACATGGCTAATTGACGGGCTTGAACAATATGTCTTTTTCTGGTTTTGGATTGAAGTGTTTCTACATCCAGTTGAAAATAATCGGAGACAATTTTTTGAATGTAATCGATGGAAATTTCTCTTTTTACATTCTTGACGAATTTTTCGACAACGCTTTTGGCTAGTTCAAGCGTTACTTCTTTTTTATTGAAAGAGGATTGTGCGATCAGGGAAATGATGGCGCCTTCCAATTCTCTTACGTTCGATTTGATATTCCGGGCAACATATTCTATGATTTCTTCAGGAATTTCAACTCCGTCCCGATATAAAATATTTTTCAAGATAGAAATTCTGGTTTCGTAATCAGGTTGGTGTAGTTCCGCCGAAAGACCCCATTTGAAACGAGACAATAAACGTTGTTCAATGTCTTGCATATCTACAGGAGCTTTGTCTGAAGTCAAAATTACCTGTTTTCCGTTTTGGTGCAAATAGTTGAATATGTGGAAAAACACGTCCTGAGTTCCTGATTTTCCGGACAAAAATTGAACGTCGTCAATAATTAAAACGTCAATCAGTTGGTAGAAATGAATGAAATCATTCCTGTTGTTCTTCTTGACCGAATCAATATATTGTTGCGTGAAAATTTCTGCCGAAATATATAAAACCGTTTTTTCGGGATATTTGTCTTTGATTTCAACACCAATGGCGTGTGCCAAATGTGTTTTTCCTAAACCAACACCGCCAAAAATTAATAACGGATTAAAGGAAGTTCCGCCAGGTTTATTGGCCACGGCCATACCTGCTGAACGAGCCAGTCTGTTGGAATCTCCTTCCAAAAAATTGTCGAAACTGTAATTTGGATTCAACTGTGATTCGATTTTTAAATTTCGAATTCCAGGAATCACGAACGGATTTCTCAGTTCTGGATTAAGGTTTTTGTATGGTGCATCCACGTCTTGCGGTTTCATGGGTGCGCGATTGGCACTAGGCAATTGTTCCGTAAACGGTTGTTTATTGCCATAAGTGTTTTCCATTTTGATTTTATAGAGTAACTTTGCATTTTTACCGAGTTCTTTGGTTAATGCTACTTTCAATAATTTAACGTAGTGTTCTTCCAGCCATTCGTAGAAAAATTTACTTGGAACTTGAATATAAAGTGCGTTATCGGTAAGTTCAACTGATTTGATTGGTTCAAACCAAGTTTTGTAGGCTTGATCTTGAATGTTGTCTTTTATGAAAGACAGGCAGTTTTCCCATACTGATTGAGCAGTTTTGTTCATATATTTGGTTAAATTATTTTATTTGGGTAATCGATTATTTGATGAAAAAGGTGGTGGTTTTTTACCTTCTTTTCAGGGTAACAAATATGTGAATAAAAATCCCTAAAAAAAAATATTTCGCATGTAAATTTTATAAAAAAATATTGTATGAGGCTAAAATTTTTAATAAATAAATAATGAATTGTCATCAAGTTCAAATACGTGTTCGTTATTCAGAAACAGACCAAATGAGGGTCGTTTATCACGGAAATTATGCCCAGTATTTTGAAGTGGGAAGGGTTGAATGGCTTAGAAACAAAGGGATTTCGTATAGATGGATGGAAGAAAGCGGCATTATGCTTCCTGTGGTTTCCTTGACCATGAATTACAAAAAATCAGCTCGGTACGACGAACTTTTGACTTTAAAAACGATCTTGAAAAAACAGACGTCCGTCAGGATTGAATTTGACTACGAACTCTATAACGAGAAGGAAGAGTTATTAACAACTGGCAACTCGGTTTTGGTTTTTATGGACATGAAAACAGGAAGACCTATTGCTCCTCCTTTATATCTTTTAGAGCTTTTGAATAGAATGGAATAGAGTTGTCTATTCGTTGCGAAATAATGAAAAATAACTGTCTTTTTTGAGATTATTTCAGACCGGTTTTATTTCTATTTCAAACATGGAATTAAAGATGTCGAATATCATTTCGGCATTTTTTTTTCGGGTCACGATTTCGATTTCGCAACTCATTTCCATTTTTTGGTTCACTATTTCCACATTTTTATCCTTCACCACGCGCATCACTTTATTGATGTTCTTGTAATCGAATGATAACAGATAATGAATGTCGATTGTTTTTTCGATGATTTCGGATGTTTCGAGAGTCATTTGTGCTGCAGTTTTATAAGCAGCAATCAATCCACCAACGCCCAATTTGATGCCTCCAAAAATCCGGACAACAACAATCAATATGTTGGTAATTCCAAATGACTGGATTTGACCATAAATTGGGGCTCCGGCACTGTTGCTTGGTTCCCCATCATCATTTGCCCTGTACACTATTTTTTCGGCACCTATTTGATACGCATAACAATAATGAACGGCGTGAGGATGTTCTTTGCGCAAACTGTCGATAATGGGTTTTACTTGCTCTTCAGACTCAATGGGAAAAGCATAGCCAAAGAATTTGCTGCTCTTTTCTTTAAATAAAATTTCAGGTGAAGGGGAAGCAATAGTTTTGTAGGTGTCTTTCATTGCCATTTATCAAAGAGGCAGTTCTTTTCTTGAAAATAAATTCACGACGTCTTCCTGGCCCACTTGCAAATTCCAGACGTGAAGCCCCAACAGGAGTGCGGCATCGGTATTTTCTTTTTTGTCGTCAACGAATAAAGTGTGTTTTGCTGATAATTCGTGGTTGTCTATCAGGTAATTGTAAATTTCGGCATCGGGTTTTCTCATTCCCATTTCAAAGGAAAAATAGACTTTTTCAAAACATTGGTAAAAATCACTGTAAAAAGAAATGCCGTTTTCTTTTTCGAAAGTATCTATATGGATGGAATCGGTGTTGCTTAATAAAAACAGGCGGTATTTTTTTGAAAGTTTTTGCAGAAATTCCAATCGTTGCAAAGGGAAATCCAGAAGAATGGCATTCCAAGCCTCCAAAATTTGGTCAATGGAAGCATTTGGTATTTGTCTTTGAAAGCCCAAAAGGAAATCTTCTCTTGAGATTTGACCTTTTTCAAATTGTATGTTTAATCGATCCAATTCCTCATTCCATTCCTTTAATCCTAATTTTTTCAGGGCGTCAATAGTGGCTTGTTTATCTAAATTGATAAAAATGTCTCCAAAATCAAAAATGATGGTATTAATCATGGTTTCTAGATATTATGAGTGTGTCGTTTCCAACAGCATATTTTGTACTATTTTTTAAAGCTATAATTGGGGCTTTTGTTCCCTTTTCAAAGGAATTGTCTCCAATGAATATTCGTGCTTCATCCCAAAAGTTTCCGTCAATAAAAGTCTGCAAGGTTTCTCTGCCGCCTTCTATGATAATAGATTGGATTTGGTGTCGATATAAAACATCAATTATTTGTTGGCCTATGTTTTGTCCAAAATCAATTACTTCAAAGTTACTATTTTCTTTGTTAATTGAGGTGTTAGATTTCGAAAAAACAATGGTTTTGACTTGATTGTTGAAGATGTGGCTGTCTTTTGGAATCCGATTATTTTGATCCAAAACAATTCTGGCAGGATTTTTTCCTGTCCAATCCCTTACGTCCAACTTTGGATTGTCGTCAATAACGGTATTGGTTCCCACCAAAATGGCTTGTTCTTCGCTTCTCCATTTGTGCACTAATTGTCGTGAAAATTCATTGGTGATCCAGACTGGTTTTTGTTCTGATTTTGATAAAGGAGCAATAAAACCATCCTGGCTTTCCGCCCATTTCAAGATGATATAAGGTCTTTTCTTTTCGTGGAAAGTAAAAAAGCGTTTGTTCAGCTCGTTGCATTCGTTTTCGAGGACACCAACGGTGACGTTTATGCCAGCTTCCATTAATTTTTTGATACCGTTTCCAGCTACTTTTATGTTGGGGTCAACGGTTCCAATAACTACATTTGGAATGTTGTTTTCAATAATCAAATTGCAACAAGGAGGAGTTTTTCCGAAATGGCTGCAAGGTTCCAAACTCACGTAAATGGTTGATTTTTTCAACAGCGATTTGTCTTTTACGGAATTTATGGCATTGACTTCGGCGTGTGGTTCACCTGATTTTTTGTGCCAGCCTTCGCCTATGATTTTGCCGTCATGTACAATAACGCTCCCCACCATTGGATTGGGGTAAGTTGTTCCCAAGCCATTTTGGGCTAATTCAATGCAACGGCGGATGTATTTTTCATTGGTTTTCACAAATACAAAAGTAGTAATTTTTGAGTTTAGGATTTAGTTTTGAATCTTTGGATTAATGCAATAAACAATAACTATTTTTGTATCATTAAAACCAGCATTTCAAAAAAATGGAAAATTGGAGTATCAGAAAAATAGAAAAGAAAGACAATCAAGCGGTTGCCCAATTAATACGAACCGTTTTTGACGAATTGAATATCCCAAAAGTGGGTACTGCTTATGCCGATCCGTATTTGGATTTAATGTTTGAGGAATACAATAAGCCGAAATCGGTTTATTATGTGGTTGAAAACAATGGTAAAATTATTGGTGGAGCAGGAATGGCACCATTGGAAAAAGAAGCAGAAACCATCTGTGAATTGCAAAAAATGTATTTCTTGCCAGAAGCTCGTGGTTTGGGAATTGGAAGCCTAATGATGGAAAAATGTTTACAGGCAGCCAAGGATTTCGGTTTCGAAAAATGTTATCTCGAAACGATGCCTTTTATGCACGATGCCCAGAAGCTCTACAAGAAAGTGGGTTTTGACTACATTTGTTCGCCAATGGGAAGTACGGGTCACGTTTCTTGCCCGGTGTGGATGTTGAAGGAATTAATTTAACTTATGAGTACGAAAATAAAAGATTACAGAATCCAATTCATTCAAGAACTTTCGGCAATTTACGATGCTGGCGAAGCGGAGAGTTTTTTCTATTTGATTTTGGAAGAGAAAAAACAATTGAAGAGAATTGATTTGGCCTTGAATTCTGATTTGACTTTTTCCAATGAAGAAATTCAAGTTTGGAATTCTATTTTGGAGGAATTAAAACAAGAAATACCTATCCAATACTTGTTGGGGAAAACCAGTTTTTATGGTTTGGAATTTGAAGTCAATGAAAACGTGTTGATTCCAAGACCGGAAACGGAGGAATTGGTCGAATGGATTATTGGAGATTACTTCGTTCCTCGCAATGACAAGAAGGTTAAAATTCTGGATATTGGAACAGGAAGTGGCTGCATCGCCATTGCTTTGGCAAAAAATATCCTTAACGCCCAAGTTTTTGCGATTGATGTTTCCGAAAAAGCATTGGCCACAGCCCAAAAAAACGCCAAAATCAATGCAGTGAATGTTACTTTTATTGAAAAAAACATTCTTGAAACCGAAGATTTGGGACAGCAATTCGACATCATTGTTTCGAATCCCCCTTATGTTCGAGAATTGGAAAAACAGGAAATCAAGAAAAATGTTTTGGACAACGAACCGCATTTGGCACTATTTGTCGAAGATAATGATGCACTTGTTTTTTATAGAAAAATTGCCGAATTGGCCCAAAAAAACTTGTCTCCAAATGGACAATTATTCTTCGAAATCAATCAATATCTTGGTAAAGAAATGATGGAGTTGCTTGAAAAAATGGATTTCAAAAACATTGAATTACGTAAAGATATTTACGGTAATGACAGGATGATGAAAGGTGTGATTTGAGATATACGATATTTGATTTATCGTATATCAAATATCGAACATTGTAAATCTACTCGTATCGCAATGCTTCAATTGGGTCTAGTTTTGCGGCCTTGACGGCTGGATACAAACCAGAAACTAAGGCCACGACAAAACTGGTAATAAAAGCCGACATGATTGCACCCCAAGGAATTACAAAAGAGAAATCCATTGCTGTTGCCAAGGCATAACCAATCGAAATTCCGAAAATAATTCCTGCCAAACCACCGAGTTGACCAATAAGCAACGTTTCTATGAAAAATTGGAAAGCAATGGTTCTTTTTTTGGCTCCCAATGCTTTTCTAACGCCAATTTCTCGGGTGCGTTCCGTAACCGAAACAATCATGATGTTCATCAAGGCGATAGACGATCCGAGAACCGTGATGATGCCGATGATCCATGAAGCAATTCCCAAATATTGGGTAATACTGAGAATTCTGTTGATCAAATCGTCGCTTCTCACGACGGAAAAATTATTGTCTTGTACGGGATTCAATTTGCGAACTCTGCGCATCGTGTTGTTGGCGTCGTCAATGGCTTGATCCAGCATTTCTTTCTGGGCGACCATTACGCTTATCGTGTAATTTATATTGGGTGCGGTAAACAGGGAACGCGCCACTTGAACGGGGATTAATACCCTTAAATCCTGGCTGTTGCCAAAGGTGGAGCCTTTTTCTTTCAACACTCCAATAACTTTAAACTTGGCGCCACGAATCGAAATTATTTTGTCTATCGGGTTTACGTCCTTCAACAATCCTTTTTGAAAATCGGAACCTACAATGCAATTATATGTGTTGTTTTGGATGTCAAAACCAGTGAAATTCCTCCCTGAACTGGTTTCTAAACCCGAGTTGGTCATAAAATATTCGTCAACACCAACTATCGTGTTTTCTGGGTCGGTTTTCTGGGATTCGTATTTGATTTCAGCTGTTGAAGTGGCCGTAAAAGAAACCGAAGTTTCGGTAAAAGGATATTTGTATTTGTTTTTGAAAGCTACTACTTCAGGATAAGAAATAATGGGATTTATGATTTCTCTTTCTCCGCCGCCACGTCTTCGAGAGTTATTTTCGTATTGATTAATATTGAACGTATTGGCTCCCATCGAAGCAAAATCAGAGGACAATGTGTTTTCCAAAGCTGAAACTACAGTTAGGATTCCTACCAAGGCGGTAATTCCTATGGCAATAATCAACACGGTAAGAATGGTGCGCAACAATTGGGTTCTGATGGAACCTGTAGCAATTCGGACGTTTTCTCGAAATAGTTTAAACATAGTGCCTATTTGACACGAAATTACAATTTTTGTTACAAGTTTACTTTAGAAGATGGGATATTTATTTTAAAAACAAGATATTTGTACCCAATTTACGATTTGCGATTTACGATTTGGGATTTTGCCAAAAACATAAATAATTTCGTAAATCATAAATCAAATATTGTAAATAAAAAATGGCATCAAAACCAAGCATTCCAAAAGGGACAAGAGATTTTTCACCTGCCGAGGTGGCAAAACGTCAATATATCATCGCAACCATAAAAAGCAATTTCGAAAAATTTGGTTTCCAACCGATAGAAACTCCTTCGTTCGAAAACTCCGAAACCCTGATGGGAAAATACGGGGAAGAAGGCGATCGATTAATTTTCAAGATTTTGAATTCGGGTAAATATTTCAATGAAAATGTTTTAGTTACATTTAAAGATGAAGAAAAAAAACTTAAAAATTATTTTCAAAATCTTTATGATAAAACTAAAGAGGTAGGAAAAAACAAGATTTCGGCTAGTTTTCCTAAAGATATTCAAGATTTTCTTTCTGAAAATAACAATATAAGAGAGGCAATAGTATTTTATTTAGAAGGAGATCAAGAAGAATCCGATTTAGATGCTTTAGAAAATCAATTAAATAAGTTCTTAAATGTTCATTTAACAGAAAAGATATCTTCAAAATTAACTCCTATTATTTCCGAAAAAGCGTTGCGTTATGATTTGACCGTTCCTTTTGCAAGATACGTGGTACAACACCAAAGCGAAATTGAGTTTCCATTCAAAAGATACCAGATACAACCCGTTTGGCGTGCCGATCGTCCTCAAAAGGGGCGTTTCAGGGAGTTTTTCCAATGCGATGCCGATGTGGTGGGTTCGAAATCCTTGTGGCAAGAAGTAGAATTGGTGCAATTGTACGATTCGGTTTTTACACAATTGGGCTTGGAAGGCGTGACCATTAAAATCAACAACCGCAAAATCCTTTCGGGAATTGCCGAAGTTATTGGCGCCAAAGATAAATTAATCGATTTTACGGTGGCTTTGGACAAGCTTGATAAAATAGGCGAGGATGGTGTGAAAAAGGAAATGATTGAAAAAGGCATTGCAGAATCAGCAATAGAAAAAGTACAGCCTTTATTCAGTTTCACTGGAACCATTTCGGAAAAAATAGAAAAACTTTCTGCTTTATTGGCGGAATCTGAAGAAGGATTGAAAGGGGTTGAAGAGTTGCGATTTATTTGTGACAACGTGACCAACCTTGGTTTGAATAAAGCAGTTTTAGATTTAGATGTGACTTTGGCTCGCGGATTGAATTACTATACAGGAGCTATTTTTGAAGTTGCTGCACCAAAAACCGTTTCGATGGGTTCTATCGGAGGTGGCGGAAGATATGATGATTTGACTGGAATTTTCGGTTTGAAAGATATGAGCGGAGTAGGGATTTCTTTTGGTCTAGACCGAATTTATCTGGTTATCGAAGAATTGAATTTATTCCCAGAAACAGTGACTTCTACATCAAAAGCCTTGTTTATCAATTATGGAGAAAAAGAAGCTTTTTATTCGATGAAAGCCATCACTCAATTGAGAAGTTTTGGAGTAAAAGTAGAATTGTATCCTGATAATGTAAAGGTGGGAAAACAGTTTCAACATGCAGACAAACGCGGAATTCCTTATGCTGTTATCGTTGGTGAATCTGAAATGAATGAAGGGAAATTTGCTTTGAAGAATTTAGTTTCCGGCGAACAGGTTTTACTTGATTTTGATGGTTTGAAAAAGGCTTTGTTGTAAGCTTCAATTTTATATAAACGAAAAAACGTCTCGATTTCTCGGGACGTTTCTTGTTTGTAAAATATGGTAATCTGCTAAAAATAGTTAATTAATTTTACAAAAATGAGTTTTAAGATTTCAGTATTAATCAAGTTAATTCACGATTATTTTTTTGCTGCTTTCGCCTTTTGAAGTTTTTGTTTTTACGATATATATTCCAGATGGCAAGTTTTTTATTGGAATCTGGATATTGGTTTGTTCCTTGTCTTTAACATCAAAATCTGAAATGAACTGGCCTAGCATATTGTAAAGAGAAACTGCGTTTACCGTTGAGTCAGGAATGTTGTTCTTGATGATCAAAATTTTGTAATTGTTGGAGAACAAGACTATAATTCCATCATTTGAATCGTTTTCAGCAACGTCGAGCGTGGTTGTAGCCGCTAAACTTTCAAATGTCAACGAGAAACGATTGTCGTAGTTTCCTGTTGCAAGAGCTGTTTTAAAAGAGTTGTTTTTAAGGTCGTGATAAATTCCTTTTTCGGCATCGTGTAAATAAATTTGGGTGCTGGAAGGAACGTTTTCTGTTTCGTCAATTTTTATGGTTACCTCGCCTTCATTTGCAACGACCAAGCCTAAAGGAATTATTCGGCTAGTATTGAAATCAGGTACCCCTTGAATCACGAATTGACTGTCGTTGATTTTCCAGAACATGTCATTTTCATTGGTGTCAAACATAGGAGCATCGTAGCCTAAGTCAAAGAGATCGGTTGTGTTAGTATCGACACCAACCAATAGTTGTCGATGCGCTTCAACAGAGGAGTCGAAGCCCAATCTAATTTTTGGTTTTGTGGCGTTTGTTGTTTTGGTACTTGCCCTTGTTTTCATAAAAACTGATGTTGGAGTGCTTTCTCGCATAAATACGCGTTGGCTGTTTTTGAAATTCAGGGTTCCTCCACTAACTGTTGTTTGGGTTCCTGACAGGGCAGGATCCAAGTAAGCATCCACAAAAAATCCTTGTCCCACAGGAATGTATCGCTGCGGTACTTTTGAACCAGTTCCAGTAGATGTTAAAGTAGAGGTTGCGATGCCTTTTACTCCTCCAATTAAGGTGTAAGTGGCATAAGCACCTTCATATTCAGCAAGGTTATGATTGTTGGATAGTCCGAAATGATCCCAGAAATAAAGGGCACCATTGAAAACATTGACGCCAGCTCTGCCGGCCAAATTATCCAAAATAAATTCATCGGCATCGAGGGCGGATGGATATGGGTTTCCTACTAAATAGGTTTGGTCATAAGGCAATGGTAGCGCAATATCTCCGTTATTGGGTTTTCCGACAAAAACATAGTTTTGCAATGCATCAATTGCCGCAATTCCACCAGTTCCTTTCATGGTAAAACCTTCCCCCGTTTTTAAAAGACCAGTGTTTCCAATATAGTTCCATTGGTAATAATCTTGCCATTCGGTATTCGATTCAAGTGTTTTAGAATTGTAGGACCATATCCAACGGTTGCTTGTCAGGATAGGATTTGACAAAGTTCCATCGGCAAAAAAGGCTCCATCTCCAAAAGTTATATTTTTGGGTGTCGAAGAAATTGTTCCGTCTCTCAAAACACTTGCTGGCGAGTAGGTCGTATTGTTGATTATTCCTTGAATGTTGCTTACAGGCGAGGACCAATAATTATAATTGAAACTATTTTTTTTCCCTTGTTGGTCACGTTCAATGTATCCTGAACTGGTTACATCCAAAGTGCTTTCGATGAATTGGGTTGGTAAATATCTTTTTTGCAACAATTGTGATTCTCCCACTAGATCAATTGTCCCGTTCAATTTTAGATAATGGGTAATCCATAGACTTTGACCATCATTGTTTTCGATAGGAGCGGTAGCAACAGGGTCTGCAATGGTTAATTTCCCCGCAGTTGAAATTAAGCCTAAAACGGTAATGTCTTTGTTTCCTGAATTGATGTTGTGAGCTGTTTGTACAATATTCCAGTCTATCGGAGTCCCATTGTAACCAATGCTGTTTGGATAATCCCAGACAGAATCGCCATATTTCCATGGAGTTGTTCCAGTGCCTCTATCTGTCCAATTACCATCCCTAATTGAGGTATAAGGCAAAGGAGCGGTTTCTTCTTGTGAACTAGTGATGTTTCTTAATTTGCCATCAACTCCTTTTCCTCCAAAAGGGTTAAGATAACCACAAGCTATTTGGTTCATGCGATAATAGCCTAATAAATTGGCCCAAAGTAGAGGTTGGTCATCAATTCCATCTTTATTGGCATCAGGACCTTTAACGTCAAGGGGTATTATTTCTCCTCTGACGGCAGTACTGTTATTGATAATTTGTTGGTTCATCATTTGACGGATATGGTCAGGAGTCAAGCCTGTATTCCAGATTCGTAATTCATCCAACCAACCTGAAAAATAATTTACGGGTCTGTTTGGAGCGCTACCTGTTTGATCCATGGCACCAGCGATACAGTCAGAAGTGTTAACTATAGGTGCAGAACCAGCAGCATTTACTACTTCAATTCCGTCCACATATAATCTATAAATTCCGCTATTTCGGGTAACGGCAACGTGGTACCATCTACTGGTTGTCAATGGGAAGGGAGAAACTATTTGGCTGCCACTATTCCAATTAAAAGACAATGTGGTACCGGTTAGTCTCAAATCGTAACCATTGATAAGATTATTTGCATTTCGTTTGGAAAGGATTGTTTGTATGTTGCTTAATGGGTTTGCAGGTTGTGGATTTGGTTTTACCCAAACTTCGATACTAAAATCAGTAACCAAGCCGTAATTGTTTTTAAAAGTTACATAATCATTGGTGCCGTCAAAATCGACAACATTACAGTTAGTCAATGTTACTTGAACATCACTATAACAACCCGAAACGTCTAGTTTCCATCTCAAAATATAAACTCCTGCATCTCCTGAAAATGTAGAGGTTGGACTGGATATCTCCGAAAAACTATAGGTTCCACAGGTATTTGTTGTTGAAAAAACAGACCATTTTCCTGTTTCGCCCGTGCCTGGATCATCGCTAAAAGTATTTAGGGCCAATGGGTAAGCACCGTTGGCCTTGTTCAAGTCCGCTGATTTTGTGTTGTCGTATGCATTGAGCTGAACTGTTCTTTCTCCACATTCAGCATTGGTATATGCAATTGCTTGGCCAGCGTAGGCATAATTAACTTTTACAGTTGCAATTGCTGTTCCATCTGGATCATAGGCCCTGCATCCATTAATCAAGGATGTTGCACCATATTGGTGAACACCGGGTGCAGAAGGAGTAAAAGTGTATGCAGCTGCCAATTGATCTCTTATGATGTACTCTCCGGGTGTTCCAAGGCCATCAGTCCATTCTATGATATCGGTATAAGGTCTAACCGGAATGGTGATGTTGTCAATTGCCCAAGTACTTTCATCGGTTGTTCCAAAAAAGGTCCACTTGACCCTGACGTTGGTGTTTCCAATATATTCAGAGATGTCAAAAGAGGAGTTGTCGTTTTGAAAATTAAAATAAGTGGTGGTGGAATTATTGGATTTTGGTGCTTGGTATGGATAGGGAACGGGAGCCCAAGATTTAGCCTGAGGACTAGTTCCCATTAAATTTTGTAATACCACGGTATAGGTTAATCCACCGTCTAACGACAATTCCAGCTTGGCATAATCACCAGCGTGAAGGTTATAGGCTTGGTCAAATTGAACTGCGGCAGTTTTTAATCCTACAAGGCTAAAAATTGGTGTTTCCAAAGTTGTTGGGCCTACTCCAAAATCAGCAATGTAAGCTGCACTATTGAAATTACCATGGGCTATTCCAAATTTCAAATCATTGGAATTGTATTCGATTTTGTACAATGTTCCAACGGGATGATTGTTGGTTCCAGACCAATTATTGAATTTGGTGTTGTTTCCTGCTGCGGTCCATTGAGCACCTGCGACTTCTCCGTCTATTTTCCATTGGGTAGGATCCCATTTGTCTGGAAATTGTCCACTGTTGAAATCTCCTCCATCTCCAACATCAACAGTAGAAGTATATCCACTACGTGCCACTAAAGTAACGCTGTTGTTTAGACATATATTGAAACTATTTTGGTCTAATATAGGAGGAACATCTGGAGGAATGGCGTGTACATTTACAATATTGGAATATCTCGTACAGTTTCCTACCTGAATTAGCACCCTGAACAAAGTAGATTTAGTGTTGCTGAAATTAAAGACGATATCATAAAAATTATTGGTATTGGCAATAATACTCCATGCTGTATCTCCAGCTTCAAATTTTTCCCAACGGACAATTGAGCCTATTTGATTCGATAAATTTATTCTTATTGGGTTTTCTTCATCAGGGCAAGAAGTGATGGCAATGTTGTCACTTGGAGTCATTGAAGGAACTATGGTAGAAATAAATCCTGCCAAATTACCTCCAGAAATTGGAGGTGCAGTCAGTACTATATTTTGTGTTTGTGTTGTTATGTTTCCGTTACTATCATTATAAGTCCAAGTAACAGCTGTATTTCCTTGGGTCGTAATTGGCAATTGAGTTGTTGTGCCAGTGATTGTTCCTCGGCAATTATCAGTTGCCGTTGGAGGTGTTAAAGTATCTATTTGGCAACCTGAAATATTTAATGTTGGCAAACTTGCCAGATTTGCTACTGGCGCAATTGTGTCATCAATGGTTACATTTTGGGTTCTTGTGGTAACATTGCCATTGCCATCATTGAAAACCCAAGTGACAACATATGTTCCTTCAGTATAATAGGTTATTGCATCATTTGTTGTTCCGGTAACTGTTCCGGCACAGTTGTCTGAGGCTGTTGGGGCGGTTAATGTAATAGAACATTGTGCTGTTACATTTGACAAGGTTACTGTTGGTGCTATATTGTCGATAACCGTAACCGTAAATGAACAAGTGGTAAAGTTGCCGGCTGCATCTTCTACTCGGTATGTTGCGGTAGTGATTCCTAAATTAAATACTTTGGTTCCTAAATTGTTTATTCCAGTTGTCGCTGAACTGGCAATAGTTGCACCGGTTAATGTCCAGGTCAATTTTGTTACGGAACAGTTGTCGGCCGTGGTTGGAGTTGGTGTAACCACACTGGCAGTACAAGAAGCACTTGTATTTGCAGTTATATTTGTTGGACAAGTAATTGTTGGATTGATATTGTCGGTTACGTTTACGGTTTGGTTTGCCGTTGCGGTTCTTCCGGATCCATCAGTCACTGTCCAAATTACTATCGTGCTTCCCAACGGATAGGTTGTCGATGGATGGTTGTTTGTTACGCTTGCCACGGAACAATTATCGGCGGTGGTTGGAGTTCCGAGAGTGACTCCGGTTGCAGTGCAAGCCGTGTTGGTGGTTGCGTTTACAGCTGCGGGTGCTGTTATTGTCGGATTAATATTGTCTGTAACGGTCACGGTTTGGTTTGCCGTGGCTGTTCTTCCAGATCCATCGGTCACTGTCCAAGTCACGGTTGTGATTCCTAATGGGAAGGCGGCAGGAGCATTGTTTGTTACACTTGTTACTGAACAATTGTCATTAGTTGTTGGCGTTCCCAAAACCACGTTAGTTGAGGTGCATCCAGTATTGGTTGTGCCTGTTGTGGCTGAAGGAGCAGTGATTGTTGGATTGATATTGTCAGTTATAGTTACAGTGTATGAACAACTAATACTGTTGTTTGCCGCATCAGATACTGTGTATGTAATAGTAGTAGCTCCTAAGTTGAATACCTGTGTTCCTAAATTATTGATTCCTGTGGCTGCAGAATTGGCAACTGTAGCTCCAGTCAAAGCCCAAGTCAATTTTGTTACAGAACAATTGTCTGCAGTGGTCGGATTTGTTGTAGTTATGCTTGCTGTACAAGTTCCCACCCCAACATTTTGAGAAATATTTGCCGGACAAGTAATTGTTGGATTGATATTGTCTGTAACCGTTATTGTGAAAGAACAAGTTGCGGTGTTGTTTGCGGCATCTGTTATAGTATAAGTAGCGGTTGTGATTCCCAAGTTGAATGCTCTTGTGCCAATATTGTTAATGCCTGTGGCTGCTGAACTGGCAACAGTAGCTCCAGTCAAAGCCCAAGTCAATTTTGTTATGGAACAATTGTCTGCCGTTGTTGGATTTGTTGTAGTTATGCTTGCTGTACAAGTTCCCGTCCCAACATTTTGAGAAATATTTGCTGGACAACTTATTGTGGGATTTACATTATCGGTTACGGTTACGGTTTGAGTGGCTGTGGCAGTTCTTCCAGATCCATCGGTCACTGTCCAGGTCACGGTTGTGTTTCCTAATGGAAAGGCAACAGGAGCATTATTGGTTACCGAAGTCACGGAACAATTATCCGCAGTGATTGGTGTGCCTAAAACCACGTTGGTTGAGGTGCATCCAATATTGGTTGTGCCTGTAGTGGCTGAAGGTGCAGTAATTGTTGGATTGATGTTGTCGGTTACGATCACGGTTTGGGTTGCAGTGGCAGTTCTTCCAGATCCATCGATTATTGTCCAGGTCACGGTTGTGTTTCCTAATGGGAAGGCGGCAGGAGCATTGTTGGTTACGCTTGCCACGGAACAATTATCTCCAGTTGTTGGTGTTCCAAGAGCGACTCCAGTTGCGGTGCAAGCCGTGTTGGTAGTTGTGTTTACAGTTGCCGGAGCGGTAATTGTCGGTAGAATATTGTCGGTCACGGTTACGGTTTGGTTTGCCGTTGTGAAATTTCCGGCAGCATCGGTTACCGTCCAAGTCACGGTTGTGATTCCTAATGGGAAGGCTGCGGGGGCATTGTTTGTCACGCTTGCCACGGAACAATTATCGGCGGTGGTTGGAGTTCCGAGAGTGACTCCGGTTGCAGTGCAAGCCGTGTTGGTGGTTGCGTTTACAGCTGCGGGTGCTGTTATTGTCGGATTAATATTGTCTGTAACGGTCACGGTTTGGTTTGCCGTGGCTGTTCTTCCAGATCCATCGGTCACTGTCCAAGTCACGGTTGTGATTCCTAATGGAAAGGCAGCAGGAGCATTATTCGTTACCGAAGCTACGGAACAATTGTCATTAGTTGTTGGCGTTCCCAAAACCACATTTGTTGAGGTACATCCGACATTGGTTGTGCCTGTAGTGGCTGATGGAGCGGTTATTGTTGGAACAATATTGTCGGTCACGGTCACGGTTTGGTTTGCCGTTGCTGTATTTCCTGCTGCATCGGTTACTGTCCAAGTCACGGCTGTGTTTCCTAATGGGAAGGCGGTAGGAGCATTGTTTGTTACGCTTGCCACGGAACAATTGTCATTAGTTGTTGGTGTTCCCAAAACCACATTTGTTGAGGTACATCCGACATTGGTTGTGCCTGTAGTGGCTGATGGAGCAGTGATTGTTGGAAGAATATTGTCGGTCACGGTCACGGTTTGGTTTGTCGTTGCGGTATTTCCGGCAGCATCGGTTACTGTCCAAGTCACGGCTGTGTTTCCTAATGGGAAGGCGGTAGGAGCATTGTTTGTTACGCTTGCCACGGAACAATTATCTGCAGTGATTGGTGTGCCCAAAACCACGTTGGTTGAGGTGCATCCGACATTGGTTGTGCCTGTAGTGGCTGAAGGTGCAGTGATTGTTGGATTGATGTTGTCGGTTATGGTCACGGTTTGATTTGCCGTTGTGGAATTTCCGGCAGCATCGGTTACTGTCCAAGTCACGGTTGTGTTTCCTAAAGGGAAGGCGGAAGGAGCATTGTTGGTTACGTTTGCCACGGAACAATTGTCATTAGTTGTTGGTGTTCCAAGAGCTACTCCAGTTGCGGTGCAAGCCGTGTTGGTGGTCGAGGAAATGTTTGCCGGAGCGGTAATTGTCGGTAGAATATTGTCGGTTACGGTCACGGTTTGGTTTGCCGTTGCGGAATTTCCGGCAGCATCGGTTACCGTCCAGGTCACGGTTGTGTTTCCTAAAGGGAAGGTGGCAGGAGCATTGTTGGTTACGCTTGCCACGGAACAATTATCTCCAGTTGTTGGTGTTCCAAGAGCGACTCCAGTTGCGGTGCAAGCCGTGTTGGTGGTTGTATTTACAGTTGCCGGAGCGGTAATTGTCGGTAGAATATTGTCGGTCACGGTTACGGTTTGGTTTGCCGTTGTGAAATTTCCGGCAGCATCGGTTACTGTCCAAGTCACGGTTGTGTTTCCTAAAGGGAAGGCGGCAGGAGCATTGTTGGTTACGTTTGCCACGGAACAATTGTCGGCGGTGATTGGTGTTCCAATAGCTACTCCAGTTGCGGTGCAAGCCGTGTTGGTAGTTGTGTTTACAGTTGTCGGAGCGGTAATTGTTGGATTGATATTGTCGGTTACGGTTACTGTTTGGTTTGCCGTTGTGAAATTTCCGGCAGCATCGGTTACCGTCCAAGTCACGGTTGTGTTTCCTAATGGGAAGGCGGAAGGAGCATTGTTGGTTACGTTTGCCACGGAACAATTATCTCCAGTTGTTGGTGTTCCAAGAGCGACTCCAGTTGCGGTGCAAGCCGTGTTGGTAATTGTGTTTACAGTTGCTGGAGCGGTAATTGTTGGATTGATGTTGTCGGTTATGGTCACGGTTTGATTTGCCGTTGTGGAATTTCCGGCAGCATCGGTTACCGTCCAAGTCACGGTTGTGTTTCCCAATGGGAAGTCGGCAGGAGCATTGTTGGTTACGTTTGCCACGGAACAATTGTCATTAGTTGTTGGCGTTCCAAGAGCGACTCCAGTTGCGGTGCAAGCCGTGTTGGTGGTTGTGTTTACAGTTGCCGGAGCGGTAATTGTTGGATTGATGTTGTCGGTTACGGTCACGGTTTGATTTGCCGTTTCGGAATTTCCGGCAGCATCGGTTACTGTCCAAGTCACGGTTGTGTTTCCCAATGGGAAGGCGGCAGGAGCATTGTTGGTTACGTTTGCCACGGAACAATTATCTCCAGTTGTTGGTGTTCCGAGAGCCACTCCAGTTGCGGTGCAAGCCGTGTTGGTGGTCGAGGCAATGTTTGCAGGAGCGGTAATTGTCGGATTGATGTTGTCGGTTACGGTCACGGTTTGATTTGCCGTTGCGGAATTTCCGGCAGCATCGGTTACCGTCCAAGTCACGGTTGTGTTTCCCAAAGGGAAGGCGGCAGGAGCATTGTTTGTCACGCTTGCCACGGAACAATTGTCATTAGTTGTTGGTGTTCCAAGAGCGACTCCAGTTGTGGTGCAAGCCGTGTTGGTGGTTGTGGCAATGTTTGCAGGAGCCGTTATTGTTGGATTGGTAGTATCAACAACATTGAAAATTCTTGTTTCTACATTAGTTGCCAATGATGAAGTTGTAACTTCCAATGAAACTAAATGTTCCCCTGATAAACTAGGGGTAAATGAAGTTGATGTAGATACTGTTGCATCAATCAAGCTTCCTGAATTTATGGTTGTTGTTGATCCATTAGGGTCTCTAACTTTCCATTGGTAGGTCACATTGTTTTCTGTGCCATCATATCCTCCAGTTAAATTGATTAGGGTACAACCAGGAACAACTGAATTAGTAGCAGGGTTGGTTATTTTGGCATTTACGGATCCGCCAGCTGCAATAAGTTCTCCAAAGGAATAGGTATTAGATCCTGAACCAACACAAGTGGCATATTTGTTTGTGTCTATAAAAATTTCATCATTATTGGTGCAACTACCATTTATGGTTCCAGAAGGGCCAATTATTATAACGGCATCCGAAGCTGGTAAAATTAACCTCACTTTAGGTCCAGAGAATGTTAGGGCTCCTGTCGGGTTTATGGTAAGTAATTTTGTTGATAATGTCGTGATATGTTGATTGGATGTACCATTGCCCAAAACCAATGTGCCATTTACAATCAAGTCACCCATTGAAGTTGTTGATAAATCAGAAGGAATTGTAATTGTAGTATTGTTTGAAATAGTTACGGTGTAAGTTCCTGGGTTTTGACCTGGATAGGAAGAGGTGGAAGTCCACAAACTTCCATCCCAAGTTTCCCAAGATGAAGTGTTGTTCCAGATTGATGCTCCTATGTTCTTTGATTGGAAATCGCCAATATTTTGACTATAACCAAAAGAATAACTGAAAAATAATATAAATATAAAAAAGTAGTTTTTCTTCATAGTGTTTACATTTTAAAATTAAAAAATCTACTGTTTAGATTTTTTTGTGGTATTTTTTAATGTATACTTATTTCAAAATTAGGTATTTAAGAAAATATATTAACAAATTAAATTGTTATTCCGATTAACGGATTTGTTTAATCGATAAAATACTTTTTTTGATATAATATTTTTTTAATTTTTGTTTAAATCCAGTTTTTTGATTGTTTTTTACCCCAAAAAGAAGCTTTTTTGGGTAAAATAGGATTTGTATTTTTCTCTTGTTTGCTTTTTGATTTAAATTTGTAAAACACTTTAAATCAATGTGTTTTATTTTGTAAAAATGTTAAAATAGATATTTATTTATTGGTTTTAGGTATTTATACTGTTAAATTTTTATTTTAGAAATCATTTAATCCTGTTTTATAAATAAATAAAATAAAACATAAGTTGTTGATTTTTAATGATTTGATGTATTTAAGAAAGAAGAGGGAAAGAAAGTTTTTTTATGGATTTTTTAATTTTCAATTTATCCTGTTTTAAGGAACAATAATTTTTTGGGTAATGTCGCCATTGGCAGTTTTCACTTTGGCAATATATATTCCAGAACTTATGTTTTTTAGTGGAATTCGAATATTTTGTTGATCTTGATTTTCAATTTTCCAAGAGGAAATGGATTGACCAAGGATATTGTAAAGAGTCACTTTTTCAACCGTGATATCCAATGAGTTATTGTTTATTACAAGTATGTTTCCATTTTGAATATGTGCGATTTTGATACCATTGATCGAATTCTGTTTCACGTTTAGGGTTTTGTCTTTAAATCGAAGCGAGAAGCGGGAATCATTTGTACCGGCTGGTAAAACAACTTCATAGGCTTGTTCCCTAATGTCGTTGTAACTGTCTAAAACATTGTCATAAATGAAAATGCTCTGTCCAGTTGGCATGTTTTCCAAATCATCAATGGTGAAGGATACTTTGCCTTCGGCATCTGTTTTCACTCCAATAGGAAGGGAGGTATTTTCATCAAAAAAACCCACACCTTGAATTACCAATTGGTTTTCTCCAGCCAAAAAGTACATATCGTTAGGGAAATCATCCATATTTAATCCATCATATCCATAATCCATTTCACTGCTAGCTTTCTCGTTCATAAATCCTAACAGTACTTGTCTGTGATAATCGTTATGAGAATTGAATCCCAAACGAATTTTTTGATAATTATTGTTGTCTGTAACTGGGTCATTATCATTGTTTGGAGAGATGTTTTTACCGGCTCGGGTTTTATACATCACATTGGAATTTGAAGCATCATCTTCTTTATGAAAAGATCTTTGACTATTATTGAAATTGACCGTGCCTCCAGAACCTATTTTTCCATTTACAAAAAAGCCTTGTCCCACCGGAATATATCGGTTGGGAATTCCTCTTGACGGCGTTCCTGCTTGGCTAATGAAATCGACTCCCGATGCTGTAGGAGCTACTCCTCCAGTTAAATTTCTTTCTGCATAACCACCTTGATAATCTCTTAAAACATGGGTGTTGTTGCTGGTGTAATGTTCCCAGAAATATAAGGTGCCATCAATAGAACTTGAATTGTCATTTATAAATGCTGTTGCATCCAATGCTGATGGATAAGGGTTTCCGGTCAGCAATAATTGATCGCTACCTACAGTATTTGTAGCGATTGTTCCGTTATTTGGTTTTCCAACAAAAGTATAATTTTGGGTCCCAGTTCCAGTTCTGCTTCCTTTCATTGTAAACCCTTGACCCACTCGTATTGGGTCGGTTTCCCGTATTTGATTCCAATTGGCATATTCATTTGCATAATTATCAAAGGTATACAGCCAGTATCTTGCCAAACTTATTGGAGATGTGGGAGCGCCATCATAACCACCAACCCAAGTGATGTTTTGTGGTGTAGTTGTAGTTCCGTCTTTTAATATCCCGCCAACGGTGTAATTGGTATTGTTAGCTGTCGTATTTATTGGGTTTACCGGCGAACACCAATAGTTGTAATTGTAAAGATTGGACTGTCCTTGTTGGTCTCTTTCGATAGATCCGGTACTTGTTTCGTCCAGGTCGCTATTGGCAGTTTGTACTAACTGTGACATTCCTGCCAAATCTATTTTTCCATCTAGTTTTAGATAACTGGAAACCTCAATTTTTGAATTATTGGCTGCGCTTAATGTACTACTGTTTACCAATAATCCCAAAACAGTCTTGTTGCCATTGGAAGTAATATTATGTGATGTTTTAACGATATTCCAATCTATTTTTGTTGTGCCGTCTAGACCGTAACTATTGGGTACATCCCAAACGGGATAGTTGGTCCAAGAACCATCTGTTTCCCAGCTGCCATTAGTGCCAGAGGTGTAAGGAAGTGGGGCAGTATCGGGTTCTTGAATTAAAATACCTTTCAATTTACCATTTACTTTTATGGTGTTACCGGATTTATCCACTAAATAACCATTGCTGATATCGCTTGCTCGATTCATTTGATAATAACCAGTCAAATTAGTCCAACTTAATCCGCTGATGTTTTTAGGTATTATTGCGCCTTTTACATTGTTACTGCCATCATTTATGATTTCCTGATTCATCATTTGACGAATTTGATCAACTGTCAACGAAACATTCCACACACGGAATTCATCTGCATAACCATAGTAATAATTGTAGGGTGTGTTGGTGTTTTGACTCATCGCACCCAAAATAGAATCAACACTGTTCAATGTGGGATTTACGCCTGCAGCAGTTTTTTCCAATATTCCGTCAATGTACAATTTATAGTTGGTTCCGTCGAAAGTGACCGCAACATGATACCATCGGTTTGTGTCAATTGCATGTGTGGCGATAATGGAATTATTATTCCAATTGAATGAGATGAGGTTGTTTACCAATCTTAAATCATAGCCGTCAATTGCAGTTGGACTAAGGTGTTTTGAAATTATGGTTTGAGTGTTGGCGTTGGTTGCATTTGATTTTACCCATATTTCCAAACTAAAATTACCGCTGTTTAAATTATGGTTGTTTTTAAAATTGATGTTGTCATCGACTCCGTCAAAATTGACGACATTGCAAAGCAAAAAAGTAACCACGACATCATCTGTGGTGTTGCAAGTTGTAGTCCATCTTAAAGTGTATGCTCCAAGATTAGGGCTGTAAAATGATGAGGTTGGACTTGTGATGTCAGAAAAAATTTCTCCACCACCAGCAGGACTGCTAACAATAGACCATGATCCTGCTTTTGCTGTTGATGCTCCTAATGTAGCATATTCCCCGCCACAAGAAGCCAATTGATCAGGACCAGCCATACTGGACAAGCAAGAGCTTGCGTCTATGGCTACTTTTATCGAGCCACTTATGGGCAAATGACAAGTACTCGTGTCATAGCCTTGAAAAAAATATTTCGTAAATGAAGATCCTGAGGTGGCTCCCGTACCTGTTATGGTGCCTGTTTCCAGAGAAACCTCGGGGCTGCAACCGGCACTTAATATAATGGCGCAATCTGTTGTGACATTGAGGGTAAAACTTAAATCGGCATAGATATATTCAGGATGGTTAGCGGTTATGGGTAATGTACCTAAATTCCAGATGATTTTATTTGTTGCTGAATCAAAATAGGGAACATTAGACGTGGTAAAACCGTTGTAGGTATGGTAAGTAATTGTTGCTCCGGTATTAAAAATTGCGGTTGTGGGAATTGGAATTGCAACTATTGTATTATTCGTGGCTTCAGTACCTTCATTGGTAATGCTGAGAGAATAATTAATGGATTGCCCCGGCAATGCACTTAAAACTGGAGGGTTTGGAACGTTATTGATGGATGTTACGCTGGTTAATCCCTTGGGTTCCGGAATATAAGCATCTACGGACATTGCAAATCCGAAAATAGTATATACTTCGTATGTGGATCCAAACCTGAAAGTAGTAGAGGTCTGGTTGTTGCCTATGACTGCATTTCCAACATTCGGAATGGTAAACATGCTAAAGTCAACTCCCGTATTATTTACTAAATTGGGATTACTATTTGTAGTGCCGCCTGTCGGAATTGGGTATATGGAGGAATTAAAAAAGTTTGTGGTTGTATTGCCCGCATGGTTTAATGTTAAATAGTTGGTGGTGTTGTAGACTGCTGGATCTGCATTTAATTTTTGTACTGCCAGATAATCACTTCCCGAGTTGGTGGCAACATCACCTTCGGCTGCCATGACACCCAGTTTCATGTTTACTGGTCCTGAACCAACTGTCGTGAATCCTGAAATGGGAATTGTTCCATATTCTCCCTGAGCAGTATAAGGAGCGGCTGCGGCAAGCTGTCCGTTTACATAAGCATAGCCGTCAAAAAGGGTTACGGCTCGACTTTTCATTATAGGGTTTTCATATATAACGACCATTGACCAACCTCCCGAAAAACCGGGACTAGAATTTGTTCCTTCTTTCAGGGCGATGTCGGCAACGGTATAAGCTCCTGGTCCGTGTGCTTTCACATAATTGGTTATTTCTTGGTAACCAATGAAAATCCCACTGTCGGAAGCTCCTGGGAAACGAATTTGTGAATTTCCTGTTATGGTGGTATAATTTGAATCACCGGGACCTTTTAAAGAGACTACTTTTTTGTTGTAGTTTTTTGTAAGAGGGTTAGAAACGTTCGCAGAACTACTAGATTGATATTCAGGTTCAGTTTTGTTTTTTTGGGTGTCCCTTGTCAAACTATTAATGGTAAATTGTGCACCGTAAGTAACATTTGATGTATAAGGCGTAGTAAATGTTGCTATTCCGGAATTGTATGTAACGGGAATGTTGGATGATGCGCCATTATCAATGCTAAGTGTAACAATTGAAGAACCTGAATTATTATTGGTAAAACTAAAAGCGTAAGTATGACTATTACCAGTGAAAGTGTAAATCGGATAATAATTACTGGGTGGACCACCAGTTCCTCCTCTTGATACGGTCATTGTGTAGTTTGTGTTAGCAACCGTGGAATTATTTGAAATATTTGTGCCAAAGGAAAATGTTTCATTGTTATCGTCTGATTTTCCGGTCCAATATAAACCTGCAAAAAGAACGGTAGAGCAATTTGGGTTGGCGCTATTTTCGCCTCCATTGGAAAGTTCAAGAGTAGCCATGGAAGAATTCAAAGTAGTGGGATCGCCATCAATATCGACGTATTTCATCGCATTTCCTTCGTTATTGTTGGTGTTAGATGGGGTAACAAGAGTCAAGTTTGTGTTGCCCAACATAGTAAAATCACCCTTGACGTTATATACTTTTTGGGTAGGCGTGGCAGAGGCAGTTCTTTGCAAAAAGTTAACTTGTGGAGAAGTAGGGGCTTGTGTTTGAGCCACCCCCAAAAAGCTGCAAAGCAAGAAGGGGATTAGTATAAATATTTTTTTTAAAAAAGTAGTTTTCCTCATAGGTTTTTCGGATAAAAAATCGATGAATATTTCTTTGTCGTAAAGTAATGCCCAACTTTTTAAGTGATTCAATATCTTGTATTTATGCTAAATCTGAATTTTGGTTTAAAAAACTTATTTAGACTTCAAACATACTATTTTTTTTGTCAATATATCGTTTAAATGCATAAAAAAGCGATAAAATACACAAATTAAAATATTTTTGTAAGTTATTTTTTATGGTTTAATTAAAGATAATTGAGTCTGGTAAAGCTTGGTTGAAAAAAAAAACAGGTTTTTTTGTGTTAAAATGGAAGTAGCTCTTTTGTTTTTAGGAAAACAAATGCGATGAAATTACAAGGTAAATGCATAAGTTGTTTTATCGCGGATTTTAATAACCTGAGTTTATATATGTTTAGTAGACTACATAATGTAATGGTCGAAAATCGAAAACAACCATAATGATGCTGTTTATTTTGTTTGTTTTTTTTGCTTTAACGATTAAGCAGAAAAAAGAATAGGAAGAAGCGGAATAGTGCTAAAATATTAAGTAAATATTTTTGGAATGTGTAAATTAATATTCATTTTTTTATGGAATAAGCTTTTTGGGTTTCTCCTTGTTGTCTATGATATTTATTCACTCCTCCCTTGCCCAGCAATGGAATATGTTGGGATAAGAGAATATATTGGTCATTCATTCAAAGACAGGTATTTTTTAATTGGTTGGCAATTCAAAGTTTAAGGGGTTTAAGAATACGCTCTCGGTTTTTGTTTAATGGAATTTCCATTTGATGGTGGTTGACACTTTTTTCTTCTTAATTACTAAATAAATGTTAAATTGTTTTTAAAGTGTGATTTGTGCACTTTGATTTTCAATATAATAAGAATAGAGCCCTGTTAACAAAGGGGTTGATGGTATTGTTGAGATAAAGGTTGGTTTTGTGTGGAATTAATAATTAAAGCGTTATTTATTTTTAATAATGTAAAAAATAAAAAAAAGCAGGATAGGACAGGATAGAGGTACCTGTTTGAACACATAAATTTGGAAAGTTAATAGATTGTAAATAAAAGTTAAAGAAAGTATAAATATTTGTTCACCATTATAAGTTAATACCAAATGAAGAAAAAAATTCACTATTATTTGTTTGTCCTTCCACTACTGGCTCTCTTTGCCAGTTGTAGTCAAGAGCTGGATCCGTACTATGAACGTCCTGCAGGTCTTGAAGATCCAATTTACCAACAGTTGGAGGCGCGCGGTAATTTCAAAAGCCTGACGGCTTTAATACAAAAAGCAGGTTACAAAGATATCTTGAGTAAAGCAGGATATTGGACCATGATGGCTCCCAATGATGAAGCCTTCACAAAGTTTTTTCAAGAAAAAGGTTTCTCGGACGTGAGTAAAGTTGATTCAATCACTGCTGCCAAAATTGTGAAATTCGCTCTTATATATAATGCTTTTAGAGAAGAGAAGTTATCGGATTATCAATCCAGTAAAGGATGGGTAGTAGATAATGCTTATAGAAGAAGAACTGCATTTTATGACGGGTTTCAATCTAAAATTGTAAATGGCCAGCCGAAAGTAATTGTAGGTACGAACCGCAATGGCTCTGCCCTATATGTTGCTGGAGACAACAATAATAAGTATGTCACTTATTTCACGAATGAATATTTTGCGTCAAAACGCTTAAGTGCTGGTGATTTCAACTATTTCTATCCTACTGCAGAATATACAGGATTCAATGTTTTGGATTCAAAAGTAACCGAGGCGGATATCATTGCTGAAAATGGGGTAATTCATGAGTTGGATAAAGTAAATCTTCCTCCTTTGAATATAGACCAGTATCTAGAACAAAACCCTAATTACAGTCTCTTTCGTGATGTTATTGAAAAGAATTTGGTTCGTTATGATTTTAATCAGCAGGCTACCACGGCTTATCGTAATTATACCAAGAAAACGGATGATGTTTTTGTTAAAATGTATGATCCTACTTTGAAATTTGCGCCTAATAATGAAAATTACATGAAAGCGGAGGATAATGATGGTCAAGCGGATGCCTATACCATGATTGTTCCTGAAAATGCGGCATTTCAGACTTTTGTAAATACAGTGTTGCTTAAGAACTACTCTGCTGTTGAAAAACTGCCTATATATGTTTTTCAAGATTTGGTTAATGCCCATATGGTACAATCTGCAGTTTGGCCAACCTTGAAAGATGATTATGTTAATGCTTTGGGAGAGGAGTTGAAATTTGATTTTAACACTGACATTACGGATAAAAAAGTTTTGAGCAACGGATTCTTTTATGGCGCCAACAAAGTTCAAAAATCAAATTTATTTTACAGTGTGTACACTTCGGCTTATTTGGATCCTAAATATACTTATGCAACCAAGATATTTAATGAAGGTTCTGGTTACAAAGAAATGATTAGTAACATCAATAAAAAGTACACCATCTTTTTGCCGTCTGATGATATATTGAGAAGTCTTGGTTATAGTTTTGACAGTATAAGGGGAGAATGGAGATGGGTTAATCCTGCAAATGGAACTGCCACACAAGGTACAGGAGTAAAAAATCAATTGTTGAGACTTTTTTACAATTGCATTGTGCAAACTCCAAAAGGGGAGTTGGATAATATTGCAACTACTTCTGGAATTATTCGTACCGGGGATGAAGAACTTCCTGGGGAATACATAAAATGGAGCAACAACAAGATTTATGCAGCAGGAAATTTTGTGCCTATTGCATCGGGTGGTGCACCTGCTGTTAACGTGATAGGTAAAGAAGTGCAACAAAACGGGATAGCGTATTATGTTGACAGGTTCCCGGAATTTTCTCTTGAATTACAAGGAAAGGCAATTGAGCGTTTAGCGGCAACTAATACGGAGTTTGATGCTTTTTTTCAATATTTGAAAAACTCCACTATTTACACCGCAAGCACGGGAAAAATTGAAGGTGTGGCTTTGGGAAGCTCTTATACTTTCATAGTGCCTAATAAAGCGGCAATTGCAAGAGCGGTTGCGGCTAAAGTACTTCCGGCATCACCTCTTGCAGCAAGTCAGACGCAAGGAGAAAAAGATTTAGTTGCCGATTTTATTCGCTATCATATCATAAATAATAAAACGGTTTCAAATGATGGGTTTATAACAGGGCAACAAGAAACTTTGAGAAAGGATACAAAAGGAGACAAAACCTATGTTGAAGTAACAAGTGCTGCTGGAACCTTGTCATTTAAAGACAATTCAGGAAACAATGCAGCTGCCAAGTTTATTCTGGCTAGTAGCAACAATTTGGCAGACAGGTCCTTAATTCATTTAGTGGACAATTACCTATTACCTTAAATTTACCGAATAAAATGAGACAACTAATTAAAAATATATTTTACAGTTTTACAATTGCCTTTGTTTTATTGGCAACGTTACCTGCTTTGGCTCAAAGCAAAGCGTTATTGGTACGCGGCCAGATAGTCGATTCAGGCGATAATTTATCTATACCAGGTGCTACTGTTGTAGAACAAGACGTGGAGGGTCGTACCGTAACAGGGGTGATTACGGATATCGACGGGAATTTTGCGATACGTGTTAAAAATCCCAACAACAAGTTGTTTATTTCAACCATTGGATATAAATCCCAAACGGTGCCGATCAATGGTCGTGAGACTATTAAAATAAAATTGGTTTCCAGTACGGAGTCATTGAAGGAGATTGTTATTACGTCTGAAAAAAAGGGCAATTCAGGTTTGATGAATATTGCCGATCGTGATAGAACGACCAGTTCGGTTACCATTAATGCTGCAGATTTGGCCTATACCCAAGCGGCATCTATTGATGAGGCTTTGCAAGGACGTATGGCAGGGGTTGACATTACGGCCACAAGTGGAGATCCAGGTGCTGGAATGCAAATCCGTATTCGTGGTACTTCTTCCATTTCTGGTTCTTCTGAACCCTTGGTAGTGGTAGATGGTATGCCATACGAAACCACAATTCCGGAAGATTTCAACTTTGGTAGTGCTGATGATCAAGGGTATGCCGCATTATTGAATATTGCACCTACCGACATTGAAACGATTACTATTTTGAAAGATGCAGCCGCAACAGCGGTATGGGGATCTAAAGCGGCCAGTGGGGTTATATTGATTACCACTAAACGTGGAGGAGTAAGTGCTCCAAAAATCACCTATACTTATAAAGGGAGTTATGCCAAGTTGCCTCCTACTATTCCAATGTTGAATGGAGATCAATATTCACAATTGATTCCTGAAGAATTCATGAACAGAAATGGGGTGCCTTTGAATACTTTGAATGTAAAAGAATTTCAGTACGATCCTCAAGATGTTTATTTTTATAAAAACTATAGTCAAAACACCGATTGGATTGATGCCATCAGTCAAACCGGTTTGACGAATGAACACAACCTTGCTCTGTCAGGAGGAGGGGAAAAAGCAAGTTACTATACTTCCGTGAGCTATTTTAATTCCAGAGGGGTAACAATTGGGACTGGGTTGGAAAGGATCAGTACCAGATTGAACTTGGATTACAGGGTTTCCAGTCGTATTAAATTTAAAACGGATTTGTCCTACTCACACTCCTACACCAAACGTAATTATGTGAATACTAAAGATAACCAAGACAAATTAAGAGGTGTTGCTTATGTGAAAATGCCGAACATGAGCATTTATGAGTATAATGAAATGGGAGAACTTACTCCAAATTATTTCTCTCCACCATCAAACGTTCAGGGTACTTATCCAGGCACGTATAATCCGGTTGCCTTGGCGGAGTATGCAATTAATGATCAAATAACGCAACGTATTGTTCCACACTTTAACGTGAATGTGGATATCATTCCAAGGACATTAATGTCTACCTTTGATTTGCAATTTGATTACAACAGTACCAAGACGAAAGACTTCTTGCCACAAAATGCCACCGGACGTCCTTTTACGGAAACAGTGGTGAACAGGGCTTCTGATTCTGATGGTGATTCTTCCAGTATCATTACAAAGACAAATATTGTTTATACGCCGCAGTTAGGTGAAAAACATAGCTTAATGACTATCTTGTCGTTGCAAACAAATGACTCCCGTTATGCCTCGCACAGGGCATTAACATCAAATACGGCTTCATCCATATTAACGGATCCATCGAATCCATCGAGAACACAAAACTCGGAATTGCAATTGTATACCAATAGCAGTCAGTCCAGAAGTGTAGGTTCGTTATTGAGTGCCCAATACGGTTTGTTGGATCGTTATATCGTGAATGTTGGTTTGCGTGCAGATGGTAATTCAAAATTTGGTCCTGAAAACAGATATGGTTTATTTCCTTCCGTGTCTGCCCGTTGGAGAGTTTCAGGGGAGTCATTCATGAAGAACTTGGATTATGTGGATGATTTGAGTTTTAGAATTAGTTATGGTAAATCAGGTAGAGCGCCTCGTTATGATTATCGTTATTTTAACGTGTATGATAATTATGAAACTTCGTACTTGGACATGAATGGAGTTATTCCTGTAAATATGGAGTTGACCAATTTGCGTTGGGAGACATTAACGGGTAAAAACATTGGGTTTAACTTGCAATTGTTTAAAAAACGCGTGTCCTTGGATGTCGATTTATATCAAAATATTACCGAAGATCTGCTTTACCCAAATATTGAGGTAAGTTCACTTTCAGGGTACAATACTATTTCCGATCAAAATGCGGGAACCATGAAAAACCAAGGATGGGAGATTGGTCTTAATACCACCCCTTACAAATCGGGTAAATGGAAAGTGGATTTCAATTTCAACATTGCCAGCAATGAGAACATGATTACGGAAATATCGGAATTTTACCCATCTGAAAGTGGGAACACCGATAAAAACGGAGAATTCAAACGTTTCCTTCAAGTGGATAATCCTTTTGGTTCATTTTATGGTTATAAATTCAAGGGGGTTTATACAGATCTTGAAGCAACAAAGGCCAAAGATGCCAACGGAAATGTCATTCTGGGACCTAATGGTCAAGAAGTCTTGATGCGTTTTAATTATCCTAATACGGATTATGTATTCCAACCTGGAGATGCCATTTATGAGGACATCAATAAAGATGGTAATATAGACAGCCGTGACGTGGTGTATTTAGGAAACAGTAACCCTAAAATTACCGGGGGATTTGGTCCGAACATAACCTTTAACAATCAGTTTAGATTATTGCTTTTCTTTAACTACCGCATGAATTATGACATTGTTAACGGAACAGACATGAAAACGACCAATATGAGTGGATACAGCAATCAAAGTACGGCGGTTTTGTCTAGATGGCGTAATCCGGGTGATGTTACTGATATGCCTAGAGCGGTTTTTGGTGCAGGATATAACTGGTTGGGTTCTGACCGTTATGTGGAGGATGCTTCTTTCTTGCGTCTTCGTTCGGTTACCTTTCGTTATAATGTAGGAAAGAATATGTTGAAGAAATTGAATGTGGATGATTTAGGTTTTTATGTAACGGGTGACAACTTGTACACTTGGACAAATTATCGTGGACAAGATCCTGAGGTGGGTATGGGGTCAGGACCATTCGGTATGGCTATCGACAATGCTTCCACGCCACCTACACAACGTTTTACATTTGGTGTTTCAACTCGTTTTTAAAAATAAAATATTAGATTATGCAAACTAAAATAAAAACAATATTAGCAATCTTTGTACTTTTCGTTTCGGCAAGTTCGTGCGACGATTATTTAGATTTACGTCCTCAAGACGGGATTGTGCGTGATGAATTCTGGAAAACCAAGGAGGATATTCAGGCAGCAGTAATTGGGATTTATTCCTCATTGTTGAACTCGCCTCCTGGCGTGGACGATTTCTCGATGACCCAATACTTGTTCATGCATGGTGAATTAAGGGGAGGCATGGTTGTCGAGGGGGTTTTTGCCACCGAAGATGAAAGAGATATTCTAGAAACCAATGTTCTTCCATCCAATGCTTTGACGGACTGGTCCATCTTTTATAGAACCATCAATTATTGCAATACGGTAATTGATTTGGCACCAGCGGTTAAAAATGAGGACCCAACCTTGACTCAAGACCAATTAAATCATTTTGTTTCAGAGGCATTGGCCATCAGGGCATATATGTACTTTACTTTGGCGCGTACCTTTAAAGATGTGCCATTGAAATTGACAGCCACACTTTCTGATAAGGATAATTTTCAAATACCTGTCTCAAAGCAAGCAGATGTTTTTGCACAGGTCATCAAAGATTTGAAATTGGCTGAAGAATATGCCGTGGAAGATTATGGAAACAATGCTTCGAACAAAGGGCGTATTACGAAATATACGATAAATACAATGCAGGCAGATGTGTATTTGTGGACAGAAAGTTATCAAGAAGCACTTGATGCAACAAAAAAGGTGATTAATTCCGGTAAATACAAGTTGGTGGAATCCAATAATTCGGCTACTTGGTTTAATACAATTTATTCCAATGGAAATTCGTCTGAAGGCATCTTTGAATTTCAATATACCTCAGCCAATACAGGACCATTTTATAGCATCTTTTTTCAAAGACCGCAATTTAAAGCTTATTCACTAATGATGGATGAGGTTTATGGATATGATGTCAACGATCCTATCGGTAGAAGAGATGTTCGTGGAAATTATGCATCATTATTCGGGGCAACGGGTGAAATTATCAAGTTTACACGCTTTGATGGTGGTGAATTAAAACAGTTGCAGGATTCAAATACACACTGGTTTGTTTATCGTTATTCGGATGTATTGTTGATGCAAGCCGAAGCATTGGCAAGATTGGGACAAGGTAAAGATGCAATTACCATTATTACGGATCTTCGATTAAAACGTTGGGCTCTTGATGAAACGGATATGAGTCCTGGTGAAGGAGACACAAATGGTATCATCGATTTTATCTTGGCAGAACGTGCTCGAGAATTTGCTTTTGAAGGAAAACGTTGGTATGATGTATTGCGTATTGCCCGTGCCAATAATTACGAACGTAAACAATTGTTGATTGATTTGGCCATAGCTACAGCCCCGGTAGACAAACAACAGTCGATTATTGCAAAATTGAAAGATCCAAATAGTCATTATTTGCCTATTAACACGAATGAACTTTTTACCAATAAAGCATTAGTACAAAATCCATTTTATAAATAATTAAAAACTAAGACATGAAAAAATTATTAAGATTGCCTAGCCTCCTGAAACTTGCTTTAGTGTTTTTGACCGCTTTAGTTTTTCAGAACTGTACTCAAGTAGAGATCAAACAGACTACCGACGAAACTCTTAATATTACCGAATATTTAAGAGCCAATCAGGATTATTCCATGTTCTTGGAAATTTTGGATATTACCAACTATGCTTCATTCATGAATACTTATGGTACCTATACCATGTTTCTTCCAACCAATGAAGCAGTGAAACAATATTTGAAGGATGTAGGTGCCAATTCATTGAAAGATGTGCCATTGGCGGACTTGCAAAATATAGCCAAACTGCATATTTTGGATGCGAGAATCAATACAACCCTTTTTACCGATGGTAAGATAGCAACACCAACTATGTATGGCCAGTATCTAATAACTGGAGCAGCCAACATCAATGGGGTTTCCAGTATAACAATCAATAAAACAGCGAATATCGTAGCTTCTAACCTAGAGTTGGGGAATGGTGTTGTTCATGTTATTGACAAAGTGTTGCGTGTGGCCGACAAGACCTTGGCGCAAACCATTGAAGCTGATGTAAATCTTTCTTTGTTTACCGAAGTTTTAAAAGCCACTGGATGGTATGACAAATTAAATCAACCACTTACTTATGATGCCAGTAAAATAGGCAGTCATTTGACCGTATTGGCGCAAACCAACGATGTGTTCACTAAAGCAGGTTTTAATAGTTTGGCTGATTTGAAAGCAAGATACAGCAAATCAACAGATCCTATGAATCCAGCAGATAGTTTGAACTTGTTTGTGCAATATCATGTAGTGCCTCAATTAAATTACTTGGCCGATTTGGCAACTACACCGGTTTTTGTAACCAAAGCGCCTCTTGAGGTGATTAGTTCCAAATTAATAAAAGACGTCATCTATTTGAATCGTGATGTTTTCAATGGAATACTTGAAGAAGGTGTTCCCATATTGAGGGCACCTAGTGATGTTACTACTTCCAATGGAGTATTGCATTATGTGGATGGACACTTCACTATTAAAAAACGTCTTCCTTCGCCGGTTTATTTTGATGTATGCGATCAACCAGAATTTGCGGCAAATGTGGCTAATTATAGAAAATCCACGGGAGCATCTTTTGGTATTCCACCAGGAGGATTTGCTGATATTACCTGGACAGGAAGTAAAACATATACCCTGGATTGGAATAATTATGGTGGAGCGGTTAATGGGGATTTAATAAGAGCTACCCGTTTTCGTACTGGTTCGGGAGGTCTGAATGATATAGAATATAAAACTCCGGTAATTATTAAGGGACGTTATAAAATATGGGTGTCCTATCGTGCACACGCAAGTGGATCTTCAAATACTAAGGTGTTTTTTAATGGAGAGCAAACCTCCAGGATTCTCAATATGAAAGAATTCCCAAATGATCCTTCTGTTGTTGCAACGGGTATTGTGGACAGGGTGTATGAGTCGCAAGGCTACAAACGTCATATATTTCCATTTGTTAAGGGTGACGCGATGGTTTCTAGACTGGTAGGTATTGTTGAAGTAACGACAACTGGAAGACATTTAATTAAATTTAATACTGATGCTGGTACAAGTAGTGGTAGTGCTGACGCAGACAGGATTGACTTGATCGAATTCCGTCCTGTTGACATTGATCAAATATGGCCGAAATTTAAAAAAGGTATTAAAACGGGTATTAAAGATCCTAATGGAGATGCTAATGGAGATGGTTTAATTCAAAGAGAAGAGGCCACAAAAGGCGATAACAGTAATAGTGGTTATTAAAATTATAAAAGTGTACATGTACAAACTTAATCAAGAAAAAATGAGTTTATTAAAATTAAATTATAAAAGGCTGTTGGTTGGTGTACTGACCATAGCCTTGATCTCATGTTCCAGTCCTTGGGATGAGCGTCAGGATATTGACGATGCCAACCTAAAAGTTACCCTGGACGTGGCCATAACTAATACGGCTGGAACATCACAGTTTACAAAATTATTGGTCGAAACGGGATACGACAAGATTTTGGCAGCTTCAAAAACATACACCGTTTTTGTTCCTACCAATGAGGCCATGGCCTTGGTGGATAGTGCCATCTTGAATAATCCTGATGCACTAAAGGAATTTGTTGGCAATCATATTGCCTTGACTGCTTTTTCTTCTGTGAGAGGTACGCAGGAAACGCAAATAAAAATGTCCGGCTCCAAATACTTGGTATTCAAGGGAAGTACCATGATTGATGATGCGACGATTATCTCTGCAGACCATTATGCGGCCAATGGAGTGTTTCACGTTATTGATAAAGTACTTACTCCTAAAATGAACATTTGGCAATATGTCAATTCAAAAGCGGGAGCTTCTGCAATGAGTGATTATTTATTGAGTTTAAAAGAATTTAGTATCTATACTTCTGATATTGATGCCAAAAAAAATGCAGTCCCTGGAGTTTATTCCGATTCCTTGACCAATTCTTATTTAAGAAATGTGTACAACCTGAACAACGAGAAAAACTCCTATACATTATTTTTAATGGAGGATGCTGGGTACAATACCGAAGTGGACAAGATGAAACCTTATTTGATCAAGAAAACCAATAATCCAGCTATAGATTCTACAGCCATTTATTCAAAATATTTCACATTGAGAGATTTGGCTTTTGGTAAAAAGTATGAACTGGATAAATTGCCGGCCACTTTGACTTCAAGATTCGGGGTTGAAGTTCCCATAGACAAAACGCAAATTGTTGGACAGCCAATACGCTTGAGCAATGGTATAGTTTATATAATGAAAAAAGTGGATGTTCCTGTTGCAAAACGTTTATTGACCAAAAAAATAGAAGGAGAAAAAAGTACGGGATATCTCAATGGATCAAGTACTTATATTTCTAAACGCGATAGAATAGAACCAGATGGGATAACACGTTTCAATGATGTCTATGTCGCACCACCAAAAGATGTGTCATCGTTTATGCTGTTCTATGGAGATAAAGATTTTTTTACCACTACCTACAAAGTGTATTGGAGAGCCATAAATACTCAAACCAACGTTTTCCAGCAGTCGCTCCGCATAGGTGGAAAACTGGTGCTAACGGGTACAAAGTATGATGTGGTTGGTGCTTGGGCAACTTTTCCTTACACAAATGTAGAGCTTCTTAATTATAATGAAGTTTATTTAGGAGAAATTACATTGACACAAGCAGGTGATCTCAATTTGATTTCACTAACTGCTGTCAATACCGGTGTTGCCGGGAATAACTCTCTTAGCCTTGACTATTTGAAATTTGTTCCTCAAGTTAAATAATAATATTTTATAAAAATAGATATGTTAAACAATTTAAAAATAAGCTGTGTGGTAAGCCTGTTCTTTGCGGGAAGTCTTAGTATGCAGTTGTTCGCGCAGGCTGTTCAGGATTCGACTGTGACAGTAAAAGCAATTCCAACCTCCACTTCCAAAAACGCAAAAGGAATCAAGGTTAAAGGTGTTGTTAAAAGCGCAAAAAACAAAGTGGGTCTATCAGGAATAAATGTGGCTGTTGAAGGTTTTTCGGCCGCTATTACGAATAATGACGGAAGCTTTGAAGTTAAAGTCCCAAATCTAGATGCGAAACTTAAAATTAGTGGTGAAAATTATCAGACTAAAGTATATGCTTTGAAACAGCAAAAATCAGAAATTGAAATTTACCTCTATGAGCCTAATTATGCTCCTTCATATGAAGTGGCTAATTTACCTTCTGGAGATAAAATGCAGTATGATAACACCAATGCAACCAGTGTAGTGAATTTCGAGAAAGGTCAGTGGTCAAGTCCCGTGAATGAATCTATTGGAGGTTTTCTTCAAGGGAAAGTGGCAGGATTGACGGCTATAAGAAGTTCTGGAACGCCAGGAACTGGTTCTTATATGACAATACGTGGTTTTAATTCATTGTATGCCACCAACAAACCTTTGATCGTCGTGGATGGAATGATTTACGATGATGAAGATTATGGCTCAGGAATCGTTCAAAACAATATGTCATCACCTTTGACCAATATTGATGTTAAAGATATTGAGGATGTTACTATTATTAAAGATGGTTCTTCGCTTTATGGTACAAAAGGAGGTAATGGAGTGATCAATATTACGACTACTCGTGCTACCGAATTGTCAACCAAAATTGACTTTACCATGTACGGAGGAGTAAACCAGACTCCAGATCAGTTGCCATTGTTGGGTTCTGATGCTTATCGTACCCACCTTTCCCAATTGGAAGCGAGTCGTGGTCTGTCACAACAACAGATTGGCGCCTTGCCATACATGAATGATACAGAGGGTTCTGCGGGATATTATAAATACCACAATGATACAAATTGGCAAGACCAAGTTTTTAAATCAAGTGTAAACCAAAATTACTTCCTTAAAATTCGTGGAGGTGACGAGATTGCGAAGTTTGGTTTGTCTGTAGGTTATCTAAATAGTAAAGGTACCGTGGATAAAACCGAATCAACAAGTTATAGCACCCGTTTGAATGCAGTTTTAAGGTTGACACAAAGACTGACGATGGATGCCAACCTCTCTTTTGTCAATAATATCTCGGATCAATGGGATCAAGGTTTTGCTTATAAAACGAGCCCTATCTATTTGGCACTTACTAAATCACCTTTCTTGACACATCATGTTGTTGATGATGCCGGTGAAGTATCTCCTAATTTGGCAGACGTGGATTATTTTAATGTAAGTAACCCAAATGCGATTTTGAGTAAAGGTTTTGGAACGAACAACAATTACCGTTTCTTCGGAAATTTTAAATTCAATTATGCTTTAAACAAGGATTGGAATTTAAACACCCTTATTGGTATAACCTTCAACAAAGAACGTGAAAGCTTCTTTATTCCAGATCTAGGAGTAGCTGATATTGTGCTTCCTACTGCCATTGCTGGTAACCGTTCAGGAAGTGAAGTTCAATCGTATAACAGTATTTTTTCGGATACGTATGCAGATTATGCCAAGAAATTCAAGGATGACAATAGTTTGAATGTTCGTTTTGGGCTTAGAAGTCAAAGTAGTAAATCAGAAAGTGATTTAGGGTTGGGTTACAATTCTTCTACGGATGATTTTACTACCGTAGGAGCAGGATCTAACTTGCTACGTCATGTAGGAGGTTCTTTGGGAGAATGGAAGTGGTTGAATATTTATGCCAATGCGGAATACAATTATCGTGACAAATATTTCTTTACAACAAGTTATGCGGTGGACGGATCAAGTAGATTTGGTGACGATGCATCAAATGGATCAGAAAAATTTGCATTGATGACTTCCATAACTGGAGCTTGGTTAGTGTCATCTGAAGGCTTTATGAAAAACGTGAAAGGTATTGATTATTTAAAGCTTAGAGCTGGTTATGGTACTAGTGGTAATGATGATGTAGGAAATTATACAGCACAAACTTATTATGTTTCTCAAAATTTATTGGGTATGCAGGGGTTAGTACGTGGCAACATTGGAAATCCAAACTTGGAATGGGAAACCGTGAAAAAATTCAACGTGGGTTTTGACTTTGGTTTGTTGAATGAACGTCTAAATATTTCTTCGGATCTTTATTCCAATAGAACGGATAACATGATTGTGTACGAATCAATCAATACGGCAAGTGGTTTTGATTATGTAGTTTCGAATAGTGGTTCCATGAGAACTTTCGGAGCTGAATTGGCAGTGAGCTCCCGTATCGTTAATAGTCCTGATTTCACTTTTGATTTAGGGGTGAAATTGGCTAGTTATACCAATAGAGTACAGAGCTTGCCTAGCGGAGATATTTTTACTCAATTTGGAGGAGCCACATATATTACATCGGTTGGACAGGATGCTAATTTATTCTATGGGTTGCAAACGAATGGAGTGTATTCCACAACGACAGATGCCCAAGCAGCTGGATTGTCTCGTCGTATGCCTAATGGTGAATTAGTTCCATTTAAAGGTGGAGATATGCGATATACAGACACTAATGGAGACAAAGTTGTTGATGATAAAGACCGTGTGGTGATTGGTAATCCAAACCCGGACGTAACCGGAAGTATTTCTACCAATTTCACATATAAACGTTTCAGTCTTCAAGGTTTGTTTAATTTCTCGGTAGGTAACGACATTTATAATGGAGTACGTTACAATCTTGAAAAAATGAGTGGTTATGAAAACCAAAGCATTGCCGTACAAAATCGTTGGAGAACTGAAGGTCAAGTAACCGACATGCCGAAAGCAACTTGGGGAGATCCAATGGGGAATGCCGAGTTTTCAGACAGATGGATTGAAGACGGTTCTTATTTAAGATTGAAAAGTTTGGTATTGGGATATGATTTTAATGTCGAGAAAATGAATTATATCAAAGCCATCAAGATTTATGCCACAGCCAACAACTTGTTTACGGTAACTGATTATCTTGGATTTGACCCTGAATTTAGCGCTACATCCTCTATATTTGGTCAAGGAACCGATATTGGTTTGGCTCCTCAGTACAGAACATTCCAGTTGGGACTACGTTTAGGACTTTAATTATTTACACCACAGAAATAACATACAGATGATAACAACAATTAATACAAAAACAACAAAACGCATCCTGTCCATAGTATCGGTTATGGTGCTGCTATTTAGCCTGGGTTCTTGCTCGGACTATCTGGATGTGGAACCTGAGGACAGGCTTTCGGGGGATCAGGTATATCGTAACGTATATGATGCCGATGCCGCTGTAATAGGCATATATGGCAAATTTATGGGTCTTGCGGAACAACATGTTATTCTTAACGAAATGCGTGCCGACTTGATGACGATAACACGCAATTCCAACCCATATTTGAAAGAACTTTCGCAACATAATGTTTCGGTTGACAATCCGTATGCCAATCCAAAACTTTTTTATGAGGTGATTCAAAACTGTAATGATGTCCTTAAAAATTTCGATATCATGTTGGCTGAAAAGAAATTTACACAATCTCAATACGATCAGCGTTATGCCGATGTGGGATGTATTCGTTCATGGGTTTATTTGCAATTGGGAATACACTTTGGAAGTGTTCCTTATATCACGGAGCCTATTGCCACTTTGGAGGATGTTAAAAATATGAGCAAATATCCAAGAATTCCGTTTACCGAACTTGTAGACAAATTGGTGACTTTTACCGAAGGATTAAATTATAAAGAGATCTATGATGCACAAAGTAGTATGTTGATCACCGTTGATGGTTATTATACAAAAAAATTATTTATCAATAAAGAATGTTTGATAGGTGATTTACAACTTTGGAAAGGGAATTATTTGGCGGCAGCTTCACATTATAAAAAAGTACTGGAATCAGCTTCTCTTAGTGCCAATGATACGGAGAAATACGAGTCTTACCGCTTAAGTCTCTTTGCCGGTAGCGGTAATGTCGATTTTCTTGTTCGATATGCACTTGGAAGCGATGTTGGTTCTTTGTATAATACTGACACTCAAGGATGGAGATCTATTTTTGCTAGAAGTAGAGATGTAGTATGGAATACGGAATGGATTTGGTC
The DNA here is from genome assembly GCF_900129545.1 of Flavobacterium fluvii. Taxonomy (GTDB): domain Bacteria; phylum Bacteroidota; class Bacteroidia; order Flavobacteriales; family Flavobacteriaceae; genus Flavobacterium; species Flavobacterium fluvii. The sequence goes on along the minus strand of NZ_FQWB01000004.1, from coordinate 195,539 downwards.
ATTGCCATTTGACAGTAAGTTTGCTCCTGCAAATCCTTTTATTGACTTGTTTTCAAAAAATTCTGGTAAATATTTGGCAAAACCATCGCAAAGCTCTATCGATCTATGGAATAGTCAAATGCAACGTAATGGTATTCCTTATGATGCACGTGGTACAAAATTCACTTACAATATGGTAGGAGGAGACCCTGTAATCATGAAGTATCTATACAAATATCAAGCTGTATCTGCTGCAGATCCGTTTAAAAAGGATGGGGATTGGTTTTTATATCGTGCTGAAAAATTGCATTTGAGATATGCAGAAGCGGCCAACAGGGATAATCATCAAAAAATTGCCTTTGGAATATTAAATTTTGGTATAGGTAGTGCTTACAACCCTCTTGCTCTCGATGGTAGTAAAGATGATGTAACAAATGCCATGCGTACTTTTGAAGCTTTTCCTTATGATTTTGACGCTCGTTCGGGTGATTACCCTAGATATAGAGACAATTGGTATCGTGGTGGTGGAATTAGAGGGCGTGGCAATTTAGTCGTTGCTGGAGCAATTGGAGATAACGTGATTACTACAGAAGATAATATTATCAGGGAAGCAGCTTTAGATTTAGCTTATGAAGGTAGTCGTTGGGAAGACTTGGTTCGTGTGGCTTTACGCCGAAATGACCCTTCATTTTTGGCAGACAAGGTTTATGAAAAATTGAGCAAAGAAGGAAATTCCAATGCTGGCGCAGTACGTTCCAAGTTGTTGAATGTCAACAATTGGTATTTGCCTTTTGATTGGAAATAAAATTTAACTAAATACCTTTACACTAATTTGTAAAATTGAATCCCGAAGCAATTCGGGATTTTTTTATGGTGTAAATCCGAGTAAGAATAAGTTGTGAATTACCATAAATCTATTTGAGTTAATAGATAAAACCCGTGTTGTCCCGTTAAAAAAAGACAATGAATTAATGTAATTTGTGGCTAAAAACAAATTGGTGTGTTTGTCTTCATTATGGTCTATTTGTCTTGGTTTTTTTAGTAATTTAGCAAAAGTCATTGCAAAATGCTCTCGTGAAAAATGAAATAAATTAGAAGAATAACAATTCTTTTCCAAAACTCATTTTACTCCATTTAATAAACAACATACATATACCATATCATGAAATTTCAAAACATTCTAGAGACGATAGGAAACACCCCTCACGTAAAATTGAATAAACTTTTTAATTCACATCAAGTTTGGATTAAACTGGAAAGATCAAATCCAGGAGCCAGCATCAAAGACAGAATCGCTTTGGCGATGATTGAAGACGCCGAGAAAAAGGGACTTTTGAACCCCGATACCACAATTATAGAACCTACTTCAGGAAATACCGGAATTGGATTGGCATTGGTGGCCGCCGTAAAAGGATACAAGGTTATTTTGGTTATGCCCGAATCAATGAGTGTCGAAAGAAGAAAAATAATGAATGCCTATGGTGCTGAATTTGTCTTGACGCCAAAAGAAAAAGGAACTTCGGGAGCGGTTGCAAAAGCAATAGAACTGACGGAAGCTACCCCAAATTCGTTTATGCCATCACAATTTACCAATCCAGCCAATGTTGAAGTGCACGAAAGAACCACGGCCCAAGAAATTTTGAAAGATTTTCCGGAGGGGATTGATTACCTTATTACCGGTGTTGGAACTGGAGGTCATATCACTGGTGTTTCCAAAATATTGAAACAACACTTCCCCAATCTAAAAACTTATGCTGTTGAACCTGCTTTATCGCCTGTTTTAGGCGGTGGTTTACCTTCTCCTCATCCTATTCAGGGTATTGGAGCCGGATTCATCCCTGAAGTCTTTAATGGGGAATATGTAGACGAAATTATTGCTGTCGAAAAAGACGAGGCTTATTCTTTTGCTTTAAGATTAACCAAGGAAGAAGGAATTTTTTCCGGTATTTCAACAGGAGCTTCTCTTGCTGCCGTTTCCAAGAAACTTGCTGAAATCCCAGCAGATGCAGTAATTCTGTCCTTTAATTACGATACGGGAGAAAGATACCTTTCGGTAGATGATTTGTTTTAACACTTTCTGATTTCCGCAAAACATACGAAACCTTTTTTATTGGCCACAGATTACACAGATTAGCACAGATTTTTTTAATATTTGAGAGAATCCGTGGGAATCCCTTTAATCTGTGGCAAATTTTATTAGTTTGGTATTAATCACGGATAGTCATACAAAGCTATTCGCTTTAGCTTCTAAAAATATTTTGACCACAAATTGCACAAATTTTCACAAATTAATTTGTGAAAATTTGTGCAATTTGTGGTTAATGAATAGATACTACAACCTTGCAGACTTGATCCGCTAATATTTATGCTTAATTTTTATCGCTCCACAGGTTTTGGGATTGATCCATTCTGATTCGGATTGATCCCAAAATGTGCTAAAAACAAAAAACCACCTAACTTTCGTTAGATGGTTTTCTTAAGGAGCCGGCGGAGGGACTCGAACCCACGACCTGCTGATTACAAATCAGCTGCTCTAGCCAACTGAGCTACGCTGGCGACGTATTACGGGTGCAAATATAAGGTTGAATTTTAATTTTCCAAAATAAATTCAACCTTTTTTATTGCTTTTTTTTATTGCAATCCGTTGATTTTAGCAATCAATTGATTTGCAGTTTGTTCCAATTCAACATTGATTTGTTTGAAATGTGCTTTTTTATTTTCAACGTTCTTGGTGTTTACTTTTGTGATTAAAGCATCAAAAGCGGCGATTGCCTCGTCGATCAAAGCATTGGTTTCTTCAGTTGGTTTTCCAGAAGTCGTGATTTCAAACAAGTAAACCGCTTCAATAATATCTCCTAAAACGTAGTTGATGTCTTTTTTTAAATTCTTAACGTTTGCCATTTTATTTTTAATTTTAATTTGCGATTGCAAAAGTACACATAATCTTTCTATTACCGACTATGAAATCGCCACAAACAACAAGTTTGTTGCAAACAAACACGAATAAGTAAAAGGGCGATACCATAAATGACCGCTAAAAAATAAAAATTTACATTTATGAAATGTAAATTTCTAAAATTGAAGCTTTTCCATTGAGAATGAATGTCTTCAAGGCGGCAGGAATTAAAATAGTGTCTCCTTTTTTATACTGGTATTTTGTGTCTTCGCATTCCAATTCAAAACTGCCGTCAACACACATATAGGCCGTGAAGGTGTTTCCTGTTTTGTCCACTGGAATTTCTCCGTCCAAAGGCAGGAAATTGGTCGTGAAATAAGGACAATCCACCACCTCATTTGATTGGTTTGGTGTTCTGTCGTATTTTTTGTGGGTGTCCACTTTGTTGTAATTGATGGCGTCCAAAGCCAGATCTACGTGTAATTCTCTTTGATTCCCGGCAGCATCCACTCGTTCAAAATCATACAAACGATACGTGATGTCCGATGTTTGTTGTATTTCGGCTATGACAAGTCCAGCACCGATGGCGTGAACGGTTCCGGTTTCCAGAAAGAAAACATCGCCTTCTTCCACTTTTACGTCGTCAAGAATGGAAAGAAGTGTTTTGTTTTTCAGATTTTCCAAATAGTCTTCGGCGTTGGAATTTTCCTTGAAACCAACAATTATTCGGGAATTTTTATCCGCTTGCATCACGTACCACATTTCGGTCTTGCCAAAAGAATTGTGACGCTTTTTTGCCAATTCGTCATTGGGATGCACCTGGATAGACAAGTCTTCGCGAGCATCAAGGTATTTGAAAAGCAAAGGAAATTGTTTCCCGAATTGCTGGTGCACTTCGGTTCCAAGAATTTCGTCCGGATTGTCATTGATTAATTCCGTCAATGATTTTCCTTTGTGTTCCCCGTTTGCAATAATGCTCACGTCGCCTTCAACGGTTGACAATTCCCAGCTTTCGCCGGTTATTTTCGAAGTAATCGGTTTGTTTAGAATGGTTTTTAGTTTCTCTCCTCCCCAGATTCTTTCTTTTAAAATGGGTTCGAATTGTAATGGGTATAGTTTCATTTTTATGTTTTTTCAAGTGTGTTGGCCAAAGTTCATTTAAAATGAATTGTGAAGGCAAAATTAAAGTAATGATTTTAGGATGCTATTTTGGGTTTTGTGACATCATTTTTTTAATGGTTTCCAATGCCTTCGGAATATGATTCGTGGCGTTCATGCTGTCAAAAATCAATTGGATGATTCCGTTTTTGTCTGCCACATAAGTCACTCTTCCGGGAATTAAACCTAATAAGTCTGGTTTGACTCCAAACAACTTCTTGATTTTCTTGTCGTTGTCCGAAAGCAGAATAAAAGGCAATTTGTATTGTTGGACAAATTTTTCGTGCGAAGTAATACTGTCGCTGCTGATTCCGATAACTTCTGCACCCAAATCCTTGAAATCTTCGTACTGATCCCTGAAACTGCAGGCTTGGGCGGTGCAACCCGGAGTGTTGTCTTTGGGATAAAAATAAATCACAACTGCTTTTTTGCCCACGATTGAAGCGCTGTCAAAATCGTTTCCATTGCTGTCTTTTGCCGAAAAATCGGGGATTTTGTCTCCCAGTTGCAGTGCCATTATTCTCCCTTATAGGTTACAAAATTACGTGGCGTCTCATAAAGAGTTATTTCTAAATCCAATTCGGGTTTTATTCTTTTCCTGATTTTATTCCAAATTACGACCACTATGTTTTCGGCAGTGGGATTCAGGTTTTCAAATTCGGCAACATCCAGATTCAGGTTTTTATGGTCAAAAGGTTTCTCTACTTCTTCAAAAATCAAGTCGCTCAAATCCTTGACATCCATCACGTAGCCGGTTTCCGGGTTTATTTTTCCGGTCACGCTAACGATTAATTCGTAGTTGTGTCCGTGGAAATTGGGATTGTTGCATTTGCCAAAAACGGCATCGTTTTGTTCGAAAGTCCAATCTTTTCGATACAATCGATGGGCTGCGTTGAAATGTGCTTTTCTGGATATGGTTACTCTCATGGTAAAGTTAGATTTTGAATTTCTGCATTCTGCTATCTCAAATCTGCTATCTTAAATTGTGTGTTCTTCCAAGAAATGGTAAAACTCGTCAAAAATAATTTTGAACCAAACGGTGTATATTTCTGGATGCGATTGCATGTCTTTTTGCACTTCTTCGATACCCATCCATTTCCAGCTTTCCACTTCCTCCGGGTTTATTTTTGGCTCCCCATTATAATTACCTATCATGACGTGGTCGAGTTCGTGCTCGGTCAAACCGTTGTCGAACGGGGCTTTGTATATAAAATGGAACAATTCCTTCAATTCGGTTCCAAAACCCATTTCTTCATATAATCTGCGATTTCCCGCCTGAAGATTGGTTTCGCCGTCGCGTTGATGGCTGCAACAGGTATTTGTCCACAATAATGGGGAATGGTATTTGTGCTGCGCTCGTTGCTGCAACATAATTTCATTCTGGTCATTCAATACAAAAACCGAAAATGCCCGGTGCAAAACTGCTTTTTCGTGTGCTTCCAATTTGGGCATCAAGCCAATTTGCTCGTCATTTTGGTTTACCAATATTACATTCTCTTCTTTCATAATCAATTTTAGCTTGCCAAAAATACAAAAAAAGAATTGGGAACTCCGACTTTTTGGAATTTCAACAATCGTTAAACTTTCCTTAAATGAAATATTTTTCCGATCCATACTGCAATTTCTTGTGTATATCTATTGTAAATTTACTCCATAATCTAAAGAAGGTTACCATGAAAAACATTTTTAATTATTTGATGATATTGTCTTTATTCGCTTTAAATGCGTGTGGACAATCGACCCAAAAAACACCAATAACTCCAAATTCAACAGCTATGGAAAACACGATCAGCAAACCCGGAAACCCTTATTATTCCAATACCGACACCACCAAACTGAACGTCACTGATGCCGAATGGAAAAAGGTGTTGTCGCCCGATTTGTATGCCGTTTCAAGAAATGCCGATACCGAAAGGGCCTTCACGGGAAAACTTTGGGATTCTGAGGCGAAAGGAACTTATTATTGTGCGGCTTGTGGCAACAAATTGTTTAGATCCGACCAGAAATTTGCCAGTAGTTGCGGTTGGCCCAGTTTTTTTGAACAAGAAAACAAAAACAGCGTGGTGTACAAAGAAGACAACTCCTATGGAATGAGAAGAATAGAAGCGCTTTGTGGCAGATGTGACGGACATTTAGGACATCTTTTTGATGATGGGCCAGCGCCAACAGGCAAAAGATATTGCATGAATTCCATTGCATTGGATTTTGTTCCAGAAAATGCAATAACACAAAACGGAAACAAAAACAATTTGGAAACCATCACGCTTGGTGGTGGTTGTTACTGGTGTGTCGAAGCGGTTTACGAAAATTTGGACGGAGTGAAATCAGTGGTTTCGGGATTTTCTGGTGGGAAAATTGCAGATCCCACTTACGACGAAGTTTGCTCCGGAACGACAGGGCATGCCGAAGTGGTGCAAATTACGTATGACAAAACCAAGACCAATCTTGACGAAATATTCCAGGTGTTTTTTACCGTTCACGACCCGACAACCCTCAATCGACAAGGTGCGGATGTGGGAACCCAATACCGCTCGGTAATTATGTATAAAGATGAAGTGCAGAAAAAAGCTGCCAAGTCCATCATAGATCAGTTGAATGCCGAAAAAGTATATAACAATCCAATCGTGACCACATTGGAGCCGCTTGCAAAGTTTTACGTGGCGGAAGATTACCATCAAAATTATTACGAAAAGAATCAAGAGGCACCCTATTGCCAAATGGTCATCCAGCCGAAATTAGAAAAATTTGAAAAGATTTTCAAGGCACGATTAAAAAAATAAAAATCAGGATTGAACTGTAAACCGGAAAGAGATTTCCGGTTTTTTTTATGACTTGTCGAAAGTGAATAGGTGAGTTGTACATCCATGAAAATAGTGGTTAATAAATATTTTCTATATCAGTTAAATCATATATATTTACTTAAATTATTTTTGAATCGTCATAATCGTCCCTGGTTCTTGGAGCAACTTTTCAAAAAATGATTTTGGAAACCAATTCAAATTTCAAATACAAGCCAAATGAAAACCAACTTCCAACCTCTAAAAAGATTGCTAATTTGTTCCTGTTTAATGCTGCTTTTCTCAAATTCTCTATGGGCACAACGTCCAAAAGTTGGATTGGTTTTAAGTGGAGGAGGTGCCAAAGGTATTGCGCATATTGGTGTTTTAAAGGCAATCGACAGTGCAGGACTTAAAATAGATTATGTGACGGGAACCAGCATGGGGAGTATTATTGGTGCCATGTATGCCACAGGTTATTCAGGAAAAGACGTTGAAAAGATAACCAAAAAACTGAATTGGGATGAATTATTGAGTGGCAAACCCATTTATACAGATGTCAGCATTGACGAGAAAGACGAGTTCGGTCAATATGCTGCAGAAATAGGGATTAAAAAATACAAGCCCCAATTTTCGACAGGCTTAATCGATTCACAGGAACTTTGGCTTACCCTGAACGACATGTTTTTGCCGGTTTACAACATCAAGGATTTTTCAAAGTTTAACATTCCCTTTAAATGTATTGCAGTTGATTTATCCAATGGTAAAGCCGTGGTTCTTTCCAAAGGAGACATCGTTACGGCCGTGCGTTCGAGTATGGCGATTCCCAGCGTATTTACGGCTGTCGATTATGAAAAGACCAAGCTCGTGGATGGTGGTATCGTGAGAAACTTTCCGGTTAAGGATATTAAAGAAATGGGAGCCGACATTGTCATTGGGGTAAACCTGTTTACGGGTCTTCCGGATATCGATAAATTGGATGACGTGTTGGATGTTTTTTACCAAATTACCCAATATCGGGACGCAGATGATTTGGTCGAAGAAAAAAAACTCTGTAATCTTGTCATTGAACCGCATTTGGAAAAATACAGTGCCGGCAGCTTTGATGCCACCGATTCCATTATGGATATTGGAAACCAAGTAGGAAAATTGTATTATCCTTATTTCAAACGTCTTGCCGATTCTTTAAATGCAAAATATCCCGTAGTTTATGATCCCTACGGTCGTTTGCCTAAAGTGGAATCCATTACCATAGATGAAATTAAATACGAAGGAATAGAAAAAACAAATACAGACTATTTGTTGCAAAAACTCAGTATAAAACCTGGAAATGCCTATACGGCCAAACAAATAAACGATGGTTTCAGAAAAGCTTTTGCGAGCCGTTATTATGACAACATCTATTATTCATTGGAACCAACGACTGAGGGACACGCAATATTAATCTGTAAAGTGCATGAAAAACTGCTAACCCAGATGAAAGTGGGATTGTCGTTCCATTCGTTTACGGGGGCAGCATTATTGCTCAATCTTACCACGAGAGATTTGTTGCTGAAAAAATCGCGTACCATGGCGAAATTTGCAATAGGCGAGAATTTCAGGGTATTATTGGAACACAAACAGATTTTTGGCACAAAAGCAAATAATTTTATAAACCTGAGTTGGGAGCGGCAAAACCTTCCCATGAATATATACAACGATGCACAGAAAGTATCCGTGTATGGTGTTCGGTATTCGCAGTTTGATCTTAATTACACCAGGGTCATGACAAACGATTGGAGTTTGACGGCAGGAATCAACCATCAGAGAAATGATTTTTCTCCAGACGTGGATGGCGACAATTCTTATGAAGGTTACGTGAGCAACTATTTTGCCTACTTGGCCTCGGAATCCATCACCACCGACAGGGTTAATTTTCCTACCCGTGGACATCTTTTTACTGTTCAGGCTGGCGTTGTTTTCGGAAGAAAAGCTCAAGTTGATCATACGTTGGCAGGTGGCACAACAGAAGATATTTCGAGCCTGTACAATAATGCTGCCGATTATTACAAATTTATGCTGAACTTTACCCAATTTCACCCATTGGACAAAAAATGGACTTTATTTTATACCTTGCAATCTGGAGTGTGTTTGCGCTCTCAAGGATTTATAATTGACAACTTTTATATGGGAGGAATACAGCAATTATTTAGACAGCAAATCACGTTTGCAGGTCTCAATGAAGAGCAAATCAACTCCAGTTCTACCGCCTCGGGAATGTTGGGAATGCAATATAATATTATGGGTAGTTTATTCCTGATGGGTAGAGCCAACACGGGAATCTACAATTTCAGTACTTTAAACAAAGCCTGGGATTCAAATACGGTAAAGTCAATTAATGGTTTTTCGTTGGGATTGGGCTATAATTTAGGCTTTATGCCAATGGAGCTAACAACCATGTATTCACCGGAAATAGGAAAAGTTTACACACACGTTAAAATTGGATTCGTTTTCTAAAATCAATACTTTTTGCTGGGAACCCTATCATTAAAAATAAAAAAAAAGAAAGATGAAAATAGCACTTTTTACCAATGAATTCCCACCCAATATTTACGGTGGAGCCGGCGTACACATCGATTTTTTAAGCCAAGAATTGGCCAAGTTGGCCCAAGTTGAAGTACGCTGTTTCGGAGACCAATCCGTGAAAACGGAAAGCATGCACGTGGAAGGAATCAATTCTTCGTTGACCAAAATGGTGGACGACGACAATCCACACATCAAGATGTTTCACAACATGAGTCGAAATGTAGAAATGTCGCAAGCCACGCCGGAAGCCGACGTCATTCATTGCCATACTTGGTACACGCATCTTGCCGGAATTTTCACTCGTGAATTGCTGCAATCGCCTTTGATTTTGACCACGCACAGCTTGGAAACCCATCGTCCGTGGAAAGTGGAACAACTGGGCAACGGTTATTTTCTTTCGCGATGGATAGAAAACAAAGCCTACAACACCGCCGACGGAATCATTGCCGTGAGCAAGCAAATGAAGGAAGACGTAATCGAAGCCTATGGTGTCAATCCCGAAAAAGTGACCGTAATCCACAACGGAATCGATCCTGAATTTTACAAACCAACATTCGACGAAAAGCTGCTTTTGGAATACGGCATTGACCCAAAAATTCCATTCGTGCTTTTTGTGGGGCGCATCACGCGCCAAAAAGGAATTTCCCAATTGATTGCCGCCGCCAAACATTTCAACAAGGATTGCCAAATCGTGCTTTGCGCCGGAGCGCCAGACACCAAGGAAATTGCCGAAGAAACCGAAGCCCTGATTGCCGATTTGTGCAAAGAAAGAGAAGGCGTGATTTTGATCTCGGAAATGTTGCCCCGCGACAAAGTAAAAGTATTGTACAGCCACGCCCGAGTGTTTGCCTGTCCTTCCTTGTATGAACCTTTCGGAATCATCAATCTCGAAGCAATGTCTTGCGAAACGCCGGTTGTGGGAAGCCACGTGGGCGGAATTCCAGAGATTATTGTCGAAGGAGAATCGGGTTATTTGGTGCCGTTGCAAAGCGTTTCCAGAACCGATTTTAATCCAGCCAATCCAGAAGCGTTCCAAAAAGCGTTTGCCGCCAAAGTAAATATCTTGTTGGAAGACGAAGCCCTAGCCACCCAAATGGGGAAAGCGGGAAGAGAAAGAGTGTTGAAAATTTTCAGTTGGGAATCCATCGCCAAAACCACTTTTGACTATTACCAAAAAGTGATTGACGGATTTGAGAAGGAAAAGGCTTGATGAACAAGGAATTCTTGTGAGAATTTGAAATCATAAATAAAAATAAAGCGGAACAAACCTTTGTCAATCTACCCAATTTTGGGTGTATAGGTGCTATTTTGTAGCGAGTATATATTAGTTACCAGCAAGCGCCAAGATTGCGCTAAGAATATCTTTCTTAAATTTTTAGAAAATGGATTTGCAAAAACTTAAACATACTTTATTTAATGTTAATCATATTTGTGAGCATGTTACGCATTCTAGAAATGAGATTAAGAAAATCAATTACGACGAACACTCTCACGTCTATGTCGATGTTCACCGTTTGTTAGATATCTTCATTTGTTCGTTAATGGATGAACTTATTGTATTTGAAAAGTTTGTGATTGAAGAAAACAACGACTATCTCTCTGATACTCTTTATGCCTTACAACCGTTAATTGATTACATCAATAGATTCGATTCCTTGAGAATTAAGCGAAACAAATTATTAGCTCATCATAATAGAGATCGTAAAAAAATCTTTGCTCCTTGGTGGAAAGAATTACAAGGGAAAAGATTCGCAACGACAAATGAAGAAGAAAGTATGATTTTTAGTACTGTAAAAAGTATCCATCAAGTCTTTGTAAAAAGATTTCCTAAAGAACTAGAGGAAGTTCTGGATGAGTATGACAAAGAAATTAATGAATATGAAAAATATATTATGGATGCTCACGATGTTGACTCTTTTAAAGATATAAGTCCAGTAGTCGATGAAGTAAAAAAGAGAATGAAAGAAAGAGACTTTAATTTCACTATAATGAGTAAAAAATAAAGCCTGCTGGTAACAGCGGTTTGGCAAGATTTGGGTTTTTGTCTTGATTTAAAGTTGGTTTTGTGTTTGCGAAATTAGTCTTAAAACGAAAATATATCTTAATTTAGTCCCAAACCTCGCCAAGCCAGCGGTACGTTACCACTCATTTAAATGAAAATAGCGAAAATATTAACAATTACTTTTTTATGTCTACTTGTAACGATATTCTTTGCAGGCGGTGGACACGGTACATATATTCCAGCAAAAGTAATTTTTCCTTTTACAATGTTATTAGCAAATTTAACAAACGAAATAAATTTCATTGGTATTATACTAGCTTTAATTCAAATCCCCATCTATAGCCGAATTTTAATGAATAAACTGAAATGGAAATACCTTTTGATTGGAATACATTTATTTGCAGTTCTTTTATGTTTTTACTTTAATAATGACTCATTTTGAATATAAGTAAACTCGCTAAACAAAAGACCGAATATAAAAGTATTGCAATTAGTAGTGCGTTACTTTTTGGGCTTCCGCTCGCTCGGATTTGCAAAATAGAATCTCATCGTGTTGATTGCGCAGAATTGCATTCTGTGCCCGCCAACGAGAGCTGACAAAACCATTCAAGAGGGCTAGTGTTTGAAAATCATATCCGAAGTCTCTCGATTTCGGATTTTTTTATGCCATTTTTCTAAAAAAGAATGAAGAACTTTTTTTGAATAGAGGTAACTGTTATTCTATGAGATAGTTGAGGTAATTTTTAATCGAAAATTCTAAAAAATTAACTAAATTTATATCCCTAATTTTAAAAATCAACACTATGAAGAAAATTGTAATAGCATTGGCAATCTTGATTGCAATACCGCTGATTGTAGCTTTGTTTGTGGAGAAAGACTACGCCGTGGAACGAGAAATCACCATCGACAAACCCAAACAAGAAGTTTTCAACTATGTAAAACTGCTGAAAAATCAAGACCATTACAGCAAATGGGCGACGATGGATCCCAAAATGGAAAAAACATATCGCGGAACTGACGGTACCGTGGGTTTTGTGGCGGCTTGGGACAGCAAGATTGACTCCGTAGGTGTTGGGGAACAAGAAATCAAGAAAATCGTGGAAGGCGAGCGTATCGATTTTGAACTTCGTTTCATCGAGCCTTTCGAAGCAACCGAACCGGCATTTATGACAACCGAAGCAATTTCAGAAAATCAAACCAAGGTAAAATGGGGCTTTAGCGGACACATGGACTATCCAATGAACCTAATGATGCTGTTTATGGATTTTGAAAAAATGATTGGCGACGATTTGCAAACAGGCTTAAACAACTTGAAAAGGGAATTAGAAAAGTAAGGACGTTTTAATAATTGCGCCCAATGGGCTAAATAAACTATGGAAACATTAAACTTCACGATTCAAATCAATGCCACACCAGAAAAGGTGTGGAACAGCCTTTGGGATGTAGAAAATTATAAAATTTGGACCAATCCGTTTTGCAACGGAAGTTATTACAAAACAGACAATTTTACGGAAGGAAGCAAAATACACTTGCTCACTCCAAGTGGAGAAGGAATGTACAGTGTTTTGGAAACCGTCAAAGAAAATGCTTTTTTGGCGTTCAAGCATTTGGGCGACATCAAAAATTTTGAAGAAATGCCCATTGTGGGTGAATCAGGAACTTGGACAGGTGCCATGGAAACCTACGCCTTGAACGAAATTGAAAACGGCACGGAATTGATTGTAAATGTGGATACCTTGGAAAGTTATGTTGGCTTCATGAAAAAAACGTTTCCATTGGCATTGAACGAACTTAAACGAATTTCAGAAAATTAATCATTAAAGCGATATAAAATGACAACAGTAAATGTTTATCTGAACTACGAAGGCAACTGCGAAGAAGCCTTCAATTTTTACAAATCGGTATTTGGTGGAGAATTTCCATATCTTGGATATTACAAGGATATGCCGCCACAAGAGGGAATGCCGCCAATGACTGCCGATGAAGGCAACAAGATAATGCACGTTTCCTTGCCCATCAGTGCAGAAACAATGCTTATGGGAAGCGATGTAGGAGGCGAGTGGTGTCCTAAAATCACGAAAGGAAACAATTTTGCAGTTTCCATAAGCACGGATAGCCAAGCTGAGGCCGACAGGTTATTCAACGGGCTTTCGGCAGGCGGAAAAGTGACAATGCCCATGGAGAAAACCTTTTGGGGATCCTATTTTGGAATGTTTACCGACAAATTTGACATTAATTGGATGGTAAGTTTTGACGAAAATCCGCAGAAGTAAAGAAAAACTGTAGGCAGTAGCTAGTTGCTCTGCTTCGAAAATAGAAAATTGTTTCCAAAATACCTCGGTAGCTCTGCTCCGAGGTATTTTTATTGGTGCATGTCGACAAAATGTTTTATAAATATTCGCACAGAATATCGCTGTGTTGTTTTAATTTTTCAACAAAGAACAAAAAAAGTCTTATTTTATTTTTTGTATTAATAATAAACGATATATTTGGAGAACCAAACTGGTTAACCAATATTTGTTTCTTTAAATGATTGTAATTGTGGTCGAGGATTACGTTACAATAAAACAGAATTTGATAAAGCGAAATAAGAATCTAAAATTCAGTAAATCCTTTCACAAGGAGGAAAATTATAAATAAATTATGGGCACAATAAATAAAGTACGAATAGTACTGATTATACTTTTGACTTTTTTACATCTAAATGTAAAATCACAAACACATCCAAGTTTGGTTTTGACCAAGGAAGGTGTTCGAGAAATCAGATCGCAATTGGGAAAAGTGCCGCTTTTTGATGCTTCTTTGGCAGATGTAAAAAAAGAAGTCGATGCCGAAATTGTTTTGGGCATTGATATTCCTGTTCCAAAAGATTTTTCGGGGGGCTACACGCACGAACGGCATAAAAGAAATTTTCTTATTTTGGAGAGAGCGGGTGTTTTATATCAAATATTAGAGGATGAAAAATATGCAATCTATGTTCGAGACATGTTATTGGCCTATGCCAAAATGTATCCCACTTTACCTTTGCACCCACAAGAACGTTCTTATGCCAGGGGAAAGATTTTTTGGCAAGCTTTAAATGATGCCAATTGGCTGGTATATGTGAGTCAGGCTTATGATTGTGTTTATGATTTTATTAGCCTAGCAGACCGTTCCACTATTGAAAAAGACTTGTTTAAACCTTTTGCCGATTTTATATCAATCGGTTCCCCCCAGTTTTTTAACAGGGTGCACAACCACAGTACTTGGGGTAATGTTGCAGTTGGGATGATAGGTTTAGTGATGAATGATGAGGTACTGCTGGATCGCGCCTTAAATGGCTTAAAGGATGATGGTTTACCTGCGGGAATGAAGGATAATGATGGCGGATTAATTAAAAAAGAAGGACAAAAAACAGGTTTTTTTGGCAATATTGATGAGCCTTTTTCTCCTGATGGTTATTATACGGAAGGTCCTTATTATCAAAGGTATGCCATGTATCCTTTCATGATTTTTGCCGTGGCTCTCCAGAACAGTAAACCCGACTTGAAAATTTTTGAATATAAAAATGGAATCTTGATAAAGTCGGTTTATGCCTTGTTGAATTTAACGAATTCAGAAGGAGAGTTTTTTCCATTGAATGATGGACAAAAAGGGATGTCTTATTATTCCAGAGAATTAGTCACGGTGGTAGATATTGCCTATTTATATGGAGCAAAAGATCCTTCTTTATTGTCAATCGCAGAGAAACAAGGACGTGTCCAGTTAAACAATTCAGGTATGGCGGTGGCACTTGGAATCAAGAATAATTTAGAAAAACCATTTGAAAAAAAATCCATTGATTTATCCGATGGGGCGGATGGAAAACAAGGAGGGGTCGCCATTATCAGAAATAAAAAGAATGAAGACGAATTGACCTTGGTGATGAAATATGCTTCTCAAGGATTGAGTCATGGACATTACGACAAGCTTTCTTTTTCGTTTTACAACAACGGCACAGATGTTTTGCAAGACTACGGATTGGCAAGATTTGTGAATATTGAGCAAAAAGGTGGCGGTAATTATTTAAAGGAGAACACAACCTGGGCGAAACAAACCATAGCGCACAATACAATTGTTCAAAACGAAACTTCCCATTTTGGAGGGGATTTTGAGACAGGAAGCAAATTTGCTTCCGAGAAATACCTGTTTGATGTTTCCAATCCCAAAGTTCAAATCATTAGTGCCAATGAAAACAATGCTTATCCGGGAACGACAATGCAAAGAACAATGGCATTAATCGAAGAAGAAGGATTTGAAAAGCCATTTTTGCTGGATATTATTCAATTGAATTCAAAAACTGCCAATCAATATGATTTGCCGTTCTATTATTTGGGACAATTGATGTCGGCTAATTTTGCTTATGAAACCCCAAAATCTATGGAACCTTTTGGAAAAGCAAACGGTTATCAGCATTTGTGGAAAGAAGGTTCGGCTACCTTGGCAACAGACAATTCCAAGATTTCCTGGTTGAACGAAGGAAGTTTCTATACACTAACTTCGGTTAACCAGCCCAATGACGAGGTTTTCTTTGTGAGAATAGGGGCAAACGATCCCAGCTTTAATTTAAGAAAAGAACCAGGCATCATTTTTAGAAAAAAGAATGCCCAAAAAGGCACTTTTGTTTCTGTTCTCGAAACACACGGAAACTACAATAAGGTTACTGAATTGGCTACAAATTCCTCCAGCAGCATCGCTTCATTAAAAGTGGTTTATGAAGATTCAAATTATATTGGAGTGGAAATTAAAAGCAAATCGGGAGTGACAACTCTCTTTGTTTTGGCAACAAAAAACAACAAAGCCAATCAAAAGCATCGTCTGCAAATTAACAACAAAACCTACAATTGGGTAGGAACCTATTATAAAACAACAATTAAATAAAAACAGTATGCAAAGTTTTGGAGCGAGTAAAGAATTTTTATTGGGAGATGAAATTCCATGGGAAGTAGTTGGAGAAGGAGTAAAGCGAAAAATAATGGGTTATGATGACACCATTATGTTAGTAAACGTGTCATTTGCAAAAGGAGGCATTGGCCCAATGCACGAACATTATCACGCACAAGTAACTTATGTTGTCAGTGGTCAATTTGAAATGACTATTGGCGAGGAAACCAAGATTTTGAAAGGTGGAGATTGTTTTTATATCCCGCCTCATGTGTTGCACGGAGCGATTTGCCTGGAAGACGGTGTTCTTATTGATGTTTTTAGTCCAATCCGTGAAGATTTTATGAACAAAGTTTAATAGATTATTACAGCTGAAATTACAATGAGTATGAAATTTTCAACAATCGCGGCCTTTACGGCATTTTCTTTGGTTGGGTTTAGCTACGGCCAAGATGCAGGCAAAGAGAAAAAGAAAACAGAATCGATAGATTTAACCCATTGGACTGTTACTATTCCTGAAGAAAACCCAAATAAACCAGGCCAACCATTTGATGTAGGATATCCAGAAATATTGGATTATGCAAATAACGCTACTCTTAAAAAGTATATGTATAATGACGAAAAGGATAAGTCGATTGTTTTTTATGCTTTTCCGTCAGGAACAACTACAGCCAACAGCCATTTTTCAAGAGCTGAATTGAGAGAAGTAATGGAGCCTGGCAATAAGAACGTGAATTGGACATTTGCAAAAGGAGGAGTTTTTAAAGCTACTTACGCAATGGCTGAGGTGTCGAAAGAACAAAATGGCAAGTATAGCAAGGTTATTATTGCGCAAATTCATGGAAGATTAACAGAGGAACAGCGAAATTTGATCGGACAAAAAGACAACAATGCACCACCAGTATTAAAAATATATTGGGACAATGGAAAAATTAGAGTCAAAACCAAGGTTCTCAAGAATCCAAATGCCACGGATAAAGAAATATTGGATGTGAAAGCCTGGGGCGATGATGAAGGCAGGGATTTTAAAGAAAAAGTGAATTTCGACAAATTTACCTTGGAAGTTAAAGTTTCCGACGGCAAAATGGTAGTCACGCTGAACGGTGGTGAATCGTTTGTTTATAATGACATCAACATGAAAAAATGGGGCGTCTTTGAAAACTATTTCAAAGCGGGGAATTATTTTCAATCAACAGAACCCAATGCGTTTGCCAAGGTTAAGATATACGCTTTAGAAACCTCCCATTAGTAATTTTTTGTTAAAAATCTATTCCCTGCTAAAATCAACCGACTGAATTGGTAGGTTTTAGCAGGGAATAATTCCAGTATGTTTAAATAATTTCCCCGATCTTTTTTAGTTATAAATTTCCTTGTTTTTTCCCTTCAAAAACTGCATAATATTATACTTTGATTTCTTTTGTGTTTTTTTGTGTCCAAAGAACTGTTTGCACACATTTGGATATTTGTCTACCTATTTTAGGATTATTGAATCGCTGTCTAATTCTATATTTGAAGAATTAAATTTAATTATATGTTTCAGTCTACTAAAAACAGAAATTTCGTTAATCAAAAGGTCATAATCTATGCCTTTTTTATTGCAATTTTATTTTCGTTCAACAGCCTTTCTTCTCAAGAATTACCCGAGATAATTACCAACAAGAAAATTGCCGGGCAAAATTATCTCCCAGATTTCAGTTACGCTGGATACCATTTTGGTGAAGTGAAAATTCCCCAAAAGACAGGACAAATAATCAATGCCACGGATTATGGCGTTATTGCAAATGATGGGTTGGACGACTCCAAAAACTTGATCAAAGCAATAAAAGCATCAAGTTCCATCAAAGGCGATGTAGTTTTGCAATTGCCTGCAGGCCGAATCATTTTAAGTGATATTTTGTACATTGAACGCAGCAATTTCGTGCTTAGAGGTGCAGGATCAGGAGAAAATGGAACTGAAATTTTTTGTCCAAGACCAATGATGTATTTAAAAGATCCTGAATCATTGACCGAATTGAGGGAATATCTCACCACTTTTGATAAAAGACAGCGGGAAAAAGAAAATAATGTTGACCTGCCTTTTTCACAATACGCTTGGTCCGGCGGTTTTATTTGGACACAAGTTCCCAATGAAAGAGTAAAATCGTATCTGGAAAAATACGACCCTAAATTAAATGTATTGGCTAAAGTTTTGACAGGCAAAAGAGGAGAAAATACTTTTACGGTTTCGGATGTCAATGGACTGAAAGTTGGTGAAGTTGTCGAATTGGAATTATTCAATAAAGAAGGTGAAAATGGAGAAATAATTAAAGCCTTATATAATAATGCAAACGTAAAACCGGGTTCCCATCATTGGAAATTCCCAACATTGCCCATCGTAAGGCAACAAGTGGAAATTGTTAAAATTGCCAATAACAAGGTTACAATCAAAACGCCTTTATTATTGGAAATAAAACCAAATTACCAAGCGCAACTTGTTGAGTGGAAACATTTATCGGAAGTGGGTATTGAACATCTTAGATTTACTTTTCCCGATACGCCAAGGGTTGCCCACCACGTCGAGCAAGGATATAACGCCATGTTTTTGACAAGAATATTCAATAGTTGGGTCAGTGATGTTTCGATACACAATGCGGAAAGTGGCATTCTAACCGAAGAAATTTCGAATGTGACTATAGAGGATATTACTACAGATGGAAATAATATTGCACATTATACTGTTGCAATGGGAGGTGTTCATAATGTACTGGTTAAAAATCTTAAAGTATATAATAATGCGGTTCATCCACTCAGTTTTAATACCTTTTCGACCAAAGATGTATATCAAAACTGTGAAGTTTTCACTAATGCTAATTTAGATCAGCATGCAGGAGCCAACCATCAAAATTTGTTTGATAATATAAAGGTTCATCTTAGTCCAAAGGAAGATAATAGTTATCCGCTGTTTTTGGCCGGTGGTGCTGATTATTGGAAGCCTTCCCACGGTGCTTTCACCACTTTTTGGAATATTAATGTTGCTGTTACGGGAAAGTTTGACACATCAAAACCAATTGTACTTAATGGTATGGAAGATGGTCCTTTTGCCAGAATAATAGGTGTTCACGGAAATCAAAATTTTAAATTAGAATATGGTCCCGATGCCTACATTGAATTTTTGAATCAACCCATTCAAAAAGAGCCTTCCCTATATGATTATCAATTAAAAAAACGTTTGAAATAAATTCCGTGAGGGAGTGAAAAACGGCTAAATAATTGCAATATTTAGCGAGAGTTTTAAATCTTTTCACTTCCTTTATCACTTAGAATTAATATTGATTATTCACATTGGGAAATTATTTACTGATGAAATACTAGAATGAAACATACTCTTTTTTTGCTGTCTTTTTTACTAATTACAATTGGTGTTTCTTCCCAAACCAATAAGTATCGACTAAATAATTTGTCTACTGTTGACGGTCTTTCCCAAAGTTCTGTAATTGCAATTCGTCAGGATGCCATTGGACAAATGTGGTTTGGAACCAGGGATGGTTTGAATAAATATGATGGCAGCAGATTTACAATTTACCGTAATGATCCAACGGATTCCACTTCCATAAGCAACAATGATATTCTGGCTTTGGAGGAAGATAAATCAGGAAAAATGTGGGTGGGAACTTATAATGGACTTAACTGTTATAATCCCGTTAAAAACTCTTTTAAACAATATTTTCATGCCAACAACGACAATTCGTTGTGCAACAATACGGTTTGGAGTATCAAGGAAATCAAGAATGAAATTTGGATAGGAACCTCAAGAGGATTAAGTATTTACAACAAAACCACCAATAAATTCATTACTGTTTTTCATTCCAGTCGAAACAAATCGAGTTTGTCCAATAATTTTGTTTTAAGCATCTTGGAAACGAAAAGTGGCACCATTTGGATCGGCACGGCAAAAGGCTTATGCAAATTAACCAGCAGAAAGAAGGGTGTTTTTTTGTTCCAAGAGTTCAATAGACCAGATAATGGGGAAAGTCTTTTTGTTCAAAGTCTCAAGGAAGATGTCGCCGGTAATTTGTGGATTGGAACAAAAACGAGTGGATTATATAAATTCGATGCTGTTTCTAAAAAGCTTATTTCACTTTTGGCCAATGGAAAACAAAATGGAATTGATGTTGACGTCAGATCAATAGACATAGATCGTAAAGGTGCATTATGGATAGGTGCTTATAACGGAGTTAGTGTAATGCAAAAGGACGGAGCGATCCAGAAAATATTCAACAATCCCGATAAAAAAACGAACATAACCAAAATAAAATCTGTTTTTACGGATAAAAAAGGATCCGTTTGGATTGGTACCTATTACAACGGGGTTGATATTTGGGATGTTTCCAATATCAATTTTACCAATTTGAATCAGGAATCAGGGAAGAGGGCCTTAAGTTTTGATGTTGTCAGTTCGATAGTTGCCGACAAAGACAAGAATATTTATTTTGGTACTGAAGGAGGAGGGATCACCATTCTTGACAACAAAACCGAAACCACCAGTTATCTTACCGCGAACAAAAGCAGTGAATTATCCCGAAATAATATTAAATCAATGTTTCTTTCAGACAAGGGAATATTGTGGATTGGTACTTTTTCCGAGGGATTGGAAGCATACGACATAAAATCCAAAAGATTCATCAATGAGGACATTGCACCAGATTTAAGAAAACTACTTAGGGAATCGGGTGTATATGTTATCAAAAAAGGGAGGAAGAACGATATTTTATGGTTGGGAACATTTGGTAAAGGATTGATCCGTTATGATAGTTCAAACAAGACCTATCAGGTTATGGGCAATGATAATTATTCGGATAATTTTTTATCGAACAATAGGATTAGGACGCTCTTGGTGGATAAAAAAGACAATATCTGGATTGGAACCCAAAGTGGTTTAAACCTCATAAACTTAAATGATTTAGACAACAATAATTATCAAATCAAGCATTTTTTCTTTGACAACAAGGTACTTTCAGGAGATGATATTCTTGCTTTGTTTCAAGATAAAAAAAACAGGATATGGGTTGGTACCAAAGCTAAGGGGCTCTATTTGTTTAATGGAAAAACCTTTAACAAGATTAATATAAGCGTTGGAAATTCAGCCATAACATCCATTCATTCCATTTCAGAGGATTCAAAAAATAATTTGTGGCTTAGTTCCAATTATGGAATTATTAAATACAATCCTTCGCGAAATTCCGTGATTGTTTACGATCAAAAAGATGGTTTGGTCAGCAATGAATTTAATGACAATGCTTTCTTGCAGCTCGATTCTCATAAATTCTATTTTGGAGGACCTTTGGGGGTTTCCTATTTTGACTCCAATCTTATTGCTTTAAATAGTTATTCTCCGCAGGTAATATTGACCAATTTTAAAATTAAAAATGAGTCTGTCAATGTAAATGCAAATCAAGACATTCTGGAAAAAAGCATTGCTTATACCAAATCGTTGACACTGAGTTATGACAAGGCCAATATTTCGATAAATTTTGCAATCCCAAATTTCATCAATTCAACAAATAATCAATATTCTTATCGATTGGTTGGTTTGGAAAACAATTGGACCACGACGGCAAACACGGAAGCCGTTTATACTATTCAAAAACCCGGCACCTATTTATTTGAAGTGAAAGGCGCCAACAATGACGGGGTTTGGAACAAGACTCCAACCACATTGGAAATTATTGTAGAACCTGCACCTTGGAGAAGTTGGTGGGCTTTTTTGTTTTATTTCTTGTTAATCGGGACAGGATTATACGGATTGATTTGGATCATGAAATCCAAGGAAAATCTCAAGAAAGAATTGGAATTTGAGTATATGGAAGGGGAAATCAATAAAGAAAATACCCTAGCAAAATTGCAGTTTTTTACCAATATTTCGCACGAGTTTAGAACGCCGTTGACACTGATTTTGGGACCCTTGCAACAGATTCTTTCCAATTATAATGGCACGAATGAAATGTACAAAAAACTGTTGGTGATCGAAAGCAGTGCCAATCACCTTTTGAGTTTGATTAACAGACTGATGGATTTCAGGAAATTTGAAAATAACCAATTCGTCCTGGAATCAGCCGAAGGGAATATCGTGAAATTCCTGAATGAAATATTCTTGTCATTTACCGAGTATGCAAAAGACGGAAACTACACCTATACATTCAGCACCTCGGATGAGGAAATATTGGTTTATTATGATCGGTATAAATTAGAGCGGGTTTTCTATAATTTAATTTCCAATGCTTTCAGGTATACACCAAAAGGAGGCGTAATATCGATACATATAAAAAAAGAAGAGAAGGATATTGTTATTGAAGTCGAAGATTCGGGAGTAGGAATAGCCGAAGAAAATATTGCCAAGATTTTTGATTTGTTTTTCGAAATTCCAACACACAAAAACGTGGAAACCAATTATAGTAAAGGCACGGGAATTGGTCTTTCCATTGCCAAAAATATAGTTGAGCTTCACCACGGAACCATTGATGTCAAGAATAAAGATGCCAAAGGAGTTGTTTTTAAAGTGGCGCTTCCATTAGGAAAAGAACATCTTTCCGAAAAAGAAATTTTATTGGATTTTAAAATCAGTGATGATGTTAGCCAATACTCGGCACAATTAGAAAATCAAGAAATCATTCAAGATGATGACGTGAGCGACTTGATGGTTCATGAAGACAAACTTACTATATTGATTGTGGAAGACCACAAGGTTTTGCGTTCCTTCATGAAAAATCTTCTAAAGAAAGAGTACAATATCATTGAAGCTGAAAACGGAAAAAAAGGACTTAAAAAAGCGCTTGAACATGTTCCAGATTTAATAATAAGCGACGTCATTATGCCTGAAATGGTGGGGACTGAACTTTGTGCCAAGGTGAAGGAAAACTTAAAAACCAGTCATATTCCGGTCATATTGCTTACTTCAAGATCTTCCTTGATTTATAAAATCGAAGGATTGGAAAATGGGGCAGACGATTATATCAGCAAGCCTTTCAACCTGAAAGAATTTAAGTTGAGAATTAAAAATTTGTTGGATTCCACACAACGATTAAAAGCAAAATTCTCCAGTGATGACAGTTTCTCTCCCAGCGAAATTACCGTTTCTTCTTTGGACGAGCAATTGCTTAAAAAAGCATTCAAACTGGTGGAAGAGAATATCGCCAATGAGCAATTTGACATTCCGTTTTTTAGTGCTGAACTTGGCGTAAGCCGTACCATGTTATTTACGAAAATAAAAGCATGGACAAATTTCACGCCCAATGAATTTATTCATGAAGTAAGGATGAAACGTGCAGCTCAATTATTGGAACAAAATAAAATGAATGTTTCTCAAATAAGCTATAAAGTAGGTTTCAACAACCCGAAATATTTTAGTAAATGTTTCCAAAAGAAGTATGGAGAAACCCCATCTCAATATGCGAACAAATTTTCGGAGGATTCCTAGAATAAGACAGAACTCCTTGTTTTATTGGTCAAATAACACTGTTTTGGATTTTTGAACACCCTTTTTTGAATTTTTAGAACTTGCTTCATTTCTATATTTGCGCTATGGAAAAGAGTAAAATCAAAATAATGATACTTAAGATTCTCTTGGGGTTTCTTGTAATCGCATTGAGTCTTCTTGTTATCTATTTAAATTAATTGCCGACAAGAACTCCAAATCACTATCCGAATAAGCAATTTATTAATTACACTTATGAAAAGAGTCAAATATTTAGTTGTCATATTTGTTTTTGCAGCGCTTTCAACAGCTTGTAAAACTAATGTTGGGACACGAAATCATTCAAATAAGCAAGATGTCAATGTGCTTCTTCAAAACCGATACCAGAAACTTTTGGAATATCCAATTGATTCCATTGGGTTTCCACGCAGTATGTCCTTAAAAACGGATGTTATTAAAAAAGTGCCGTCAAAAGATTGGACCAGTGGTTTTTTTGCCGGTAATCTTTGGCAAATCTACCAACTCACGGGAGATGCTCGATTCAAGGAAAGGGCGGCTGCCTGGAATGCTTTCATGGAAAAAGAAAAATTCAATGGTGCAACCCACGATATGGGATTCAAGGTTTTTTGCAGTTTTGGGAAAGGGCTTGAAGTGGAAGACAATGCAAAGTATAAAGCCATAGTTGTTAAAAGTGCCGAAACACTGATTACCCGATTTAATAAAAAAGTGGGTTCCATCAGGTCTTGGGATTTCAATAAAGACATCTGGGAGTTTCCCGTAATCATTGATAATATGCTGAATCTGGAATTATTGTTTGAGGCTAGCAAAATTTCAGGTGATGCCAAATTTAAAAATATTGCTGTCCAACACGCCAACACGACCTTAAAGAATCATTTCAGAAAAGATGCAAGCTGTTATCATGTTGTTGTGTATGACACTATTTCGGGTACAGCAAAAAACAAAGTAACCCATCAAGGGTTTAAAGATGATTCTTCCTGGGCCAGAGGTCAATCCTGGGCGGTTTATGGTTTTACCATGTGTTATCGTTACACCAAAGATCCGGCTTATCTCAAACAGGCCGAAGCTACTGCCAATTTTTTCATGCATAACAAAAATATGCCTGAAGATGGAATTCCATATTGGGATTTTAATGACACGAGTATTCCAAATGCTCCAAGAGATGCGTCTGCTGCCGCTGTAATGGCTTCTGCGCTTATTGAACTCTATAAATACACAAATAATGAGGCTTATTTGAACTATTCAAATAAAGTAATCCACGCATTGAGTTCAGATAAATACTTTTTAAATGAAACCGTAAATGGCCCTTTTATATTGGATCACAGTACCGGAAATTGGCCTAAAAAAGATGAAATAGACGAACCAATCATTTACGCGGATTACTACTTTTTAGAAGCAATAATTAGAAAAAATGTACTTTAATTTTATGAAAATCAATCTTTATAACATTGCAAATCTATTAGCACTTTTTATTCTATTTGGTTTTGGATCAATGAATGCCCAAAAAGCAGGAAGTTGGGAGCGAAGTAAAACCAACATCAATTCAGATTGGAATTATTTAGAGAATGACGCTAAAAATATATCCGAAATAGTAAATGCCGGAAATTGGGTCGGCATCAATTTGCCCCACAGCTGGAACAGCCAAGATGCTACCGATAATGAAGCGGGGTACAGAAGAAGTGCCAGTTGGTACAAAAAGAGCCTTGTTATTCCTGCTGTTGATGCGAATAAAATATACCAATTGTATTTTGAAGGTTCCAATATTACCACTAAAGTCTATGTAAACGGAAAAGAAGTTGGAGAACACATTGGCGGTTATATTGGCTTCACTTTCGACATAACAAAGTTCATAAAAGCAGGAAATAATGAAGTCTTGGTTCGTGTTGACAATAGTTACAACATTGAAATAATTCCATCCCAAAAAAGTGATTTCTTTATTTATGGCGGAATCACGAGGGATGTTTGGTTGCTGTCGATGGCAAAGAATCACATCGGCAACATTAAAATTACAACTCCAAAAGTTTCGGAGAAATCGGCGTCTTTAGTTGTGGTTGCTTCGGTTGAAAATGCTAAAAGTCCTGCTGGATTTTCCTATTTTGCACAATTGATGAATCCAAAAGGGAAAGTGGTTGCCACCAAAAAAGGAACTTTGTCAGGAGAGGAAACAACGATAGCATTCAATGAAATAAAAAATCCACAGTTGTGGGACATCAATGCACCCAATTTATATTCGGTTAGCGTTTCATTATTGGAGAATGGGAAAGTAACAGATAAAATTGACGACAAAGTAGGGTTTCGATGGTTTGAATTTAAAGATAACGGTCCCTTTTTCCTTAACGGAAAAAGAGTCCTGATTCGCGGAACACATCGTCATGAAGAACACGCTGGAGTAGGAGCGGCCATGTCCAATGAACAGCATCGAAAAGATATGGAATCCATAAAAGAAATGGGAGCCAATTTTGTACGATTGGCACATTATCCTCAAGACCCGGAAATTTACAAAGCTTGTGATGAGTTGGGATTATTGGTTTGGGATGAGTTGCCTTGGTGTCGTGGTGGAATGGGAAATGAGGTTTGGAAAAACAACACCAAAAACATGCTCGCCGAAATGATTAACCAAAATTACAATCATCCTTCAATTATTATTTGGTCTTTGGGGAACGAGATGAATTGGTTGCCTGATTTTAAAGACGGAGACAATACAGAAAAAACAAATGTTTTTTTAACTGAACTCAATGATATTGCACATAAGTTGGATCCAAACCGAAAAACGGCCATCCGAAAATATGAAGAGGGTTCTAAAATTGTGGATGTGTTTTCGCCTTCCATTTGGTCAGGTTGGTATTCCGGAAGTTATAAAAGTTACAAAAAAGCAATCGATAAATATAAATTAGATTACAAACATTTTATTCATACGGAATATGGCGGAGACAGCCATGTTGGGCGTCATTCCGAAAATCCAATTACTGGCGAAGGCCTGATAAAAACCGAGGGTTGGGAAGAAGCCATTGTTCAAACCAAAGTGGCCAATATTGCACAAATTGGGGATTGGAGTGAAAATTACATTGTTGATTTATTCGATTGGCATTTGCATATTTCTGAAAACGATCCAACATTTGTGGGCAATGCGCAGTGGGCTTTCAAGGATTTTGGAACGCCTTTGCGACCGGAAGACGACATTCCATACATGAATCAAAAAGGATTGGTGGATAGAAACGGAAATCCAAAAGATGCCTATTATGTATTTAAAAGTTACTGGAGCGACAAGCCTTTTGCCTATATCGAATCGCATACTTGGACGGAACGACAAGGTCCAAAAAACACCGCCCGCATCTTGAATGTTTTCAGTAATTGTCCTAAAGTGGAATTCTTTCATAATGGAGTTTCTTTGGGCGTGAAAACTCGTAACATTAAAAGTTATCCAGCTTCGGGGTTGACTTGGGAAGTGAATTTTGCTGAAGGGAAAAATACGCTCGTGGCTGTTGGAACAACAAAAGATGGAAAAAAAGTAACGGATTCAATTGATGTTAATTACCGATTTACTAAAAACGAGGCTGCAACAGGATTGGTTTTGTCTTCAGAAAAATTGAAGAACGGAAATTATCTAGTAACAACAATTGCCGTAGACAAAAATAATTTGCGTTGTCTGGATTATGAAGATCGCGTTTATTTTCAATGCTTGTCGGGAGGCCAAACTTTAAAAAATCAAGGGACACCAACAGGGAGTGAATCGATTAAAATGTCAAATGGAAAAGCGGCTATCGAAGTAATTCCAAATGCAAAAGACGATTCAATTGAAATGACCATTTTGAATCAAAATTTTAAAGGAGAGTATTTAAAATTCAAAAAAATATAAATAAAATAAAGCTTTCAAAGAACTGTCCTCGATGAAAACAATCAATTAAAATAGCATGATGAAAAATATAAAACTTCTCGCATTTCTTTTACTCTTCTCCAGTGTTTTTGGTGTTTCGGCGCAAAGTATAATGGGATCCGCAAATGATTTTCCAAAAACGATTGTTCTGGAAGGATCAGTTTTGCAACGCAATTACCAACTAATAATTGAAAACAATCCAGAAAAAAAAGCGGCACTCCAAAGTCTTCTGGGCAAAGCCGATAAAATCCTGAAAGAGGCAACATTATATTCGGTGATGCATAAAAAACAAGTGCCTACCAGTGGCGACAAACACGATTACATGAGCACAGGTCCGTATTGGTGGCCAGACCCGACAAAGCCTGATGGATTGCCTTATATCCGAAAAGATGGCTTGCGTAATCCGGAATATTTTGAAATCACGGATTCCCAAGAAATGGATAAAGTTGAGGATGATGCAGAAATTATGGCCTTGGCTTACTATTTTACCAAGGAAGAAAAATATGCCAACTGGGCTTCAAAAATAATTAAGACTTGGTTTTTAAATTCGGAAACAAAGCAAAATCCCAACCTTAATTTTGGACAGGCAATTCCTGGGCTAAATACGGGTAGAGGAATAGGTTTAATCGAAACCCGAGGATTGTATCGTGTTATAGATGCAGCCATTTTGATACAAGGTTCAAATAATTGGTCAAAAGACGATCATTTGGCACTTAAAAAATGGTTTTCAGACTTTTTGACTTGGCTCACGGAAAGTCCAATAGGAAAAGACGAAGCCGATGAACACAACAACCACGGGACTCATTATAGTGTTCAGGCAATTTCCTATGGTATTTTTACGGATCGTCCCGATATTGCTGTTGCCGAAATAGAAACTTTTAAAAATAGATTGGAAAGTCAATTAAAACCTGACGGAAGCCAGCCTTTCGAATTGGTAAGAACAAAATCATGGAATTATGCCAACATGAATTTGGACGGTTATTTTATCGCAGCCCGATTAGCCGAAAATAGCCAAATAGATCTTTGGAACTATCAAACCAAGGAAGGGAAGAATATAAAATCGGCTGTAGAATGGTTAATACCTTACATAAAAAAGGAGAAAAAATGGGAGTACGAGCAAATTCAAAATATAGGTTTTGGAGAAACCGTCAGGATTTTGAAAATAGCCTCTAAAAAATATTCCAATCCAGATTATGATGCCTTGGCAAAAAAAATTGATTTAAAAACTTATCAATTAGATAGTAATCAGTTGACTTTTTAATTCTATTATTTTTTTTATTTAACGGGAAGGACTCTTTACTCTTTGTGCTTCCTGTTGTCCAAAGTCAATATCAATATAGTTCTGCGTCATTAAAATCTGGTCGCAGAGCTATTTTATTTGCATTTATACTTCCTGTTTTGGATTGAAATTAAAAATAGACATTGCTTTTTTTATCTTTTCGCTCCAAATATTCTGAAAAACCATCTCTTTTTTAATAATTTTTTCTATTTGTTTAGTGGCCTAAATGATACATTCCAGAATTCATACTTAAATAAAAATCAAATCATTAGATCTTATTTGTGGTTTTATTTTTTTTGTCAGAAATAAATAATATATTTGGAAAACCAAATTGGTTAACCATTTTGGTTTTCCAAATTTGTAAAAACATCTAAATTATTTATTAACTATTCAACAAACCAAAAAGCTATTATGAAAGAAAAATTACTTAGTAGAAAAAGACTTTCAACCCTTTTTTACAGCCTGTGCTTTATGGTGCTGTTTGCAAATTCTGCAAAGGTACAAGCCCAAATCGCAACTGATGGAGATTATCGTACCGCCAAAGCATCAGGTAATTGGAGTGAGACTGATATGTGGGAAACCAGAATTGCAGGTGCATGGGCAGTTACTGCCGTTGCTCCAACAGCTACCAACAACGTTTATGTCCAAAATGGTCACACCCTAACTGTTGATGTTGCCAATGCATATTGCAAAGATTTACAGTTAAATACAGTGGGAGTTCTTGCCATAGGTGCAAATACAGTCAACGTCAGCGGAAAAATCAGGGCTTACACAACCACTTTGGGCGCTGTCATTGGGGCCGCTGTTAATGATGGAACTTTTTATAGTGATCAGACAAGCAGTACAGCACCTGCAGCGACAATGATAACAACTACAAATCCCGGTGTTTTAAAGTTTGTGGGAGGAACAAGAAATATTACGAATGCAGGTGAATGGAATGCCAATGGAACAAACAATGCAGCTGAGTTTGCTTTGGATTCAGGCGCTATAGGTAATCTTAATACTGTGGGTGTTAAATTTAATCCTGTCGTGTTTTCAAGCGGTACTATTACTACCGATGCTTTCATATCGGCCTCATCGGGAAATCTCACAATCAAAAGTGGTGCGACATTGATTTCTTCCAGATCTGGAACCAATACAGTAATTGGGAATTCCAGTACAGTTGTATGTGGCATCGTGACTATTGAAGCTGGTGGTATTCTTGAATTGACAGGAGCTGCTCCAGCCATAAATTGCACGACGTTTACAAATAACGGAACTGTTATATATAGCAGGGCAGGTACCCAAACATTGCTTCAATCAGGTTCCACCGCCTATACTATTCCTGGGACTACTCTTTTTAATAATTACAGCACATTAATATTGTCCAACGCCAGCACCAAAACTCCTTTTGCGTCTATAACGGTAAGTTCGTTGTTAAAATTTACGGGAACTGCCACGCTTGCGGCAACTGCTTCGCTTTCCTTAACAATGTTGAATGGCTCGACTGTTGAACGTAGTGTTACTTCTGGAACCTCACTTCCAAGTGCTGTCGGTGCAGTTTTATATGGTACTTCGGGCACAGATTTAATTAATGTAACCATAGGGTCAACAGTATCAAATAGTAATGAATTTGTATCTTCTCCAACACCGGGAAAAGTAGGTACCCTTACAATTAATAATGGAGTTACTTACACGGTTACAGGAGGAAGAACTGCCATCAATGTTGTAAATAATGGAATACTAGTTTTAACGACGGCTTCTTCATTTACTTTTAATGTTAATGGTACTATTTCGGGAACAGGAACAATTAGTGGACATTCTAACGTAAGTATTGCTTTTGGAGGCACAAATGACGGTAATGCGGGGACATTAAACTTTACAAGTGGCAGCCAAGTTGCCAATAACCTTACCATAAACAGAACAGGAATAAATGCTTCGGTCACTTTAGGAACACCGGTTACTGTATTAAATATAAATCCAGCCATCACAACTTTGGGATTGACAGCCGGTACATTAATTAATAGTGGATTCATGACTTTAGGGAATGGCGCCATTGTTTCGAGATCAGGTGGCAGTTTAGATGCAGCACCAGTTTTTGGAACTTCAATGACTTTAAACTATACTTCTTCAGGTGCTAAAACGGTCGGTCCTGAAATGCCAAATTCAAGTGCCATAGCCACCACTGTTAACATCAGTTCTGGCCCCGTCACTTTAAATACAACTAAAAACATAAGTACGCTAACGTTGACTTCAGGTTCTTTAACATTGAGTTCAGGTGCTAATTTGACGATTCAAAATGCATTAACCAATAATACAACTGCAGGAGCATCAGCCGTTGTAATAGAAAGTGGAGCCAACCTGATTCAGGTAAACAATGTTGCCAATACTGGTGATGTTACCGTAAAAAGAAATAGTTCCTCTTTATTTAGATTGGATTATACTATTTGGTCATCGCCGGTCACAAACGCAAGCAAGTATTTATTGGATTTTTCTCCATTAACATTACCTACAAGATTTTACAACTATAACACGAGCACCAACTTATACAATTCAGAATCAAGTACATCTACCACTCCATTTGCAACTGCAGCTGGATATCTAATTCGAATGCCAGATACTGATCCTCTTTATCCGGCAGCAATTAATTATGCAGGAGTGTTTACAGGTTTGCCAAACAATGGAGATATTCCAGTAACCTTAAATTATGTTGATGCCACTCACGGATACAATATGGTAGGAAACCCTTATCCATCGACCATTAATTCAGAAACATTTCTTGCCGCTAATTCAGCAAACATAGAAAGCACCTTGTATTTCTGGAGAAAAACAAATGGTGCAGGGGGGTCTGCTTATGCCACCTACACATTAGGAGGATCGACAACCACAACGCCAACCAGTGCTGCGCCAAATGGAACAATTCAAGTGGGGCAAGGTTTTTTTGTTCAAGCTAAAAGTGCTGCAACAGTAAATAGTTTTTTTACCAATGCAATGCGAACAACAAATACGGCAAACCAATTCTTTAAAACCAAAAATACTGTCGAAAAAAGTCGTGTTTGGTTAAACTTGACCAATTCAGCAGGTGTATTTAGCCAAGCGTTGGTAGGTTATATGACTAATGCCACTCAAGGAGTTGATAATGGAATTGACGGGAAATACATCAATGACAGTCCAATTGCCTTGACATCGAACATCAACAACGAAGATTACACCATTCAAGGTCGTGCCTTGCCATTTGACCCTTCGGATGTTGTTGCCTTAAACTTCAAGACTGATGTTGGAGGTGATTACACCATTGGACTAGACCACGTTGACGGCTTGTTCGCTGAAGGTCAAGACGTTTTTCTTAAAGACAACACGACAGGAACGGAAACCGATTTGAAAGCAGGAGCCTATACCTTCACGGCAGCGGCAGGAACAGACAACACCAGATTTTCATTGAAATACCAAAAAACGTTGAAAGTAGATGCATCATTATTCAATGAAAATAGTGTCGTCGTGTATAAAAACAAAGGAACATTGTATGTAAACTCGGGTGCAATCGCCATCAACAACATCAAAGTTTTTGACATTCAAGGAAGGTTGGTTGCAGAACAAAAAAATGTGAAGGCAAATTCAGCCACCATCAAGGATTTGAAGGCCACACAGCAAGTTTTGATTGTCAAAATAACGGCTGAAGACAATAAAGTGGTAAGCAAAAAAGTAGTGAATTAGAGCTCCTCTGGAATTTAATTAAACGAAATCATTAATTTTAAAATTAGCAAAATGAAAAATAATTTATTAAAATATTATATGGCTGCCTTTTTCTTGTGTTCCACTTTTATACTATTTGCACAGCCTGGCACGGAAGACAACGGTACTGGTTTAGAAGGCACTGACACACCTGCTGCTCCAATTGACGATTATGTTTGGGTTATGGCATTGGTAGGTCTGGTCTTTGTTTTTATGAAGTTCAGGGCAATCCAAAACAAGAAAATTAAAAGTTGAAGCAAACCTAAACCCTGTAAAAGATATTGTTTCTAATCCAGAAACCCTATTCGATAATTCGGATAGGGTTTTTATAAATAAAGTGAGTGGGGTTGAAGAATATATGAGAACTAGAAAAGCTTTAAGTATTAATACTGTCCATTATCGGTGAGTTGGACAATTTCACCACCAATTTTGTACCTCCATTATTGTATTGGATTCTAAATTTGAATAAATTTTCAAGTGTCATGTTTTATAAACTTTCGAAACAAAAAAAACTTTTTTTTATTTTTTATTTCAGAAATAAACAATATATTTGGAGAACCAAATTGGTAAACCAGTTTGGTTCTCCAAAATATAATAAAATTTTTAAATTATTATAAAACTATTTCAATCAATCTAAAACTATTATTATGAAAAGAATTTTACAATTATCTGTTTTATTGGCATTTTCTCTCTCTTATGGGCAGACGTCTCTATTCTTTGATAATTTTGACCCTGCAACATTTCCAAATAGTGTTACTTCTAATGCTGGATTCACAACTTCAACACCTACAAGTAGTGTGTCTGATGCTAAATTTACCTATACAGGATATAATAGTTCACCAGCTGGTTTTTATTTAGGATCAAGTAATGGAACTAGTGGTTTGAATTGTATTTGGAATGCAACACCTCAAACATACAGTACAAATTTAAGTATTCAAGGTTCTACACTTACTTATAGAGGTACGTCTACTGTTGCGGTACCATTAAGTAGTATAAGTGCTCCATTTACTCCGATATTAAATACTAATACGAATGTAATTACGTGGTCATTTGGTATGCGTATTAATAAATCAACTATATTAAATGTGTTGCCAGGAGCACTTAACTCTGGATTAGGGATGTGTGGAGGAGTTATTTTAGCTACGGATGCTGCCGCTAATTTACCAATTGCAACAGGTTCATCTGCTAGTGGTTATGCTGTTATATTATCGGGAGACGCCTCAGGTACTACTAACCGTGTTGATTTTGGAAGTTTTACTGGTGGTTTGAGTTATACGGCATCTCCCGAAAGCAGTACTTTTAGTAGTTTGCTAACAGTTGGTAACATACTAGTTGGTGGAAATTCTATTTCTGTAACTGTAACTTATACACCTTCCACAAATGCTTGGACTCTTAAGGTAAGACAAGACGGGTCCTCTTCTATTCCTGATCCAGATGCTACTACGGCAAACTCATATGTAACATCAACACCAGCTTCTATTGTTAATAGCTCTTATACAGGAAATACTATGACTAATATGATGTTGTTTTATAATCATAATGGTAGTAATGGTATCTATCTTGATAATATAAGAGTTAAAACTGATGCAAATCTTGGATTATCAAAATCTCAAATATCAGAATTGAAAGTATATCCAAATCCAGTTTCAAATGGGGCATTGTACATCAACTCTGCCAACAACAGCGAAAAACAAGTTGTCATCTATAATATTTTAGGGCAAAAAGTGCTTCAAACGAAAACGACTTCTGAACCAATCAATGTGTCCAGCCTTGCCAAGGGGGCTTACGTTGTAAAAATCACTGAGGACGGAAAATCGGAGACCAAAAAATTGATTGTCGAATAAAGGAAAGAGATTTAAATATAATACTTTATGCGATATTTTTTAGCAAAAAAAATATCGCATAATTTTTAAAATACGTCTATTATTAACTTCAAAAGAACTTAAAAATTGAAAAAGAGAATTTTATTACCTATTATGGCAGCAATGCTGTCTTTATCTTCATTGGCGCAAACACAAGATACCATAACTACAAAACCGGTCGTGATTCCTACGGGTTATGTGGCTAAGCTAGACGTGGTTTATACAAAAGTAAACGGCTGGGACGGAAGAACAGATTTGTATCTTAACCCCAATGCATCAAAACCTACTCCAGTTATTATCAATATACACGGCGGTGGATGGAACAAAGGAACTAAGGAATCTCAAGGTGGATTTAATACATTCTTTAAAGCCGGTTTTGCAGTGGCTAACATGGAGTACCGTTTGTCTGGCCAAGCCAAAGCGCCTGCAGCCGTAGAAGATACCCGTTGTATGTTGATTTATTTAATAAAAAATGCAAAAGAACTTAACATAGATCCCAACAAAATAGTGATTATGGGCGGAAGTGCCGGCGGTCATCTTGCTTTGATGGGCGGATTATTGGGCAACGATCATCGTTTTGACACCAATTGTCCAGGAGTTGAGAACGTAAAAGTGGCTGCCATTATTGATAAGTATGGTATTGCTGATGTTTGGGACTGGACTTATGGGCCAGAACACAAAAGTTCTTCGCCTAAATTTTGGCTGGGAGACAATGTTAAAAATGATGGTTTTATAAAATCAGTTTCACCTATTTCGTATGTGACTAAAAATAGTCCGCCAATTTTCATTGTTCACGGTGATGCAGATCCAACGGTTCCTTACCAACAGTCGGTAGATTTATACAAGAAACTTCAAAAACTGGGTGTTAAATCTCAATTTATGACCGTTGCAGGAGGTGTACACGGCAAATTTGATAAAGAAAAAAATGCCGAGATAAACAAATCAATAATTGAATTCCTTAAAACCATTGGATTTTTTAATTAAAATTACGATAGTGTCAATGGGTGTAATTTTTGTCCTAAATTGAATAAAATGAAAATACATACTAATGCAAAAGGTGCTTTGGCAATACTGTTTTTGACAACTTCTTTTTCAGGATCTGCACAAGCAATACTTAAAGCCGATGGTCCAGGAAATACCTATGAATTAATTAATGGTGTGTTGGCTCCGGGTAGTGAAGCTGTAGAGAATCCAGAATGTGTACATGCCGATTTTGGGCGACACATAGCTGAAGTTTGGGATGTAGATTTGAAAGAAAATGTTTTTGAATTTTATTCTCACGTAACCCCAGACAATGATCGATGCGAAAATTTTGATCGTCAACGGGTTGAAATTAAAACCTATGAACCTTCCCCAGATAATTTGAAAGGCACTTTGGGCGAAACAATTACCTATAAATGGAAATTTAAATTACCTGCAGGGTTTCAACCTTCGACCAATTTTACGCATTTACACCAAATAAAAGCAGTGGGTGGATCTGAAGGAATGCCCATTTTTACATTAACGGCCAAGAAGGGAAAAATCAGCAAAATGAATTTGGTTCACGACAATGTAACTGTCGTTGCCAGTGCCAATCTATCCGAATTTGAAAATGTATGGGTTGAAATTACAGAAGTAATTAAGGTGGGTGCCAATGGTACTTATTCAATGACCATAAAACGAATCAATGACGGAACTGAAATTCTTTCTTATAACAGTGCAAACATAATGACCATTAGACCTGACAATAAGTTTATCAGGCCCAAATGGGGGATTTATCGCAGTTTGAAAAAAGCCGAAGACTTGAGAGATGAAGCTGTTCGTTTTGCTGATTTTTCAATAACTGAAGGTGTCATTTCCGGTAAATAAGTTTGATGGAATCAATGCTAATAAACAGGGCCACAAGTTTCTGTTTTTTAAAACTATTTATAAAATGATGAACCTTAATTATTCACGCTTTTACATATTGGTATCATTAGTTTTAATAGGAAATTCATTTTCATCTAAAGCACAGGTTACCTTGAACGCCGACGGTCCCGGAAATACCTATGAATTAATCAACAGCGTTTTTGCGCCGGGTTATAATACCGTGGAAGATCCTGAATGTGTTCACGGTTCTTTTGGACGACATATTGCCGAAGTATTTGATACAGAATTAAGTAAAAATGTTTTTGAATTTTATATTCATGTGACACCTGATAATGATCGTTGCATTAATTTTGATAGACAACGAGTAGAAATTAAAACATATGACTCATCTCCTGATAATTTGAAAGGTACGCTGGGAGAAACTGTCACTTATAAATGGAGGTTTAAAGTACCTGTTGGATTTAAGCCTTCATCCAATTTTACGCACATTCACCAGGTTAAAGCTGTGGGTGGCGATGATGACGATCCTATTTTTACCTTGACCCTGAGAAAAGGGACACCCAATAAATTAGAACTTAACTATGTTAAAGAAAGTTCTTTAAGCACGAATAAATATAAAAATTTGGATATGTCCTTATTTGAAGGTATTTGGGTGGAGGCAATTGAAACAATAAAAATAGCTACATCTGGAACTTATTCCATTACCATTAAGAGAGTTGATAATGGAGTTACGGTGCTAAGTTACAGTAATCCAGATGTTTCCACTATCCGACTAGGAGTGGGAGGGGTTGACAACAGTTTTATTCGTCCAAAATGGGGAATATACAGGAGTTTGCTTGATCAAGCAAGTTTACGAGATGATTCTATTCGTTTCTCGGATTTTAGTATATCAGAAGGGACATTGTCTACAGAAGAATTTTCTTCGAGCATTGAAGATGTTGTTTTGTTTCCTAATCCTGTTTACGATAATTTGGAACTTTCGGATAAAATCAGGGAGAATTATGACGGTATTCAAATCTTCAATACCAATGGAAAATTAATGGGGTCCCTACAACTTGCATCCAGTAATTTGGATCTTTCCCGTTTAAGTTCAGGATTGTATTTCGTTAAATTTTTGAGAAATGGATCAGCAACGAAAGCAGTCAAGATGCTCAAAAAATAAAAATCATTTTAAATCTCCATTGTTGTAAAATTTGGGTTTTTTAAGAAACTTGTTTGACTCTAATTTGTTGTCGGTATTTTTTTCTTTTAGAACTGACAATTGATGCGAATTGCAATTGTCTTTTTTGCATTTGTATATGTGGCCAAATGATTAAATATTTTTGGTTTACTAAAAATAATAATCTAAAAAATATATATTATTTATTTTTTATTCAAAATAATAGTGATATATTTGGGCAACCAAATTGGATAACCAATTTGGTTATCCAAAATAACAAGGAAAATCATACTGTTTTATGGGTAAATATAGAAAATTTTTTTTGTAAAACTTTGTCAAAAATTATTTGAAGACACATAAAATTTTCTGTATCAAACAGGTATGATTGACGGGATAAGATTTATTGCGCTAGAACAAGTATTCAGGCTTAAAGTTCAAAGTTTTATGACGAGATTATCTAACATTGGACGATTTTATCCCTATTTAAGGATTATTGTTTATAAGCAAATTTTAATTTTGAATCGTTGAAAAACCTTATTGACAAGTTATTTAATGATACGATATTGAAATAATTTGGAATACTGTTTTTATTGACGCTTTTGGTAAAAACTATTTAATGGAATCGAAAATTAATTATTTAAAAAATCAATAACCACCTTCAATGAAATAAAAATAAGAAAAACAATTTAATTTATTTCTAAACCAAGAATCAAATTAGAAATAGCATGCAAAAACGATTAACTAAAAAACCCAATTAATATTAAAATGAATAAATTATGAAAAAACCAATTTTATTGTTTCTCTTAATTTTCACCTCTATTATTTATGCACAGACTGATAAAATAAAAATTTCAGGGACTGTGGTAGATGAAAAAGGAATGCCAATACCAAGTGTATCTGTAAACTTTGAAGACAAGGGGGTTTCAACAGATATAGAAGGTAAATATTCTATTAATGTAAAAAATTCAAAATCAGTTTTGAAATTTTCTTTCATAGGTTTCGAACCTCAAATTATTGTGGTAGGTAAAAATCAAGTAATAGACGTTACTTTGAAAGAGTCGGCAAGTGCGCTTGATGAAGTAGTAGTTATTGGATATGGTACACAAAAAAGATCTAGCGTGACTGGGGCGGTGTCAAAATACAAAAACGAAAAACTGGAAGAAGTTGCCGTGTCAAGACTTGATCAAGCTTTGCAAGGAAAAATTGCAGGGGTTTATGTTCAAAACACCTCGTCAGAGGCGGGTTCCGATACTAAAATATCAATTAGAGGAATTGGTTCAATCAATGCAACTTCAAGTCCGCTTATTGTTATTGATGGACAACCCGTTCCGGACGGATTGTCTGCATTGAACATGGCCGATGTTGAATCTGTTGAGGTATTGAAAGATGCTGCCTCTGCAGCCATTTATGGTTCTCGTGGGTCAGGTGGTGTTATATTGGTTACTACCAAAAGTGGTAAATCAGATAAAGTTCGATATTCGTTCAAATATTCAAGTGGTGTAAAATCGGCTTACAGCACATATCCTATTATGTCTTCTACAGACTATGTGGAACGCTTGTTCGCCGAACGTGATTTAAAAGCGACTGATCCAAGTGTTGTTGCGTCCACAAATACAATTTCTGCCAACAATAGGGCTACTTATGTGATTGAACAAGACATGTTGGGAGGAAAAGGGATTGATTACCAAGACGAGGTTTTGCAAACGGCTGATTTCAGAAATATCCAGTTGAGTGCCACGGGAGGAAGTAAAACGGTTCGCTATTTTATTTCTGGAGGTTACAATGGAGATGAAGGTGTAATGATTAAAAGTAATTTCGAAAAATATAA
Source organism: Flavobacterium fluvii (assembly GCF_900129545.1). Classification (GTDB taxonomy): domain Bacteria; phylum Bacteroidota; class Bacteroidia; order Flavobacteriales; family Flavobacteriaceae; genus Flavobacterium; species Flavobacterium fluvii. The sequence continues at coordinate 156,231 of NZ_FQWB01000004.1, read as the reverse complement.
TTTTCGTTCCAAGTTGGATGTCGATTTGAGTAAGAAACTAAAGCTTTCCGTAAATTTGAATCCTTCATTTTCAACGAAAGAAACTCCTTCGGAAAATTTCACCAATTTCATTCGTTACCCAAGTTTTCTGCCGATTTATCACAATGAAGCAACAGCGGCATTTGTGCATCAAAATACGCAATGGGCAAGCGTAAAAGCGGGTGATTTCTCGCATCCAAGACATTTTAATACATTGACTTATTCAGGAAAAATGCCTGACGGGACTAATTGGGGGCCAACAGTGGCAAGTCCATTTAACTCGGCACAAAATAACCCAATGGCTTCTCTTCTTAGCCAGGAAATCACTACCGACGAATATAGATTGCAAAGTAGTGCAAGTTTGACTTATAATATACTTCCGGGTCTAGATTTCAAAACAATGGCCAGTGTATACATGAATTATGGCAAGAGATTTGAATGGGCAGATAGAAACGCAACAGGTGACGGAATAGTAAATAAAGGGGTGTATATCAATAGTACTCTTATTGACTTGCTGTCTGAAAACACCTTGAATTACAAAAAGACATTTGGAGATCACTCTCTTGAGGCATTATTAGGATATACGGCCCAAAAAACCAGGGTTGAAAGATCGCAAACCACGGGTCAGGACTATCCAAGTGATGAAATTAGAACATTAAATAATGCTTTGGTTATCGATAAGGCAGGAACTTTTGGATCTAACGTCCAAACAGGTTTGTTGTCTTATTTGGCAAGGGTTAATTATGCTTATAAAAGCAAGTATTTATTGTCTGCCAGTTTCCGTGCCGATGGTAGTTCTTATTTTGGTCCTGGTCATAAATGGGGGAATTTTCCGGCTGCTTCAGCAGGTTGGGTAGTTTCCAAAGAAGAGTTTTTGAGCAAGGCAGAGTGGTTAGACAAACTTACACTTAGGGCAAGTTATGGTACTTCTGGTAATAATAGAATTCTAGATTATGGATTTGTTGATTTATTGACTTCTGCAAACTATTCATTGGGTTCAGGGACAGGTTCTTCAGTTTCAGGACAGGCACCTACATCAGGAATTCTTGCCAATCCAGATCTTACTTGGGAAACCACCTATCAAACAAATTTAGGATTGGATCTTTCTTTGCTTAAAAACAGGATTAATCTTACTGTAGATGTTTATCAGTCTAAAACCGATAAATTGCTGTTGCAACAAGCTGTGATGGCATTTACGGGTGTTCCTCTCTCATGGAACAATATAGGAAGCATGAATAATAAAGGGTATGAGCTTGAACTATCAACCACAAATGTTAAAACCAGAGATTTCAAATGGACTACTTCTGCTAATTTTTCTCATACAGAGAATAGAGTTAGAGAGTTAGGAAGTGAAGCTTATTTGAGAAACCAGGGAGAACGTACGGAGGTGTATCAATCTAAAGTGGGAGATCCATTGGTTCAATTCTATGGTTTCAAAACAGATGGGGTGTGGCTTTCACAAAAACAAATTGATGCAGCGAAAGCATCAGGTTTGACAAGTCAACTAGCTAACTTGTTTATTCCTGGAGGTTTGAAATTGGTGGATGTGAATGGGGACAACATCATTGATAATGATGACAGAACGGTAATAGGAAATCCTTATCCGGATTTTAATTGGGGAATTACGAATAACCTAACTTACAAATCATTTGACCTTAGTTTTACGTTTCAAGGTGTTCAAGGGGGAGACTTGATTAATGGAGATCCTAATTACAACGAGACAAAACAGCGTAATACAAACTATACTGCGAATCGTTGGCTAAGCGAAATGTATCCTGGAGATGGGAAAACACCTTATGAAACAGCCGGGTTCAACTGGATGCTGACTGATTATGTGGTGGAAGATGCTTCTTATTTTGCATTGAGAGAAGTCAATATTGGGTTTAATTTTCCAGAATCAATGTACAAACAACTTGGATTGAGTTCCTTGCGTTTGTATTCTTCTGGACAAAATATGTACTTCCATTCGGCTAAGGGATACAGGGGAATTAATCCAGAAGGACGTTTCAATGCAGGAGTTTATGGAACGAATCCTTTAATTGATGGATACCAAAGAGGATCTTTCCCGATACCTAAAACAGTAATCATCGGAATAGATATTAATTTTTAATTTAAAACAAACTTGATTATGAAAGCATTCAAATATATAATGGTTCTTTTATTGGCTGGTTTAACTGGATGTAGCGACATCATCGATTTATATCCGGAATCTAACATAAGCACAGCCACCTATTACTCCAATTATGGCGAGATTAGAACTGCGTTGACAGGTTGCTACAGAGGGCTTCAAAAACCCTTGTTGGAGGAATGGAAAATGTCGGAGTTGCGCAGTGACAATTCGATAATGGGTGTGCCTGGATCTACTTCGTCCGTGAATTATGATTTGAGTTTTTTGGATGAATTTTATCCATCAAGTTCTCATCAAGGTATTTATAATTATTGGTTGAATACTTATAATAACATAAGAAGCGCCAATCTTGTTTTAAATGCTGTTAAAGCAAATTATAATGCGAGTACAGGTAAAATTGAATATGAAAATGCCGCAGTTCCGGTGACAGAAGCTGAACGTAAAAGTTTGGCTGCCGAAGCTTCCTTTATCAGGGCTTACCATTATTTTAATTTGGTACGATTGTATGGAGGAGTGTTCTTGATACATGAAGCAGTAACTCCAGCAGAATCAAAAACGATAAACCGTTCTTCTAAAGAAGATATTTACAAATTGATTGAAGCCGATTTGGTAAATGCAGCAGCCTATGCCAGCAGTGCCAAGTTTGGTGTCATACCTGCTGAACTTGGACTTGCAAACAAATGGTCTGCAAAAGCATTGTTGGCCAAAGTGTATCTCACTTTAAACAGAAAAGCAGAAGCGGCAGTCTTGTTGAACGATGTTGTTTCGAATAGTGGTTATGGTTTGGAATCTTCTTATGCCAATGTTTTTTCCATTTCCAATGAAATGAACAAGGAAACACTTTTTGCCATTCGTTTCAAAGCTGGTGGTTTGGGTATGGGTAACACCCTTCCTAATTTATTTGCTCCATTAAATAGTGGTTCTGCTGTAATAAATGGAGACGGTAGCGGAAATAATACCCCTGCCGGTGAATTGAATACTTCCTACGCTGCAACAGATGTTAGAAAAGCAGTCAATATTGGGGTTTTTGGTACAGGAACAAGAGCAGTATTGTATGTTAAAAAATACATTTCAGTGGTGACGATAGCGAGAGATGCGGAGAATGACTGGCCTGTTATTCGCTATTCGGATGTGTTGTTGATGCTGGCGGAAGCCAATGGAAATACTCCTGCAAGTATGGGATTAATTAATCAAGTGCATACGAGAGCAGGTTTGACAGCCTTGCCTACCACGGTATCGACGGCTGTTTATGAAAAGGCTTTGGCAGACGAAAGAAGATGGGAATTTGCTTTTGAGAACCAACGGTTTTTCGATTTATTGAGGTTAAATGTTACCTCTACCACTTTGACGGCAGAGAAAATATTGAGCGACCACTTTGCGGTAATGTATCCTTTGCATTATTCACTATATCCTGATCCAAAGTTAAGTCTTTCAACTCTTCAAGCAAATGCAGATTCAAATCATATGTTGTTGCCTATCCCACAGTATGAAATTGATACCAATTCGTTTATAACGATTCCACAAAATGATGGTTACTAAGAAATAGTTTTAAGTTTAGTTTTTTTTAAACACCCAATATCAGCAGTTACAAAGCCTTGATATTGGGTGTTTTTTTGTTGCTTTTATAAATCTTTTAAAAAAAGATTGAAAGTTGGGAAATTTTGATTTATATTTGGTAAACCAATTTGATTAACCAATTTGGAAAACCAAAAATAATTTATAAAAACTTTAAAATTTTTAAAAATGAAAAGAATTATACCTATTAAGCGACCTGCTTTTTTTATGATTGTAAATCTTAAATTCTTTTTTTCAATTGTGGCAATAATTGCATTGAGTTTGAATATGAGTTCACAAACAGTTACAACTCTTGCCGCCTTTAAGACTGCAGTAAATGCTGCCGTTCCAGGCTCCACGATTATTGTTAAAAATGGCTCATATACAGATTTTGTTGCGTCTATTACCAAATCTGGCACGGCACAACAGCCAATTACGATTAAAGCAGAAACTGTAGGGGGGGTTACTTTGACTGGAAATTCTAATTTTGGAATTAAAAAATCAGCTTATATTAATTTTGAAGGTTTTGTGTTTAATTGTACGAGCAATAGTACTTTGATAAAATTGGAGGCATCCAATAATGTCCGAATTTCAAAAAATGTTTTTGAACAGAATGCAATAACAGCTACGGTAAAGGTAAGCTGGATTGTGGTTGTCGGGACTTTTGATGACTATACTTTTCAAATGTTGAGCCATCATAATAGAATAGACCACAATATCTTTAAAAACAAACTTACCATGGGGAATTTTATCACAATAGATGGGACTTATAATCAAGCCAGAACTGAAAATTACCAGTCCCATCATGATAGAATTGACCATAATTATTTTTACAATAACTCTCCAAGAGCCGAAAATGAAAAAGAGTCCATCAGAATTGGAAATAGTCTTTTGTGTAATTCCAGTGGTTTTACAACCGTTGAATTTAATTTGTTTGAGGAATGCGATGGAGATCCAGAAATTGTTTCCGTGAAATCGAATGATAATCTAATTCGATACAATACATTTACTAGAAGTCATGGAAGCTTAACACTTCGTCAAGGTAACAGAACTCGAGTAGAAGGTAATTATTTCTTTGGAGGAGGAAAGGCTGATGCAGTGTACGTGCCAAACCCACAAACAACTCCACCAACCACACCACAACCAATCCATACTGGAGGTATCAGGGTATATGGGACTGACCATGTTATCGTGAATAATTACTTTGAAGGTTTACAAGGGACGGTTTGGGATGCGCCAATAGCATTGACTCAAGGAGACGTGATTACTGGTGAGAGCACCGACCCTAGTCTGCATTACAGGCCTGAGCGTGTCACTATTGCATACAACACATTGGTGAATAATACGTACGGAATTGAACTGGGCTATACAAGGGCAGATGGTACGTACAATAAAAAATTGGCAGATATTAAAATTGCCAACAATTTAGTCGTTGGGTCACAAAATAATCTGGTCAGATATTTAGCAGATCAGCAGGGAGCAATAACTTGGGCCAACAATATAATGTATCCAACAGGAACTGCACAGTTGGTTACCGGTGGTCCTGCGTTTACATCTGACCAAGTATCAGTTCAGAATCCAAACCTAGCCTTAAATGGTACAATATGGAAAGCCACGAATACTTCTCCGGTCATTGCAGACGCGGTTCCTTCTTTGAATGTGAATATCGATATTGATGGTCAACCACGATTGGCAATTAGTAACGCAGGTGCGGATCATTTCAGCACCGAGCTTGTCACTTATTTTCCTGTGACAATCAACGATGTAGGTCCAAATTCACCTGAAGGAAGCCTTTCTGTCGTTACGTCAATTGCTCCCAAATCCCTACTGTACCCAAATCCAACTAAAGGACATTTTGAATTGGCCATTCCGTTTTTGCAAAATGAAATAGCAGTGGAATTAATCAATATTCACGGGCAGGTTGTCGGAAAAGGAGTTTATCCCGTGGTTTCAGGAAGGGTTCAATTAAATCTTGATAATCAGTCTACGGGTGTTTATTTTTTGAGGGTTAATTTGGACGGAAAACAAATGAATTATAAAGTAATTAAACAATAAAAGATGATGCATTATGGATAATTTGAAAAAATTTCATGATTTAATTTTTTTTAATTAAAAAAAGAAGTACATTTGGTTATCCAAATTGGTAAACCAGTTTTTAGGTCAGAAAAATAAATTATTTCCAGGTGGTTTTGTATGTAGATTATATTATATTTTATGTTGGATTTTTTTGTAATTTCGCATAAACCAATCTGGTTAACCAAATTTTTTATTTTAAAATTATAAATTATGAAATTAGAAGTACACGTAAAAAAAGATCATCGCGAGGCTATGAATAGCATAATTTCAAAAATCAGGGATTATATTAATTTCAAAAATTTGGAACCAGACGACAAGCTGCCATCGGAGCGAATGCTGTCTGAAAAGTTTGGAGTAAGCAGGAGTAGTGTTCGTGAAGCAATACAAAAATTAGAATATTATGGCATACTAAAATCAATTCCGCAAAGTGGAACTTTTGTGGCGAATATTGGAGTGATTGCCATGAATGGCATAATAGACGATATTTTGGAATTGGATGATTTTAATTTTAAATCACTGGTTGAAACAAGAATTTTGTTGGAGCTTAAAACGGTTAGGTTGGCTGCAATAAGAAGAACTTCGGATGATTTAATAAAGATTAAGGCTGCTTTACAGGCTTATACGGCAAAAGTATTAAATGGGGAAGATGCCGTCCAAGAAGATTTGCTTTTTCATTTATCTATTGCAAAAGCCAGTGGAAATGCAACCATAAACAATTTGATGTTGATAATAACTCCTGAGATTATCACCAATTTTGGGAAATACCATGTTTGCGATGAAAATCAGGCTACAATGGGGATTAAGGAACATACTGATATTTATGAGGCTATCATAGCCCAGAATCCACAGTTGGCAAAACAAAAAATGAAAGAACATTTTAAAGCACTATACCAGTATTGTTATAACATTGAATAATACACAAGCGGGAGATGAAATTATGTACAAGAAAATGAAATAATAGAACAATACGGTTTTTCATTTTTTCATAAATCTATTATCTCCTAATTAATATTTTTTTAGATTTTTAAAATCAAGTTTACCTTATTGAAAAATACAGGTACAGGGATTCTTAGGTTTATTTTTAATATAGAAACAGCTCGAAATAAAACATAATACAATGAAAGTTAAAGGATTAAGATGGATGATTATTGGACTAATATTTTTAGCCACGGTTATAAATTATATTGATAGAAGTGCGCTTTCTATTATGTGGGGCAATGAAAATGTTAAAGGTTCCATTTCTCAATCATTGGGACTTACAAAAGATGATTATGGGAATATTCTAAATGTTTTTATGGTTTTCTATGCGCTTGGGCAACTTTTTTCAGGAAAATTGTTTGATAAAGTAGGAACCCGTATAGGATATGTAATCAGTATTGGTGTTTGGGGAATATCATCCTTTATGCACTCAACGGTTCGAGGCCTATTTTCAATTGCGTTTTTTAGAAGTACTTTGGGATTATCAGAAGCGGGAAATTGGCCTGGAGGAGTGAAGAGTAATGCCGAATGGTTTCCGATAAAGGAGCGTGCCATTGCGCAAGGGTTGTTTAATGCAGGTGCTTCTATTGGATCGGTAATTGCGCCGCCTTTTATAGCCTCTCTTTTTGTTGCTTTTGGATGGAGAATTACTTTTATGATTGTGGGATCTTTCGGAATTCTTTGGATAATACCTTGGTTGCTTATAAACAAGGCAGGTCCTAAAAAACATCCTTGGATTACAGCAGAAGAACAAAAGTATATTTTGGAAGGACAAAGCATAGCTGACCAAAATGCTACCGAAGATACAAAAGGGTTAAGTCTTAAAGAAATTCTTTCGCACAGGGAATCATGGGCAATTGTTGTTGGGCGTCTATTCTTGGAGCCTATTTGGTGGTTGTTTGTGGGTTGGATGCCAATTTATTTGTTTGATGTTTACGGTTTTGACGTAAAACAAGTGGGGATGTTTGCTTGGGTGCCTTATGTGGGTGCTGCCATCGGAAGTATTGCTGGTGGATATGTTTCAGGAAAAATTATTGCCAGAACAAATTCGATTGACAAGGGAAGAAAGACCACAATATTAATTGGAGGAGTGATTATGTTGTTGGGACTAATGGCAACCATAATGTTTGCCACGACACCAGAACGTTTCGTTTCAATTGTATTTGTTGTGCTATTTGGTTTCCAGTTTTCAATTGGAAATGTTCAAACCTTGCCAAGTGATTTGTTTAGCGGAAAATCAGTAGGTTCATTAGCTGGGTTGGGAGGAATGGTCGGAGTATTTTCGGTAATCATTATGAACTTTTTAGTGCCTAAAATTGCGGTAGTATCTTATACTCCAATTTTTATAGCCATTGCGGCCTTTGTTCCCCTTGGTATTGGTGCAATTTACTTCTTTGCACGAAACATTGAATCAGTAGAAAAATAATAAAATTAAAATTAAATAAAATGAGTAAATTAAAAGGGAAAGTAGCGGTTGTAACTGGTGCAACTGGAGGAATTGGTTTCGCAGTAGCAAAAAGATTAGGTAAAGATGGATATACAGTCGTTTTAAACGGTATAGATGATGAAGCGGGAGCTCAAAGAGTAGCAGAACTTGCTGCAGAAGGTATTTCAGCAGAGTACTATAGTTTTGATGTAACAAATGATGAAGCTGTTACGGCTAATATCAATAAAATTGGAGAAAAATACGGAAAAATAGATGTTCTGGTAAATAATGCAGGTGGTATAGGTGTTAGAGCTAGATTTGAAGAGATGACAACAGCGGAATATAAATTCGTCATGGCTTTGAATCTCGATTCAGTATTTTTTGCTTCAAGAGCCGCCATACCTTTTCTTAAAAAAGGAGAAAAAGCTTCTATCATAAACTATACATCAAATGCAGCTTGGAATGGTGCTGGTCCTGGAGCTGGTATTTATGCAACCTCTAAAGGTGGGGTGCAATCTATCACAAGAGCTTTAGCTAAAGATTTAGCTGAGTACGGAATTAGAGTAAACGCAGTTTCTCCGGGTACAATAGATACCCCTTTTCACGCACAAATTAAAGCTACTAAACCTGAACTATTTGCTTCTTGGAAAAATACAATTTTGTTGGGTAGATTAGGAGAGGCAGAAGAGGTAGCTAATGTTGTGGCTTTCTTGGTAAGTGATGATGCATCCTTCTTGACAGCTGAAACTATCCAAATAGGTGGAGGTCAGGCTTTAGGTATATAATTGAATTTGGATCATATAAAAATGCCTAATTGATTTTTTAATCATTATACATTACAAGACTAAAAGCCTGCTACAATAAAATATATTATTTTTTTGATGCAGGCTTTGTTTTTTTAGGATTGGTTCTAAATCGATGAATCAATTTAATGCTTTGCTTTAACGCTTTTAATTTTTTTATCGGTCATGAAATATCTAATTTCTTTTCTTTTACTAATTTCTTCAGGTTTCACTTTTGCAAAAGTATCTCTACCCAAGTTTTTTTCAAACCACATGGTTTTGCAACGTGATGCACCCATTACAATTTATGGCTGGGCCGATGCAGGCAAAACTGTAAAAGTCAACTTTAACAACAAGAATCTAGAGACCAAAGCCAATGCAAGTGGCGAGTGGACCATACATTTTAAAGGGCAAAAAACAGGAGGTCCTTATAAAATGACAATTGCCGAAGACAATGAAATTATTTTAGAAGATGTTTATGTTGGAGATGTTTGGTTTTGTTCCGGACAATCCAATATGGGTTGGAAACTGGAAGATGCTTTAAATGGAAAAGAAGAGCTTTCGAAAGCCAATTATGAAAAAATAAAATTGCTGCAAGTCTCAAGAACTATGGCTGGTTTGCCACAAAAGGACATCGAGAAAGGGCAATGGGAAACTTGTTCTCCTGAAAATGCTTTAGGATTTTCGGCTGTTGCGTATTTTTTTGGAAGAGAGCTCTATCAAGAATATAATGTTCCAATAGGATTGATAAATTCTTCATTTGGTGGAACCAATATTGAGGCTTGGATGAGCGAGGAGATGATGGGGAAACATGAGTCCGCCAAAAAGGTGATTGCTGAAATGAAGAACATCAATTTTTCGGATGTAATTAAGAATTACAACAAAGATTTCAAGAACTGGGAAGACAAAGCGGATAAACTGGATGTTGGAATGCAAGAAAGATGGTTCGATAATTCCTATGACAAATCCTCGTGGAAAACCATAAATGTTCCAATTTTATGGGAAACTGCAAAAATAACGCCAAGCGATGGAATCGTTTGGGTTTCCAGAACTTTTGAATTGAACGAGAAAGAGTTGTCCGAGAAAGAATTCCTGTTGAGCATTGGTCGTGTTGACAATGAAGATGTCACTTACATCAATGGGAAAATTGTTGGTGAAAGTAAAATTAAAGACTTGGATCGCTTTTATAAAATTTCCAATACCCTATTCGTTGTTGGAAAAAACACGATTACGATTCGTGTAAAAAACAGTGGCGATATTGGCGGTTTCCGCAGTGCCAAAGAAGCACTATATCTACAAACAGGACAACAAAAGATTTCTTTAGCCGGTGAATGGAAATACGAAATAGGAACCAAAAATATAGAAGAAGTTCCCGTGAGACAGCATCCTAACATATATCCTACATCATTGTATAATGGAATGGTTGCACCGTTTTTGGGTATTAAAATCAAGGGCATCATTTGGTATCAAGCAGAATCAAATTCTAAAAATGCTGTTGAATATGTCGATTTATTTAAAGACATGATTACCGATTGGAGAAAAAAATGGAAATCTGATTTCACTTTTGTTTTTGCCCAATTGCCCAATTATGCAGGCCAAAATAATCGTTGGATTACACTTCGTGAATCACAAGCCAAAGCATTGGAATTGAAAAATACAGGAATGGCTGTTTTGATTGACGTGGGTGCAGATGATAATATTCATCCAATCCACAAACAGATTGTTGGAAAAAGAATGGCGACAATTGCCGGAAATCTGGCTTATGGCAAAAAAGAATGGAGTGCTTCGGCTCCTGTTTTTGAAAAATACAAAACGGAAGGAAATACACTATTGGTCACTTTTAAAAACGGAACATTTGCTGCAGAAACTCCCAAATCTGGCATTAGCGGTTTCATGATTGCCGGCAGCGACAATAAATTCTATCCCGCAAACGGCTATTTGCAAAACGACATGAAAACCATAAAGTTGAGCAGTGACAAAGTTTCAGCGCCAAAAGAAGTTCGGTATTTGTGGGATGATGCTCCAGGGAAAGTAATGCTTTATAACAAAGACGGGCTTGCAACTCCGCCTTTCAGAACCGATGATTTGTAATTACACTTTTTGATGTTATGTTGATTGAATTCTTGGTTTGTTTTAATAATTTTTAAAAATGGAATTAATGAGAAATTTGTTGTTTTTTGGTGTTGTATTTTTATTGTTTTCCTTTGGCAAAAAAGAAAACGGCAACATTATTAAAGTAAATAACCAGGAAGAGTTAAAATCCGCCATCAAGAATGCCGTTGCCGGAGAAGAGATTGTTCTTGCCAATGGTGTTTGGAAAGATGTCCAAATTAAATTTTATGGTAAAGGAACTAAAGGCGCTCCCATTGTTTTACGTGCAGAAACAGCTGGGAAAGTGACTATTGAAGGGGTTTCCGATTTGAAAATAGGAGGAACCTATCTAGAAGTGAGAGGGCTTTATTTCAAAAACGGATACACGCCTTCGAATACTGTCATTGATTTTCACATTGATTCCAAAACAATTGCCAATAACTGTAAAGTATATGATTGTGTTATCGAAGATTTCACGCAACTTAATAGAAATAAAGAAGATCATTGGATAGAATTCTGGGGAAGACACAATCAATTAGACCATTGTTATATTACCGGAAAATCAAATTCTGGACCTACAATTTTGGTGGCCTTGAAAGGAAACGAACACATTAACAACTACCATCAGATTACCAACAATCATTTTGGACCAAGACCCAGAAAAGGAGGACCACACGGTGAAACCCTGCAAATTGGAGATAGCAATACATCAATGGCGCCATCTTATACCAATGTGGCCAATAATCTTTTTGAGCGTTGTGACGGAGAGGTAGAGATTATTTCGAATAAATCCAACAACAACGAATACAGAAACAATATTTTTTATAAATGCGAGGGTTCGTTGGTTTTAAGGCACGGAAATTATTGTACCATCGACGGTAACATGTTTATTGGAGATGACAATTCTGAATTTATGGGTGGAATACGGGTCATCAATACGGGTCATCTAATCACCAACAACTATTTTTATAATATTAAAGGAAAAGAATTTAGAAGTGCTTTGGCAGTAATGAATGGCGTTCCAAAATCACCACAAAACCGGTACAATCAAGTAACTGACGTGGTTGTGGCCTATAATACTTTTCTCGATTGCAAGACTCCTTGGCAGTTTAGCGTGGGTGCAAATATGGACAAAAGTGATGTTTTGCCGGCGCAAGAAATACGTTCCGCCAGACCTGAAAGAATGATTATGGCCAATAATATTATTTTTAATCATGTGGCCGATGAGTTTCCAATAAAGGCCTACGACAAAGTTGATGGTGTTTTGTTTAAAAATAATTCAATGAACGGCGCCAACAAAAGTGAAGTCAAAGATGACGGCCTAAAAACTGAAAACCTTGCAATGTTCAAGTTGTCCGAATGGTTGTATGTGCCTACAGTAGACCAAAAAGAAGTGTATGCCGGATTTGAGTTTGAAAATATAAAACAGGATGTTTTTTCAAATAGCAGAGCAACAACAAATGGAATGGGGGCAATCGTTTTACCGGTAGACAAAAGCAAGGGTGCAATCAACAAAAAAGCCTATGGTGCACATTGGTTTTCGGATGAGACTGTATATGAAACTCCAAAAACAATTCGAGTGGCTTCAGAAAATGAATTGACCGCAGCATTGGCCAAAGCGACATCTGGAACTACAATCGAATTAAAAAAAGGAATATACAGGATTGCTGCCTCTTTGATAATTGACAAGAAAATAACGATTAAGTCCAAAGACCAAAAGAATAGAGCCACGGTAGAATATTCAGGTAAAGACAATACTTCGGCTTTCTTGATGGGAGCTAAAGGAAATTTAACTTTGGAAAATATTGTTCTCAAGGGAGGAAATGGGCAACATGCTTTTGCAACCAAGGAAAAAGAAATGTTTTCTGCGTATAATCTAAAGGTCAAAAATACGGAAATAAGCGATTTTGATTGCGTTTTAAATGCTTATAAAGATTCTTTTGCCGACACAATTTCAATAGACAACACGGTAATTAAAAAATGCAAAAGAGGATTGAAATTAGCAGATGAAAATGACGATCTAGGTGAATATAATGCCGAGTTTGTCTATATCAGGAATTCTAAATTTGAGAATATTCAAAACAACATTTTGGATTATTATCGTGGTGGCTATGACGAGTCCACAATAGGAGGAAACCTGGTTTTTCAAAATAACACCGTTGTGAATTGTGGCAAGGAAGAGAAAAGCGGGGTTTTGATAAAAACAACAGGAATTGTCAATGTAGAAATTTCAAAAAACAGTTTTCTAAACAATACCATAAAATTTATTGCAATTCTTTGGGGTGAAAAAAATCAGGAACCAAAAGAGAATTCAATCAAAAATTCAGGTGAATTTAAAATCGAACAAAATTTAAAGCAAAAAATGATGTACTAGATACAAATAACGATGGTTTTTGTGTATTGTTATTTCAAATCGAGACATGTCTTAAAAAGCAAACCCTTAAACATTTATTGTTTAAGGGTTTGTTTTTGTAATGAGGATATTATATTACTTGTTTTTGTTTTTTAATGTTAGATCAAATACAAACCAAGCGAAGGAAACAATACCTATTGCAAAGAGAACATCGCCAAAGGTACGTAGCCATTTTAAAGTAATCATGGTAGGATCTTGCATTAATTCAGCTGAACGGGCATACCACATTCCTTTTTCGATACTTTCGATGGCTTGCCAAATACCTATTGGTAGTAAACTCATCGTTGCCATTAAGAACAAACCAATATTTAGTGACCAGAAAGTGGTTTTAATTAACTTGTTGTTCCATAATGTGTTTCTATACAAACTTCTTAGCACGAATAACATCAAACCAATTCCCAACATTCCATAAACGCCAAACAATGCGGTATGACCATGAAGAGGAGTAGTGTTTAGCCCTTGAACATAATACAAGGCAATTGGAGGATTAATGATAAACCCGAATATACCAGCTCCAAGGAAATTCCAAAAAGATACGGCAAGCATAAAATAAATAGGCCATTTATAATCATCGACCCAGGCTGTCGCTTTGGAAAGTTTATAGTTATGATACGCTTCATATCCGATAAGGGTTAGCGGCACCACTTCCAAAGCACTGAATGTGGCTCCCAAAGCCATGACGGCACTTGGCGTTCCCGAGAAATACAAATGGTGAAACGTGCCTAAAATTCCTCCAGACAAAAATACTATCGTGCTAAACAATACATTTAATGTGGCTGTTTTTGTTTTCAATAAACCCAAACGAACAAAAAGGAAAGCAATTACCACTGTCGCAAATACTTCAAAGAATCCTTCAACCCATAAGTGGACTACCCACCACCTCCAATATTCGGCAATGGCAAGATTTGTTTGTCTGCCCCACATTAATCCAGCAGAATAGAAAAGAGCAATCGCGGAACAAGAAATTAAAAAAAGAATGATTAGATTTTTTTCTTCTGTTTTTCTTTTTAATATAGGAAGTAGAGGGCGAACCATTAAAGCCAACCACAAGAAAAGTCCAACCAACAAAAAGATTTGCCAAAAACGACCTAAATCAACATATTCATAACCTTGATGTCCAAGCCAGAAATTTTGAACCAAGTTTAGTTTTTGCATCACTCCAAACCATTGACCGATCATTGATCCAACAACGATTATGAGTAAAGCAATGAACAAAAAGTTTACGCCAAAACATTGAAATTTAGGGTCTTTTCCTGAAACTGCCGGAGCAATATACAATCCAGTAGCCAGCCAGGCTGTTGCAATCCATAAAATGGCCAATTGGGTGTGCCAAGTCCTGGTCACGGCATAAGGCAGGAATTTGTCTATTGGAATTCCGTATAAACCATTTCCTTCGACACCATAATGGGCGGTGACAATTCCCAACAGCACTTGTAAAATCATGAGCAAACTTACGACCCAGAAATATTTTTTCACCAAATACATGGATGGTGTCATTCCTTGTTTTAAAAGTGGATCTGATGTAGGTATTGGCAAGCTTTCTCCTTCGCCGGATTTTGCATGATAGAAAACCAATAATCCAATACACAAAATCAATGTAATAATGCTGACTCCCGACCAAGCCATTAAATCTGTGGTGGCTTTGTTTCCCACTAATTCATCTGCAGGCCAATTGTGCGTGTATGAAATATCGGAATTAGGACGTTCTGTAACTGTTGCCCAGGTTGCCCAAAAAAAGAATGCATTCATTTTGTGCATTCTATCTGCGTCCTTGATGGCATTTTTTGGAATAGCATAATCATTTCGCAATTTGTCAAATTCGGGAGAATTTGTAAACAAACCTTCATAATAATGACTTAAATATTGAATGGCCAAAACTCTATTTTCTGAAATAGTTATTGTTTTGGTATTTTCATCGTATCTATTGGTTCTCAAATCTGCTTGTAAACGTATTTTCAAGGCAGCTTGCTTTTCCTTGTCTAAAGCACTAAAATCTTTTTTAAAATCCTTTTGTGCATAAAGGTTCAATATAAATACAGCTTCTCTATGAAGCCAGTCGGCTGTCCAATCTGGTGCTACATAAGCACCGTGTCCCCATATGGTTCCCACTTCTTGGCCTCCCATACTTTGCCAAACATTTTGACCATCTTTTATTTCTTGGTCAGTAAAAATTACTTCCTTGTTTTCTGAAATTATTTTTTCGGGAATTGGTGGAGATTGTTGGTAAATTTCGTAGCCATAATAACCTAAAACTCCAAAGGAAAAGATGGCTACCAATAACAATCCAATCCATAATTTTTTTTCTTGACTCATAATTTTAAATTAATTTTTTTGGGACAATTCTTTTTCCAATTCAATTGCTTTTGGAAACAAAATATTATTCTCTAAATGAATGTGCAGGTGTAAATCTTGCTCAAATTCTTTGAGTAATGCAATTGTCACCCTATAAGTATTGCAAGCATCTTCTGGCGGAGTGTAATTATTGCTCAGTGTTTCAATTTTTCCAAATCGTTCTCCTTCCGTGGTGTGTTCATCCATCATCATTTGAATAGGGTTTTGTACGGTACCAAACTGCGGTGCTTCCCACTTGGAATTTTCTTGTTTGGTTTTAACCATTTTGCGTACACTAGGAAATAAAATGAGTTCTTCTTTTTTCATGTGCATTGCCAATTCGCCGGCAGTAGCATTGAAATGTTCGTTGATTTCAAATAATTCAGGATGACGTTCTCCGTGAACTCTACAAATTTTATCAAGGTAGGGTTTTATTTCCAGCGTTTTTTCTTGAACATAACGATGGTGTTTTTTCTCGATATAATCTGCCAATAAATCTATTGGCCAAGATTTATAATCGGTTGTATTCTCTGATTGGGATTGTATGAGTGCATTCAAATCTGAAACAACTAATTTGTCGTCAATTTTTTTTGCCTCACAAGCATCATTAATGGTTCTGTTGCCTTGACAGCAAAAGTCGATACCGTATTTTTTGAATACTGATGCAGTTCGGTAGTCTTTTGCTACCAATTCACCTATAATTTGGTCTTCTTGAATATTCATTTTTTTATAATTTAAAGTTTTATATTAATGTGTATGTTTTTTGTGATTATTTTGGACAAAAATGTCCACTATTAAATTAATTTTTTTTATCGTTTTAAAAAAGTCAATTTTTTTTCATGGTCCACGGCCAATGTTTTTACTGTAGTTGTTTCCAGCATTTTTTTGAGTTCATCCCTGACTAGTTTAAATTGATTGTGTACGGGACATGGTTTTTTTTCATTGCATTTTTTTAATCCTAAACCACAACCATTGTAAATTGAATCTCCATCAATTGCGAAAACTATAGTACTCAGCTTTATCTTTTCCATTTTTAGTAACTCCATTGAGAATCCGCCAGTAGGACCTTTGTCGGAGTTTATAATGAAACTTCGGCATAGGTGTTGCAGTATTTTTGAAGTATAAGCTGTTGGCGATTCAATTGCTTCCGAGATTTCTTTCAAACTCACTTTTCTTCCTGTCAAAGATTGTTCGGCAATGTAGATTGACGCCTTGATTCCGTATTCGCAAGCTTTTGAAAACATTTGTTCTTTTTTTACAGGACAAATGTAAGCATTTATTTTTAATAGTAGACTAATTAGTCCACTATTTTTGCGATGTGATTAATTTATGCATTTGGTTTTGGCGAATAGTTGGTCTTGAGTGTTGGGGCAAAGCCAAATATGCCAAATAGGGAAGGAGCAAATTATTGTTTAATATGGGATTGGTTTGATAAATGCAAACTGCGGATGTTTCAAAAACAATTCGGATTAACGTCAAAGAAATACAGTCAGCAAGACAAAAATCTGCTTTCTCAAAAAGGTTGGCGTGCCAAGATAGTACCTTCTGCTATCAAATTTCTGTTTTATTAATTTATTGTAAATAAGCTGTTTGTGTTTTTTGGCCAAGTAAAAATGTATCATTTGGCTGATTTTTAGAATCATTCAGCCGATTTTACAAGGGCTTGATTACGCTAAATTCGTAGTAAATCAAAGAGTGTTAGTAATTGCTTGTTTTAGAACGGACTAACAGTTTTTCGAGGGTGAACCAATACTATTAGCTAAGCAATTTTTAGATAGATTCTAATACTGCAAACACTAAAACGCAAATTTATATGCTATTTAATTTTTAACCATTAATCATTATTATTTATTATGAAAAAACAACTACTTTTTGAGTTAACACAGTCTCTTTTGCGAAAGATGTCTTTTAGAATCACTGCTTTTACAGTTTTAACCCTTTTGACGGTACAATCTTCCTTTGCCCAGAAATGGACGGTTTTAGGCTCTGGTTCGGGTTCTATATCATCAGGTGCTACTTTGTATACGAGTATTGCCGTAGTAAATAACGGAGCGGTTTACACTCCTTATGTTGCATTTACGGAGGCAACTATAGGAAAGGTAAAAAAACGATTATCTGATGGTACTTGGTCGGATGTAAGCACAGGCCTTCCAGGAACAGCCGTTACATACACACGTTTATTTTCCAATAGCCTTGGTGAATTATTTATCACTTATATCGATGGATCTTCAACGCCTGTTAATAGATTAGCGATAAAAAAATTAGATTTTAATGATTCAACCTGGAAATCTATAAATAACGACGATGCCAACACATTATATGTTTCAACTAATAGTGCCAACCCAAATACAAACAGCAATTTTACCTCTGCCAATCGTTGTTCTATAGTTTTTGATTCTTCCAACACTCCTTATATTGCTTATGTTGAATCAAATAATCCATATCTAAAAAAATTCGATGGAACAACATGGGTAAATGTTGGTACCCAGCCTATTTCGGCAGACGTGGCAATTTCACCTGATTTAGCATTAGATTCTAATGGTTACCCTTGGGTTTCCTATACTAAATTAGCAACTACAGGTGCAACTACAGGATCAATTTCCTTGTTCGGTTATAATGGTAGTGTATGGACTGATTACTCACCTTCAACTCCTATCACTAGTACCCGTTTTACCTGTATTTCATTTAAAGACACCAATACCTTATATTTAGGTTATGCGAACACTTCATCCTCTACCAGGGCAACAATTGTTGCTTGTAACAAATCATTACCTGCCGGAACCGGATGGGGATTGGCTACGGCTATTGGAACCAATTCTGCCTCTTATATAAGTATGATTAAAGATAATTCGGGAAACTTGTATTGTGCTTTTCGTGATGCTTTTACTGCAACCCCTACAAAAATTTCACCAAGAGTAATGTTTTTAGGTACCAGCCAATCTGTTTGGACAGAATTGAAAGATCCTTCCGTTACTTATGGTATAGAAGAACAAACTCTTTGGCCTTCAATTGCAATAGGTAATGCTTCTTATCCTTATGTAGCGTATTCTACCAATACTACTCCAACCTTAGCTACTGCCCGTGTATTTGATCCATTAATCAAATCTTCGGCAGTGACTGCAATTACTTCTACTACAGCCACAGCGGGTGGAGAGGTGTTGTCAGGAGCAACATCAGTTGGGACTGTAACGGAGCGCGGAATTGTTTATGGGCTTACCTTCAATCCCACAACTGCTGATACTAAAATTGTAGATGGCGCAACGACCACAGGCATGTATACAAGCCCAATTACGGGGCTTACAGATGCTGTGACCTATCATGTAAGAGCCTATTTATTTTTAGTAACGGAGCTGTTCCTGAAGTCTTGACCACTGTTTATGGCTACGATGTTAGTTTTACTGCCGGAACTTTGTCTACTGATTCTTTTGAAAAATCAGATTTAGTAAAAGCATATCCTAACCCAACGAATGACATTGTAACGGTTAGTTTGCCAGATGCTGCTGTTGTCGAAAAAATAGCAGTGTACAATAGTTTGGGACAATTAATGCTTACGGAAGCAAAAAGCACCGTTTCGCTTCAGCATCTTGCCAAAGGAACTTATTATCTTACGATATATACATCCGAAGGGAATTTTGCAAAAAAGATTATTAAAAAGTAGTCTTTAAAAATTAAAACAGGAAAGGATAAAAACGGATTTATGCTGATTTTGAATATAAATCCGTTTTTTAACCTGTGTCCAATTCTATGAATTATAGTCAACTTCTTTAAGGAAAGACATTAATAAAAACCCAGATAGGCTTAATCTTCCAAAGGAATAAAGGCTGTCTGGTTATTCTTTATAATTACATTCAAGGAATTATTGCCCTTTAAAAATCAAATTATTAAAAAAAAAACCATTTGATCATCAAAATGAAAAAACAATTAATTTTAGATTTTACGCAGTTTCTTTTCCGAAAGATGTCTTTTGGAATCGCTGCTTTTACAGTTTTAACACTGTTGACAGTGCAATCTTCCTTTGCCCAGACATGGAATATATTAGGCAATGAAGCACAGATAGCCTCTGCAACTTCCCTATATACCAGTATTGCTGTAGTGAATAATGGAGTTGATTTTATTCCTTATGTTGCATTTACCGAAAGTGGTGTGCCAAAAGTAAAAAGACGTTTAACCGACGGAACTTGGGAGCAAGTCGGTGCAAACCTAAGCACTAGTGCCACTTATACCCGCCTTTTTACTGATGCAATTGGTGACTTGTACGTCACTTATATTGATGGTTCTGCAGGTTCTAAATTAGCCGTAAAAAAATACGACTATATTAATGGAACTTGGGGTGCCTTAAATCCTGATGACAGCAATACAGTTTATGTTTCCACAGGTAATGCGGGTATGGGTTCAGTAAGTGGGTTGCAACCAGCTCATCGTTGCTCTTTAGCATTTGATTCCTTCAACACCCCCTACATTGCCTATATTGAATCAGGCATGATACCTTATGTCAAAAAATTCAATGGCACGGCATGGGAAACTGTTGGTACAGGTGCTGTTACTACAGGCTTTGCAGCAGCACCTGGTTTAGTCATTGATGCTACAGACAAACCCTGGTTAGTGTTTCTCAAATTAACTGCCACTACTGATGGTTCAGGTACTGTTGGATTATACAGTTTTAATGGTAGTACTTGGACTGAATCGGTAAATCCAACTCCTATCACAAGTGTCCGTCATCCCGCAATTGCTGTTAGAGATGCTAGTACACTTTGTATCGCTTATTTTAGTACTGCAAATACCAATAGAGCTACTGTTACTTCATTTGACAAATTAACTAACACTTGGAGTTCAGCAACGACTATAGGAACAAGAGATTCCCCTTACATCAGTTTAATTAATGATAATTCAGGAAATCTCTATTGCTCTTTCCGTGACAACGTAAGTACAACATCGGTTCTTGCCATTAGAGTATTCTTTTTGGCTGCTGGAGCTGCTTCATGGACAGAATTAAAAGACCCTACTGTTCCCAATGGTGTTGACCAAACCGGCACAAGCTGGCCGGCTATTGCCATAGGTGATGCAGCTTATCCTTATGTGGTATATACCAAAACAAATTCGAGTAGCGTGGTGTCTCCCATTGCCAGGATGTATGTACCGCCGCCGCCACCGGCAACACTTACCACTAACAATATAACCAATATAACCACTACCACAGCTGTGGCAGGAGGTAATATTACCTCCGACGGAGGAATAGCAATAACCGAAAGAGGTGTGGTGTATAGCAATAGTAACTCAACTCCTACTACGGCAGACTCTAAAGTTGCCGATACTAGTGGCGGAATGGGGAATTTCTCGGTTTCACTCACTAACCTTACTCCTGGAACATTTTACCACACCAGAGCCTATGTCATTAATGGTGGAGCTCCTGTTTATGGCAACGTAGTTAGATTGAGCAGTTTACAAATACCTGATGCGGTAGTATCAACTTCTAAACAGGTTGAATACTTAACTAGAGGACTAGTTGCTGTTAAAAAATCCAGTTCCGTATTTTTAAGTTGGAGACTTCTTGGTACCGACCCGTCAAATATTACATTTAATGTGTATAGAGATGGGGTAAAAATTAATTCTAGCCCTATTACTACTTCAACTAATTATACTGATAACTCGGGAACTATAAGCAATACTTATGCCATTAGCCCTGTAATCAGCGGAGTTGAAGGTACCCAAACAAGTCCAACAGCAGTTTGGTCAACTAAACATCTATCCATACCTCTTCAAATGCCACTAGGTGAAACTTTACCTGACGGACAGACTTATACTTATACTGCCAATGATGCCTCTGTAGGTGACGTTGATGGTGATGGTAATTATGAAATCATTTTAAAATGGGAACCTACCATTGCTAATCACAATTCAGGTGGTTATAGTGGTAAGCAAATTTTTGATTGTTATAAACTAGACGGAACAAAACTATGGCGTATCGATTTGGGCTACAATATGAATGGAGGCCCTCATTACAACCCATTTATGGTGTATGACTTTGACGGAGACGGAAAAGCCGAAATGATTCTAAAAACAGCAGACGGTACCGTTGATGGTGTCGGGACTGTAATTGGGAATCCCAACGTAGATTATCGCAATAGCTCTGGTTGGGTACAACAAGGCCCTGAATTCCTAACTGTTTTTAACGGATTAACTGGTGCTGCCATGGCAACCGTACCTTACCAACCCGCTCGTGCTAACACCTCCGATTGGGGAGATAGTTATGGTAACCGTCAAGATCGTTTTGTATCGGCTGTAGCCTATCTTGATGGTGCAAGACCAAGCTTGATAGTGGGACGTGGATATTATCAAAAACTAATGCGTGCAGCTTATGACTGGCGCAATGGGCAACTTACACTACGTTGGGTTTTTGATAGTAAAGATTCTACTCATCCTGAATACAACGCTTATTCCGGACAGGGGAATCATCAAATGACCATTGGTGATGTGGATGGTGACGGTAAGGATGAAGTAATTAATGGTTCCAGTGTCATTAATGACGATGGAAAACCACTTTGGACTTATAGAATGGGGCATGGTGATGCATTGCACATGACCGACATGGATTTAGACCGTCCTGGGCAAGAAATTTGGATTAATCTGGAATCTCCAAGTAGCTATACTCCAATGGGGCTTAGACAATACGATGCCAAAACAGGACAAACCAATTGGGGAATTGAAACCAGTGGCGATGTGGGACGTTCTATGGCTGGCGATATAGACCCTAACTACAGAGGTTATGAAATGTGGGGTTCTTCAGGTGATTCCGTATATGATGTCAAAGGAAATCCAATTAGTACCTACAAACCAACTTATAACTCCGGAATTTGGTGGGATGGTGATTTAGGTCGTGAAATAGCTGATAAAAACGTCATAGATAAATGGGATTATATAAACAAAAAACCAACTCGTCTATATACTATTTATAATGACTATCCTGTTACGTCAAACAATGATACAAAAGCGAATCCTTGTCTGCAAGCAGATATTTTGGGAGATTGGAGAGAAGAAATTATGCTTCGTAAATCCGACAATACCGAATTGGTCATTTTTACAACAGATATCCCAACAACTTATCGCATCCCAACATTGATGCACGACCCACAGTATCGTACAGCTATTGCTTGGCAAAATTCAGGCTACAACCAACCTCCTTATCCAAGTTATTATTTAGGGTATGATATGGCTATTAATTCTACGACAGGCAATATTGTAACACCTACACCTAATATTTTTGTAGCAAAAACTAATAGTTTAGGTTTATTACCTAATGGGCAGATGACATCATCAGCAATGAAGGTTTATCCTAATCCGACTTCAGGTTTGTTTTCATTACAATTAGACAGCGTAGAATCTGGAAAAGCAACCGTAAAGATTGTTGCCTTGAATGGGCAAATTGTTAAACAACGTGATGTTTTATTAACAGGGCAAAGTCAAACGGTTTTGTTTGATATCTCTGCTGAGGCAGTTGGGGTGTATTTGATAAAAGTTACTACTAAAGCAGGTGAAACTACACAAAAAATCATATTACAAAAATAGAGCATGATAAATGGCAAGGCGGCACGTCCATCAAAGGAACGAGCCGCCTTTTTTTAATAGATAAAATGAGGTATATTTTAGTTTTTGTATTGGCCTATTTTGCGCCATCATTTATGAAGTCTGGGGAACTATTGGCGCATATTAGCAAGACAATCTATCTTCAGGGCAAAGTGGGAGAAAAGACGTTGGTTATAAAAATGTTGTGTTACGATGAGTCTCCCATTAGAGACATGACTTATTTTTTTGATGATGCCAAAAAAGACTGTTTTTTTAAAGGCAGAATTATGGGTAATGCTTGGCGGTTCTATCCAGAATCCGTAGCGGTAAACCAAGCTCCAGAAAATAAAGAGGAGTTGTTGATTGCCGAAAACAAGAACGGTTCCTGGAAAGGGTATTGGCTTGATAGTACAGGAAAAAAAATCAATGTCAATCTAAATCCGATCAATAGTATTCCCGCATCTAAATTCAATTATTTTTCCCAGATGAATGATTTGGATTCTTATGAGACATACAAGATTTCAAAAATTAATCTGACTAAAGGAAAAACAGAAAAAACTTTAAAAAATGTTTCAATTGACTGGTTTTTGGAAAAAGAATCGGGAATATCCTTTTTTAGATTGAGTAGCTTGAACAAGAAATTGAAAGTGGATAATCTAAATGTAGCTCTTGAAACTATGCATTTGGCACTTATACAAAACTATTTGCGTTCTAGGCCAGATAGAAAAGAGTTAAATGTATCGGCTGAAATTCTGTATTTGACCAAAGATTTAATTAGCTTCAAAATAATTTCGAATAGTATTTTTAAAGTACAAAATCCTTCCAAGTCACAGCAGTTGGTTACTTTGGATATTCAAAGTGGAAAACAGATAGATTTGGAGAGTCTGGTATGGTTTGGAAAAAAAACAGACAAAAAGCCTTCTGCAAATGATGTTCAAGGGATCTATGAGTATAGAAAGTATGTTTTTGCCTCTAAAATTTTTTCGATATTGAAAACACTTTATCCAGATAAAATGAAAAATACTGTTTGTGGATTAAATAAAGTAGATGCCTGGGCAGTACCTGCCTATGCAGTAACGAAGAAAGGATTGTTGTTGGGGTTTTTTCCTTCCGGGAATTGCAGTATTCTTGATTGGGCAATTATTCCGTATAAGTCGCTAACGCCGTATTTAGAAAAAAAATACAGTTTAAGTGTCCTAAATTAAAACCCTAATTTTTATCATAATTTAAATCTTTTAATTACTTACCAAGTTAAAATTTATATGTGCAAAAATAAAATTATTGGTTTATTCGTGCTGCTATTTTTTTTGGGAAAAGGATCGGCAATGGCGCATGCTTTACCCGATAGTAAAGCACAGCTCATCGTTGAAAAAGAACAGATTTTAATTAAATTCAGTACTCCATTGGAAATAGTGGAGAAAGCCTATAAAAAACCTGTTTTGCTTCAATCATCAATGGAGCTAGATAATTTAAAACACTATTATTTAAAACATATTCTGGTAACAGATTCCTTGCGTAGTTCATGGAATGTCAGTGTAGGTTCTATTTTAATTAATGAAAATGAAGTTCCTGTTGTGGGTAAATACAAGCAAGTTATTGCCTCTATATATCTTAATCCAAGTAATAGTAATAGTCTGAGAAATTTTGATCTTTCTTGTGATATTATCATACATCAAATCCCGACTCAATCTATTTTGTTTTCAGTAGACCAAGATTGGCAAAAGGGAATTGTACCCGAAAACTCAAAACAAATAGGAGTAATAGCGTTTGATTCCCAAACGGGAACAATACGCCCTTTAAAAATACAATTAGGACACGGAACATGGTTTGCGGGTTTTAAAAGTATGGTAAAATTGGGAATGCAACACATTAAAGAAGGAACAGATCATTTGCTGTTTTTGCTCGTTTTATTGTTACCAGCCACACTTGTGGTAAACCGTAAAAAATGGGGAGGCTTTGGAGGTGTAAAGTATAGTATTGTAGGGTTGTTAAAAATAGTGACCGCATTTACAATCGGGCATTCGATTACTTTATTGATAGGCGCATTGGGCTGGTTGCATTTACCTTCTGAACTAGTTGAGGTGCTCATTGCCTTTTCGATCTTGATTTCGGCAATACATGCCATTTATCCTCTTTTTCCCGGAAAAGAAGTTTATGTAGCGGCTGGTTTCGGCTTGATTCATGGCTTGGCTTTTGCCAGTATTCTGGTAAATCTTAATTTGGATACAAGTGAAATGGTTTTGAGTATATTAAGTTTTAATATCGGAATCGAATTGATGCAACTTTTTGTAATAGGCATTACCGTTCCGTGGATTATTTTGCTAAGTAAATCTTCAACTTACAACTATGTGCGAAACCTTTTGGCAGTGTTGGCAGGAATAGCGGCATTAGCATGGATCTCCGAACGGATTACGGGACATTCCAATTGGATTGCTGTTTTTATATTAATAAGTACCCAGTATGCTCCATATATAATAGGAATGTTGGCGATTACTGCTTTAATTATAAATGTTGGACAACGAATTAAATTAAAAAAAAGATAATTTAAACCCATTGGCATTGCAACTTACATGGCAGCTTTTTAACGGCTTATGATGTGTTATGAGTGTTTTTTACTAAGTTTACCACCTTAATCCATAAATCAAATAATTTTTAAATAATTGTAAATTTTAATTTACTTACCAATTACTTTTTATGCGCACATTTTTCAAAATAGTTGTTTTTCTGACGCTCTTGTTTTCGGGTGAGTGCATTGTTGGGCAAAATGTCAATTTTGAATATCTTACCGTAAAAGACGGTTTGCCTCAAAGCACGGTAAGGACAATTGTCAAGGATAAATATGGCTTTATGTGGTTTGGTACCTGGAATGGACTTTGTCGTTACGATGGGAACAAATTTAAAGTCTACAAAACCATTCCCGGCGATTCTACATCCATAGGCAATAACAGAATCCATTATATATACAAGGACGGCAAAGGCATCTTGTGGATTGCAACATTTAACTCTTTTATCTGCAGGTATAATTACAAAACAGACAATTTTACCCGATTTAAAACAAACCAAGTACCACAGGTAATTCACGATTCCACCAACCGACTGCGCAGTTTAACGGTATTTAAAAAATATGCCAATTTTTTGAAATTGCATATTGGTCCATTCGAACCATCACAAACTAAAGAACATATTGTATTTCAGACGAAGGCCAATAATGAAGGCGGACTCAACGATAATAATGTTAACTGTGTCTATCTTGATGATTCAAAAATTATATGGCTTGGTACTGCAACGGGTGGAGTGAATAAAGCCGACTTGAATGCGAAAAAATTTCATGGATTTTCAGTTGCTTCAAAGGATAGAAGTGCTGTTAATACCCCAATTCGAACAATGTTGGCTGATAAAAACGGAATTTGGCTAGGAACCCAGGATGATGGTTTGCTGTTCATCAATCGTAAAACCAAAGCAGAAACGTATTTTGTCAATGAACTTTCGGGTAAAAGCATTCGGTCCGTTTTTAAAGATAGCCGTGGTGATATCTGGATTGGGAATCGTTCAGGATTGGATAAATATGATATTCGCAGTAAAAAAATAATAAATTATTTCAGGGAGAAGGCTGGAAGTGATTCTCAAATGAATCGTTTTTTCGCCATTGCCGAAGATCCTGTTGACCATTCTCTCTGGTTTGGGAATTACAACGGAATTTTAAAATATGATAGACAGACGAATAAATTTGAGAAGCAATCCCTTCAGAAATATTTTACAAGGTCGGCCGCAGGTTGCCTATTTTTCGATTCAAAAAATAATTTGTGGATAGGAACCGAATATTCGGGACTGATTCAATTAAAGCGTGATCCCCGAACACAGAAATGGACAGATACCATTGCTTATAAAGAGGACGGCATTAATCCTGTACTCCCCGATGAGCGGGTTTATTCGGTTGCCGAAGATGCGCAGGGGAATATTTGGGCAGGAACGGCAAATGGGCTTTGTAGAATCAATCCTAAAACGCAAAATGTAAAATTATTCACAACGGCAGATGGACTTTCTGATCAATATATTGCAAAAGTTTTGTCTGATAGAAAGGGAAATATATGGATTGGACACAAAAAAGGATTGTCAAAGCTCAATACGAGAACGAATCAAATTCGGAATTATTCAGTCAGGGGAAGCCACCATGATTATGAGTTTATGGATGGCTCGGGATGTATCGAACCAAGTACCGGAGAATTGTTTTTTGGGGGAATTGATGGTTTTGTTTCATTCCGCCCAGAGGAAATTACCGATAATCTTAATCCGCCCATAGTGGCATTAACTGATTTTGAGGTTTTAAACAAAACGGTAAAAATCGGGGAAGAAATTAATGGAGAAGTTATTCTGACGGAAGCTTTGAATCTGACCAAAACAATTACTTTAGGTTATGAGGATAAAAGTTTTTCAATAGAATTTGCAGCATTGGATTATTCCGGTCCGTCAAAAAGTCGATATGCCTATCAACTGGAAGGACTGGATAAAGACTGGATTTATACCGATGCCTCAAGAAGGATTGCGACTTATGCCAATCTTCCATCGGGAACTTATACCTTCAAGGTGAAAGCGGCTAACAGTGATGGGGTTTGGAATCTAAAACCGAGAACACTCGAAATTATAGTATTGCCGCCCTGGTGGAGAACCTGGTGGGCTTATTCGTTGTATTTAATGTTGTTAGGAGCTGTTGCTTACTTTTTGTACCGCATTTTTAAGACGAAACAAGAGTATAACCGCAGGATACTGATAGAAAGTTTGAAAGCAGAAAAAGCTCAGGAATTGGACGCATTGAAATCCCGTTTTTTTACGAATGTTTCCCACGAATTCCGTACGCCTTTAACCCTGATTATTGATCCGTTGGAATCGCTATTGTCAGGAAAATTATCCAACGATAAGGCGAAAGAGTATTATGGTGTGATGCATCGAAATGCAGCACGATTACTGGTTTTGATCAATCAATTTTTGGATTTTAGAAAACTGGAATCAGGAAATTTGAGTTTAAAAGTGCATAAGGGAGATATTGTGGCTTTTGTACGCAATGTAATGGCTGCCTTTGAGTTTCAGGCACAACAAAAAAATATTGATTACAGACTGGAAACAGATCTCAACGAACTGCAATTTGGTTTTGATGCTGACAGCGTAGAAAAAATACTCTACAACCTGATTTCTAATGCTTTTAAGTTTACTCCCGAAGGAGGAAGAATTGTCATCGGTTTAAGTGTTTCTCCGGAAAATCAGGAACACATTATACTATCCGTAACAGATAATGGTATGGGAATTCCTGCCGACAAACTGGACAAGATTTTTGAATCCTTTTATCAGGTTGAGGATAACGATAGGGCAGATATTGTCGGGACTGGTGTAGGTTTATCACTTACCAAAGAGCTTGTAATGTTACACAAAGGGAACATTACGGTTAGCAGTGTACCTTATAACGAAACCTGTTTTACGGTAACATTGGCGAATCTTACAGCAACAAACCCATATTTGGAATCAACGGAAAACATTGTGGATTTTCAACCAAGGGAAAATGCTGAAGAAGTTGTTTTGAAAACCGAAGAAAAGAAATCCCAATCAGACACTCCCATCATTTTGATTGTGGAGGATAATGATGAAATTCGAAATTATATCCGGATGAATTTGGGTGGAGATTATAAAGTCATTGAAGCAGCAAACGGACTGCAAGGTTTAGAAATGGCTATGGATACCATCCCTGATTTAATCATCAGCGACATTATGATGCCTGAACTTAATGGTTTGGATTTTTGTCGAAAACTAAAAACCAACGAAAAAACCAGTCACATCCCGGTAATATTGCTTACGGCCCAGCAATCTGAACAATATCAGATGGAAGGCTATGATACGGGGGCAGATGCTTATATTTCGAAGCCTTTTAGTTCGGCTATGTTGCTTGTTCGCATTAAAAATCTCATCGAATCGAGACGAAAACTTCGGGAATTATTTAATAAGGCAACAGGTTTCAATCCACTTGTGTTGGGAACCAATGCTGCCGATAAAGCCTTTTTAAGTAAAGCTACGGCTTTGATCGACGCCAATCTTTCCAATGAAAATTTTGATGTGGAATGGTTGGCTTCCGAAATGTTTTTGGGGCGTACACAGCTTTATCGAAAAATCAAGGCGCTTACTAACCAGTCTGCACAGGAATTTATTACTACTATCCGCTTAAACAAAGCTGCCGAAATGCTTCTGGAAGGAAAACTTGCTGTGGGTGAAATTGCCTTTATCGTGGGTTACACGGATCCGACAAGTTTTGGTCGCGTGTTTCAGAAACAGTACGGGCTTACGCCAAAAAAATACAGTCAGCAAGGAAAGAATCCGCTTTCTTAAAACAGCTTGGCGCACTAAGATTATCTAATATAATTAAGTTTAAGGATTCGTCAGTTCGAGTGTTTTATTAAAAATGCGATAGCTTTTTTAATAAAATGTATCGAGAACACTACTTCTTAGATAAACTTCTCGATACAATTTTTAATAGTAAAGCTGTCGCATTACTATTAAAAACCACTCGAAGTGACGGTATAATGGTTCAACTTAATGGTGTTGGATATAGTATCTTGCTTTCAAATCTCTGTATTTTTTAATTTTTTGTAAATAAGTTAATTGTGTTTTTTGGATAAATAAAAATGCATCATTTGGCTGATTTTTAGAATCATTCTGCCTATTTTACAACTGCCTTTTTATACTAATTTCGTAGTAAATCAAAGACTGTTCGTAATGACTTATTTTAAGAACGAACATTATTTAACCACATAATTTTTAAACTGAATTTAATGATAAAACATTCATATCTATTTTTTATTTCAGCAATATTTTTTTTCAATTTGGCTTTGGCTCAAAACGAGATCAAGAGTAAGGAAACATCAACTGGCTTTAAGTTTGACTTTGGCTCAGGTAAAACCGAAGCAGGTTATATCAAAATACTTCCTGAAACTACATATACTCCTGAGAAGGGATATGGAATTGATTTTGTAACGACAGCAACAGCTAATTCAAAAGAAGGAAAACGGCCTTTGACTGATGGCCATCTTACCTCTGATAAACCTTTTTATTTTTCGGTTAAGTTGCCGGAAGGGAACTATCGTGTTAAAGTAACATTAGGAGATGATTCAGCGGTGTCAGAAACAGTAATTAGAGCCGAGAATCGTCGAATGATGGTCAATAGATTGCAAACAGAAAATGGAAAGCACAAGGTTGTTGAGTTTACGCTTCATATTCGTGACAGTATCATTAGAGGTGGAAAATATAAAAAAGTAAGTCTTAAGCCAAGAGAAAAAGATAATTATCAATGGGATGATAAGTTAACGTTAGAGTTTAATGGTTCAAGTCCAAAGGTGAATGCTGTCGAAATTTATCCGGAAAATAGTACTGTTGCCACAGTTTTTTTAACAGGAGATTCTACAGTGGTAGACCAGTCCAATGAGCCATGGGCTTCTTGGGGGCAAATGATTCCTGCATTTTTTAAGCCAGGTGAAATTGCAGTTGCCAATTATGCCGAGTCAGGTGAAACTTTGAGTAGTTCCATTGCGCAGCACCGATTTGATAAAGTGTATAGTTTGTTGAAAGCCGGTGATTATGTTTTTATAGAATTCGGACACAATGACCAAAAACAAAAAGGGGAAGGATACGGAGCATTTAAAAACTACAAGAAAAATCTTGAAGCTGTAATAGGTGAAATAAAGAAAAAAGGAGGAATTCCTGTGTTGGTAACTTCTGTTCAAAGAAGAAAGTTTGATGAGAATGGCAAAATTGTTGAAACTTTAGGTGAGTATCCAGAAGCAGTTAGAGTAACAGCAAAAGAACAAAATGTTCCCATAATTGATTTGAATGCCATGTCTAAAATTATGTATGAAGCCTTGGGTGAAAAAGAATCTATTAAAGCATTCGTTCATTTTCCTGCTAACATGTTTCCCGGTAAAGACAAGCCATTGGCCGATAACACGCATTTTAGACCTTATGGAGCTTATGAGATATCTAAATTGGTTGTTAAAGGGATTAGAGATGCTCATTTGAAATTAGCCAATTCAATTTTAGCTATTGTACCTGAAATAGATCCGGCAAAACCGGGAGCTTATGAAGAATTTTATTGGCCTTTAAGTCCGCTTAAAGAAGTGGTAAAACCGGATGGAAATTAATTTTTTAAAATAAAAATGATGAAAATAAGCTTTAAAAAATACAGTCTGTTATTGTTGTTCCTAAATTGTTTTTTTGCATTTGCTCAAGAAAAAGAGAACAGAACAAAATATTTTCCTAATAAAGAAGAAAAAGTAGTTACCATTCCTAATAAATCAAAGGTTTGGGTTTTTATGATGGCGGGGCAGTCTAATATGGAGGGACGTGGTTTAGTCGAGCCTCAAGATACTATTGCTAACGATAGAATTTTAACCATAAATAGTAATAATGAATTGGTTCTTGCCAAAGAACCAATTCATTTTAGTACTCCAGCCTACAGAGGTTTAGATTGTGGAATGTCTTTTGCAAATGAATTGTTGAAAAGTGTTCCCAAAGATGTAGTTATACTATTGCTGCCAACCGCAGTGGGAGGTAGTCCAATTGAGAAATGGATAAAAGATTTACCTCACAGAAAAATAAACCTCTATTCAAATTTTAAAGAAAAATTGGAATTAGGAAAACAATATGGGACTATAAAAGCAGTATTGTGGCATCAGGGAGAATCAGATGCGAATGCAGCAGGAATCTCAAATCGCGACCAAAATCTAAAAACCCTGTTCGCTTCTTTTAGAAAAGACATTGGCAATGAAAAATTACCAATATTAATTGGCGAAATAGGCTCTTTTTCAAAAGAACCTCAATTGTGGGCTGAAATAAATAAAGCAAATTATAAATATATCCAAGACGACAAATATGCCGACATAGTTGAAACTGCTGATTTGAAAGACAAAGGAGATAAAGTCCATTTTGATGGTGAAAGTCAAAGAGAAATGGGCAAAAGATTTGCAGCAAAGTATATTGAAAAGTTTTATAAATAGGTTTTAAAAGAATATTATGAATCGAAAATCATTATCACAAATTATCGTCGCTTTATTTATAGTTATTGGATGCGCTGAATTACAGGCACAAAGAATAACAAATAAATTAACAATAGTTCCACAAACTAAAACGGGTGCTTTTCCATTAGTCGAAAAAGGGATTGTTCCTTCAATACTTACCGATAAAGCAGATGCTGAGGTAGTCTCAATCGTTGCCAATGCCGTTGCTTCGGATATCGGACTAATCAGTGGTGTTATGCCTCAAGTTGTAAATAAGAGAACCAATGAAGAATACCTTATAATAGCAGGGACTATCGGAAAATCGGCTGTTATTGATGACTTGATTAAATCTGGGAAATTGGATGTTTCTTCTGTTAAAAACAAATGGGAATCCTACACGATTACCACGATTAATACTCCTGTGGCCGGCGTCAAACAAGCATTGGTTGTTGCTGGTAGTGACCGAAGAGGAACCGCTTATGGTTTGTTTGAAATTTCGAAACAGGCAGGCGTTTCTCCTTGGGTTTGGTGGGCTGATGTTAAACCAACGCCAAGAAAATCATTGTATGTTTTACAGGGAACATTGGTACAAAAAGAACCTTCGGTTAAATACAGAGGAATATTCATTAACGATGAAGACTGGGGTTTGAATCCTTGGGCAGCTAAAAATATGGATACCGATATTAAAGATATTGGACCTAAAACTTATGCCAAAGTTTTTGAATTATTGCTTCGTTTGAAAGCTAATTTAATCTGGCCAGCTATGCATGATAGTACCAAAGCATTCTGGTATTATAAACAAAACCCTGTTGTAGCGGATAAATATGCTATTGTAATGGGGTCTACACATTGCGATATGATGCTGCGCAGTAATACATTTGAATGGCAACATAATTTTGAGAATGAATACGGACGAAAACCGGGCGAATACCGTTA
Organism: Flavobacterium fluvii; assembly: GCF_900129545.1. GTDB lineage: Bacteria > Bacteroidota > Bacteroidia > Flavobacteriales > Flavobacteriaceae > Flavobacterium > Flavobacterium fluvii. Next base: position 122,909 of record NZ_FQWB01000004.1, on the reverse strand, counting down.
TGACACTAACAAATCAGAGGTGTGTAAATACTGGGAAGACCGTGTAAATGAAGCTAAAAATTACGAAGCCATGTATACTGTGGGTATGCGTGGAGTACGTGATGGCGAAATTACAGGACCTGAAACCAAAGAGGGGAAAATAGCTTTGGTGGAAAATGTCATTGGAGACCAAAGAAACATTTTCAAAAAATATTTTGGTTCAACTACTAATGCGCTTCAAATTTTCTGTCCGTATAAAGAAGTATTGGGATTGTATACTGCGGGTTTAAAAGTACCTGATGATGTGACCCTGGTGTGGACCGATGACAATTATGGCTATATACGCCAATTATCAAACACAGCCGAACAAAAAAGAAGCGGTTCCAGCGGAATTTATTATCATTTATCATATCTAGGAGGGCCACATGATTATACCTGGTTGTCTTCTAATTCACCTTCTCTAATAGCTTACGAAATGACAAAAGCGTATCAGTTTGGAGCAGATAAATTTTGGGTTGTGAATGTGGGGGATATCAAACCTGCCGAATTAGAAACTCAGTTCTTTTTAGATATGGCTTGGGATGCAAAAAAATGGACTCCTGAAAATGCAACCCAGTATGTGCAAAGTTGGGCAGCAGTGACCTTTGGTACAGCATTTGCCGTTGAAATTGCCGCCATCAAAAACCAGTATTACCAACTGGCTCAAATTGGAAAACCGGAGCACATGGGAATGCTGCAATTTGATCATGAATCTAAAACAAAAAGATTAGCAGCTTACGCAAATCTGATTGAAAAAGTAAACACGGTAAAAAGTCGTGTTCCAAAATTGCTTCAGGATGCTTTTTTCCAATTGATAGAATATCCTGTAAAAGGAGCGGCCTTAATGACTCAGAAATTCTTCTATGCGCAGATGAGTTTAGAAGTGGCTGAAACCAATAAAAAATTGGCTTTGGACTATTCGCAAAAAACAAAAAATGCTTTGGAACAAATTATTAGTCTGACGCATCATTACAATAAAGAAATTGAAAATGGCAAATGGGATGGTATCATTACATATGCTCCCAGAAATCTGGAAACCTATGCGATGCCTAAAATTGCCAATCCGGAAATCTTAAGTGATTCGTTGCGAAATCCTGCAGCATTTGATAAAAGATATATAGAAAAAGTAATTACTACAATTGAAGCGGCTAAGTCACCTAATGTGGTTTCTTTGAGTGCTTCCGATTTTAAGAATAAACAAGATATTCCTTCCGATAAAATAATTACTGTTGATGGACTGGGTTTAAACGGAAAAAGTATTTCCCGCTATCCGTTTACCGGAAAATCATTTAAAAATGAGGAATATACACAAGCTCCTTATGTGGAATATAAAGTGAATTTAAAAGCTGGAGAATATCAATTATCACTAAAAAGTCTTCCAACCAAAACGATTAACAAAGAAAGAAATCTCAATATGGTATTGGTTATCAATCAACAAGCCCCTAAATTTGTAGATGCGGATACTTCTAAAAAGGATAAACACTGGACAATGAGTGTGGTTAGAGGATATTTTGAAAAAATACTTCCTTTTAAAGTTGAAAAAAAAGGTGAGACTACAATTCGCATCTATTTACAAGATACAGGTTTGGCTTTAAGCCAGATTGATATTGATAAATTATAAAAAATCTACAGAATGAAGCTTAAAAATAGTTTTAAAAATGTCATTTTATTCTCTTGCTGTCTCTTTGTTTTTATGGCTTTTAGCCAAAACAAACAGTCAAAATTCTGGTCGTCTTCAAAGGAGGCTTTAAAAGAAATGGAGCAAATCAGGAAATTGATAAAGGCTCCAAAATTTAAAAACACAGAATACCTGATAACCGATTTTGGGGCTAAAGCCGATGGTGTAACAATGAATACTGAGGCTTTTAAAAAGGCAATCGAAGCCTGTAATGCCGCTGGAGGAGGTAAAGTAGTAGTTCCTTCGGGAAATTTCCTTACGGGACCTATTTACTTAAAGAGTAATGTTAATCTGCATCTAAATGAGGGTTCAACAATTCTTTTTTCACAAAATCCAAAAGATTACGCTATTGTATTGACCCGTTGGGAGGGAATGGATTGCATGAATTATTCGCCACAGATATATGCTTATGGAGAAACAAATATTGCGATAACAGGTAGTGGAACCATTAACGGTAATGCTGATAAAACGCATTGGTGGCCTTGGAAAGGTCGTAAACAATACGGATGGAAAGAAGGAACACCAAATCAATTGCCGGCTAGAGATAGTTTGCATCTAATGATGAAAAAAAATGTAGATCCCAGAAAACGTGTTTTTGGGGAAGGTCATTATTTAAGACCTTACATGATTCAGCCCTATAACTGTAAAAATCTATTGATTTCTGGTGTCACCTTAATTGATTCGCCAATGTGGTTTTTAAGTCCGGTCATGTGTGAAAACATCACTATAGAAAAGGTCAGAATAGATTCAGAAGGACCTAATACTGACGGCATTGATCCTGATGCCTGTAAAAATGTACTCATTAAAGATTGTTATTTAAACACCGGTGATGATTGTATTGCAATTAAATCAGGACGTGATGAGGATGGTAGAGGAAACAAGAAACCTGCCGAGAATCATATTATTGAAGGTTGTGAAATGAAAAATGGGCACGGCGGAATTGTAATTGGTAGTGAAATTGCAGGAGGAGCTAAAAACATTTATGCCATCAACTGTAAAATGGACAGTAAAAATCTGGATAGAGTACTGCGTGTTAAAACCTCATCCTCTCGTGGTGGGATTATCGAAAATATATTTTTAAAAGATATTACTGTAGGAAGTTATGGCGAATCGGCGATTCATTTCAATATGTTTTATGAAAATCCAGGAAATTTTATGCCTGTAATCAGAAATATTTGGATTGAGAACATGAATGTTGAAAAAGGAGGTGAATACGCCGTTTTTGTTGATGCTTACAAGGAATCTCCTGTGACCAATTTAAAAATAGTGAACTGTAATTTTAAAGGTGTAAAACAGTCTTTTAATGTCAATCACGTTAAAAATATGGAATTGCAAAATGTGACTATAAATGGTCAACTTGCAAAATTTTCAGATACTCCAAAAACGAAATAAAACATAAAATGAAATTAAAAAACATATTATATGCCTTTTCTCTTTGTTGTTTTTCAGCAATTAATGGGCAGACACAATCTTCGGTAAAAAAAAAAATTCAGTATCTCTCAGGGACGGATGTAAAGAATACCAAAACCTGGGATTTCTGGGTAACTGCTGGTCGCAATAGCGGTAAATGGACTACTATTCAGGTGCCGGGGCATTGGGAACAGCAAGGTTTTGGAGGTTACAATTACGGAAGAGACAATGTTACCAATGGAAAAAATTTTCGCTACCATGATGAAAAAGGATTTTACAAGTATGAATTTGAGGTTCCAGCTTCATGGGCCGATCAGGAAGTAAATATTGTCTTTGAAGGTTCAATGACGGATACCGAAGTGAAAATTAACGGAAAGTTGGTTGGACCTGTACATCAAGGATCTTTTTATCGATTTAAATACAATATTGGAGATAAATTAAAATTGGGTCAAAAGAATTTATTGGAAGTGTTGGTAAGCAAAATGTCTGCTGATAAATCGGTAAATGGAGCCGAACGTTTGGCTGATTATTGGATTTTTGGCGGGATTTTTAGACCGGTATATTTAGAGGCTTTACCTAAGGCGAATATAGCATGGACTTCTATTGATGCCAAGGCAACAGGTTCTTTTAACATGAATGTTCATTTGAACAACAAATTAGATGGATACGATGTTCTTGCCGAAATTATGGATGCCAAAGGTTCAGTAGTGGGAACTACAACTGCCAAAACCACCGCGACAGATTCGATTGTTAACCTTAAAACTACGGTTAAGAAACCGCTACTTTGGTCGGCAGAAAGTCCTAATTTATATAGTGTAAAAGTTTCTCTTAAAAAAGGGGCTGACAAAATTTATGAAACTTCGGATAAGTTTGGCTTTAGAACTATTGAGGTTCGAAAAGAGGATGGAATTTATTTGAATGGAACCAAAATAAAAATTAAAGGGGTCAATAGACACGTGTTTTGGCCGGAATACGGGCGTGCCACGTATCCCGAAGCCGATTTAATTGACGTGAAATTGATTAAGGAAATGAACATGAATGCGGTGCGATGTTCGCATTATCCTCCGGATAAAAATTTTCTTAGAGTTTGTGATTCCTTGGGACTTTATGTGATAGACGAATTGGCTGGTTGGCAAAAAGCCTACAGCACTAAAGTTGGCGAGCCTTTGGTGAAAGAAATGGTAATTCGGGATGCGAATCATCCATCCATTATTTTCTGGAGTAATGGAAACGAAGGGGGACATAATTTTGATTTTGGCGATGATTTTGGAAAATACGATGTGTCGAATCGCACGGTGATTCATGCACACCATAAACCCGGAAATGCCATTAATGGCATCGACTGCAATCATTACGAAGGCTACTACAGTACCCAAGAAATTGTTTCAGGACCAAATATTTATATGCCAACCGAGTTTTTACATGCCATGCAAGACGGTGGTGCCGGAGCCGGTTTGGCAGATATGTGGGAGTTGCATTGGAATTCCAAAAAAGGGGCGGGAGGTTTTATTTGGGATTTTGCCGATGAAGGCATCATGCGAACAGACCTGAACAATAGGATTGATGTAAATGGGAATAACGCTGCCGACGGAATTGTAGGGCCTCACAGGGAAAAAGAAGGCAGTTTTGATGCCATTCGAGAGATTTATTCTCCGGTACACATTACCCTTAAAGAATTAGCAGGAGATTTTAAAGGAGAAATTCCTGTTGAAAATCGGTATCATTTTACCAATTTAAATGAGTGTAACTTCCAGTGGGAATTAATCAATTTTAACGGGAAACAGGAGGATGAAACCGGACATACCATTGTAAAAACAGGAAATTTTGTTGGGCCAAATATTGCAGCTGTTGCTAAAGGAGTTTTAAAACTGGAGCTTCCGGCTGATTGGAAAAACAGTGATGCCCTGACTTTAAGAGCTATTGGAGCCGATAAAAATGAAATTTACCGCTGGGTTTGGAAAGTAAAATCGAATGCAGATTTATTAAAACCTATTTTAACGGCTGAAGCTCCAAAAACGGTTGCAGTTAAGGAAGAAGGAAACATTTTGACAGTAACAGCCAATGCTATTTCAGTAAGTTTTGATAAAAAAACGGGTGAATTGTCAGGGGTTAAGAATGATAATGGTTCGGCAATTTCATTCAAAGACGGGCCTGTTTTGGTAAGTGGAACTTCGACTTTTACAGGTTTAAAACACTTTAAAGAAGGAGAAGCTTATGTAATTGAAGCAAGTTATACAGGGAACCTGAATTATGTGCGTTGGAAAATGCAACCTACGGGATGGTTGGAAATGGATTATCAATATACGCTCGATGGAGAATATCCTTTTGCAGGGATTACTTTTAGTTATCCGGAAGGATTGGTTATGGGTGCTAAATGGTTGGGTAAAGGACCTAGTCGTGTGTGGAAAAACCGTTTGCAGGGCGTTACTTTTGATGTTTATGAAAACCGAAATAATTCTACACATACAGGCAGTTCGCCATGGATTTACCCAGAATTTAAAGGTTATTTCTCTGAAATAGTTTGGATGGAACTGAGCACGTTAGAAGGAAAGTTTACCGTTGCTTCTCCTGACGAAGACATGTTTGTGCGTTTATTTGATTTCTATGGAATAAATGCCAATAGGCCTCATCCACAATTACCAGTTGGAGATATTTCTTTCCTGGATGCCATTCCAGCGGTTGGTTCAAAAATGGGAATTAGTGATGCCGAGGTTAAAAAATTAGGCCCAAATAGTGAATTAAATTCGATTCATAAACCAATTAAGCGTAGTTTGTATTTCTATTTTGGTTCTCCAAAACTAAAGGAGAAAAGGGAAGAGAAATTGCCAAGGTAAAAAATACTTATTTTGTAGATGGAATTTCATTTTCTGTAAATATCCTTTTTGTAATCCCAATTTTTGAAATTCCTTACTCCTTTTCGTCACTCTAATATTTAGGTCTGGAGGTTTTGATTGTTTGAAATAAACAAAAAACCCTTAAACATGAATTGTTTAAGGGTTTGTTTTTTGAAAAAAAACTTGAATTTTTTATTAATATTCCCATCTAACGAAAGCTTCCATCGCCGCATAAGTGGCAAGTCCGAGTTGTTTGTAGAACGTCGCAGTTTCGCTGTTTCTGTCCTCTGCTCTTTGCCAAAACTCCCTGGCATCTGATCCTTGGAAGACCACACCGTCTTTTTGGGATTGGTGTTTGAATATTCCGTGTCTTTTTTCCAATACCTGGTCTGGGCTCATCGGCACTGCCATTTCAATCTCGTCAATTCCCCATTCCTGCCAAGCACCTCGGTATAACCAAACCCAACAGTCTTTCATGAAGTCTTTCGGTTTTAATTGTTTCACGGCTTCAAAAATAGCGTCCAGACATACTTTGTGTGTTCCGTGTGGATCGGCTAAATCACCTGCAGCATAGATTTGGTGTGGTTTTACTTTTTCGATAAGATCCACGGTGATTTGGATATCTTCTTTTCCCAAAGGTTTTTTCTCAATGGCTCCTGTTTCATAAAAAGGAAGTTCCATGAAATGAATCTGACTGTCTGGTAAACCTACAAAATGGCTCGTGGCACGTGCTTCTCCTTTTCGAATCAATCCTTTGATGTAACGGACTTCCGGGATGTCAATTTCGCTGGCTTTTTTGTTTTTAAGGAATGTTTCTGCCTTTTTGTAAATAGTGTCGGCTTCAACACTTTTTATGCCAAATTTTTCATTGTAATCAAGTACAAAATTGGCAAAACGCAATGCTTCATCATCGGCAACAGCAATATTTCCTGATGTCTGATAGGCCACATGCACTTCATGACCTTGTTGTTGCAGTCTCATGAAAGTTCCTCCCATACTGATGATGTCATCATCTGGGTGCGGACTGAAAATCAGCACTCGTTTTTTTGCTGGATTGGCCCTTTCGGGTCTGTTTGAGTCATCCGCATTGGGTTTCCCCCCGGGCCATCCGGTAATCGTATTTTGTAATTTATTGAATATTTTGATGTTGATGTCGTAAGCCGGTCCGGAATCGGCCAATAAATCGCTCATCCCGTTTTCAATATAATCCGCATCGGTAAGCATTAAAATTGGCTTTTTTAAATGAAGAGCCAAAGACAATACCGCTTTTCGAATCAATTTGTCGGTCCAAACAATTTTTTCCACCAACCAAGGAGCGTTGATTCTTGTCAGCTTTGAAGAGGCCTCCCTGTCTAAAACAAAAACCGCATTCTTGTGTTCCTGCAAAAAGGAAGCCGGTATTTGATTAGTCACCGTACCTTCAACAGAAGCTTTGATGATGTTGGATTTTCCTTCTCCCCAAGCCATCAGTATAACCTGTTTGGCTTCCATTATTTTTTTAACTCCTAGTGTGATTGCTGTTCTTGGTGTGTTGCTCAATCCCGAAAAATCGCCACTGGCAGCCACTCTTGTGATGTGGTCCAATGCCACCAATCTCGTTTTTGAATTCTGCAACGAACCCGATTCGTTGAATCCGATATGACCGTTACCACCAATTCCCAGTACCTGTAAATCAATCCCGCCCAAAGCTTCAATCTTGGCTTCATAATCGGCACAATAATCCGCAATTTCTTCTTTTGACAAAGTTCCGTCAGGAATATGGACGTTTTCCGGCAGGATATCAACCTGGTCAAACAACAATTCCTTCATAAATCGCACATAGCTGTTTATGGAATCCGGTTGCATTGGGTAATACTCATCCAAATTGAAGGATATCACGTTTTTAAAACTCAGTCCTTCTTCTTTGTGTAAACGAACCAATTCAGCATACAATCCTTTTGGAGAAGATCCTGTCGCCAATCCCAATATACAGGATTCATTATTTTCCTGCTTTAATCTGATGAGTGATGCTATTTCTTTAGCAACCGCTACGGAAGCAGTCGTAGAGTTTTCAAAAACTACGGTGTTAATGTTCTCAAATCGTTTCTCAAATCCCGTTGATTTATCAATATTACTTTTTAACATTTTTCGCTTTATTAGATTATTGTTTTTTATACTGTGCTATTATTTTAGGCTATGGACCAGGTTCTGTATTTATGTCCTTTTATTGCAAAAAACAGAATCATAAGATAAGAAGGCAATAATATTATGTACGCCATTTGATTGCCGCTTTTTGCTGTTTCTGTAATGCCTTGGGTTTCATTTGCAATGTTAATGGAATCGGCTAAAGCACCATACATTAACGGAAAAATAGCACCACCTATAATTGCCATAATTAGCAAAGCTCCACCAATTTTAGTATAACCTCCCAAGTCTTGAAGTGCCATTGGCCAAATTGCAGGCCAGCATAGTGCATTTGAAAGTCCCATTAACGCCACCAAAAGTATTACAAGCGGTAATGCCGGAATTCCAGGTAAAGCAACCATTATTTCTGGAGAAATGAAGACAGTCAACAATACCAAAACAATTCCAAGTATTCCGGAAAGTTTTAAGGCATTGACTTGTGAAACATATTTTGGAATTAAAGTTATGCCCAAAACGTATCCTATAACCATTGCGACCATTGTGAAAGAAGTTAATTTTAGATAAAAATCTCCATTATCACCATATACTCCCAAGTGTTTACCAAAACTCCCTATTGAATCTCCTGCTATCACTTCGGCAGCTACATACAACATCAGGGTAATCACACCCAAAACTAATTGAGGGCGCTGTAATACATTTTTGATTTGTTGAAAAATGCTGAGATGCTCTACATTTCCATCTTCATCAAGGTTTATTTCAGGAAGTGGCGAGAATTTTACCAATACCGCCAAAACGAGAATGATTATTCCCATATAAATATAAGGAGCTTGTAATTGTAGTGCAAGAGAGTCTAATGCAGCAGTTTTTGCAGCAGCGTCCAGAGCGGCAATTTTGTCGGCGGTATAATCGGCCATGTTTGACAATACCAAGGATGTTAATGCCAGCGGAGCTATAAATCCGGCCAATTTATTGGCAGTACCTAAAATACTTATTCGAGCAGCGGCACTTTCACGAGGGCCAATTACCACAACATACGGGTTGGAAGCAGTCTGTAAAACGGCTAAACCTGTTCCCATAACGAATAGAGCTCCCAGGAACAACCCAAAAGTTCTTGTTTCTGCGGCAGGGTAAAACATAAATGCTCCAACTGCTATAATTATAAGTCCAAGTGATAAACCATTTTTGTAACCCGCTTTTTCAATAATCCAGGATGAGGGGATAGCCATTACAAAATAAGCAATGTAAAAGGCGAAAGTCACGAAATAGGCCTGTGATTCTGTTAGCTCGCAAGCTAACTTGAAAAACGGAATCAGAGGACCGTTTAACCAAGTCACAAATCCAAAAATAAAAAACATAAAGGTTAAAATAGCCATCGGTACCAATGTGCTGTCTTGTTTATTTGCCAGGGGAATACTCATTTCGTTCATATTATTTTCATTAAATGTTTTATAATTTTAAATCTAGGTTTTTTGGATAGGTTGGTGTTAAAAAAGAAAAATACTGATAGAATAACTATTTAATTTGCAGTAATTCATTTTCATAGAAACTAATAGTTTCCTGTAAAGCCCTGTCAATCGTATAGTCCGGTTTAAATCCAAGTTGGTTAAATTTGGATGGATTTGCAACGGAATGTTTGATGTCACCCGGTCTTTCTTCCAGAAATTGAATTTGGGACTTTGAGTTGGTGATTTCGATTATTTTTTTTGCCAAATCCAAAATAGACGTGCTATATCCCAAAGCAACATTGTAGGTTTCTCCACCCACTTTTGAAGCCAAAATATTTGCTTTCACGACATCTTTCACATAGATAAAATCCCTTGTTTGCGAACCGTCTCCATAAATAGTTATAGGTTGATTTTGAAGTGCTTTATTTATAAAAATGGGCACTGCGGCCGCATAAGCCGATTGCGGATTTTGACGAGGTCCAAAAACATTGAAATATCGTAATGAGGCAGTTGGAACATTCCATTGATCCTGATACATTTTCAAATAAAACTCTCCATCCAGTTTTGTGACAGCATAAGGAGTCATGGGTTCAGGCGTCATTGTTTCTACTTTTGGCAATATGGGATTGTCACCATAATTTGCCGCAGAAGACGAAAGCACCACTTTGCAGTTGGCACTCTTCTTTGCTGCCTCCAAAATATTTATTGTTCCCAATGCATTTATTTCAATGCATTCATTTATGTTTAACAGTGATTCGGGTACACTAACCAAGGCCGCTAAGTGAAATATTCCACTGGCTCCCTGCACTAGTTCTTCCACAAGATCTTTATCGCGTATATCTCCTTTTATGAATTTAACGTTCAGACCGTCAAGATTTTTTTCAAAGCCTGTTCTTAAGCTGTCCAAAACAATTACTTCATGTCCTTCTCCTGATAAATATTCGGCTATGTGGCTTCCTATAAAACCGGCTCCTCCTGTGATTACGTAATTTCCCATTTATCTTTTTTTAAAATATTTATTTTTTCTGAAAAACTTTCAATTAATTTGAATTGGTTTTTTGCCCGATCAAAATTATGTTCCGGATATTTGGTTTTATAATACACATCACCGTTTAAATAATCGGTTAAAAAACGCAATGCCATTATAAAAATCATCGTTTTTGCTCCCAGTGGAAGGTATTCTAATTCTAATGGAGACAAGAAAGGCTTCATTTTTTTCAGAAAACCTTTGGCATAGGCATTATAATAGTCGATATTAAACTCAACCAAGTCCAAATTAGTTTCATCCTCGGCGGCTGTATTGCAAATCGTTCGTATCGCATCACCAAAATCATAATGCACAATTCCCGGCATAACGGTATCGGTGTCAATAACACAAAGCCCTTTGTTTTTTGTGCTAAAAAGAATATTTGATATTTTGGTATCGTTGTGCGTTACACGGGTTTTTATGGCTCCAGACTCTTTCAAGTGCTGGATAATATGCATTTCTTCTCTAAGATCTTCAACGAGTTTAATCTGTTCTTTTGCTTTGTCCATACGCTCTATTGAGGCGTTTTTCAGAGCATCTTCAAATTGCGCGTAGCGAAATGACATGTCATGAAAATTTGGAATGACTTCCGTCAATTTGGACGCATCAAAATCACTGGTCAGCGTTAGAAATTTCCCTAGCAATCGTCCTCCTTCATAGGCAATTTTTTCATCTTTAACGATTTCATAAGTCACACTATCGTCAATAAAGTACATTATATTCCAATAATTGCCTTCTTCGTCTTTATAGTAAGGCTCTCCGGTTTTGGTATCTGCAAAAGCCAGCACGCTTCGTTTTTGCTTTTTCTCGGATAAATCTTTTAATTTTTCCTGAATATGGCGACTTATGGCAACCTTATTCCCAATAAGTCCGGGAACATCTTTAAAAACACCGTGATTAATGCGTTGCAATACAAAAAAAGGCTTCTCTTTTGTTTTTATCAAATAGGTATCATTAATATGCCCCGATGCCAATTCTTCATAAGAATCAAACTCTCCGTTATGGTTGAATTGATTAAAAATGCATTCTAGTTTTTGTTCTAACATCTTACCAAAGATTACGTGGGTAAAAATTCTGTTTTTTTAACTCGCTTATCGCCTTTTGCACAATTTCTTTGTCTTCTTTATAAGTAACCCCAAACCATTTGGAATCCGATTGCAAAACTTCTACAGTGGCTTTCCCTGATTTCAATATTTCATTCACAATGGAGGGCAAATAAAACTCTGCCTTTAAATCTTCTTGGTTTTCTTCTAAAAATTTTTCGAACAATTGTCCCCCAAACTCAAAACATTTTGGTGTAAAACCCCAAAAGTTCATCGACACAACGGCGTTCTCATCGATTGGAACAAATTCCCCGTTATCCTCTTTTCGCATTAATTTGCCGTCAATCTTTTCAATATGTGTACGCTCGGTAACACCTGTTAAATATCCATTTTCATTTACTTCACACTCGCCTCTGGAAACAAAACCATGATCGGATACCGTATTCTTCAACAAATAAGCCATGGTATTAAAATCATACGACTCTTTGTTCTTTTCTGCCAAAGATTTAGCCATCACTTTAAAAGCTTCGGCACCATAAAAATCATCTGCATTTATAATTGCAAAATTTTCTTGAACAGCATCTTTGGCCATTAAAAGAGCATGTCCCGTACCCCAAGGTTTTGTTCTTTCCGGATTAATATATTTCTGGGGAACATTTTCAAGTTCTTGATACACATAATCCACTTCTGCCTTTCCTTCCAGCTTTTTATTGAAAATTTCTTTAAACTCTTTTTCAAAACTCTTGCGTATTATGAATACAAATTTTCCAAAGCCGGCCTGAAGTGCATCATAAAGTGAAAAATCAATGATGGTATCCCCTTCTGGAGTAAACGTATCTATTTGTTTTAAGCCACCATAACGGCTTCCCATGCCCGCAGCTAAAATGACAAGAGTTGGTTTGTCTTTGTACATGCTTGTTTAAAATTTAAGTTATTGTAAATCAGGTATTTGAATATTTATCTATTGTCCAAAATTATTCTTTTGTTCCTTTTCACGAGACGAATTTATAGATTAAGTTTTAATAAAACAAGTAAAAACCAATAAAATGTGCTCGAGCACACTAAATTTATGTTTTCGAGCACAAATTTCTTATGTTTTCGAACACATTATTAGTGGAGTATCCTTAAATTAGCAAAATTATGTACTGGATTTGTCGATGTTGATTTTAAAAACAGATTAGGATTGTTTTTGTTTTTAAAGTATTTCCTTTTGGCAGTTTGTTTAAAAGAAGAAAAGAAAGATTATTGTAAATCTAATGGAATTATAAGGTGATAATTCTATTTAAATCAAATCTATCTTATCTCGTTTGATAATTAAAAAAAATCAGCAGTCAAATCTTGGACATAAAAACTTAACGAAAAAAATATATATTTGCGCATATGGATAGAAAATACACAATAAAGGATATTGCCGAGATGGCTGGTGTTTCGAAAGGAACTGTAGATAGAGTGCTGCATAAAAGAGGAAAGGTTTCTGATGAAGCCCTAAATAAAATCAATGAAGTTTTAAATGTCATAAACTACGAACCCAATCTTATTGCCAGGAATTTAAAGAACAATAAAGTCTATCGCATTTGTATATTGTTGCCGGATCCTGAAATCGATCCCTATTGGAAGCCTTGCATAAAAGGTATTGAAGATGCAGTCCAAGAATTCAGGGCTTATAATTTTTCGATTAAAACTTTTTTCTTCAATCCGGAAAGTAAAAAATCCTTTTTGAAAAAAAACGGAGCCGTTTTGGAGATGTCACCCGATGCTGTTTTATTGCCACCTTTATTCCATAAAGAAGCGTTGGAGGTTGTCAAGAAATATGAGGAGCAGAATGTTATTGTGAATATCTTTAACAACCAAATCCAATCGGATTCCATAAAGAGTTTTGTCGGTCAGGACTTATTTCACAGTGGAAGAGTCGCCGCCAAATTATTGGATTTGCTTTTGAAAAAAGGACAGATTGCCGTTATTCATATAGACGAATCCATAAAGAATGCCATTCACATGCAGGAGAAGGAGAGGGGCTTCCGAAATTATTTCAGTGAGAGAAAAAATCAGGATTATACTATTACAACCTTAAAATTAAAAAACCCTAATGTTGAAATTAATTTGACTAACTTTCTGAATGAAAATCCCGATTTGTCAGGAATCTTTATCTCTACTTCAAAAGCGTATCAAATTGCCAAAGCAATTAGTGAAATAAAAGATAAAAAAATTGCAATCATCGGATATGATTTGATTGAGAATAACGTGAGTTATTTGAATCAGGGAGTAATCGATTTTTTAATTCATCAAAATCAAAAAAAGCAAACTTATCTGGGAGTTACCTCGATTATTGAGTTTTTCCTTTTTGACAAACAAATTCCAAACACTATCCTTTTACCTATTGACATAGTCAACTCTGAAAATGCTTCGTTTTATATCGAATAGTTTTATTTTTTAAGATTAAAGATAAAAATGAACTATCCGGAAAGTCAGTTGATTTCTGTATTGATAATTAGATTTTGAAAACGGAATATTAGATAAGTACCCCATATAAAAAAAAGGCTGCCCAATTTTGGACAGCCTTTATTCATTTAATTTTGTTCTGCTAAATTAGCACTATAATTTTATCAAGTTGACAACTTTGGTGTCATTTCCTTGTTTAATTACAGTAAGATATTGACCTGGACTCAATTCCTGTCCAAATACAATAGGTTGATTGTTGTTTTTTTCTATGCGTTTCACCATTCGGGCAAGCATGTCGTAAACAATTACTTCTGTTTTTTCATTGCTGGCACCCTCCACAACCAATGTAAATTGATTATTGCTTGGATTCGGGTAAACTTTTACGTCGAACGAAGCGGATTCAATAGTGCTTTTTTCATTCTTGGCAAATTTTGAATTTGGCGTAGATGATGTACAAGGACTTAGAGAATCACCATGATCTAAATGGGCCTGAACTGCTGATTGAGCCACACATATTTCATTACAAGGGTTTTGACTATTTCCCGTTTGATGATAAATCTTGATTTTAGTATTGTTTCCAACAATGCAACGGGCATCTTCAGCATTTACCGTAGTTGTTTTGGATACTGAACATCCATTGGCATCAGTTACAGTTACCGTGAATATTGCTGTTTCCATCAAAGTGGCGGTAACACTATTAGTGTCTGATAGCCAAATTTCATCTCCTGAACTATTAATAATATTAGACTTAAGTGGACGATCCATCGTTATAGAAAAGGTATAAGGTGCAGTTCCGCCTGTTGGTATTCCTGCTATCGTTGTAGATTGATCCAATGAGTAACCATAATAAAGTTGTGGATTGCTATTGGTAACCGTTAAATCAAGTTCAGATTGTCTTGTAACAGTAAATGAACAATTACTGATATTTCCACCTGCATCTTTTACCTCATAGGAAATAGTTGTTGTAGTGCCATTTGCAAATGTTGAACCGGAAGCAGGACCATCGGTTTGGGTAAGTATCACATCAGGACAATTATCATTTGTTACAGGAAAAGGCCATTCGGCTGTAGCTTGACAAGCTGTTAAAACAATATTCCCAGGACAAACTATTGTCGGAGCTGTGTTGTCTGTTACTGTTACATAAAATGAACACGTACTGGTATTTCCTGCTGCATCAGTTGCTGTAGCTGTAACAATCGTTGACCCGATTGGGAATAAACTACCCGTTTCAGGACTATAGGTAATAGAAGCATCACTTAAATTATCTGTTGCCGTTGCAGCAAAACTTACATTGGCACCGCATTGATTTTGATCATTAGTCACTTGAATATTTTCAGGACAGTCAATTACTGGAGGAGTAAGATCTTTTACGGTTATCGTAACCGGAACAGCATCTCCCACAAGACCTGAAGCATCAGTTGCCTTTGCCGTGATAACATAAGAGCCTAATGGTAAACTTGGGGAAATCCAGGTGTATGGCGCTTGTGTTACCGTTGCTTTTTCGATTCCATCAATAAAGAATTTCACCGAAGAAACACCTCTGTCATCTGTAGCTGTTGCGCTAAGGGTTAGAGGATCTCCCTGATTTATTACTGCTTCATTAGCAGGTGATGTCAATGCCACTTGAGGTTTAGAGTCGGTAATTATTTGTGGTTTTAGAGATATATCTCCTGCCGCTTCTTTAGAATTTAAAGTTAAATCATAAGCACTTCCTTGTGTTAAAGAAACAATAGCAAGAGTCAGGATTTTATCGCCGTTTATTTCTGCTTTCAATTGATTTTTGATGTCCCATTCAAGAACATTTCCGGCAGCTTTTCCTTTTTGAGTAGCAAGTAAAGTGGTTTGGGCAGGTTTGTTGTTCCAGTTAAGACCAGTTTCAGTCCAAGTGTCGTTACTGCAGTACCAAAGTTGATAATCTGCTGAGGGACTTCCGGTTCCCGCTGTTTGTACAGTCAATTTTAGTTTTGCTACATCAAAATTGTCTGTTTGGTATTGACCCAAATTAAATTTTAAATAAGTAATTCGGTTAAACCCTGCGGCATCTTTTTTGACGGTTAGTGCAGTTTGAGTGCCAAAATTTGCAGTAGTACTACCGCCATCTCTTACATAGCTGTCAGCTGCAGACAATAAGTTGGTCAATGCTTTAACAGTAATAACAACTTCATTTGAAATGCTTGTTGCACCGGAATTATCGGTTACTTTTGCAGTCAAGGCATATTGGCCTGAAGGCACATTAGTCCAATTGTAACTGTAAGGTGCTGTTAAATCCTCTCCTAACTTAGTGGCTCCATTAAAAAATTCTACTTTAGATACGGTTCCACCAATGTCGTTTGCATTAGCAGTTATGTTAATATTCGTACCTAGTGCTATTGATGCTCCATTGGCAGGAGAAGTAATGGCAACTGTTGGTTCTATATCTTGTTCTTTGTAGAAGCCAATCTCACCAATTTGGGCAAATTGTTCTCCATCCCAACTGGATTTTGCAATGATTTTAAAATACCTGAAAGTAAGCGGAGCACCTTCAAAATCCTTTGCGTCTGTTGATTTTGGAATAACAAAATCGCCTAAAGAAGTAAAATTCACTCCATCGGTACTGTATAATATTTCTGCATTTTTAATGGCTCTTCGAAACGTATTTACGATTGTATATCCGTATAAGGTCTCTAATTTACCCAAATCTATAGTAATAGTATGTGGATATGTTGCTGCCGGGGGTGTTGACCACTGACTGTGCCAAGAGGTAGCCGGGTCGCCATCAATTAGTAATGCAGATGATGTAGCTTGCTGAGAACTTGTTGTTGCAGTCCATCCTGTTTTACTTATTTCTTCCTTGGTTCCAAAGTCCAGAACCGGTATTCCGTTTACAAAATTATAGGTGTAAATGGTTTCTTTAATAGTCCCGTTGGCATGTACTAATTTTACTTTCAATTCATAAGGGGTGGCATCGTCTTTTAGTGCCAAATCACTTATAGGCATCTCGACATGAAAACTGTCAACAGCAATGGTTTTTGTTTCCCAGGTAATGGCATTGTAGTCATGATTTACGCCTGTTCCTTCGTATACCATATTGGCATCATGGCTATTGGGATCATTGTAAAAAACAACACTATTAACTGGTGTGTCTGTCGTAAATTTTCCTGAAACCACTATCGCACCTTTAGTGGAAGAATAACTAGGGTGAATAGTTTTAATTTTAGAATTTACGGCTCCATAATAGGTTTTGGTATCTTTATTGAAAATCTGGTTGGTATTCAAAATGGCGCAGTCAGTGGCGGTTAAAAAAGTAGCCGACTTTCCTAATGTACTGTTTCCTGCCCACATCAAAGCCATTCCCAAAGTAGCGTTTTCAGATTCTTTTTGGCGGTTGTGTGGTAAGTTTAATCCATGCCCCAATTCATGGGCTAGACCACCGGCCCATTTTATCCATCCGGAAGTACCTTTAAGGCTCATGTCTATGTCTGCAATGTCTTTTGCATAACATGTTTTTCCCGTTCCAAAGAATGGTACTCCTGTAGGACTAGGGTTATGAGGTAAAAGGATAAGGAAATGTTCGCCTTGTCTTTCATCTGGATGTGCAGCATAATACGCATCTACTTCAGATTTTACATTTGGTGCTCCAGCATCGTAACCATAACTTTCTTTTCCTAATTTTCCTTGAATCAAGGTGATTTTTACTCTTTTGGCAGCATCATCTTTTAATAGCCCGAAAGTTTTGTAACCATAGCCATTTTTCTCCATTTCCTTGCCATAGTAGTCTTGCAGCCATAGCATAAATTCACTAATTCGTCTTTCGTAATCCGGTATGGCAGGGTTGTCATTAGGAATAAAGTAAACCAGGTTTAAATTTCTTGCATGGTCCGATACGTATTGAGCTTTTGCTAAACAAGGTATTAGCAAAAGCAAAAAAGCCATTCTTCGAAATCCCAATGGCGTTAGAAATTTGAGATTGCAGATTTTTGATAAAAAAGCCTGTTGGGCTTTTACCAAAAAGGGCCATAAGTGGCTGAGTAATTGTTTTTTCATTTGTTTTGGTTTAGTTAAAAAAATAGTTATTAATATTTTGAGATTTTTAGAACAACTTATGTAACGCCTTCACGGATAATTGACAAAAAACAGAACTAGTATTGCTAATTTCAGAAATCAAATAATATGAGTTTTTTCATATTAAATTTAAAGTCCGAAAATTCCAAAAAATCATGTTGTTTTTTTGCTGAAAATGACAAGTTATAAATGTTTATTTCGCGCTTTTAACTCCTTAATTATGACGAAACTATATTTTATTTTTTAATTAAACAAATAAAACGATAAAAAATGTGCTCGAACACGTTAAATTTATGTTCTCGAGCACATTTTATTGGTTTTTGTTTGTTTTATTAAAACCGAATCTATAATTTCGTCGCGTAATAAAAAAAAACAGACCTTGTTTTTTTTATTAAATAATATTCTTTTGATAATTTATTTTACTCGATTCAAGTATGATCCAAGCTATTTCTAAAAAAATATAAAGCATGAAAAATAAAAAAACATTCGTAACAGTTTTCTTTTTGCTAACTGTATTTCTGCAAGCATTTTCCCAGGAGAAAATGCTGAATCTGAATAAGCCCCAACGGGAAAAATGGTTTTCAAATCTTGGTTTTGGAATGTTCATACATTGGAGTATGGATGTACAGCTAGGGACGATTATTAGTCATAGTATGGTTGGAGCTTCAGATGATTATTTGAAACGTTATATCGATGATTTGCCCAAAACATTCAATCCGACGAATTTCAAACCTGAACAATGGGCAAAAGCAGCAAAATTAGCAGGAATGAAATATGTGGTGTTTACAACCAAACATCACAATGGTTTTTGTATGTTTAATACTAAAACCACAACATTCAGTATTGCAAACACACCTTATAAAAAAGATATTACCCAAATGGTCGTGGATGCTTTTCGCAAAGAAGGTATTGCAATCGGACTCTATTTCTCTCCCGATGATTTTTATTTCTTACACAAACAAGGTACATTAATATCAAGGGAAAGGCCAGAAGCCCTTGCTTCGCACAATCCAGAGTTGAACAGTTATGCAAAAAAACAAATGACAGAGTTAATGACCAACTACGGGAAGATTGATATAGTGTTTTTAGACGGTCTTGATCAATTTGGAAAAACAGAACTTGCAAAAGTTTGTTGGAAAATAAATCCTGATGTGGTAGTAACAAGAGGGGCTATACAAACTCCCGAACAAGTAATTCCGGACAAACCAATTAAAGCGCCGTGGGAAGCTTGTTATACACTAGGCCAAGCATGGCAATTCCAGCCGACTAATGAAAATTATAAGTCAGGAAATGAAGCAATTAAAAAACTGATAGAAATTAGAGCAAAAGGAGGAAACCTTCTTTTAAACTTTGGTCCAGATGCAGAAGGAAATTTTCCTCCAGAGCAACTAGCCATATTAAATGAAATATCGCTCTGGAATTTTATCAATCAGGAGGCGCTGGAAAACACAGTGGCCTGTCCCGTTATTAAAGAAGGAACAAACTGGTTTCTTAAAAATGAAAAAGATAATTCACTGTATGTTTTTTTAACGGAGAGCAATTGGAAGTATAAAGAACGAAAAACCATTCAACTAAAATCGTTGAAAGCGAATAGCAATGCCAAAATTTTATTGTTGGGGCACAATGGAAAAGTACTCGAATACATTACAAAAGCCAATCCTGAACCAACCATTATATCTAAAGGCGATGAAGGAATTGAAATATCGGTAATGAATGCACAGCGTATTTATGATGGTTCAAATTGGCCCAATCCATTGGTTGTAAAACTCGATAATGTGGAGTTTAAGAATTAAGAAGCAAAACAGTAAAGAAAAATGGATGTAATTGCCTCCATTATTAAATTCGATGGACAGCGAACAAATAAATCAATCTTATATAATGACAAAAATTTTAATAGTTGGAGCCAGTGGACAACTAGGTTCTGTTTTGACCGAAAAACTACAGGACAAGTATGGTGCGGATAATGTAATAGCTTCGGATTTACGCATGAATCCATCTTTTAATGGTTGTTTTGAAGTCCTTGATGCAACAGATTTTGAGGCTTTACAACGGCTAGTTTTAAAATTTGGAATTACACAAATTTATCATCTTGCGGCTATCCTGTCTGCAAATGGCGAGAAGGCGCCACTAAGTACTTGGGATATAAATATGAAATCTCTTTTTAATGTTTTGGAGGTTTCAAGATTGACTAATATTGATAGAGTATTTTTTCCAAGTTCTATTGCTGTTTATGGAAACGATGCACCAAAAAATCAAACACCGCAAGATTATGTTTTGGCACCTTCAACGGTGTATGGCATCAGTAAAGTGGCCGGTGAAAATTGGGCCAAATATTACCATGAAAAGTATGGTCTTGACATACGTTCCATAAGATACCCGGGTGTGATTGGACATCAGTCGTTACCGGGCGGAGGAACAACTGACTATGCAATTGATATTTTTCATAAAGTTGTTAAAAATGAGGTTTTTGAATGTTTCTTGGAACCTACAACAATATTGCCAATGGCTTATATGGATGATGCTATCAGGGCTACCATCGAATTAATGGAAGCGCCTAAAGAAAACATTAGCGTGAGAACTTCTTATAACTTGTCGGGGATGAGTTTTTCACCCGAAGAATTAGCCAAATCCATTCAAAAGATTTATCCGGAATTTGAGATAGTGTACCAACCGGATTTTAGACAAAAAATTGCCGAAAGTTGGCCATCCAGTATTGATGATTCAGTTGCCAGAGCGGATTGGAATTGGAAACCAAAATTTGATATTGATGCGATGACCAATGTCATGATTGACGAATTGAAACTAAAATATACAACAGAACTTAATATTAATTAGACGATGTACGGAACTGCAAAAAATGAATTGATAAGCGAGCTGGAAAACATAAAATCCAACGGGCTTTATAAAAATGAAAGAATAATTACTTCGAAACAGGGAGCCGAAATCAATACAACAGCCCAAAATAATGTATTGAATTTTTGTGCCAATAACTATTTGGGTCTTGCATCAAATGGGGAAGTAATTGAGGCAGGAATTGAAGCCCTTACAAAATATGGTTTTGGACTTTCGTCAGTGAGGTTTATCTGTGGGACACAGGATATCCACAAAGAATTGGAACAGAAAACAGCTGCGTTCTTGGGAATGGAAGACTGTATTTTATATGCTTCGGCATTTGATGCCAATGGAGGTATATTCGAACCGTTACTTTCTTCCCAAGATGCAGTAATATCAGATGAGTTTAATCATGCATCCATAATTGACGGTATTCGACTTTGCAAAGCCAATCGATTTCGATACAAGCATAATGACATAGCAGATTTAGAAGAACAATTGAAAGCAGCCAGCTCTGCAAGGCGAAAACTTATTGTTACCGATGGTTCATTTTCGATGGATGGAACGATTGCCCAATTGGATAAAATATGTGACTTGGCCGATAAATATGGTGCTTTGGTAATGATCGACGAGTGTCACTCCACAGGTTTCATAGGGACTAGTGGGAGAGGTGTTCATGAATACCACAATGTAATGGATCGCGTTGACATCATCACGGGAACTTTTGGAAAAGCGTTGGGAGGTGCTTCGGGTGGATTCACGGCTGCAAGAAAAGAAATTGTAGAATTGTTGCGTCAAGTTTCCCGACCTTACCTGTTTTCAAATACAATAGCTCCGTCCATTGTTGGTGCTACTTTAAAAGTGCTTGAAATTTTAACCGATTCCACTCATTTAAGAGATAAATTGGAAGAAAATACAAAATATTTCCGTCAAGAAATGACGGCAGCCGGATTTGATATTGTTCCCGGTGTACACCCCATAGTGCCTATAATGTTATATGATGCACAATTGGCCCAGGATTTTGCACGAAAACTGTTGGAAGAGGGAATTTATGTAATAGGGTTTTTCTATCCGGTTGTGCCAAAAGGAAAAGCCAGAATACGAGTGCAGATTTCTGCGGGACATGATTTGGATCAAATAAAGAAAGCTGTTGATGCTTTTGTTAAAGTTGGAAAAGAGCTGAAAGTAATCGAAAGTTCAAAAGCTTAAAATGCTGATGATTCCGATTTATACTCAAATAAAATTAGATAGCATTTAATAGTTTTTAGCTAGAAAAAAAACGAATATTTATATATCTAAAAACTAATAAAAAAAGACATTTATCGCTAAAATTATTTGTGTAATAGTGACTGTGTCATTGCTAAATACAAGTTAACGCTTAAGTGATAGGAATCTGACGAATTGTAAAATAGAGGTGCGACAAATAAAAAAATTTGAATAAATTTCATCTATAATGGCGAATAAATTAAAATTAGCTTTGATAGCGTGCTGTTTTTCAACAGTAACTTTGTCTCACGCACAAGGGGACATCATGTTACCCGAAAATGTGAAAACACCTTATGATTCCTATGTAGGTCCAAAAGATAAACCTGCAAAAGAAAATCTTGCCAAATGGCGGGATTATAAATTTGGGGTCCTGATTCATATGGGATTGTACAGCCAATTGGGAGTCATTGAATCCTGGGGGTTGGCTCCTGAAGACTGGGTAACACGAAACGGTTATGAAGATTATGAATCTTATGCTTCAGATTATCGCGGAGCTCGATTCAGTTTTAATCCAACACATTTAGATTCCGAAAAATGGGCTAAGATGTTCAAAAGTGCGGGTTTTAAATATTTAGTTTTCACGTCCAAACACCACGATGGATTCTGTATGTATGATTCGAAATTTACCGATTTTAAAATCACGAATCCGAATTTACCTTACGCCAAAAATTCAAAGCCCGATGTGTTAAAAGATGTGATGGATGCTTCCCGGAAAGAAGGATTGGCGGTTGGGATTTATTTTTCGAAACCGGATTGGAATTCTCAGGATTTCTGGTGGAAATATTATCCCCCAAAAGACAGAAATCCAAATTACAACATCAAAGACCATCCCGAAAGATGGCAAAGTTTTGTAAAATATACCCAAAATCAGTTGGATGAATTGACTTCCAATTACGGTAAAGTGGATATATTATGGCTTGATGGCGGATGGATTCGTCCCGCTTCTAATGCAAAAGGGCGTCAGAACTTGGATATCAACATGAAACACATTGTAGATAACGCACGCAAAAAACAACCAGAATTGATTGTTGTAGACCGAACGGTATCGGGTGAATATGAAGATTTCCTAACCCCTGAGCGAAGAGTGCTTGAAAAACCAATTCCTGTGCCTTGGGAAAGTTGCATTACCCTTGGAGGAGCCTGGGGCTGGGTTCCAAATGATAAATACAAATCAGGTACTCAAGTAATTCAATTATTGACTGGTATTGTTGCCAAAGGAGGTAATTTATTGCTTGGTGTGGGGCCTGACGGGAAAGGAGAATTTGAACCAAAAATAAAACAAACATTGGCCGAGGTTGGAAAATGGCTTGATGTGAATGGAGATGCCATTTATGCCACAAAGCCAATATTACCTTATTCTGAAGGTAATTTATATTACACTTCGAAAGGTGAAAAAACCGTTTTTGGAATTTACCTTCCCACTGCAACCGAAAAAGAGATTCCTTCTCAGATTGTCATCAAAAACAGTTTAAAAGGAAAATTGAACGTTATGCTTTTGGCAAACAAACAAAAACTGAATTATAAAAATGTGAATGGCGGAATCAGTGTTACGATTCCTAATTCATTGCGAGCAGAATTGGCTAAACAAGCCGGAGTAGTCATAAAAGTAAGTGCCTAGTAAAGAACTTTCTTTTAGGATTTATTCATTAACTTTAAACATTTAAACATTTAAACCTTAAATAAGCCTATTCTTTTAAAATTAGTATGCCGAAAGAAGAAGCGATATGGAAATTTGGTGTTTCCGTATTTGGATTTACCCATGTTATCCAGGTAGGCTCAAAATTTCCGCTTTTGTCCGGGGAATATTTAGCCCGAAAAATTCCTGTTTCGATTTTGTTGTTTTTTATTAAATTAAAATCGTTTAGGGATTGAATGGAAATTGACCCTTCAACAGTGAAAGAATCCTCTTTTACGGATGATTTAACCACGATATCGTCCTTTGGCCAATTCCAACTGAAATCCAAATTCTTGTTTGGATGCGCCATAAAATCCATTAATCGGGCATCCGTGTCCATTTCCAGACAGTAATAGGGATTCATGGAATCGTCGGGTCTGAAAAAAAGTTCGACTCTATCTGAATTATTGATGCTGTCAATGCTGTCATTCTGCTTTTCTATGTGAATGGACGAATCCAAAACGGTGAAGTTGAAAAACAATTTTTCGGTATCCCAAAGTGCCCTGAACGTTATTTTTGATGGTTTTTCAGTATCCCATGGAGAACAAAAATCGGTTAGCATCATGGCGTTATTCCATAAATTGTCATCTCCTTTTCCGGTGATGATTAACTGTTTTTTTTCGATTAAATTTACTTTGTAATCTTTTACTTCGTGATTCATTTTTGTGTTTATTATTTGTTTTAAAACCAAGTCCAAACATTCTTTTAAAAACGAAATTATTAAAAGAAAGAGCAATTAATTTCTTTATATAATCCCCATTTATTTTATCGTATTTAACAGCTCTTTTTAAGCTGGTTTTTAGCATCCAAAAAAAATAGAAAAAAGTGATTGCAAGATTGAATAAATAATTATTGATTTTCCGCAAATTAATATCATTTAATCAGTGTTTCAACCATTAGTAGGAAAAAAATCATGTAAATCTATTGAATTTATTTCAAAATTAATAAAAATAGATTATGAAAAAACAGTATTTCACTACATTTTGTGCTCGATAACATAAATTTAATGTGTTCGAACACATTTTTTAATGTTTTCTTTGGTTAATAGAAATATAATCTATAGTTTCGTAACGGAATAGTAAATTTTATTGTTTTGAATTTTCTTTTTTTATCAAATTGAGATGTTTGATTTATAGTTGAAAAAGGCGAAAACTAGATAGTCAAAAATAGTTTGCAACCTTTTCATGAAAACAGAAAACAACAATTCTAAACCATCCGATTAAGTAATTTGTAGAGTATTAAATTTATGGAAACTACCAATACACGTCGTTCCTTTATAACAAAATCCATTGCAGGTGTAACAGGAGCTGTGGCGGCAGGCATATTGCCTTTGTCCGCTTTTGCTGAAGAAACAAAATCGGATTTACTTACAATAGACGATTCCCATATGTTTTTGACTAAACCGTATTTGCAGGCTCCAACCATAAACGGTATGACTATAATGTGGCTTACCAATTTAAAATGTCTGAATTGGGTTGAGTTTGGCGAAACAGAAAAATTGGGAACAAAAGCACAGCAAGTTATTAATGGAATGATGAATACGCATTCTAAAATAAATTGTGTGTCCATAAATGGTTTAAAACCTGGCACCAAATATTTTTACAAAGTTTTTTCGAAGCAAATCGTGGAATTTCAGCCCTATAAAATGACTTTTGGAGAAACTATCAATAGTGAAATCTATTCATTTACGACCTTGAATCCTGATGCAGAAAAAGTCAGCTGGTTGGTATTGAATGATATTCATGATCGTCCGAAATCATTTGAAGAACTGATAAAAATCAATCAAGACAAACCTTATGATTTTGTTTTTCTAAATGGTGACATGTTTGATTACCAAAAAGATGAAAACCAGGTCATCAACCATTTATTGAATCCCTGCAGTTTTTTTTCAACCGAAAAACCATTTTTATTTGTTCGGGGAAACCATGAAACCAGAGGGCAATTCTCGAGAAATCTTTATGATTATTACTGTAATTATGATAATCGAGAATACTATTCTTTTAAAATGGGCTCCGTGTTTACAATAGTTTTGGACACTGGTGAAGATAAATTGGATACGCACCCCGTTTATGGTGGTGCAGTCGATTTTGACAAATATAGGGAAGAGCAAGCCGTGTGGCTGGAGGAACAAATGCAAACGAAAGCGTTTAAAAAAGCACCTTTTCGAGTGGTAATGATGCATATTCCACATTTTTATTCTGGGGAGGACTGGCATGGACCTTTGGAGTGCAGAAGACTTTTTGGGCCATTGTTCGATAAGTACAAAATTGATTTATTTATTGCGGGACATACCCATGAATATGGATTGTATGAACCAAATCCAAAGCATTCTTATCATTTTGCCATTGGCGGAGGCCCAGTTACAGGAACAAGAACTTTGACTCGAATTGAAGCCAGCTCAAAAAAAATGAATCTGACGATGTTCAAAGACGATGGCAGCGAGATAGGTCAATTCAATCTGGATGCCAAAAGGTAAAAACCACAAAATTAATTACTGCCGCAAGTGAAAAAGATAATTCTATTAATTGTGGTCAATGGAATAGGAACGAAAAAGCAGTGATAAATAGTAAGTGACCAGATTCTATGTCAAAAAATAATTACGCATTACAAACTAAACTTAGAAAAATAAGTTTCATAAAACATTAATGAGAACCAAATGAAGAAGCACTTTTTTGTATTATTTCTATTCTTCTTGTTTATTGCAAATTCAGGGGCGCAATCAAAACATACTTTTTCCATTACAGGAGGTAATTTTGTTTTGGATGGTAATCCCATTCAAATTCATAGTGGTGAAATGCATTACTCACGTATTCCACAACCGTATTGGCGTCATCGCTTAAAAATGATGAAAGCTATGGGGTTAAATGCTGTTGCGACCTATGTTTTTTGGAACTATCATGAAATTGCACCCGGTGTTTGGGATTTTAAAACCGGAAATAAAAACTTGGCCGAGTATATTAAAATTGCGCAGGAAGAAGGTTTGTTTGTAATCTTGCGTCCGGGACCCTATGTGTGTGCCGAATGGGAATTTGGTGGGTATCCGTGGTTCTTGCAAAATGTGCCCAATATGGTTATTCGAGGCCATAATGAAGCCTATTTGGCTGCCACAAAATCGTATTTCACGGCATTATACAATCAAGTCAAAAATTTGCAAATTACCAAAGGCGGACCAATTATTATGGTTCAGGGCGAGAATGAATTTGGTTCTTACGTGGCGCAACGTAAAGACATTCCGTTGGCAGAACATAAAAAATATAGCGCTGCGGTATTCCAGCAGTTAAAAGATTTAGGATTCGAAGTTCCTTTCTTTACTTCAGACGGGAGTTGGTTATTTGAAGGAGGAGCTTTACCCGGTGCGCTTCCAACGGCCAATGGTGAGGGTGACATTGCAAAATTGAAAAAGGTAGTTGAGCAATTTAACAACGGCCAAGGTCCTTATATGGTGGCCGAATTTTATCCCGGTTGGTTAGACCATTGGGCAGAACCATTCCCTACACAAAAACCGGAGCAAACTGTTCGTCAAACCAAAAAATATTTGGATAACGGAGTTTCATTTAATTACTACATGATTCACGGAGGTACAAATTTTGGTTTCACTACCGGAGCAAATTACAACAAGGAACATGATATTCAGCCTGACATGACCTCATACGATTATGATGCCCCAATTAGTGAAGCCGGTTGGGCAACGCCTAAATACAATGCTTTGAGGGAGTTGTTGAAAACGAATGAAACACCAGCTGTTCCTGCAAAAATAGCAGTGATTACTATTCCTGATATAGCCTTGACCAAAGCAGTTGATTTGGCTGATCTTAAATCAGGGATAAGCTCCGTAATCGAAGACAATCCTTTGACTTTTGAGCAGTTAAATCAAGGGAATGGATACGTTTGGTACAGCAAAAAATTCACGCAACCCATCAGTGGAAAATTAGAATTAAAAGGCTTACGTGATTATGCAATAGTTTATGTTAACGGAATAAAAGTTGCCGAGTTAAATAGATACTATAAAAAATACGATTGCGAAATTGACATTCCATTTAATGCTACTTTAGACATTGTTGTGGAAAATATGGGACGTATAAATTACGGTCCACAAATAAATGAGAACAACAAAGGAATTATTAGCCCGGTAATAATTAATGGGGAAACGATTACGGGTGATTGGGAAATGTATAAACTCCCCATGACTGACGTTCCGAATTTGGCCAAACACAAAAGTTCCGCAAAAACAAACCGTCCCACTTTATACCAAGGCTCGTTTAATCTTGCGAAAACAGGTGATACTTTTTTGGATATGCGGGATTGGGGCAAAGGAATTGTGTTTGTAAACGGAATCAATATTGGTCGCTATTGGAGTGTTGGTCCGCAACAAACTTTGTATCTGCCGGGATGTTGGCTTAAAAAAGGCAAAAATGATATCGTGATTTTCGAACAAAAAAATGAGGTGGTGCAACAAAAGGTCAAAACTATCATTACGCCTATTTTAGAAGATTTAAAACCGGAAAAAGGACAATAAAGAATAGTAATAGACCTTATTCAAAACCATAAAAAAAACATAACGATAATCCTGATACAGATTATTTCAATTTTATAAATCAATTAAATAGCATGAAATATTTTAAAAAAACGCTTTCTTTTTTTGCGCTAGTTCTTCTGGGTTCTAATCTAAACGCCCAAGAAGCGGCCACTAATTTAGCTTTGCCTCTTGGGGGCAATGCGTACAGTTCTTTGCATCTGGGCAGTAAAACCATAACAAACAACGGAATAGAAAACTGGACTAATCCCGAAGAATATTTTACGGCTTACTTCCGAATTTCGAAACCAGGAACTTTCAAAATAGCAACAGATGAATCAGTTGCCGTTTCCGGAAAATCAGTTGTTGAGTACATAATCAATAATGTTTCCAAAAAAGTAACATACAATGAAACTAAAAAGCAATCGCTAATCGCAGGAAGTTGGAAAATATCCGATACAGGATATGTTGCCGTAAAAATAAAAGGTATCAGCAAGACTGCTAATGCTTTTCCTTCCATTCCAAAATTAATAATTAGTAGTGAAGATGCTAAAGGAAATATAGGATTAGTTCCTAATAATGAAGGGCATTTTTTTCATTGGGGCAGACGTGGGCCTTCGACACATTTGGCGTATCAAGTGCCAGAAAAAACAAACGCCGAATGGTTTTATAACGAAGTTACCGTGCCAAAAGGCCAAGATTTGATAGGGTCTTATTATATGGCAAACGGATTTGGCGAAGGATATTTTGGCATACAGGTTAATTCTGCCAAAGAACGCAGATTCCTGTTTTCTGTTTGGAGTCCCTTTAGTACAGACGATCCTAAAAGTATTCCAGACACTCATAAAATTAAATTGTTGAAGAAAGGGAAAGATGTTCATGCAGGGGAGTTCGGGAATGAAGGTTCAGGGGGACAAAGCTATTTGAGATACAATTGGATTACCGGTAATACCTATAAATTTTTACTCCATGGTGTGCCTCAAAAGGATAATACAACCACTTATACGGCTTACTTTTTTGCTCCAGAATTGGGTCAATGGCAGTTAATCGCAAGTTTTAATCGTCCGCAAACCAATACGTATTTGAAACGATTCCATTCATTTTTAGAGAATTTTATTCCTGAACAGGGTGATTTAACGCGCAAAGTGTTGTTTGGTAATCAATGGATTTGCGATGATAAAGGAAATTGGGTTGAAATAAATGCTGCGAAATTCACGATCGATAATACCGGAAGTAAAGGGTATCGCATGGATTATTCAGGAGGTTTGGATGATAACTCATTCTATTTGAGAAATTGCGGGTTCTTTAATGATTACACTAAGTTTAAAACTCTTTTCACAAGACCTTTAAATAATATAAAACCTAACATTGATTTTAATAATTTACCCTAAGTTTTAAAGCATTTTTACCTTTTTTAAACAATAAGAGATTTACATAATTTTTAATAATTTTAATTAATATAATAATGAAAACTACTTTTTTTAAATCCATTCTGACTATCTGTTGTGTATTGGGATGGATAGGGGCATCTGCCCAAATGATTAAGACCGCTACTCCAAAGCGTGCCAAAGGACAAACAGACGTTTTGCGTATGGCTTGTACCCCATTACCAAAGGTTCGTGTCGCATTCATAGGATTGGGTATGAGAGGACCGGGTGCTGTTGAGCGCATGACACATATTGAAGGAGTTGAGATTGTTGCACTTTGCGATATGCTGGAAGACAGAACAAAATCAGCAAACAAGATTTTGGAGAAAGCGGGACTTCCTAAAGCACAAGAATTTTTTGGTGATGCAAATGCTTGGCGTAAAGTAACGGCTCTTCCAAATGTAGACCTTGTTTATGTTGCTACCGACTGGAAACATCATGCGCAGATTGGCGTTCAAGCGATGAAAGACGGAAAGCACGTGGCAATTGAAGTGCCCGGTGCCATGACAATGGAAGAAATTTGGGATTTGATCAATACATCCGAAAAAACCAGAAAACACTGCATGCAATTGGAGAATTGTGTGTATGATTTCTTTGAATTGACTACTTTGAACATGGCTCAACAAGGATTGTTTGGTGAAATTCTTCACGCAGAAGGTGCTTATATTCACAATCTTGAACCTTTTTGGAAAGATTATTGGAGTAACTGGCGTTTAGACTACAATAAAGAACACCGTGGAGATATTTATGCCACACACGGTATGGGACCAGCTTGTATGGCGTTGAATATCCATCGTGGTGACAAAATGAATTATTTGGTTTCCATGGATACCAAAGTTGTAGGTATTCCTGCTTTCATTAAAGAAAAAACAGGAGAGGAGATAAAAGATTTTAAAAATGGAGATCATACTATGACCATGATTCGTACAGAAAAAGGAAAAACAATCCAAATTCAGCATAATGTGGCGAATCCTCGTCCGTATAGCCGTATGTATCAACTTACTGGAACAAAAGGTTTTGCCAATAAATATCCTGTAGAAGGTTATGCATTGGATTCAAAATCGATAAGTGCTGATGTAAAAGTGAATCACGAGAATTTGAATGCCCACAGTTTTGTGCCTGCAGACGTGAAAAAGGCCTTGATGGAAAAATACAAACACCCAATTGTGGCTGGAATCGAAGAAAAAGCCAAAAAAGTTGGAGGTCACGGAGGAATGGATTTCGTAATGGATTACCGTTTGATTTACTGTCTTCAAAACGGACTTCCGTTGGATATGGATGTATATGATTTGGCAGAATGGTCTTGTTTGGCTCCATTAACAGAAACTTCCCTTAATAATAATTCGGCTCCAGTGGAAATTCCTGATTTTACTCGTGGAGGTTGGAATAAATTAAAAGGATTAGAATTTTCAAAATAAAAGGAATTAGAACCTTTCTAAATGAAATAGGAATAAAAACCATTGATTCGATCAATGGTTTTTATTCCTTAGTTGATATTTATGATTAGATGGTGACCGAAAAGAGGGAGGTAAGATTATAGTCATATGTTTTTTAAAATAAAAAAAATGTAAAGATGAAATATAATTTAAAATATGGGGTTTCCATCTTGTTGTTGATTATAGTAGTCAGTTCCGGAAAAAGTCAAACTGTAACAGTAGTGGAGAAGCCCGATCCTTCAACAATGGTTCAGCCTATTAATTGGAGTAAGTTTCGAAAAAAAGTACCTCAGGATCAATTAACGAATACGGTAAAATCAGCCTTGCTTAATGTCAATAAATTTGCACTTAATTCTTGGTATCGTGATGTAAAAAAATACGAGTCAGATTCTACGGGCTATCTTGACTTGAAAAGCAAATCGAAGGTAAATGAATACAGGTATCGTTTTCCGGCAGGAATGTCATTTGGTTTGGCTATTGCCATTAAAACCGGAATATATGACCCTTCCATCACAGGAGTGTCCTTGCAAGAAGCTAAAGACAAAACGATCAAGTTGGTTCGTTCAGTGGCTTATGATCATAAAGTTAATGGCAAACGCAAGGTTTGGGGCGGGGATTGGCAAGCGGCTCTTTGGGCTTATTACTCGGGATATGCAGCTTGGCTTTTATGGGACGATTTTTCACCGAAAGATCAATCCTATATCACAAAAATGATTGTTACCGAAGCCGATCGCTTTCTTCCTACGGCTCCTCTTTTTTATAAAGACAGTAGCGGAAAAATACTTTTCCCGGGTGATTCTAAAATTGAAGAGGATGCTTGGAATGCTGAATTATTGTATTTGGCAGCAACAATGTTGCCAGATCATCCCAATTCAAATAAATGGTTGCAAAAAGCTGTTGAATATATGGTCGCAGCGACTGCTTTGCCTTCGGATTTGCATAACTCGAAAGTTATACATGGAAAGCCTGTTAGTAATTGGTTGAAAGGTTACAATGTCGAGGAGCCCGGTTTTGTGATTAATCACGGTATAATTCACCCAATATACAATGCGCTTACTTCGATGATCAATGCGCCTATTGTATTTTCGTTAGCCGGAAAAAAGACACCGGAAGCAGCCCGATTTAATCTAGATAAAATTTACTATTCAGTGACTGCTCATCGGTTTTCGTCACCGCCTTACAAAGCGCCGGGTGGAACAATGTATCAGGAGGGATCGCCCGAGGTTTATTACCCTGAGGGATCTGATTGGGGATTAGGTATTTATGATGCTTTCGCAAATATGGATATCGCCGCTTTTACCTATGGTTGGGATAATCTTGCGCAAAAACATAAAGGGAAGTATTGGGCAAAACTGCATATGGACAAAGTGTTGGCGCAACAGGAGCGTTTTGCCGACAGGCATACCTATACCGGTGATAATGAAAACAGTTATCCGGGTAGGGAAGAAGCTATTGCCACTCGTATGGGATCGGCTTGGATGACGATTTGGATGCAGCAACAGATACCTGCAGTTTATGATAACAAACCTATTCCTGAATGATTTTTTGTTTAGTTATCGGAGGAATTAACAATAGAAGAGAACTTTCTCAAAATAAATTATGAATTAATTAAATCTAAAAAACAATGCGTAAACAGATATTATTATTACTTTTTGTGGCTTTTTTTGTTAGTACGGCCAATGCCCAACTACCGGAATTGCGTGCAGATAGTATTTATCATCAAATGAAAAAGGTGGCTGACTGGCAATGGAGAACCTTGGAAACTGAAGGCTGGAAAAATTCGAAAAAAGACTGGACTAGCGGAGCTATGTATACGGGCATGATGGCCTGGGGCAAAATTGCCAATGATGAAACCTATTATAAAAAGCTTGTACAAGTAGGAGAGGACAATAAATGGAAAATAGGTCACTATCGCCAATTTGCCGATGATTATTGTGTAGGACAATTGTATTCCCAGCTTTATACAATTTATAAAAATCCAAAATACATTGAAGACTTTAAATCTCTTGCAGATACGCTTGTAGTGTTGCCGCATACTGAAAGTCTTGAATGGAAAAACAAAATTTTTGCCCGTGAATGGGCATGGTGTGACGCCTTATTTATGGGACCGCCTGCATTGGGTTACCTTACGGAGGCAACAGGTGACATGAAGTATTTGGATACTTCATCAAAACTGTGGTGGAAGTCAACGGAATACTTATACGATAAGGAAGAGCATTTGTACTACAGGGACAGTCGCTATTTCGGCAAGAAAGAAAAGAATGGAACAAAAGTGTTTTGGAGCCGTGGTAACGGATGGGTAATGGGAGGTTTGGTTAGGGTATTGTCCGTAATGCCGAAAGATCATCCAGACAGAGAAAAATTCATCCAGCTTTTCAAGGATATGTCGGCCAAGGTGGCCAGTATCCAGCAAGCTGATGGAAGTTGGCATGCAAGTTTATTAGACCCGGGCACGTATCCTGTAAAGGAAACCAGTGGTACAGGTTTCTTCTGTTATGCTTTAACTTGGGGGATTAATCAGGGGATTTTACCGTATAAAAAATATGCTACGGTTGTTGAAAAGGCTTGGGACGCATTGACGACTTCGGTGCATCCAAACGGTAAATTAGGGTATGTTCAGGCGCAGGGTGCCGCACCCGATAAAGTAACTTTTGATGATACGGATGTTTACGGTGTTGGGGCATTTTTATTGGCCGGAAGCGAAATGTTGCGCATGACGGTTGATCAGGAAAAAAACACTGCCGTGGTTGAAGCCGTAAATACTACTTCATCAAATAAAATTGAAAAAGTAACTGTTGATTGGAAAACTTTATCATCAAAAATTAAAAAGATAAAGGCTAATGAGCTAGTGGTGCAAGAAGCTGTAAATGGACAAAATGTTCCGTTTGAACTTGTCTATAATGATAAGAAAAAACCCGAAGCGATTGTTTTTAATGCTTCAATGACACCTGGCAGCAGTAAAATATTTAAGATTGGTAAAAAATAATAATGAAAAAGGTTGTTTCAGTACAGCCTTTTTCTTTGTATAAGAGTGACTTAAAAAAGGATAGTATTCAAATAATATTCAAAAGGAAAGGTATGAGGCGCCTATCAGTGATTGCTTTTTTGTTTTCATTTCATATCCTTAAGTTTTTTTAATTTGATAGTTATAATAGTATGGATGACAAAAAAATAAGAATTAAAGATATTGCCAAAAAAGCTGGGGTTTCTACAGGAACAGTTGATAGAGTTATTCATAATCGGGAAAGTGTAAAAGAAGAAACCAGAACCAAAATATTGAATTTATTGCAGGAATATGATTATCAGCCCAATTTAATGGCACGGGCTTTAATTTCTAAAAAAGAATATACTATCGCTGTGTTGATACCAAAAGGAAGCCAGGAAAACTCTTTTTGGGAAAAGCCTTTAAAGGGTATTGTCAAAGCTGCGATGGAAATCAAAGCGTATAATTTCAGGGTGGAATTGTTTTTATTTGACCAACACGAAGAAGAAGACTTCACACAACAAGTCCAAAAAATAATAGCCTTTAATCCTCAGGGGGCTGTCATAGCACCTTTTTTTGTCGATGGAACCAAACATCTTGCCAATGAATTAAACGAAGCCAATATTCCGTACATATTCATCAATTTTGATATGAAAAGTGAAAAACGTCTTCGGTTTATTGGCCAGGATTTCTATGCAGGAGGCTATTTGGTAGCCAAATTGCTGCATTATGGTTTAAAGAAAAAAGGAACTATTTTAATTATAAATAACACAAATAAAACAGAGAATTTTAACCATTTCCATGAACGTAATATGGGATTCTTAAGTTACTTCGAAGAACATGGCATGGGACAAGATTATTTGTTGCTGAATAAAAACATCTTTGATGATTTTGAGAGCGCCATTGGTGAAATATTCTTGGAGCACACAGATATAGTGGGAATTTATTTTTCCGGTTCAAGAGTCTATTTAACGGCAAGATACCTTGAAAAGATAAATAGAAAAGATATTCTTTTGATTGGGCATGATTTGATTGAGGAAAATGCTAAATATCTTGAGTCTGCTTACATAGATTTTATTATTTCCCAACGTGCTGTAGAACAAGGATATTTATGTGTTACTGAACTTTTTAATTATATAGCCAAAGGGGAGAAGAAAGAGGAAGAGGTTGTAATGCCTATAGATATTCTGACCAAAGAGAATTTAAAATATTATAGTAGAAAACCCTGAATAAAAAGGAAGGTTGCTTTTGTTTGTTCTTTATTTTGATATTGTTTTCAGTGCCCGCCATATTTCTTCCATTCAAAACTAAAAAAGAATTCTCAAAACTAAAACAAGTTTTTGAGAATTCAATATTTGAAATATATTCTCCGACAGGGGGACAAATAAAAAACAGAAAAAGAGGGTATTTCACTAAATGAACAGCCCCCAAAAGTTAGACACTATTTGGGGGCTGTTTATTTTATGGCTGCCTTTTTCTTTGTATATCCAGTTTTTTTTTATTGTATTTTATACTGTTTTACAGTATTTTACCAACTATTTTGGATTATTAAACTATTATCCAAAGAGGATAGGATGAATACTGTGACATTCATTCTCATTTTACTGAAATGGTTACCTTATTTTCTGAGATTACATTCCCCTGTTTCCATTCGTGTTTGTCTTTTATGGCATTTAACACCAATAAATCAGTATGACGTGAATCTTTCATTTTAGTGGCAGCCTTATAGATAACATTACTTTGTGAGCCCAGGTCAAAATTCAAATTATCTACTTTTACAGATTTTGCCACAGCCTGATTGGTTTGTCCTGATGCTGCTTTTACATTGGATTCCTGTTGATCCAGTTTAAGGGTTCTCGATCCTTTTTCATACACCCAGTTGGGATTGTTTAGAATCCCAAAAGACAGGGTTCCAACAGAATTAGTAGTACAGTCCTGTAATGCGGTAAGTTTTTCGCTAATCGTTAATTGTCCATTAGGTTTGGATTCGCATCTGATAGCTGCTTGTATATATTTCCCATGTTGTACTACCATGTTTACTACAAAGCTGTTTTTGGTTTCTTTTACGTCAACAGATTTTAGTACAACACGCTGTACAGTATCATTTACAGATATGGATCCAATCCCGTTTCTTTGATCGGGGGAAACAATATGATCTTTTGCCAGCGGCATTAACTGAATCATAATTTTTTCTCCCCAGGAAATACTGTGGAATGCATTTTTAGTTCTATTAATGAGAAACTTGCCATCAACAAAGTAATTGGTTCCTGGTTTTTGCATAACCGGTTTTAATTCCTTTTGAGCAAACTGTAATTCCAGCCACGCTTGCGCCAGCCAGTAGCTTAAATGACCCTGTGCCGAAGCGAAATAATTTTCACCGGGTGCATAAATAGCTCCGTCTTGATTTCTTTGTTGCATTTTTTCAGCAGTTTCAAGCCCTGCTCTTAGAAAATAAACTGCCTCTGGATCATTAAACCTTGCTACGGCCGTTGCGTGCGAAGGCATCCAGTCGGCATTTCTGAATATTGCCCAATCCTGTCCGCTTGGATAGCAATAGCCGCCATCTGGTAAAAACAGGCGCATTTGGTTTTTATAGATTTGTGGCAGATTATATAAAAAAGCCTGAAGCGGTTTTCTTCCGGACAATAAATAATAGACATCATTTTCGGCATTCTGAATCCAGGCTCCCATATAATCAGGGTGGACAATATCGTGGTTTTCCAAAGTAAAATCATCGTAGATATTTGCGCCGTTAAATTGTTTTGAAACAGGGATCTGATCTACAATAGCGGTAGAAGAGGAGTCGGCTGGACGCAGATAACTGGACATGGCCCATTTTTGCAGCGCTTTTTCCCATTTAGCATATCTAGAATCATTGGGCATTAGGAACAATGCAGCAGAAATTACCTGGCTGTTCCAAGAATTTTCTTCCGATTTACTATCTAATTTTAGCTTGTGTGGAGGATTACCGGCAGCAATCCTGTCTGCTTCGTGTGCCACAACATTCCTTGCTCCTTGTTGAATATCACTTGGTAGTTCATCCCATACATACCAAGCCGCATTCCCCATTAAGGAAACCCAAAGTGCCGATTGCCAAGCATCTCCCCAAGCTTTGCCGTCATCTGTTTTTAAATCTCCGACCCTATGTGTGCGCACCAAATACCTAATCATCGGAATAATTTCATTCTGCAGCATTTCTTTCTTTGATAGACCAACGGTCGCTGGGTCGAATTTGCCAAAGCGGTACAGAAAAGACATACTGGCGGCAAACGCAGCGTTTGGACGAATGGATGCCTCTCCGGATCCACTTTTGGTCATTAGTTTCATGGAAGAATCGCCTTTCCAGTTTTGTATTCCGCCACGAAGGTGGTGTACTTGTTTTTCGATTAATTGGTAAATCCTGTCTTTTTCCTGCTGATACAGTGGATTTTCTTTTATTTGACAGGTTAATACACTAGCATCGCTGCTTGCGCTACTTTGGGCTTTCACGTTATAGTGAAATACCCCACCCAAGAAAAGCACGGAGTATAAGAAAGTCTTCATTTATTTGTTCTTTATTTTGATATTGTTTTCAATTAGTGTTTTGCAGCAAATTGCTGTATTTCAGTATTCATTGTTTTTAAAAAAAGTCTCCTCCTTACATTTTCAACCTAACTTGCGATTACGTTTTTTTATCGTACAAATGATACTTCAATAGGATTTTTCAGTGCTTCTGCTTTTTGGTTCAGGTATTTAATCCAGACCTCTGCCGAGGTAATTCTTCCGGCTCTATCCCAGGCTGCTCCATTATAATATACAATCGATGAAGGTTTTGTTAAAACGGTTTCCGTTAACAAACTACCTTGTTTCACCTGCATTTGTTTTACAGGCGCAGTAAAAATACATCCTGTACCGGTAGTGCCATTTTTAGGATCAGTTGGTTCCCAATATGCCATTATTCCATCTTTTTCATTCAATGAAATCATTCCGTTGGCAGGTCTTTTGGCGATTCCCACTACAACGGGCAAAGGTTTTGCATCATTCCATGAATATTCCGCTTCGGTGCGACTCAGCTGCGAGCCCGCATCTATAGAAATGGTTTTAACAACATTCACCATTCTTCCTGAAGCCAGCCATTCATCATAGCTCAATTGGAACGTTGAGCGTAAAGGACCATTATCCAAAACTTTCCATTTGGTATAGTTTTTTGGGAACCGGATAGTATCGTTAATATATGGAGCATTATCTCCTGCACCTAGCGTGTGCCCAACGTTGTAATAATCCATACCCTCTCCTTTGTCAGTATGATAGGTTTCTGATTTATACCATTTGTTGACGATAAGAGAATCTGTTCGTTTTGTCCAAACATCAACCCCATAAGCCATTTCGTTAGGGAATTTCTCTAGCGCTTTACCATACATACGGAAAGCAATACGGTCATTCTCCCAGGCAAAATCGTCTTTGCGTTCAGGCACGTATCGGGCAAACGTTTTAGCTTGAAAAGCCTTATGCTTTCCCTTTACCAATTTTAAACTAAGCGATCCTTTGGCAGGAATACTTACCTGCACGAGCAGATTTTGAAGCTGGGGCGTACCTTTATATTCCAACTGGAAAGGAAGTTCGGCTTTACTAACCGCATTAATGACTTTAAAATTGGCGGGATCCAAATCAGGATAAGTTGCGATTATTTCGTTCCAAGAAAGTGAAACAACTTCATCTTTTCTTTCTTGAGCCAAGGAATTGTATAATTTAACGGTTTGCTTTTGAGCCGAAGAATTTAAAGACAAAAGCGAACATAAACAAATTAGTATAAAACGCATATCTAAACTTTTTTTAATATTTAATGTAATAATTTTTTTCTTAAAAAGGAGAGCGCATAACTTTTGCATCTTCAGTAATGGCAATTTCAGGCGCATCAAATCCGGGTGTGATAATTTCTTTCATTCAAAAGGAAAAAGACAGCCTTTGCTGTCTTTTTCTAAAACGTATTAAGGAGCTATAGCAACAACACCAATCAGGCCTGCATTGCTTTTTACAAAAAATCTGCTGTTATAATTCATCAGACGGTTTAAGCTCCATTTATTATCAATAGTCTACGTGATAGTCTCTCTTAAACGCTTGGCTGCTCCATGCTTTTTTTGAGGTCCAGTCAGCAGCCGGATCGGTCCAGAATTTATTATCAGCCGGTAAACCCAATGGCAAAAACCCTAAAGTGGCCATGTACAAACTTCCGGTTGA
Source organism: Flavobacterium fluvii (assembly GCF_900129545.1). Classification (GTDB taxonomy): domain Bacteria; phylum Bacteroidota; class Bacteroidia; order Flavobacteriales; family Flavobacteriaceae; genus Flavobacterium; species Flavobacterium fluvii. Next base: position 83,501 of record NZ_FQWB01000004.1, on the reverse strand, counting down.
AGTGTAACCATCAGCAATCGTTGGCTGAGAGCCGCAGAAACCTAATACCAACCAGCCGTTGCTGTCAAAATTATTGCACTGATCGTACATGCGATGCATAACTGCAGTCAAAGCGCAACGTACCTGTGCGGGCTCAATATATTCCGGTAATTTTTCCATCAATGCCACTTGTCCCAACGCCTGAAAAGCAGCTGTACGATACGTGCTGGAACGGCCAAATGCAGGATAGGTTCCTTCAGGACTAATGAAACGCTCCGAGAATTCAGAATAACGGATCATGCGTTTCAAAGCAAGTTCATAGTCCTCTGTTTTAACCCTTTTTTTATCTGACAATACTTTGAAAAAATCAACAAGCATAGGGTGAATAACGTAACTATTATAATAATCGAGGCTAAAGCTAGGGCCATCACTATAAAAACCATCTCCTACATACCATTCATTAATTTTCTTTTGTGCAAATTGAATACGTACCGGATCAGCCTTTTCGCCAATGTACATTAAAAAAGCTTCGTTGATTCCTGCAAACAGCAACCAGTTGTTGTAAGCGCCGGTCATGGTACGAAGGGCTTTAAACTCTTCGGCCACTCTTTTCTTGGTTTCGGAATCCAAAGGTTCCCATAAAGCCTTCGGCGCTCTTAAAAATGCCTGTGCCATGTAGGCTGCATCGACAATAGGTTGGGCGTCTGTTCTGAAATTCAGATAATCCGGATTGGTAGGATCTACCCCATTAGCTATACCTTTTAACAAGGCTGTACGTAATTCTTTGCGCAGCTTTCCTTCTTTGGTATTGTCATCTGGTAAAGCCAACCATGGAGCCACCCCGGCCATAGTACGGCCTACTGCTTCCAAGTAAGTTACTCTTTTATAAGAATCTGGCTTGGCCCCTGGAGGAACTTCCACCGGCATGTTTTTCTTTAATGTTCCATTGGACAAATTGAGTATTACGGGAGAAGCCATTTTATATAACAAATTGCTCCAATATTCGCGATCTTGTTGTCCGGTAATTACTGCCGTTTTAGACACTTTGCTCTTTTGGGCATTTACATTATAGTTGAATATTCCACCTAAAAAAAGCAGGGAGAATAAGAAAATCTTTATTTGTTTGTTCATTTTGGTATTGTTTTTTAATTCTTTTTTTTCTGCAATCTGCATTATATTATTTGTATATCCAACTTGGCACGAATAAGGACAGTCATATAACTAAAAACAGGGTTACTGCATAATACAGCAACCCTGTTTTAATTAATTTTCCCACCCTGGGTTTTGAATCAATTTATTAGAAATGTTAATTTGCGATTGGGGAATCGGTAACAAATTTGAAGTATTCTCAATAAATACAGAAGGTTTAAGTAGATCAAATTCTGTATAAGTATAATTAGTAGGAATATCAATGTAATTAACATAAGCAGGATTAGTAAGAGCAGCAGGAGAAGGAGCTCCGGGTTTAAGAACAATCTTCATCGCTCTTAATTTTTTGCCGTATGTGCTTGTTCCTATTTTCCAGCGTCTGATATCCCAGAAACGATGATCCTCAAAAGACAATTCAATGCGACGTTCGTCACGGATTATCTGGCGCATTTCGTCCTGGGTCATACCTGTTTTCAAACCGTACTTGCCATCCGCTCCAGCTGTAATGCCTGCACGTTTACGTAAATCAATTAAAGCGTTATAAACGGATGCATCAGGTGCACTAAGTGATTCGTTTTTTGCCTCGGCGTAATTTAATAAAATTTCTCCATATCGTAAAAACGGAAAGAAATGCTGTGCCCCTCCCGAGGTTCCAGTAAGATCTTCACTCATGCATTTTCGGTTGTAATAACCTGTACCTGAGTTTATTCCTACCCATGGGTCTATCAGCCCGTCCATACCAGTGGGTTCGCCTACAAATGTATAAACAGGTTGTTTTAAACTGTTGCTTGGATTGAGCCATTTTGCACCATTATAAATAACAGAACGGTAAAAGCGTGGATCGCGGTTTATATAAGGATTTTGTGGGTTATAACCAGACAGTGGATCCGTAATGGCTTTACCATTACTCATTGGAAAAGCATTCACATAATGGGCATTGAGATGGGTATGAAAACCACCACCACGAGACTTAGGCAAGTGAGAACTTTCTAAGCTACGATTGCTTCCAGTAAGACGCGCAAGAATCATTTCTGGATTTATACGAGTCAAATACAACAGGTAATATCCTTCGGCCGTACTATTATTTCCATTCGTCCCTTGAAGCAATGAATAATTTCCCGAATCCATTACGGCTTTTGCTGCATCGGCAGCTTTTGCCCATCGGCTAGGATCATTCGAAGGGTAACCAAATACAGGGTTTGGTTTAGCCGCACCACCGTTGAACAATGGACTTGCAGCAAACAATAATACTCTCGCTTTCAAAGCCAGACAAGCACCTCTGGTGGCACGACCATAATCCTGTCCCTTTCCTGCGGCGATATAATCAACAGGAAGATCTGCTGCTGCCAAATCCAATTCACTAGTAACAAAATTCACACACTCTTCGTATGTGTTGCGAGGCAAATTAAAATCACCATCAATTGTTAATACTTCTTCTATTATGGGCACACCTGCATAATGTTTCATTAGCATGTGATAATAATAGGCTCGCAGAAAACGAGCTTCTGCTTTCATGCGTTTTTTCGTTCCTGCAGATAAAGGAGCCTCATCCACACGTGAGAGGAACAAATTGGCTCTACGAATATTAACATAGTTGTCGCTCCACGTCGTATTAAATGGTTGTGGGATGCTGCTGGCACTCATAGTCCCTTTCTGAAAAGCCGCTACCGGAGGATTAGAGTTGCTTGCAACCCAACGTTCGTCTGATTCATCAGAATATTCAGATAATGAATTAGAGGTGTTGATACGTACCAACATCGTCTCAGGTCCCAGACCGGAATAAACAGCTGTTAAAACCTGTGTTGTTTTTAGACTGTCTGTCCATACTTGTTCATCAAATATATCTGTTTGGGTACTGTTTGTCAGCACTCCATCTTTTTCACAAGATATAGCAACTATGGCTATAAAAGCAGGCAGAATTAAATATTTATAAATTTTCATCACTATTTGCATTAAAAGTTAAGATTCAAACCAACACTATATACTATTTGTTGTGGATAGTTTTCACCACGTCCTGAAGGAGATTCAGGATCGACAATTCCTAATTTATCCCAGGTTATCAGATTCGCACCATTGGCATGTATACGCATGCTTTCCATACCAATACGTTTAACGAATTTTTGGTTAAATTGGTATCCTATTTCTACATTTTTTAGCCTCAAATAATCAGCATCACGCAACCAGAATGAATTGGTATTTCTATTGTTGGCGCTAGTTAAATGCAGTTTAGGATAGGTAGCAGTTTCAGCAGTTTCAGGAGTCCAACGCCCAAACATCGTTTCTTGAAAACGCCCGACATTATCATAAACAAGTTCGTCCGACAGTCTTACGCTTCCATTCTTTGCTCCTTGGAACAAGAAACTAAAATCAAAACCTTCGTAGTTCATTCCTCCTGAAATACCATAAGTAGTATTTGGAATCTGTGGATTTCCAATGGCTCCTTTATCATTATCATCAATAATACCGTCACCATTTAAATCTGCAAATTTCAAATCGCCCGGTTGTGGATTAAGATTAGCAGGTTTAGGACTGTTTGCCACATCGGCAGCATCCTTGAAAAAACCAATAGCTTTCCAGCCAAAAGGTTGACCAACCGATTTTCCGGTTTGCTGTAACCAATCGTATTTTAATGTTGGCTCATCACGTTCCAATATTGTATTCTTGGCAAAAGATACATTTGCATTCACGAAATATCCAACATTTCCGATTTTATTATTATGGCCTAATGAAAAATCAAATCCCTTATTTTTAACTTCACCCATATTGACCTGTGGGAAAGTAACTCCAACAACTTGACCCACTGTGGCACGTGTAGTGATAATATCGTAACGGTAGTTGTCAAAATACTCAAAAGTCAGTTTTATTTTTGAAGAAAGGAATTCAGCATCAAGAGCAATATTGGTTTTGCGTTCTTTTTCCCACGTAAGGTCAGGATTACCAATCTTTCCTTCAGCCAATCCGTTATAGATAGTATTGCTGCTATCACCAAACCCATATGAACCTGTAGGTATATAGGTACTTAAATAAGGATAGCTAGTTAAATCAGCGATACCAACATTATCATTACCAGTCAAACCATAAGATCCCCTAATTTTAAAAACATTGATAAATTTCACATTGTTTTTGAAAAACGATTCTTGACTCAATGCCCAACCTGCCGAAACTGCCGGAAAAAATCCAAAACTATTCTTGTCATTAAACATGTTTGAACCATTGTATCCTGCACTAACCTCAAACATATAACGTTGATTGTAGTCATACGCAACACGACCTACGTATCCTAAATAATTAACATCTTTGTTGGCACCTCTTACGGTTGTGTTTTGGGTATACATGGCAAGTGCAGTAACATTGTGCTTCCCAAAATGGTTCTCATAATTTAATTGTAGTTGCAAATCAGAAATTAATTTAGGCGTCTTATCGCTTGCAGTTCCTGTACCAACCTGAAATGGTCTTAAAACGGGGTAAGCAGCATTGAATAAACTATACTTGTCTTGTGCCGGATCATAACGGTAAGTAGGATATCCGTCTCTGTATAAACTCCTTTGTGAAGTCTGGGTATTATTAAATGCCATTTGTAGTCTTGTCGACAATCCTTTTGTGATAAAACCTAACTTGTATACACCTGCAATGGTAGCGTTAACATCATTCCTATAAGTCCTGTCGTAGCCTGCCAATGTTAATTGAGCCACCATGTTTGCGTGGCTGGTAGTTTGTGAAGGAGCACCCCATGAACCATCTGGATTATAGACAGGATAATTATAAGCCTCGAAACCCAAACGCATTAACTGGTTGAATACTGATCGACCCGATTCGGCTGGATGTGGTTGATTTACATTCTGTAAAATAGCGCTTAAATTAAGAGTTAAATCGAAATCCTTATTCACGTTAATATCGAGGTTTGAACGGAAATTATATCGTTTAAAATAATAGTCATTATCTGTTTCGCTTGCATCAAAAGTTTTGAAAATACCGTTTTGGTACAGATATCCTCCTGAAATAAAATACTTGGCCCGATCAGTACCTCCCACAACATTGACATTGGTTTGAGTCTGCAATGAGTTATTACGCGTCACCTCTTTCTGCCAGTCAGTATTTGGATAAGCCGAAGGCATGTCACCTGTTCTGTAGTGTTCCATTTGTTCATCTGTGAAAGGGAAGGCGAGTCCATCATTTAGATAGCTCTCTTTAAGCAAAGTAAGAGCATCGTATGCGTTCAAAAATTTAGGCAGACGGTTCGTTATATTAACCCCTACTTGTGTGCTAACACTCACTCTAGCTTCTCCAGTTTTACCTCTTCGAGTTGTAATAATAATTACACCGTTTGCCCCTCTAACACCGTATACGGCTACGGCAGAAGCATCTTTCAAAATAGAGATGCTATCTACCTCGTTCATGTCGATTTGCCCAATATTATCCTGTTGTACACCGTCAACAATATAAAGCGGGGTGCTGCCTCCTGTGTAGGTACTTACACCTCGGATTTGTATGTTAGACGCATCTCTACCTGGTTGACCACTGTTTTGTTGAGAAAACAAACCTGGTAATCTACCCGCTAGTGCATTGGTAAGATTGGCCACGGGACTCTGTCTTAACTCTTTTCCGCTCAAGGTCGCAATGGAACCGGTAACTGTAGGTTTTTTCTGTTTTCCATAAGCCACAACAACTACTTCATCCAATTCATTGTTGTCTGGCTCTAATTGGACACGCAAAGTAGATTGCCCATTTGTTGTAATCTCACGAGTATTAAAACCTGTAAATGAAATTAAAAGTACTGCCTTGCTATCGGCAGCGATACTGAACTTACCTGTTTCATCAGTTATCGTAGATATTTTAGTACCTTTAATTAGGACAGTTGCTCCTGGCAATGGCAGGCCTGTTTCATCAATGACAGTACCTTTTACGACATTGGTTTGAGCGCTTAGCATACCTGGTAAAAGGAATGTGAGCATATATATTATTAATAGAATTTTTTTCATAAAAACACATTTATATAATGGTTATAATTTTATTTGCCTGAGGCGCATACTACCAACCTTGATTTTGTTTTAGATTAGGATTTTTACTAATATCTGTAAAAGAAATAGGATACCAATACATTCTGGCAGCATCAAAAAATACTGTTTGTACGGGTACAACCTGATAGGTTAAAGTTGTGCCTGACTTGGTAATCTGCATACCCTTAAGTTGACCGTTTAAAACTGTTTCTGCAATTTTCCAGCGTCGAATATCCCAAAATCTATGTTCCTCAAATGCCAATTCAACGCGTCGTTCATTACGAATAAGGTCACGCATTTGAGTTTTAGTTAAGCTGCCATTTGCAATTACCGGCGTAATACCAGCTCGTGTACGCACTGTATTTATAGCTGTATAAACTGATGCATCAGGTGTTGCAAGGGCTTCGTTTTGCGCTTCAGCATAATTCAATAAAGTTTCAGCGTACCTGAAAATCGGAAAATTATGCGTTGCATTTGCATAAGCTGCAGCCGTACCGCTGACAGCCATAAACTTGCGCAGGTAATATCCGGTCTTTGTTCCGGAAGCTCTTCCTGGCTTAAGATTATTTTTACCACCCACAAATAATTCTAAAGGAGTACTCAACCAAGAAAATCCGTTATGAAATATGGTTAAAGCAAAACGATTGTCCCTGTTGACATACGGATTAGTTGCGATATATCCTGATCCGGCCTCATTAATTAATTTTCCGTTTTTCATTGGAAAGGCATCTACCAAATCTTGAGTAGGATTAGTAACACCCTGACCTGTGCGCTGAAATCCAGGAGGTTCATTTAAATTTTCAATAGTTGCATTATCACCTTGTTGATAGGCAAAAATGAACTCTTTGTTTTTTCGGGTGGTGAACATCGTTCCAAAATTGGCCTCAAGAGAGTATAGATTCGTCTGTATTAAGTCATTTGCCGCTGTGGCTGCCGCTTGCCATCTGGCAACATCGCCGGCAGGATTATATAACGGACTGGCATTATACAACAATAATCGGGATTTTAAAGCGAGAACAGCTCCTTTGCAAGCACGCCCTATTTCGGCATCAGTCAATGTAGCGGGCAATATATTATCACTGATTAGTGCATTACATTCACCTAGAATATAGGCCACGGATTCATCTAAGGTATTACGCTTGAGTGCTACATCATCATCAAGAGTAAACACTTTATCGCCAATAAGCGGTATTCCTCCCCAGCGCTTTAGCATTTCAAAATAGAACATGGCTCTTAAAAAGCGAGCCTGGGCACGATAGGAGTTTTTACGAGCTTCAGATATTCCTGAATTTCCAATATTGGCCAATAATATATTGACACGCCTGATAGCGGCATAATTACTTGCCCATGGATTTTCGGGTAAATCGGATGGACCCCATTGGCCGGTTTTAAACTTGTCAACCGGTACGGTGCTTACATTTGCAGTAACGGCATCATCGGTTCCTCCATCTAAATAATTTTGATCTATACGATTAAATCCACGTGGTAATTGTGTGTAAATACTGGATACGTATTCATCAATATAAGTACCCTCTTTGTCCTTTGGGTTAAATATGTCGTTAATCTCAGTACGCTCTACTGGCAATTGGGTCATTACATCCTTCTCACATGAAGTTAATGATAATAAGGCCAACGCTAAGCTGCTAATTAGTTTGTATGGTGTTTTCATAATTATTCCTCTCTTTCTTTAAAACTTTATACTAATTCCTAGACTAAAACTCTTGTATAGCGGATAATTACTGAATAATGATTCCGGATCCAAATCTTCGAGCTTGGTAAATGTGAAAGCATTAAAAGCATTCGCATATACTCTAAATTCGGATAGGTGAATTCTTTTCATAAAATCACTTGGCAATGTATATCCTATTTCTATATTTTTAACACGAAGATAATCGCCGTCTTTGATCCAATAAGTTGATGTACGGTCGTTATTGACGTTTGTACCATAGCTCAAGCGCGGATAAGTGGCAGTAGCGGCAGTTTCCGGAGTCCAACGTCCCAAATGATGAGGTTGAACACCTGTGTTTACCAATCCATTTGTCTGAAACGCCCATGCATTTGATCCTGTATAGAAAAAATCTTTATTGGCAACACCTTGTACTAATACAGAGAAATCGAAGCCTTCGTATTTTAACCCTATTGAGCCGGAATAATTAATTGGACTACTTTTCTTTCCTATGGCGGTTTGATCATCGTCATTAATCACTCCATCACTATTTACATCTTTGTATTTTATGTCACCGGGTTGTAGGTTGGCAAAAAACTGTCCTGGGCTTGCATTTATTTCTGCCTGTGATTGAAATAACCCTAGAGCAACTAAGCCAAAAGGCTGACCGATACGACCACCAGTACGTTCCTGATAAGAATACTGTCTAGGTAACTCATCTGTAAAAATCACTTTGTTGGCAAAAAATTGAGTATTGGCCATAAGAGTCACACCCATCTTACCGATATTAAAATTGTAATCGGATCCTAATTCGATACCATTATACTCATATTCACCAATATTTTCAACCGGATAAGTTATGCCTAAAATTGGGTTTGACGCACCGCGAGTTTGTAATACATCATATTGACGGTTGTTAAAATATTCTAGGTTCACTCCCAATTTAGAGTTGAAAAAACGGGCATCGATACCTGCATTTATTGCTCTTGATTTTTCCCAAGTGATATTTGGATTACCAAGAGTTTGCTCGTTCCAACCATTTAAACCGGTACCAGAAGCACCAAATACATATCCTGAACCCGGAGTATAATACGGTTGAGTGGCAAAATAAGATGCGCGATCAAACCCCAATAAACCTGCTGAAACTTTTAATTTCAATTGATTAATGCTGGCCACTTTAAAAAAGTCTTCTTTGCTGATGTCATAACCTGCCGAGATTGCCGGGAAGAATCCAAAACGATCCCCTTTTGGATATTGTTCCGTGCCTTGGTAACTGAAAGCAAAATCTGCAAAATATTTTTCATTATAATCATAACTTACCCGACCCATAAGTCCTTGATAAGCATGTGTTAGCGGCACAGTATTGTCATTGTTTGAACTAATGTCATACTGATCCCAAGTATAACGTAAGGTGGCATCAACAGAATGTTTGTTGAAAGAACGATTGTAAGCCAAGCCTGCATCATAGTTTAAGCGTCTTGTAACATCGCCATAGGAGTCTGAGCTTGAAAAAGTACCATCAGAATTAAATTGTCTATAAGTCTGGGCTTGTGTAACCGGATCAATGATTAACTGATAAACTGCAAAGGCAGAGCGACTCTTGTTCACGGTATTGCTATAGTATGACGAATAATGTACCGAACCTGTTAATGAAAGGCCTTCAGTAATAGAATTAAGTTTTCGGTTGATATCGGCATCGACAAAAAGTGTTCTTCTATTTTCAAGACTGTAACCTGTACTATATAGTAAGCCACGAATATTTCTTTGATACAATGAGTTACCACCCAATGAGCCATTGGGATTTAAAACAGGGTAAGCATTTGGCGGAGTGTTTTTCATTGACGAAAACAAGGCATTAACATCTGTACCCGGACTATTTAATTTTTCATACCTACCGGCTATTCCCAATCCAACAGTCAAATTCTTGTCAATGTCAATTTCTACATTGGAACGGAATGAATTACGCTTGGAACCATTATTGGTATCATAATCATTAGGACCGCTTTTAAATATTCCGTCTTGTTTTAAATTTTCAAGCGAGATAAAGTACCGTGCAGTCTTATTTCCTCCGGAAACATTCAAGTTATGGCGGGTATAATAATAGGATGGTTTTAGGGCTTCTTTATACCAATTTACATTTGGATACAAATACGGATTTTGTCCTGTTCTATACCCTTCAATTTCTGCTGGTGAATAAATCGCCGGATTTCCATCGTTCTTTGATGCTTCGTTTGATAAAAGTGCATAGTCATATGAACCGAGGTAATTGGGCAAATAAGTAGGTTGTTGTATCGCCAGTTGAGTGGTAAAGTTGACTAGTTGTTCAGAATCAGATCCTTGTTTGGTTTTTACCATTATAATTCCTCCTGAACTGCGCATGCCTAACGGTGCAAGAGATACAGGATCTTTTAATACGGTAATGCTTTCTATTTCATTGACATTTACTTGGTCGATATCACGTATCGCACCATCAACCATAATTACTGGTGATTGATTTCTAATCGAAAAGTTGGAACCATCGTTGCCTAACGAAATGGATTGAGTTGCAATTAAACCCAACAATCTGCCAGCCAATGCATTACTTGTCATTGGGGAACTAACCGTTCTTATTTCTTCGCCTTTGATGCTGGCTGAAGCACCCGAAAACGTTTTTGTTTTATGTTTTCCATAGAGAATTTCAACTGTATCTTTTGGTGGAACACTTTCGTCCAAACTAACGTCCAAACGATCGGTTTTCACTTGCTCTTCATATAGTTGAAATTTATGGGCCGAAAAAACAAGAATGTCATCTTGTTGGGCACTGATGTTGTAAATACCATCTTTATTGGTTGTAACTGAATTACTACCCCCTTTTATGGAAACCTTCACTCCCGCAATTGGAGAGCCGTTTTTATCTGTAACCTTTCCGGAAACAGATGAATCCTGCTGCCTAATTTTTTGAATATTAGATATGTAGGACGTTGCATAAGAGCTATCGTGTGACAAAAACGCTCCTATTACTGCCAAAATTAAATATTTTTTTTTCATATTGAAAAAGTTGTTTTGAGGTAAAACTTTATAACCGCTCATCAGGCTATGTTTACCGATTGTTTTCTCATTAAAATCACGACGAGATGTCTTGTGTCACTCTGCGTCTAAAACCGATAGACGGCAATTCTTTTTTGTGTGCAACAATATTTTTAGTTTAGCTTTATTATGGTGTTTTTGCGACGACCATAATACTTTGCATTGATTTTTAAACATACTTTGTTTTTTGTTAGTTATTAGTTATTATTTTGATTTGGCTTTTCGTTTATCAAATAAGTTTTTTGTTAGTGTAACATTGAAAAAAATAATAATTGAGATTTGGTTTGTTATTTCAATAATACTTGTTTTTTTCTTACAAAAATCAAATTTAATGAGCGTTGTTTTTTGTTGAGTATTTATTTAAAAAAGGTTTTGTTTTCTTAAACGTTTATGCACTGTGAGAACATATTGATAATTTTAGTTTTTAAATCGGGGGATTTTAATGCTTTTAAGTTTTATCATAGGCTTAGTTTTATGTGCATAAGTGAATGATTCGCTTTTTTTATTCTAATGTGTTGGTTTTGTTTGTTTTGGTTTTGTTTATTTAGGTTAATAAAGAGTTCGTTTTCTGTTTGAATTCGAAAAATGAATAGTTCCTATTTCATTGTAACTATTGTTGTTAAATTTAAATTTTAACTTTTTTTTTAAATTACTAAAGCGAAACTATAGTATTATTTTTTACTAAACAAGAAAAAATACAAAAAATGTGTTCGAACACAATAAAAAAAAATATTTTAGTGGGTTCGAACACATAATTGTAGGAATTATGGATATGTGAATTGACATTTTTTGGAAAATCTATTAAGTTTTTTTATTTTTAAATTTTTCTAAACATTTAAAAAAGAATGTTTTTGGAGTGTGTAATAGAAAACTTGGAGTCAAAATATTGTGACATTATTATTTGAGTTTTGAGAAAAAGATATTTTCAAGAAAAACTACAAGAAAATAGATTAATGAAGTTGTATTTTTTTAATTAATTCAAGTTGCTAGTTAATTGATTTGTTAAATTGCAATCCAAAACACAAACAAAGTTAGTTTTATCAGAAAACCTTAGTTGTAAAACAACAATTTCCATTATTAGTATAGATATGTCTATCAGGTTTTTTAGGAATTCTTTCAGCAATTTCTTTAACATTTGGAAACCCTTTAGGGTAGGGGCTTAAATCAATCGAGATTTCGTAATAATCATTTTCGGTTATATATATATCCCAATAATAATGTTTTTATCTTCTAAATAAATTAAATTCTTGTAATTAGTTAACAAATCACTTATCTGCTTTCTAGAATCCATAAGGTTTAGGGATAATTGGAGCAGAACTCAAAAACTTAATATTAGCCTCAAAGGTTGCATAATTTCATTCATTTTAAAGAGTTTTTTAAAAAATAGTAACTCTATAGTTTTAATGTATAATTAATTTTTATATTTGATGATTAAATTAATAAAATGAGCGAAAAAACGAAACCGTATGCCTTAATTACTGGTGCCAGCAAAGGCATTGGAAAATCTATTGCTTATGAATTGGCTAAACAGGGTTATCCACTATTGCTTGTTGCAAGAAGTGACGAGGAATTAAAAGCACTATCTGATGATCTTCAAGTTAAATATGCCATCAATGCTCCAATTTTATCGATTGATCTTTCGATAAATGGTGCATCGCTAAAAGTAACCGATTGGATAAAAATGAATAACTATCCAGTTGGCTTGTTAGTTAACAATGCTGGTTATGGTGTGTGGGGCGATTTTAGTCGGTCTTCTCTAACCGACCAGCTTGGCATGATGCAACTTAACATGAATGTAGTTGTAGAACTTTCACATTTATTGGTACCTATACTATCGCAAGAAAAACAAGCCTACATTTTAAATATATCGAGTACTGCTGCATACCAAGCTGTACCTACGCTGGCTGTTTATTCAGCCACAAAGGCTTTTGTCTTATCTTTTACCCGTGCCTTGCGTTTCGAACTTGCCCAAACTTCAATTTCAGTAACCTGTTTTAGTCCAGGCCCAGTTGATACTGGTTTTGCGGCAAGAGCTGGTTTAAACGCTTTGAGCAAAATGGCTGAAAAGTTTAATATGCAACCTGATGAAGTTGCAAAAATTGCAGTAAAAGCCATGTTCAGCAAAAAATCAGAAGTTATTCCGGGTTTTACCAATATCATTTCGGTTTATGCCAACCGCATACTACCAAAGGCATTCATCGAAAAAACTGCAGCCGGAATTTATAAAATTTAATTTTTTCAAAAAAAAAATAAAAAATATTTTTTGCAAAAGTGAAAATATATATTATGTTTGCATTAAATTCTACTAATCCTATAGAGTATGTCAAATAAAAGAAAAAATACGTTTAGTTTTCCTGAGAACCGAATGCACGCAAAGATGCGAATGCGTTGTTGTTGCTGTTGCAAATCACTTAGATAAAATTACAAACACTATTATTTCATTTATTAAATCTATATTATTATGATATCTTCTTATAAAACCTTTACCCTTACTGAGCAATTAACTGATGAGCAAATTGACTTTTTTAACCAATACGGATTCATCCATTTCAAAAAATTTATAAATCCGGAAACTGTTTCATCAATCATTGATGCATCCAAACAAGTGCAGCAAAATTGGATTGAAAATGACCTTCAAAAAATAAATGGTGTTCCAATTAAATATGGAAAAGATTTAGATGGCTCTCCTATTGTACAACGTTTTGCTTTTATCAATCAACATCATCAAGCCTTAAGCGGTCTTCTACTTGATCCAAGATTTAATGGTTTATTACCATTGGCAGGCGATGGCGCAAGATTAGGTACCGAAGAAAAAGATGGAATGGTTTTTAACCATTATATCAATGGACCAGAAAGTAAGTTTACTAAAATGGGCTGGCATACAGATGGTTTGAGAGATATTTTTTATGGTGCAAAATTAAATCCGATGCTAAATGTGGGTATCCACTTAAGCACTTTAAAACCCGAAAATGGCGGTCTTAAAATCATTCCGGGTACTCATAAGCAAAGTATTTATCAAATGCTTTTCCGTAAAAAATACTTTTTAGATCATAACGCCGATCCAGAGGAAATTTCCATCAATCCAGAAGCTGGAGATTTAACCATTCACGATGGGCGATTGTGGCACAGAGTTGCAGAATCATCTATCCGTGGCGAAGAAAGTAGAAGGAGGGTTATTTATATTCCAATTATAGCAGGAAAATACGCTCCTAAAAATGAGAACAGTCCAACGGTTTTCTATCAACGTTTTGCCGGAATTGTTAAATAATTATGCTGATTATGCTCGCATTTAGTTATCTGGTTAGATCAGGTAAACTAAAAAGTACCACAGATTTTCTTAAAAGTATTCGAAGAAAAATAAAGTTGAAAATTATAAAACTAGAATTGGGCTATTAATGGGAACAGAAACACAGGCTGCAGATAATAGTGCAATTGTACAAAGGACATTCTCTGATCGTAAACGGACTAATATTTTAAAAAAAGCAGAACAGTTAACGATTGTATTTTTGCTTCCAAAGGTACCCAAATTCATTTCGCCAAACGTACTTACTTTAATTGGTGCGCTTGGTTCTGGATTCGTTTTTTTAGCTTTTGTTTTAGGCACTTATGTAACAAATTGGTATTTGTTTTTAGGGATTGTCGGTTTGGCTATAAACTGGTTAGGCGATTCTCTAGACGGAAGATTGGCTTATTATAGAAATATTCCGCGCCGTTGGTACGGTTTTGCACTCGATATTATTGCCGATTGGATTGGTATTGTACTTATAGGCTTTGGCTACTATATTTATGCTAAAAATGGCACACAAATAGTAGCCTTTGCTTTTGTTGCATTGTATGGCTGGTCTATTATTATCAGTCAGCTGCGCTACAAAATTACAAATGAATACAGTATAGATTCTGGGCTTGTTGGTCCTACAGAGCTTCGATTTATTATTGCTTTTATTTTAATTGTAGAAGTTTTATTTCAGGGATCAATTACCTATTTGGCTGGCTTAATCACTATCGTGTTATTTATAATCAATATTATAGATAGCTTAAAACTTTTAAAGTTGGGCGATTTAAAAGATAAAAGCCAGGAATGATATGTTCAAGAAGAAATCCATTTTCACTTTTCTACAAGCACAAGTTGCGGCATTTTTGGGCGGTATTACCGATTATGGTTTAATGATTTTATTGACCGAAGTATTTAAACTGCATTTCACCTTTTCTATTCTAATCTCTGGAACCGTTGGCGCAATTATCAATTTCAGCATCAATAGATTTTGGGTATTTAAAAATCAATCTGGTTACAGCAATCACATCAATAGTCAGCTTTTTAAATTTGCGTTGGTGGTATTGGGAAGCATTTCCTTAAAATCATTTGGTACGCTTATTTTGCAAAAATCATTTCAAATCGATTATAGAATCGGAAGATTAATCACGGATAGTTTTGTTTCTTATGGATTTAATTATCCACTGATTAAATATTGGGTTTTTAGGGTAAACAAAAAACCGAATGTAATCGAATCAAATTAGTCTATAAAATATTTAGTTATGAATAAATTAATATTTAAAAATTTTACAAAATCACTAATCGTTATAACGATCTTAGTAAATATAATTTCTGAAAATCTATTGGCACAATCCAAAAATCCATCTCCATTACATTTTCCAACGCCTAAAAATATAGATAATATGTTATTTTACATTCAGCGAGACCCGAATGTAAACACTGCTATTTATGCCATAAACTACCAGGAAAATGGAAAAATAAACAAAAGCAATCCTATAAAAGCGTATTGGATTCGATATGCTGAAAAAGGAGAAAAAAAAGATTTTAGTTATGTACAACGCAAATTTGCATACGGAATAGAAAGTAAAGCCTTAAATAATGAGGACTTTGAGCTTCAATTTGTATCGTATAAAAAGTTACCCTTAACCTTGAAAAAGATAGATTCAGATCAAAAATATCATGTTTTTGTAAATGTAAATCAGAAAAAAATACAGGTAGAAAAAATATTTGTACGCATTGAAGGAGGTTCTTTTTGGTTACCAAATGTGAAGTATGTCGAAGTTACCGGAATTGATGCTTCCTCAAATAAAACAATTACTGAAAGAATGCTATTAAAATAAGTGTCCCGTTTGGTGTGTTCTTTGTAAAAGTAATAAAATACTAGACATAAAAAAAGCGGTTTAGTGTACACTAAACCGCTAGTTTAAAGAAAGTTACTTTCGTAGCGAAGACGGGAGTTGAACCCGTGACCTCAGGGTTATGAATCCTGCGCTCTAACCGACTGAGCTACCTCGCCAAATACAACTGGGAAACCATCCCTGAATGCGGGTGCAAATATAAAAATTAAATTAGAGCTTACAAGCATATATGAAAGAAAAAAAAATATTTTTAAAAATGCTTTTTTATTGGCTTTATATTCTATACATTTCCAAAAAATTAATTTGTTTCACATGGATTTAAAAATACGTTATGAAATAGAGTTTCCCATAAACTCATCCCCCCAGTTGTTGTATCAATATATTTCAACTCCTTCAGGTTTATCGGAGTGGTTTGCAGACAATGTGAATTCGAGAGGTGAATTTTTTACTTTTATTTGGAATGATTCGGAAGAGAAAGCAAGACTTTGTTCCAAGAAATCAGGTGAAAAAGTACGATTCAAATGGGTGGACAACAATAATAAAGACACTGAATACTTTTTTGAGTTGAATATCTTGGTGGACGAAATCACGAAAGATGTGTCCTTGATGGTAATTGATTTTGCCGAAAAAGATGAATTAAGTGAAGCAAAACAGCTTTGGGAGAACCAAGTTTTGGATCTTAAACATGTAATTGGTTCTGTTTAGTAAAATTGTATTTTATGACTTATATTTGCCCTGAATTAAATTCAGGGTTTTTTTATGATTAATTTTAATGGTTCCATCGTGTCTAACGACACCAGTTTATTGACTCAAAATCGTGCTTTTCTATACGGCGATGCCGTTTTTGAAACGGTCAAAATAGTAAATTCCAAAATTCTTTTTTTAGAAGATCATTATTTCAGGTTGATGTCGTCCATGCGCGTCATTCGAATGGAAATCCCGATGAATTTTACGATGGAATATTTTGAAGAGCAAATTCTGGCATTGGCAACAGCCAAAAATTCAGCAACATCTGCACGCGCCCGAATTACCGTTTATAGAAATGACGGGGGGTATTATTTGCCGAAAACGAATACAGTTTCGTTTTTGATTAATGTGGAAAGCCTGGATAATACTTTGTATTCTATCAATGAGGGCGAATATGTAGTGGATTTATACACGGATTTTTACGTAACAAGACATTTGCTTTCCTCCATAAAAACCACAAATAAAATAATAAACATAACGGCAAGTATTTATGCCGATGAAAATGGTTTTGACAATTGTTTGTTGTTGAATGACGGTAAAAATGTTATTGAAGCATTGCAGGGGAATATTTTTGTGCTGAAAGGAAATACACTGACCACGCCGCCAGTTTCTGAGGGATGTTTGAATGGTGTGATGAGAAAGCAAATTTTGGCTTTGGCTCGGAAAATGGAAAACTTGGAGGTTGTCGAAGGGGTAATCTCTCCTTTTGATCTTCAAAAATCGGATGAATTGTTTATTACAAACGTGATTAAGGGGATACAACCTGTTACCAAGTATCGTAAAAAAGAGTTTGCAACCAATTTTTCTCGACTATTGTTGCAAAAATTAAATGATGCGGCAATTGGTAGTTAATTCAGGTATGGATTTTCAGGTGCGTTCGACCAAATTAAATAATCGCCACCCAATTCCATAATTTGTTTTTTCCAAAATTGAGAAGGTGATTTTCCAATTATTTTATTCTCATAATTGTTTTTGACAATAATCCATGAACTTCCTTCCATCTCGGTTTCTAGTTGGTCTTCATCCCAGCCTGTATAGCCTAAAAAGAACCTGATGTTGTCTTTGTTTATTTTACCGCTGTTGATGAGTTCTTTTGTGGATTCGTATTCGCCACCCCAATAAATTCCGTTGGAAATCTCTACACTGTTGGGAATCAAGTCTGGTATATTGTGAATAAAATACAGGTTGTCCTGTTCTACAGGGCCGCCATTGTAGATTTTGAATGTAGCTTTGATTTCAGGAATCAAGTCATGAATCGTATATTTCAAGGGTTTGTTGATAATAAAACCCACGGAGCCGCTCTCATTATGATCCGCTAATAAAATAACCGACCTATTAAATGATAAATCTCCAATTAATGAAGGCTCTGCAATTAGGAGATTTCCTTTTTTTAAATTTGCTGAAATCATGGGTTCTAATTTTACTTAAATTTAAGTATAAAGATAAAAATAATCCAAATATAATCGACAGACGGCATAAAAAAACCTTCCAATGGAAGGTTTTTATTATATTTAAGGGAAACTTAAATTAGTTTACAGCTCCTTCTAATTCAGCTCCAGCTTTAAATTTCACTACGTTTTTAGCAGCGATTTTTATTGTTTTTCCTGTTTGAGGATTTCTACCATCTCTTGCAGCTCTTGCAGAAACTGACCAAGATCCGAAACCTACTAAAGATACTCTTCCGCCTTTTTTCAAAGTACTACCTACGTTTCCTAAAAATGATTCTAAAGCTAATTTTGCAGCAGCTTTTGTAATTCCTGCGTCAGCAGCGATAGCGTCGATTAATTCTGATTTGTTCATAATGTCTAGTTATTAAATGTTGGTTAAAAAAACTTTGTTAATAATAACAAATTTAGTAGGATTTCATTCCCTTACAAGGGTTTTGTTTAATTTTAGCGTGTTTTGTTGATAACTTGTTTTTTTTGTTCATAAACCTGCGAATATTCCTTAAAAATCATCGATAAACAACCGTTTTATTGAGGTTAATAGGCCTTTGCGTGCTCTGAAAATACGATTCCATTCAACAATTCGGGGGTACTCATCTTCTTTTTTCCCGGAAATTGGATGCTGGACACCTGAATAAAGCCATCTTTAACGGCAATTTTCATTTCTTTTTTGCTGCAAACCAGACTTCCGGTGCTGTAATTATGCTGTTCCAATGTCATTTTGGCTTCATGAATTTTTACGTTCCATTCTTCGTTTTTGTCGCTGATAAAACACCAAGCCGATGGATATGGACTCAATCCCCGAATTAAATTGTAGATTTCAACGGCTGGTTTTGTCCAATCTATTTTGCAATTTTCTTTATTTAACTTGTAGGCCGTTTTAATTTCTGGATGCTCTTTCTGGATGGTTGTTGCAACATTTCCCTTTTCAATCAATGCCAAAGTCTCCAAAACGGTTCTGCTTCCCAGTTGCATTAATCGGTCGTGCAATTGCCCTGCATTCTCCTCTGGCGCGATGGCTGTTTCCGAACTTAGAATCATTGCACCGGTATCTATTTTGTCATCGATGAAAAAGGTGGTCACTCCGGTTTTGGTGTCGCCGTTTATAATAGCCCAATTGATGGGAGCAGCTCCGCGATAATTGGGTAACAAAGAGGCGTGAAGATTGAATGTTCCCAATTTTGGCATTCTCCAAACCACTTCGGGCAACATCCTGAAGGCAACCACGATTTGCAGATTGGCATTCAAGGCTTTTAATTCGGCTAAAAAACCTTCATCTTTTAAATTGGTGGGTTGCAACAAAGTCAGATTATTGGCCAATGCATATTCTTTTACCGCCGAATATTTTATTTTTTGACCACGACCGGCCGGTTTGTCTGCTGCCGTGATAACGCCCACAACATTATAATTGTTCTTGATTATGGTGTCCAGAATCCCAACGGCAAATTCGGGAGTCCCCATAAATATGATTCTTGATTTTTCCATTGTAATTGCGAGATACTAAGTTATCTCGTTATTTAAGTGAATATTTATTGTTTGGTTTTACGGAAATTTTATTGTTTTCCAATAAATTTTGCAAGGCAAAGATAACATCGTCTTCGGAGTATTTGGTCAGTTTTTGAATTTCTCTCGAATTCAATTCTTGTATTTTTAATAATCCAATAATTTTTTCCGAAATCATGGAAGTGTCGATAGGTTTCTTTTTTTTCGAAATGCAATAGGAGCAAATTCCGCAATCTGTTTCGGCTTTTTCTCCAAAATAATCCAGAATCAACTTGCTTTTGCACACTTTTTTCTCATTGATATAATGTATAACCGATTCGAATTGGGCGACTTTCTGCTTGTTCTGGTTTTCAAGATATTTCGAAACCCGGTTGATGGTTCTTTCGTCTTCACGAATTTCATTGAAAATAATCGTCGCATCATTGTTCTTTTTATGATAATCGATGATGTCCCGCTCTTTCAATTTTTCTAAAATCGAATGAATCAGGGGTTCTTCGCAATTTGATTTTTTAGCAATTAAAGACAGATTAATGGCAGTTTGCGATTCGTAAATTCCGGGATAGGTGCGAAGAAGCGATAAAATAACGGGTTCTTCATTTGGATTCAAACTCATGTAGCGAATCACCTCTTTGGACTCAATGACGAATTGCATCGTGATTTTCTCTGAATATTCCTGTGATAAAGTCAAAATGCCTTGACGGTCCAAAAACTGGATGGCGTTGAAAGTTTTCAAGGTGGGGAAACCATATCTTTGACAAAAGTGGTTCAGGTTGAACGAAAATTGTTCGTCAATTCCTTCGCCGTAAGCAATTCGGAAATACGTGCATAGTTTGATGTAAATCTGGGTCAGGATTTTTTTGTCGGGCAGCACATTAATGAATTGGCTTTGGGCTTGAGTCTTGTCGGATGGACTGGTGAGGATGACGGCAAATGCCTTCTCTTCATTTCGACCAGCACGACCTGCTTCTTGATAATAACTTTCCATACTTTCGGGAAGATGGATGTGTATGACCGTTTTTACATTGGATTTGTCAATTCCCATACCGAAGGCATTGGTGGCAACCATGATCTGAACCTCTTCTTTCATCCAAAGACCCATATTTTTTTCTTTCTCTTTTACGGATAATCCGCCGTGGTAAAAAGTAGTCTTGAATCCTAAAGACTGCAATTGCGAAGCGGTATCCGAACACGATTTCCTGTTTCGGACATATATGATGGAAGGTTGCGGATTTTTCTTCAAGATTTGTTCCATTCGATGCAGCTTGTCTTCGACTTCAAAAACCATGTAGGCAATATTTTTTCGGGCAAATGATTTCTGGAAAATGGCAGGTTTCTCCAATCCCAATTGAAGAATTACATCGTCCATTACTTTCTTGGTTGCCGAGGCGGTAAGAGCCAGAAAGGGAACTTTCGGGAAATGGGTTTTTAGTTTGGCAATTTTCAGGTAAGCGGGGCGAAAATCGTGACCCCATTGCGATACGCAATGCGCTTCGTCGATGGCAATTAAATTGATGGGCAGGGTTTTTATCCGTTCCAAAATCCAGTCCGATTGCAAACGTTCCGGCGACAAGTACAGGAATTTGTAATTGCCAAATTCGCAATTGTCCAAAAGCGTGATCATTTCGTCCGATTGGATTCCGCCAGTCAAGGCAATGGCCTTGATGTTGAGTTGTTGCAAGCGGTGTACTTGATCTTTCATCAAGGCGACCAAAGGTGAAATAACCAGACAGATTCCGTCTTTCATTAAAGCGGGAACTTGAAAACAAATTGATTTTCCGCCACCTGTGGGCATCAGCCCAAAAGTGTCTTTTCCGTCCAAAACCGAATTGATTATTTCGTCTTGTGGCGACCTAAATTCGTCGTGTTTCCAATATTTTTGGAGAATTGCTAATGCTTCAGACATTAAATAGGAGTTGTTGATTAGCCATTAAAAAGTTCAAAACTCAAAGTTTAAATCTCCTAAATTATCTAGAAATTTCATCTAAGATAAATAAAATTCTATTATCTACACTGCCTTTTGGAACTTCTATGGGTTTGTATCCATAATTTTGATAGGTTTCCGTAAGATGATCATGGATCAGTTTTGCTTGTTCAAAGTTTTCGTAGCGGGCTTCGTCGCTCACATATATTTCTTCCCAAGGCGGAAGAATAAAGATTTTGGTGTATAAATTTTCACGACAAGCCAAGTCAAAATGGGTTGGATAGTTGTCGCCAATGTAGTGCATGTAAGCCAGGATATCAGGAATTCCCCGGTCGATAAAAACCACGTCTTGTTTTTCTTCCAAGGCGCTATTGAATTGTTTTTTTCTTCCTTCCAATAATAATTCGCTGAAAAGCAGCGGGTTTTCAAGAAACAGTTGTTCAATGCCTTGTTTTTGTGCATCCAAGGTTACTTGTCGGGAGATTTCGGGATAGCAACAAAATCCTTTGCCTATCAATCCATCGATGATAGTGCTTTTGCCGGTTCCTGGTCCGCCGATAATGACTATGATTTCTTTGCCCACATTTTTAAAATAAGCCGCAAATTTACCTAAAGTTATTGGAATTTAGAAAAATTATCTTGGACCGTCTTTTCTTTATTTTAAAAATCATAAACCCTAAATCCCAAATCTAAAATCAAAACTGTATATTTGCTTTTATTTTTAATTATAGCATGGATAAGAACACTCAAGAATTTTATGACAGGTTGAAAGTGGAGTTGGATTTGAGCACTACTTGGCCAGCTACCTATTTATATAAATTTATTGTACCGTCTGTAAACGACAATGTTTTGCGTGTTGAAGAAGCCTTTAATTGTTTGGGAGCAGTCATAAAAACGACAAAATCCAAAACCGGAAAATTCACGAGTATTTCTGTTGACGTTACCATGAAAGATTCTCAGGCAGTAATTGATAAATACATTGAAGTTTCCTCAATTGACGGTATTATTTCCCTATAAATCAAAACAAACATAGCGAGCAGCTAGATTCTCGAAAGAGGATTACTCTTTAAACAGGCATTATACCCATGTCTAAAACAGTAAAATAATTCAAACATGAAATCGCCATTAAAAAAAAGTTTGCGTAAGCAAACACCAATAAATAAAAAGGCGATACCATATATGACAACTAAAAAACAACTTATACATATATGAATTCAAAATATATAAAAGAAAACTCTAACGATGTCGTGCATCATTTGGAATATAATGCTGAAAGACCGCATTTGATTATTCCGGAATACGGTCGTCATTTGCAAAAATTGATTGACCAAGCCACCGCGATTGAAGACAGGGAAGAGCGCAATAAAGCGGCAAAATACATCATTCAGGTTATGGGAAGTTTGAATCCCCATTTGCGTGACGTGCTTGATTTTC
The DNA here is from genome assembly GCF_900129545.1 of Flavobacterium fluvii. Lineage (GTDB taxonomy): Bacteria > Bacteroidota > Bacteroidia > Flavobacteriales > Flavobacteriaceae > Flavobacterium > Flavobacterium fluvii. The sequence continues at coordinate 60,464 of NZ_FQWB01000004.1, read as the reverse complement.
AGCATAAATTGTGGGACCAACTTTTTATAATGTCCGATTTTAAATTGGATGTAGAATCTCCTTATCCTGTGCCAACCCGTGAAGTATTGCAACTGAAACCCGATGTTTTGAAATACCCGCAAAATTTTCCAAAATATCGATTTTATGGCAACAACATCAAGTACATGATTGATGTGGCCAATAAATGGGAGGAAGGTGAGATGAAAAATGCCTTGGTGAAAGTGATTGCCAATCACATGAAAAAATCTTATTTGAGTTGGAATAAAGACACCGTGAAAGATGACGTTATTTTCGAACATCTATATGAACTCTCCGATGGAAAACTGAATTTGATTCAAAGTACCGAAGAGCTTTTGACAACCACGGATTTATTGCGAACCAACAAGAGGATTTCCAATAAAATTACTCCAGTTGGCCAGCCAAAAATTCAAAGCAACAAAAATCTAAAAGCAGGAAAGTCAAACCCAGCACATAAGAACCAAAATAGAAAACCTTTGTAAAATTAGTTATGGGTTTTGAATTAAGAGTTTTTATTCAAAAGCAATTAATTCGTAATTCGTAATTCGTAAATCATAAATAAAAAATGGGAATTTTTAAAATAGAAGGAGGCATTAGCCTAAAAGGAGAAATAACGCCACAAGGAGCAAAAAACGAAGCATTGCAAATTCTATGCGCCGTATTGTTGACACCTGAAAAAGTAATCATCAATAATATTCCAGATATAATCGACATTAACAAACTGATTACCCTTTTGGGAAATTTAGGCGTTAAAATCCAAAAAAATGGCCCAGGCTCTTTTACTTTTCAAGCTGACGAGGTCAATGTGGGGTATTTAGAAACTGAAGCTTTCAAGAAAGAAGGCGGTTCGCTTCGAGGTTCCATCATGATTGTTGGGCCACTTTTGGCACGTTTCGGAAAGGGATATATACCAAAACCGGGTGGCGACAAAATTGGACGTAGAAGATTGGATACCCATTTTGAAGGATTCATAAATCTTGGTGCAAAATTCCGTTACAATAAAGAAGACCATTTTTATGGTGTTGAAGCTACAGATGGATTAATAGGTTCCGATATGTTGTTGGACGAAGCATCTGTAACTGGAACTGCCAATATCGTCATGGCTGCGGTTTTGGCCAAAGGAAAAACAACCATTTACAACGCTGCCTGCGAACCTTATTTGCAACAGTTGTGTAAAATGATGAATGCCATGGGAGCCAAAGTTTCGGGTATTGGATCAAACTTGTTGACTATCGAAGGTGTTGAAAGTCTTGGTGGATGCACGCACAGAATTCTTCCCGACATGGTTGAAATAGGAAGCTGGATAGGATTGGCGGCAATGACCAGAAGCGAAATTACCATTAAAGACGTGAGCTGGGAAAATTTGGGACTTATTCCAAACGTTTTCAGAAAACTGGGAATTACTTTGGAAAAAAAAGGAGACGATATTTACATTCCATCACATAAAGATGGTTACCAAGTGAAAACGGACATCGACGGATCCATTCTTACGATTTCGGATGCGCCTTGGCCAGGATTCACCCCGGATTTATTGAGTATTGTCCTTGTTGTGGCGACTCAAGCCAGGGGAGATGTTTTGATTCATCAAAAAATGTTCGAAAGCCGTTTGTTTTTCGTGGATAAATTGATTGATATGGGAGCCAAAATTATTTTGTGTGATCCGCACAGGGCTGTTGTGATTGGTCATGATTTTAAATCAAGATTGAAAGCCACAACGATGTCTTCACCAGATATTAGAGCGGGAATCTCTTTGTTGATTGCGGCGCTTTCGGCAAAAGGTACCAGCACTATCCAAAATATAGAACAAATCGATAGAGGTTACGAACGAATTGACGAACGATTGAGAGCCATCGGAGCCAAAATTGTTCGAGCATAAAAACAGTAACACTGATTCCGCAAATTTTCACAAATTAGGGTATTTACTACTTCAAATATCTGTGCAAATCTGTGGAATCCGTGTTTATAAAAGGGTAATAAAATACTCCCGTTAGATTAATAAAATATCCAAAAATGACAAACGAGCAAACCGCAGTAAAAGCCACATATTTTAGTATAGTGGGCAATGTCTGTTTGGCTTTAATCAAGGGATTGGCAGGCTTTTTTGGAAATTCCTATGCTTTGATTGCCGATGCCATCGAGTCGACTACCGATATTTTGTCATCATTTTTGGTCTTGTTCGGAATCAAGTATTCGAATAAACCGCCGGACGAAAATCATCCTTATGGACATGGACGAGCCGAACCTCTAATTACTTTTTTAGTCGTAGGTTTCTTGATTACTTCGGCAACAATTATTGCTTACGAGAGTATCATCAATATTGGAACCCCTCACGAATTGCCAAAAACTTGGACGCTTTTTGTTCTTGGAGCCATAATTATTTGGAAGGAATATTCCTTTCGAATAGTGATGAAAAGAAGCGTGGAATCCAATAGTTCTTCGTTGAAAGCCGATGCTTGGCATCACAGAAGCGATGCAATAACATCGGTGGCGGCATTTGTCGGAATTTCGATTGCCTTGATTTTGGGAAAAGGATACGAATCTGCAGATGATTGGGCGGCACTTTTTGCGGCTGGATTCATATGTTACAATAGTTATTTAATTTTCAGGCCAGCCCTTGGAGAAATCATGGACGAACATCTGAACGAAGACTTGATTGTCGAAATCAGGAAAGTGGCCCAACAAGTGGATGGAGTCGTAAATACCGAGAAATGTTTTATTCGAAAAGCGGGAATGAAATACCACGTTGACTTGCACGCCATTGTCAATGCCAATATTAGCGTGAAGGAAGGTCACGACATATCACATTTATTAAAAGATACTTTAAGAGCAGCAATACCTGAACTAGGTCACGTTTTAATTCATATTGAACCGACGAATTATTAGAATTTACTCCAAAATATTCAAGATTTTAAGTCCAAAAACGACTCCGTTTTCTTGTACCCCGTTTTGGAAAGAATGAACATAATCAAAACGAAATACCTTTAGTTTTCCAAAACCTAGGTTGTCCAGGCCAACTGTAACTTCTGTATATGGTTTTGTCTCAGGAACGGCAAGAGCATGAAATCCTAAAACCAAAGTAGAATTCAATTTGTTCAACAATGGAATTTTATTCATAATATAGCCTTTGTCGTTGTGCTCCAAATGGGCTTCGAAATACGAATCATTTGTGCTGTTGGAATAATAAGGCAGTAAGTTGAAAACGTTCAAATAACGGTCGGTGGTTCCAATGTGTGTCCTGTTTCCGTTGAAATGTTTGTAATCCACAAACGAGATGTTTTCGCCGTGAATGAAAGTTCCCGCTTTTAGGTTTATTCCCAATGTTCCCTTGTTTCCGGCATTAAAATCATACCTGATTTGACTTGTGATTAATTGGAATTGGTATTTGTTTTCATTGGAAGCAAAAGCATTTTCGTAGCCAAAATATAGTGTTGGATAGTCGTAGTTTCTGATATTTAATTTTCCGTCAGGTCTTGAAATGTATTTGGTTCCAAAATTTACTCTGGCAAGAACGGAAGCTTTTGTGAGGTGATGTTCCTCGAATGCCGGAGTCAAATTATCGTCGGGCAACAGCGGATTGTTGGAACTGTAAATGTCGTCGCTTTTGACAAAAACATGGTCTGTGGTATTGAACAAAGGTTTTCGTTGTTGGTATTCCAATTTTCCTTTCAGATTAAAATTATTGCCCAAGTCTTGAGCGTAAGTTGCGCCTGCAAATTCCTTGTTGTACAATTTCATGTAATTGTCAACAAAAAACAAGGAACTCACGGAGTTTATGAATTTTGTAATGGGTTCTTCTGGATTGAATTGGTTTACTTTGCTGCCTCCAGAAACTGTGAGTGTTGCATAATTTTGATTATTGAATCGATGGTAATAATTGGCCGTAAGGCGCAATCTATAATCCGAAAATCCATAATTGAACTTGGTGCTTATAGAAGTCGATTTTCCTTTTTCTTCTTCGGCTGCCCAATCCCGGAAAGAAAATCCAGAATCCAGGTTCCAGCCCTGAACCGTGTTGAAACTCAAAGAGGATAAATTGAGTAAACCATCGTAGTTGAACGATTTCTTTTGGCTGCTGTTTTTCCAATGATAGCCCGTTATTGGGCTAAGAATTTTGAATTTATTATTTTTTTTGTCAATTGAATCTAAATAAGTTTTGGAATTTCGAACTTTATGTACGCTGTCTTTTTTTACATAATCAGTGCTTTCTTCGAGAGTGAGAGGTATGGGTCTGTTTTTGTTCCAAAAAGTGGTGTCTTTTTTATTGGAATTGTCTTCAAAACTTACGATTTCATTGGTAAAAGTTTTTTTGGCAAACGCTTTTTCGAATTCGTAATTACTGTAAACATAAGAGAATTTACCGTTGAATTTTATTCCAAAAATACCGGCGGAAAATTCAAGACTTTGAGTGTTTTTTGCCCAAATCTTGTTGTTTTTGTTGTAGTTGAAATTTTGTTTTATCTTCATTACATCCACATATTCTTGGTGCATTCGATAACCTTTGATGTCTAAATCTACCGCATAAATTGCCCAAGAATCTTCGACGATATAAATGTATCCTTCAAAAACAGGTTCGGCATCCCGTTTTGCAATGACTTTTATTTTGTTGATCATCAAATTGTTGTCGTCCTGAAAAGTTCCTTCTAATTTATATTTGTAATAGTTGAAAGCATTGTCGGCAATGGGCGAAATCATTTTGCTGTTGAAATCCAAAGTGTTTTCATAAAAATCATAAATTGTTGAACGGGCAGTATTGTAGCTGAAGCCTTTGTTGTCTCCACTTATTTTGGAAGCAATAATTCGTTCTTTTAAATTGTCGGGTTTTTCAAAAATAATTTTCGAAACGGTTTCCGATAAATAAATAATTCCGGTTCCCGTTGAGTCAACCGCGCCGTCTAAATCGCCAATTTTTTGTCCCAATATTTTTTTGGGTAAATCTTTGACTTTAAAAATGCCTCGGGAATAGAAGTCGGCTTTGAAACGAGCCGTTTTTTCGGAGTTTTCTTTTTTGTTGGCAATGGCCTGCCTGATTACGGCATTGGCAGGATTGTCTTTGGAGTTGATTACAACTTCGGAAAGTGACAGGTTTTCTTCAACCAATTTTATATTTTGGATGAACGGGAATTTGTCAATTGAGACGGTTATTTTCTGGGTTTTGAATCCCAAATATTGAAAAACAATGGTGTGTTTTCCCGTTTTTTTGATGTTCAATTCATAATTTCCATGTTCGTTTGAGGAAGTCCCGTTATAGGTGTTTTCTTCTAAAATTGTTACAAGCGAAAGCGGAATTCCTTTGTTGTCAGTGATAGTTCCCCTAATTTGTGCAAAGGAGAAAAATGAAACTAAAAGAGACAAGAGCAAGTAGAATTTTTTCATACCGTAATTTTTTCCTACAAATATACAAGTAGGAATAAAATACAATCATAAAATTTTGTTATTTTAATGAAATGCTAAATGTCTGTAAATAATTGAGGAATTACAAAAAAGACAGGATGGCCAATTCATAGCTTTTCATTCCGAAACCAAGAATCACTCCTTTGGCATTGCCTGAAATATAGGATTGATGACGAAAGCTTTCTCTCGAAAAAGTATTAGAAATATGGACTTCAATCACGGGAGTTGTTATGGATTTTATGGCATCGCCAATGCCTATCGAGGTATGGGTGTAAGCACCGGCATTCAGGATAATGCCGTCATAAGAAAAACCAAATTCCTGGATTTTGCCAATCAATTCGCCTTCGATATTGCTTTGGTAATACGTAAATTCCACGTTTGGAAACTTGCTTTTCAAGATTTCCAGATAATCTTCAAAAGTTTGGGAACCATAAATTTCTGGTTCGCGTTTTCCTAATAAGTTGAGGTTTGGTCCGTTGATAATGCAAATTTTCATACGAAGATAATATTTGTTATTTTTTATTGGAATATGCAATTCGCATACGTAATTGATATTTGAATGACATCTCTGAAATGCTCATTTCATAAATCATATTTTGGTAAAAATAAAAAAACCGTTCCAATTACGAACGGTTTTGATTCACTTATATTTTTAATTTTGTTAAAACATAAGACCTGCCGAAAATTGAAGCACCGAGTTTTTTGTTTCTGCTGTTGTTGATACTTCCGTCAATCCTAAAACATATCGTCCTTGTAAAAAGATGTTTTTGGTAATTTTAAAACTCAATCCGGCATCAACTGCAAAATCAAATGTGTTTGAATTGTTGACATCAAAATCATTCTTTTCACTTAATAAAAATGAAGCTTGAGGTCCCAATTCCAGACTAAATGATTTGCTTAAATATATTTTAGCCAATACAGGTATGGCAATATATCCCAACTCATTTTTAAATTCTTGGCCAGCTCTATCATAACTCGCACCTTGAGTAGTGTACAATAACTCTGGCTGTATTGCAAATTTGTCCATAAGTTTAATTTCTGCAATCAATCCAGCGTGATAGCTTGTTATCGCGTCTGATTGTATTTCAGAGCCTGTAAAATTTGCGTAATTTAATCCAACTTTTGCACCAATTTGCAATAGCTGTGCTTGGGTGTTGAAAGACAGGACAAATAGTAAAGCGGTAATTAAAAATGTTTTATTCCTCATTTTTTTTAAGTTTTATAGATTAGGGTCTTATTCTAAAACTCCTTAAATGTTTAATTATTGTGTTTTTCTTGACAACCGATATTGTTTTGATTAATATTCAGTACAATTGTGTTTTTGATAATTAAAGCGTATGTAAATAGTTAATAATTTATTATTATCTCATTTTGTTATTAATTTTGTTGATAACTATAAATTTGTGACCAAAACCACTTTAGTTTTAATGCCTAATTTCGAGGTATTATAAATCAAAAACTAAACAAACATGAAAAAGATTCTTTTATCAGTAGTAGCAATTTTCGCATTTGGTTTTGCTAATGCACAAGAAGTTGCAAACAATGGTTTCTCTAAAGGAAATAAATTTGTAGAAGGTAGTTTCAGCTTTCGTTCAGGCGATGTTGAAGATAGCTGGTCATTTACACCAAAAATGGGAATAATGTTAGACGACAAATGGGCTGTTGGGGGATTTTTGGCTCTTGCAGGTCAAGACAATGGAACTGTTGAGAATAATACATTCGGCATTGGTGCTTTCGCTCGTTATTATTTCTTGTCATTGGGAGCAAGCAAAAGCTTTAATGCTTATGGTGAACTTGGTTTAGGATATTCTTCTATATCAACTCAGGTAAATAATGGCAACAAGAATACCAATAGTGCAATGAATGCCAATATCGATTTGGGAATGAATTATTTCTTCACTCCTCATTGGGCTGCCACCTTTGAATTGGCAAACATCTTGAGTTACAACAATGTGAATCCGGAATCTGGTTCAAATTCAAGTGATTTAAATGTAAACGTAAACTTGTTCAACAACATTTTTGCTCAACCACAGTTCGGGTTATTGTACAGATGGTAATCTGATTTTGGTTGGATTTTATAAAACCACGTCGTATGGCGTGGTTTTTTTATGTTCCAATGTAATTTTCCCAATACTTTTTAATACCATGTAATGTAGCTTTTTTATATGTAATTAAATTAGTTTGGTTTTTTTTTAGTATGAAAAATTGTTTACTTTTATACATTATTAAAAATAAACAACAAATGATGAAAAAATATATTTTATCGGCAATTGCCATTTTTACAATTGGTTTTGTAAGTGCACAGAATGCAAAGTTTGGAGTTAAAGGAGGCGGTGTTTTTGCATCGTCAAAAATTATGATAGGTGATTCTGATACTGGTTTTTATGTGGGTGGTTTTTCTGATGTTGCTGTTTCGGAAAAGTTCCATGTTCAGCCTGAAGTATTGTATGTGTATATTAAAGAATTAAGCCAAATTCAAGTGCCTATACTTGCTAAAGTTCCAGTTGTTGAGAATTTTAGTTTACTGGCAGGTCCAAATTTTGGATTTATTTTGAATACAGATTCCTACGTTAAGTCGTTTAATTTTGGTTTAGATTTTGGAGCGTCTGTTGATGTTAGCGAAGATTTTTCTTTGGATTTAAAATACAACTTGGGATTGACCGACTTGAATAAAGCTGGTAATAGTGATTCTTCTTTCAAAATTAACGCACTTTTATTTGGGCTTGGATACAAATTCTAATTTCTTTAGAATATAAAATTGTAAACCTTCCACAAAATGGGAGGTTTTTTTATGTCCAAAAATAGCGTTACTTTGCTTTCATGAATTGGAAAACGGATATCAAAAGTTATCAGTCTTATTTGAGGATCGAAAGAGGTTTGTCGAAAAACACCATCGATAATTATTCTTTTGACATCGAACGATTGTGTCTTTTTTTGGAAGAAAATGCCATTGCTGTTTCTCCAGTAAAAATAAGCGAAGAAATCATCCAACAATTTATTTATAGCGTTTCCAAAGAAGTGAATCCTCGCTCGCAGGCCAGAATAATTTCGGGATTAAAAAGTTTTTTCAGCTATTTAATCTTCGAAGACTACCGTCAAGACAATCCAATGGAATTGATTGAAACTCCTAAAACGGGCCGGAAACTTCCAGATACTTTGTCGGTGGAAGAAATAGACGCCTTGATTGCTGCCATAGATTTAAGTACCAACGAAGGTGAAAGAAACAGGGCGATGCTGGAAACGCTTTATGGTTGTGGACTTCGGGTTTCGGAATTGGTTTCCCTGAAAATTTCTGATTTATTTTTTGAAGAAGGTTTTATTAAAATTACTGGAAAAGGAAATAAGCAACGTTTTGTTCCCATTGGGAAATTGACCCAAAAATACATTCAAATTTACAAGGATGAAATGCGGACGCATCTGAACATAAAAAAAGGACACGAAGATACTTTGTTTTTGAATAGGAGGGGAAGCCAGTTGACAAGAGCGATGGTTTTTACGATAATCAAAGATTTGGCGACCAAAATAAATTTAAACAAAAGCATCAGTCCGCACACTTTGCGTCATTCTTTTGCCACGCATCTTCTGGAAAATGGTGCCGATTTGCGTTCCATTCAGTTAATGCTTGGTCACGAATCAATTACCACAACGGAAATTTATGTGCATTTGGACAGGAGGTTTTTGACCGAAGTGATTAATGCTTTCCATCCTAGAAAATAGTTGGCAGGTTTCAGTTAGCAGATGTCAAAAAAAAAAATGACTTGCTTTTCAACGAGTCATTTTTTTAAAATTATTTCTGTAATGAATTTATGCGGCATCTGAAATCTGCCACCTGCTATCTGAAATCTATTTCGCAATATTTACCGCTCTAGTTTCTCTAATAACTGTAACTTTCACCTGACCTGGATAAGTCATTTCGGTTTGTATTTTTTGTGAAATTTCAAAAGATAAAGTCGCTGCGTTTTCGTCAGAAACTTTTTCGCTTTCCACGATTACTCGAAGTTCTCTACCAGCTTGAATAGCGTATGCATTTTTCACGCCGCTGAATCCGTAAGCCACTTCTTCCAAATCTTTCAATCGTTGTATGTAAGAGTCTAAAACTTGTCTTCTTGCGCCTGGTCTAGCTCCTGATATTGCGTCACAAACCTGGATGATTGGCGACAACAATGATTTCATTTCTATTTCGTCGTGGTGCGCTCCAATGGCGTTGCAAACTTCTTCTTTTTCACCATATTTCTCTGCCCATTGCATTCCCAATAAAGCGTGAGGTAAATCACTTTCGGCGTCTGGAACTTTACCAATATCGTGCAATAAACCAGCTCTTTTGGCTAGTTTTACGTTCAATCCTAATTCGGCTGCCATAATTCCACAAAGCTTGGAAACTTCGCGAGAGTGTTGCAACAAGTTTTGTCCGTAAGAAGAACGATATTTCATTCTACCTACCACTTTTATCAACTCAGGGTGCAATCCGTGGATGCCTAAATCGATTACGGTACGTTTCCCGACTTCGATAATTTCGTCGTCGATTTGTTTGGTAGTTTTGGCAACCACTTCTTCAATACGGGCTGGGTGGATTCGTCCGTCAGTTACCAATTTGTGCAAAGCCAAACGTGCAATTTCTCTACGAACTGGGTCAAAACAGGAAAGTATGATGGCTTCCGGCGTATCGTCCACGATGATTTCTACTCCTGTTGCAGCTTCAATGGCTCTAATGTTTCTTCCTTCACGACCAATGATTCTACCTTTTACGTCATCGGATTCGATGTTGAATACAGAAACGCAGTTTTCTACCGCTTCTTCCGTTCCAACTCTCTGAATAGTGTTGATGATGATTTTTTTGGCTTCTTGTTGGGCTGTTAATTTAGCTTCCTCAATAGTGTCTTGGATGTGTGACATTGCCTCGGTTTTGGCTTCCGCTTTCAAGCCTTCAATCAATTGATTTTTGGCGTCTTCCGTGGATAAACCGGCAATAACTTCTAGTTGTTGCAAATGGCTTTTGTGAAGCTTGTCAACTTCAATTTGTTTCTTGTCTAAAGTCTCGATTTTAGAATTGTATTCCAATGTTTTTGCTTCATAATCATCGTTTACTTTCTTGGCTTTCGACAATTCATTTGAAACTTGGGATTCTTTGTCACGAATTCTTTTTTCAACTTCTGCCATCTTTTGATCGCGAGATAGGATTACTTGTTCGTGTTCTGATTTCAATTCGATAAACTTCTCTTTTGCTTGAAGAATTTTGTCTTTTTTGATGTTTTCGGCTTCAAGATTTGCATCTTTTAATATTGATGACGCTTCTTTTTTTGCGTTTTTGATCAAATTGGAAATATTGCTTTTCTCTATTACTTTAGCGATGACAAAACCACCAGCAATACCTACAATTCCAGAAATAATTATTGTTAAAATGTCCATAGTTTATTAAAATTTATATATAAAAAAAGCCTACATTAGATTGCTTGTATAAACTCTGAAATACAAGTTTTGAGCTAACTCGCTGTTCAAGCTTCCAAACTGAATTGGCTTGCTATAGTAACGATGATTTGCTCATTCTAAATTGTTAGTGTTGAGTTTACCAAATATGAACTAATGTAGGCAGTATCTTAGTTGTTGTAAAGAACGTGTTTATTTATCGAGATATTGATCTAAAACGGCATTGATTTTTTTAATTCTTTCAATAGTTTCGTCACCATTTATGGCGTTGTCAATTTGTTTTTGTTCTACTTGCGAGGCAAATTGCAAGGCACACATGGCCAATACATCTTGTTTGTCGCGAACGGCATAATTTTCTTCAAATTGCTTTATCATCACGTCAATTTTCTTGGAAGCACTTCTAAGTCCTTCTTCCTGGGAGAAATCCACCGTCAATGGATAGACCCTGTCTGCAATTGATATTTTAATTTTAAGCTTTTCGTCCATATCTTTTACTAATCTGATAGCTGTGCTATACAGTAATCAATTTCACGAATTAATGAATTTATTTTAAGCTTTGTATCTCTTTTATTATCTTCACTGCCCAATAATGCGTTGGCAATTTTTAGTGTTTCATACTGTGCTTTCAAGGCGTCAATCTCGCGAGATTGGTTTTGTATGGTATTTGCGGCTTTAGTCAATTCTATTTTCAAATCTTGATTGTTCTTCTCTAAACTATTTATCTTGGTAAAAAGTTTTCCAATCTTATTTTCAAGAGTATCAATTATTTCTGCAATTACACTCATAATTTATCCTACGTATTACATAATCTTACAAAGTTAGTATTCCTTTTTATTATTGCAATATTTTCTTTGTTTTTTTATATTAAAATGTTTAATTTATTGTGGTGCAGCCTGTTGTGATTTCGTATTTTTTTGTTTAGTACTTTTTTTTACCTTAGCAAAAATGTATTCCATGAAATTGCACCTATTTATCCTGTTATTTTCCAGTTTTCTTTTCGCACAGACAGAGTATCCAAAAGACTATTTCAGGTCTCCACTGGATATTCCGATGCAGTTGTCCGGTAATTTCGGGGAATTGAGACCCAATCATTTCCATGCCGGCTTTGATTTGAAGACAATGCAAAAAGAGGGATTGAATGTGTATGCTGTCGCCGACGGCTATGTGTCACGAATCAAGATTTCTACTTTTGGCAACGGCAAAACCCTTTATGTCACGCATGCCAACGGGTATACTTCTGTTTATGGGCATTTGCAAAGAGCTGTCGATTCCATCGAGAATTTTATCAAAAAAACGCATTACAAGGAGCAATCTTTCGAGATTGAAATGTATTTAAAGCCGGGTGAATTGGTGGTCAAGAAAGGCCAACTCATTGCGCTTTCAGGAAATACGGGAGCTTCCGAAGGGCCTCATTTGCATTTTGAATTTCGAGACAACATTACCGAATATATTATAAACCCAATGCTTTTCGGGTTTGACAAATTGATGAAAGACACAAAGAAACCTATGTTTTCTGGTATTTATGTTTACCCTTTGGATGAGGCAACGACCGTTAACCAATCCAAACGACCTTTGTTGCTCAACTTGGTATTGCAAAAAGACGGTACTTATACCGCGGATAAAGTGGTTGCCAACGGTAAAATTGGTTTTGGCATCAACACTTTCGATTATGACGATGTTTCGTTTAATAAAAACGGGGTTTATAAAGTGCAATCTTTTTACAACGGAACACCCAATTTTGGGTATCAATTTGATACTTATTCTTTTGACGAAATGCGATATGTAAATGCGTTAATCGATTATTCAAGATACAAGAAAACCCAACAAAGAGTCCAAAAGCTGTTCATGAAGAATCCTTTCAAATTGAGCATCATTAAAACGGGTAAAAGCAATGGAGTTCTTGTGGCCGAACCTAATTTGACAGCACTTTATCGCATTGAAGTTTCCGATTTTTACGGTAATAAAACCACGGTTTCCATTCCCGTGAAATATGATGTGTTGCCCGCAATTATTGCCCAAGAACCTGTTCTTTCGAAATACTTGGTCAAAGCAAGCAAAGATTGCAATTTCGAAAAGGAAAACATGTCGGTTTTCTTTCCTGCCGGAACTTTTTATGACGATTTCTATTTGAATTTTGACGTGACGAACGACACCTTGTTTCTCCATGACGACACGGTTCCCGCTCATTCTAATTTTACCATTTCAATTGATGATAAAAAATTTACCGAAGCCCAAAGAGAGAAATTGTTCATAGGTTCCGTTGGTGGCGGAAAAATAGGATATAATGCCACTTCCCGAAAAGGAAATGTTTTTACCACCAAAGTTAAAACCTTGGGGAAGTTTGCCTTGGTTCTAGACACTGTTCCGCCCGTTGTTTCCATTGCCAAACCTATTGAAGGAAAATGGATAAGCGACAAAAAAACGATCCAATTTACCATAAGCGATGGATTGTCGGGCATAAAATCCTATAACGGCTATTTGAACGGAAAATGGGCATTGTTCGAATATGACAACAAAACCAAAAAAATAACCCACAATTTCAGTGATGGTATTGTCGCAGAAGGTGTAAACGAATTAAAAATAATAGTCATGGATAATTTAGGTAATTCTACTATCTTTGAAACTCGTTTTTTTAGAAGTCAAAAACCATAAAATCAAATTCTTTGGGTTTAAATAAAATAATACTTGCTTTCTTTTTTTTCTGTTTCGGATTTTTGGCCTCTGCTCAATCTGCCCAAGTAAAAGGAGTTATTCTGGATAAAAACAATCGGCCTGTAGCCAATGTAAATGTATCTTGCCTAGGTATTGGAACCCAGTCAAATGCCAATGGTTATTATGTCTTGACCGTTCCAGCTAATCAAAAAGCCATCGTGGTTTTTTCACACGTTTCCCTAAAAAAAGTTACGGCAACAATTACTCTTAAATCGAATGAAGAGTATGAGTTTAACTTGGTCATGAGTGACCAAGACGAGCAAATGGGGGAAATCGTGATAACGTCAAACAACAAAAAAAGAGTTCAGGGAATCACGGCGATAGAACCCGAAATGATTCGAAAAATTCCTGGAGCCAATGCCGGTGTCGAAAATATTTTGAAATCCTTGCCTGGTGTCAATTCCAATAATGAATTGAGTACGCAATATGCGGTTCGAGGCGGCAATTACGACGAGAATTTGGTTTATGTAAACGAAGTCGAAGTCTATCGTCCGTTTTTGATTCGTTCCGGCCAGCAAGAAGGATTGAGTTTTACCAATACCGATTTGGTTCAAAATGTTGATTTTTCGGCTGGAGGTTTTCAAGCCAAATATGGCGATAAATTATCTTCCGTTTTGGATATCACGTATCGAAAACCAACCCAATTTGGAGCCGTTGCCGAAGCCAGTTTCTTGGGTGCAAGCGCAGCTGTTGATGCAGTTTCCAAAAACGGAAAATGGTCTGAAGTTACCGGAATTCGGTATCGCAACAATTCACTATTGGTAAACAGCCAAGAAACAGAAACCAATTATACGCCAACATTTGTCGATTTTCAAACGAATGTCAATTTCAAGCCTTCGGACAAATGGGAATTCAGTTTCTTGGGGAATGTTTCGCAAAACGATTACCAATACCAACCGTTGACCCGTCAAACCAATTTTGGAACCATCGATGAACCAATGGCGTTGTTGATTTATTATGAAGGTCAGGAAAAAGATAAATACACCACATATTTTGGAGCGGTAAAATCTACGTATACCGCATCGGAAAAGTCAACCTACAAATGGATTGTTTCTGCTTATCACACCCAAGAACAAGAGCATTTTGATATTTTGGCACAATATCGTTTGGGCGAAGTGGATTCTAATATTGGTTCGGATACTTTTGGCGATGTGGCTTTCACGAGAGGAATTGGCTCGCAACTCAATCACGCTCGCAACGATTTGGATGCCTTGATCATAAATACCGAATTAAAAGGGATTCATAATTTCAAAAAAAATCAATTGGAATGGGGAGCGAAATTCACCCGTGAATCCATTCGTGACAGAGTGATTGAATGGGAAGTGATCGATTCAGCTGGTTTTTCGATAAACCCGCCGATTGCCATTTTGCCTAAAAATGACCAGCCTTATTCCTCTTACACAGGTCCATTGGTTCCGTATAACAATGTGAGAGCGACAAATTTTGTTGACATCAACCGATTCTCGGGCTATGTGCAATGGAGCCGAAAAGGATATTTGGGAGGCAACGAACTTTGGATGAATGCTGGAGTACGTTCGCAAAATTGGAATGTTTCCGGCGATGGAATTACTAGTTCAACGCAAGTTACTTTTAGTCCAAGAGCACAAATTTCCTTGAAACCCAATTGGAACAAGGACATGTTTTTCCGACTTTCGGGAGGATTGTATCATCAGCCGCCGTCTTATCGGGAGTTGAGAGATGCCGATGGAGTAGTGCAACCCGACGTAAAAGCGCAGCAATCCATTCATGTTGTTTTGAGCAATGATTATAGTTTCAAGATGTGGAAACGCCCTTTCAAAATGGTTTCCGAAATTTATTATAAATCGTTGACGGTCGTCAATCCATATACTTTGGACAATGTTCGAATTCGTTATGAAGCTGCCAATAATGCCAAAGCATACGCCCAAGGATTTGATTTTAGACTGAATGGCGAATTTGTTCCGGGAACCGAATCTTGGTTCAGTTTTGGCTATTTAAAAACCGAAGAAAACATCGACAACAAAGGCTATATTTCAAGGCCAACGGATCAAAGATTGAAATTTGCACTTTTGTTCCAAGATTACATGCCCAATATTCCAAGCATCAAATTATACCTGAATTTGGTTTACAACACTGGATTACCGGGAGGTTCTCCTTCGTATTCTGATCCTTATTTGTACCAAAACCGTTTGAGGGATTACCGCCGTGCCGATGTGGGTTTCTCCAAAGTGTTGATTGATGCCCAAAACCCGTCCACCAAAAAATGGCTCAAAAGCTTCAAGGAATTGGCCATTGGATTGGAGATTTTCAACCTTTTCGACAATCAAAACGCGATTACCAATACTTGGGTTCGCGACGTGTATTCCAAAAATCAATACGCGATTCCCAATTACATGACCACACGAGTTTTTAATCTGAAGTTGAATATGAGGTTTTGATGGAAATCATCAAAAAACATAAAGGATTTTAATAAACTTTCGGGAATATCATATTTTACAATGCTTCACGGCATTTTTACCAACTATTTTTGACTATTAAATTTAGCTTGAACAAAAAAAAGGAAGAATATATTCCGTCAAACAGAATGCATTCTTCCTTGTAATCAATTATTGTTTGTTTTCGTTTCTTCAGAACCTAAAATCCTTTTTTTTAATCGGTTTAGGAAATGGAACGTTTCTTTATTTTGCCTTCTTGATTTTTGCCACATATTCTGTCAGCTGCTTTCCGTAAAGAGATTTGGCCACTTTTGGGGTCATCGACTTTTGGATGGTGTCCAAATATTTGATATTGATGTCATAGATGTCGGATAAGGCGATATAAGGCGAAACCTCGTAGTCTTTGTTGTTGATGGCAAAATTGGTGGCAAATAAATATTTGCGTTTGATATTGTTGTCCTGAATTGCATTTAAACTGTCCAACGCTTTTTGGTTGTTGTTTTTGGCAGCTTTAAATTTTGCCGCAATGATGTCAAGATTTGTATCTCTAAAACGGATGGTTATTTTCTTGTATTCTTCGTATTTATCATGATTTTTGGAACCTGTTATTTTTGCTCCAACAATATAGGAATCGAGATTGGTTTCGATGTTTATGTTCCCGGGTTCGGCAAAAAATGAAATGTTGTTGTCCAATGAATTGGTCACGCCTCTGTCCAAGAATAAATAAAGCATTTCTGGAGATGCTATATTCAAGTTACTTTCAAATTTGGAATCGCCATTCATGATTATGGTGTCCAATGCCAGAAGTTTATTGTCTTTGACTTTTTGTATATATAAAGTTCCTTTTTTTAATCCTTTTATGGTTCCTGTAAGGTGTAAATTTGTTGTTGATTCGTTCTTGTCGCAAGAAGACAAAATTAAAAGAGTAACAAATGCAATAATAGCTTTTTTCATTGGTGTTTATTTTTTTTGCAAAATAAAGAAAATTGTTTTGAAACTGGGAATATTGATTAAAGGATTTCAAAAAAAATCTAATCTATTGCTAAATTGGATTTTTGCTTGTTGCGGATTTGCATCAGCCTTTTAGCCAAGCTTCTTTCAGGGCCGATTTGGAATTGTCCGTAGCTTTAAAGCCTTCTTTATCTTCGTAGGGTAATTTGACGGTTCCCTTGATGATTTTTTCCACTCCATTGCGTTTTATTTTTAGGGTTATAGGGTCATTTTCTTTCCAGTTTTCACAATCATAAAGTATTTCATCCACTATGTCCGGCGTATAATTTTTATCATTCACGGCTATTATGATGTCGTCTCCCAGAAGTCCCAAATTTGTAAAAAAGTCATTTAATATCATGTCCGAATTCACTATTATTTCTCTTTTTTTGTCAGTTACGGCTATGTATTGCTTATTGCCTTTCTCAAAAATATAGGCTGGGGCTTTTAGCAAAACTTTAGTGACTCCCATTTTTGCAAGATAGATTTCATATGGAATGGGTGTTGGTCCCGAAACATGAGTTTCCAAAAAATCACCTACTTCGGGATAAGTCAATTGAGTGATTTTTGCAAAAAGGGCATCGTCGTTAAATGCTTTTGAAACTCCGTATTCGTTGGATAATTTTCGCATTAAATCAAGAACTCCTTTTGTGCCGTTGCTTTTCTCACGGATGATGATATCGATGCACATTCCTATGAGGGCACCTTTTTCATAAACGTTTAAATATTGGTCTTTGAATGGATTTGTCAGTACATTGGCACTCATGGTTGTAAACGCCATAGTGTCGTCCATTGTTTTGGAGTTCTCTATTTTTTCGGTAATGCGTTTGTAAAACTCTGTTTCGTCAATTAATCCTTGATTGATTTGGAAAAGATTCGAGAAATATTCGGTAATGCCTTCGTACATCCATAAGTGCTTGGACATTTTTGGGGCATTGTAATCAAAATTTTGAATTTCTTGGGAATGAATGGTCAAAGGAGTTATGGTGTGAAAAAACTCATGTGAAACTACATCTTTCATCAGCGTAATTAGCTGTTCTTTTGAAATTATCTCTGGAAATACGACAGTTGTTGCAGTGGGATGTTCCAATGCTCCAGAAGCAAGGGCGTCATTTTTTAAAGAGGAGAGATACAACAATATGCTGTATTTTTTCGTGCTGTTGATATTGCCCATAAAATGTTTTTGGGCCGTCATCAACGTTTTCATTTCCGGCGTTATACTTTCAGCGGTAAATTTTCCTGTGGGAGAATAGACTGCAATTAGAATCTCCATTTCATTGACCGTGAACGTGGTATAGTCTGGTTTGGCATACATAATCGGATTTTCGACTAATTCTGCATAATTAGAACTGATAAATACATCATTGGTTGCGGTCGAATCTTGGTCAATCATGGAAGTTGCTCCCCAAAGTTCAGCAGGATGCGAAACCGTTAATTGATAAGGAATGGACATAAAGTTCGTAAAATAACCCACAAAACAGTGGGTGTTGAGCATTACATTTTTACCCGCATCAATGTTTGAACCGGCTGGCGAAAAGATGTCTTCATCACCATTTTTTTCCCCAGTTTCAGTTTCGGTTTCAAAGGTGTCGTTTACCCAATAGGTTATTTTGTCCAAAGTTTTCGCTTTGGAAATTGACCAAGAATTCAGGTCTATTTTTTTCACTTCCAATGAATTTCCATTGGAGTCATACGCTTTTAAGTCGTCAATGTATCTGCCATAATTGTCTGTTGAATAGGTTCCTGGAACCGTTTTGGGGATTCGAAACGTGATGGTGTCGGTCAAAATGGATGGCGCATTTATGGTAACGAGAACTTTGTCGTTTTTGATGTCGGTCAGATTGATGTTGACAGCTACCTCTTCTTTTGATTTTGAGGAAACGGATGTTTGGGTATTGGCAGTTTTGCAACTCCAAAGAACCGTGGTAAAGACCAATGCCAAGAATATTTTTTTCATGTGCAATAATTGGTTTTATTCAAGCATTAGATTCTAAAGCCCCGTAATTGTTACAGTCTGTAGTGTTTAAGAAGTAAGTAAAGGTATAAAAAAAACTCCCTATAGGAGTTTAATAATAGTATTAATCGAGTTTGTTTTTAATGTAATATTTGCCGTCTAAATCTTCGTCAAAATCGTCTATTTTAAGAGGTTTCGGTTTAGGCTTACTGGCAGCAGCTTTCTTTTTCCACATTTCAAATTTTTCTGCGGGCATCTTCTTTTTCATAATTTCAAGAACTTCTTTTTCGGCTAAACCAAATTCTTTCTTTATGATTTCAAATGGGTTTCTTTCCTCCAAGGCAAACGTAACAAGTTTTTCTGTTTGCTCCCATGTTAATTCTTTGTGACTACTCTTTTTCATTAGGTGAAAATTAATTCAGGTATTATGTTGATGATTTATAAGTTTGATTTCAAATATATTCCCAATATTAATAAAAAAAATAATTACTTCTTGCCAAAAGGGATTTTTTTTTACTGTTTTTAATTGTTTTTGTGAGAACGGTATTTTTGGAACGGTATTTTTAATAAATTCTTCAATCTATTATGGTTTTCAGGCTCCATGCAAGTGTCTATTCCATAAACAATTTCTTCTTTTGGCAGGTACATGAATGTGCCAAACATTCGATCCCAAATCGAAAAAATATTCCCATAATTACTGTCTGTATAAGGCATTATGTAGTGATGATGAACTTTGTGCATGTCTGGGGAAACTATAAAATAACTCAAAAAAACATCCAGTTTTTTGGGCAGTGAAATATTGGCATGCGTAAATTGTGTCGAAACAACCGAAATGGTTTGATACATAAAAACCATCCACATTGGACTTCCAACAACCAGGATGCCCAGCGTGGTAAAGATAAACCTGATGACACTCTCGCCAGGATGATGCCTGTTGCCAGAAGTGGTGTCAACCCAAGTGTCGGTGTGGTGAATCAAGTGAAAGCGCCATAGGAAATGGACTTTATGTTCAATGAAATGCGCCAAATAAGCACCAATTAAATCCAGCAGCAGCAATCCAACCAACGCATAAAGCCATAACGGCATTTTGGGCAACCATTGCAGCACGCCAAAGTTATTAGCAATAGTCCAATTGGCAGTTTTCAAAAGAATGAAAGCCAAGCTAAAATTGATGATTATGGTGGTCAATGTCAGGAAAAAATTGATTCCGGCATGTTGCCACTTTTTATAATTGAACTTAAAGAGCGGAAAAGCATTTTCTATGAGCCAAAAAAAAGTAATTCCCCCAACAAGTATCAAACTTCTGTGTGAAGACGGAATGGTTGAAAAGTATGCGATAATCTGGTCCATGATCAATTTTTTTATTTCAAATCTAATGATTTTTCAATAATCTTAATTATTGGATAACACGAAATGTTAGATTTATTCTCTCTCCAATGGGTTTTGAAGTTTTAGGAATTTGATGCTTCCAGAAATGTTGGGTGGCTCCTTTCATTAGCAGCAAACTTCCGTGCTCGAGTAAAATATTTTGTTTGAGATTTGGAATCGAATTGTGTTTCAATTGAAAAACTCTTTCTGCTCCAAAACTAACGGATGCAATTATGGGATTGGCGCCCAATTCCTTTTCGTTGTCGGCGTGCCAACCGTTGCTGTCTTTTCCGTCGCGATACAGATTGAGTAATACAGTGGTGAAATTCGTGTCGGTAGCACTTTCGACGCTTGATTTTATTTTTTGCAAAAGCAGGTTCCATGGATGCGGCTGCATTTTGATGTTCGAATAGGAATATGGTTTTCCTTCGTTTCCGAATAAAGCAGTCAATCGAGGTTGTGGATGAATTTTTCCATAAACACGAATCTCGTCTTGCTGCCAAGGGATTTCATTTTTTAATTGGGCAAAAATAGCATCGGCCTCTTTTTGGTCAAAAAAATGGGGATAATAGATTATTGTTGCATCAGGCAGATGCAGTTCTATCGGTTCCGATTGAAAAATTGGATTCATGATACAAAAATAAAGAGAAAAACGAAGATTTTCATCTTTGCTTTTCTCTTTAAAATATAATTAACAAAAGGAATTAGGCCTCTGAATTGTCTTGTAGTAAATTTTTATAGATTAAACCAGCTACAATGGCACCCAATATTGGTGCCAGCCAGAACAACCATAATTGTGATATATGTTCTGTGCCTACAAATAAAGCTTGGGACAAAGAACGAGCAGGATTTACAGATGTATTGGTAATAGGGATACTGATTAAGTGAATTAAGGTTAATGCCAGTCCAATGGCAACTCCCGCGAATTTTCCGTTGGCAAATTTATCGGTTGCACCAAGGATTACAAGAAGAAAGAACATTGTCAATATAAATTCAGCTAAAAAAGCAGATTGCATCGAATAGCCACCTGGAGATAAAGCAGCAAAACCATTAGCAGCAAAGCCATTGGCAGCTTTGGCATCGTCAATGATGAAACTAGTCCTTCCAGAGGCAATTGTGAATAATGTTCCAGCAGCGGCAATGGCTCCAACGCATTGAGCAATGATGTAAGGCACTAATTCCTTGGCAGAAAAACGACCGCCAGCCCACAATCCGAAAGAAACTGCGGGATTAAAATGTCCACCAGAAATATGACCCACTGCATAAGCCATTGTCAAAACTGTTAAACCAAAAGCCAGAGAAACTCCAGCAAACCCTATTCCGTAATCAGGAAATCCGGCAGCAAAAATAGCACTACCACAACCGCCAAAAACCAACCAATACGTACCAAAAAATTCAGCCAATAATTTTCTCATAATGTAAAATTTAGATTGTTAATGTATACGAAGTTAAACTAAATGTGTTTTATAATCAAAAAATTCTGTTGAAATGTTTGATTCTTAGTTAATTATTGCTTGAAAAAGCGATTGAAATTTATGTTCATTATGATAATGGCAAGGATGATGAGCATGATTCCAAACCATTGGGTACCATTCACTTTTTCGTTCAAAATAAAATAAGCCATCAATACGGAAACGGGAAGTTCCAATGCAGAAACGATGCTTCCCAATCCAATTCCGGTAAGAGGAAAACCAATGTTGAACAACAATGGAGGAATAATGGTGCCAAAGAATGCCAAGACAATTCCCCATTTCAGGAAAACATCAAAATTGAAAGGAGTGGTTTGGGTCAAAAAAGCAAATGAAAGAACAACAAAAAATCCGCCAATAAGCATGTACAGACTGCGTTGACTGGAAGAAATTCCCAAAGCGACACGATTGGCGGTAATCATGGTTGCCGTAAAAGATGCCGCCGATAATAATCCGAAGAAAATACCCATCCAGTTTAATGTATTGGAACTTTTGATAAGATTTGTTGCAAAAACAGTTCCTGTCAACACGATGATGGCAGATAGTATTTTTTGCAGGGATGGTTTTTTCTTTTCCAAAAACATTTCAAAAACCACTCCCATCCAAACGGTCTGCATTAATAAAATAATGGCAATGGAAACGGGGACATAATGGAGGGTCATGTAATAAAAAACACTTGTAAACCCTATGGAAGTTCCTGCAGCTACCAAATGAAAAATGTTTTTGGCAGAAGCCTTGACAACTTCTTTACCCTTTTTTGCTTTTTGAAAAGCATTGACAATCAGCATTGCGATTATTCCAATGACAAGCTGGGAAACGGTGACTTCTGGTGTCGTGAATCCTTCGGAATACGCTATTTTTACAAAAGTGGCCAGCATGCCGTAACTGCTTGCACCAATTCCAACGAGAAAGACTCCTTTTAACACGCTATTTTTTGTCATTTTTTGAATTTTAAACGAACAAAGATAACGCTATTACCTTTTTAAAATAAACCTTCCAATGCTTTGTCTTGTATTCCAATTTTGGAGGAATCAAAATTCAATTTGTTTTTCAGGATGGAGGCATAAACACTCCTGAAATCAATCTGGTGTTTCAAATCGCCATTGTCCAAATCCGAAAGATTGGGATTGTTGCCAATGATTTTTCCGCGGTTATTTCCTCCAATGACAAACATAGGTGCGGCCGTTCCGTGGTCGGTTCCTCGTCCGTTGTCTTTTACTCGACGACCAAATTCAGAGAAAACCACAATGGTCACGTTTTGCAATTGTTGTGATTTTTTCAAATCTTCATAGAAACTATAAACGGCATCATTGAGTTCCGTCAATTTATTTTTGTGGATGGCCAATTGATTGTCGTGGGTGTCAAAACCGCCTAGTGATGTATAATACACTTTCGAATTCAGGTTTCCTTTTATCAATTTCGAAATCCATTCCAGATTTTTAGCCAAACCCGTTTTGGGATAAACCACGTCTGAAGCCGCTGATTTTACCAATGCTTTCTGGATTTCATCAGAACCTTCAACGATGGAATTGGCCACTTTTCGAACAAAATCCAGCTGTGGATTGTTGGATAATTGATCGTCGTTTTCAGCTTTGCTTTTGGTTTTGAATCGATTCGGATCTTTTACAGTAATCGAGTTGGGTTCTTCGCCTTTCAAGGCCAAGTTGTCAATGTTGTCAATGTTTATTCCTGCTGTGGGTTGGTGTTCCTTGCATTGCAAATCGAGATAACGACCCAGCCAGCCATCACTTAAATATTCCTGGTTTGTTGGAGCTGTTTGCCAAATTTCCTGACTTCGAAAATGGGAACGAACCGGATTGGGGTAGCCCACATTTTGTATCACCGACAAATCTCCGCTTTGTTGCATACTTGCAAACCCTTTCAAGGAGGGATGAAAAGCCATTCCTTTTGATGAATTCAGAATTTCGGTTTTTGAAAGAGCAATTTTTGGACGCAAGTCATAATAAAGTGCGTCTTCAAACGGGATAAAGGTGTTTAGTCCATCATTTCCACCATTCAATTGAACGAAAACGACGGATTGTTCGCCCAAAACCAAATTATTTTGGGAACCAAAAGAGTATAAAAAATCAGGCAATAGGAGTGAACCGCCTGTAAATGTTCCCGTGAGTGCTAAAAAATTTCTTCTGTTCATGATACTAGACTTAAATGATTTGGAATTCAGGAGTTTTTACCATAAAATTAAACAAACGCATTACGGCATTTTCGGAACCTGCAGTTTTGCTGTCGAAATCGTATTTCAAGATTTGCTCAAAATCCGCTTGGCTACTTTCGTCGGTTTGAAACAGTAATCGGTCTTTGAGTTCTGCAATGATTTGTTTGTTGTTCCCTTCTTTGTCCCAATTCAATTTTACGTTCAACAGTCGATTTGGGTTTTGGTTCATCATAGAATTTTCGTCCATTTCTTTTCTGCCCCGGTTTATATTCTTGCCGTTGCAAAGCAAATCGGCTGTATTGTTTCGTTGCAAAAAAACTTGTGAAGTGAGCCAGGAATTTCCGCCGTCCCAACCTTTCACATTGGGTTGATTGAACAAGTCCATTCCTTGTTCCTTGATAAAAAAAGTGATTAATTTGGTGTTGGGATTGGCAATATTCAGTTCCTCCATTAATTGTAAACTGTATTCCAACGGGTTTTTAATTTTGGAACCCGCATTGTTTTTGGCAAACTCTTCGGTGAAAATTTTGGTCAAGAGCGGTTGGATTTCAAAATCCATTTTCTTGAAATAATCACCATAATAACGCACCAATTCTTCCTTTGGATTGTCGTAAATAAACCATTTCAATATTTTTCGAGTAATTAAATATGGAATATTGGGCTGATCGAAAATGATGTCGATCATTTTATCCACTTTGAAATTGCCTTTTTTTCCAAAATAAACAAAGGGTTCATTGTCCTCGAAATTTTTTCTGTAAATCGCGCTTTCTTCGCCAATGCCCAATCCAGCTAGACCTTTCGACCCATTTTTAATATCGTCTTCCGTGTAATTTCCGATGCCAAGAGTGAAAAGTTCGAGCAATTCCCGACTCAAGTTTTCGTTGAGTTTGCCTTTTCGGTTGTCGGTATTGTCGAGATAACGCACCATCGCATTGCTTTGAATGATTTGCTTGGTCAAGGTTTTGAAATTGCCAAAAGCATTCTCCCGTAGAATTTGATTGTGCTGAAAAACCCAATAATTTATCTTTACTTTTTGGAAAGTGGAAACATAATGATTGTGCCAAAAACAAGCCATTTTTTCACGAAGCGGAAATTCGTCCTTGATCATTTTGTCAATCCACCACCCTTTCATTGCTGCGGAAGTCTGTATTTCTTTTTTTTGCATTTCCTTTTTGGCTTCTGGATTTGCAGCAATTAATGTTTTTCGAAGTTCCTTGTATTCGTTGAATGTTTTTGGACTGTCTTCCAGAAAATCAGGAATTTTTGAATCCAGTTTTGTGGCATAAGATTGTTCCAAGAACTTTTTCAAGCCTATTTTTTCGATAGTTTTTGCCTGTTTTGCCGAATATCCGAGTCGCAAGGACCAAAGCGTGTGTTTGTTCATGATCTAAAGGGCTATAAAAGTTGGACTTGGATTTTGTAAAAGGGTTTAATCGGGTTGTGAATTCTTTTTTATTTTCGAAAAAAGGTTTATTTCACTTCTTTTTTCTCTGTCAAATCGCTCAAATGCAAACGAAGTGCATCAACTGAAATGTTGATTTCCCAAAACGACAAGCCCAATGAAATAAGCAAACTCAGCAAGCTCAACCCAAAAAGATAAACGCCTAATTCTTGCTGGTCCAAGAACAAAAGCAACATCGTGAATACCGACAGGAATAAACTCAAGACTCCGGCCATTTGCATGTAACGAATGAGCGTCAATCGCAAGTTGAGGTTTTTGATTTCCAATAAAACCATGCTGTTTTCTTTTTCTTTGTAAGCTTTTTTTAGTCCTCTAATGATGGTGGCAATGGTAAGAAATCGATTGGTATAAGCGAGTAATATCAA
Organism: Flavobacterium fluvii; assembly: GCF_900129545.1. GTDB lineage: Bacteria > Bacteroidota > Bacteroidia > Flavobacteriales > Flavobacteriaceae > Flavobacterium > Flavobacterium fluvii. The sequence goes on along the minus strand of NZ_FQWB01000004.1, from coordinate 34,724 downwards.
TGAAGTGGCGGAGAAAAGTAGGGCAGGAGTTTCAATGTGTACAACCATTTTTTTTTGATTTTTAAAATTTCACTTTCAAAGTTCGTGATTCTTTTTTCAACTTGCAGTTTTTTAAAACAAAAAACCTGCAAATTTTCAATTGCAGGTTTTGATGATTAATTCTATTTTTTTTGACACTTATTTTTTCAAAAGTTTGTCAATTGTTGCTTTTAAATCTTCGAATTCCTCCATGGTAAATCCTGTCGAGGCATAAACCACTTTTCCATTTTTGTCAATCAAATAATTTCTGGGGATGTATTGTTTGGCAAAAAGTGAGTAAACGATTTTACCTTTATCGGCATAAATTGGAAAGGTAAATTTCTTTTGCGCAATGAATTTGTCTATTTCTGCCTGAGAATGATCTCTGCCAAGACTAAGGAGAACAAAATTAGGATTGTCTTTGAGTTTGTTCCATATTTCATTTTCTATCAGCGGCATTTCTTGCATACAAGGACCGCACCAAGTAGCGAAGAAATTAATCAAGATAACCTTGCCTTTGTAATCTGACAAGTTTGCTGTTTTGCCGTCGCTGGTGGTAAACGAAAATTCGGGAGCGGTTTGCTTGAGTTGCACCACGCTCGTTTTCATAAAATCTTCATTGGAATCTTGGCAAAAGCCATAATTGCAGGAAATCGCAAGAATAAACAAAAACAATTTTTTCATGGTCGAGATTTTTGATTTGAAATCCAAATATAGGAATTTTTTCTCAAAAAAAAGACCTGCAAATTTTCACTTGCAGGTTTTGAATTTTCTATTTTCGAAAAGATTCCGAACCAAGTTCGGAATAAGCGATTCACAGCTAGTGCGAGCGTCCCGCTCGTACCCATTTCAATTTGTAATTTCTTTATTTTTATTTTGTTTGTGTGCACGAGCGGGACGCTCGCGCCAGCGGGGGAAGTAGTGGCAAGTTAAAGAAAAATGTAAAAAGAAATTATTAAGCCCAGAGTGTTTTTCAAGAAAGACAAAACAAGCTATTTTGCCAAACGGCCGTTAGGCGACGTTTAGTCTTTCAATAAGTTGTTGAATTTCAATAGCAAAAAGACTTTGTTTAATTTGGACGTCTTCTGGATATCCGATTGACATTAATCCAACTATCTGATTTGTAATTCTGTCAATAAGTGGACCTCCTGACATTCCTTGAATTCCACCATAAGAAGTTTCAATTCCTAGCACATTTTCCATTTTAATATCAGCAGCATTTACAGTCATAACTTTTATTGATTTTACAAAACCTTCACCTAATGCTTTTGTATTATTATAATAGCAACCAGTAATTACGAGTTTTTCATCATTCCAGTTAGCCATTATTCTCGGCATTTGACCGCCAATAAAACCTTCATTAAAACAATATTTACCCACTTCAATTGATGTATTTGAAATAGTTCTAACTGGAATTTGGTATTTCTCTTCCAATTTTATTATTGTTGAATCAATATCTGGGAATTCAATAAGTTTTTCGAGGCTAACTTCAATTACAATGTTCGGTTCGATAAGTAACCAAAATTGACAGTATTTGAATCCTTCATTGGGCGTGAAATCTTTTTTGTTTAGAACATGATTTGCTGTTACCACGATATTATTTTCTATAAAAAAGAAGCTACCAGTTATTCCACCAATAACCGGAGTTTCTCCAATATTATTATATGATAATTTTAATACTAGTCCTGTCATAATGCATATGTTTAAATGTCACCAAACGGCTGTTAATAGCTGTTTTTTTACCAATCTTGTGATTCAAAAAGCGAATCATTTTCACGGTTTTTTTCTTTTTTATAATTATTATTGTAATCAAAAATATCTTCAAGTTTAATATCTAAATGTAATAAATCATTATAAACGTTATGTATCATCCTATAATCTGTAAAAAAATTATTATTATTATCTTGCCATTGTTTGCCAAAACCAGAATACCAATTGTAAAATAGTAAAGCTTGTTCTAAGTTAGAGAGTTGAGCACGTAAAATCCTCAATAAATTTCTTTTTTCTTCATAATTAACTTTTTTTTCTGGTTGTGAAACCACAAATTTCACCGTTTGATATAAGTGTCGATAGTAATGTGCAAGTTGAGATGAATATCCATTAAAAATTGAATAATCAATTCTTTGTGCCAATGAAACAGTAACAACTCCAGTTATATTAGTTAAAGATTTATTGAATTCTTCATAGTCGAGATTGTAAATGTTTGATTGAAGTTTTTTTAAATTTTGATAAAAGACGTGCTTATTTATGTCAAAACTATGTAAACCATGAAACAAAACACCATATGCCTCATTTATAATTTTTTGGTTATCCAAATTTTCATCTTTGAAACTTGCTAATGCTACAATTAATATTAATTCAAATTCATTGATTATATACTCAAAAACTCTTCGGCCAGAAACGATGTTTTCTACAATTTCACGATTAGTATTAGGGTGAATAATTATTTTTTTAGTTGTTAATGACATTTCATTTACATTCTCTTTATGTAACCTAAGCATTTCATAAAATTGATTTTCAAATTTGTCTTTTTCATATTTATTTTGAGTGTCATCCCATTGATGCTTGAATAGGTTAATTTGAAATTTATTAAAAGAAAATTGGATATAGAAGGCTAAAAATGTTACAAGTATTCCAGCTATTGCTACGAATGGATTCATTAAACCTCCAATAGTGTCTCCAATATTTCCAGTTTTAGTAAAATCTAAATCTTGATTTTTTGCCACTTTTACAAAAAAAGATGGTGCAACGCACGAAAATATTAATATAATTAATGCGAGAATTAAAAATATCCAAATAATTGAATCGTTAGATGGTTTAAATTTTTTGTCGTTTTTATCCATGTTATTTCTCCGTTTTTTTTAAAATAGCTACTAACTATTTTATATACACATAAAATTGCCAGTTTTTGTTCTAAATGGTTATGTAATGCGAATGTTTTAGGTTGTGTTTATGCGTAGTATTATTTTATCAAATATATAAATATTTATTTACAAATAATTAAATGAGTTTTTAACTTAAAAAGAAATTGTACTTTGAAAAACTCTATTTGATGGGTGATTATGGTCTATTGGTAAACATTCGTTCTTCGCCAAAATAAAAAGACCTGCAAATTTTCACTTGCAGGTCTTGATTTCCTATTTTCGAAAAGATTCCGAACCAAGTTCGGAATAAGCGATTCATTCCATTTTATTGCATAAAATGGGTTCTCTGCTTATTTAATCAAGTCAAAACTTCTCTTCACGAAAGCCGTAAGCTCTTCGCCTTTCAACAGGTTTTGGGATAATTTGGCCAAGTCCAAAGCTTGTTTTACCAAACCTTCCTGGGTTGTTTTGTCTTCAGTGTTCAAGATATTGGAAGCCAAATCGGAGTTGGTGTTTACCACCAAGTTGTACATTTCCGGCATATTCCCCATTCCGAACATTCCGCCACCACCAGATTGGCTCATTTCTTTCATACGACGCATAAATTCTGGTTGCGTGATGATAAAAGGCGCTGCATTGCTGTCTAAAGCTTCTAGTTGTACAGAATATGCTTTAGGAATATAGGTTTCCAATGAAGCTTTCAAACTTTCTTTTTCGGTATCAGACAATTTAGAAATGGTAGTTTCCTCTTTCTTGATCAAATTATCGATGTGGTCTGAATCCACGCGAACGAAAGTCAACTCTTTATTGTCGCCTTCGATTTTTTGGATCAAATGCGAGATAATTGGCGAGTCTAAAAGCAATACTTCGTATCCTTTTTCTTTGGCAATTTCGATATAAGAGTGCTGCGCTTCTTTGTTTCCAGCGTATAAAACCACCAATTTTCCGTCTTTGTCGGTTTGGTTTTCCTTCAAGTTTTCTTTCAATTCTTCCAAAGTGAAGTATTTGTCATCCACGGTTGGATACAAAACGAAAGCACCCGCTTTTTCGTAGAATTTATCTTCGGAAAGCATTCCGTATTCCAAAACGATTTTGATGTCGTTCCATTTTTGTTCAAAATCTTCACGATTTTCGGTGAACAATGATTTCAATTTATCGGCTACTTTACGGGTAATGTAGTTCGAGATTTTCTTCACGGCGCCATCGGCTTGCAATCCAGAACGGGAAACATTCAATGGAATGTCCGGTGAATCAATCACACCTTTCAACATTGTCAAGAATTCGGGCACGATTCCTTCCACGTTGTCCGTAACGTAAACTTGGTTTTGGTACAATTGAATTTTGTCTTTCTGGATTTGTAAATCAGAACCCAATTTTGGGAAATACAAAATTCCGGTCAAGTTAAACGGATAATCCACGTTCAAATGGATGTGAAACAACGGTTCTTCGAATTGCATTGGATACAATTCGTGGTAGAAGCTTTTATAATCTTCGTCGGTCAATTCCGTTGGTTGTTTGGTCCAAGCCGGATTCGGGTTGTTGATGATGTTGTCTACTTCCACTTCAGTGAAAATTTCGTCTTTGTTTTCTGATTCAACAAATTCACCTTTCTTTTGTTCGATTTTCTCGATTCTGGTTCCAAATTTAATTGGAACAGGCATAAACTTGTTATAGCGATTCAACAATTCCTTGATTTTAAATTCTTCCAAGAATTCCAATGAATCTTCGGCGATGTGCAAAATGATTTCGGTTCCACGACTGGTTTTGTCGGCTGGTTCCAAAGTAAATTCTGGACTTCCGTCGCAAATCCAGTGTGCTGCCGGCTCGTCTTTGTATGATTTGGTGATGATTTCCACTTTGGATGCCACCATAAATGCAGAATAGAATCCAAGACCAAAGTGACCAATAATTCCAGAATCTTTGGCAGAATCCTTGTATTTTTCCAAAAATTCTTCGGCGCCAGAGAAAGCGATTTGGTTGATGTATTTCTCCACTTCATCGGCAGTCATTCCCAAACCTTGGTCAATAATGTGCAGTTTCTTGCCTTCTTTGTCGATTTTTACTTCCAGAATTGGGTTGCCGTATTCTACTTTGGCTTCGCCAATGCTGGTTAAATGTTTTAATTTTAAGGTAGCATCTGTTCCATTGGAAATCAATTCACGCAAAAATATTTCGTGATCGCTGTACAAGAATTTCTTGATCAAGGGGAAGATGTTCTCTACCGAAACGTTAATTTGTCCAGTTGCCATATTTTGAATTTTTATAGTTTTATAATTGTTTACTGCTTACTCAAATAAGATACCAATTTCGACCAAAGTGACAAATTGTCGGAACTGTTAATTTTGATACAAAAAGCTTTTATTTTGAAACATTTTTTGGGTGCTTCATTGTACCTTTGTAACAAGTTTAATCTTATAAAGACTATGAAAATGAAAAAAATAATTACATTGATGATGGTGGTTTTGGTGCTTTTTGCTTGCAAAAGTAAATCCGCAGCAACAAGCGCACCAGTAAAAAGCGCACCGGTTGCCAGCACGAAGTTGGACAAAAGTTCCCAAGTGTTCATCAAAGGAGATTGGGAAATCACCAGCGTGACTTATCCGGGTTCCGATTATATTAAAGTAAGTTCATTTCAAATCGCCGATTCTAAATGTTTCGTTGGAAGTACTTGGCATTTTATTTCGAACAACAACAAAGGGAACATGAGTTTGACAAAGACAGGTTGTCCCGCTTTCAGTTCGCCAATTGTTTGGAGTGTCAACAAGGAAGGTGTTTTTGTACTGAAAATTGTTGAGGCTGGAGTGAAATCAAAAACCGTTACCCAAGGATATTTATTGCGAGTGGCCAATCAAACAGAGACTTCATTTCAATTGATAGACAATATTAATGTTGGTGGTCAAAATAAAGACGTTACTTATCAATTCGAAAAAATCAATTCTACTAAAAACTAAATAATCATGAAAAAAATAACAATTCTAGGAATAAGCGGCTTGTTTTTGTTGGCAACTCTATTTACAAGTTGTGAAGCCACAAAAAATGCCAATAATACTCAAAAAGGGGCAGGGATTGGTGCTGCTGCTGGAGCTCTTATTGGAGGGATTATAGGGAACAATTCAAAAATTGGAACAGCAGGTGGAGCACTTATTGGTGCTGCAGTTGGTGGAGGAACAGGAGCTTTGATTGGTAATAAAATGGACAAGCAAGCCAGAGAAATAGACCAAGCATTGCCGGGTGCAGATGTGGAGAGAGTAGGCGAAGGAATTCGTTTGGTTTTAAATGAAAATGCGGTTCGTTTTGATACGGGTAAAGCGACATTGACCACGACTGCAAAAGCTAATTTGGATAAATTGGTTCCAGTATTTAAAGAATATGCCGATACCAACATCGAAATTTATGGTTATACCGACAGTACGGGAAGTCCAGAATTCAATCTTACTCTTTCTCAAAAAAGAGCCGAATCTGTCAAAAATTATTTGGCTTCGAAAGGATTGGTTAGCAGTCGATTTAAAACAACTGGATTAGGAATTGCCGATCCAATTGCAGCAAACGACACTGCCGAAGGAAGAACTCAAAACCGTCGTGTTGAATTTGCTATTTTGGCAAATGACAAGATGGTGGAAGATGCCAAAAAAGAAGCAGGTCAATAAAAACTTCATTTATAAAATTACTGGAAAGCTGTTTCGTTTTGAAGCAGCTTTTTTTTGTTTTGGAATTATTACGTACATTTGAGTTTTAAAATTCTTTCACGATGGAAAATCCAAAGAAACATTCGATTGATAAAAAACAGGATTCTGTTCAGGAGCCAGCAACGGATTATAAATCCATTTTTAAAGAAAAGCTAGATCCAAACAATACCGATGAACAAGAAGTTTTGTTACGGAAATTATTGGAATTAGGTTTGGAACAAAGCGAAATGGGGTTGGGAATTTCAAGTGAAGAAATGAAAAGGAGAACCAAATTAAAATATCCTTTTCTGAAATGATTTATAGAATTGAATGGAAATCAATTGCAACTTATAGTTATTTTGACGAGATAGATTTCATTTTGTTAAAATGGAATGAAGTCGAAGTTCAGAAATTTGAAGATTTAGTTTACGATTTTCTGGCAACATTATCTAAAACTCCAAAACTCGGAATTTATAAGTCCGAAAAAGATTGTTATTCATTGGTAATCTCAAAACAGACTACTTTGTATTATAAAATCATTGAAGAGAAGTCTCAAATAGACTTGATTTTATTTTGGAACAACTCAAAAAATCCTGACGGCTTAACCAAGTTGCTTTAATAATTCTTGAAAATGCAACTATCCGTCATCATCCTCAATTACAACGTGCGATACTTCTTGGAGCTTTGCGTTCTAAGTGTTCAAAAAGCCATACTAAACATCGATGCCGAAATTATTGTCATCGACAACAATTCCCAGGATGACAGTTGCGAGATGATGAAAAATCGTTTTCCGAACGTGAAACTCATCGAGAACAAGGAAAATTCGGGTTTCCCGAAAGGAAACAACATTGGCGTAAGTCAAGCCCAAGGAGAATATGTTTGCATCCTCAATCCTGATACGGTTGTTGCCGAAGATACTTTTACAAAGGTATTGGCTTTCGCCAAAAAACAAAAAGATTTGGGAATTGTGGGCGTGAAACTCATCGACGGAACGGGAAATTTCCTGCCCGAAAGCAAACGGGGAACTCCAACACCGTTTGTGGCTTTTACCAAAATCACAGGCTTGTATAAAGTTTTTCCAAATACATTCGGGAAATATTATGCCCAACATTTATCCGAAAACGTAACTGGAAAAGTCGAGATTCTCGTGGGCGCTTTTATGCTGATGAAACGGGAATTGTACAATGACATTGGTGGTTTCGACGAGAATTGTTTCATGTATTCCGACGATATTGATTTGTCGTATATGGCGTTGAAGAAAGGAAAATCAAACTATTATTTCCACGAAACTTCCGTTATACATTACAAAGGGGAAAGCACCGTAAAAGATGGAACTTATATGAAAAGATTCCGCGAAGCGATGAATTTTTTCTATAAAAAACATTTTCGGGTGTCCATTTTATTTTCTGTTTTTATGGAAATGGGAATCGTGTTTTTTTCTTTCGTGAAAATGTTTCAAGGAAAATCAAAAACAAAGTTGTCTCCAAAAAAATATATTTTGGTTTCTGACAATGAAATTCTGGGAGAGAAATTAGAAAAACAATTCGAACAAAAGATGGAACTTCAAAAAACAGTGGATTCCTTTTCTGATAAGGGTGCTGCGGAAATCATTTTTGACCAAAATTATCTCGATTTAAAAAACATTATTAAAGCTTTCGAAACCAATAATGGCAACGGTTTTACCTTTAAAATTTTACCTAAAGATTCAGGTTTTATGATTGGAAGCAACAGCAGTTTTGATAGAGGAGAAATTGTGAAAATTTAGATTTTAGATTTAGGTTTTTAGTTTTAAAAATTTTCCGACATTACTACTTTTTGGCAATATTTAAAGTTCGAGTAAATTTGTATAATTCGTGGCTAAAACTAAAATTAATCACTAATTTTGTGCTCATAAAATTACAATTACCCTTTTAGGAAACAATATGGCAAGATTTGAATTAAAGCTTCCAAAAATGGGAGAAAGCGTTGCGGAAGCAACCATTACAAATTGGTTGAAACAAGTGGGCGACAAGATTGAAGCCGATGAAGTTGTGCTTGAAATCGCCACCGACAAAGTCGATAGCGAAGTGCCAAGCGAGGTTTCGGGTGTTTTGGTTGAGCAATTGTTTGCAAAAGACGATATGGTTCAAGTAGGACAAACCATTGCTATTATTGAAACTGAAGCCGATTCTGTTTCGGAAATGGCGAGCGAGGCTGTTGTTGTGCCAGTTGAAGTTGCTGCCATTGAAAAAAGTATGGAAGTGGCCAAAGAAATCGTTGCCGTGCCAACCAATTTTTCGGATTCTGATAAATTTTTCTCACCATTAGTCAAAAATATTGCCAAAGAAGAAGGTATTTCTCTTGCTGAATTGGAAAGTATTTCTGGGTCGGGAAAAGATGGCAGGGTTACCAAAGAAGATGTTTTAAATTATATTAAAAATAGAGGTGCTGAAACGACTGGTTCAGTTGAGGTGCCAAAAACAATTGCCCAATCACACACGAGCGACAGCGAACTGGCGAAGCAAACTATCATCAACAAACCGCAAACCGCAATGCCAGTTTCTGTAAATGGAGGTGACGAAATCATCGAAATGGACAGAATGCGCAAGCTTATTTCTGGTTATATGATGGCATCGGTGCAGACTTCGGCTCATGTACAGTCGTTTATCGAAGTCGATGTGACCAATATTGTAAAATGGAGAGAAAAAGTAAAAACCGCTTTCGAAAAAAGAGAAGGAGAGAAGTTGACTTATACGCCCATTTTTATGGAGGCCGTTGCCAAAGCCTTGAAAGATTTTCCAATGATGAATATTGCCGTCGATGGTGATTTTATTATCAAAAGGAAAAATATAAATTTGGGAATGGCAGCATCATTGCCTAATGGAAACCTGATTGTTCCAGTAATCAAAAATGCGGATCAACTCAATTTGGTTGGTATGGCAAGAGCCGTGAACGATCTTGGTCATCGTGCCAAAACCGGAAAACTAAAACCGGACGACACTCAAGGTGGAACTTATACGGTAACAAATGTGGGGACTTTTGGCAGTGTTTTTGGAACGCCAATCATCAACCAGCCGCAAGTGGGAATCCTTGCTCTTGGAGCCATCCGAAAAGTGCCGGCCGTTATAGAAACTCCAGAGGGTGATTTTATAGGCATTCGCCAAAAAATGTTCCTTTCCCACAGTTACGATCATAGAGTAGTTGATGGTGCGTTGGGAGGAAGTTTTGTGAAGCGTGTCGCCGAGTATCTGGAAGCATTTGATTTAGATAGTGATTTTTACGTTTAACGTAAAATTTTAATATATGACCCGACCGTTTTTCAAATGGTTGGGGTATTGGTTTTTGTCCAAAACTTTTTTAAATAATCGACGAACGGTACGTTCAAAAAGATATATTTGTCATTCTAAAATTTATAAATGGAGCTCAAGCTTAACAAACCAATTTGTTTTTTCGACCTAGAAACCACAGGAATTGATGTCGCCAAAGATCGAATTGTTGAAATAGCAATCTTTAAAGTTTTTCCCAACGGAAATAAAGAAAGTAAAACATGGTTGGTCAATCCAACTATTCCAATTCCACCTCAATCTACCGCCATTCACGGAATCAGCAACGAAAAAGTAGCCAATGAGCCAACTTTCAAGGAGTTGTCTTCCCAGGTGTACAACATGATCAAGGATTCGGATTTGGCTGGATACAATTCAGACCGTTTTGATATTCCGTTATTGGCAGAAGAAATGCTTCGTGCCGGAGTGGATTTTGACATGAAAAATCGAGTTTCAGTTGATGTCCAGACTATTTTTCACAAAATGGAAGAAAGAACATTGAGTGCTGCTTTGAAGTTTTATTGTGGTCAAAGTCTCGAAAATGCGCATTCTGCGGAAGCGGATACTATGGCAACTTACGAAATAATGAAAGCCCAATTAGACCGTTATCCAGAATTGGAAAACGACATGAAATCACTTTCGGAATTCACGACCAGAAAGAAAATTGCTGATTTTGCGGGAATGATTGCTTTTGACAAGGATGATAATGAGATTTTTACGTTTGGAAAACACAAAGGAGCCAAGGTTGAAGCTATACTGGAGTCTGAACCGGGATATTTCAGTTGGATTCAAAATGCTGATTTTCCTTTATACACCAAGAAAGTGTTGACGGCAATAAAATTGAGAAAATTGAACACAAAATAAGTTTTCAGTCGCAGTTTACAGTTTACAGTTGTGAGCTGAAAGCAGCGACTAAAAACTGTGACTGAAAACCAAAAGAAATGAAAATCATCTGCATCGGTAGGAATTATGTCAAGCATATTGAGGAATTAAATAGCGAAAGACCATCGGAACCCGTTATTTTTATGAAGCCCGATTCGGCTATTTTATTGAAACAACATCCGTTCGTGATTCCTGAATTTTCAAATGACATTCACCACGAAATAGAGTTGATTGTTAAAATAAACAAGGTTGGGAAATATATCGATGCCAAGTTTGCCCATAAATATTACGACGAGATAAGTGTGGGAATAGACTTTACGGCTCGGGATTTACAAAGTGAATTAAAAGCAAAAGGATTGCCGTGGGAAAAAGCAAAAGCGTTTGACGGTTCGGCTGTAATTGGTGAATTTTTGCCCAAAAGTCAATTTAATTCATTGGAAAATATTACATTTGAATTGACCAATAATAATAAAACGGTTCAAAAAGGGAATGCCAGTCATATGTTGTGGAAAATAGATGAGCTAATTTCTTTCGTTTCCCAGTATTTTACTTTGAAAATTGGCGATATTATTTTTACTGGAACTCCAGAGGGGGTTGCAGCGGTGAAGTCGGAAGATGTTTTGGAAGGATTTTTAGAAGGAAATAAACTATTTAGCATACAAATAAAATAATGGCACTACATTACAACCTAGCAAAAGTGTACGCACTTTCAGATAACGACCCAGAATTTGTCCTGCAAATTGTGAACTTGTTTGTTACTGAAGTTCCTGATGATTTGGCTCAAATAAAGGAAGGAATCAAGAAGAAAGACCATAAGCATGCTTATGCTTATGCCCATAAAATTAAACCAACACTCGATTTACTCGGTTTAAAAGTGGCTTTTGAAGAAATTCTTCAAGTTGAAGCTTGGACAAAAGCCGAAGGTGAAAAAAAAGAAATCAAAGAGACTTTCAAGAGTATCAAGAATCAAGTGGAAGATGCCGTGAAAGAGTTGAAAAAAGATTTTGATTTATAGATAAGTCTTCACGGTGCAATCTAAATTCTGCAATCTCCAATCTAAAATATAAAAATGAAAGCAGCCATAGTTACTATAGGCGACGAAATTCTCATTGGGCAAATTGTTGACACGAATTCCGCTTTTATAGCAAAATCATTAGATAGAATTGGTGTCGAAACATACGAAATGGCTTCTATCAGTGATGATAAACAGCATATTTTGGATACCTTCCTGAAATTTCAAAACAAGGTCGATTTAGTCATAATCACTGGAGGTCTTGGACCTACCAAAGATGATGTGACCAAAAAAACTTTCTGTGATTATTTTGACGATGAATTGATTGTTGATGAAGCTGTCCTTGTTCACGTTACCCAATTAATAGAAGGTTTTTACAAGAGAACCATCACGCAAATCAACAAAGATCAAGCCCTTGTTCCTTCAAAATGTACAGTGCTGCACAACCAAGTGGGGACGGCACCGGGAATGTGGATGAAAAAAGAAAACACCGTCTTTATTTCGCTTCCGGGAGTTCCTTTTGAAATGAAATACTTGGTCGAAAACGAAATTATTCCCAAAGTAGTTCGAGAATACGAACGACCTTACATTCTGCACAAAACCATTATGACTTACGGTCGAGGAGAAAGTGCTGTGGCTGAGCAAATTGAAGTTTGGGAGAATAATTTGCCCGAATTCATAAAATTAGCCTATTTGCCTGCGCCGGGAAGAGTGCGATTGCGACTTTCTGCAAGAGGAACCAATAAAGAATTTCTGGAGAAGTCCATCGAGGAAAACGTGGTTTCTTTGACCAAAATAATTGGCGACATCATCGTGGGTTTTGAAGATGATGAAACCTTGGAAACCGTTGTGGGAAGACTTTTAACCCAGCAAAAGAAAACCATTTCCACTGCCGAAAGTTGCACGGGAGGCCATATCGCCCAGCTGTTGACTTCCGTTTCTGGAGCGTCCAACTATTTTAAAGGCAGTGTGGTATCTTATGCAACGGAAACCAAAATATCGGTTTTGGGTATTTCGGAAGAATTAATCAATAAATATTCTGTTGTAAGTGCCCAAGTGGCAAAACAAATGGCAATCAACGTCAAAAACATAATGAAAACGGATTATGCCATTGCAACAACCGGGAATGCCGGACCCACAAAAGGAGACTCAAATGCTGAAGTTGGATCCGTTTTTATAGCATTGGCAACACCAAACGAAGTAATTGTCGAAGAATTTAATTTTGGCCAACCCCGTGAAAAAGTGATAGATAGAGCCGTGAACAAGAGCATCGAAATACTGCGAAAAGAAATTTTGAAAAATGTCTCATAATTTTTTGCTTCATCCGTTTATTTTCCTTTTCTTTGCACCCTGATTTTGAATAACGATAAAAATAAGAATAATGTCTAGAGTTTGTGACCTTACAGGTAAAAGAGCGATGGTAGGAAATAACGTTTCTCACGCTATGAATAAAACTAAGAGAAAGTTTTCTGTAAACTTAGTTAAAAAGCGTTTTTATCTTCCAGAAGAAGATAGATGGATTACTCTAAGAGTAGCTGCATCGACGGTAAAAACAATTAACAAAAATGGAATTGCTGCAGTTTTGAAAAAAGCACAGTCAGAAGGATTTATTAAATAATCCACTCCTAAATATATATCAAGATGGCAAAGAAAAGCAAAGGAAATAGAATCCAGGTAATTTTAGAATGTACTGAACACAAAACATCAGGTGTTGCAGGAACTTCAAGATACATAACAACAAAGAACAAAAAAAATACTCCAGACAGATTAGAGATTAAAAAATTTAATCCAATCTTGAAGAAAGTAACTGTTCACAAAGAAATTAAATAATTAGAGATTTTAATAAAATCTCAAATGCTTGCATTAGAGATTGATTAAAATATAAAAAACATTTGAATCATGGCAAAGAAAACCGTAGCATCGTTACAAACATCTTCTAAGAGATTATCAAAAGCCATCAAAATGGTGAAATCTCCTAAAACTGGTGCATATACATTCGTAGAATCTATTATGGCTCCTGAAGCAGTTGATGAATTCTTGAAAAAGAAATAATCCAAATAGCATTATATAGAAAAGCTACTTTCATTCGGAAGTAGCTTTTTTATTTTCTATATTTGTCTATCAAATTTTTCAGGAGCTGTTTCCTGCTGTACGCTATATCTTTTGTGGCGAACCCCGCCACAAAAGGATGTCGCTTCCATCAGGGCTAGGTCATTAAACAAAACGATATAAAATCTAAAATCGTTAATCCTCAATCAATAATCCGATGAGTTTTTTTAAAAAAATATTTTCTTCAGAAAAAAAAGAATCTTTGGACAAAGGTCTGGAGAAATCAAAAACATCTTTCTTTTCCAAATTAACCAAAGCCGTTGCCGGAAAATCAAAGGTGGACGATGAGGTGTTGGACAACTTGGAAGAAATTTTGGTGTCTTCAGATGTTGGAGTCAATACAACCCTAAAAATCATCACCCGAATTGAAGCTCGTGTTGCCGAAGATAAATTCCTTGGAACCGACGAACTCAACCAAATCCTTCGAGAAGAAATTGCAGGTTTACTTTCTGAAATCGATGCTGGTGAAGCCACCGAATTTGTAATTCCAATCAACACAAAACCCTATGTTTTGATGGTTGTGGGAGTAAATGGTGTTGGAAAAACGACTACCATTGGGAAACTAGCCTACCAATTCAAAAAAGCAGGCCATAAAGTGGTTCTTGGTGCCGCCGATACTTTTCGTGCCGCGGCCATCGACCAATTGCAAGTTTGGGCAGATAGAGTGGGTGTTCCCATCGTGAGACAAAATATGGGAAGCGATCCTGCTTCCGTGGCTTTCGATACTTTGCAATCTGCAGTGGCTCAAAACGCCGACATTGTAATTATTGACACAGCTGGTCGTTTGCACAACAAAATCAATTTGATGAACGAATTGACCAAAGTAAAACGCGTGATGCAAAAAGTTGTTGCCGATGCACCGCACGATGTAATGTTGGTTATCGATGGTTCTACAGGACAAAATGCTTTTGAGCAAGCCAAACAATTTACCGCAGCTACCGAAGTGACTTCACTTGCGGTTACCAAACTCGACGGAACTGCCAAAGGTGGTGTGGTTATCGGGATTTCAGACCAATTCCAGATTCCCGTGAAATACATAGGAGTAGGAGAAGGAATCGAGGATTTACAGGTTTTTAATAAATACGAGTTTGTAGATAGTTTCTTTAAATAATAGATAATGAATTTTTCTTTTTTCAAAAATATATCTCCTATTTATTTCTATTTAGTGAGTGTTGTATGCTTTGTTTTATCCAATGTTGTAAGAGACAAAAACATCCCGTTGTATTATATTTTACTTTTTTTGGGTGCCATTTTCTTTATTCTTGGTTTTTTTAAAAGAATGAAAAACAGATAATATTTATTGTTGCAAAGCACTAATTTTTATTTTCTTTACCTTTATAAGGTTAACTTTGTCAAAGAGATGAAATGTCTTTTTCATCCATAGCATCTAGCAAGGAGTAGCTCCAAAATATAAAACTTATATGAAAAATACCTTTATCCTTTTATTCTTGTTGTTTCTTTTTGTCTCTTGCCAGCAAAAGATAAAACCCGAAGACATAGCTAAAATTAACGGCTATTGGGAAATCGAAAAAGTGGTTTTTGATCAAGGAAAAGAAAAGGACTACGGGGTCAACGAAAGTTATGATTATTTCCAGATTGACAATAAAAACAAGGGTTTCCGGAAGAAAGTGATGCCGCAATTGGACGGTACTTTTATGGTAAATGATACGCAAGAAGATGTAAAAGTACGATTCAAGGACGACAAAGTGTTTTTTGATTATGCCACTCCTTATGCCAAATGGAGCGAGGAATTAATTGCTATTTCTGACAAAGAATTGGTTTTTGAAAATGCGGATAAAAAAGAATACCATTACAAGAAAGCGGAACCACTAAATATATCGGACGATGGCAAAAAGACTAAATAATCAGAGTACGGTTGGTGATGTTTTAAAGCAGATTATCCAAGTCAACAAGCTCCAACCCGGAATGGATCAAATTGACGTGAAAGAGGCCTGGAAAAACTTGATGGGCAATGGCGTGAATCATTACACAAAGAACGTGGTCTTGAAAGGAAGCACTTTGTATGTCGAACTTTCTTCGGCGGTTTTGAGGGAAGAATTGAGTCACGGAAAATCAAAAATTGTGGCAATGATTAACGAAGAATTGCGTCGTGACGTGGTGAAGGATGTTGTTTTAAGATGATAATTTCAGATTGAAGATTAACGATTTTGGATTTCAGATTTTTGTGATTGTAAATAAAAAAATCCCGTTTCAAAAATTTGAAACGGGATTTTCTGTTTTGATGATTTTTAATCTTAATTCAAAAATCGTTAATCTTTAATCAAGAATCTAGAATTGCTCTCTTCCTGCAAAGTGGAAAGCACCTTCGATAGCTGCATTTTCATCGCTGTCTGAACCGTGAACCGCGTTTTCTCCGATTGAAGTTGCATATGCTTTACGGATAGTTCCTTCGGCGGCTTCGGCTGGGTTTGTGGCTCCAATCAAAGTTCTGAAATCTTCAACAGCATTTTCTTTTTCCAAGATGGCAGCAACGATTGGTCCTCTTGACATAAATTCCACCAATTCTCCGTAGAAAGGTCTTGCAGCGTGAACAGCATAAAATGCTTGCGCATCAGCAACAGTTAATTGTGTTAATTTCAATGAAACGATTTTGAAACCACCGTTTGTGATCATTGCCAATATATTTCCGATGTGTCCGTTAGCAACTGCATCCGGTTTGATCATTGTAAAAGTTCTATTTGTAGCCATTTTGTTTTTGGATTTTTTAAATTTGGTGCAAAAGTAGAACTTTTTTATGAATTGATTTTAATAAATGAGCAATTAAAAAGGATAAAAATGGTAAATCTAAAACACAATGACTTCAAATTTAGTATTCAAAGGTTTTAGTTGGTCTATTAATTTTTGAATCAAATCATTTCCGTTTTCCAAATAAAATTCAGAAAAATTGGTTTGGCGTTCCTGTAAACTTTTGTTGGGAAACAATTCGTTTTGCAAGTCCGTGATTCGTTCCAATTCTTCGAAATGTTTCCTTTTTTGAGCTTTTAATAGCCGTTTTTCCAAATTTTCCAGCCCTTTTATTTGTTTGGTTTCTTGTGCTTTTACTGCTCCAAGAAATGATTTGTCTGTTTTTTGCGCCAAACTGTGTAGATAATGAAACTGGTTTTTTAGAAAATCTTTTTGAATGGACAAGTCAATTGAAAAATCATCCAATACTTTTGTTTTTTCATTAACCAAATCATCTTTTTTTGAAAACAAATCACTCCAGGATAATCCTAGTTTGTCTGCTTTTTTGGCTTGCTTTTCGGTGGCCAACAAGACTGAATTTCGAAGTAATAGTATTGGAAAGCTAATATTTACTGCATTGAAAAAAGATTTTAATTCCAGCCAATAAGCGATTTCTCCACCTCCGCCAATGTAGCATAAATTGGGCAGAATCACTTCTTGGTACAACGGACGCATTATCACGTTTGGACTGAATTTTTCGGGATGATTTTCCAACTCAGCAAGAATTTCGCTTTCCGAAAATTCTATTTTAGTATTGTTTATTGTATACATACCGTTTTCGTAAATAATACGTTCCCGCAAATTATCTTCCATATAGAACAAATTAATCTCGCGTGGATTAACTTGAATGGTATAGCTTTTTAGTTTCTCGATAGTTTCAAGGACTTTTTTGTGGGAAGTCTGAAGCGTTAATTCCTCTTTTATATAAGGTATAAAGGTTCGTTTTAAATCTGGATTGTCAGCATCGAGAATAACCAATCCGTATTCGCCAAAAAGTGCATTGGCCAGGAAACGGGTAGCGTCGGCCAAATTGGAATGGTTCAAATAGGATTCCTTAAAAATTTTTTTGATGGCTTCGGCATTTTTTCCAGAACCCAATTCGAGAGAATAAACTTCAAAAAAATCGTCCAGTCCTTCCGTGGATAATCGTCCAACGGGACCCAAGCTTTCCTTGTTCCAGCGAAACTTTCGGCCTTTGAAATTGAAATAATTAATTTCGTCAAAATCGTGGTCTTCGGTTGCCATCCAATAAATGGGTACAAAATTTTGTGATGGATATTTTGCTTTTAATTCCTTCGTTAGGTTGATGGTCGAAATAATTTTATACAAGAAATACAATGGACCGGAAAACAAATTCAGTTGATGACCTGTGGTAACGGTAAAAGTATTGTCATTGGTCAAAGTATCAATATTTCGTTGGGTCAAACCAGAAACGGAGATTTTGGAATATTGCTTTTGCAAAGCCGAAACTAAAACAGCTCTGTTTTCATTGGTATAGTTGGTTTTCTTTTCCTTTATTTGTGCTTCGAAATTTTCAAGATTTGGAAACCGATTGTAAAACGACTGTGTAGGTTCTTTTTGGTCTAAATAATCATTCATCAAAGAAGAAAAATATCCAGAGTTTTGGTAGCTGATACAGTCGGTTGGCATAGTAAATTTATTTGAAGCTAAATTACCAAAATATTAGAATTGAATCTTTTTTATTTTCGAAAATTAACATCATTTTATATAATTCATTTTTATGACTAATAATTCCAATCCAACTAAAACCAATTCATTAAAACACGTTCTTTTCGGCAGCTTAATAGGTACTACAATTGAATTTTTTGATTTTTATATTTATGCCAATGCCGCAGTATTGGTTTTTCCACAATTGTTTTTTCCGAGTTCAAATCCGACTATGGCAACCTTGCAATCGTTGGCTACTTTTTCGATAGCCTTTATATCACGTCCATTGGGTTCTGCTTTTTTTGGACATTATGGCGATAAAATAGGACGTAAATTTACCTTGGTTGCTGCTTTGTTGACTATGGGAGTTTCTACAGTTGCCATTGGTTTTTTACCTAGTTATGCCAGTATTGGTGTTGCTGCTCCTTTATTATTGATGCTTTGCCGATTTGGACAGGGTGTTGGATTAGGAGGTGAATGGGGAGGAGCTGTTCTGCTGGCAATCGAAAATGCGCCTCCGCATAAACGAGCTTGGTATGGTATGTTTCCACAATTGGGCGCACCAATTGGTTTGTTGCTTTCAGGAGGGACTTTTTTGTTGTTAACGGATTCGATGAGCAGTCAGGATTTTATGGATTACGGTTGGAGAATTCCTTTTATTACCAGTTCACTTTTGGTAGTAGTAGGTTTTTATATCCGAACAAAAATCTCCGAAACACCTTCTTTTGAAAATTCAAAAAAAGAACACGAAGAAGTAAAAATTCCATTTTTGACTTTGGTTAAATCGTATAAGAACCAATTGATTTTTGGAACATTGGCTGCCATTACCACTTTCTTGGTATTTTATCTAATGACGGTATTCACATTGAGTTGGGCTACTTCCGATTTAGGTTTTGTAAAAAGGGATGCGTTGTTAATCCAGTTGTTTTCAGTGTTGTTTTTTGCCTTGTTTATTCCGGTTTCTGCGATAGTTGCCGATAAAATTGGCCGCCGTAAAATGCTGATTATAGCTACGATTGCCATTGCTGTTTTTGGTTTTTTCTTCTCCTATTTCCTAAATTCAGGAAGTACGGTTTTAGTTACTGCTTTTATATGTATGGGAATGGCTTTGATGGGATTTACTTATGGACCTCTAGGAACATTCTTGTCCGAATTGTTTCCTACCACGGTTCGTTATTCAGGAGCTTCATTAACTTTTAACATGGCCGGAATTCTTGGAGCGGCTTTTGCTCCGATGATTGCTATTTGGTTGGCATCAACTTATAGCTTGACCTATGTCGGGTTTTATTTGACGATGGCCGCTTGTATTTCTTTGTTCTCATTATTGTTAATTAGTAAAGACGAGCATAAGTTTTAAAAATTAAGTTGTATAAAAAAAGGTCTTTTAAATTTGTTTAAAAGACCTTTTTTGTTTTTATCGTTTTAGACTGAAATGACCTTTGTATTCAGTACCGTTGGCTCTTGTCACGATAAACCAATAATCGGTGGCAGGAAGTTCGGCTCCGTGGAAGGTTCCGTTCCAGCTGTCGGTATTGGTAAATAAAGTTTTGATCAGTTTTCCATGACGGTCATAAATTCGGACTGTTAAACCCACTTCCATATCTGAAAATTTGACCTTCCAAGTGTCGTTGTTTCCATCGCCGTTTGGAGTGAAATATCGGGGGTACATCAGTAAATGAACTTCTTTTGTAGTGGTGCCGCAACCAAATTTATCCCTGACATAAACCGTATATTCACCATCGGGCAAATTGGTAAATGTATTGTTGTCTTGATAGGTTCTGTTGTCCAAGGAATATTCATAATCACCCAAGCCGGATTGATAAACGCTGATTACATTTTCTCCATCGGTCCAGTCTTCTGTGGAGATACTTGTTATTGTTGCCGGGCTTGACATAAAAACATTGAATTTTTTTGTTGAATCACAAATTAACGTGCCGTGTTTTTCGGTAACGGTTACCCAATAATCACCCGGTTTCGACAAGTTTATGATTTGCGTTTTTTCGCCATTGGACCAAAGGTAACTGTGGTAGCCCATTCCGGCATTTATGTAAACGCTTTTGTCCACACACAGCGGAAATTTGTCTTCCATGTTTATTTTTGGAGAATCCAGGAATATAAATTTTAAGGCAACAATTGAACTACAACCGTATTGCGAAATTACTTTTACATACACCGTATTGATACTATTACTCAATTTACGTGTTTGATAATCCGATATCATCGTGTTTCGGTCATTGTTTGTGGCACCCAACAAAGAGGTGTAGTATTCAAACCTATTGGATGTCGGGTTTGGTGTCAAGTTTGAATTATAGGCAGTCAAGTCTATTATTTCCGAACCATCGTTCAGGTCGTCACAAAGGGTAACTTCATAATCATTGGCAACAGGCAGTGGACGGAAGTAGTTGAATATCCCGACAGATTGTGTTCTAGAATTACAAGTTCCTCCTTTTTGAACCATTAGCTGTACATTGGCACCACCATTCAAGTTTTTCAAAATTGGATTAGTCGTCCAATGGGCTCCATTGTCAAAACTATACAAATCGCCAAGAGTTTTTATTTCGATGCTGCCATAAGAATTGCAACCGGCTTCGATTTTTTCGTATTCTGGATAACTGCTTTCTAAACTATTTAGATAAACATAAGCCAGGCTGGAGGTACAGCCTTTGTCATTTTTTATGCTAACGACATAACTTCCAATTTTTAAATTAGTCATTGTATTGGATGTTTGCCAAACAGTTCCTCCGTCAAAACTGTAGAAAGCGGCAGGAGTCGTTATGATAATGCTTCCCAAATTGGAACAATATGGATTTGACATAATAAATTTTGGATCCGGAAGAAACTGTGAATTGAGTTCTACATTGTTATAATTTGAAATACAGCCAAGAGCATCTTTTACCCTTATACGGTAACTGCCCGATGGAAGATCCGTCATCGTGTTGTTGGTTCCCCAAGTCAAACCATCATCAAAACTATAGCTGGAAGATGGGGTTGTAATGGTTATGCTACCAATGTCTCCACAGAATTTTGGGTCAATTTTGGAGTAAGTGGGAAAAGAACTCAAGAATGGAACAAGGTTAATTTTGGTGTTATAAGATTCGCATCCGCTGGCAGTTCTAATTTTTACATAATAAGTTCCTATGGGTAAATTTTTAATTTCCGGATTAGTTCCCCAAGTTTTTCCATCATCAAAACTATATTCCGATGCTGGCGAGGTAACTTCTATTGAACCTGTGAATACAGAGCAGCTGGGTTGGGTAATTTTAATTGTGGGTTGGGCAGCAACCTGGTTTGGTATTATGGTTACCGTTCCAACAGCCTTGCAACCCGAGGCGTCTGTTACCGTCACGGAATACAATCCGGTATGGGTTGCACTAATACTTTGGGTTGTCTCGCCATTGGACCACAAATAACTTACTCCTTTTGTGGCAGTCAACAAGGTGCTTCCGCTACAAACATTCAAGACTCCCGTTATGTTTGCTGTCGGGTTTCTTACAATGAGTTTTACGGCTATTATTTTGTAACAGTCTGGATCCATTGTTGCCCTCACAAATAAGGTTGTGCTAAAGCTATCGTAATTTTTGAAATTTACAATTGGATTTTTATCGGTAGTGGCATCCTCCAGTTTTGTGAAATAGGAAAATGTTATTCCTGTTTGATTCACGGCAACAAGAGGCTCCAGATTAGTCAGGTCAAAAAACTCTTTTCCGTTTTTGTTGTCATCACACAAGCTTAAACTTGCCGTTTCTAGTTTTAATGTACATTTTGGGTCGCAATTCAAGAACGTGATATCCCAACCAGAATTGGCATCGTCGTCTGTCACTTCATTGAAACTAGTTCCGCTGCAAGCCGTTGGATCCATTTCAATATTATAATTGATGGAAGCACTTACATTGTAACTTTCGGTAGTTGTGTTTGGTAATGTGGTCAAGTCTAAATCAAAGCAAAATCTTTTTTTATCCAAATCCAGACTTGTAGTGGTTGTGGTCGTATGGATTAATTTATTGGAAGAATCATAAATTTTTAATTCAATCGATTTTACCGTTGCCTTGATGTCGCCTGAATTTGGAATTGTAAATCCGCCACAGATCGATACCGGTGATTTTGGACAAGATTGAAATAAAGGGTCTAATTCAATGCTGCCTTGCAGGCTTTCGTTAGAATGCGACATACAAATATCGTCGATGTAAGAGTAGCCAAAGTGACCTCCAAGACCACATCGGGTAGTCATGAATTCTACCGTGAAGTTTTCATTATTTGGTATCGAAGAAATGTCCAGTTCTCCAGATTGCCAGTTTTTGGTGTATAAAACAATATTTCCATTTTGCAGGACTGGAGCTTGGGTATAAATACAATTTTGCGGGTCTCCAGTTAAACAAAATTCGCTTACCACTTTGCCATTTTTATCGACAATCCTTGCTTTGAAAAAGGGCTGTTCATTGAGATGGCCACTGCCGGAAACACTTTGTAAAACCGCTTTATAGTTAAATTTTAATACAGTTTCATTGTCTGTTTTGAATCTTTGGGCTTGAACCAAAGCCATTGTCGGTTGGGATTCTTTATAATTTAGTTTTAGAGAATATTGATCGAAAGCATCAATGTTTCCAATATAGTCATCCAGAAAATTGGATGGAACGGTAGTGACCATTAAGCCAATGTCATTCGGATTGTATTGTTTGATGCTCAAATTGGCAGTTTGTGTGGCAGATCTACATTGTATGGGTTTTAAGGGATTTTCTACTGTATATTGAAAGTTTTTTAGAACATTTACTCCATTTTCGTTGACAAATTCTTCAAAACCACCATTAGAACATAATTGGCTTGGAACTTGGCTTGCTGCTTTACTTGTATTGTTTTTAACATATATTTCGGTTGTTTTTTGACGCTTTGCCAAGTATTCTTCTTGCTCTGAAGGATTAGTAATCAGGTTTCCATTTTTATCTTCAAATAAAAAGTTGTTGGATAAATTTGGACTTGTTTCTTGAGAAAAAACAAAAAGACATTGGTGAAATATGATAAATAGAAGTAAAAATTTAAGCCTCATTGTGGGAATTTTGTACACAAATGTAAATAAAAAAATCAATGCTTTGATGTTAAAGCAATTAATTTTGTATGAATTTTATATTTAAAAAAGCAAGGGTAAAAAGTGCTTTTCGAAGAATTTTACATGATTTGTAATCCAATGAAATACTGGATTAGAACAAATAATTAGGAATTATTTCTTTTGTCGAAAAACAATAAATATACATTATTTTTGCACAAAACATTTCTTTTGAAAACCCAAGTATTTCTCATCACGCCACCCTTTACCCAACTGAATACGCCGTATCCGGCAACGGCTTACATCAAAGGGTTTCTGAATACCAAAAACATTTCGGCAACACAAGCGGATATGGGTATTGAAGTGATTTTGAAATTATTTTCGAAAGAAGGATTAATTGATTTGTTTCAATCGAACAACCACCACCCAAAGACTGACAACTGCAAACGAATTTTTGCTTTGCAAGACGAATACATCAAAACCATTGATTCGGTTATTGCGTTTTTACAAGGGAAAAATCCAACATTGGCACTCCAAATTTGTCAGGAAGATTATTTGCCGGAAGCTTCCCGTTTTGCACAATTGGAAGAATTGGATTGGGCTTTTGGAACAATGGGAACGCAGGACAAAGCCAAGCATTTGGCAACTTTATATCTTGAAGATATTTCCGATTTTATCGTGGAATGTGTCGATGCCAATTTTGGTTTCAGTCGCTATGCGGAACGTTTGGGCCGAAGTGCCAATTCGTTTGATGAATTATATTTAGCTCTTCAAGAAGAACCAACTTATATAGACGAAGTTTTATTCTCGCTTTTGAAGAAAAAAATCGAAACCATTCAGCCCGAATTGTTCTTGATTTCTGTTCCTTTTCCAGGGAATTTATACTCGGCTTTTCGTTCCGCGCAGTGGGTTCGAAAAAACTATCCGAATATCAAGATTTCAATGGGAGGCGGTTTTCCCAATACCGAATTGCGTTCGCTTTCGGATGCTCGCGTTTTTGAATTTTTCGATTACATCACTTTGGATGATGGAGAATTACCAGTGGAATTATTAGTGGAGGCTGTTTGTAAACCGGAATCTTTCGAAGGACAATTCAAAAGAACTTTTCTATTAGAAAACGAAAAAGTAGTTTACAAAAACAATTCATTGAAACCAGATTACAAACAATCCGATGTAGGTACACCAGATTACTCCGATTTGTTTTTGGATAAATACATTTCGGTTATCGAAATCGTGAATCCAATGCATCGAATGTGGAGCGACGGACGATGGAATAAACTCACTATGGCGCACGGTTGCTATTGGGGAAAATGTACTTTTTGTGATATTTCATTGGATTATATAAAATTGTACGAACCCATCGCCGCCAATTTATTGTGCGATCGAATGGAGGAAATGATAACGCAAACCGGTCAAAACGGTTTTCATTATGTAGATGAAGCTGCGCCACCCGCCCTGATGAGAGCTTTGGCACTTGAAATTCTTCGCAGAAAATTATCGGTTACTTGGTGGACAAATATTCGATTTGAAAAAAGTTTCACGGGAGATTTGTGTTTGTTGCTGAAAGCTTCTGGATGTATTGCCGTTTCTGGCGGACTCGAAGTAGCTTCGGACCGATTATTAAAATTGATTGACAAAGGCGTAACGGTAGAACAAGTGGCAAAAGTCACCCGAAATTTTACAGAAGCCGGAATTATGGTACACGCTTATTTGATGTACGGTTATCCAACGCAAACGGTTCAGGAGACGGTGGACAGTCTGGAAATGGTGCGACAATTGTTTGAAGTGGGTGTTTTGCAATCGGGATTTTGGCATCAGTTTGCGATGACGGCACACAGCCCGGTGGGAATGTATCCAGAGAAATTTGGCGTTGTCAAGGAAACGGAAACCATTGGAACTTTCGCCAACAACGATATTAATTATGTGGACAAAACAGGAATCGACCACGATAAATTCAGTTTTGGATTAAAAAAATCCTTGTTCAATTTTATGCACGGCATTTGCTTTGATTATGAATTGCAAGAGTGGTTCGATTTCAAAATCCCGAAAACAAAAATCCATCCCGATTTTATTACCAATGCTTTAGAAGAAACGGAAGATTTCAATATAAAACCGACTGCCAAAATCGTTTGGCTAGGAGGGAAGCCACTTGTGGAATATTTCACGAAAACCAAAAAAGGAAATAGTTGGGAAATGATGACTTTGACTTTTCATGACAAAAAGGAAAGTTTTAGCATTCAAACAGGAAAAAATGAAGGAGAATGGCTGGTGCAAATTCTTGATAAAATTTCATCATCTAACTCCAAAATCTATTCATTTAAAGAAATAAAATCCGATTTTGAAACTCATTTGGAGGATTTTGAATTGTTTTGGTATTCCAAACCAGTCAATACTTTGAGGGAATTTGGATTATTGGTATTATAAAAAAGACACATATGAAAAGTAAGTATTTGGTTTTAGTTTTTTTGGTTTTTGCGATTCCCCTTTTTTCACAATCTAAAACGAAAGAAGGATTGAAAACGAAAGTGATTTATTCCGACAATTTCGATTTGGATTTGTCCAATTGGAACGTTGAATTTGAAAAACCAGAAACATCAAGCCTAAAAATTATTGATGGTAAATTGGATGTTTCGACTTCCATTGGAGCGACCATTTGGTTTAAAACCCAATTGTCCGGAAATATAATGATTACTTACGATGTAAAAGTGATGGATGAAGGCGGTGCTTTTGACCGAGTTTCTGATTTGAATGCTTTTTGGATGGCAACCGATCCATTAAGTCCCAATTCTATAAAACGGGATGGAAAATTTGCTTCCTATGACAACTTGAATCTTTATTATGCCGGTGTTGGCGGGCATTACAATAAATTTACCCGATTTAGAAAATACAACGGGATTGAGGATAAATCTATTTTAAAGGAATATACCGACAAGGAGCATCTTTTGGTTGGAAACAAATTATATTCGGTAAAAATAATTGTCAATAATGGTCATATACAATATTTCTTGAATGGAGAATTGTATTGGAATTTTCAAGACGACAAGCCTTATAAGCAAGGATTTTTTGGATTCAGAACTTCTAAAAGTCACCAGCAGTTTGATAATTTTAAAGTTTTTAAATTAGATTAATAAGTCAGCTGTTCTAAAAAGAATTCGTCTTTTCGAGTGATTTTGAATAGTAATGCGATAGCTTTACTATTCAAAATTGTATCGAGAAGCTTTGTTTGTATTCATTTCTTCTTCATATAAAACAAAAATCCCAACCTTTCGATTGGGATTTGAATTGAAAATTTAGTCAATTGGCATTTCTGTGGCAATGGCAATTCGATTCCAGGCATTGATTGTGGTAATCATCATAATGATTTCTGCGATATATTTCTCGTCAAACAATTTTCGGGCATTGTCATAAGTTACTTTTGACAAGTGATTCTGGATTAAAGTAACTTCTTCAGTCATGGCAAGAATCGCTTGCTCTTCTTCAGTGTAAAGGGTCGTTTCTCTCCAAGCATTCAAAAGGTAAATTCGTTGTTCGGTTTCTCCCATTTTTCTGGCATCTCTGGTGTGCATATTGATGCAGAAAGCACAGCCATTAATTTGGGAAGCCCTAATCTTGATTAGCTCTTTGTGGGTTGGTGTTAATGAAGTGGCAGCGATGTATTTTTCTAATCCCATCATTGCTTTGTATGCTTCTGGTTGTGTTTGCAAAATGTTTACTCTAGTTTCCATTTTTAATGTGTTTTTAAATTCATTACAAAGGTCTGCAAGTGAATCTTCAAAAAACTTGAACTACTTCAAGAAAACAAATTAGACTTTCCCAGCGCGAATTTTACTCATAAATTCAGGTGAAAAATCCAAATAAGAAGCAAGCATGTATTGTGGAACTCGCTGAATAAATTCAGGAAACATATTATTCATGTGATGAAATCGCTCTTCGGCAGACATCGTGAACAAGTAGTGGATTCGAACTTGCGAAGCTCCAAAAGACTTCTGGATGACCAATCGAAAGTATTTTTCGAGTTTTGGAAATCGTTCCAATAATTCTTCGAATGATGTTCTGTCTATCGAAAGTGTTTCCAATTTTTCAATGGCTTGAATGTTGAAGTGGGATGGCGTTTGATATTGAAAACTCAAATAATCGGTAATCCACCAGTTTTCAATCCCAAATTGAAGCGTTTGTTCAATTCCTTTGGTATTGTTGATATAAAAACGGACACATCCTTTTATGATAAAATACTGTTTGTTGCAGGTTTGATTTTCTTGCAAAAGGAGTTGTTTCTTTTTGAAGGTTTCGGTTTTAAAATAAGACAACACGATTTCGGCTTCGTCATTATTTAAAGAAATAAACTTTTGTATGTGTTTAATTATCTCGTCCATTGGACAAATGTAAATGATGTAAAACAAGAAACCCAATCTTTCGACTGGGTTTTTATGGAAAAATATTGGATTATTTCTGGAATCATTAGTAATTGAAAATTTCTTCCAAAGAAACTTCTTCAATGGTTCCTAATTTTTTAAGAGCTTCAAAGTCTAAAGTTTCTTTCTTGCCAATGATGGCCGTGTTGTATTTTTTAGTTTTGACCTCCTTGTTAAAAAAGTCATTCGTGGCATCTAAAGTAAGATTCTGGATGTTTTTGTAGATGTCTTTTCTGATGTCATAATCGAAACCTAATTTTTTCAAGCTCATTTGATTGAAGAAAATATTTGTCTTTATGATTCTGGAGGAAGCAATTTGTTTCAGGCTCGAATCTTTGGCGTTGTTGAATTGCTTTTCAATTTTTGGCATTTCGTTTAATAATGCTGAAATGGCGTCAACAGCTTGAGGCAATTTGTTGGCTTGTGTTCCAATGTTAACTTGCATGTAATCGGACAGGTTTTTTTCATTGGCAATGCCATAGACTGCTCGGGCAGAATAAGCCAAAGATTTTGATTCCCTGATTTCTTGGAAAACGATGGACGATAATCCAGCTCCAAAATAAGAATTAAACACGTTGACAGTTCCAGTTATGTCTGAATTGTATTTTTCGCCTTTTGCAATTCGGGTCATTTCTGCTTGAACCATGTCGTAGTTGGCAAAATAGACTTTGTTTGTAGTTTCTGGTTCAGGATAAATTTTCGGACTTGGAATGGCTTTATTGGCATTTAGATTGTGATTTTTTTCCAAAGCGGCAACAATCGGATTCAAATCGTTTCCATAAAAGAAAATTTGGTGTTCATAATCAGTAAGGCCTTTTAGCAAATTGGTGAGTTCTGAAACGTTCATTTCCTTCAATTCCTTTTCGGAAAGAATGTCTCTAAAACGGGAATTTTTTCCATATTTTGCATAACTGGTCAATGCAATCATGATGTTTTCTTTACGTTTTTTTGAATTGGCTCTCGTGTTTAAAATGGTGGTCACCGTGGTGTTGTACACTTCTTGGTCTGGTTTTACATTTTTCAACAAGTCTTCCAATAAAGCAATTCCCTTAGGCAAGTTGCTTTCTAAACCGGAAAGAGAAATATAGCTCAAATCACTTCCTGTACTGACGGAATAGGCAACTCCAATTTTATAAAACTCTTTTTTGACATCTTCGGCACTCATTTTGTCTGTACCTAAAAAGTCCAACATTCCCATTGCCAAGGACAGTTTTTTGTTGTGATCCGACCCCATATTGAAAATATAATACAGATTTGAAATGGTGTTGGTATTATTTTTTGTAAAACTGAAAGTGGTGTTTTTTACCTTTTTGGTTTGTATTTCTTTTTTAAAATCAACGTAAACCGGAGTCAAGTCGGTAGAAGTTAACTTGGAAAAGTTTTTGTAAAATTCCGATTGTGAATCTCGGTTCAATTGGACAGGAGTAATGCCGGGGTTGGATACACGAACCAGTTTATCGTTAACTCCTTTTCTTTTATAAACAATTACATAGTTGTCTTTGCAAAAGTTGTTGGCAAATTTCACAATATCTGCTTTGGAAATTTTTGATAATTCATTGATTTCAGATAATGTTTCAGTCCAACTTCTACCTTGAATAAACGTACGGTATAATGATGTTGCCAAACCGTCACCGGATTCGTAATTTTTCATTCGATCCAGTTTCATGTTGTTGATTACTGCCTGAATCATCCATTCGTCAAATGCTCCTTTTTTAATTTTGTCAATTTCTGCAAGCATTAATTTTTTGCCTTCCTCCAAAGTCTGTCCTTCCTTGACAGATATAACCAATCCTAGGTAACCATAATCATTGAAGGTTGTTGAATAGGCACCGGCACCCAATGCCAATTGTTTTTGATTGATGTCGATGTCAATTAAACCAACATCGCCAGGGTTGGATAATATACTGGATGTGATATCTGCCAATAATGCTTCTTTAGTTCCTACTCCAGAGGTTCTCCAAGCCATGGTCAACCTCTCTGCGGTTGGACTTTTTACTTCTCTTTCTACTATGGAAGTCATTGGTTTTTCAACAACTTGCTTTTTCATCGGTAGTTCTTTGTAAGCAAATGTTCCAAAATATTTATCCACCATTTTTATGGTTTTGTCAAAATCGAGATCTCCAACCAAAACTACTGCCATATTGTTTGGTACATAATAGGTGTTGAAATAGTTATGAATGGCAACCATGGAAGGGTTTTTCAAATGCTCCGGTTTGCCAATGGTAGTTTGCTGTCCGTAAGGAGTAGTGGGGAATAAAGCGCTCATTAATTCATAGTTCACGATGCGTCCATCATTGTCTTGGGCACGATTGTATTCTTCATAAACGGCCTCTAATTCGGTATGGAAAAGTCGCAAAACCAATTCAGAGAAACGTTCCTTTTCGACAATCATCCATTTTTCCAACTCGTTTGCCGGAATGTTGTTTTTGTAAACAGTCTCGTTTAAAGAAGTGTGGGCATTTGTTCCTTTTGCACCTAATGAAGAAATGAGCTTGTCATATTCATTGGCCACCGAATATTTTGAGGCTTCTTGGGAAACTTCATCGATGCGTTTGTATAGGGCTTTCTTTTTTTCAGGATAGGTTTCTGCTTTATGTTGTTCGTACAAATCAGAAATTTGTGTAATCAATTTTTTTTCCGTCTCCCAGTTCTGGGTTCCCATTTTGCTGGTTCCTTTGAAAACCATATGTTCAAGATAATGTGCCAAACCGGTATTGTCGGACGGGTCATTGTTGGAACCCGTTCTTACAGGGATGTAGGTTTGTATTCTTGGTTCGTCGGTATTTTTTGCCAAATAGACTTTCAAACCATTTTTCAATGTATAAACTCTAACTCCTGTTTTATCATTCTTTACCGTTTCATAAGAATATCCTTGAGAGTCATTCTTTTTTTCGGTTGAAAAAGTTTGTGATGTTACACTTGTTAGTGAAAGGAATAAACAACTTAAGAGTAGTACTTTTTTCATATTAATTTAGTTTTTTCAAAAGTAGGGTAATTTGTATATTAGGGTATGAAAAATTTGTTAAAATATCAAGGTAACTTTAAAATATACCCATAAAAAAACCCAATCTTTCGACTGGGTTTCCATATAAGTAAGTAATCTTAAATTGAGTTGATAAAACGTTTATTTTACTTTATTAAGTATTGCTTTGAAAGCTGTTGGGTGATTCATGGCTAAATCGGCAAGAACTTTACGGTTCAATTCGATGTTGTTAGCTTTACATTTCCCGATGAATTGTGAATAAGACATTCCTTCTAATCTAGCTCCAGCGTTGATACGTTGAATCCACAAAGCGCGGAAATTTCTTTTATTCACTTTTCTGTCACGGTAAGCGTAGCACATTGCTTTCTCAACCGCATTTTTTGCAACTGTCCAAACGTTTTTACGTCTACCAAAGAAACCTTTGGCTTGCTTCATTATCTTTTTTCTTCTTGCTCTTTTAGCAACTGAATTTACTGATCTTGGCATAATTTTTCTGTTTTTTTTGTAGCAGGCGTCCCGAATTTAATCAAGGGAACTTAAGGCCATACTCCAAGGTTATTTTAAATTGTTTTAACCTAAAGAATTATTTTTTCATAATTGACAATTGATAATTGTCGATTAGATAATTCTTAATTGTTGTTTGATGCTTTTCTCATCTGTTTTGTGAACTAGCGCTGAGTGAGTCAAAGCTAATTTACGTTTTTTAGATTTCTTGGTCAAGATGTGACTTTTGAAAGCATGTTTTCTTTTGATCTTTCCAGAACCAGTAACTTTAAAACGTTTCTTGGCGCTAGATTTGGTTTTCATTTTAGGCATTTTTTCCTAGTGTTTTAATTTATTCTTACTTACTTATCTTTTAGTTTTTAGTCTCGGTTTTTAGTTTGCAGTCTGAAAACTGAAAACTGCGACTGTCAACTGCTTATTTCTTTTTCTTCGGAGCAATGAACATAATCATTCTCTTTCCTTCGAGAACTGGCATTGCTTCCACTTTTCCAAATTCTTCAAGATCGGTGGCTAATCTCAACAACAAGATTTGTCCTTGGTCTTTATAAATGATCGAACGTCCTTTAAAGAAAACAAACGCTTTCAATTTGGAACCTTCTTTCAGGAATTTTTCTGCATTCTTTCTTTTAAACTCATAATCGTGTTCATCCGTTTGAGGACCAAAACGAATTTCTTTCACTACAATTTGAGTAGATTTTGCTTTAAGCTCTTTCTCACGTTTCTTTTGCATGTAAACGAACTTTTTATAGTCCATTATTTTGCAAACAGGCGGTTCTGCATTAGGCGAAATCTCAACTAAATCAAGTTCAAATTCGTCGGCCAATCTTAATGCCTCAGAAAGTTTAAAAACTCCAGGCTCAATATTTTCACCTACAAGCCTTACTTCTTGTACACCACGAATATGATTGTTTATTCTGTGGGCATCTTTTTTTTCTACTCGAGGTTGGTAACCTCTATTACTTCTTATTGCTATGACTTTATAATTTAAGTTAAACTGTAAATACTTTTAGTGTTTTGCTTATTTCTTCGTTTACAATTGCAGCAAATTCTTCAATTGTAACGGTAATGTTTCCTTTTCCTTCTTGTCCATGACGACGTATGGATATAGTGCCGTTTTTCTCTTCTTCCTCGCCTACAATCAGCATAAACGGGGTTTTCTGCATTTCGGCATCCCTAATTTTCTTTCCGATTGTCTCGTTTCGGTTGTCTATAAGGGCGCGAATTTCGTGATTTTCTAGCAGACTTAAAACTTTTTTCGCATATATTTCATATTTCTCGCTCAAAGACAATATAATAGCCTGTTCCGGCATCAACCAAAGCGGGAATTTTCCTGCTGTGTGTTCTATTAAAATTGCGATAAAACGTTCCATCGATCCAAAAGGTGCCCTGTGAATCATCACGGGAGTATGTAATTGATCGTCAGAACCTTTGTAGGTCAATTCAAAACGCTCCGGCAAGTTGTAATCTACCTGGATGGTTCCCAATTGCCATTGTCTTCCAAGGGCATCTTTTACCATAAAATCCAATTTCGGACCATAGAAAGCGGCTTCGCCATAAGCTACAACTGTTTTCAATCCTTTGTCGGCAGCGGCATTGATGATGGCATTTTCTGCTTTTTCCCAATTTTCGTCGCTACCTATATATTTGTCCTTGTTTTCTTGATCGCGCAACGAAATCTGAGCCGTGAAGTTTTCGAATCCTAATGAACCAAAAACATACAAAACCAAATCAATCACGTTTTTGAACTCTTGATCCAATTGGTCTGGAGTACAAAAAATATGCGCGTCATCTTGGGTAAATCCACGAACACGAGTCAAACCGTGCAATTCACCACTTTGTTCGTAACGATAAACAGTTCCAAATTCAGCGTAACGCTTTGGTAAATCTTTGTACGACCAAGGTCTTACATTATAGATTTCACAGTGATGAGGACAGTTCATCGGTTTCAACAAAAACTCTTCACCTTCAGCTGGAGTGTTTATCGGTTGAAAACTATCGGCACCGTATTTGGCATAATGACCAGAAGTCACGTATAATTCTTTTTGTCCAATATGAGGGGTTACCACTTGTTCGTAGCCTGCTTTTTTCTGTGCTTTCTTCAAAAATTGCTCTAATCTGTCACGCAAAGCGGCACCTTTAGGCAACCACAAAGGCAAACCTTGACCCACTTTGGACGAAAATGCGAACAATTCCAATTCTTTTCCCAGTTTTCTGTGGTCTCTGCGTTTGGCTTCTTCCAACAATTCCAGATATTCTGTCAAGTCTTTTTGCTTTGGAAACGAAACACCATAAACACGGGTAAGCTGTTTGTTCTTTTCATCACCACGCCAATAAGCACCTGCAACACTCATAATTTTCATTGCCTTGATGATTCCAGTATTCGGAATATGGCCACCACGACACAAATCAGTGAAAGTAGAATGATCGCAAAAAGTAATGGTTCCGTCTTCTAGATTCGAAATCAATTCGGTTTTATAAACATTGTCTTTGTAGATTTCCAAAGCTTCCGCTTTAGATACAGGACGCAATTTGAATTCGTGTTTCTCTCTTGAAATTTCCAAAACTCGATCCTCAATTTTTTTGAAATCGGCATCCGTGATTTTTTGGTCTTCAAAATCCACGTCATAGTAAAACCCGTTAGAGATTGCTGGTCCAAGAGTTAATTTGATTCCTGGATACATTTCTTCAAGAGCTTGCGCCATTACGTGTGAAGTCGAATGCCAAAAAGCTTTCTTGCCGCCTTCGTCATTCCAAGTATATAATGTAAGACTGCCGTCCGTCGTCAAAGGAGTCGTGGTTTCTACAATTGTACCATTGAAAGAAGCCGAAATCACGTTTCTGGCAAATCCCTCACTAATGCTTTTAGCAACCTCCATCGGCGTTACGCCTGAATCAAACTCTCTAACTGACCCGTCGGGCAAAGTAATCTTAATCATTGTTTTTAATTTTGTGATTGCAAATATAGGGCATTACTAAAATACATACAATATATAAGTACAAGTTTATACATTATATATAGGGCTGGTTTTTCTAGAAGCTATTTCCCGCTATCCGTTGCAATCTTTTGTGCCGAACGCCGGCACAAAAGGATTTTCACTGCTATCGGGGCTAGGGCAATTGATTTTCATAAAGACGTTTCTCTTTATATATAAGTAGGTTTTCAAAAAGGGACATCCTTGTTTTGGGGGACAATCGAGGGCATTATCCTTTGAAATTCTGTAAAAGAGCGTTTTCAGGAGCGTTTTTGGTTTAAAAATCCGTTTTGATGGCTGATTTGCCTTGGTGAATTTGTCTTTGTCGGCGTTTGAATTGGGTCCAACCGCCCCAAAACGGTTAAGATTTCCAAAACTTCTTGTTGCAAATCCAGAAACATCCAAAAAAGAGTTGTTGTAAAACCCGAAAAACCAGAGGGTTAAAAAATACTTTCAAAAAAGATTGGAAAAGGTATTGTTTAATCGAAAAGAGTGACTACTTTTGCACCCGCAATGACGCAGAAGTTCTTATAAACACTGGCAAACTGAT
>NZ_FQWB01000026.1 GCF_900129545.1 Flavobacterium fluvii | reverse complement strand
TTTTTCTTCTGAAAATGATTTATTTAAAAGGTTCTTTGACATTAAAAAACGCTAAAGGGTAAAATTTTCTTCTGCGTGCTCGTGGCAACAATGGTTTGTTCTTAGCGTTTAGGGTCAATTTCTTTTTCGCGGTTACATACGTACCAGCAGTAAAAGACGACCTTCAATGGGCTTGGGTTATTTCAACCTCAAAACCCATATTTTTTAATTTGTCAAGATAGGACTGAACCTGACTTTGTTTTCTTCTTGAATCAATATAATCATAACCTAACTCAAAATAAGGAACCTTGTATTTGATGATAAAATAAGCCGCATTGAGGATTTTATGACCAACAGCAACTAGTGCTCTTTTTTTACCTCTACGACCAATAAGTGATTCGAATTTTTTTCTCAGATAGCAATCTTTTACATGGGAAGCAGCCCAAGCACATTCAACCAATGCGGTTTTTAGATGCTGATTTCCCTTTGTGGTACGGCTTGAATGCACTTTCCCTGCGCTTTGGTTATTGCCGGGACAAATTCCCGCCCAAGATGCCAAATGTTGGGTAGTTGGAAATACATTCATGTCAACTCCAATTTCTGCTATCAATACCGCTGAGCTGATTCTGTTTATTCCTGGGATGGTCTGTAAAAGATTGATTTCTTCATTAAAAGGCTGGCAAAGAGAATCTATTTTTTGATCAATCAATGCTATTTTGTTCTGGATGTTGTCAATATTCAACTGAATGGTATCAAGCATAAATTTATGGTGTGGAGTAAGTTTCCCTTGCAATGACTCTTTGAGTATCTCACTTTTTTTTCTAATTCTACCATGGCAAAGGGCGAGCAGTTCTTCAAAATTGTTGTTGCCGCTTTTGATTGCTTCAACCAGGAGTCTGCCAGATTTTCCAAAAACATCACTAATTACGTTACTTAATTTAAAATTGGCGTCCTGCAGGATTTTTTCAAAACGATTGTATTCAGCTGTCGAATTTTGAACCATTTTTTTTCTGTATCGGGTTAAATCCCGTAGGTTTCGTATTTCGCTTGGAGGAATAAAACTTGCCTTTAACAATCCGCTAAGCAATAACTTGGCTAACCATCTGCTATCCTTTTTATCGGTTTTGTGTCCCGGAATGTTTTTAACGTGTTTGGCATTGACTAAAAGGATTTCGAAATCATCTTCGAGAATATTATATACGGGTTTCCAATAAATCCCAGTGCTCTCCATCACAACATGAGTAATGGCAAACGATTTAAGCCATAAACACAGACTTCGTAAATCGTTGGTGTATGTCGTAAAAGTTTTTGTCTCGGTTATAATTTCTGTACCCATAACAGTCACGACCACAGTATCACGATGCACATCCATACCTGCGCCTCGTTCAATAATTTGAGGAAATGAGATTTGAGCTTCCATAACATTAAGATTTATACACAAAGTTACGCATCATTCCATTTTCATCCGGGTTTGTGATTGCTCTTTAATCATGA
>NZ_FQWB01000007.1 GCF_900129545.1 Flavobacterium fluvii | reverse complement strand
TTTAAAAATTCAACTAACAAAGAAAAACATTTATCTTTGAATTAATTAACAGAACACTCTCTTAGTAAAAGTCCAAATTAGTTTGAAGACGTACAACAATTCCGTTTACACTTTCAAATCCATATTCAAATTTAATTTCTGTGTTCATAATTTCCTGTGTTACGTGGTATGCCACTAACAACAGCTACATTTCAGCGTTATATTAGTGATTAATTTGATTATTGTTTTGCGCTTCAATCATTTGGCACAACCGAAGCATTATTTTGTGTTTGACCACGCCGAAAGTGTAGCGATGGGCGTACGTTATAAGAAATAGCTATTACCTTTTTCATAACAAATTATCAGCTCATCAGTAGTCTTTAATCCATCCCATTCCCACCATCCATCTGAATCACATTTTATTTGGTTGTGTGATATAAACAAACCAAATCCTAATGCAAAATCTTTTGCTATTTTTTCACAAGATTCAGCTCTTTTAATATTTTCTTTATCTGGTGCAATTCTATACACAATTGGCAAAAACTTTTCTTTTAAGTTCATAATTACATTTTTTTAATTACCCGCTACTTCTTATAACATCGGTTTTGCTCTATTGCTGTTTCTGGCATAATTCGATGTTTGGTTTGTATTTGTTATTTTTGTTTTTAAATCTAAAGTTTTGGCTTACTTTTCCGCAACAAAGCAAAGCCGAGTGCCGTTATCGTTCAGCTTCGTTGGAACGGCTAAAGATACCCGAATGCTATTGCGGCAGTTTCTCCAATATCTAATAAACTACCTTCAAACTCTTCATCCTCATTTTCTTCATCATCTTCAGTATCATTTTCATAATACTTTCCTATTTCATCATTAAGTTTATCCCATTTTTCAGCTTTTACAATGCTTTTAAGGATTTCATTTGCAATAGATTCTTCTTCGCATAAACAAAAAATAGTTGGTGGATTTGTAGAAACATCAACAATTCCTGTCAATTGAGAATCATTTATTTGTTTTGCAAAAATTAATTTTTCCATTTTCGTTTTATTTATGATTATTATGTGAATGAATTACAAAAATCAACTGCGTGAATCTCTGGAATTAAAACTTTTACAGTTACAGTTGTTTCAGACCAAAATCCACTTGTTTTTTTAACTGATTGTGTTATTCCGTTATATTCTTCTGTTTTTCTAGTAAATTTTTCGTGAGTTCTACTATTTAATTCATATTCAAAAATTAAATATTTAACACCGTTTACTTCGTGAGTAATCTGTTCTATTGCCATTTTACTGTGATTTAAGGTTTATAATACGCTTGAAACCTTACCAATTCAGGGTATTCGGGAGAGCGAATAAGACCATCGCCGCCACCAGCCAATGATTCGGCACCGCCTTCGTCGAGGACTACTTTGGAATCGATTTCTTTTGGAACTCTAAAGCATATTTGGACAGGGAAATTGGCTTTGGCATCGCCTGTTATTACTTTCACAGATGCTCTTTGTGTTGCAGCCACGATTCGGAAACCAACGGAACGCCCTTTTTGAAGCAGGATGCGAAGGTTTTCTTCCAAGGTGTTTTTGGAACCCACTTTTTGAAGCTTCATTTTTGGCACCATTGTTTCGCCAAACATTGTCTTCATTTTTTGTTGTCCCACTTCGACCATTTCCATAATATCCAACTCTTTGCCTTTTCGTCCTTGGGATTGGGCATCGGCAAACTCGTCAAAAATGATTAGGGTTTTTTCTTCGCTTCCGGCTTTGACTCTTTCGTTCATTTCGATAACCAAATTTTCCAAAGCGGTTTCGATATCTAATATTTCGCTGTAGATTTTAACTCCTTTCAATCCCATTCTGCAGAACTCGAATTTAGGGTCAAGAATAATGATGTGTTTTACGCCAGCCAATTTCGAAAATTCGATAATTGATTTTAATTCAACACTCTTACCGCTTCCTGTAGCACCGCATACTAAAGCGTGGGGTGTGGAATGGTTGTTTAAATCCCAATGAACGATTTGCTCGAAATTGTCTCTACCGATTGGTATTTTCATATCGACCAAATCCTTTTTGGTAAAGTTTAAATCTCTTTCTCTTTTTTTGGAAAGTTCCACGGCTAAATATGATTTTCCTTCGTAAACCGTCAGTTCTTTCGAAATACGAACGGTTGAAACATCGAGTGCATTGGCCAAGTCCAACTTGTGCGATTGAATGGAATTGATTTTGGTTCCTGCATCGATTTGGAGTAAATACGTATTACTGGAATAGCCGTTGAATATTTTTGCCACTTTTACAATGGTTCCGAAACGTCTTAAAACGTGTTCTATTTTTTCTTCTTGTGTCATGTCTTTATTTGAATAATCGTATTGAATAAATTCGGCTGCATTTTGTCGGAATTGCTTAATCACTGTTGGATTGATGGTTTTGATTCCGGTGTCCTTGATTTTTTTGAGCCTTTGTTTGATTAATTCCGTTTTCGTCGGGTCGATTCCGGTGAAGTCTTCCACGTCCAAAAGAAGTGTTTTTGTCCAGAATTCATACATTTCGGCAAGGTCAACCAAGTTGTCGCTGTCGTTCATTATATACACATAATCAGGATCGTTTACGGCGTGAACCAAAGAGCGCAATCCTTCATAAAGCAATACCTCATAATATCTGCGCTCGTCTTCGCTTGTCATATCAAGCGGAAATTTGATTAGCTGTGGCGATTTATCCCTATTTTGCGAAAATTTGTTTTCGATAAACCAAACTTCATCCACCTTGATTCCTTTTTCGGCCTCGTAACCTTTGATGTAAGTGATGGCTTGTTTACCGTTTGTCAATTTAACTGCATCATCAGGAGTATAAGATTGTTTTGATTTATGGTCGATTATTACAATTTTGCCTGATTTTAGTTTGACCACTAAATCAACTTTGTAATAAAGCGGTAGCGGAATATCCACGCCGTTTATGGTCACGAAAATTCCTTTTCCATAATGCTCCACGTCCAAAACTTCATCAATTTCATCAACATAAACAGAAATGTCTTTCAGGAAATTTTGAAGCAATTTAGAAACCGTTGCCGATGCTTGGGTAATACACTCTTCGACCGAAGGAGTTGTTTTTTGCAGTTTCCAGTTTCGGGGATCTGTTTCTTCGATGTAGTTGTAAGCAATGGTTTCCAAATCGACCAATTCGGGAAGAGCTTCTTTTGCCTTGAACAAATTGAAATACTGTTGCAATGCTTCGTGATAGGCGTTTCCTGCTATGGTGGTGGCCGAAGACTTGGAACGATAGCCGTAAACTGACTGCATTTCGTAGGCTTTCTGGTTGCGTGAAAAGGTGCTGACTGCGGAATACGACCAACTGCTGACAAGGAATTGGCCAAGGTGTTTAGCCAATTCGTCTGTTGTCAAATTTTTATAGATGCTTTCCATAATTACGGTAAGTTTCCAGGATTAGTGTTTGCCGTGTTCACAGGATTGCTTAATTCTTTCAGCCTGTCTGAATAGACGGTGTAGGTATCCAAATCATCCTCGGGAATGTCTTTTTTGAGTTTTTCGAGTGCTTCCTTGGTTTTGGCTTGGTTGATTCTAAGAAGCAGTTTGGCAGAATCCACTTTTTCTTCTTTGTTTTGATTTTCCACCTTTTTTGCCCTGAAAATCAAATCGGCAGTAGAATCACCGTCTTTAATGGCTTGGGCATAACCAATAAGAGTTACCAAATCTTCTCCCGTGATGTTTGCGGTGGATGGTTTGCCAAGAATGTCAAGTACTTCTTTTTCGGTTACTCCGTAAGTATTTTTCAATCCGTCTAATACGGTTGTTCTTTTTTTGATTAGTTTGGTTTCATCTGAAATGTCGCCAGTAATCAATTGTTTGGCAGATTTTGAAACTTTGTCCACTACTGCTTTTGGGATTACTTTTAGAATGGCATTTCGCAAAGAAATAGAATTGGCGGCATTACCGGTCACGGTAATCATATCGTCGTTCATTCGTCCTGTTTTGGTTATAATGGAACGTTTTACTTCTACTTTTATGGCGATGTTTTTTTGCAAATCAAAGCAAACGGCTTGTGAAGTAATGGTTTTGTTGTCGATTGAAGCGATTTTGGCTTCAATTCTTAAATTACCCCAATTTTGGGCGAGAATTAATGCCAAGTGTACGGAAGGTCCATTTAATGTTTTTCCGCCTCTTGGCAAGGCATAACTACAACTTGAAGCGGTTTCAACGTCCATTGTAACGGTTGCAATAGAATCTTGAACAGCTTGTTGAATATTTCGTGGATAGGCTTTTGCGGTTGCAATTTGAGTATCGATTTGAGCTTTGTCTTGCTGATAGATCATATCAAAGCTTACTTCTTCGGTTTTGATTAATTCTGCTTCCATTGTTTTACTTTTTTGATGTTGGTTGAATGATAGGTTTGTTTGAATTTTTCGACGATAATTTCGTTGGCTTCCTTCACGCATTCTTCGTCGGTGAAGTAGAATGTTTTTTTCTCGGTGTCGATAAATAGCCTGTCGGCTAATTCATCATGCGAAACGCATTCGTCCAGTTCTTCAAATCCTCTTTTGGTTAATTCATCAGCTATCTCGTGTAGCTTTTCTGCGGCAACGTAAAATCTGTTATTGTCCATTGTTTATGTATGTTTTATAATTTGTTTCGGAGATCAGCCAACTTTTACCCACTTTGGAGGCAATTAGTAATTTAAGATCAATGTGTTGTCTAATTGTTTGGGGTTTTCTTTTGGTCATTTCAGCAACTTCATTGACGGTGTACTGTCGTTGTTCGTCTGGAGCAGGTTTTTCGGCTTCCTTCTTTTTTTTGTCTTGAATTTGGACTACTTTTTCAGCAATGACATTCAAGTTCTCGGGTGATAATTTCAGAATTACATCCATATTGTATTGATTGATTAATGGGTTGGTTAAAAATTTCGTTGTTTGGGTCAGTGAAGCTTGATGCCTCGATGGTATTATCTCCGTTGTTCAGGATTTTGTCCAGAAGCAGGAAATTATGTTTTTGGAATAGTTGGCGGGTAGTCATCAGGCAGATTGTTTTTCTTTCAACAATTCGTGAATAAAGTTTCTGCCTTTTTCAGTCCAAACGGTCAACATTGAGGTTCTTGTTACGCCTTGGCTATCGGTATAAGTCGATGTAGTTGTTTTGGTGTAGCCTTGGTTATGGTATTTGGAATAAAGTACCCAAACTTCGTTTTGTTTGTACTGAATCTTTAAATCGTTTAGTTTTCGATTTAGAACCATTGCTGAAACACCTAATTCTTTTGCTATGAGCGTAGTGGTGTATGTAGAAGCACTTGTAAGTACTTCGTTGTAATACTCGACTTTGGGAGCCGACAACTGCAAGGCTTCGTGTTGTTTCTGGTTTTGGATTTGCAAACGTTCTTTCTCGGCACGTTCGCTTTTCAACACTTCCAATGTTTTGATCAGTGTATCAGGATTGTTTAGTAAATCTTCGATAGTGCTTGGTGTGGCGGTCATTCCGTGTTTTAGGAGTTCTTTGATGCGGTCGTTGCACCATAATTTGAAATCAACACTTAACCATTGGGCGAAATCGAGAGCAATATCTTCGTGCATCCAAGTACCAAATGAAGCTCCTCCATTAATAACATTCACAATATCAGTCGGTAGGCATTTTAGCCTAGCGGATAAAGCATTGATTAATTCTTGGGCATTTTGGGTTCTTAAATAATCTTTGGTTGTTTTGCCAAAAGGTTTTGCCATTTCTGTTGCCGAAACCATAACATCTCCATTTCCAATCTGGAAAGTGATGTTGCTTCCATTGTAATTAAAAATCTGATTTTGCATATATTTTCCCAGTTTTATAAATAAAAGTCTATCAAAAAACTATAACTTTGGTATTGCTTTGTTTAGACCTGTATTTGTTTGTTTTTATTAGTTTTCGTTGAAGCAAATATATACAAGTATTTCTGAAACAACAAAATAAAAAGATGAAAAATACAAGTATTTCTGAAAGAATATTGCAAATGACTGATTTCTTGCAAATTAGCATTAATGATTTCGCTAAAAAATTAGGATATAGTCGTTCTCAGGCTATTTATGATGTAGTTAACGGTAAGTCAAAACCTAGTTTTGATTTTTTTGACAAGCTTTACAATTCAGTATATTCTGAAACATTTAATCCAGAATGGCTTCTAACAGGCAAAGGAGAAATGTTGAAAACCCAAAGCGAAAACCAAAACATACTGAATGATCCAGGCGAAGAATATGGGCCGGATTACAAGGAGTTATATTTGAGAGAAAAAGAAATTGTAGATGTCTTGAAAAACCACATAAGGAATCTTGAATTGCAGTTGGGCATCAAGAGAAACGCAGGATAGACCTGCGGAGTGGGTGGTTTATGTTAATTAGAAAAAAAATAGATATGAAGAAGTTTTTAGTTTTAGGAATTGTTTTGATTTGTGGGGTTTGTTTTGGGCAAGGAACGTATGGAGGATATAGTCAAATGCAACCATTACAAGGAAGTATTTCTGACGATATACAACAAGCACAAGCAAATGCTTATAGAAAGCGTGAAGAAAAGAGAGAGATTGAAAGAATTAAGTATGAACGGGACCAGCAAGAAAAAGGAAGGCAAGAGCAAGAAGTACAGTCTCAAAAAGAATATGAGGCATTAGACAGACAAGCAATTTACAAAGCTTGTATCGCTTCCAGAGTTGGTAGTAAGTTATATTTATTTGGAGGCAAGAATGGAGAGGTGCTTTTAGGGTGTTTAAATTGCGATAAGTTTGACAGTGATAGTGTTTGGAATAACTATGGCAAATACGGTTCTAAATTCAACAATGAAAGCATCTGGAATAAGTATGGAGCTTATGGAGGAAGTTATGGGGCGTTTTCTCCGT
Source organism: Flavobacterium fluvii (assembly GCF_900129545.1). Classification (GTDB taxonomy): domain Bacteria; phylum Bacteroidota; class Bacteroidia; order Flavobacteriales; family Flavobacteriaceae; genus Flavobacterium; species Flavobacterium fluvii. Next base: position 182,653 of record NZ_FQWB01000007.1, on the reverse strand, counting down.
TTAATTTTGGATCAACTCCTCCAAAAATAATTGATGACAAAGGTATTTTTATTGGATACTTTACTATTAATAAATATTATACAGATAGAAAAGAGAATAATTTGCTTGATGCAATTTGTGAAAAATGGGAAGCAATAAGTGAAAATATTTCCGAAATGACAAAGTAGAATTGTATTTATTTTTATTCGTTTTCGTTGGTAGTTGTCGTGTGGATTGTCGGGTAAAAAAGTTAGTAAAAAAAATAAAACCCCAGTGTTTACTGGGGTTTACAAAGATTTTTAATCTTAAAAAGTGACCTTGACTGGATTCAAACCAGTAACCTCTTGAGCCGTAATCAAGTGCGCTATTCAGTTGCGCCACAAGGCCTTTATACTTCACTTAATTTCTATTTTCATAGGAGTTCAGTGAACGCGTTTGCGGGTGCAAATATAGGCAATTTTTGCAATCGTGCAAACCTAAACGTAAAATTATATTGAAATATTTTTTTAATCTTCAATCTACAATCTACAATCTGAAATCAACAATCTAATGCTCTTGTAGTTACATAATATCTGTAACCAATGATTGCCAGTTGCCATTTCTTGGCTTTGGCCAAATCCAGTCCACTTTTTGTAAAACTGGGAAGAACAAGCTTGTTTATTTTGGCCAAAATTTTGAACATAAGTTGATTTTTTTCAAAGGTATAAAAAAAGACGGTCTTGATGAAGGACCGTCTTTTTGGGTTTTTCGGGAATCTTATTTCCCTTTTTTTGCATTCAAGTTAGATTGGTATTCTTCCATTTGTTTTTCAAAAACTTTCATTTTTTCCTCGAAAGCTTCCATTTCTTTGTTGAACGGCTCCATTTGCTTGTTGAATTCTGCCATTTGTTTATCGAAAGCTTCCATTTGAGGTTCCAGTTTTTTCATTTTGGCATCGAAGTCTTCCATTTTCTTTTCATATTCCTTCCAAGCTTTTTTGTCTCCATGAATGGGGTCTCCTTTTGGCGCTTTCGGTGCTCTTGGTACATTTGGAAATGGAGGAGTTTTAATTTTTAAAACTGGCGGCGTTGGAGGAGTGGGTGGAACAGGAGCATTTTTGTCATGTATGTTGTATGCTCCTTTTTTGGTTACAATGCGGATCGTTTTTCTTTCTTTGTTCACATCCATTGTCTCAATTGTTTCTTGATTCAGAACATCCAATTCATTTTGGCTTACTTTTTTGTCATTGATGTAAATGTCATTGTCATTGGCCATTTTGGCGTGTTTTTTTGTAATAATTCGAATTTCATTTTTATTCGAATTTTTGGTTACATCTATTCTTTCAATTTCCTCAGGATTTAATTTCTCCATTTCAGTTTTATCTGATTTTGCACCATTGATATAAATCTCTTTGTCTGTGAAATTAATTGGTTTTGTTGAATGTTTGGTAGTAACCAGAATTTTTGGGTTGTCTGATTTTTTAATAACATCTATCTTTTCAATTTCATTTGGGTCTAAAATAGCCAATTCGTTCTCGCTTGATTTTTCGCCATTGATGTAAATTTCTTTTTCTTTTGATAAAGTGGTTAAGTCTTTTTCAATTTTAATTGAAGCCAAGTCAACAGTATTTGACTTTGTTTTATTTTCTTGTTTTGAAGGCTCTTTTTCTTGTGCCACGACTTTCACTTGGAAGAAAAACACAAATGCTCCCAGAAGCGGCAATACTACCGCATACTTCCAATAATTCCTTTTGTTTGATTGATTTTTGTTTAACATAACGATTCGTTTTTTGATTAATGATTGATAAAAATGATTGGTAATCGCAACACAATTTTCCTGTGTTGTAATTTTTAAAAGCGTCAATTGGTACGCTTTTTTGTCGGATATTTTTTTGGAAGCTTCGCTGTCGGCGATGAATTCCAGGTTTTGCAAAACGGCTTTTTTGTACAACCACACCAATGGATTGAACCAAAAAACGACACAAAATAAACGTGTGATCAAGACGTCTATCGTGTGATTTTGTTCGCTGTGCACTTTTTCGTGTTCCAAAATGTTTTCCAATTCCGTGTCGCTGTACAAGGATGAGTTATAGACGATAGAGTTGAAATAAGAAAAAGGCGAAACATTTTCGGTGACGTCAATAAATTGGAAATCGGCTTGTTTTTGGATGGTTTTGCCTTTCAAAACCTTGGATAAACTGTAAAAGTCAACCGCAAATTTCACCAAGAAACCCAGAATTCCAATCGAATACGCAATGGCGAAGACAAGATACCAATTGATTTCAAAAGCCTCGTTTTCATCCGCATTCGTCATTGGAATTTTCGACCAGTCAAAATCGGTTGGAGTTGGGTCAACCCAAACAATTTTCGTAAAAACAACCAATGGCAAAATGACCGAGGTGATGAGTCCCGCCAATAAAAACCAACGATTGCTGTTGAAAAAAGTTTCTTTTCGCAGTAAAAAATAGTAAGCCAAATAAAACATTCCGATGAGGCTGCTGGATTTGATGAGGTAAATGAATAGCGTTTCCATCTGATTATTTATTTTCGATCATGGCCAATATCTCTCTTAATTCTTCGGCAGATATTTTTTCTTCTTTGGCAAAAAACGACACCATGTTTTTATAGGAACTATTAAAATAAGTATCGATTGCCGTGTTCATGAATCGCTTTCTATAGTCTTCCATCTTCACGATAGGGAAGTATTGGTGCGTGTTGCCAAAAGCATTGTGCGACACAAAACCTTTTTCTTCCAGATTTCGGATAATGGTTGAAAGGGTGTTGTAATGAGGCTGTTCTTCGGTGATTTCGGCCAGAACTTCTTTTACGAAAGCCTTTTCCAGCTTCCATAAAATTTGCATGATTTCCTCTTCTTTATTGGTCAGTTTTTGCATAATTGTTTAATTTGAAAACAAACATACAACTATATTTTTAGTTAACAAACTATTTTTGTAGTTATTTAACTAAATTTTAAGTTCAAATTAAAAACAACTTGATTTTAGAACCTGTTTTTATCAAAATATAATCTTTGCGGCTTTCTAACTTTTAAACTATTTTTGCCCAATGCAATACTTCAATTTACATACCCATCAATTCACGAATCAATCCGATGTGTTGGAATTGGTCAATCAATATCCACAGGAATTTGATGGCGCGATTCCATTTTATTCCATCGGAATTCATCCGTTGTACATAAACGAAAACCGATTGGAAAATGATTTTCAGGTGGTTGACGAAAAATTGGCTTTGCCGGAATGTTTGGCTCTCGGCGAATGCGGTTTGGATAAACGAGGCGAAACACCGTTTGAGGTACAACAATCCGTTTTCGAAAAACAATTGGCCTTGGCCGAAAAACACCAAAAACCGGTCGTGATTCATTGCGTTACCGCTTTTCAGGAACTCATCGAAACCAAGAAAAGACTGAAGATTAGTGTTCCAATGCTGGTTCACGGGTTTTCCAAAAAAGAGGAACTCGCCAAGCAACTAATTGACGCTGGATTTTACGTTTCATTTGGAAAAAACTTGTTGCGAAACCCGGAATTGGAATCTGTTTTTAAAAGCATCCCAAACGATAGATTCTTATTGGAAACCGACATGATTGAGGAAGGAATTCAAGATGTTTATGCTTTGGCGGCAAAATATAAGGGGATGGAATTAAGTGAATTACGGGAAATTGTGAATGGAAATTACAAAACCGTTTTTGAAAGTAAAACAAATTTATAACAACGAATCAATGTCGTTTCTTTAGTAAATGAAATAATAGCCGTAGATCGTCAGTTCGAGTGTCCCGATTTTTATCGGGATGTATCGAGAATTTTAATTAGAATAGGCTTCTCGATACAATTTTGAATCTTAAAGCTGTCGCATTAAAATTCAAAATCACTCGAAGTGACGAGTAAATTAGTAAGAAAACGACATAGAAAAAAGATTTCAGATTTTGAATACCAAAAACAAACGATAATGAACTATGAAAGAGTGGACAGAAAGAGCAGAACTTTTATTTAAAGCAGAAGGATTAGAAAAATTAAGAAACTCCAATGTGTTGGTAGTGGGATTAGGAGGAGTTGGTTCTTTTTCTGCAGAGTTTTTGGCCAGGGCGGGAGTGGGAAAAATGACAATTGTGGATGGCGATATTGTGGATATCACGAACATCAACCGACAATTGCCTGCTTTGCATTCGACAATAGGACAATCCAAAGTGACCATTGTAGGTGACCGATTAATGGACATCAATCCTGAATTGAAACTGACAAGAGTGGAGGAATTTTTATCGCCGGAAAGAGCTTTCGAACTGGTTTCAGACGAATTTGATTATGTTTTGGATTGTATCGACAGCATCACGCCAAAATTGAATTTAATCATTGCCGCCAAGCGCAAAAGAGTGAAAATCATTTCTTCGATGGGGGCGGGAGGAAAGATGCAAGCTTCCAAAGTAAAGGTGGCAGATATCAGCAATACCATAAATTGTTATTTGGCCAAAACGATTCGCCGTCGATTGAAAGCAGCTAAAATCAATAAACTGAAAGTGGTTTTTTCGTCCGAAATTCAAGATAGTGCGAGTTTGAAAATGACCGATGGTTCCAATTTCAAGAAGTCTTTTTACGGAACCAACAGCTATATGCCGGGATTATTCGGATTGCATGCCGCCGAAACCGTGATTCGCTATTTGCTCAAGAAATAGTTTTCAGCAGCAATTTTCAGTAGCAACAAGAACTGAAAACTGCGACTGGGACTGAATACTAAAAGAATGAAGTACCTTAAATTAATTCGTTACCAAAACCTGTTAATGCTGGCGTTGATGCAGCTTATTTTTAGATATGGTTTTCTGGAATTGCAAAATATTCCGTTGGCTTTGTCCGATTGGCAATACGGTATTTTGGTTTTGGCAACGGTTTGCATTGCGGCTGGTGGTTATATCATCAACAATATTTTTGACGTGGAAACTGACATTGAAAACAAACCCAAAAACGTGATTGTCGGGAAGTTTATATCCGAAACCAAGGCGTATAATCTTTACATTGGCTTCACTGTTGTTGGCGTGGCAATGGGGTTTTATTTGTCGAATGTTATCAATAAACCCAGTTTTGCATCCATATTCATAATCATTGCGGCGACGCTTTATTTTTATGCCACGAGCTTGAAACAAAGTTTGCTCATTGGCAATATTATAGTGGCTTTGCTGCTTTCGTTTAGCGTAATCATTATCGGGATTTTCGATTTGTATCCCGTTACTTTTGAAGGAAACAGACCCGTTATGGGAATGCTTTTCGGTATTCTTTTGGACTATGCCCTTTTTGCTTTCATCATTAATTTTATCAGGGAAATAGTTAAAGATTTGCAAGACGTGAATGGCGATTTCAATCAAGGAATGAGTACTTTACCGATTGTTTTTGGCGTAAAAAGAACTGCAAAATTGGTTTTTGTATTGAGTTTTATTCCCATCATTTGCATCGTTTATTACATCAACACTAATTTGTTTGCTTCGGGATTGTTGTTTGCGACAGTTTACGGATTAGTTTTTATATTGGCGCCGTTGCTTTATTTTACCACAAATATTTGGTCGGCAGCAAAAACCAAAGATTTTCATCATTTGAGTACCGTTCTAAAATGGATTCTGTTTTTCGGAATACTTTCGATTGTGGTCATCAGCCTAAACATTAAACACAATGCTTAAAAATAAATTGCAAAAATACAAGCTGATATTGGCTTCGGGTTCGCCAAGACGTCAACAATTTTTCAAGGATTTGGACTTGGATTTCGAAATCAGGTTGAAAGAAATAGAGGAAATTTTTCCATCGGAACTTAAAGCGGAAGAAATCACCAATTATTTGGCAGAATTGAAAGCCGGTGCTTTTGAAGGAGAATTGAAAAACCACGAAATCCTCATCACCAGCGACACCATCGTTTGGCACAAAAACAAGGCTTTGGGAAAACCAAAAGACGCCCAAGATGCCTTTGAAATTCTAAAATCGTTGTCGAATGCCACTCACGAAGTCATCACTTCGGTTTGTTTTAAAACTAACATTGATGTTAAAGTTATTTATGAAGTGACGAAAGTTACTTTCAACAAATTGAGTGAAGAAGCTATTTTATATTATATAGAAAACTACAAACCATTCGACAAAGCGGGAGCTTACGGCATTCAGGAATGGATAGGTTTTGTTGGGGTTTCCAAAATTGAAGGTTCCTATGCCAATGTCATGGGAATGCCGACCGACAAAGTTTACGAATATTTGAATGGATTGGTATAAATATGTTGGTGTCAATGCAAACTTTTGAATGTGACAATTATATAAAAAATATATAAAATCATGTAACAATAGCTATTCGTAGAAATGTCATATTTGCTAATTAAACATTAGATGATCAAAAGAGATTTTGATGCTAATTTGATTCCAAATATATATGAATAGCTCCATCAAATTTCCTTTTTACGTCAGGCTTTCTTTTATGGTGATAAGTTTGATAGGCATTACCTATATTCTTTGCATAGGGAAAAGCGTGTTGATTCCTATTTTAATGGCCTTTTTGATAGCCGTGTTGTTATTGCCGATTGTTCGTTTTTTAAATTCCAAATTGAGGTTTCCAAATGTTTTGTCATCGTCGATAGCCGTATTTCTTTTTGTGTCCCTGATTGTGGGAGTTCTCGCTTTCATCTCTTATCAAATTAGTGATATAGCTGATGATTTTGCCGAAATAAGAAAAAACGTCAATCTTTTTATAGTTGACATTCAGCGATTTATCAAGGTAAATTTTCAAGTAAGCTTTTGGGAGCAAAGAAAATATATTGAAGATGTGACGCAAGATTCTGTTGAAAAAGGAAAAGAAACCATAGGAACGACGATACTGTCTGTTACCGATACTATTTTGGATTTAACTTTAATACCCATTTATACTTTCCTGATACTTTTATATAAAACCCATTTTGTATTGTTTCTTGCTAAATTATTCCGAAAAGAATATCACGCCAAATTACAGGAAATCTTGACGCAAATAAAAGGCGCTGTCCAAAGTTATATTTCAGGTTTGATACTCGAAATGATTGCAGTTTCGGTATTAACGAGTATTGGACTTTATTTTATAGGTGTTAAATATGCCATTTTGTTGGGGATAATTACAGGAATATTAAACCTTGTGCCCTATGTGGGGATTTTGGTGGCCGGAGTTTTGACCATATTGTCTTCCTTGACTGGAACTCCAGAATTATCAATGATTTTAGGAGTGATAATGGTAAATATTGTGGTTCAAATAATTGACAATAACATCCTTGTTCCCTTAATTATAAATACAAAAGTCCAAATCAATGCTTTTGTTTCCATAGTAGGAATAATAATTGGGAGTCAAATTGCCGGTATTTCGGGAATGTTTTTGGCCATTCCATTATTGGCCATTCTAAAAATAGTTTTCGACAAGATAGAATCTGCCGAACCTTGGGGATATTTAATGGGCAATAATTTGCCAAAGACTTTCAAATGGAAAAAAATAAAACCTCAAAAAGATTTATGAAAGGATAAACACAATAAATTGGATGGGTTAGCTTTTGCAGATTTCATTTAAAGATATAGAGAGTTCCTGTTTTGGGCTCTCTTTTTTTATTTAGATTTCAAAAAAATAAAGGTTCTGGATTCAATGCGGCATTCCATTATGGCAAAGTATATGGATATTTGAGTAAATTAGCTTAAAATATAATTCTGATGAGATTTTTTAACGATTTTGCAAGAGAGATGATTGGAACGGGGATTTTACTGTTGTTGGTAATGTTGACTCGACTGATTTTTTCAAAATTAATACGAAGTTTTGCCAAGCGAAGCCAAACCATTGAACAACGAACGCGATTGGTTATTAAATATATTCATTTGTTTGTAAATATTATGGCCGCTTTTGGTTTGGTAATTATTTGGGGTGTCAATACCAAAGACATCATTATTGCCATTTCTTCTTTTACAACCGTTGTGGGCGTTGCCATGATTGCCCAATGGTCTATTTTGAGCAATATTACTTCGGGCATCATCTTGTTCTTTTACTTTCCCTTCAAGATTGGGGACGTTATTTTTATTCACGACAAAGATTTTCCAATCGAAGCCGAAATTGAAGACATTAGGGCTTTTTACGTCTATTTGAAAGACAAGGACGGACAAATGATCGTTTATCCCAACAATTTGTTGCTGCAAAAAGGAATTTCCATAATTAAACTTCCGAGCAGCAGGGTAGAGGAATTTACGGATTAATCCAAAGTGTGAATTATGCAAAGATTTTGAAAAATAATATAATGCTTTAGAAATATAAAAGTCCAATATTTGTTGGTAGATACCATTGGGTTATTCAGCTATTTTAACGGAAAATTGGAACTTCTTTCTTCCTGTTTCTACAATTATTTTTTCAAATGCCGCAAAAAACACTATTCTTGTTTCTTTTGGTACTCCTCAGTTTTCAGATGGCGTTCTCGCAAGAAAACACACCTAAAAAAGACAGTTCCGAGGTTTACAGGGATATTCAGGCTTATTCCAAAAAAAACAAGTTCACCAAGTTTGTACACAAGTTGGTTTTTAAACCCATCAACCCTAAGCAAAAGCGCAAAAAAAAAGTAGTTAAGCAAAATTACCAAGCTTTTGAGGGCAAGATTATTCGAAACATCAATATTGTCACTCTTGACCCTTTTGGTTATTCCGAGATTGATTCGACCAAAAAACCTAGAAACTGGGTCGAAAAAAACGGGAATTCCATACACGCTAAAACTAAAAAATTAGCCATTCAAAATATCTTGCTTATCAGGGAAAAAAGGCCCTTGGATTCCTTGTTGGTAAAAGAATCGGTTCGTTTGATAAGAGCGCAAAACTACATAAACAGAGTAGCAATTACTACTCAACTTATTGCTGAAAATGCAGATTCAGTTGATGTTTTTATTAGAGTGTTGGACACTTGGAGTCTACTGCCCAGAGTTTCCTTTTCAGACACCAAGGCCAATTTACAATTGAACGAGCGCAATTTTTTTGGTTCCGGTCATACGCTGAACAGTCGGTATCAAAAAAGATACGAAGACGGGAAGGATGCCTATAAACTGGAATATGTTGTCCCCAACATCAAAAACACCTTCATTGTGACCAAGCTGAATTATTTCAAGGATTTGGATGATAATTACGGGAAAACCATCACGATTGACCGTCCTTTTTTCTCGCCTTTTGCGAAATGGGCCGGAGGAATTAATTTGAACCAACAATTTAGGAGCGATACGCTTGCCGACGCCAATCTGGTGTATGCCAAACAAAGTTTCAAATACAATTCACAAGATTTTTGGGCAGGATATGCTTTCAGGATTTCTAAAGAAAACAACGAAAACAGTAGGGTAACCAACTTGATTTTCTCGGGCCGGTTTTTGAATGTAAATTACCTCGAAAGTCCAACCATCGAGTACGACCCCATCGATTTTTATGCATCTGAACATTTTTTTCTCTCCGGAATTGGTATCTCCACACGTAAATATGTCGAGGACAAGTATATTTTTAAAAATGGAATCATCGAAGATGTTCCCATCGGGAAAATATATGGAATAACGACGGGTTATCAATTTAAAAACAATGTGGGGCGTTTCTATTTGGGAGGCCAGGTGTCTTTTGGCAATTATTTTAAATGGGGTTTTTTGAGCCTCAACTTCGAATTGGGGACGTTTTTCAATCAAACGGTTACCAGTCAAACGGCGTTTACTTTTCAGGCGAATTATTTTACTAATTTGATTGACATTGGAAAATGGAAGCTGAGACAGTTCATCAAACCCCAACTGACCATTGGAATCAATCGCCAGAATTCTATTGGAGACCAATTGACCATCAACGAAGAGTATGGAATTCAAGGTTTCAAGAGTGCAATTTATGGCAATCAAAAAATGATGTTGACCTTTCAAACCCAAACGTATTCGCCTTGGAATGTTTTTGGTTTCCGATTAAATCCGTTTTTCAATTATACCATTGCCATGCTCGGAAACGAGACAACGGGATTGAATGAAAGCAAAGCTTATTCAAAAATTGGTCTCGGATTGCTTATTACCAATGATTATTTGGTATTTCGTACTTTCCAGATTTCGCTGGCTTATTATCCAACGATTCCGGGCAATGGCAACAATGTTTTAAAAACAAATGCATTCGATACTTCGGATTTTGGGTTCCAGGATTTTGGGTTGGACAAACCAAGAACCGTTATTTACAAATGAAAAAAAAACACCTAAAAAGACAATTTTTTGGGTAGTTTTATAGTTTGTTTTGAAACGTAAATTTGTTTTAGAAAGCAAAATCGGCATAATTTTTGAACTTTATTAATGCATAATTTTTTTAACTTAAAACCCAAATAAGATGAAAAACTTAAAATTAATTACTGCGGGAATGTTTCTTTTTGTATCAAGCTTGATGCATTCACAGGTTTCAGTTAATGTAAACATAGGAGTTCCTCCACCATGGGGTCCGGTTGGATATGCCAATGTAGGTTTCTATTATTTGCCTGATGTTCAGGCTTATTATGATATTCGAGCTACCCAATTTATTTATTTTAGCGGTGGAAAATGGGTGCGATCAAGATATTTACCTGGGCCATACAGAAATTATGATTTGTATGGTGGTTATAAGGTAGTTTTGCATGATTATCATGGTTCACATCCTTATTATTATTTCAATACCCATAAAGTAAAATATCATAAAGGATATAAAGGAAGTCCACAAAAAAACATTGGAAAAAATCCTAAGCATTATGATAATTATGATAACAACCAAGGAAACCAAGGTAATGGACACAAAGGAGGAAAAGAGCACCACGATAATGGAAAGCATAAAGGCAAACATTAATTCCTGAAATTTAGTTATGACAAAGAGAGAGTTTCAATTTGGGCTCTCTCTTTTTAATATCCGCTAAAGGGAATATTTTCATGATACAATTATTCATTTAACTTTTAGTTCAATAGTTTTGGTAAACTGTCATTGTGTATTTCATTCAACCCAATTTTATGGGAAAATTTTGAAATAACAAAGGTATAATTACTACATTTGGGCTAATTGCCAATTAAATTCCAGAAAAATGCAGAAAGTTTTGATTTCATCTCTTGTTATTTTCCTTCTTTCTTTCCAAACAATAAATGCCCAACAACCCCAAAAACCAAATTCGGTAGAAATTTACAATCAAATCCAAAAACTTAATTTTTTGGGTTCGGTGCTTTATATTGCGGCACATCCCGATGACGAAAACACCCGATTGATATCTTATTTATCGAATGAAACAAAGGCAAGAACGGGCTATTTATCACTAACTAGAGGTGATGGTGGACAAAACTTGATTGGTCCGCAACTCAGGGAATTACTTGGGGTTATCAGAACCCAAGAATTGATTGAAGCTCGAAAAATAGATGGTGGTGAACAGTTTTTCACGCGTGCCAATGATTTTGGTTTTTCCAAAAATCCTTCGGAAACACTGGATATTTGGGACAAAGAAAAAGTGCTTTCGGATATTATTTTTACAATTAGAAAGTTCCAACCCGATGTCATCATTAACCGTTTTGACCATAGAAGTTCGGGAAATACGCACGGTCATCATAGTGCCTCGGCCATGTTGAGCGTCGAAAGTTTTGCCAAAGCCAATGATCCAACCCTATTTCCAGAACAATTGAAGTTGGTTGAACCTTGGCAAACCAAACTGCAGTTTTTCAATCCATCGTGGTGGTTTTACGGAAGCAAGGAAAAATTTGCCGCTGCCGATAAATCTAATTTTGTCACTATGGAAACGGGGGTTTATTATCCATCTTTAGGGAAATCAAACCAGGAAATAGCAGCATTGAGTAGAAGTTGCCATCAATCGCAAGGCTTTGGCACAACTGCTGTTCGTTATAAAGAGACCGAATATTTGGAACAAATAAATGGCGATGTTTTAAAAGATAAAACTTCTATTTTTGAAGGAATCGACACTTCCTGGAATCGAGTAAAAGGAGGGAAGCCCATTGGCGAATTGATGACAAAAATAATTTCTGAATTTGATTTCAAGAATCCTCCGGCGAGTATTCCAGATTTGGTAAAAGCCTATTCGATGATGCAAGTTTTGGACGAAAATCATTGGAAACAAATCAAATCCGAAGAGATAAAAAACACTATTGCAGCTTGTGCCGGTTTATATCTTGAGGCTAGGGCCAATATTCAAGAAATTACTCCTGAAAGTCGATTGTTAATTAATGTTGAAGCCATAAACAGAAGCCCAATGACAATGCAATTGACGAGCCTGACCGTTTTGCCGAACCAAAAAGTAATACCACAAAATTTGGCATTAAAAAATAATGTTTTACAAAATATCCCGCTTGATTTGCAATTGCCGTCCACGATTGAGTACACGCAACCCTATTGGTTGAAAGACAAAGGAACGGAAGGAATCTATGCTGTTGCCGATCAAAAAAACATTGGAATTCCGGACATCATTCGAGAAGTGAAAGTGGTTTTCAACGTTCAAATCAATGGAGTTGAAATCCCTTTCGAACGAACCGTGATTTACAAATACAATGACAAGGTTAAAGGGGAAGTCTATAATTATTTAGACATTGTTCCCGAAGTGACCACCAGTATTTTAGACAAAGTGTCGCTTTTCAAGACGACTAAAAAGAAATACATTGCCGTAAAAATAAAGGCAGGAAAAGATGCAGTGAAAGGCGATTTACAACTCGAATTGCCCAAAAGTTGGATTGTTTTGCCAAAATCCATTCCTTTTAATTTGGACAGAAAAGGTATGGAGCAAACAGTTTATTTTGAAGTCACGCCACCCAAATTGCAAGAGGAAGCTGTCGCCAAAAGTATTGCCATTATTGACGGCAAACGCTATGACAAAGAACAAATCATCATCGATTTTAGCCATATTACAAAGCAACAGGTCTTGCAATCGGCCGAAGCCAAGTTTATTCGACTGGATTTGAAAACAGAGGAGAGAAAAATCGCTTATATTATGGGAGCCGGAGATGATGTTCCCAATAGTTTAAGACAAATGGGATATAAAGTCACCCTACTTGATCCAGAAGAAATATCTCCCGAAAAATTAGAAAGTTTTGATGTTGTGATGACTGGAATCCGAGCTTTCAACACGGTTGAAGCATTGGTCAACAAATTAAATATTCTTTATGATTTTGTAAAATCGGGAAAAACAATGATTGTACAATACAATACTCCCGATCTTGTTTTTAGTATAACCCCCTTTTCAATGAATATTTCCCAGGACAGAGTCACTGATGAAAATGCCGAAGTTCGGTTTCTGGCGCCCAATCATCCCGTTCTAAATTCGCCAAATACCATTACTGCCAAAGATTTTCAAGGATGGAAACAGGAGCAAGGTTTGTATTATCCCGATTCATTCGACAAAGATTTTACACCAATATTATCTTCCAACGACAAAGGCGAGTCTCCAAAAAAAGGAGCTTTATTAATCGCTCCTTACGGAAAAGGACACTATATTTATACCGGATTGAGTTTTTTCAGGGAATTGCCGGAAGGGGTTTCGGGAGCTTATAAATTATTGGCAAACATGATTTCTTTGCAGACACCCGTGACAATTCCATCTGAAAAAGGAAAACTTTAAAAATCAAATTATGGAAACCAACAAAGTCAAAACTTGGAAGAAAAGCTACACTTGGGTTCTTGTGATCAATGCTGCTTATATTTTGGTTTTTTATTTATTAATGGAATTATATTCTTGAAACTATGCAGTTATTCGATTGGATTGTCCTGGTTGTAACCTTGCTATTTATAGTGATTTATGGCGTATGGAAAACAAAGGGCAGCAAGAATGTGGAAGATTATATTCTGGGCAGCAACGAAACGCCATGGTACACCGTGGGGCTTTCGGTTATGGCGACACAAGCCAGTGCCATTACTTTTCTTTCGACTCCTGGACAAGCCTATCATGACGGAATGGGTTTTTTGCAATTCTACTTTGGATTGCCTATTGCCATGGTGGTCATTTGTTTAACTTTCATTCCTTTATATCATAAATACAAGGTTTTTACGGCTTATGAATACCTCGAAAAAAGATTTGATTTAAGAACTCGTTCACTTGCCGCTATTTTATTTTTGGTGCAAAGAGGGTTGGGGACAGGTTTGACTATTTATGCACCTGCAATAATTTTGTCGGCATTGTTGGGTTGGAACCTGACAGCAATGAATATATTAATTGGTGTCCTGGTAATTATTTATACTTTTTCGGGTGGAACCAAAGCCGTGAATGTAACCCAAAAACAGCAAATGTTCGTGATTATGTCTGGAATGATTATCACTTTTTTCTTGATTTTGTATTATTTGCCCAACGACATGACTTTTACTAGTGCACTGCATATTGCTGGTGCCAACAACAAAATGGATATAGTCGATTTTTCGATTGATTTTGAAGAAAAATATACGTTTTGGAGCGGAATCACGGGAGGTTTTTTTCTGGCCTTGGCTTATTTTGGAACGGATCAATCCCAAGTGGGACGTTATTTGTCTGGAAAATCAGTTCGGGAAAGTCAAATGGGATTAATAATGAACGGACTTCTCAAAGTGCCGATGCAATTTTTCATACTGCTAACCGGGGTCATGGTTTTTGTGTTTTTCCAATTCAATCCAGTTCCCTTGAATTTTAATCCCAACAATAAAACGATTATTGAAAAATCCCAATACAAAAATCAATATCACGCTTTGGAGCAGAAATTATCGGCTCTTTCCGAAGACAAGAAAGTGATTAATTTGTTGTATATCGATCAGCTCAACCAGGATTACGACAATCCCATTCTTCGAAAAGAATTGGTTGGGTTGTCCAGCAGGGAAAAGGATTTAAGGGATCGTGCCAAAGAAATCATTTTTAAAGCGGACAGCAACAGCGAAACAAATGACAAGGATTACGTGTTTTTCCACTTCATATTGAATTATTTGCCCAAAGGCTTGATTGGTTTGCTGCTGGCGGTAATAATTTCGGCAGCGATGTCTTCTACGGCCTCTGGACTTAATGCATTGGCATCGACAACGGCAATCGATATTTACAAACGCAATATAAAGGAAGAGAAATCAGAAAGACATTATGTGAATGCCTCCAAATTTTTTACCCTTTTTTGGGGAATTGTGGCCATACTTTTTGCCAGTATTGGAACCCTGTTCGAAAACTTGATCCAATTGGTCAATATTGTGGGGTCTATTTTCTATGGAACTGTTTTGGGAATTTTCTTGGTTGGTTTTTATATAAGACACGTTCAGGCCAGAGCTATTTTTTACAGTGCCGTCATCAGCCAGATTACCATTTTTATAATCTATTACTACGCCATATTCATTTATCCAAGCGGCGAAGAGAAACTGGGTTATTTGTGGCTCAATTTTATTGGAGCAATGCTTGCCATAATCTTGTCCATGATTATGCAGGCAACAATTTTTAGAGAAAAACTAGAAACTGTATAAATAATTAAGAATCAATTCTCTATTGTTTTAAAGTGTAAGATTTTTATTTTAACTTTATTTTTTTTTCATTTCTAAGATTTGCTTTTTGGGATAATGTGGTCAAAAATAGTAGGTGATTTTTTGTTTTTTATAAAAATCACTATCCAATTTTGCAGATTCAGCAGATTTTCCATAATTCGAATATTTCAAGAAATTAATTTTCAAAATAAGGGAGTGATTAATCTGCTGTTTTTTGTTTTTTTTATTATTATTTTTTATTATTTTTGGTAAGTAAATGTTTCAGATTAATCCATTTACACCAAATGGCAATATTTCTGTATTGTAATAAAAGGTTTGCGATTCCAAGATAATTAATTAGAAAAGAACTAAATAAGTGTCATTTATTCAAAGTATGATAAATATCATATTCTATTCTTCAAATAACAAATAATTTTATATCATAAAAATAACATAAGATTAAGTTAAGAATAAGTTAAGGAAATCAATAAATTAAACTCTCGAAATTATGAAAACAGTCAAACAAACTATGTTAGTTGTTTTAGGACTTCTTTTTTTCTCCTTGCAGGGATGTACGCATGACGAATATATTCCAGTACCTGGACCACCGGGTGAAAATGGTACAGACGGTGTCTCTGGAACAGCTTCTTGTGAAACATGTCACTCCGTTGCTCATAAACAACCTATTATTGATGCTTATAACTTGTCGACACATTTTCTGGGAGGACATGTTTATGGTGGTATTACTCCTAGTGGTTCCGATCAACGTAATTCAGTTTATGCTGATGGTTCTTTGAACAGCAATAGGGCATTTTGCTCTCAATGCCACTCTCAAGAAGGGTATATAGATACAAAAAAATATGGTCAACCAAATCCTATGGGATATGATATGGTTAAACAGATTGGTTGTGAAGGTTGTCATGGTACAGTTCACAGATCTTTGAATTTTGCTGTTGACGGAAATGATTTTGGTTTAAGAAATATTGCCGCCGTACCACAAAAAATCAACCCGGGATTCTTTTTAAATGCTTCGCCAACAGACGGGGTTAGTTCAGCCAACACTTGTATTGGATGTCACCAAGCAAGACCTGATTCAAATGGATATTACAAAAGACCGGTTATTGAAGCTGGTGAAAAAGATGCTTCAGGAAACGTTGTAATTACCAATAGCCCAACAGGTCCTTTATACAGATACTGGTCGCAAAGAAAATTGGCCGATAAAGTAGGTCCTTATCCAGCAGGAACTACCTTTTACAAAATTTACTCCAATACAGGTACCAGTGTTCACGCATCTGAACAAGGAGATTTGTGGATGGGAATCAATGGTATTGACATAGAAGGAACCACAACACGTTTGCCTGCAGCAAAAACAGCTGCGCACTACAAATCGGCTTCTTGTGTAAAGTGTCATATGGATACACCTAAACCGGGGACTACAAATACAGGTTCACATACCTTTAAACTTTCTTTTCAAACTTGTGTGACTTGCCATTCAAGTCCTGAAACTTTATTGACCACTTTCCATGCTAAATTTGATGCAGAAATTGCAAAATTGGTGGCAGCATTCGCGGCAAAACCTACTTATTTTACTGTTTCTGGAACTGGTGTGAGTGCTAGTGTGAGTATTAAAGCTTATGACAGTACTACAGGATTGCCGTTCCCTACGACTCCTGGTTCAGGAAACACAACTCCTGGAGTTTGGTACCAATCAAGAACAGATTTTCCTCTTAAATATTCTCAGGCGTATTGGAATTACAAATTAGTGATAGGGGACGAAGGTAAAGGTGTTCACAACCCACTTTACGTAATGGCTTTAATTCAAAACTCTATCGAAGCATTAAAATAAAAAATAACTTACCTCTGGGCAGAGAGTCCCAGAGGTATTTATTTAATTGTTGAAGGATTGGGATTTTATATGTCTTTCTTTGACAAAGTACTATATTGCTCGCGAAAATTTGAATCTCTTGACAATGAAAATTGTTGAATAAGACAATATAGCAATTATTCAAATAAAAAATAAAAGATGAAAAAAACAATTCAATATGTAATAATGCTGACAGTGGGTTTGATGGCTACATCCTGTTACTATGATACAATGCCGCCAGAACCTGTTGTTCCACTTCCGGACGTAGTTTCTTACTCAGAAGATGTTCAGCCATTATGGAATGAGTCTTGTATCGGTTGTCATAAATCGGGAGGGACAGCGCCAGACTTGACTGCTGCAAATTCGTATAGTGCATTGACTGCAAACAACAAATATGTTGTTCCAGGAAACGCTGCGGGAAGTAAACTGCATAAATCTCTAATGGGTGATGGTGCCGCTTTAATGCCTCCTGGAGGAAAATGGAGTGATTCAAAAATCGCAATTGTGGATAAGTGGATTAATGACGGGGCGCTTAACAATTAACTATAAATAAGAAATCATGAAATTAAAAAAAATAATATTTATAGCCCTGTTTACTTTGCCAATGATGATGTTGGCACAAGAACAAAAAGATACCATTGCCGCCGTACAAAAAGATAGCATACCAGCAGTTCAAGAAGACAGCGTTCCGGCTGTAAAAGAAATAGAGTATGAACGTGCCGCTTTTGAAAGCACTTCATTGATTGAAAGCCAAACGAATCGAGTGTATTCGAAAGGAACCATCGAAATGATCATGAATCACCGTTTTGGTCTTGTGAATGGAACCAATGACATGATTGGAATCTGGGCACCTGCAAATATTCGTATCGCATTAAATTATTCCATTACAGATCGTATTACTGTTGGTTTTGGAACTACAAAAGACGTTAGATTGCAAGATTTCAGTCTTAAGGCTGCTTTGTTAAAACAAACCGTTGACGGCAAAATGCCGATAAGTGTTACTTATTATGGGAATTGGTCCATTAGCGCTTTACCAAAAGAGAATTTTTATCATTTGACAGATCGTTGGTCATTTTACAACCAATTGATAATTGCAAAAAAAATCAACAAGGTGTATTCATTGCAATTAGGACCAAGTTATTCACATTATAATGTAGTTGATGCTTCCATGAATAATGATTTATTTGCTCTTCAATTGGGAGGTCGTGCAAAAGTCACTTCCACCATGTCTGTACTTTTGGACGTAAATCAACCGATTACCTCTCAAAATGATGCTCCTAAACCAGGATTTTCAGTTGGAACCGAGTTTTCTACTGTTGGGCATACATTTCAAATTTTCATAAGTAATTATAGGGGAATCGTGAACCAACAAAGCAATATGTTCAATCAATTCGAATTCTTTGAAGGCGAATTTGCCATTGGATTTAACATATCCAGAACTTGGTAGTATGTTGAGAAAATTATCATTTGTATAACCACCCTGGCGGTTGATAAAATATAAAAGAGGATTCTCATTCATAAATTAGGATGAGTTAATCCTCTTTTATATTTTTATATTCATTTTTATTGCATTATTTGCCGAATTTTAACTAAATTCAACCTTTGAATTCGATTAGTGGGTAGTTTTAACTATAGTATGATAATTATCATTAGTATTCGGAAATTTAATATTGAAATTTGCACCATGATTTAAACGAAAGACATAAACCAAAATATATTCTAATTGCAATGAATTTTTAGCAACTAAATTGATGAAAAATGGAAAACGAAAACAATAATTCAAGTCGTCGAAATTTCCTGAGACTCGGTGCTCTAGGTGGAATAGCTTTGGCAGGGACAGCAATTGCTAAAGCTGTTACAGATGAAGCTCCAAAGGAAACAGGCAAAAAAGTAAAAGTGCTTACAGCCGATGGTAAACTTGTGGAAGTGGATAGTTCACATGTCGAGCATCATGCCATGAACGACAATTATACAAGTGAAGAAATTCGTCAAGGAGTTAAAGGGAAAAAATTTATCCGCGTTATCGATTTAGGCAAATGTGCCAATGAAAGAAAATGTATTGAAGGATGTCAAACGGCACATAATTATATAGCTCCGGTAGAGTATATCAAGGTGAAAAAGATGCAAAACTCGGAGCTTGAATCACCGTATTGGTTTCCTACGATGTGCTACCATTGCGATAATCCTCCGTGTACAAAAGTATGTCCGGTAGATGCCACATTCAAACGT
Source organism: Flavobacterium fluvii (assembly GCF_900129545.1). GTDB lineage: Bacteria > Bacteroidota > Bacteroidia > Flavobacteriales > Flavobacteriaceae > Flavobacterium > Flavobacterium fluvii. Next base: position 163,178 of record NZ_FQWB01000007.1, on the reverse strand, counting down.
GAAGACGGAATTGTTGCCATGGATTATGACCGTTGTATTGGATGTAAATTCTGTATGGCTGCTTGTCCTTATTCAGCCCGAACTTTCAACTTTGGAAAACCGGAACAACTGAAATTTACCGAAGAACATGGAAACGATACTTCAGATCCAAACCATTGTAGAACTCCTTATGCGCAAGAAGGAACTGTTGCAAAATGTGATTTCTGTACAGATCGCTCCGAGAAGGGTTTATTGCCTGCATGTGTTGTGGAATGTCCAAATGGAGCCATACTTCATGGAGATGAATTGGAAGATGTGGTTACTAACGGTGAGGACACTTTTAGATTGAAAAAATTATTGCAAGACAGGGGAGCTTACCGCCAATTTGAAGAATTGGGAACAAAACCTCGTGTGTATTACTTGCCTCCAGTAGCACGTAATTTCCCGTTTGAAGATGCAACCGAAGCTCATAATACAAAAGATTAATCTTTTTAAAAGTATAAATTATGTCTATAGATAAAGCAGAATCAGTTAAATACGAAACCTTTACCCAGGAAGAGTATATGATTATGAAAGACGATTTGCTGCGGCCAATAGAAAAAATTGGTATAGGGGCAAAGATTTGGATTGGATTCCTGACAGCCGTTTTCTTGGCTGGAGTGTTTGCTTATTATTTGCAGGAAACTAGGGGTAAATATGTTACCACAGGATTGAGGGATTATACAACCTGGGGTGTTTACATATCTAACTTTTTGTTTTTGGTAGCCTTGAGTTTGTCCTCCGTTTTTATGTCGGCAATACTAAGATTGACAAATTTTCAATGGTATCGTCCTCTTTCAAGAATAGCCGATGTTATATCGTTGTCCAGTATTACCATGGCTGGAATATGTATCATGATTTCAATGGGGCGTGCTGATAGACTTCATCATTTGTTTATTTATGGGCGTATTCAATCACCCATAATTTGGGATATAATTGTTGTGGCCACCTATTTTGTTGCCTGTGTTTTAGTGCTTTTTATAGCATTGATTCCTTCTTTGTCCACTTGTAAAAATCATTTGCACAACCTTCCAAAATGGCAATTGAAGATGTATGATATTCTCTCTTTTGGATGGGAAGGAAATGCGGAACAATGGAAAGTATTAAAAAAGACGGTGCTCATTTTGACTGTATTGATAATTCCGTTGGGAATTGCCTTGAGAACAGTTAGTGCTTGGCTTTTCTCGACAACATTGAGACCAGAATGGGACAGTACTAATTTTGGAGCGTATTTTGTATCAGGTTCTGCTCTTATAACCGTTGCAACGATGGTTATCGCTGTATATGCATTCAGAAAAATTTATAATTTAGAGAATTATTTAACGGAAATGCACTTTGATAAATTGGGTCAGGCCATGGTATTGATGGGGTTTATCTACGCTTATTTTAATATCAATGAATATCTTGTTCCTGCCTATAAAATGTCAGGCTTGCATGAAAATCATTTATTGGATTTATTTGTAGGTGAAGAAGCATTGTTTTATTGGTCGGTGGTGTTTTTTGGAATAGCGGTGCCTAGCATTTTGCCATTGTTTAGAAAAATGAGAAAGCCATTGCCTCTTAGTATTATAGCACTTGCAGTTTTAATAGCAGGCTGGTTCAAATTTTATTTAATCGTAATTCCTGGTCAAGCTCATCCGTTATTGCCTATACAAGATGTTCCTGAAACATGGAAACATTATACGCCAAGCCTGATTGAATTGACTATTGTTGCTGCAACAATTGCAGGAACATTGCTTCTTGTTACCGTATTTTCTAAATTTTTTCCCATCATTTCAGTATGGGAAGTTGCAGAAGGTAAATTAGAGGGGAAAGAAGAAATAATTAATTATAAATAATTCAGAGATGAAAAATTGTAACTGGTTTATGGTAACCTGCTTTATGTTGTTGTTTTCAATGGCAACTTCATTTGCACAGGATAAAGAAGCAAAAATCACTTTGACTTTTGAAAAAGTTGATTCTTTGAATGTTTGTAAAGCATTGGTGGTTTCAGACGGTGTTCCCGTAAAGGATGTAAGTGTAAAATTATCGGTGAAACGCTTGTACAGCAATTTGCCTGTGGGCGATGCAATTGCCACAGATTCAACTGGTGTGGCTACTTTTGAAGTTCCCCAGGATATTCCATCTCGTAATGGAAAATTATTTATATTTGCTAATATATCGGATGACGAAGTTTACATGAATGCCGAAGCAAGCGGTGAAGTAAATTGGGGTACGGTAGTTGTTAGTGATAACTCAAATGTAAAGGAACGTTCAATATCAGCTGGGAGAAATGCAGCTCCAATCTATTTTATTGTATCCTCTTTATTAGTTATTGGCTTAGTATGGGGATTTTTGATATACGCAGTATTACAAGTATTTAAAATTAAACGCTTAGGAAGCGCAAATTAAAATTAACAATTAAATCAAACATTAAAACAACAATTAAATTATGAAAAACATGAAAAAAATCCTTTTTGGGCTAGCTGTTTTAGCAGCCTTGTCGTTCACTCAAAACACTAATGCACAAGCAAAACCTAAAGGAAAAGAATGGAAAGTTCCTGCTGCAGATGCTGCGAAAAAAAGCACTGTAAAAGCTGGTGATGCATCGGCTATTGCTGCTGGAAAAGAAATTTGGGCAAGAGATTGTAAATCTTGTCACGGGGTTAAAGGTCTTGGAGATGGATCAAAAGCAGCAAAAATTGATATTTCTTGCGGTGATTTCTCATCAAAAGAATTTCAATCATTGTCTGATGGAGCAATTTTCTACAAAACAAAAATTGGTAGAAAACCAATGCCTTCATTTAAAGAAAAGTTAAGTGATGCAGAACTTTGGCAAGTAACTGCTTATATGAGAACTTTTAAAAAATAGTTTTTTTAAGCTTTTAATAAAAAAAGGGTTTGAAGTTTTTTCAAACCCTTTTTTTGTATCATAATTTGAGAGTCTTATTAGTAATGAAATCATGCTGTTTTAGATTTTATGGATTACTATATTGTATTTCATAAAGCAGTTGAGAAAAGGACTCCTCAAGCATCTTGGCTTTGACCTCGAAGTACTCGATGTTGGCAAAAAAAATGCTAAGTATCTTAAAATGCAATCTGGATTTCTCTCAACTTCTAAACAATAAAAAATCCTGTTTGCCAAGACAAACAGGATTCTATTGTAATTTTTAAAGATATTTTATTTCTTGCTCCACTCGGCAATACTGTCTTTGTTCATCTTTACATAATCTTGGTTTTTAGCGGCCTCAGCAGCTACAAGAGATAGTTTGGCTGTTTCGATTGCTCCTTTTGTATCGCCTTGCTTGGCTTGAATCAACGATTTTAATCTATAGTAAAAAAACGGTTTGTCTTGATTTATGTCCAAGGCTTTGTCAACATAGGTCAAGGCTTTTGTCAAATCTCCGTTGGATTGGTAAAAATATTGGGCGGCAGAAAAATAATCTCCGGCACTAGGTCCGGCCAAGGTTTTTTCAATACTTCCCATTGCCGTTTTCTGTGTTGGAACATCAAATTTTAGGGCAACAAATGTGTTTTCCCAAGATATTTCCAAGTGGGCAAAATTATTGTCCAGATTGTTGATTCCGATGGTGAAACTTTCTACAAATTTCTCTAAATGCTCCGATTTAACAGTTGTTTTTAAAGCTACTTTTGTTTCGTCCCATGTTTCTGGATTTCCCCAATTATCAGTGGCAGTGTAGAAAATTATTTCCCAGTTGTCCGCTCTCGGAGTGGTATATAAAGCATATTTTCCTTTTGGCAATGTCTTGCCGTCTATAACGACATCATCGCTAAAGGAGATAGTTGTGTTTTCGTTGGCACCAGTTCTCCATAATTTACCGAAAGGCACTAAATTATTGAATACATTCCTGCCTTTTGCGCTTGGTCTGGAATAAACAATTTCAACATTGGTTAAACCAACAACTTGGCTCAATGTTGATTTTGGACTTGCTTGAGGTGCTTTTACTTGTGCTTCAATGGCGTAATTGGCAATCATCATGGCCAATACAAATAGTATTTTTTTCATGGTTTAAAATTTAGATTCGTTCAAAATTACAAATTCAAGTATTCAAAAACGTTAATTAAACCTTAATTTGGAATTAGTATTTCGAAATCAAATCAAAACTCAATTCGTCAAAATGATTTATCACCACGTCTGCCAAAGACAAATCCTGTAGTTTCGAATTTTCGCTGTTGTAACCCACGCAAAAAATGCCGGCCGCTTTTGCAGCTCTGATACCGTTGGTGCTGTCTTCTATGATGATGCAATTTTCTTTTGGCGCAACAGACAAAGTTGCGGCATGTTCAAAGATGGCTGGATGTGGTTTTGAATGGGGGAAATCTTCTCCACTCACGATATGGGTAAAATATTGATGCAAATTAAACCGTTTGAAAACGCGGTCAATGGTTACTTTTGCCGCCGAGGAAGCGAGTATCAATTGCATGCCGTTTCCGTGTAAATCCTGTATTAATTTTTCGACGCCTTCTATTAAGTATAAATCTTCTTTGTTGTCGAAAGCATCATTGAAAATAGTTCTTTTTCTTTGGATTAAATCTTCCACTTCATCATCAATCGGGAATAATTCTTTTAGTTTTTGGAAGGTGTTTCGAGTTGAATTTCCCATAAAGGAAGTAAACATGTCTTTGGAAACATCAATTTTCAATTCGGTAAAATGTTGAAAATAAGCATAGCTGTGAACGGGTTCCGTATCCACGATTACGCCATCCATGTCAAATATTACGGTTTGTGTCATTATGATTTATTATTTTTAGTGTTTATTTTTCAGTGCCCCCTGCGACTGAAATTATTTAATCCAGTTTTCCATCAAAGTGGGTTGTCCATTTTTCATGCACTCGCATCACTTGTTCGATTACGTCACGAGCGGCGCCTTTTCCTCCATTTTTGTGTGAAATATAACGGGAAATGGATTTGATTTCAGGACTTGCATCTTGTGGGCAAGTAGGCAATCCTACAAGTTTCATCACGTGATAATCTGGAATGTCGTCGCCCATATACAATACTTGTTCCGGTTTTATGTCGTAAAGTTCGATATACTCTTTAAAAGTTTCCACTTTGTCGGGACTTCCTAAATGGATGTCGGTAATCCCCAAATTTCTCAACCGTACCCGAACGCCTTCGTTGCTTCCGCCGGAAATGATGCAAACATTGTAACCGCTTTCTACGGCTGCTTTCATCGCATAACCATCGCGAATATTCATCGTTCGCAAGATTTCACCTTCATTGGTCACGAAAACGGAACTGTCGGTCAGTACGCCATCGACATCAAAGACAAAAGTGGTGATGTCGTTCATTATCTCTTTATAACTTCTTGCCATTGTTTTGTATGGATTGTGTTAGTATTTTATAAATGTTTTTTTGATTTTCGTCCTTTAAAAAATCCAAATGGGCAGCGATGGTTTTCTGGTCGTTGCGGATGGCGGGTCCAGTTTGCGCATCTTTTGGAGAAAGGGTCATGACCTTGTTTGCCGTTTCTTGAATCAAGGGTTTCAGGACATCGAAAGGCACATCGTTTTCGATGCAAATTTCATTGCCCATTTGATACAGTTGATTCACGAAATTATTCACGAAAACTGCTGCAACATGCAAAGATTTTCGCTGTCCGGAATTTATTTTATAGACTTTTTGGGAAATTAGTTCGGCTACTTTTTTCAAGAATTCAAAATCGGTTTCCTTTTCACTTTCCAGACAAATGGGAATTTTGCTAAAATCGACTTCGGCTTTTTTTGAAAAAGTTTGTAGAGGGTAAAAAATTCCGTTTCTATTCTTTTTATCCAAAGCTTCTAAAGAAACACTACCGGAAGTGTGCACTACCAGTCTGTTTTCGAAAGGCAATTGTGAAGAAACAGCAGCAATGGCATCGTCGGAAACGGCAATGACATATAAATCAGCGTCCTTTAAATCATTGAAATTATCGGTAATTTTAGGAGAATCGAGTAGGTGGGCGACTGCTTCTTTTTGTCTTGAAAACACTTGAACCACTTCGATTTTTTTGTTTTTGTCGAAAGCTTTAATCAAATGTTGGGCAACATTTCCAGAACCAATAATAATCACTTTAATCATATGCCAAAATTAACGAAAAAAATAAAAACTAATGCATTGTGGTACAATTGAATTTTAAAAATAAATTATGGTTAAGTTTTGGTTTGTAAAATTCAAAAACCCTTATTTTTGGATTTAATTAACAATTTTGAGAATCTGAAACTCAACAATTATAAGTACTTTTGTAACACTTTAATAAAACGTAATTTCTTACAGATGAATAATAAATTAACATCCTTTTTATTTTCCACTCGATTAATGGCCATCCTTTTCCTGACTTTTGCAATTGCAATGGCTGCGGGAACTTTTATTGAAAGCAAATACAATACTGATACAGCCCGCATTTTGGTCTATAATGCTTGGTGGTTTGAAGGGATTATGTTGGTTTTTATGATCAATTTTATAGGAAACATCCAACGCTACAACTTGTTAAGAAAAGAAAAATGGGCAACACTGATGCTGCATTTGTCTTTTGTTTTCATCATTGTCGGGGCATTTATTACCCGTTATATCAGTTATGAAGGAATGATGCCTATTCGAGAAGGTAATACCGAAAACGTGTTTTATTCCGACAAGATGTACCTTACTCTTTTTGTGGATGGCGAATACCAAGGCGAAACAAGACGTCGAGTTTTCGAAAAACCATTGTTGCTTTCGCCTGTTACCAACAACAATTTCTCCATTTCGGAGAACTTTGCCGATACCAAATTTGAAGTAAATTACGAAAACTTCATTATGGGAGCTAAAGAAGTCATCAAACCGGATGCTAAAGGCAGTCTTTATTTAAAATTGGTCGAAGCTGGTGAAGGTGGTCGTGAAGAACATTTCTTGAAAGAGGGAGAAGTTCAAAACATTCACAACACGCTTTTTTCATATAATAAGTTCACGGCTGGTGCGATAAATATTACCATAAAAGGAGACACTTCCACGATTCAAACCCCTTTTGAAGGACAGTTTATGCGAATGGCGGACAAATTGCAGGGTAAAGTAACCAAAGACAGTGTGCAAACCTTGATGATGCGTTCGTTGTATTCCATAGGCGAAATGCGCTTCGTTTTTCCGGAACCTGCAGTAAAAGGGACGATTGGTTATGATTCTAAAAATGATTACAAGGCCAAGAACGGTAACGATGCTTTAATCGTGAAATTGAACGCCGAAGGACAAGAGAAAACGTTGACCTTGATAGGCACGAAAGGAAGAACAGGAGAATCGAAATCCGTGAAAATAGGAAAACTGGATTATACTTTTACCTACGGAAACAAAGTATATACATTGCCTTTCAGTATAAAACTGAATGATTTTATAGCCGAGAAATATCCTGGAACCGAAAAAAGTTTTTCATCTTTCGAAAGCCAAGTTACGCTTCGAGATAAAAGCGAGGTTTTTGATGCCAGAATTTACATGAACAATATCTTGGATCATGGAGGTTATCGTTTTTTTCAATCGTCTTTCGATCCAGATGAAATGGGAACTGTCTTGTCTGTAAACCACGATTATTGGGGAACTTTGATTACTTATATTGGTTATTTTATGTTGTTTTTCGCCATGGTGTCGATCTTGTTTACCAAACATTCCCGTTTTGCTGATTTGAAACGAAAATTGGAAGTAGTGAAAACCAAAAAGGCAAATTTACTGCCGTTATTGCTTTTGTTTTTGAGTTTTGGTGCTTTCGCCCAAAATCACAATGGACGTTTTTTAAATCAAAACCAATTGGATTCCATAATTGAAAAACGAAAAGTATCTGAAGCTCACGCAGCCAAATTTGGAAGGATAATTATTCAGGATGCTGGAGGTAGAATGAAACCCATCAACACTTTCTCTTCCGAATTATTGCGAAAAGTGAGCCATGAGAATACGTATAAAGGGATGAATTCCGATCAAGTGTTTTTGTCGATGACACAAGGCGGAAACATTTGGGTTCAAATTCCAATGATTTATATCAAGTCAGGAAATGACAGTATTCGCAAGATTATTGGAATTGATGCCGATAAAAAATACGCTGCTTTTATTGACTTTTTTGACAATAGCGGAAATTACAAATTGTCGCCTTATTTGGAAGGAGCATACAAAACTGCTAATCCAAACCAATTTGAAAAGGATTTTATCGAAGCCGATAAAAAAGTCAATTTAATGGAAGCTGCCTTGAGCGGAAGCATCTTGAAAATTTTCCCTATTCCGAATGACGCCAACAATAAATGGGTTTCTTATCCAGAGCTGGAACATGCCGGTTTAAAAGGAATGGCGGGAACTTATACCCAAAATATTCTTCACATGTATTTTACCGCCTTGGAGCAAGCATCAGTTTCCGGTGATTACAAACAAGCGGATGGATTATTGGAAAGCATTAACGGTTACCAGAAAAAATATGGTAGCAAAGTGAGGCCAAGCGAAGAAAAAATCACTTCGGAAATACTTTATAATGAATATGACGTGTTCCAAAAACTTCCTTATTGGTACATATATTCAGCAATGTTGATGCTCTTTTTTACCATCCTGAAAATATTCAAGGAAAGAAAATCATTGAATATTTTGGTCAACACTATGCATGTTATTATCGGCTTGCTTTTTGGTTTGCACACGATTGGTTTGATAGCCCGATGGTACATTTCGGGTCACGCGCCTTGGAGCAACGCTTATGAATCGATAATTTACGTGGCTTGGGCTACCATGTTTTTTGGTTTGGTTTTCGACCGAAAATCAAAATTGACCGTGGCTTCCTCTGCCTTTGTGGCTGCCATGATTTTGACCGCGGCTTACATGAACTGGATTGATCCTGAAATTGGTAATTTACAGCCAGTCTTGAATTCGTATTGGTTAATGATTCACGTGGCGATAATCGTGGCGAGTTACGGGCCATTTGCCTTGGGAATGATTTTGGGAGTGGTTTCCTTGTTGTTGATTTTGTTTACCAATGAAAAAAACAAAGCCAAGATGGAATTGAATATCAAGGAAATATCATATATCAACGAAATGGCGTTAACTGTTGGTTTGATTATGCTGACTATCGGGAATTTCCTTGGTGGACAATGGGCCAACGAAAGTTGGGGACGTTACTGGGGTTGGGATCCAAAAGAAACATGGGCATTGATCAGCATTATGGTGTATGCTTTCGTGATTCACTCGCGTTTCGTGCCTTCACTTAGGGGAAAATGGGTATTTAACCTGATGAGTATCTTTGCTTTCGTATCGATTTTGTTCACTTATTTTGGAGTTAATTTCCATTTGGTCGGCTTGCATTCTTATGCCAGCGGAGAGGCAAAATCGTTGAGCTGGATATGGCAATCACTTGGTGCAATCACCTTATTTGGAGCGATTACCTATCCAAAATACAGGAAATATTACAAGAAGTAAAATAACCAAATCAAACAAAAAAGGTTCAACATTGAGTTGAACCTTTTTGTTTAGTATCAGGACTGGACATTATCGTATTGGAAACCCAATAGTTTGAGAATATTGAACTTTCTAATATTATAAAAACTTTAGGAATCGTTCTAGTATTAAAAAAAAACATTTTAACTATTTTTATAAAAAAATTAAACCAATGAAAAAGCTATTTAGTATTGCTTGTGGAATTTTCCTTATGTGGACAATCCAAAGTCAAGGTCAAAACGATAATACAACTATGAAAAAACAGACTATTTACCAGTTTAAAGTGGAGGATTTGTCAGGGGAAACATTTGATTTTGCTTCCTTGAAAGGAAAGAAAATAATGATTGTAAACACTGCTTCCAAATGTGGATTGACTCCACAATACAAGGAATTGGAAGCATTGTATAAAGAATATGCTGCAAAGGGTTTCGTGATTGTGGGCTTTCCTGCCAATAATTTTGCCTCGCAAGAGCCGGGAACCAATGCGGAAATTGCCACTTTTTGCCAATTGAATTACGGAGTGACTTTTCCGATGATGGGCAAGATTTCGGTAAAAGGGGATGACATAAATGAAGTATATAAATTCCTTACCCAAAAAGCCAAAAACGGACTGGAAGATTCAGAAGTAAAATGGAATTTCCAGAAATATCTTTTGAATGAAAAAGGAGAATTGGTAAAAGTAATCTCTCCGAAAACCCTGCCTAACGATCCTGAAATAGTGAATTGGATTAAAGGGTAGTATTATTCTTTTTACCATATAAACCATATAAGGCATATAAGTTTCATACAAGAGAAATACCTTAAATGAAACTTATATGCCTTATATGGTTTATAATTATTTCTCGTTTTTGAAAATGGCCGCCACTGCAGCTTCATAATTTCGGATACTCTGCGCTTTCTTTATCTGTTTCAATACTTTATGCGGATTTGAAAAGGTGGTCGAAAAGTATTCCCATAAATGATACATTTTTAGCAATATATGGGTTTGTCCGGATAAGGATTCACTGTATATGGCATATAAAGTATCGTGAAATGCACTGAACAGTTCCATTTTGTTTTTAGGATATTCCGGGGTGTTGTTTCTTATCATGCTGGGCAAAAAAGGATCAGAAATTAATCCTCTTCCAATCATCCAGTGGTCAATGCTTGAGAAACGTTCCTGCATCTCGTGAAATTTGGCCACAGAACTAATGTCGCCGTTATAATACAGTTTGTGTTTGGTGTTGTCGATGCAGTGTTGAAATGCGTCCAAATGTACACCGCCTTTATACAATTGCTTGCCGATACGGGCGTGAATGGCGATATTCTTGATGGGATAGGTATCCAAAATTGGTAAAACATCCAGAATTTCTTCGGTGGTATCATAACCCAAACGCATTTTCATCGACACGATAATATCAGTTTCAGAATGGGCTCTATCGAGAATGTGGTTGATTTGTTCGGTGTTTTTAATCAAACCGGAACCCATCCCGGATTTGGTGACCATTGGATACGGACAGCCCAAGTTCCAGTTTAATTCTTTATATCCCAGTTCCCGAACGTATTTTGCCACAAACAAAAATTCGTCGGCATCGTTTGTTATCACTTGAGGAATCACTTCTAAACCAGCATTGTTCTCGGGAAGCAAATCACGTTCGTAAGATGCTTTTATAACCAATTTTCCGTTCAATCGTATGTAGGGAGAATAAAAAGTGTCTATCCCTCCAAAAAGCTTGTTTTGGGCATTTCGAAAACGAAAATCGGTAAATCCTTGTAAAGGTGAAGAAAGAAGGGTAAAGCTCATATTATTTGTAAAGGTGCAAATATAGGATTCTTTTACACACTTATTATTTATATGAAGGAATTACGTTTTTTTACAGAATCACTTCTATTTCAAAATCAGTTGCATAAAAACCAAATCCAGCCAATGGTCAAATTTGTATCCGACTTCGCGAATGGTGCCAGCAACTTCAAAACCGAATTTTTTGTGAAAAGCGATACTTGCCTTATTTTTTGCATCGATGGCTCCAATCATGTTGTGGAAACCTTGTTCTTTGGCTAATTTGATGAGTTCTGCCAATAATAGTTTGCCAACTCCATTTCCAATAAATTCTTCCGCAACATAAACAGAATGTTCCACCGTGTATTGATAGCCTATTTTCTCCCTAAATTGACCGTAAGTAGCATATCCAATCGCTCCGTTTTCAATCTCTGCCACAATTACAGGCCAGTTTCGTGCCTGTTTTTCTTCAAACCATAATTTTTGGGTTTCAAAATCGTGTGGTTCATAATCATAATTGGACGTGCCGTGAAGTATTTCGTGATTAACGATTTCCAATATTGTGTCAATATCTGCAAAAATTGCCGGTCTTATCTTGATTTCCATACCAAATCTATTTTGCTCAAAATTAAGAAAAATGAACCATATACTTAGGGAAAAAGGGGAGCAACTTTGTATCTTTGCTTGAATTGAGGTTTCCAACAACTTTAAACTTTTAAACCTTAAACTTTAAACTAAAATTTAATGATTTATCCCAAAATACCTTTAGCACAAAGCATCATCCAGATTTGTCTTGCTAAAGGAATCAAAAACATCGTCATTTCTCCAGGTTCGAGAAATGCTCCTTTAACCATAGGTTTTGTTAGCAATCCCGAATTCAATTGTTACAGCATTGCCGACGAGCGTTGCGCCGCTTTTTTTGCCCTTGGAATTGCCCAACAAATCCAGAAACCCGTTGCGGTCGTTTGTACCTCTGGTTCTGCTTTGTTGAATTATTATCCCGCTTTTTCCGAAGCGTTCTACAGCCAGATTCCCCTAATCGTGATTTCTGCGGACAGGCCTCAAAGCAAGATTGACATTGGCGACGGCCAAACCATTCGCCAGAAAAGCGTATTCAAGAACCATTCGCTGTACAATGCCAATTTAACGGAGGAAGTTTCGGTTGAAAACGACTTGAAAATCAACAAGGCCATCAACAAGGCTTTTACCAAAAAAGGTCCCGTTCACATTAATGTACCTTTTGAAGAGCCTTTGTACCAAACGGTTTTCAAATTGGATGTTGACGTGACGATTTCGGCTTACAAAAAAAGTCTTCCTAAAATCTCGATTGACGAAATCATTGAATTTACCAATATTTGGAACAAATCCAAAAAGAAATTAATCCTCATAGGAGAAAATAAACCCAATGAAATTGACGCTGAAATTATTGAGGCCTTGGCCAAAGATCATTCGGTGGTCGTGATGACGGAAACGACTTCGAACTTGCAGCATCCTTCCTTTTTGAATAATATTGACACCATAATTACGCCTTTTACAAAGAAGGAATTCAAAAATTTCCAACCGGATATCTTGGTGACTTTTGGAGGAATGGTGGTTTCCAAAAGGATAAAAGCATTTTTGAGGGAATACAAACCAGCCCATCATTGGCACGTCGATACCTTGAGGGCGTATGACACTTTTGGTGCTTTGACCAAACATTTCAAGCTTAATCCCAATCCGTTTTTTAATCAATTTTTGCCGTTTACCATCCCGATTAAAAGTAATTATCATGCTAATTTCGAACAAATTTCAGCCTTGCGGGAAAAGAAACACCAAGAATATTTGGCCAAGACTCCTTTTTCGGATTTCAAGGCTTTCGAAAAAATAATTCCTTCCTTGCCGGAAAATTCAATGCTGCATTTAAGCAACAGTTCGGCCATTCGTTATGCCCAATTGTTCGCCATAAATCCTTCGATTACGGTTTATTGCAATCGTGGAACCAGCGGAATCGACGGCAGCACTTCTACGGCAATCGGAGCGGCTGTGGCCAATGAAAGACCGACGGTTTTGATAGCGGGAGACATCGGATTTTTGTACGACAGCAATGCCTTGTGGAACGAATACACGCCAAAAAACTTCAAGATTATCCTCATCAACAATGGAGGAGGAGGGATATTCAGGATTTTGCCCGGACACGAGGAAACGCCTGTTTTTAACAAATTTTTCGAGACTTCCCATTGCCTCACTGCCGAGCAATTGGCCAAGATGTACGGTTTTGAATACAGCATTGCCAGCGATGAAACAAGTCTGGAAAATGGGTTAAAAACGTTGTACAGCCAAAACGAAAAACCTGGCATTCTGGAAATTTTCACCCCTACATTGGAAAATAGCAAAATCTTGTTGCAGTATTTTAAAGAGTTGACATAAATTTTAAATAGTATTCTGCTGAATAGTTGGTTTAGGTTTGATTTTACGTAACCCTGCTACGAAACAGAAAATAATTCCATAAAACCTCGTGGCTCTGTCCCGAGGTTTTTTTATTGCGATTGACCTATTTCTATTAATTTGACAAATAATTTATTTAAAGTTTTTTGTTGGCATAGTTGTTGATTTGTTAATTTTATAGCTTATAAATTAACAAGATTTTTATACGTCTTCATATCTTTTGCCATTGTTTAACATAAATTTGAATTTTATGCTTGAAGCCTTTAATAGAATTAAAATTTGCAGTTTGCTTATTGTGCTATCATTTGGTTTTTCGCAAGCACAAAACCAAAAAGCAATTCCTGATGTAGAGAAAATATACCTTCATACGGACAATTCAAGGTATTTTATTGGTGATAATTTGTATTACAAAGCCTATGACGTACGTGCCTCCAATAACTTGCTTTTTGACAACAGCAATATTTTATACGTGGAATTGATTTCGCCCGATTCCAAGATAATTGCCCGAAACAAGACCAACATAGAAATGGGGTTGGGGCATGGCGATTTTCAATTGACCGATTCTCTTGGCGTGAAACCGGGAGTTTACCAGTTACGGGCTTACACCAATTGGAACAGGAATTTTGGCGAAGATTTTGTATTCAAAAAGGATATTGAAATAATAAATGTTTTTGAATCCGGTTCCAAAATCGACAAAGCACAAAATAGTGCCACTGCTGCGGAAAACATAATTGCTGAAATAAAAAATCCAACCAGCTATAGAATTGACTTCTTTCCCGAAGGCGGTTCTCTATTGGAAAATGTGGCCAGTGTTGTGGGCTTCAAGGCCATTGACAATAATGGAAAACCGATAGACATTAAAGGCGAAATTTACGATTCCGATGCAGATGACGAATTGGTGACTTCTTTTTCAAGTCAGCATGACGGTATGGGAAAATTCCAGATGATACCAATGGAAGGGAAAAATTATTACGCAAAAATCAAGACTCCGGATGGGAAACTACTGCATCAAGAACTTCCAAAATCCGCCAAGAAAGGCTATTTGTTGAGTTTTAGAATTTTTAAAGGCAAAAACATTTTAAGCATTTGCACAAACAACGCCACCTTGGCCCAGAATCCCGATGGGGTACTCACGCTTGTTTGCAAAGCAAAAGGGATTTCCTATCTGGAAACGAAACAAACCTTAAGGGTAACAGAATTGTCTTTTGAATTGCCAAAGGAAATTTTCCCCGAAGGCATAAGCCAAATTACCATATTAGACAGCGATAATAAACCACAAAGCGAGCGCTTGGTATATTTTGAAAAAGAGCACGATTTAGGGGTTCAACTGACAACCGATAAAGCGAGTTATCAGCCCAATGAAAAAGCCACGATAAACTTGAGTTCAAAATCGAAAGAGGGCATAGCCAAATCAGGAAGTTTTTCATTAAGTGTAACTGATACTAATGGAGTGGACGAAAAGGATTTGGACACGACCATTAGTTCTTATTTCTTGATGGAATCCGACATCAGGGGCAAGGTGCATAATCCGGGTTACTATTTTGATACTGCCAATTCAAAACGACTGGAACATTTGGAGAACCTGCTTTTGACCCAGGGTTGGCGGGATTTTGTATGGAAAACAATCCCGGAAGTGGATGATAAATTAGGGTATAAAGTAGAAAAAGGCATCACGATAACCGGTAGGGTAAAACAACTTTTTGGAAGAAAACCATTGATAAATACTAACATGACCTTGGCTTTGATGGGGAATAAGAAACATGGTATTTTTAATGCGACCACGGATTCCATGGGGCGTTTTAAATATGAAAACCTGCTATTTTCCGGAAAAACCAAAATGTATTTAAACACCAGGGACGAAAAAGGAAAGTTTAAGGGAGAAATAGTGTTGGATTCCATCGAACAACCTCCAATGGCTGTTTTTAATCAAAAAGAATCCATTAGTTTGCCTGAATCCACAAACAAGTTTGTTGAAAATGTGTACAAAAAATTCACTTTCTTTGGAGTAAAGCCCGAAAATGTTTTGAAGGAAGTGGTAATTGTTGCCGAGAAGAAAAACCCTGCAATTACGCGAGTTCCTTATATAAATCCATCCTATACCTATAAAGCAGATAAAAATACAGCATCCTATTATAATGTCTTTGATGTTATTCAAGATTTTAGACATTTTGCTAAAAGTGGCATGGAAAGGATATATACTTTCACGGAAGGTGAATTTTTTGATGACCCTGCCGGAGGATATTTTATAGATGGAAATGAGACTACCTTTGCTGAAGTATATGCAATATCTCCCTATGAAATTGAGCAAATAGATTTCGTCGAAGTTGGCATAGAACCGGGTATTTACATTTTTACAAATCGATACAAAAACCTGGGTAAACCCAAAAAAGCCAATTTTCAATCGATTAAAAAAGAAATAGACGGCTTTTACACCGCACGGGTTTTTTACTCTCCAAATCCAGAACAAGCCGAGTTGGATAAAAAGGCAGCGACAAGAAACACGCTGTATTGGAATCCGGATATGTATCCAGACAAAACAGGCAATGCGAGCGTGAATTATTACAACACCAAGGTGGAAACCAAAGTGAAAGTAGCGTTGGAAGGCATTACCGCAACAGGGATTCCTGTAGTTAGAAAAACGTATTATACCATTAAAAACTAAGGTTTATTTGTGATGTTGATGGGGCTAAAACAAACCCAAATAGATTAATGATCATATGTAGTATTGTTTCTCTGTAGCATTTTTAAGTACCGATGTTAAATGTTTTTTTATTCCATTAATTTTATAAGGTTTTTACATACTTTTATACTTTTTTTATTGTTTAATATAATTTTGATTTTAAATGCTTGAATTTTTTAATGCGAATAAAAATTGCCGTTTATTTTGTTTTTTATGGATTGTTTTAACATCTGTTTTTTCGCAGGCACAAGACAAAAAAACGATTCCCGACATAGAGAAAACATACCTTCACACGGACAATTCAAAGTATTTTATAGGCGATGATTTGTTTTACAAAGCCTACAATGTACGTACCTCCAACAACTTGCTTTTTGACAACAGCAATATTTTATACGTGGAGTTGGTTTCGCCAGATTCTAGAGTAATTGCACGAAACAAGACCAATATAGAAATAGGTTTGGGTCATGGTGATTTTAAATTATTGGATTCTCTTGGCGTAAAACCGGGAGTTTACCAGTTAAGGGCTTACAGCAATTGGAATAGGAATTTTGGGGATGATTTTGTGTTCAAAAAAAATATTGAAATTATAGATGCTTTCGAATCCCATTCCAAAGCCAACAAAACACAAAATAGTGCCACTGTGGCGGCAAACATAATCACTGAAATTAAGAATCCAACCAGCTATAGGATTGATTTTTTTCCCGAAGGCGGTTCTCTTTTAGAAAATGTGGCCAGCATTGTAGGCTTCAAGGGTGTTGACAATAATGGAAATCCGATAGAAGTCAAAGGTGATGTTTACGATTCCGACAACGAATTGGTAACTTCTTTTTTGAGTCCGCATGATGGTATGGGGAAATTCCAGATGATACCCATTGAAGGGAAAAATTATTACGCAAAAATCAAGACCCCAGACGGGAAAGAATTGCGTCAAGAACTTCCAAAAGCAGCCAACCAGGGGTATTTGTTGAGTTATAGGGCGTTAAGAGGCAAAAGTTTTGTAACCATTACGACAAACGAAGCCACCTTGGCTAAAAATCCCAATGCGGCATTGACGGTTATTTGCAAAGCAAAAGGAATTCCCTATTTGGAAAGCACGCAAACATTAACGGAAAAAACATTGTCTTTTGAATTGCCAAAAGATAAAGCTCCCGAAGGGATAAGCCAAATCACCTTATTCGACGGCAATAATAAACCACAAAGCGAGCGATTGGTGTATCTTGAAAAAGAACAGGATTTAGATGTACAAGTAACGACTGACAAAGCGAGTTATCAACCAAATGAAAAAGCAACCATAAATGTTAGTTCAAAATCGAAAGCTGGCGTGGCCAAATCGGGAAGTTTTTCATTGAGTGTAACCGACATGAATGGAGTAGTGGAAGACAAAGACTTTGGCACAACCATTAGTTCTTATTTCTTGATGGAATCCGACATCAGGGGAAAAGTGCATAATCCGGGCTATTATTTTGATGCTGCCAATTTAAAACGACTGGATCACTTGGACGACTTGCTTTTGACGCAAGGTTGGAGAGATTTTATATGGAAAACAATACCAAAAATGGATGATAAACTGGGCTTTGAAGCAGAAAAAGGCATCACGATATCCGGTAGGCTGAAGCAACTTTTAGGTGAAAAACCAAAACCAAATACTAACGTGACATTGGCTTTAATGAATAAAAAGCACATGAATATTTTTAATGCGACCACAGATTCCATTGGTCGTTTTAAATTTGAAAACATCATGTTTTCCGGAAAAACCGATTTGTTTATAAATTCCAGAAATGAAAAAGGAAAGTTTAGAGGCGAAATAATAATAAATCCTGAGCATCCTCCAGTACTTGTTTCTTTCAAAAAAGAACCTATTATTTGGAATGAAACCACACGCACAATAGTTGACAATGTCTTTAAAAAATTTACGGCTTTTGGCGTAGTGCCAGAAAATATTTTGGATGAAGTGGCCATTGTTGCCAAAAAGAAAAAACAATCAAAATCTTATTTTGGAATTCCAGAAAGTAGTTATATCGCAGAAGGAAATGAAGATGCAGCCTTATATACCGATATTTTTGACCTTATGGTTCAAAAAATACCAGGCATCATTCCTTTTGATGATTCCGTTAGTTTTATGCGTCATAATTCACCACCGCTTTTTGTGTTAAATGGTGTTTCGCTTGTGGCAGGTGATTTGGAACAGATAAGGTCTATTCGACCTGAAGATGTCGAAAAAATTGAAGTTATAAAAGGCATGCAGGCAACAATGTTTTTTGGGGATGAGGCTTCTAGTGGTTTTATTGCCATTTATACCAAACCAAATACGGGCAATAAACCTAAAAGCGGATCTTTTAGTTCCATTAGAACAGAAATTGACGGTTTTTATACGGCGCGTGTTTTTTATTCGCCAACTCCAGAACAAGCCGAGTTGGATAATAAAGCAGCTGTGAGAAACACGCTGTATTGGAATCCAGAAGTGTTTCCAGACAAAACTGGAATTGCCACCTCAAGTTATTACAATACCAAGGTGGAAACCAAAGTAAAAGTTGCCTTGGAAGGCATTACCACAGGAGGTATTCCAGTAGTTAAAAAAGTATATTATACGATTAAAAAATAAGTATATTTTATGGTATATCCATGAATGGGCGTACATTTTTTTTTAATTTCCAATTAATAAGTTAATTAACGAATGTTGGATGACATTCCGACATTTGTTGCCTAAATTTGGGGTAAAATTTATTATTATGGACGTTGAAATATTGGCCCGAATACAATTTGCCTTTACCATTGCTTTCCATTACATCTATCCGCCGCTGAGTATAGGTATTGGGTTGATAATGGTCATTTTTGAGGGACTTTACCTTAAAACGGGAAACAAGGATTACGAAATTTTGACCCGCTTTTGGATTAAGATATTCGCCTTGACTTTTGGTATTGGCGTGGCCACCGGAATTATAATGGAATTTGAATTTGGAACCAATTGGGCGGTATATTCTCGTTATGTGGGGGATATTTTCGGTAGCGCATTGGCAGCAGAGGGATTGTTTGCTTTTGGTTTGGAAAGCACTTTTCTGGGCATACTGCTTTTTGGATGGAATCGGGTAAAGCCTTGGGTTCATTTTGTCTCCACTTTGGGAGTATTTCTGGGTTCAATGTTCTCGGCAGTTTGGATTGTGGTGGCAAATTCTTGGCAACAAACTCCCGCAGGATATCATATCGTTGGAACAGGATTACACGCCCGAGCTGAAGTAACCGATTTTTGGGCAATGGTTTTCAATCCATCCAGCGTGGATCGAATCATCCACACTTGGCAAGGCGCTATTTTGGCGGGAGCGTTTTTGGTTTTGAGTGTGCATGCTTATTACATCAGAAAAGGACGTTACGTCGAAATATCCCAAAAAGCCTTCAAAATTTCCTTGGTGGTGGCTACCATTTTTTCACTTGCCCAATTGCTTTCAGGACACAGTACAGCCGATGGCGTTGCAGTGAACCAACCGGCAAAATTGGCCACTATGGAAGGGCATTTCCAGAAAAATTCCCCTGCCGATTTGTATCTTTTGGGTTGGGTGGACAAGGAAAAACAAACGGTTACCGGGATTGGTATTCCGGGTGGATTATCTTTTTTGGTACATCAAGATTTTCAAGCTCCAATAAAAGGATTGAATGACTTTCCGGTCGAGGACAGGCCGAGTCAAATCAATGCCGTTTTCCAGTTTTACCACATCATGGTTGCCATTGGAATGGCCTTGATTGGATTGACGGTCTATGCCAGTTTTTTGTGGTGGCGAGGCAAATTATTCGAAACCAAATGGCTTTTGTGGATTTTTTCCTTCTCGGTGATTTTACCTCAAATCGCCAATCAAGTGGGCTGGTTTACGGCCGAAATGGGAAGACAGCCTTGGGTAGTTTACGGCCTGTTGCGAACAAATAAAGCTTTTTCCCAAGAAGTGTCATCCAACCAAATAGTGTTCTCATTGGTCTTGTTTACCGTGGTTTATTCGCTCTTGTTGGTGTTGTTTTTATACTCGGTCAATAAAAAAATAAAACACGGACCCTTTGATGAATTGGAAAAATCGTCAGAAATAAATTTTTTATAATCCAGGCTTATGGAAACTTTTTTGGGAATAGATTATCCTACATTGTGGTATTTGGTAATCGGATTGTTGTTTTCGGGTTACGCTATTTTGGAAGGCTTTGATTTTGGGGCAGGTGCGTGGCATTTGTTTTTCAGGAAAGACCTGAGCCGAAGAATTGCCATCAACGCCATTGGTCCCATTTGGGACGCGAACCAAGTCTGGTTGGTTATTGGCGGCGGAGCATTATTTGCTGGATTTCCCGTGATGTACGCCACGATGTTGTCGGCTATGTACATTCCGTTTATGTTGTTCTTGATGTTCAATGTATTGAGAGCGGCGGCAATAAAATTTAGAAGTGCCGAAGAAATGGCTTGGTGGAGAACCGGTTGGGATATTGTTTACAGTGTTTCCTGTATCATGATTGCTTTTTTACTGGGTGTTGTCTTGGGGAATATTTTGCAGGGTTTCGCCTTGGGACCTAATTTCACATATCACGGAGGCATCTTTTTTTCATTTTTGAGTCCTTATGCCATTATGGTTGGTTTAACCACGCTTTCCATTTTTATGACCCAGGGAGCCATCTTTCTGTTGTTGAAAACAGAAGGTAGGCTGCACGATCGACTGACTTTTTTGCTTCAAAAAGGGATGATATTTTTCATCATCAGTTTCGGGATTACAACACTTTATACCTTGGTATTTATACCCGAAGTTACGGCCAATTTTAGGGAAAACCCACATTATTTTGTGGTGCCGGTTTTATCTTTTTTGGCTGTGGCCAATGTACCTCGTTTGGTTTCCAAAAAAAGATACATGTTGGCATTGGTGTTTTCGTCCTTGACAATGGCGTTTTTGCTTATTCTCGTGGCTTTGCAATTGTATCCAACGCTTTTAATTTCCACCATCGATCCCAAGTATAATGTAACGATTTACAATGCCGCTTCCTCCCAAAAATCATTGGGAATCATGCTGACTATCGTGCTGATAGGTGCACCATTATTAGCTGCCTATTTTTTCTTTTTATACCGAACATTCAACGGAAAAGTGCAACTGGACGATACGAGTTACTAAATTTGTTTGGAAAGTAACAATGATGAAACGAAAGTAGATATTGACCAAAATAAATCTTTCCCGAGGTTGCTATTTTCAAACTTCGTACCTTTGCACCTTAGAAAATACAAGAAAATGATTGAAATAGGAAAATACAACACGCTCACCATATTACGTGACACCAAAGTAGGATTGTTTTTGGGAAATCCAGAAAAAGATCCCGAAGGAATTCACGACATACTGTTGCCCAATAAATATGTTCCCAACGAATGGGAAATAGGAGAAGAAATTATCGTTTTTGTTTATTTGGACCACGAAGAACGCCCTGTTGCCACCACCTTGGAACCGTATATTTTATTGAATGAATTTGCACTTTTGCGCGTGAATTATGTCAATCAAGTTGGGGCTTTTATGGATTGGGGAATGGAAAAAGACATTCTGGTTCCGTTCAAAGAGCAAGCCCGTCCAATGGAAAAAGGAAAACGCTATTTGGTTTACCTTTACATGGACGAAAAAACCAAGCGTTTGGTGGCATCCAGCAAAACCAACCAGTTTTTGAAAAACGACCATCTAACAGTCGAAAAAGGAGAAGAAGTGGACTTGATTGTTTCCCATATTACTGAATTGGGAATCAACGTCATCATCAACGAGCAACACAAAGGCCTTTTGTACAAAGATGAAGTCTATGACGATTCCATTCGAACGGGAGATAGATTGCGAGGCTACATCAAAACTATTCGTCCCGACAATAAAATAGATGTTGCCCTCCAAATTCAGGGCTATCAAAACATCGAACCCAATGCAGACAAGATTCTGGACGAGCTTCGTGCAAGTCGTGGCTTTTTGCGATTGACGGATAATTCCCATCCTGAAGACATCAAGACTGTCTTGAAAATGAGCAAAAAAACCTTCAAGAAAGCCATTGGAGCTTTGTATAAAGAAAAACTGATCGAGATCAAGGAAGACGGAATCTATTTGGTTAAAGAGTAAAATAGAAACAAAAATAAACCGCAAATTCGCAAATTTTATTTATCAGAAATAATAAATAATTTGCGAATTTGCGGTAAATAGTTTTAAATGATATTTAAAAGCTAGCAGAGAAATTTACACCCCAAATTGTTTTATTGGCACTGCTATCAAACCCAACGGGAGTAATATTCATTTGGGTTTTGACCTTTGATTGATAACCGAATCCATCCAAAATAGTGTTGAAAGGATCTATCAAAAACAGGGACGTTATTCCTAAAAACCTTGATTTCAATACTTTTTTGTCGTGTTTAATAATGGATTTTTTGGCATAAAAGAAACCTTCACCCATTACGGAGCCTATAACTGGAGTCACGATAAGGTCTTGAATTGAGGGTATTTCCGCAAAAGCTTCGATACCGTATTCCCAAAAGAAAGTGGACATAATGGCCGAATAACCAAAAGATTCCAAAATAGTAAAGCCGCTACTTCTGGCGGTCATATAATAAACTGCACCACAATAAGGATGTGTGATATAGTTTAATACCCAATTGTCTTCATCCCAAACGGGACCCGCTTTTACGTTTTCTTTCCATTTCCAGAAAATACCTTTCTCTTTCATCTCCTCTTTGTCCCAATTAGTGGTACTTTCAGGCATAGCCCAAAGCACTCCAAAAGCAACTATGGTTGCTCCTACATAAATGCTGGAGTTGTAGGCTAATCGGGTATAATCTTTATATGGGGGTGGATAAACAAGAGAATCTTTTTTTTGGATCGGTACAGCAGGGTCGATTGTTATTTTAACCGTGTCCTCGATAAAACCTTCAATAGTGATGGTGCCCACTGTCGAAGTACTGTCGGCAATTATTGGGGTAATTAGAGGTTCTGAAATATTGCTTTTGGTTTGTTGTGCAAACGAAGCGGTGGAAATAATCAGTATTAAAAAGGAGCAAAGAAAAGTATTTGTTCTAATCATAACTTTTAGTTGAAATTTAAAACTACATTTTTGTAATGGAGAATACATTTATAATTAAGGGTAAAAACCACTAGTGATAAATTTCAATATATTGGTTTTTTTAAATAGTTGGAGGCAAATGTAGGGATATATATATATTTATGGAAACATTTGTTGAAAAAAACAACTACTGATTTAATTTCGGTTTTAATGGGAAAATGTAAAAAATGGTCTATTTTTACGCTAGTAATTTAAAACGAATAGAATGGATTGGATAACCGTAAAAGAATACGAAGATATAACCTATAAAAAGTGCAATGGTGTTGCCAGAATAGCTTTCAACAGGCCTAATGTGAGGAATGCTTTCCGTCCGAAAACAACTTCCGAACTATACAATGCTTTTTACGATGCACAAGAAGACATATCGATAGGAGTGGTTTTGCTTTCAGCAGAAGGTCCTTCCAGCAAAGATGGAATTTATTCTTTTTGTAGTGGAGGCGATCAAAATGCCCGTGGTCATCAAGGTTATGTGGGCGATGATGGACAACATCGTTTGAATATTCTGGAAGTGCAACGATTAATACGCTTTATGCCAAAAGTGGTCATTGCCGTGGTTCCGGGATGGGCCGTTGGTGGTGGACACAGCCTGCACGTAGTTTGCGACATGACATTGGCCAGCAAGGAACACGCCATTTTCAAACAAACCGATGCCGACGTGACCAGTTTTGACGGAGGCTATGGTTCAGCTTATTTGGCCAAAATGGTGGGACAGAAAAAAGCCCGCGAGATTTTCTTTCTTGGAAGAAATTATTCTGCCCAAGAAGCTTTTGAAATGGGAATGGTCAATGCCGTGATTCCCCACGCCGAGTTGGAAGATACCGCTTATGAATGGGCACAGGAAATTTTGCAAAAATCGCCAACATCCATCAAAATGTTGAAATTCGCTATGAATCTCACCGATGACGGAATGGTGGGACAACAAGTTTTTGCCGGAGAAGCTACAAGATTAGCCTATATGACTGAAGAAGCCAAAGAAGGCAGAAATGCTTTCCTTGAAAAAAGAAAACCGAATTTCGAAAAAAAATGGTTACCGTAAAATAGTAGGCAGTTTTCAGTTTTTAGTGTTCAGTTTGAGCAATAAAATAGTTTAAAAAACAATATTAATAAAAACTTTGCGCCTTCGCGCCTTCGTGGCAAAAAAAGGCCTTATATAGAAACATAAAATGAAACATTGGATTGAAGCCGCACGATTAAGAACCTTGCCCTTGTCGGTATCTGGAATAATTGTGGGAAGTATGTACGCACTTAGACCTACCGAGGATATTGAAACGCCGACGGATGTTTTCAGTTGGAGAATATTTGCCCTGGCTATGTTGACCACCCTCGGATTGCAAATATTGTCCAATTTTGCCAATGATTATGGCGATGGAATGAAAGGAACCGACAATGCCGATAGAGTGGGGCCGCAACGCGCCATTCAAAGCGGGGTGATCTCTCCTGCAGCCATGAAGAGGGCCATTATCCTGACTTCCGGATTGACTTTGATTTCCGCAATGTTGTTGATTTATTTTGCCTTTAGTGATACCAATATTGGCTATTCCATATTTTTCTTGGTCTTGGGAATCCTGGCCATTGCTTCGGCAATTCGTTACACGGTGGGGAATACGGCTTATGGATACAGGGGTTTTGGCGACTTGTTTGTCTTTGTGTTCTTCGGATTGGTAAGCACGCTTGGAGTCAATTTTTTATATTCCAAAGAAGTGGAATTGCTGTTGATTTTACCTGCAACCGCCATCGGATTATTGAGCGTTGGGGTTTTGAACCTGAACAATATGAGGGACGAAGCTTCCGACAAGAAGTCGAACAAAAACACCATCGTGGTTAAAATTGGCGGAGCCAAAGCCAAAAAATACCATTACTTTTTGATTGTTTCTGCAATGATTTCAGTGTTGATTTTTGCTGTTTTGAGCGAATATCGTCTGGATCAATACTTGTTTGTATTGGCTTACATCCCTTTAACCAAACATTTAATTACTGTTTCTAAAAACCAAGAGCCAAGAGCATTAGATCCAGAATTAAAAAAACTGGCGTTAAGCACTTTTGCACTTTCAATACTATTGGCTTTGTGCATGGTTTCGCTTATTCAAGATGTTATAGTAAATCTCCTTTTTGGAGGTAGATAAAACCTAACTTTTAATTTATGTTAAAATGAAAATAACATTTTACGGACATTCCTCTTTGGGAATTGAAGTGGGTGGCAAGCGTATTTTGGTCGATCCATATATTTCTGCCAATCCAAACGCTTCGCACATCAATATCAATGAATTGGAAGCTGATTATATTCTGCTGACCCACGCCCATGGCGACCATGTTGCCGATGTCGAATACATTGCCGGCAGGACAAAGGCGATTATCGTGTCCAATTTTGAAGTGGCCACACATTACGGTAATAAAGGCTTCGAATACCATCCGTTGAACCATGGTGGAAGTTGGGATTTTGATTTCGGAAAAGTAAAATACGTTAACGCGGTGCATTCCAGTTCCTTTCCCGATGGAAGTTACGGCGGCAATCCCGGTGGTTTTGTCATCGAGGGCGAACATAAAAATATCTACATTTCCGGCGACACCGCCCTGACGATGGACATGAAACTCATCCCGATGCGAACCAAACTCGATTTGGCCATCCTGTCCATTGGAGGCAATTTCACGATGGATGTCGAAGATGCCATCGTGGCTTCGGATTTTGTCGAATGCGACAAGATATTGGGCGTTCATTACGATACTTTTGGCTACATCGTCATTAATCACGAAGAATCCATCCGCAAGTTTTTCGACAAAGGAAAAGATTTGATGCTGCTTAAAATTGGCGAAAGCATCGAATTGTAATGTCATTGCGAGGAACGTGGCAATCTCAGGAGCTATTTCCTGCTATTCGTTACAATCTTTTTCCACGCAAAAAAGCGTGAAAAAAGGATTTCCACTGCTATCAGGGCTAGTACTCATCAATACCTAACAAAATGAATTTTAAAAAAATATTTTTGGTGCTATTCATTGGCATTTCATCCACTTCCATTTTTGCCCAGAAAGATGGTTATTGGGACAAGGAAAGAGCTTTCAAGAAAGAAATCGTTGTTTCGGCACGAGAAAGAATCGTCATAAAAACCGAAGACTTGCCCGTGGGAACCACCGAAGTCGTGTTCAGGATCACGCTTTTGGATGAAAACCAACAAATGGCCGGAAGTTTGGTTTCAATATTAAAATCCATTCCCGACCCAACGGGAATCAGTCAAGGCTCGGCTGGTGCCGTTTTTTTGATGTCCAAAATCTCGGGAGACGACAAATGCAAGTACGCCATCTTTTCGAATGCTGCTGCTGCTGCCGAATATAAAAAAAGTGGCGACACAGACAATGCCTGTTTGGAACAGGAAGAAGCCGTGAGCAAGGACGCCAAGCGTCTTTCGATAGATAAATCCTTGTGTTTGTTGCCGAATTCCAATGCGATGTGGTTTGGTTTCGAAAGCAAAAATTGGGTGATGAAACAAAAAATAGTTCTCGAAGTCGTGCCTTGGGTTAACTACAGGCTCAGTAGTGGCTGGACTTTGGAAAACCGAAAGCTCATCATCAACCAATGCAAAACATCCGATTTGGCCAAGAAAATCATCAATTCCGACGACTTCTATGTTTGCGTGTTGAATAAAATACAAAACGAATACAAGTTCCAGGAATTCCAAAAATTGCTGCCAATAGAAAAATCGAAAGCCTACAAAGATTACGGAAATGCTTGTTTCAACGAAATAGGTGCTTCTGAAAAGATTTATTTGGATTTGCGCAACCAAGCAGCGGATTTGGCAAAACAAGGCAAATACGGCGAAGCAATTGATAAATTAAGTATTATTGTGGTTAACGGAAAACCGACCGCCAATGATTATTACAATTTGGGAAAGGCCTACATCTTGACCAAACAATATGCAAAAGCAATCAAATTTCTCAAGGAAGGCGAGAAGCTCGACGATTCGGAATTGTTGATACAATTGAATCTGGCACATGCTTATTTGTTGAACAAGGATTTCAGGTCAGCCAAACCCATTTACAAAAAATACCAATCCCAAAACGTGAACGACAGCATCAGTTGGACACAGAAAGTAAAACAGGATTTCGAAACCTTCAAAACGGCAGGATTGCCAAGTGGCGATTTTGACAGGGTTTTGAGGTTGTTTGAGGATTAGGAGTTGATATAGTTGAGTTTTTTTGATTTATAATTGTTGAAATTATTTATTCTAATGATAGAACATTACAAATAGATTTTTTGTTTTTAATTTTGTTGTTTTATGGCAAGAATTCCAAACCAAATTTTAATGAAAAATTTTGAAATCAATGTAAATAATGATTTTCTAAAGATTTATTAATATTGTTCCAAAATCCTAATGTAAAAATTACTGAATAATATGAAATTAAGATACCAATTATTTCCGCGTTCTTTTGGAATAACTGACCAAGTTAGAGAAGCTATTTTGTGCTTCGAGAAAAATCATATTTTAATTGACTCTCATAAGTTTAATTATAGTAGTAATGAAGTTTTAGAAATCGTTCGTCTTGATTTAGAGTCTATAAGGTTTACTATTGAGAAAAGTAAAAGTAAGGACGATAAAATTAGAGTTCCTGTGCTTTTTGGTTTAAATAGTAAAATAGATAAGTTTTTTGATGCTGATGGGATTAGTGAAGATTTGAAAATTGTTTTAGAAGTTGAAGCTGGAAGGGCGTATAGGAATAATCAATTTTTAAAAGATGTTTTTCAAGCTTGTATGATGCCTTCTGTTGAATATTTGATATTAGCCGTTAGAAATACTTACGCTGGAACAGATGATTTTGAAAGTATTTTTGCGTTTTTAGAAACTCTATATATTAATGGAAGATTACAACTTCCGCTGAAAGGAATTGTTTTAATTGGGTACTAATATTTATGAAAATGACAAAATACAAATGTGATACTTGTGAAGACAAAGGTTGGATAGAAACAACAGTTTATTGCTCAGCTAAAGTAGAAGACGGAACTGATCAAATTGAAAAATGTGATAATTGTAATATTTTTGTAGATGATAATACAGCAAAAAACTATGTGTTAAATTATCTTGATAATAGAAAAAGTAATTTTAATTAATTTACAAAAAAAGTAGGATTAGATTCGGGATTTAGAAAATTTCAATCACTTGCTTTTGATAAAGTGCAATTACCAATAAATCACACATTGCGCCCAAACATTGAAAACATAGATTTAGCAAATCAATCAAGAGGAATAATTTAGTTAATTTTTGAGTTGACAACTATTTACAACTTCTTTATTTTGAAAGCAACCTACCACAAATACATTCTTGATTTCAAACGACCTTCGGGGACGTCGCGAGGCGTTATGACCGAGAAAGAAACCTGGTTTATCGTTTTGGAAAAAGACGGTAAAAAAGGAATAGGCGAGTGCGGCATCTTGAGAGGATTAAGCGCAGACGACCGACCGGATTATGAAGAAAAATTACGATGGACTTGCGACAATATTCACTTGGGTGAAAACCAACTTTGGGAAGCTTTAATGGAGTTTCCTTCGATACAGTTTGGAGTGGAAATGGCGTTCCGATCTTTGGCCAGCGAAACTTCTTTTTTGCTCTTCCCTTCAGACTTCACAAATGGCGAAAAAAGCATAGAAATAAACGGTTTGGTTTGGATGGGAAAAGAGTCGTTTATGAAGGAACAAATCGAGGAAAAACTGGCGGCTGGTTTTCGTTGTGTCAAACTCAAAATAGGCGCCATAGATTTCGACCAAGAACTGCAATTGTTGCGTTATATTCGGGAATATTTCACTCCTGAACAAGTCGAAATCCGGGTAGATGCCAATGGTGCTTTTGATGTATCTTTAGCTTTAGATAAGTTAAATCAATTATCTGGTTTTGAATTACATAGTATTGAGCAACCTATCCAAAAAAACAACACTGACAGTATGGCAGAGCTGTGTAAAATCACTCCAATTCCCATTGCTTTGGACGAAGAGCTGATAGGTGTATTTTCATTAGAGGAAAAAGAAGCTTTATTGCAAAAAATCAAGCCTCAATACATCATTTTGAAGCCTAGTTTTATAGGTGGTTTTCGAGGCACGAAAGAGTGGATTTCACTCGCCGAAAAGTACAAAATCGGTTGGTGGATTACCTCGGCTTTGGAGTCGAATATTGGACTGAATGCCATCGCGCAATGGACTTTTTTGCAACACAATTTGATGCCGCAAGGTCTTGGAACGGGAGCCTTGTATACCAATAATTTTGACTGTCCTTTAGCTGTTTTGCAAGGGAAATTGTGGTATAAAAAAGAAGCCGATTGGGACTTTGATTTTGACTTGCCATAGTATTATTTTTTCTTCTTTTTCTCTTTTTCACCCATTAGCAAAGAGACTATTTTAAGGCTTTCAGATCGGTCGGCAATTAGTTTCACGATGCTTATAAAAGGGATGAATAAAATCATTCCCACGGCTCCCCATAAAATGCCTCCCACAATAATCATGATGAGGACGACCAACGTGTTTATTTTTAAACGACCTCCAACGGCAAACGGGAAAATAATATAGGCTTCCAGAATTTGTACCACACTGAAAACTACAATTACACCTATTGGATACCAAATGGAATTATAGGTTATCCAGGAAATCATGATGGGTAAAAGCGATGAAACAATAATTCCCACATAAGGAATAAAAGTGAGGATGGATGCCATGAAACCAAACAGGAAAGGATGTGGTATGCCTATGAGCAGAAGTCCAAGGCTATTCAAAATCCCCACTATGAGATAAACCAAAAGCATTCCCTTGATGAAATTATGATAAGCATGGATGGTTTCGACCAAGATTTCGTGTATGATTTGTTTTTTTTCCGGCGGGAAAACCTGATAAAGTGCATTTACTAGCAACTGTCTGTAATAAAGAATAAGCACCGAATAAACGGGGATTATTAGCAGATAGAAAAGAGATTCAGAAATGGAAGACAGCGTGATTTTAAGCAATGAAATGGCTTCGGTTCCCGAGTTGTTGATTACATTTTCAAGAAATACCGTTTGTTTTTCGATGCTGAAGTCCAATTGTTCTGCAAAAAAGAGACTTAGTTGGTTTGCCGCTTCCAATAATTTTATTTTGAAATTTTCCCATTCATTCGAAAATTCCACAATTTGCATAAAAAGAAGGTACACAAGTAATGCGAAAAATAACATCAAACCAAAAATGGAAATAAAAATGGCGATATTCTGGCTGATTCCTTTTTTTTCCATCCATTTGCATACTGGATACATAATGAAGCTGATGAGCATGGCAAAACTTAAAGGAATTAAAAGTGTTTTTCCAAAGTAAAGCAGAATACAAGCCAATACGATGAACAGAAGAATTTCATTGACGGAAAACTTCTTGTTCGAATTAATTTGAACCGGTGTTTCAGGAATAGGCATTATTAGAATTTTTAACTGTTATACTTTTTGTAATAGTTGTTAATCTTCTTTAAAACTTCAAGCCACAAAAGGGCAGGCCAATTTTCCTTTTTTAATTACTTTTCGAAATATTTTTTAATTAATTCACCCAATGCGGCTATATTTACGGGTTTCGATATATAATTGGTGCATCCTGCAGCAATCGCTTCGTCTCTGTCGCTCTGCATTCCATTGGCAGTTTGGGCTATGATAATCAGGTTTTTGTTGAATTTCCTGATTTGTTTCGTGGCTTCATAACCGCCCATTTCCGGCATGTTGATGTCCATCATTACCAAATCAATATCTGGATTGTTGCGGCAAGCTTCAATGGCCTCAAGTCCGGTACCCACTTTCAAAATTTCTTTGCTAAAAGGTTTTACGGCAATAGTGATCAGTAATTTTGATATTGGATCATCCTCTACAATCAACACTTTTAAGTCTTTAATTTCGTTTTCGGTATTTTCTTGAACAACCGTTTTTGGGGTAATAGTTTTGTCTTTTGATTTTAATTTGGAATCAAAGTTTAGGGTGAAATAAAAACAACTTCCTTTTCCTTCCTTGCTTTCTACCCAAATTTTGCCACCCAGCATTTCAACATAGGCTTTTGAAATGGCCAATCCCAGTCCTGAACCTTCGTGAGAGCGGGAAATGGTGTCGTTGGCTTGCCTGAATCTTTCAAAAATTATTTTTTGTTGGGAACCTGAAATCCCCAAGCCGGTATCTTTTACAAAGAACTCCAGGTAATCCCCTTTTTTGGCATAACCAAATTCTATCGAACCGGAATCTGTAAATTTAAGCGCGTTTTTGACAAGGTTGGTCAGTATGGCATACACTTTCTCGCGATCGGTGTTTATGACGGCTTCGTCTGAAGGCAATGCGTTTTTAATAATGAGTTGAACTCTTTTTTGTGCTGCCTCTGGCTTGAAAAAGTTGTACAGGTATTCTATTTGATCGTTTATGTTCGTTTCTGAAAGGGTAATATCAATTTGTCCAGATTCGACTTTTGAGATACTGATGATATCGTTGATGATATTGAGCATTCTAATGCCACTTTTTTCAATGATTCCAACATATTCTTGTTGTTCCTCGCTCGACAAGTTTGGTGATTTCAACAGTTCCGTGAAGCCGAGAATGCCATTCATTGGCGTACGTATTTCGTGACTCATATTGGCCAAGAAGGCCAGTTTTAGACGATCGCTTTCTTCTGCTTTTTCCTTGGCATGGATTAATTCTTCTTCGGCTTTTTTGCGGTCGGTAATGTCTTCTTTGATGGCTATATAATGGGTTGTTTTGCCATGTGTATTTATGATTGGGGAAATGGATGCGGATTCCCAATATAACTCTCCATTTTTAGTGACATTATGAAATTCGCCATGCCATTCTTTGCCAGCCGTAAGCGTTTGCCATAATTCTTTGTATTCATTCGGTGAGGTATGGCTGGATTTTAATATGCGTGGATTTTTTCCTGTAATTTCATCAATAGTGTATCCTGTTGTTTCAGTAAATTTTGGATTTGCATATTCTATGTTGCCTTCGGTATCTGTAATGATGATCGAAACTGGGCTTTGCTCCACGGCTTGTGAAAGTTGCCTGATTTTTTCTTGCGTGCTTTTGCGTTCCGTAATATCATGGATAATTACTTGAACAGCCTCTTGTTGTTCATAAAAAGTAGGTATTCCTTTTAACTCAACATAAATAGGGTTCCCGTGCAAGTCAATAAATTTTTCTTCAACAATATCTGATGCATTGCTGTCTCGAATTACTTCTATCATTCTTTGAATAACACTCTCCATACTGTCGGGATGTATGAATTGCAAAACAGGTTTGCCTATTATTTCGTCCTTGCTTGAGGCTCCAATCATGCGGACTCCTTCCTCGTTTACAAAAACAATTTTATTTTCGATGTAAATAACAACGGCATCTGGAGAATTCTCTACCAGGCTTCGGTATTTTTCTTCACTTTCACGCAGGGCTTCTTCCGTTTTTTTCTGCTTGCTAATATCAAACATCACGCCCTGCAACCACCGTGGTTTTCCTTCTTGAACGACCACGTTTACAATGTCTCTAAGCCAAACCACTTGTCCGTTGTTTGCAATAAAACGATAGGTAAAATCGTGTGATAGCATTTGTTTTGTTTGGGAAGTGCAATATTCAATGGTTTTGTCCTTGTCGTCTGGATGCAACTGATTTTTCCAGAATCCGTCCTTATACCATTCTTCAACCGAAAATCCAAGAAGTCGTTCTGCTTGTTTGCTTACAAAAGAGAAATTGAATGTTGTGGCATCGGCCTCCCATACAATTCCGTCGGTGGAATCCAATAGATTTCGAATTTTTTCTTCGCTTTCGCGCAAAGAATCTTCAGTGTATTTTTGTTTGCTGACGTCTTGAATTGTTCCGATTAATTGTTGGGGTTCATTCAGTTCGTTGTATATTATTTTCCCAGTTCCGTGTACCCATCGTTCCTCTTTGTCATTTATTCTAATGATTTTATAATCTTTGTCAAAATCCTTTTTCTTGGAAATGATCTCATCGTTGAAATAGTCAATCATTGTTTTTTGCCATTCAGGATGAATAATTGTTTCCCATCCTTCAATCGATTTTTCATAATTGCCATCAATGCCAAAAATGGAGTCAAGAACTGCTGAACTTGTCCATTTTCCGGTACTTAAATCTAGGGAATAGGATCCAAGATTTGCAATAATCTGGGTTTGTTGTAAGAAAGCATCGTTTGCAATCAACTTTTCTTCTATGTTTTTACGTTCCGTAATATCGGAAATAACACCAATGGCATTGGTGACTTCGTCGTTTTCATCCGTGATTGCCGACACCGATATTTTGCCCCAAAAAAAGGATTTGTCCTTTCTCTGGTAGCGTTTTTCCATTTGGTATTTGTTGATCTTGCCTTCTATTATTTCATTTAGAAGTTGTCGGCTCTTTTCAATATCATCGGGATGCGTAATGTCTAAATTAGTCAATTTACCGAATTCTTCTCTTGTGTAGCCAAGTGTGTCGCAACACCAATCGTTGAAAAGTAAAAAACGGCCATTTTTATCAACCATTTGAATTCCTGAATTGGCTACATTAAAAATTCCTTGCAACTTTTCTTGGTTTTCCCTTAATGCTTCTTCCGTTTTTTTGGGTATTGCAATATGGTTTGTCCTGTTTTTGGAGAAACAAGTTATTCCAATAATTTCATTGTTTATTACAATTGGATTAAAGAAATTTTCAAAATAAGTAATGCCAAAATCGTCAAGTTTGCTTTTGTTTGAATAGGATTCTCCCTTTAAGGCACGGTCAAAATTTTTCTTGGCAATGTTTAAATCATTTTCTAAAGTAATACAGTCCAGTATGTTCATTTCTAGTTGAATATCTAAATTGTAAATAGATTTCATTCTATCTGAATGAGCTTTGTTGAAATATAAATACCTGTAATTTTCATCGATAGAAAAAACAATGAGGTTTTCCTGGTTTTCGATGATAGATTGCAAAAGGGAATGCGATTTTTTGAGTTCCTCTTCCATTTTTATGTTTTTGCTAATGTCAATTGCAGATACGAAATGTTCCCCGTCTTCTATGGTTTTAGATGTTTTGTCACTCATAAATGCTCTATGCTTTTGAATTATGTCGTTTTAATAATGTCGCGATTTAGGATTTTTCAAAATTATTATCCTTTATAATCGGCTTGCTTTTTATTGAAAATCTTGACAAAATACTAAATAATTTTATGGTTTTGCCGAAAAGATTTAATTGTAATGATTTAAGATTTCAGGTATTGGAAATAATACTCAAATTTAAGCAAATAATTAGACTAATTACAGGTAAAAGACCCGATATCCTTCTGTTTATTGATGGATTTTTATCTATTTTTTTTGTAATATTAAATTACTTGCCTTTTGCAGTGAATTATTGATTCCCTTTGAGTTGCATTGTTTTATTTTTCGTATTTGTTTAGCGATGAAAGGGCTTGCTTTTGGATTCTTTTTTGCATAAATCCAGTCCAACCCAAAAGTATTCCTTTCAATCCAAAAGCCTGTTTGGACCATTTCCAAATGTCGAAATCATCGGTGTGTTTTATGATTAAGCCTTCTTTAAACTGGAATTGGGCATAAATTGAATTGACCACTTTTCTATTGGTTTTACTAAAATTGTAGGTGGCTACCCAACGTGCAGAACCCTTGTAGTCGTCCGCCTTTATTTCCGAGAAGTCTATTTTTATGTTTCCTTTGCTTTTTTCAAGCAGCATTTTCCACATTTTACAAACATCTTTGCCTTTTAGCAGTCCAAATACGGGATCACTAAATTTAATGTTGGGATGATAACATTCACACATTTGAGTGGCGTCGCCATTGGAAAAAGCAGTGTAGAATTTAATGATGGTGTCTTCGTTTGTGGTCATTTCAAAAAAAGTTAGAGGTAAAAATAATATATTTTTTTCAGCTTTTGTGAGAAATGTATTTTTTTTTTTTGTAGTCTATTTTTGTAAAAAGATAATAATCTGTTTGGTTTCAATGAAATGCATTGTGCAATATTGAAAACTAAAAATTGTCTAATGAATTTTCAATAATAAATTGGGATTGGGACAGTTACCCAAATAATATTCCAAGTCTTTTTTGCTGCAAACACCCGGATAATCTCCTAAATAATCCTTTATTTCTTTGATTATTTGAAAATGTAAATGAGGTGAATACCCACCATTTACAGTTGCATCTCCCAGAGTCGCAATTTTTTGCCCTTTCTTGAAAATGCTGCCAATCTCAATGTTTTCAATGCTTTCAAGGGATAAATGGCCGTAAAGAGTATAGAAAATTTGACTTTCGAAGGAGTGTTTCAGGATGATGGTTGGTCCATAATTTCCTTTCCCGGCATTAAAGTCAAAACCATGTACTGTTCCGTCTAGTGCAGCCAATATTGATGTTCCGGATTTTATCCACAAATCCATCCCGATATGGATGTTACGTTCTTCTTTTTCGTCATCATTAAAAATCAGACTGGATTTGTATAAATTCCGTTCTTCATTGTATCCTCCAAAAGCTACTTTTGCCTTGTTTTTTTGAAGGTGATTCTCGATAAAGTCTTCAAATATCTTGGAATCGGTGATGTCAATTTTTGATAAATCGGGATTTGAAATTGATAAATTCAAAGGCGTGTATTGTGAATTCGGAATGGAATCGTCAATGACCTTTACGTTTTCAAGTTGCAGAAAAAGGGCTTCTAAAGTAGGCATAACAGCTGTTTAGCAAATGAAGTTTATTCTATTGTCATTGATTTCAACTTTGTTCGATATGCTTCGAGTGCCATTGATTTGGAAATAAAACCATGGTATTTTCCGTTTTTGAGTACTGGCAAAAAAGCAACCTTGGCTTTTTCGAATTTATTCATCACGGTTCCCATATTGTCGGATGGATAAATAATGTCAACAGGTGTTTTCATTATTTCTTTCACTAAAGTGAATTTTACCCGATATTGATTGAAAATTATTTCCCTGATATCGTTGAAATGAACGATGCCCAACATATTGTTTTCCTTGTCGACCACGGCGAAAATCACTTGATTGGAATGCGAAATCAAGTCCACCAATTTACTCAAGTTTTCATCGGGTGAAATGGTCAAATAATCGGTTTGAATGATGGAATTGGTATCTAAAGTAGAAAGAATATTAGTGTCTTTGTTGCTGGTAAATGCGTGTCCTTTTCTAGCCAAACCTTTTACGTCCAGCGAGTGTTTTTCAAAACGTTTTGAAACCGCAAAACTACAGGAAGCGACTATCATGAGCGGTATCATCAAATCATACCCCCCCGTTATTTCGGCAATAAGAAAGATTCCAGTCAATGGTGCGTGAAACAAACCGCTTAGAATTCCCGCCATTCCCACCATGGTAAAATTACTGACAGGCAACTTGGTAAGACCGGTTAGGTTTAGCAATGTGGAAAAGAAAAAACCAGCGTAAGAACCTAAAAATAGGGAAGGAGCAAAGTTACCTCCATTTCCACCACTTCCCAAAGTTAGTCCAGAGGCAAATACTTTGAGCATCATTGACGAACCGATAAATATCAAGAGTGCCCATTTATTGTCTCTAAAATCGTCAAAAAGTGTGTTTTCAAGCAATTGTCCAGGGTCGTTTTGAGACAAGGTTTTAATGCTTTCATAGCCTTCTCCAAAAAGTGTTGGGAAAATAAAAATCAATAATGCCAAAAGAGAAGCTCCAATAAATGCTTTTTTATAAGGTGAAAATTTAAGATGATGAAAGATATATTCCACTCTTTGAAAATTCCTCGAATAATAAACCGAAATGAGTCCAGTAAGCATTCCAAGTATCACATAGTACGGAATATTGTGGTAATCAAAGGTTTGTTGTTGTTTGAACGTCAATAAAATTGATTCGTCCAATGCAATTTTCGAAACCAAGGCTCCAGTTGCAGCGGCAATCATGATAGGGGTAAAAGCAGAAATGCTCACGTCTACAAGCAATACTTCGATTGCAAATAAAACACCGGCAATTGGGGCGTTGAAAGCCGCGGCAATTCCGGCGGCAACACCACAGCCAATAAGTAGTGTTCGGTCTTTATAACCTAATTTATAGCGTTGACCATAATTGGAACCAAAAGCAGCTCCAGTAATCACGATGGGACTTTCCAGTCCTGCCGATCCTCCTAAACCCACCGTAAGCGAACTCGTGACGATTTGCGCATACATTTGTTTTTTGGGAATGATGCTCGCTTTTTTGGCAACGGCATACAAAATCTGGGAAGTTCCTTTTTCTATCGAGCCTCCAAGGAATCTTTTGACAACAAAAACGGTGAGCATGATACCGATTACAGGCAGCATTCCCTTGATGAATCCGTATTTGAAGATACTTGTAATACTGGTCACATAGGCGGCGAAAGTAAAAATCTTGTGGGCAAACGTCTTTAGAAGTATCACTGCAAAAGCAGACGATATACCTACCAAAACACTGGACAAGAAAATAAACTGTTTGTTCGTGATTTTGCTTTGAGACCAAGCAATCAGATTTTCAAGTTTGTAAAGGTATTTTTTGAACATTTTACTTTCTTTAGAGTGTCACAAATTTAACCTATTTGAAAATAACGGGATGTTTTTTAAAGCTTCTTTTTGGCTTAAATTTTTTAAATTGGTGTGGATCACATAGTTCTTTACCGCTTCAGGATTTGTTTTGGCGTATTCTCGCAATGCCCAACCAATGGCTTTTTGAATGAAGAATTCGTTGGAAGTTTTATGTTTTTCGCATTCCGATTTCAATAAGTCGAAATTGGTTTTTTGTTTGTAATCCAATTGAAAAAGAATCGCACTTCGGTTGAGCCACATATTGTCGGAATTCGAAAAAAGTTCAATAACATTTTCGGTTTCCAATGGATGTTCAAGTAAATAGTGTCCCAAAATATATTTGGCAATCGTGTCCACGCTGTCCCACCAAGAGTTGGTGACAATGATTTTTTCAATGAGTTGGATGTCTTCTTTTCTGTAATTTTTTTTGAGTTCTTTTATCAAGATTTCAATGCCGCAATACTGTAATTCTCTTTGTGGTTTCGCGAAAAGCTCCCAGGCAATTGCTCTTGGGTTTAGGGTAACTTCTTGTTGGTTTTCCTTCCAGATGGTTTTAAAAATCAATCTTCGGTCTGCTGTTTTTATTCCAAAAAAAGGAAAATGATTTCGCATGTATTTTGCCATTGCGGAAGCATTTTCAGAATCGCTGTTTTTTTGAAAAGCTGTTTCTAATGATTGGATGAAAGGCATAAATTTATAAAGTTTGTATTTTTTGGTTTGAATGTATTTTTATTTCTTCGAAAAAAGCAGTGAATTCAGTTTCGAATTCAGTATAATAAGTGTTTAATTCAGCAATAGCGAATCGCATATTCGAATCGCGTTTCATTCGATTGTCCATTTTTGCCAAAACATTTTCTATGCCTTCGATGGTTTGATAGCTTAACAGCCAGTTTTGGGCAATTAAATAAGGCAGCATTTTTTGGGTTTTCTCATTCAGAAAATTATGATTGTCCCTTAAAGATTGGTAAAAACGTTCCGTGAAATCTTCCAATTTTTCATCCGAATAGTTTTCCCAGTTTTTTGCCAAAAAATGGTCGTAAAAAATATCCACGATAATGCCGGAATAATGATGGTAATTGGCGTGAAGTCGTTTGGTACTTTGGCGAAAAACAGGATGTGCATCCGTAAAAGTGTCTATTTCTCGGTGCAGAATGATTCCTTTTTGAATTTCCATTGGAAAAGCGTCAAAATGTTTCCCGTGGATGCCGTCGGCCATAAAATTGCCGATTTTCATCAAATCATTGTCTCCAGAAAGGTATATGTGGGCTAAAAAATTCATTTGACCAAATTAGGGATTTTTAATGACTATTTTAAACGACCAATTATTATATTTGTCGTTCGTAAATCTAAAATCTAATATCGTAAATAAAAATGACTTTAATAAAATCTATTTCAGGAATTCGAGGAACTATTGGCGGAAAAGTAGGGGACAACCTGACTCCGGTAGATGCAGTGAAATTTGCTTCGGCTTATGGAACCTGGTTAAAAAATACAAACGGCAAAGACAACAAGAATCTAAAAGTTGTTGTGGGGCGTGATGCCAGAATTTCTGGCCCAATGATTCATAATTTGGTGGTAAATACTTTGGTTGGTTTGGGTATTGACGTGATTGATTTGGGGCTTTCCACAACGCCAACGGTTGAAGTTGCCGTTCCTTTGGAAAGTGCCGACGGAGGAATTATCCTTACCGCTTCCCACAATCCAAAACAATGGAATGCCTTGAAACTATTGAATGAAAAAGGAGAATTCCTGAATGGTATCGAAGGAGAAAAAATTCTTCAAATTGCCGAAGCGGAAGCATTTGATTTTTCGGATGTGGATAATTTGGGTGAAATTATTGAAAACGGGGCTTATATGGACATTCACATCGATGAAGTATTGAACTTGCCTTTGGTGGATATCGAAGCGGTTAAAGCAGCTAAATTCAAGGTTGTGGTTGATGGTGTTAATTCATCGGGAGGAATCATTATTCCAAAGTTATTGGAATTAATGGGGGTTGAAGTAGTGAAATTATACTGCGAACCTAACGGACATTTCCCTCACAATCCAGAGCCTTTGAAAGAACATTTAACGGACATTTCAGAATTGGTTGTCGAAGAAAAAGCGCATTTAGGAATTGTTGTGGACCCGGATGTAGATCGTTTGGCTTTCATTTGCGAAGACGGAGAAATGTTTGGCGAAGAATATACTTTGGTGGCCTGCGCTGATTATGTGTTGAGCAAAACGCCGGGAAATACGGTTTCGAATATGTCTTCTTCCCGTGCTTTGCGTGATGTGACCAATTCTCATAACGGAAGTTACCAAGCCAGCGCAGTAGGCGAGGTGAATGTGGTGGAATTGATGAAGAAAAACAATGCCATCATTGGTGGAGAAGGAAACGGTGGAATCATTTATCCTGAATTGCATTACGGTCGTGATAGTTTGGTGGGTGTGGCGCTGTTCTTGACCCATTTGGCTTATAAAAAAATAAGTGTTTCTGCTTTGAGAGCTTCCTATCCGGAATATTTTATGAGCAAAAACAAAATCGAATTGACGCCACAAATTGATGTGGATGCTATTTTGGTTGCCATGACCGAGAAATACAAAAACGAAGACATCACGACTATTGACGGTGTGAAAATTGACTTTGCAGAGAATTGGGTTCACCTTAGGAAATCGAATACCGAACCTATTATCCGTATCTATACTGAAGCTGCTTCACAAGAAAAAGCCGATGCTTTGGCATTGCGAATTATAGACGAAATAAAAGCAATTGCTGGAATTTAAAAGTTCTGGTTTTAAATTTAAAAATCCTTTCAGAGAGC
Source organism: Flavobacterium fluvii (assembly GCF_900129545.1). Classification (GTDB taxonomy): domain Bacteria; phylum Bacteroidota; class Bacteroidia; order Flavobacteriales; family Flavobacteriaceae; genus Flavobacterium; species Flavobacterium fluvii. The sequence goes on along the minus strand of NZ_FQWB01000007.1, from coordinate 122,505 downwards.
AATCTCTGAAAGGATTTTTTTTATTAATAAAAAGGGCTTGGTGTTTAATTTTTTTTTGTAGATATAATAAAAAATCCGGAACAGGACAGGACAGGATAGTCTCTATTTGGTATATAACTAAATTAGCGATAACTAGCATTAACTAATAACCAAATTACAGCTAATTTTATGAAAAAAAATACTTCAACATTTAAGCATCTGCTTAAATTTTTTACGATTTGCGGGTTGATGATTCCTTTTGGGGAATTGGAAGCCCAAACATTGGCATTCCCGGAAGCTACAGGTTTTGGTAGATACACCACTGGAGCAAGGGGTGTGGCTAATCCCCAAATTTATTTGGTAACCAATTTGAATGATAGTGGACCAGGATCTTTTAGAGACGCTGTTAGTCAAGAAGGTCGATTTGTAATATTTAAAGTTGGAGGAATTATTAATACCTTATCTCAAATAGTGATAGCTAAAAACACGACCATTGCTGGGCAAACTGCAACCGGAGAAGGAATTGTACTTTTAGGTTCGAAAGTTACTTTTACAGGAGCAAGCAATACCATATCTCGCTATATTCGAATTCGTTTTGGAGCAACTACTCAAAACCAAGACGCTTCAGGAATATCTAACGGAGCCAATATGATTTTAGATCATATGTCATTTTCTTGGGGTACAGACGAAGTGTTTTCTATCAGTGATGATGGCAAGGGTACGCCTATTAATAATATAACCGTTCAAAATAGTATTATTGGTCAAGGAATGCATCGCCACAATCACTCTGCGGGTGGTTTAGTACAACCAGCAGGAAGTGTTAGTTTAATCGGAAATTTATATATCTGCAATAAAACGCGAAACAATAAAATAAAAGGTATTAATGAGTTTGTAAACAACGTGGTTTACAATTGGGGTAATTATGGAAACACGTATGGTCATACCGAATCTGGTGATGCCTATATTATGGGAGGTGATTCTGTCGGTACTTCAGATGTAAATATTATCAATAATTATTTTATTGGAGGTCCTAATACAAGTACCAGTATTTCAAGTCCTTTCAACAGAGGAAATGCAGGTTTTAAGTTATATGGGCCAGGGAATTATTTTGATAATAACAAAAATGGAATTTTGGATGGTAATTTAGTTCCTCAGGATTTAACAGGGTTTCCTGTAGAGGATATGTCTTCCATTCTGGCAACACCTTATGATTATCCAATGAAAAATCCAACACTCACGGCTCAAGATGCTTTTGATAAAGTTGTTGCAAGCGTAGGAGCATCTTATCCAGCACGTGATCAGGTTGATAAATTAATGGTTTCTGATTTGGCCTCTAAAGGAACAACAGCAACTTATCTTTATGTTCAATCGGATTTGACAAAAGCTCCATATAATTTCTCTAATGGTGGAGCAGGACATGTTTATGGTGCTCCAGCACCTTTGGATACAGATAATGATGGAATGCCAGATGCTTGGGAAGATGCCAATGGGTTGAATAAAAATGTTGCCGATGCCTTGGCGGTAAGCACCACCAATGCGCCTTATTTGAATATTGAAGTTTACATCAATGGACTGGTAAATGTAACGCCACCGGATTTTTTCATTCCACCATCTAATGTGAATTTTACCAATGTTGCCTCAACAGAGGTGCCGGCGGAAAGTTCCTTGACCGTGAATTGGAACGATAATGCTTCCAATGAAACCAATTATGTATTGGAACGTTCCACCGATGGGACCAATTTTACGGAAATTGCCACATTGGGGGCAAACGTTACCAGCTACAACCAAACTGCCTTGACGCCGAATACCCTTTATTATTACAGAGTTAAAGCCGTTAAAGGCACGGAATCATCTGTTTACAGCGAGGTAGCTTCGTTGACCACGCCTCCAATTCCATCGGTGCCAACCAAGGCAACGACACCTAATCCAAGTTCAGGATTTACTTTTGTTCAGTTGAATGGTGGTAATTTAACTGTGAAATGGTTGGGTAGTGCAAACACGACAACCTATGCGGTTTATTTTGGCACTGATCCTTTAAACTTGAGCAAGTTGGCAGATGTGGCTTATGTTGCCGCTCCATCGTATCTGCTTACAGGTTTAAGTCCGGCAATAACTTATTATTGGAGGATAGATGCCACTAATGCCAAAGGGACAATGACTGGCGATGTGTGGAATTTTCGTGCCTTGACTCCAGAACTTGTGGGGCATTGGCCATTCAAGGAAATGGCAGGCGAGGGGCAACAAATCGCGGATAATACAAGTTATGCCAATAATGGACAGTTGGATGCGGCTTTCGACAATAGTACGGTGAGGGTAGCTGGAAAAGCCGATAAAGCAATAGATTTTGCAACATTGACGCCCAACAAGCTCATGGTGAGCATTCCAAGCCAAGATCAAATTTTGTTTGACAATAATTCTTTTACTGTTTCATTTTGGATGAAGGCAGATGCCAGTTTATTGCCGGCAACCAGTCCAGTGGCGTTAAGTTCTTACATATTGTGCAAAGGATCGATGACAAAAAATGCCACAACAGGTGCGACGGGTAGGAGGTTTAATGTAGAGATTAAAAGCAATCAATTGCGATTTGCGATAGATGATGATAAAAACAAAACAGAACTTAATTCAACACAAGTAGCAACTAGATATTATAATGGAGCTTGGGTCAATGTGGTTATTGTGAGAGATGTTACCGGAGCCAAATTAAGAATATACACTGATGGTGTTTTAACTGGCGAGAGAGCCGATGCAACAGGAACATCAGTGGGTATTGGAGAGCCAACCGATTTGGTAATTGGCAATATCGGGGCACTTGAATTGTACGCCAATACTACCCCGGCACCTTACAAAGGATTGTTCGACGAACTTAAAATGTTTAATTACGCATTAACCGCACCAGAAGTTACGGCTTTGTACAACCAAGCCGTTTTGAGCAATGAAAAATTCAGTCAAAATAACCTTGGCGGCACGGTATATCCCAATCCGGTAAAAGACCAAATTTTCATCAATATTCCAGGGCGAAAATTGTCCCAAGCGACAGCTACCTTAAGTGACATAATGGGAAGAATTGTACTTAGAGAAAAGATTGTTTCTGATGCAAATGGCCTTTTTACTTTAAATATTGCCGACAAAAAAGTATCCGGCATTTATGTGTTGAATGTTACCGGAGAAGATTTCAACAGTAATTTTAAAGTTGTGGCTGAATAAAACAATCTTTTTGCCATTGCAAAATCCTTTCAGAGAGTACTCTTTGAAAGGATTTTTTTTTTTTGGATTGACAATGGCGGTTATTTATTTATGTAGCTATTTAGGACTATGAAGGGCAGAATAAAAAAAAACATAAGTAATATTAGGAATCCAAGTTTTGTCAATTCCAAAAACCGACTTAGATTTTACTCTAAAGCGGTTTTTTGTATTTATAAACTGGGTCAAAATCAAAAATATTCAAATAAAAATTACAAACCGAATGATGTTTTTAATAAACTGGGCGACGAATTGGTTTAGAGCATTAAAAATTAACCCGGAAACTTATATTTGGCGTCAATCCCAGTGATTTGTTGTCCACTTGAACCGCATCATTGGAATCGTTTGGATTGACTTTGTAATAACGATTGATGACATTGTCTTGATTTGTAACATTGATTACGCCCGCAGTCAAGGATGCTTTGACAAATTGGGAAAGATTGAAATTATAATTTAAAGAAGCATCCAACCGCATAAAATTGTCCAGATTTTCACTGTTCGGAGAATCGTAATTTACCATGGTGGTATTTCCGTTTTGTATCGTTTCATCGCCTTCAACCGGTTTTGTGTAAGGCAGGCCGTTTCTCCAAATACCGCCGACAGCTATTTTTAGATTTTTGTATATGTTGTAATTCAATCCCAGTCCCATTGAATGTCTTATGTCGACATTGTTGGGAAAAGTAGCAGGGGTGAAGGCATCAAATTCATAATTATTGGTACTGAAGGTATAACTTACCCAAGCACTGTATTGACGGGCTGTTTTATTAGCCAAAAATTCCAATCCTTTGGCAGTATAGCTTCCATGTGCATTTTTAAACTGAAAGTTGTTGTAGAAACCCTGGTTGGAAGCCGTAATTCCATCAACAATTTTATAAAACCCAGTAGCCTCAATATTGAGTTGGCTTTGATTGAATTCCACACCAAAAGAACCTTGTTTGCTCGTCGCTATAGGGATTTCATTATCGGTAACCAAAACCCAACGTCTTTTTTCCACACCTAAAAAATCATCTTCAAAATCCACGATTTGGGTAGTGGATTGGTTTTTGAATTCGCCTTCCAATTTCAAGGCAAACTGATTTGATAATTTTTGCCTGATGTTGATTCTTGGTTCCACCAAAAACTTTTCAAATTTTTGAAAATAATTCAAACGCAATCCAACTCTCAAATAGGTGTTTTTTTTATTGTATTCCACCTCCGAAAACAAGGCGTGATTCAACAAAACATCTTTTTTGGTGCTTGAATAAAACGGGGCACTAACGGTGGTTTGGTTCAGCATTCCGGTTTCATTAAATTGGTAACCCAACAAGAAATTTAAGTTGTCGCTGGATTTGTAATGGGCGTTTAGTTTTGTTCCCGTTTCCAGAACCTCATTGGCTTCAGTCAAGCGCTGGTCGGTTTCCACCCTGTAATCGCTGGCATCAATATTGTATTGCGAAAAGTAAGTAATGAAATTGGTGCTTAATTTTGGATTCCATTGCGCTTTCCAATTTCCTCCGTATCCCATATTTTTCTGTGACAAATTGCTGGTTTTAGATTCGGTTTCGTTTGAGTTTGTGAGACGTTCCGAATAATCCAAAGCGTTATTGATGCCTATGATGTTCGCTCTAAATTGATGCTTTTCATTCAAATCAAAAAGTAATTTGGCGGTATAGTCATAAAAGTAAAAATCGGAAGAGGTGTCATTCTGTTCACTATCCGCATTGATTTCCGTGTCTTGAAAACTTCGTTCAAAATATTTGGTGTACGTTGGAGATTCAAACAAATCGGTAATGGAGCGACGTCCTGAAACATGAAGCTCCAATTTTTTGGTTATTGGGATTTCTAAAAAGGCATCGGCGCTAATCAAGTTTATTCCTCCTCCTCCAGAGAAAACATTGTTGACAACATCCTTGGTTTGCATGTTTATGGTACTGGAAACGCCGTCGCTATATTCAGCACTTGTTCCGTTTTTACTGACGACAACTTTGTTGGTAAGATTGGGATTGTAAGCAGATATAAGCCCAAAGAAATGACCGGAATGATACATTTTGATATTATCCCAAAGCACTAAATTCTGGTCGTTGGTTCCACCGCGAACATTGATATTGGCAATACTTTCATTGGCACTTTCTACACCGGGAAGCGCTTGTATGGACTGCAAAATGTCGGGGTCTATCAATCCGGGAAGAATGCCGAATTTTTTTGTGTTCAAAACCGTGCTTCCATCCAGGTATTTTTGTAATCCGGAAGTCAAATAAGTTTTAATTAAAACCTGGTTCAACTCTTCATTTTTTGTGGAAAGGACAATTTCCTTGCAATTGTTTTGTGCCGAAAACAACTCGTTTGCCGTGAATTGTCTGGATTCAAAACCCAAATAGGAAATGGTAAGTGTTGCATTAATTGGAATATTTTGGAACTGAAATTTTCCCTTTTCATCCGTGACGGTACTTTTTCCAATACCGTTTACAATAACCGAACCTCCTATTAGTGGCGATTTTTTTTCATCTGAGAAAACAATTCCACAAACCGATATTGTTTTGTTTATAACCGAAACGGTGACATATCGATTGTCCAGGGCTTTGAAATTCAGGAGTGTTTTCGAGTTCAGATAATCAATGGTTTCCTGTAACGAAAAGGAAGTATTTGGTTTTTCTATTGCAATATTGGCGACATCTTCAACTGCATACGAAAACTTGACGTTGAATTGTTTTTCGATGGAAACGATAATCTCGGTTAAAGGAACTTTTTTGGCTGTATTTTGTCCATGACAAATACATCCGATACAGAGCAACAAAGAAATCAGCCATTTATTTAGCATCATAATTGTAAAAAATAATGGTTTTGCCTTGAATCCTGTAACTTAATTTTAGAGGTATTGTAACGGCTTGAAGCGCTATTTTTTCATTGGTATGCGTAAAACTTCCCGTGAACAGTTTTGAGGTGTCCACGCCTTCAAGCTTGATTTTTATGTCGTATTGACGTTCCAATTCCGCAATCACCTGGTCTAGTGGAATGCTGTTAAAACTAGATTCCTTTTGGATCCAAGAAGGGTTTTTGGCATCGAAATCTTCCAGATTTTCGATAGTGCCGTTTATCACTCGGAAGGTTTTTCCGGGAGGTAATTTGACGGTTTCATTGTTGTACGTTACGCTCACCAAACCTTCGTAACAATTGACTTCAAAATAGTTTTTGCGTTCTTTTACATTAAACTGTGTTCCTAAAACTTTGACGATTCCGGTAGCGGTGTTTACGCTGAAAGTTTGTCCTTTTTGTACCTTGAAATAGGCTTCCCCTTCTAATGTTAAAGCTCTTTTGTCAGCCCATTTTTTTTCGTTGAAACTTAATTTGGATGCAGCGTTTAATATCACTTCGGAATTATCCGGTAGTGTAATTGTTTTTGTTTGTGCTATTTGGGTTTCAAAAGATTTGATGTTGTTAAAAAACAAGAAATAGGAAGAGGTTAACATGATGGCCAAAACTGCGGCAACTCTATAGAATGTCTTGAAGTTTAAAGTCCTGATTTTTGTTTTCTTTTTGGAATGGTTTCTGGCCTTGAAGGCTTCCAAAGCAGCTTGGGCATCCACTTTTGGAGTTTCCAATTGTGATGCATAATGGGCAATCTTTTCAAGTGTATCAAAATCTTCGGATTGTTTTAAATCTTCCATTTCTTGGCTTGAAAGCTCATTATTCAACCATTTTAATATCTCTTTCTCGTTTTTCATTATACGACTTCTATGTTAATAAGACAACCAACTTTAAGATTACCCTACAGTTTAATGACTAATTAAATATTTTCTATTTGGGCTCTTAATATTTGCAGGGCTCCCGACATTCTTTTTTCCACTGTTTTTTGCGAAATGTCGAGTAACTCGGCTATTTCCCGGTACTTTTTTCCATCTATCCTGTTCAACAAAAACACTTCTCGTTGTGGTTCGCTTAAAGAGGCTATGGCTTTTGCCAGTTTTTGCTTGAATTCTTCTTCTTCCAATAAATATTCGGGGCTTTGATTGTTGGTGTCCAAATTGGGTGCGTCTTTGGCATATCTCAATACCACTTTTTGATGCTTTACGTTGTTCAGGAATAAATGGTTGATGCTGGTGAACAAATAGGTTTTTACTTTACCAAAGTCGATTTTGGAACAATTCTCCCAAATTTTGGCAAAGGCATCCTGCACCAAATCCAATGCCGCTTCATCATCGCCACATTTGTAATACGCAAAATTATTGGCCGATTGCACGTGCTTCAAGTAAAAATCCCTAAAGTGATTTTCGTCGCAAAGTTTACTGTTTTCGTCGCTCATTTGGTATCTATTCTTTTTTGTGTAGGTTGTAAAAGTAAATTATTTTTTCAAAAAGCAGTTGAGTTAATTATAACTCCTTTTTCATAAAAAATATTTTAAAATGTAATTTGCTGTTTTTTAGTTTTTTGTGAATTTATTTGTAAAATTTTAGATTTTTTGTAAAATTTTGGTAGGGTAAAAAGGGAGGTAGTTGTCTTACTTACAGAAAGGCGGTGAAAACATCGCTTGTGAAAATAAAAAATATACTAAATTTGAAAATTATGAAAAATTTGAAAACCATTACAGGAGTTGCATTGATGATACTAATCTGTTTTACATCATGCCAAAGTGAAATCGATGACGTACAGGGACAAAATCCCAATACGAATTCAGCCAACTCGACCACAACCAATAACCTGGAACGTACTTCCATGTATGATGGTTCATTTGATGATTTCTTGGATGGAGCATCATGTTCTTCCATTTTATTGCCTGTTAGTGCCAAAGTAAACGGAGTTCAAGTTTCTATTTTGAGTCAATTGGATTACCAACAAGTTATTTCCATTTTTGGACAGTTCAACAATGACCAAGACACGGTTGTGTTGCAATTTCCTTTCAAAGTTAAATTGAGTAATTATACCGAGGCTACGGTTAATAACCAAACGGAGTATAATGCCATTCTTAATGCGTGTACATCGGCGGAAGCCTCAGGTGAAGATGCCATTTCTTCGGTAAATATTACATTCCCCATTACAATTTTAACGTATAATTTAAGCTTGCAACAAACGGGAAGTGTCGTGATTACATCCGAACAGCAATTGTATGCGTATATGTCCAATGTAAGCAGCACAGAATTGTATTCGGTAAAGTACCCAATTTCAGTGACAATTGCTGATGGAACTAAACTGACGATTTCAAGTGACGCCGAATTGCAAGCCGCCATAACTGCTTCTCTAAAAACGGATGCAGCGATGGAAGCAGCTGTCGAAAATTCGAAAAAACTGGAAGCCATCCTTGTCAACGGAAAGTTTAAAGTAGATTCATTTGTGAGCGCAGGAGTGAACTCAGCAACGAATTATAAAGATTATACAGTGGATTTTGCCAATAATTTGTCGGTATCTGCTGTAAATTTGTTGAATACCACTGTAAATGGTACCTATGCGGTAAGTTCACAAGTAGATGTTTTTCTGAATCTAAATTTTTCGGGTAATGCCTCGTTTTTATTATTGAACAATAAATGGAAAGTAACAAGTTTTACTGCAAGTACAATATCAATGCAAAGTTCAACCAATGCCGCTGTTACATTAGTGTTAAAACAAATATAGGCACAGCTTGACTGGTTTTTAAAAGAACAGCTGCCAAATTTGATGCAGCTGTTTTTTTAAAATAAACGCATAATTTATAAATAACTATGAAGAAATAATTACTGTACTAATGGCTTGAGGTATTGGTCATCAAAAACAGGATATGATATTTCAAATATGGTTTCAGGCAGAACAGCACCCCAATTGGATGTGCAATGTATAGCAGATCTCTATGGTAAAGGTGGAAAATAGAAAATATAATTTGAATAACTTTAAAAATAGAAAACAGATGAAAGTAAAATATATAACACTAGCTTTATTTTTTGGTATAATAGCAACGATAAAAGCGCAAGAAAATACAATCCATAAATCAAATGCAGGCATAAAAGGAGGTTATAATCTGGCTGCCGTAAGTTTTGATGGAGATGGAGAAACAGAACAACGACACAGCTTTCATGTAGGGGTTTATGGTGAGTCATTTATTAGCGAGAGTTTTTCTATACAACCAGAATTAATGTATTCTCAACAAGGATATGTGATTACAGATAGTAACGGAACATTTACCCAAAAATTGAATTACATCAATTTGCCGCTAATGCTTAAAGCCTATCCTTCGCAAAACTTCTTTTTGGAAGCAGGACCACAAATTGGATTGGCTGTTTCGCATAAAGAGGAATATGAAGGACTTTTTAGCAGTTCCCAAGAGTTTGATCCCAAGAGTTTTGATTGGGGATTTAACTTTGGTGGTGGTTTTAAAACAGATTCTAGCATCAGCTTTGGCGTTCGTTATCACCTAGGTTTAGGAGATTTATATGATGAAAGTAAAGCATACAACAGGGTTTGGCATTTCTCTATAGGCTTTGATTTATAAAATTAAACGCTATGCACTAAACTTTCAAACGAAAAAAAAACAAAATTGCAAATACTGAATTTTATGCCCAGACTTATGACATTAATGGAGACCATAATCTCTTTGTTTTTTAATTAAATTGGAAGCTGAACTTGATATTTGGTACGACAGAAAATGCAAGAAATGGTTTGAAATGCAGTATCGTTTAGGTTTTTCATCGGATTATTTTTCTAAAACAGACATCAATTTTTTAATGGACGGAATGTTTATCACGAAAGTCAGGATTTTTAAAAAATATTTACCTTAGGCATTATGCCATATTGAAAGGAGATTTGTTGGAAACCCCTTTGAAACCTTATTACAAGCAAACTATTTTATTGAGTTATGCCAAAAGTTTTTGAATAAGTGTCTGACCTTAAAATAATGAAATTTATAATAAGTACTATTTTTTTGAGTTAATTTTATCATAGAAAATCAGTCATAATTAATATACCTAGAATCTTGAGAAAAATATTAGCAATTTTAACTATAGGGTTTGTCCTGTTTGTTTCCTGTTCGAGAGAAGATGATCCAATAGATAGAGGTTATGTCGTTAATCCCATTACCAATAAACAAGCAACAGGAAGTTCTTCCAACGATTTGTTGTCGGATAAAAAGTTTACGAGTATGGTGATAGAAGTGGTTTATGTCACGGGATTTGAACCATCAACGGCAGCCATTAATAATTTTGTGTCTTTTATTACGGCAAGAACTTATAAACCGAATGGAATAACCGTTCAAAAAAGAGCGATTCCATCTCCTGGAAAAGCAACTTTCACGGTTACGGAAATTGCTGAAATAGAAAAAGCCAACAGAACCAAATACAATACCGCTGACCAAATCGCGGTTTGGGTACTTTTTGTGGATGGAAAATCATCAGTTGACACCAGTACGTCTGTTGTTTTGGGTCAGGCTTATTGGAATACCTCTTTCGTTATTTACGAAAAAACAGTTCAAGGTTTGAGCGACAGTCCATTGGAACCCAATAGAACTTTGATTGAAACCACTGTAATTACGCATGAGTTTGGACATATTCTGGGTCTTGTCAATTTGGGAGCTACCATGCAAACCAATCACGAAGATACATCCCATCCCAAACATTGCAATGCATCGACTTGTTTGATGTATTGGGAATCAGAATCAGGTAAAAATTTTTCAAATATGGGATCCACGGCACCACAGTTGGATGCCCAATGTCTTGCAGATCTCCGTGCCAAAGGAGGAAGGTAAAACGACAACCACAATGTGCAACAAATTACTACCTTAAACACCAAAAAGAGCCTAAATTAATTTTGCTGTTTTTTAGTTGTAAAGCATTAATTATTTTAATTACATTTGTCCCATAAAGTCTATTTGATTGATGGAACTTGTGGTGAATATTTAGTATTTTTTCATTTATGATGAGTTTTTTTTTAAATCATGTCCATAATAATGATATTTAGTTACTGAATTTAGTATTTGATGAATGGTTTTATAATTTAAAAATAGATTTTGGTTTAAAAAAATAATAAGTTTTTATGGATTTTGAAATAGGGTTGGTAATTGCAGGTTTGGTGGTTGGTTTTATTGTTGGTTTGACTGGTGTTGGAGGAGGTTCGCTCATGACTCCTATTTTATTGTGGTTCGGGATTAGTCCCACTACTGCCGTTGGAACCGATCTATTGTATGCTGCCATAACCAAATCCGGTGGTGTCTATGTTCACAATAAAAAGAAAAACATTAACTGGACTATTACAGGTTGGCTTTCATTGGGTAGTATTCCTGCGGCCTTGTTGACATTATACATACTTCACGTTCTAAATGCTGATACTACAGCCTTGAATAATGTAATTAAGTTCAGTTTGGGTTGGGCGCTGGTTATAACTTCCGTTGCCATTATATTCAAACATAAAATAATGGTATTTTCACAAAAACATGCCGGTGATAAATTTCATAAAGAAAGTAAAACACAAAATGTATTGACAGTTGGCATTGGTGTTTTGTTGGGGGTGACCGTAACTCTTACTTCCATTGGAGCGGGAGCTTTGGGAACGGTAACGCTCTTTTTTCTGTACCCACTTTTGCCAACGCCACGATTGGTGGGAACCGAAATTGCCCACGCCGTACCTTTGACGCTTGTTGCAGGATTGGGACACGCCACTATGGGGAATCTGGATTTAGTTTTATTGGGACAGTTGTTGTTGGGATCGCTTCCCGGTATTTATATTGGAAGTATGTTGAGTGGAAAAGTGCCCGATTTAGTGCTTAGAAACGCCTTGGCCCTGATGTTGCTTACTGTGGGGTTGAAGTATATTACCTAGATTTAAAAAATAGAATCAACCAAAGAGGCTGTCTATTTTAGACAGCCTCTTTGGTTAAATTAAAAATCGAATCTGCGAGATAAAAGCTAGCTTGGAATTTTTTCAATTAAAATGGGAGCATCAGACAAGTCAAAATAAGTGCATGTCATTTCGATGATGTTCACGCTCCATTTTGCAATGCCGCATTGTGCCGCGTGATTGCAAAAAGTAAGATAATCGGTTTGACCGTCTTGGTGCATCACCAGAAATTCGATGAAACGTTCTTTGTTCGCCGATGGCAAAACAGAAATGTTGTTGTAAGTATCAGTCGCGGCTGCCCTATAATTATCGACACCAAAATACTCCACGTGGCCGTCGTTGACAAAAGTGTCGTAACCTTGAACCCCTAAATCGATTAAGTCTTGAATGTAAGCAGGAAAATCAGCACCGGATTTGACCTTGGAATGTGCTTCTTTTATTTGGGGAATCGTGAACATAATGGAATAGTTTTTTAAATTACAAAGCTTTGAAATCAGTTGTTTTTGGGAAAATACTTAGCGCATTTACAACAATTTGTGGAGTGGGAGTAGCCAGTTTACGTAGTTTGGTATCCATCCAGGCTCCATCCACGGTAATGACGGCGCACAACGCGTCGTCCCTGTAAAACTCGTGAACGATAGACCAACGGGAAGCATCGGCATTCATTTTTGCCATTTTGGTTTCCATGATAATTATGTCAGAGAGGTTGATTTCTCTTTTGAAAACACACTCTTCCCTAAACAATACGGGACCAATATGCTGTGCCTGCATTACTCTTAGGGTCAACCCTAATTGTGTTAGAATTTCGACACGGTGTTGTGCTCCAAAATCATAATATGCACTGTGTCTCAAGTGAAAATTGGGGTCTAAATCCGACCAGCGAAAAGACAATTGTTTGCTAAATGTAGCCATTAAGGTTTAAATTTTTTGTTGGCTAAAATTATGAATAAAAGTTGGGATGTCATAAAAAACAGCTATTCATTTTATGGTAAAAAAAAATTAAACCCATATGTTTAATTGGCAAATATGCAGGTTTTAATAATCTGGAATAGATACTAAATGTTCCGAAATGCAACGAACGAATTAAGTAAATCGGGACAGTGGGTTCTATTTGTGATTTAACTGGGTTTAAGGTCTTAGTTTTTTGCCACGTTGTTCGGCATAGTAACTCAACGCTCTATAGGACGCATAAAACTTGTATATATTACTTACATATTGTGTCGTTTCGCTACCAATTTCTCGGGCTGCAATTATTTCTACATTGTCAAACCATAGATTTGGATTCAGGCCTTTTGTTTTTGCGATTTTTCGCAATTCGTTTACCTGTCCCGGACCTGCGTTATAAGCAGCCAGTGCAAGTAAGTGTCGATTCAGTTCATCGATTTCGGGATCAGTAAAATACTGGTCAATCAACCAGCGCATGTACATTGTGCCTGCGTGAATATTACTGTCCACTTTTCTAATATCCCTTATGTAGAAAGGTTTACTGGCAGCGGTGGAAGGTAAAACCTGCATAATGCCCACGGCACCTCTATTGCTCACAAGCTTTTGATTTAATCCTGATTCCTGATACCCCTGTGCAACCAAAAGTAGCCAATCAAGGTTGTATCTATCGGCATATTTCAGAAAAGGTGCTTTAAGTACATTAACCTGTGAAAAGGTTTTGTTGGTGTATATTTTGGGTAGCAGGTTCGCATTTTTGACATACTTATTGTATAGAGAGTTGCCTATCAAAGTGCCTTTTGCGTGTTTTTCCAAGAACTGGTCCGCAGCTTTTCTTAATTTTGGGGAATCCTTCCTGAAAACCCAACCATAGGAAATATTCTGGGCCAGTGGAATTTTATCATACAACACCAAATTAGGCATTACTTTGGACCATAGCGCTGCCAAATCTTCGACTACTGCCGAAAAGGGTATGACACCGGAGTTGACCATTTCGAGTACATCTTCTGTTTCCAAATAAGGATCCAGTGTTTTAATAATGACAGGTTTTAGCCCTTTGTTTTTCAGAGAATGATTTAGCTTTATGGCAGCGGATTCATAACTGCTTCCTTCACGAAGATAAATTTCCTGTCCAGAAAGATCGGCCAGGGTATTCAATTTTGGTGATTTTGAACCTCCCACAACAATTTCTTTAAGTCCAGTAATGGAGGGGATGGAGAAATCAACCAATTTTTTCCTTTCATCGGTAATTGTCATGCCGGCAAAGGCTAGGTCGCCATAGCCTTCACGTAAAAGAGGTATTATCTGGCTGCGATTTACGGGTATGAATATTATCTGTATTTGCTGAGGTTTCAAACGCAATTGTTTGTTGAGCGATTTTTCAAAAAGGGAAAGTGCTTCAAAGGCAATACCGCTTCGTTGTTTCATGTTTATGGTATAGTAAAGATAGGTATAGGGAACCAATGCTCTTATCTTTCTGCGGACGACCATACTGTCGAGATCCCCAAACTGTGCTTTTCCCAGTCCCAAAAATTCATTCTCGGAATTGAAATTGTACCATGTAGTATCTTTGGCGGCACCATTTGTTTTTGTCGAATCTGGAATTGTGGTTTGTTTTTCTTGCCTACAGGAAACACCGCTAAAGGAAATAATTAAAAAGGCAAGCACTATTCTTGCTGTTTTCATCCTCTATATGTTTTTTGGTTGAAATAAAGTTACATAAAAAAAAAATGATTATTAGGTAGTTGGCCATTTCTTTTAAAATACAAATTATTAATTCAATTGGGAAACCACAATGAAAACCACTGCAAGCAAGGCTAGAAATAGACCTATAATGTTTTGTTTTGTTACTTTTTCCTTGAAAATAAAAATACCGACAAGACTGCCAATGACAATAACGCCCATATTCATTCCGGCAAAAACGGTGGAGGGATTTTGTGTAAATGCCTGATGTGCCTTGAGATAAAACAGGATGTTTCCAAAATTGAAAACTCCGACCAAACCTCCGAAAATGATGCTTTTGAAATCCATTTTAGCTTTTTGGAAAAGTATTTCATACGCATTGAAAAAGATCATTAATACAAGTGCCATAGAAAAAATAACAAACAACGAACTCGTAAATGGCAGAGTGGAAGTGAGGGCGATTTGCTTAAAAAGAAGGTCTATCGCACCAAAACCAAGCAATACAAGAGCGGGGTAAATCCATTTGTTTTCCTTGTTTTCGGTAGGTTTGTCCAAAATAAGGACTATTGCCGGAAATCCGAACAAAAGTGCCGTCAACTTAAGTCCACTGAATTGCTCTCCAAAAAACAACCAAGCTCCTAAAATGGAGATAATCAGAGACAATCGTTGGGCTACATCCGTTTTTACGATCCCCATATGTTTTATGGAAGTCGCCAGAAAAAGAAACACGACAGGCAACAAAATACCTAATGGAACAAGAATTTCCCAAGGCGAGGATGCGTCCAAAACCGTTAAATCTGGGGAGAAAGACAAATAACACAGCACCAAGGCGAATACATAATTAGAGGCTACAATTTGCGTGGCAGAAGCATTGTACTTGCGGGCAATTTTGAAAATCACGCCCACTGTCACACTGCAAATCACGCTCAGAATAAGAAACAACATATTTCCATTTTTATTCCTGCAAAAATACTGTTTATAAGTCGGCCTACAAAACTACGCTAACGTATGTTGAGAGAAAATTTAGTGTATATCATAGGACGTCTGGCTCCGCAAAGTCTCCGACTTTGAGGTAGTGATTTTCGGTTTTCAACCGACTTTATTTTGTGTTTAATTTTAAGTCAGTCACAGACTGACAAACGCATCCTCAAAGTCGGAGACTTTGCGGAGCGGGGTTAAATTGGCACGCAAACTTTTCCATTTTCCATTTTTTTTTCCAAAATTGAAAGCAACTTAACGACGCTTTTGTAACAAAAACGAACTTTTCTAATTATATATATAACTATAAAATTTTTTAAAATGGAAAAATTAGATTTTATTGGAATTTTTGGAACAATTGGCTCAATAGCAACAATCATTCAATTAATTATGACTTTCAAAAAGAAAAAACCAAAACCACGAAAAAAAGGTTCGGGTTGTGATTTAACAAGAGGTCGATATTAAATAATTTTTTTTTTTACTAAAATATTTTTCGGCTTCTTTTCTGTTGATTGTTTTTTGGTAAATAAGATAAGAGCTTAGTACTAACGTTCCGCGGCTTGGCGCATTAGCTTAATTGTGGTAGAAGTTTGAATCGTGATGGTTGGTTGGGGTAGTTAATTCAGTATTAGGCTCCGCAAAGTCTGCGACTTTGAGGTAGTGATTTTCGGTTTTAAACCGACTTTATTTTGGGTTTAATGCTGTGCGATTTAATGCTGTACGAAGTCTCCCGACTTCGTACCTAATCCAATATGCTTTTATAATTAATTCGTTGGTATCGATAGTGTTAATCAAATATGGTAATGGGTACGAAGTTGGGAGACTTCGCACAGCAATCCCACTTTCAAGAAACACTTCGGGTAGCGGAGAGTTTGCTTATTATTTAAAAATTTCTTTAATCAAAACGCCAAGATATTCTTCACATGTAGTTGTAAAGTCCTTTAAAAATTCAACAGTGTTTATTTTAAAACTAACTTCTTCCTGAAAATATTCAATTTTATGCTGTTTAAGTTTACGCATTCCACGTATTGAATTTAAGTTTTTTGTCTTTGTTTTATTTAATTGGTTTTCATTGTGAACAATTGCGTTACGGATATTTCTAAATTCTTCAATATCAGCCCAAAGTTTTTCACTTGACTTTGCTGAATCAAGTTCACAAACTAAATTCATATATTTTCTTATTGTATCAATGTCGCTTGTTCCTTTCAAATCTTTGATTTTAAGGTCGCTTTCAGACAATTCTTCACATATTTTCCCAAGTTTAGCAAATTGTATTTCAAACAATGAAAACAGATTTATAAAAATTGAATTGTAAAAAAGATAGTCGAATTCGAATAAATACACTCCTTGACTTTTTAGATCATCACTATTTACTTTAAAAAATTCAGTGAATTTATCATCATCTAATAAATCTTCTGGTGAAATATCTAGTTTCTCGTTTAAATATTCAAGTTTTTGCTCTCGAAATGAAACAACATCTTGACAGATAGTAAGCAATGAGTCAAAACTCTTTTTAATATCAATGTGAACCTTTATTAACTTTATGATAATCTCGTCTTTTTTCATGGGGATGTCGTGCAAATTACCGCTAACTCGTTTATTAGGTGAAACAAACCTTAGTATATACACCCAAAAAAGGTTAGATTGGGGGAGTTTTGTTTCGTTTTATATTTCATCAAATATATTTATTTTTTCTTACAAATTATATTGTTTGCGTACAGATGCTTTCTAAATAAAACTAATCCTTTAATTTACTCGAAATTCTCTAGCCCAGATGGTTAAATTGCTCTCGCAATTACCTCTTGTGGCGGTGTTCGCCACAAGAGATACAGTGAACAGCTGGATTGGCTCCTCGCAATGACATCACCCCGACCTTCGGCCACCCCCTCAAAAGGGGAATTAAAATGCCATCTTGTCATATCTTTTTCCGCCAATTTTAACACAACCTGACAATTTATTTCTATTTTTTCTAATTGGCACAAAGATTGACTATTGCAACTCGAACTGTAAAATAAGTATTCAATAAAATTAAATATAAATAAAAATGGGTAAAATAATCGGAATTGATTTAGGTACTACAAACTCTTGTGTTTCTGTAATGGAAGGTAATGAAGCAGTTGTTATTCCTAATGCAGAAGGAAAAAGAACAACACCATCTATCATCGCTTTTGTTGAAGGTGGAGAAATTAAAGTGGGTGATCCTGCGAAAAGACAAGCAGTAACTAATCCAACTAAGACTATTGCTTCTATCAAACGTTTTATGGGACATTCTTTTGCTGAAATCACTGAAGAAGCAAAAAGAGTTCCTTATTCAGTAGTAAAAGGAGACAACAATACGCCACGTGTGGATATTGACGGTCGTTTGTATACTGCACAAGAATTGTCGGCCATGACACTTCAAAAAATGAAAAAAACTGCTGAAGACTATTTAGGTCAAACAGTTACTGAAGCGGTTATCACCGTTCCTGCTTACTTTAACGATGCACAACGTCAAGCTACAAAAGAAGCTGGTGAAATTGCAGGTCTTAAAGTAATGCGTATTATCAACGAACCTACTGCTGCTGCTTTGGCTTATGGTTTGGACAAAAAAGGTAAAGATCAAAAAATTGCCGTTTACGATTTAGGTGGTGGTACTTTTGATATTTCTGTTCTTGAATTAGGAGACGGAGTTTTCGAAGTATTGTCTACAGACGGAGACACTCACTTAGGAGGAGACGATTTTGACCACGAAATTATTGACTGGTTGGCTGACGAATTCAAAGCTGAAGAAGGTATCGATTTGCGTTTGGATCCAATGTCATTGCAACGTATCAAAGAAGCTGCCGAGAAAGCTAAAATTGAATTGTCATCTTCTGCTGAAACTGAAATCAACTTGCCTTACGTAACTGCTACAGCTTCAGGACCAAAACACTTGGTTAAAAAATTAACTAGAGCTAAATTCGAACAATTGACAGATGCATTAGTAAAACGTTCTATGGCTCCAGTGGCTAAAGCGTTGAAAAATGCTAACTTGAGCGTTTCTGATATTGACGAAGTTATCTTGGTAGGAGGTTCTACTCGTATCCCAAGAATCGTTGAAGAAGTAGAGAAATTCTTCGGTAAAAAAGCGTCTAAAGGAGTTAACCCTGATGAGGTTGTTGCAATTGGAGCAGCTATTCAAGGTGGAGTTCTTTCTGGAGATGTGAAAGATGTATTGTTATTGGACGTTACACCTTTGTCTTTAGGTATCGAAACTATGGGTGGAGTTATGACTACATTAATTGAGTCTAATACAACTATCCCAACTAAAAAATCTCAGGTATTCTCTACTGCTTCTGATTCTCAACCATCTGTTGAGCTTCACGTATTGCAAGGAGCTAGAGCAATGGCTGCTGATAACAAAACTATCGGTCGTTTCCACTTAGATGGTATTCCACCAGCACCAAGAGGAGTTCCTCAAATTGAAGTAACTTTTGATATTGATGCTAATGGTATCATCAAAGTAACTGCTACTGACAAAGGAACAGGTAAATCTCACGACATTCGTATCGAAGCTTCTTCTGGATTGACTTCTGAAGAAATCGAAAGAATGAAACAAGATGCTGAAGCTAATGCTGAATCTGACAAAATTGCAAGAGAAAGAGCTGAAAAATTGAACGAAGCTGACGGAATGATCTTCCAAACTGAGTCTCAATTGAAAGAACTTGGAGCTAAATTGACTGATGATAACAAAGTGGCTATCGAGTATGCATTGACTGAATTGAGAATGGCTCACCAATCTCAAGACATTCCTGCAATTCAAACTGCTCTTGACAACATCAACGCAGCTTGGAAAAAAGCTACTGAAGCAATGTACGCTCAAGGAGAACAAGGTCAACAAGAAGCACAACCACAAGGTGATGCTCAACAAGGAGACAATGTTGAAGACGTTGAATTCGAAGAAGTAAAGTAAGCAGAGAACCAATTTTGAACAACAAAATTGCGTGAATCGCTTATCCCGATTTTTATCGGGATATTAAATAAGAAAAACCGAGCCAGAAATGGCTCGGTTTTTTTGTTTTGATAAGAAACCCGACATTTTTTTGAAAGCTGTCGGGTTTCTTATTTGATTAAAACTTGCCATATAGGTTTTAAATTTATTGTGATAAATTAATCTAACGCTATGTATTTCATTATTTTTTGAAAACATTAATGTTTGTCGGAAGTCTAGTTTGTTTTTATAGTAATTTTATTTATAAAAATCAAATGATTTATCTCATAAAAGTCCTTATTATTTGTAAATACATTTGCAACGTATAAGAAATATGCGGAAAAATTTTTTTGTTTCAGGAAATCAAAATTTATAAATAGAGGCAAACTTTTTAAAAGATTTTCGTAATATTACTATATAAAACGATTTGATGAGAAAGATTAAGTACAAGAAAGGCAGAAAAATCCAACCTTATAATCTGGAATATACCGGAATTCATAAAAGAACAGATTCGGAAATGCAGCTGTTTGTTTATGATGACAATAATATGTTTGAGTATCCTGAATTTGAAACTTCTGACTTGGAAAAATGTATTGATGTACAAAAAACAAATTGGCTCAACATACACGGTCTTAATGACCTCGATTTGTTGAAAACTGTCGGCAATCATTTCAAGATAGACAATTTTATGCTTGCGGATATTTTGAACACGAGCAAAAGAACGAAAATTGAAGAACAGCACGATATTTTGTTTTTCAACATCAAATCATTGTTGCCAATAGAAGATTCAGATAGCATTAAAGCGGAGCAAATCAGTTTTTTGATAAAAAACGGAATCCTGATTTCTTTCCAGGAAAAGCGTTCTGACTTTTTTACCCATATCAGGGAGCGAATAAGGACCCATTCCGGAATAGTGAGAACAAAAAAGGCCGATTACTTGTTGTATATCCTTCTGGATGCCATCATGGAAAATTTTTATATCACCATTGAAAATGAAGAGGATAAAATTGAGGAATTAATCGATTCGACCAAAAGCAGTGCCGACCCGATAATTCTGGAACGAATAGAGCAACACCGGGACAATTTTAATTTTCTGAAACGTTCCATTATTCCGCTTCGGGATTCTTTGTATGAAATAAAAAACATTAAAGATGACAATGTGTTTAATGAGATAGAACCGGAAAACTTTACTTTTTTTTCCAGACTGCATCAAAAAAGCCTGGAGCTTTTGGAACAAATTGAATCCGATATGGGGTCATTGGAAAGTGCTTCCAATTTCTTTTTTTCGGCACAAACGCACAAGATGAATGAAATCATGAAAACGCTGACCGTTATTTCGGTGATATTTATTCCACTTACTTTTATTGTGGGAGTTTATGGAATGAATTTCGACCGTATGCCGGAATTGAGATATGAATATGGTTATTTCTCCGTTTTGGGCTTTATGTTTTTGGTCGTATTGGGGATGATTTTTTATTTTAAAAGAAGACGTTGGTTTTGATTGAAAACGCAAAAAAGAATAGCAACTGACAAAAAGAAATAAATTTAAAAATTAGAAAAAATGAACAAAGCTATCTACATAGCTACTAGCGAAGAGAGTAGTGGTAAATCGATTATTACCTTGGGATTGATGAGCATGCTTATCGGTAAAACAGCCAAAGTTGGTTATTTTAGACCTATAGTGGAAGATTTTGAAGAAGGAAAAATGGACAATCACATTGAAACCGTTATAAGTCATTTCGGTCTGGATATTGATTATCATGATGCTTATGCCATTACCAAAAGCAAGTTGATCAAAAAGAAAAATAAAGGAAAAATAGGAGAGGTCATCGACTTGATTATCGAAAAATACAAACGTCTGGAAGAACAATTTGATTTTGTCTTGGTCGAAGGAACCAGTTTTATGGGAGAAGGAACCGTTATCGAAATGGACATGAACGTTCTTATTGCCAAAAATTTGGGGATTCCAACCATTATTGTGGGAACGGGAGAAGGAAAAACTTTGGACGAATTTGTGGACAGCCTTTATTTGGCTTACGATTCCTTCAAGGTAAAAGACGTGGAAGTTTTGGCTGTGATTGCCAATAAAGTGCAACCCGAGAATTTGGAATTGGTAACCGAACGTTTAAAAACTAGCTTGCCGGAAGAAGTAATGATCAATACGATTCCCATTATTTCAAGTTTGAACAATCCAACCATTCAAGAAATTGTAAAAGAATTGGATGCCAAAGTTTTATTTGGAGCCGCTTTTTTGAACAACCAAATCGGAAGTTTTAGCGTAGGCGCAATGCAACTTCGAAATTATTTGTTGAACCTGAAAGAAAATGGATTGGTAATCACTCCTGGCGACAGGGCCGACATCATCCTGGGTGCATTGCAAGCCAACGAATCAGTGAATTATCCAGCCATTTCCGGTATTGTTTTGACAGGTAATATCTTGCCGGAAGACAGTATTTTGAAATTAATTGAAGGACTTTCCACCATTGTGCCCATCATTGCGGTAGAAGGAGGAACTTATAATATTACCAATAAAATAGGTTCCATAAAACCTAAAATTTATGCCAACAATAGACAGAAAATTCTAACCTCCATCAACACTTTCGAAAATTATGTGGATTTGGATAATTTGATCGAAAAATTCATCAAGTTTGAAGCCGAGGGGATGACGCCAAAAATGTTTCAGTACAATATGGTGAAAAGAGCCAAAAAACATAGAAAACATATTGTCTTGCCGGAAGGAAACGACGACAGGATCATCATTGCCGCTTCTCGATTATTGTCGATGGACGTGGTTGATATTTCCATTATTGGCGACAAAAAACAAATCGAGAACAAGGTGGCAGAATTAGGTTTGGCTTTCGATTTTTCCAAAGTGAACATCATTAGTCCAAGAAAGGATTCGCATTATGATGATTATGTGAATACCTATTATGAGTTGCGAAAAGCCAAAAAAATGACAGTGGAAGTGGCCAGGGATTTAATGGAAGACGGTTCTTATTTTGGCACCATGATGGTGTACAAAGGGCATGCGGACGGAATGGTTTCCGGAGCAGCCCACACCACACAGCACACCATTTTACCGGCTTTGCAATTCATTAAAACCAAACCAAATTGTTCCATTGTTTCTTCCGTGTTTTTTATGTGTTTGGAAGACCGCGTTTCTATTTTTGGAGATTGCGCCATCAATCCAAATCCTACGGCAGAACAATTGGCAGAAATAGCCATTTCATCGGCTGAATCCAGTTTGGCTTTCGGAATTGAGCCAAAAATTGCAATGCTTTCTTATTCATCCGGTTCGTCTGGAAAAGGTGATGAGGTGGACAAAGTAAGGGCAGCAACCGAAATTGTTCGTCAAAAACGTCCCGATTTGAAAATCGAAGGACCAATTCAATACGATGCCGCCGTAGATCCTTCAGTGGGACAAAGCAAAATGCCGAATTCAGAAGTGGCAGGTCACGCCAGCGTATTGGTTTTTCCTGATTTGAATACTGGAAACAACACTTACAAAGCGGTTCAAAGAGAAACAGGCGCTTTGGCAATTGGTCCAATGTTGCAAGGACTGAACAAACCGGTGAATGATTTGAGCAGGGGTTGTACAGTGGACGATATCATCAACACGGTAGTGATAACAGCCATTCAAGCACAAGGATTTTAAAAAACAAAAAACTTTGCGACTTAGTGTCTTCGTTGCAAAAACAAAAATATAAAACGATACAAATGAAAATAGTAATTATAAATTCGGGAAGTTCTTCCATAAAATACCAACTCATCGAAATGCCGGCAAAAGAGGTCATTTGTTCGGGGATGATTGACAGAATAGGATTGGAAACTTCAAATTTTAGCTATGTGACCAATTCGGTCAAAGTGGAGGAAACTTTGCCTATTGCCAATCATAAAATTGGACTCAATAAAATTGCCCAATTGTTGATGGATGATGAAAAAGGGGTAATCAAAAGTACCAAAGAAATAGAAGCCGTGGGACATCGCGTGGTACATGGCGGAAGTGCTTTTTCAGACACGGTGTTGATTACCAAAGAAGTAAAAGAGGAAATTAGACAATTATGCAGTTTGGCTCCTTTGCACAATCCGGCGCATTTGGAAGGCATCATTGTTGCAGAAGAGATTTTTTCCGATGCCAAACAGGTTGCCGTTTTTGATACTGCCTTCCATCAAACAATGCCTGCGGTTGCTTATAAATATGCAATTCCTAATTATTTGTTGAGCGAAAATAAAATTCGTGCCTATGGTTTTCACGGGACTTCCCATAAATATGTTTCGGAAAACGCCATTGGATACCTAAAATCAATCAACGCGCCCCATAAAAATATTATAACGGTACATTTGGGTAATGGTTGCAGCATTACTGCGGTAAAAGACGGAAAAAGTGTCGATCACTCCATGGGATTTAGCCCAAGCAACGGACTGATTATGGGGACCAGGGCAGGAGACATCGATCAATCCGTGATATTTTACATGGTCAATACATTGGGATATTCATTGAATGATGTCAATACCATGTTGAACAAACAAAGTGGAATGCTTGGACTTACCGGTTTCAGCGATTTGAGGGATATTCAATCGAATGCCGCAGAAGGAAACAAAGAATGTCAATTGGCTTTGGAGATGAATGCCTATCGAATCAAGAAATTTATTGGTTCTTATGCAGCCGCTTTAAACGGCTTGGATGCGATTGTTTTTACGGCAGGTATTGGTGAGAATTCTGCTTATATGCGAAAATTGGTTTGTACGGACATGGAGTATTTTGGACTGGAATTGGACGATGCCGTAAATGAAATCCGTTCGAAAGAAATTCGTGAAATAAACCTGCCACAAGCGAAAGCTAAAATTTTGGTTGTTCCTACCAATGAAGAAATCGAAATTGCCAATCAAGTGCACCATTTAATTTTGAGTTAAGATTTTTTGAGAAAATAGTTTTATAAAAAAGCCTGCAATATTGAAATTGCAGGCTTTTTTATGATTTTTGGTGATTTCAAACCATGTCTTCTGGCTTTACCCAAGCATCAAAATCTTCTGCCGAAACATATCCCAAACGGATGGCTTCTTCCCTTAAAGTGGTGCCGTTTTTATGTGCGGTTTGGGCAATTTCTGCTGCTTTGTAATAACCAATTTTGGTGTTCAAGGCCGTAACGAGCATCAAGGAATTATTGACTAATTCTTCAATACGTTTGTAATTGGGTTCTATGCCGCTGGCGCAATGCACTTCAAACGACAGGCAAGCATCTCCCAACAATCGCGCCGATTGCAGGAAGTTGGCAGCCATCAGGGGTTTGAAAACATTCAATTCATAATGACCTTGCATTCCTCCAACAGAAATGGCCACGTCATTTCCCATCACTTGGGCACAAACCATGGTCAAGGCTTCGCATTGGGTTGGATTTACTTTTCCCGGCATGATGGAAGAACCTGGTTCGTTTTCAGGAATGATGATTTCGCCAATTCCCGAGCGCGGTCCAGAAGCCAGCATCCGAACATCATTGGCAATTTTGTTCAAGGAAACTGCCAATTGTTTCAAGGCTCCGTGGGTTTCCACAATGGCATCGTGGGCGGCCAAAGCTTCAAATTTGTTCGGTGCGGTCACGAAAGGATGTCCCGTGAATTGGGCAATATATTCGGCGACTTTCACGTCATAACCTTCGGGCGTGTTCAAGCCGGTTCCGACGGCAGTTCCGCCCAAGGCAATTTCCGATAAATGTGCCAAAGTGTTTTTTACCGCTTTCAAACCATAACTCAATTGGGCTGCATATCCCGAGATTTCTTGTCCCAAGGTCAATGGCGTGGCATCCATCAAATGCGTGCGACCTATTTTTACGACCGTTTTGAATTTTAACGCTTTTGCCCGAAGCGTGTCTCTTAATTTTTCGACAGCCGGAATGGTGGTTTCCACAACTGCTTTGTAGGCGGCAATGTGCATTCCCGTCGGGAAGGTATCGTTGGAAGATTGTGATTTATTAACGTCGTCATTGGCCTTGATAAAGGATTCGCCTTCGCCAATGGTCAATCCTTTCAAAACTTGTGCTCGATTGGCAATCACTTCATTCACGTTCATGTTGCTCTGGGTTCCTGAACCCGTTTGCCAAATTACCAACGGAAATTCGTCGGCCAGTTTGCCGTCAAGGATTTCGTCGCAAACGGCGGCAATGGCATCCCGCTTTTCTACGGGAAGAACTCCCAAGTCACAATTGGCGTAAGCAGCCGCTTTTTTTAGATAAGCAAATCCCTCAATGATTTCCTTTGGCATCGAAGCCGATGGTCCAATTTTGAAATTGTTTCTGGAACGCTCGGTTTGTGCTCCCCAGTATTTGTCGGCAGGGACTTGGACTTCGCCCATAGTGTCTTTTTCAATTCTGTATTTCATTTTATTGGAGGTTGTTTTTTTTGACATTTTTGAACAAATTCAGCGCATAACTGCTAAAGTAATGGAATTCAAATGTTTCTAAATTTACAAATTAGTTTTTGTTTTTTTTTAAATATTATCAGTTATTTTATTGGTAAGAAAAAATATAAAACATACATTTGTCGCTACATTCAAAAATTCCGGAAAACATGTTTGAATTTCAACAGTATTTAGGCTTTTTACTTTTCTTGACCGTCCTTACCATAGGATTCTGGTTGATGTTTTTTTTGGTTGGTTTCGTATCCTATTGGGTAGGTGGAGCAACTTGGGAAGCATACAAAGAAAAGAGAGCAAAAAAGAAAGAATCACTTTAAAATGATTCTCCAATAAAAAAGGATTCGTGAAAACGAGTCCTTTTTTTATGCTTAAATTTTTCCTTTTTTTATCTCCTATTTCTTGGGTCTTTTTCTTGAATAAAAAATCAATTTTCAGGTTGATATAGTATTAGTTTTTGTTGAAATAATATTATAAGCACAATCATATTAGAATTAATTTTAAGATTGTTATTTTTATCTTGTAAAAATATGTTGATTTGAAAAAAAAA
This sequence comes from Flavobacterium fluvii, assembly GCF_900129545.1. Taxonomy (GTDB): domain Bacteria; phylum Bacteroidota; class Bacteroidia; order Flavobacteriales; family Flavobacteriaceae; genus Flavobacterium; species Flavobacterium fluvii. The sequence continues at coordinate 96,006 of NZ_FQWB01000007.1, read as the reverse complement.
TATCATTTTTATTGCAGTTTTTGTTTTTCTGGGATAATGGAGAGATTGTTTTTCTATCGCTTTTTAATGTATAAAGAATCCTAAAATTAATTTTAAAAACCAATGAGTAAACCACCAAAAGTATCACTATTTTTAGTCCTCTTTTTAAATCTTTTAATCACGCCAAAAGCTACTGCCCAGATACAAAATGCAGACGTACTCAATGCACCCATTGACATCAGCAAAGATTTCGAGAATTACCTGAACACCTTTTATTTTGCCGATGAGTTGGCGGGTTTTGATCCACAAACCGGAAAAGGAACGGTAAAATACTTGAGACATACCTACCAAACGCGCCAAGCATTCAATAATATTGAAATGAAACCTAGCCCAGTTGTGGCCAATGAATTTCCTACCACCGAGTATGAAGCTTCGCCGGTATTGCCTTTCCAAATACAGTTTGTTTCCGATAGAACGTTGAGAATAAAAATGACGTCTGGACCACAATTTCATCCCGAAAAGGAATCCTTGATGTTGGTTGACGGAGTAGCACCCAATCATCCCGAATTATGGAAATATGCCAAAATTGAAGGAGGTTATAAATTTACCAGCAAACACGGTTCGGTAGAAATCCAGACCAAGCCTTGGCACGTAAAAATATTCGATGAAAAAGGAAAATTGTTGACGGGAACCCTTCATAATTCTGATTTTACAAATACCTACACGCCAGCACTTCCATTTTCGTATGTTCGCAGAAGCAGCGATTATTCCAGAAGTATGGGCGCGGCTTTCAGCTTGGAGCCGGACGAAAAAATATTTGGTTGCGGAGAATCTTTCACGCAGTTCAACAAACGTGGACAAAAAGTGGTTCTTTGGACGGATGATGCCAACGGAATCCAGAACGAAACGATGTACAAACCGGTTCCATTTTATATGAGCAGCCGTGGTTACGGGGTTTTTATGCACCATTCCACACCGATTACTGTCGATTTTGGAAAATATTTTGGCAGCGCCAACGAAATGTATATTGGTGACGACGAAGCTGATTTGTTTTTCTTCATTGGTGAACCAAAAGAGATATTGGACGAATACACCAATCTTACAGGAAAAGCCGCGATGCCACCACTTTGGTCATTCGGATTTTGGATGAGTCGCATCACTTATTTTTCCGAAAAAGAAGGTCGTGAAGTAGCCAAAAATCTACGTGCCTATAAAATCCCGACCGACGTGATTCATTACGACACAGGCTGGTTTGACGTGGATTGGCGCAACAATTACGAATTTGCAAAAAAACGTTTTGAAGACCCGGTTAAAATGATGGCTGATTTAAAAGAAGACGGATTCCACGTTTGTTTGTGGCAATTGCCTTATTTCTCGCCAAAAAATACCTTGTTCAACGAAATTGTGGACAAAAATTTGGCCGTAAAAGACCGCAAAGGAAACCTTCCTTATGAAGATGCCGTACTGGATTTTTCGAACCCTGCAACCGTGACTTGGTACCAAGCCAAATTAAAAAGTTTGTTCGATCAAGGCGTGAGCGTTTTCAAGGTAGATTTTGGAGAAGCCGCACCGCCAGACGGAATTTATTTCAATGGACGAACTGGTTTCTATGAGCATAATTTATACCCATTGCGTTACAACAAAGCCGTTGCCGAAATTACCCAAAAAGAAAAAGGATACACCTTGATCTGGGCGAGGAGCACTTGGGCAGGAAGCCAACGTTACCCATTGCATTGGGGTGGCGATGCCGAAACTTCCAACGGAGCGATGTCGGCCGAATTGAGGGGTGGACTTTCCTTGGGATTGTGTGGTTTCAGTTTTTGGAGTCATGACGTGGGTGGATTCGTGACCAAATCTCCCGAAAACTTGTACCGTCGTTGGGCGCCTTTTGGAATGTTCACTTCCCACGTGAGAAGCCATGGCGAGCCTCCACGCGAGCCTTGGTTGTACAGCAAAGATTTGTTGGAAACCTTCCGAAATGCCGACAATATGCGTTACGAATTAATGCCTTACATCTATGCCCAAGCCAAAGAAAGCTCGCAAAAAGGATTGCCAATGATGCGCGCCTTGTTCATAGAATATCCAAATGATCCAGGTTCTTGGTTGGTGGACAACGAGTATTTATTTGGTTCCAGTATGTTGGTTGCGCCTTTATTTGAAGAGGTTACAGGCAGAGATGTTTATCTTCCGGAAGGAACCTGGATTGATTACCAAACCAAAAAAGTATATCAAGGCGGATGGCATAAAATTGAGGCGGGTGAAGTGCCAATTATTGTTTTAGTTCGAAACGGCTCGGCAATTCCACACATCAAATTGGCTCAATCTACCAAAGACATGGATTGGAGTAAATTGACGCTCAAAGTATATGCAACCGACAATACAAATGCCGCAACGGCAAAAGTTTTTCTTCCAGAAGGCGATGGGGTGAAAACCATCTCACTTTCCAAAAAAGGAACTGATTTCAACATAAATGAAAATCCAATCAGCAATAAAACCACTTTCAAAATTGAAAGAATAAAATAGTTAGTTAAGTTAGTTTTGAAATCGGGGTAATGAGTTAGTCCATACCTCGATTTTTTTATAAAAAAATAAATAGTACAATGATAAAAAAACTGATGCTTCCCGCTTTATTACTATCCATAAGTATAAGTAATGCCCAAGGCAAAAAAACAAAAGTCTATGAATTGGCTTCTCCAGAAGGGAAAAACAAAATTCAATTCGAATTGGTCAATAGTGCACCAAAATATGCCGTTTCGCACGGAAAAACATTGGTGATTACGCCATCGGACATGGGATTTTTGTTGAAAAACAATGAAAATTTCAGCACCGATTTTGAAATTGTGAAAGTGGAAAACAGCACTTTCGACGAAACTTGGGAACAGGTTTGGGGAGAAAAGAAAAAAATCAGGAATCACTACAACCAAATGGTGGTAAAACTGCAACAAAAAAACAAGGAAAAACGCCAGCTCGAAATCCAGTTTCGTGCTTTTGATGATGGAATTGCTTTTCGATACGTATATCCAAAACAGGTATCCAAAGACAGTATTTTCATTATGGACGAAAAAACCACTTTCAACCTAAAAGATGATGGTAAAGCTTGGTGGATTCCCGCCAATAGAGTAGACCGTGACGAATATCTTTTTAAGGATTCGCCGGTAAGCACGCTCGACACCGTTTTGACTCCATTGACTATCGAAAGCAAAAGTGGATTGGCATTGAGTTTTCACGAAGCCAATTTGGTGGATTTTGCCAGCATGACTTTGGTCAACAACACGGGAACGCAACTAAAAATCGATTTGGTGCCTTGGGCTGATGGCGTGAAAGTGCGCGTGAAAGACAGTTTTACTTCATCGTGGAGAACCATTCAAATTGCCGAAAAACCTACGGACTTGATTACCTCGTATTTGATTTTAAATCTGAATGAACCCAATAAATTGGCCAATACCAGTTATTTCAAACCCTACAAATATTTTGGGATTTGGTGGGGAATGCACATTGGGAAATACTCTTTTTGGGAAAGTCCAAAACAAGGTGCCACCACCGAACACGCCAAACAATACATTGATTTTACCGCCAAAGAAGGATTCCACAACTTGTTGATTGAAGGCTGGAACAAAGGTTGGACGCCTGATTGGTACAAAAATAAAATGCACATGTTCAGTTTTACCAAATCTGCCGATAATTTCGACATCGAAAAAGTGGTGGAATACGGAAAACAAAAAGGAGTGGAACTTATGGGTTACCACGAAACGGGTTCCAACTTGATTAATTACCTAAAAGAAATTGACGAAGGTTTTGCTTTGTACAAAAAGTTGGGAATTCATACCGTTAAAATTGGTCACGTAGGTTCAAAATTAAACATGAAAGAGTGGCATTTTGGTCAATTTGGCGTGAATTATTTCAGATACGTTTTGGAAAAAGCAGCCCAATATGACTTGGCTGTTTTGTACCACGAGTCCATAAAAGATACCGGAGAACGCCGTACTTATCCGAACATGATTTCAAGGGAAGCCGCAAGAGGACAAGAATACAATGCATGGAGCGAAGGCAATCCACCCAATCATTTGACCATTATTCCTTTTACGAGATTGCTGTCTGGACCAATGGATTTCACGCCCGGAATCTTTGATGTTGAAGTTAAACAAGGTTATCCCGGCAGAAGAGTTCACGGCACGACGGCACAACAATTGGCATTATATGTAACCATTTATGCCCCAATTCAAATGATGGCCGACCTTCCTGAAAATTACGAAGGAAAACCAGCTTTACAATTCTTGAAAGATGTTCCAACAGATTGGGAAACCACCAAAGTATTGAATGGAGAAATCGGACAATACATCACTACGGCTCGTAAAGACAAAAACAGTGAAGATTGGTTTTTGGGCAGTATCACCAACGAGAAAGCCAGGGATTTAACCATTTCATTATCGTTTTTAGATGACAAAGCCACCTATGAAGCCCAAATTTATGCCGATGCCGATGGAACCGATGAAACACACAATCCATCTGCAGTTGCGATTTCCAAGAAAACGGTAAAAGCTTCGGATGTATTGAAACTGCATTTGGGTGGAGCAGGAGGAACAGCCATTCGATTCAAAAAAATATAAATTATGAAACGAATTTTAGTATTACTGACCATTCTTCTATGCTTAACCAACGTTAAAACATTAGGACAAGATTCAAATTCAAAAAAATCGACCTACAAGGATAGAATCATCAAAGTGGATTACAACAAATCCGCTGGACAAATGAACACGATGTATAAAGAGTGCATTGGAGCAGGAAGAGCCAACGAAGGTTTGCGCGCCGATTGGCAACAACAATTGGCTTTGGTCAAGAAAGAATGCGATTTCAAATACATTAGGATGCACGGTTTATTGACGGACGACATGGCGGTTTACCGTGAAGACAACAAAGGAAATCCAGAATACAATTATCAATATGTCGATGTCTTGTTTGATTATATTTTGAGTATCGACATGAAACCTTTCGTCGAATTGGGCTTTATGCCATCGGCTCTGGCCAGTGGAAAAGAAACCATTTTTTGGTGGAAAGGCAATGTGACACCGCCCAAAGATTACAAAAAATGGGAAGACTTGATTCGCAACTTGACGCAACATTTTACCGAACGTTATGGAGTGGAGGAAGTAAAAACTTGGTATTTCGAGGTTTGGAACGAGCCCAATTTAACTCCGGGTTTTTGGACGGGAACCCAAGCCGAATATTTCAAATTGTATGATTACAGCACTCGAGCCATCAAGAGCGTAAATGCCGCCTACAAAGTGGGCGGGCCAGGTACTGCGGGCGCTGCTTGGGAAAGCGAGATGATTGATTTTTGTGAAAAAAACAAGGTGCCCATCGATTTTATTTCAACACATTCCTACGGTGTTGGGCAAGGATTTTTAGATGAATTTGGGCAAAGTGGAACTGTTTTGAGCAAAGATAATGAAGCAGTAAGTGGTGATGTGTTGCAATCAAGAAAAGAAATTGCAGCCTCAACAAAACCCAATCTCGAATTGCATTATACCGAGTGGAGTTCATCCTACACACCGGCCGATCCCATTCACGACAGTTATCATTCCGCGGCTTATATTCTTCAAAAATTGAAACAAGTTGGTAACGCTGCCAACTCGATGTCGTATTGGGTTTTTACCGATATTTTTGAAGAACCTGGGCCACGATTTACGCCTTTTCACGGTGGTTTCGGATTGTTGAATACACAGGGAATCAAGAAACCAGCTTATTTTTCGTATTCCTTTTTGAACAAATTGGGAGAAACAGAACTTCAAAATACCGACACATCTTCTTGGGCAACCAAAAATGCAAAGGGGAATGTCCAGGTTTTGTTTTGGGATTTCACCTATACTTTGCCGGAGGCTACAAACAATCAGCAATATTATGTAAAAGATTTGCCGTCCAAACCCAAAGGTACCGTGAAAATTGAGGTGGCAGGACTCCAAAAAGGAAATTATATATTTGAAATTTACAAAGTAGGTTACAAAGAAAATGACGCTTTTACGGATTATTTCGGGATGAACAAACCCAGCCAGTTGACCAAACAACAAGTGAATACGCTCAAAGAGAAAAATAACGGTGCCCCAATTGCTACGGAAACTGTGACAATTGATGCCGACGGAATTTTTAAAAAGGATTTCAAAATGAATGAGAACGACGTGCTGTTGCTGAATTTTGTGAAGCAATAGTCTTAAAAACAATAAAAATAAATTTTGCATATATGAAAAATAAAATAATCACATTGTCCCTTTTTTCAATGTTGCTGTTTACGGGATACCAAGCGAATTCCCAAACTGCTAAAAGCACAAAGACAGCGGCAAAATCTTTGACTTCAAAATACGATGCCGAAATAGACAAATTGATTGCACAAATGACACTCGAAGAAAAAATCGGGATGTTGCACGGCAATAGCATGTTTTCTACCGGTGGCGTAAAACGTTTGGGCATTCCCGAATTGAAAATGGCCGATGGCCCTTTGGGAGTTCGTGAAGAAATTAATCGTGACAATTGGGGAGCAGCAGGTTGGACAAATGATTTTGCCACCTATTATCCGGCTTCTGGAGCCTTGGCCGCCACTTGGAACACGACGATGGCGTACACTTTCGGGAATAGCGTGGGGCAGGAAATGCGTGCCAGGGACAAGGACATGTTGCTTTCACCTGCCATTAATATCGTGAGAACGCCATTGGGAGGTAGAACTTATGAATATTCTACCGAAGATCCTTTTCTGAACAAAAAAATGGCAGTGCCCTTGATTGTTGGATTGCAAGACAACGATGTTATGGCTTGCGTCAAACATTTCGCAGCCAATAACCAAGAAACAAATCGTGATTTTGTCGATGTTCAAATTGACGAAAGAACCTTGCGTGAAATTTACTTGCCGGCCTTCGAAGCTGCCGTAAAAGAAGCTAATGCCTACAGTATTATGGGAGCTTACAACAAATTCAGGGGAGATTATTTATGCGAGAACGATTATATGCTCAACACCATTTTGCGTGACGAATGGGGTTTCAAGGGCGTGGTTGTTTCGGATTGGGCAGCGGTGCATTCTACCGTTAAAACCTTGAAAAACGGATTGGATATCGAAATGGGAACTCCAAAAGCATTCAACGAATTTTTCTTGGCCGATAAATTAATCGCTGCTGCCAAGGCGGGAGAAATCTCGGAAGCAGAAATCGACAAACACGTGAAAAGAATTTTAAATGTTTTGTTCCAAGTAAAAGCTATGGGAACTGAACAAAAAAACCGCGTGAAAGGAAGTATTGCCACAGAAGCTCATTACCAAGATGCCTACAAAATAGCATCGGAAGCGGTGGTTTTGTTGAAAAATGACAAAAATGTTTTGCCTTTGAAATTGGATGGAATAAAATCCATTGCCGTAATCGGGAACAATGCCACCAAGAAAAATGCCTTGGGAGGATTTGGCGCAGGGGTTAAAACCAAAAGAGAAATTACGCCTTTGGAAGGGTTGAAAAACAGGTTGCCGGCCTCCATCAAAATCAATTATGCAGAAGGGTATTTGGAACGTTATGACAAGAGAAACGCCGGAAATTTGGGAAACATCACTGCAAATGGTCCGGTAACCATCGACCAATTGGATCCGGCCAAATTGCAGGAAGCCATCGAAGCAGCCAAAAAATCGGATATGGCCATCGTTTTTGCAGGTTCCAACCGGGATTACGAGACCGAAGCATCGGATCGCAGGAACTTGAAACTACCTTTTGCACAAGAAGAATTGATTGACAAAGTTAGAGCCGTCAATCCAAATACAATCGTTGTCATTATCGCTGGAGCTCCTTTTGATCTTGTTGATTTGAACCAAAAATCACCAACATTGGTTTGGAGTTGGTTCAACGGTTCCGAAGGAGGAAATGCTTTGGCCGACGTATTGTTGGGAAAAATAAATCCGTCAGGAAAATTGCCTTGGACAATGCCTAAAAAGATTGAAGATTCTCCTGCTCACGCCACCAACAGTTTTCCCGGTGACAAAACAGTTACTTATGCCGAAGGAATTTTGGTTGGATATCGTTGGTTTGACACCAAAAAAATCGAACCTCTTTATCCATTTGGTTTCGGATTGTCCTACACCACTTTTGCTTTCGACAATGCCAAAACGGACAAAAAATCGTATGCGGACAATGAAACAATTGCGGTTTCCATAACCGTTAAAAACACCGGAACAGTGGATGGACAAGAAGTGGTACAATTGTATTCTTCTAAATTGGATTCGAAAATCAGTCGTGCCGCCCAAGAGTTGAAAGGTTTCCAAAAAGTATTGGTAAAAGCAGGAAAATCAGAAACTGTAACTATTCAAGTTCCCGTAAAAGAATTGGCCTATTACAATGTCGAAACCAAAAAATGGACGGTAGAACCAGGAAATTATACCTTGAAATTGGGAAGTTCATCGAGAGATATTAAAAAGGAAGTTGTCGTAACCATTAAATAAAACCAGGAATGAAAAAAAAATTCGTTGCTATTCTATGCTTGATTTTTTTAGGAATTGGGGCTTGTAGTTCCGATTCAGGATCGACTCCCGAGACAAAACCAACAGCCAAAACACTCACTGTAAATGTAAGTTCCATTGAATTTATTAGTACAGGAAACAGTTCAGGAATTTCAATTACGACGAATGCTGATTCTTGGTCAATCAGTAGTTCAGATACCAGTTGGATTCAAATAAGTAAAACTTCTGGAGTGGCAGGCTCAACCTCGGTTTCCATTACTGCTACTGCCAATCCGGGAACAGTGGCACGCACAGCAACCCTAACCATTAGTTCGAATCAAGTAGCTTCTGTGCAAATTACAATTACTCAGCCCGCACCAGTGGTGGTTCTTCCAGTGACTTATCCGAGTTATAACACCAATCCAATTGCCGCTGACGCAATCGGAATGAGCAGTTCGGCCGTGCAATTAGCTGCCAAAATAAAATTGGGTTGGAACATAGGCAATACGTTGGAAGCCACCGGAGGCGAAACAGCTTGGGGAAACCCAAAAGTGACCAAAGCCTTGATTGATTTGGTTAAGGCCAATGGTTTCAATGCCATTCGAATTCCTTGTTCCTGGAATCAAAATATGGCCAATTCTGCCACTGCCCAAATTAGTGCAACATGGCTGGCTAGAGTAAAAGAAGTAGTCCAATATTGTGTTGATAACGACATGTATGTTTTGGTCAACATCCACTGGGACGGCGGCTGGCTCGAAAATAATTGTACCGATGCCAAAAAAGCAGAAAATAACGCCAAACAAAAAGCATTTTGGGAACAAATTGCCACCAGTTTAAGGGATTTTGACGAACATTTACTTTTTGCCAGTGCCAATGAGCCAAGTGTCGATGATGCCGCCCAAATGGCAGTTTTGACATCTTACCACCAAACATTTATCGATGCCGTAAGAGCTACTGGAGGAAAAAATGCCTATCGTACTTTGGTAGTTCAAGGGCCAACAACGGATATTGACAAAACGAATAAATTGATGTTGACTTTGCCAACCGATAAAGTGGCTAGCCGAATGATGGTGGAAGTCCATTATTACACGCCTTGGAATTTTTGTGGGATGGAAAAAGACGAAACTTGGGGCAAAATGTTCTATTATTGGGGAGCCAATTACCATTCCACAACCGATACTGCACACAATTCCAATTATGGAGAAGAAGCAGAATTGGACAAGCTTTTCAAATCAATGAAAACGCAATTTGTCGACAAAGGAATTCCCGTGGTTTTGGGTGAATTTGGGGCAATTAGACGTTCGAATTTGACGGGTAGCGATTTGACTTTGCACTTGGCTTCAAGAGCTTTTTTCTTGAAATATGTGGTTCAACAAGCAAAAGCGAATGGTTTATTGCCATTTTATTGGGATGCAGGAGGAATGGGTAACAATGGTTCAGCCATTTTTAACAGAACAAATAATACCATATTCGACAATCAAGCCTTGACAGGATTGCTTGACGGTTTGAAATAATTAAACTTTATTGGTAATTTAACTGGATGAATATTCCAGTTGAATTGCCATTTTTTTTATAATCTAAAAAATGAAAAAAAAAATCCTCTTATTTGTGTTTTCCATTTCGCTTGCAATCCATGCACAGCAACAGAGTCCTAAAGTGGGTAACGAATTTTATCAAAATCCGATATTTGCCGGAGATTACCCCGATCCATCAGTCATCAGGGATGGTGAAGATTATTATATCGTGCATTCTTCCTTCAATTATTATCCGGGTTTATTGATTTGGACTTCCAAAGATTTGGTGAATTGGAAGCCCATAACACACGCTCTCCAAAAAAGTGTCGGCTCGGTTTGGGCGCCAGATTTGGTCAAATACAACAACAAATTTTACATCTATTTTCCTGCCAATAATACCAATTACGTGGTATGGGCAGATACCATAAATGGTCCTTGGAGTGATCCGATAGATTTGAAAATTGGCAATATTGACCCGGGACATTTTGTGGATGATAAAGGCAATCGGTTTATTTATTTTAGCGATGGCAGTTATGTGCCTCTTTCTCCTGACGGACTTTCGGTTGTAGGTAAAACAACTCACGCTTATGATGGTTGGAAAATCCCGAATGATTGGTCTATCGAATGTTTTTGTCTGGAAGGTCCCAAAATGCTGAAAAGAGGTGATTATTATTACTTAACGGTTGCCGAAGGCGGAACGGCAGGCCCAGCTACCAGCCATATGGTAATATCGGCACGATCAAAATCTCCTTTTGGTCCTTGGGAAAATTCGCCCTACAATCCCATAATTAGAACTAAAGATAGTTCCGAAAAATGGTGGTCGAAAGGACACGCCACGATAATTGACGACATCAATGGAAAATGGTGGATGGTTTTTCACGGTTATGAGAATGGGTATTACAATATGGGACGTCAAACGCTTTTACAACCCATAGAATGGACAAAGGATGGTTGGTTCAAAATGAAAGAGGGTATTAAAACCGAAGATGTCATAAAAAAACCGGCAGGTGAATCCATAAAAAGTGATTTCATGCTTTCGGATGCTTTTACCGGGGCGAAGCTCAATCCGCAATGGCAGTTTTTTGACGAATATGATTCTCAAAGAACCACATTTTCTTCCAATGGAATAAAAATCAAGGGAAAAGGAGCGGGAATTGGTCAAAGTTCTCCCTTGTTATGCACGCCTTCCGATCATTCCTACACCGCTGAAGTTGAAGTTGAAATAGAAGGTAATGCATCGGCTGGACTGGTTCTTTTCTACGATACTAAATTATTTACGGGTATCGCTTTCGATAAAGAAAATATTATGGCGATTCTAAGAGTTTGGCAATTTCCCACCGTAAAAGGAGTGAATAAAACACATTTGTTTTTGCGCTTGGAAAAAAAGGAACAGATTGTAAATATGTTCTACAGTTTGGATGGAAAAGACTGGGTTAAAATTGAAAATTCTGCCGAGGTTTCCTCATTTAATCATAATGTGTTGAGTGGTTTTATGAGTCTTAGATTGGGACTATCTGCTGTTGGGGAAGGTTTGGTTACTTTTAAAAATTTTATCTACAGGCCTATTTTTTAAATGGTAAATGATTAAATTTAAACAAAATTTATTTATAAAATATGCAATCAAACCGCTTAAATAAACTATTCTTAGTTGTCATTTGTTTTTCTTTTTGTGCAAGTGTTTCTGCGCAATCAGACCATATTCTTTGGTACAAACAAGCAGCAGATTATTTCGAGGAAAGCCTTGTTTTGGGCAATGGAAAAATGGGGGCAACCGTTTTTGGAGGTGTCGATTCGGACAAGATTTATTTGAACGACATCACGCTTTGGTCGGGTGAACCCGTAAATGCGAACATGAATCCCGAGGCTTACAAGAACTTGCCGGCCATTCGCGAAGCATTGAAAAACGAAAATTACAAACTCGCTGAAGAATTGAATAAAAAGATTCAAGGCAAAAATTCCGAATCTTTTGCGCCGCTGGGAACGCTGAATATTGACAATCATCACACAGGAAAAGCCACCAATTATTACAGGGAACTGGATATTTCCAAAGCCATTTCGAAAGTAAGTTATGAAATTGATGGGGTGAAATTTACCCGTGAATACTTTGTTTCGGCACCAGACCAAATTATGGTGATCAGGCTTACCAGCAGCAAGAAAGGAGCCTTGAATTTTGACATCAATTCGAATAGTTTATTAAAATTCAAAATGGAAGCCAAGGATAATGTGCTTTCGATGAATGGCGTTGCACCCATTCACGAAAACCCGGGTTATCAAGTTGTGCCTACTTTTCTTTTGGAAAAAGAACGAGGAACACGATTCACCACTTTGATAAAAATTAAAAACACGGACGGAACAATTACAAGTTCCACTTCGAGTTTGGGATTAAAAGACGCCACCGAAGCCTTGATTTATGTTTCCATCGCCACCAGTTTTAACGGTTTCGACAAGAATCCAGCCACCAAGGGATTGAACGACAAAGCCATTGCCTTGGATAATTTGAACAAAGCCTTTTCCAAATCATTCGACAAATTAAAACAATCCCACATAGCCGATTACCAAAAGTTTTACAACCGAGTTACCTTGAATTTAGGAAAAACAGAAGCCCCGAATTTGCCGACCGACGAACGTTTGTTGCGCTATGCTGATGGAAAAGAAGACAAGAATCTGGAAATTTTGTACTTCCAATATGGTCGTTATTTACTCATCAGCAGTTCCAGAACAATGGGCGTTCCTGCCAATTTGCAAGGACTTTGGAATCCATATCTCAATCCGCCTTGGAGCAGCAATTACACGATGAACATCAATTTGGAAGAGAATTATTGGCTTGCCGAAATCACGAATCTTTCGGAAATGCATTTGCCACTTTTGAGTTTTATCAAAAATCTTTCGGTGACGGGAAAAGTGACCGCCAAGACTTTTTACGGCGTTGACGAAGGTTGGGCAGCAGCGCATAATTCTGATATTTGGGCAATGACCAATCCTGTTGGAGTTTTTGGGAAAGAAGAACCGATGTGGGCGTGTTGGCCAATGGCGGGAGCTTGGTTGAGTACCCATATTTGGGAGCATTATGCGTTTACGCAAGATAAAGATTATCTCAAAAACGAGGGTTACGAACTAATGAAAGGCGCAGCACAATTTTGCCTGAAATGGTTGGTTGAAGACCAAAACGGCAATTTAATCACTTCGCCATCGACTTCTCCAGAAAATCAATACATTACCCCAGATGGTTTTATTGGAGCCACAATCTACGGTGGAACAGCCGATTTGGCAATGATTCGAGAATGTTTCGACAAAACCATTAAAGCCTCAAAAGTGTTGAATGTGGATGCGGAATTTAGGACAAAACTCGAAACCGCACTTTCCAAATTGCATCCTTACCAAATTGGAAAAAAAGGAAACTTGCAGGAATGGTATTTCGACTGGAATGACAAAGATCCCAAACACCGCCATCAATCGCAGTTGTTCGGACTTTTTCCTGGCGACCACATCACGCCATTGAAAACCCCTGAATTGGCCAGTGCTTCCAGACGAACTTTGGAGATAAAAGGCGACGAAACCACGGGTTGGTCCAAGGGCTGGCGCATCAATCTTTGGGCACGACTTTGGGACGGCAATCGTTCTTATAAAATGTTCCGTGAACTGCTTCGTTATGTCGATCCAGACAAAAAGAAAACGGAGAAACCAAGGCGAGGAGGAGGGACGTATCCCAACTTGTTTGATGCGCATCCACCGTTTCAAATTGACGGGAATTTCGGTGGTGCGGCTGCCGTTGCCGAAATGTTGGTTCAGTCCAACGAATCCGAAATCAGGTTGCTTCCAGCCTTACCCGATGCTTGGGAAAGCGGTTCCGTAAAAGGAATTTGTGCCCGAGGAGGATTTGAAATATCGATGGAATGGAATGCCAAAACCCTGAAAAAAGTGACTGTTTTTTCTAAAAATGGTGGAAAAACAACACTTATCAGTGGCGACAAAAACAAGGCAATCACTTTGAAAAAAGGACAGAGAATAGAAATAATTTGGTAAAATTAGTTGGCAACCGAAATGAAAAATATCTTTTTTTGCCAACAAACAATTTAAAACATTTCAAGACTTTTGGCTAATTTGGAGATATTATTTTGCTTATAAAGAGATGAAACAATTTTAAATTAGGTTCATTTTTTTTATTTCATATTGTATTCATCAAATATTACCATAATTTTACAACTCATTAGTAAGAAAGATTTTTTACTTTATTTGAGAAAAGGAATGTATAGAAAAAGGCTTGTTTTGTTTTGTTTTTTGCTTAACAATTTGTTTGTGCTTAATTGTTTGGGTCAAGACCTTTTTTTTGAAAAGATTTCGGGTCGAGAAGCGAACCCCGTTACCCAAATACATGGTATTGCCAAGGATTCCATAGGCTACATTTGGTTTGGAAGCTGGAATGGTGCTTATCGATATGATGGAAGAACATTTGACTTTTTTTACCACAATCCAAAAAACAAGACTTCATTACCCAATAATCGGATACGCAATATCGTTTCCGACAACAAATTGGGACTTTGGTTTTTAACCTTCGACAGGAAATACGTTCGATTTAACTATCAGTTAAATTCGTTTAAAATTGTTGCCAATACTAAAGTACCCAAGATTATAATTGACAAGCTGGCAAGCAATTCCAATGAATTAAATAAAGATCGAATTGTAAATGGGAAAAGGTATGTTTTATCCTCACACCTGTTGACTTCCCAGGATATAAAATCAGGCAAAGAATATCGTTATACGGCCAACATCAATCGTCCAGGACAATTATTGGATGATTATGTCACCGATTTTTTTATAGATGATGAAAATATTATTTGGCTTGGCACTAAGGGAGGCGATGTGTATAAGGCCAATCCAAGCAGGAATCCTTTCGAATTGCATTACAGCTATAGAAAGGCTAGTGAAAACACCAAATTGGCTACTGTTAAAGGCATTTTAAAAGTAAATGATGAAATATGGCTAGCTACTGATGAAGGCATATTAATCTACAATAAGGAAGGCTTGGATTATAATCATCCTTTTTATAAATCGAATAGCCAGATCAAAAATACACGTAGTTTTTTCAAGGACAATAAAGGCAGAATTTGGATAGGTGGCATAAATGGATTGGAGTGTTATGATCCCAAGAGTAATCAATGCAAGACTGTAATCAATAGAGCTTTAAGTCCTAATTTGGGGATTTGGTCCGTGTATGCCTTGGAAGCATCCGGGAATACTAATTTGTGGGTAGGTTTGTACAATGGCATAGCTTGCATCAATTTAGCCAATGATAAAATTAGCTTTTATGATTTAGCTGCTACAATCCATAATGGCAGTGTCATGGATGTTTTATCCGTTAACGGTCGAGAACTGTGGTTGGCAACCGAGGGAAGTGGGGTTATTCGATTAAAAATAAATGGCAAAGGGAAGCTATATGATAAATTAGTACTGAATACTTTTGACAAGCATCTTGAAAACAAGATTTCGGGAAATATTATTTATGCTTTGCATAGAGACAAACGGGGAGCAATTTGGGTAGGTTCCAGCGAAGGACTGAATAAAATTTACCCGAATACAAATCCGATGCGAATTGAAAAAATACAATTGCAATCGGAAAGTCCAACTATTTATATTTCATCAATCACTGATGACGCCAAAGGAAATCTTTGGATAGCTCATAAACAAGGCCTTTCGATGATTGATATTGCCACGAATAAAATTTCCAATTATAGAAAAGAGGACCAGTTTGGGTCATGGACATTTTCAGAAAGAGCTTTTCATAAAGACGTGGCAAATCAGAAATTATATTTTGGGGATAAAAACGGTTATCTCTCTTTTCGTCCAAATGAAATTAAAACGAATTCGGTCAATGATAAATTGATTTTCAAAACCTTGTATTTGTCGAATGAGAAAGTAATTCCGATGGATACAATTAACGATCAAATTGTTTTGACCAAAGATTTGTCGCAAACCCAATCGATTCAGTTGGATTATGATAATAGAAGTTTTACGATAGAATTAGCCTCGTTTAATTACGGGAATACGAACAAGATGGTATATGAGTACACCTTGGAAGGCTATGAAGATAAATGGATCAAGACCAACAGCAGTAAAATAACGTATAATAGATTACCTCCGGGTGATTATGTTTTCAAGGCTCGTGTTGTTTCTCCAAACGACACAAAATCGCCAATAAGGGAATTAGATATTGATGTCAGTGCGCCTTGGTATGGAACCTGGTTGGCCAAAATCGTGTTTTTAATGTTGTTGGGACTCATTTTATATTGGGTTTTCAAGGAGATATTATATCGAGATCGCCTAAAAAACGAAATCAAGCTGGAGCGTCTCAATTTGGAACAACAGGAAGCTTTGAACAAGGAAAAACTGGAATTTTTTACCAATATTTCCCATGATTTGAAAACGCCTTTAACCTTGATTGCCGACCCTTTAAAACGTCTTCAAGACAACAAGGTGGCACCGGAAGATCGAGAAGTCTATTATTCCATCGTAAACAGGAATATCAGCTATTTGACAAAGTTGATTCATCAAATATTGGATTTTCGTAAATCCGAGATGGGGAAATTAAAATTAAAACCGGTTGCCCAGGATTTTAAAGTGTTTATGGAAGAATGCCATACCACTTTTAAACATATAGCGATAAACAGGAATATAGACCTCAAACTTCAAATAAGTGATGAGCCATTGTACTGCTATTTGGATTTTGAAAAATTGGAACAAATCATCAACAACATTGTGTCCAATGCATTCAAATACACGCCGGATGGAGGAACAATACAACTTTCCGCGAGTTTTGACAAAGCAAAATCCACGATAGCAATAAGTATCGAAGATAACGGAATTGGAATTGAAGCCGCGGCTCTGGAAAAAATATTTGAACCTTTCAATAACGTGGGACCAAGTCCTTATTATGGTTCGTCATCTGGAATCGGATTGTCATTGTCGCGAAATTTAATCGAACTTTTAGAAGGTTCTATCTCCATGGAGAGCACTCCCAATAAAGGAACCAAAGCATTGATAACCTTACCTTGCTTAATGGCTAAAAATGAGGACATTTCTCCAGTCAAAGAGGAACCAGTTTTTCTGAATGAAGATTATGAAGAGGAATTGGAGCCCACTTCTTTTGAAAATGGCAAGCCAACGCTACTGATTGTGGAAGACAATCTTGATGTTCAAACCTATTTGGGCAAAGAATTGGGCAAAGAATATTCCTTGATTCAGGAGTATGACGGAAAGAGAGGTCTTGCGGCTGCCATAAAATACATACCGGATATTATTGTGTCGGATATCATGATGCCGGAAATGGAGGGAACGGAATTTTGCAAAGAACTCAAAAGCAACGAAAACACATCCCATATTCCGTTAATCTTTTTGACGGCAAAAGCCTCTGATGCCGATCAAATAGAGGGTTTTAATTTGGGTGCCGAAGCTTATGTGATGAAACCCTTTAATGTGGATATATTAAATGCACAAATAAAAAGTGTTTTAGAAAACAGGATTATTTTACAAAATAGGCTTGGTACCATAAAAAAGATAGACCAGCTGCAAGAGGAAGTGACCAGCGTGGACAATGGCTTTCTTGATAAAGTGATCGAAATAATTACCCTCAACATCGAAGATACCGATTTTAATTCGGATGAATTGGCACAAGCTTTAGGCATTAGCCAAAGACAACTCTTTCGAAAATTAAAAGGCATAAGCGGAAGTACGGTTCATGAATTCATAACCAAAGTCAAGATGAATCAAGCCGAAGAATTGCTCAAGAATTCCGGTCTCAGTATATCACAAATTGCCTATAAGGTGGGATTTTCGGAGCCTTCCAATTTCTCGCGAACTTTTTCCAAACATTTTGGATGCAGTCCTTCGCAATATTTAAGCAAAGGGGCTTAAATGATTGCTGATTTTTGATGTAACAGCCCTCGTAAAATCGACAATCAAATATTTGCCAACATCAAACCTGACCCGAGCGATAGCGAACTGGCGAAGCAAATCAAAAACCGTTACCCGAGCCTGAAAGGCGAACAGGCGAAGCAATCTTCAATCTAAAATCTTTTGACTCGAACTAACAAATTGGGCTGTTTTATAAAATTATAGGTATAATATTCCTGTCGTTCCTGTTTTTTTAGTTGTCATATCTGGCTATTTCATGTCGTATTTTGCCATTTGGCAGGTTTTGATAGGCAATGGCAACTATTGATAATATTAAGCAAAGAGATCAAATATATATTTGTACTTCTTTGTTGATAATTATGGATGCCATACTTTTTGACAATAAAAATTATTAGACTAAAAAATTAATAAATCAAAAATTAGATAATGAACATTAAAAGATTTTTTTACGCATTCAGTTTTGCAATCCTATTGGCAAATACAGTAAGCGCACAGGAAAACAAATCAGACAGAGAAAAATACAATTTCAATTACGGCTGGAAATTAAATGTTGGAGCTGCTGAAGAAGCTAAAAAGCCAGAGTTTGACGATCAAAAATGGACTGTTGTCAATCTTCCTTTTGCCTGGAATCAAGCCGAGGCGTTCAAAAAAGACATAACGCAATTATCCACGGGAATTGCTTGGTACCGCAAGACCTTTCAACTGCCTAAAGACTCGAACGACAAGAAAGTCTTTATCGAGTTTGAAGGAGTGCGTCAAATGGGGGAAATCTATTTGAATGGAACTTTTATAGGACGACATGAAAATGGTGTAATGGCTTTTGGTTTTGATTTGACACCTTATGTAAAACCTTTTCCCCAAGAAAACGTGATTGCCGTAAAAACAGACAATGACTGGAAATACAGGGAAAAAGTAAGTAATTCTGGATTCCAATGGAACAACAATAATTTCAATGCCAATTACGGTGGACTTCCGAAAAATGTATTCTTGCACGTGAAATCCAAAGTGTACCAAACACTTCCTTTATTTTCGACATTGGGAACGACGGGTACTTATGTGTACGCAACAGATTTCAACATTGCCGAAAAGAAGGCGGTTATCAATGTTTCGTCACAGGTAAAAAATGAACTTTCAACCCCCGTCAAAGCGCAATTGAAAGTGAGCGTGGTGGATATGGAAGGAAAAGAAGTGGCTTCCTTTTTGGGAGATTCTTATACCGTAAATCCAAATGAGAAAAAGGATTTGAAAGCATCCAAAGCCTTGAGCAATCTTAATTTTTGGAGTTGGGGTTACGGTTATTTATACACCGTTTCCTCTGAGGTATTGGTTGACAATAAAGCGGTTGACAAGGTTACTGTTCGCACAGGATTCCGTAAAGCGAAATTCGAAAAAGGAATGGTTTACTTGAATGACCGCGTGATTCAAATGAAGGGTTATGCACAACGCACCAGCAATGAATGGCCTTCCGTGGGGATGTCGGTTCCAGCTTGGATGAGTGATTACAGCAACAGTTTGATGGTAAAAAGTAACGGAAACTTGGTAAGATGGATGCACGTAACACCTTGGAAACAAGACGTGGAATCTTGTGACAGGGTAGGTTTGATACAAGCCATGCCGGCAGGAGATGCCGAAGCAGATGTTACGGGTCGCCGATGGGAACAACGCACCGAATTGATGCGTGATGCCATCATATACAATCGCAACAATCCAAGTATTTTATTTTATGAATGCGGAAACGAAAGTATTTCGGAAGACCACATGAAAGAAATGTTGGCTATCAGAAATCTATACGATTCTTATGGAGGTCGTGCCATAGGAAGCAGGGAAATGCTCGACAGCAAAGTGGCCGAATATGGAGGCGAAATGTTGTACATCAACAAAAGTGCAAAACTTCCTTTTTGGGCAACCGAATACAGCAGGGACGAAGGTTTGCGTAAATATTGGGACGAATTCACGCCACCTTTCCATAAAAATGGAACAGGAGGAACCACTCATCAAAACGTGAATGGCACAAAAGTGGCTGATGCCAGTTCTTACAACCGCAATCAAGATACCCATGCCGTTGAAAATGTGGCGCGTTGGTACGATTATTGGGAAATGCGTCCGGGTACTGGCGAACGTGTAAGTTCCGGCGGTGTAAACATTATATTCAGTGATTCGAATACCCATTACAGAGGGCAGGAAAACTACAGAAGAAGTGGAGAAGTGGATGCGATGCGAATTCCAAAAGACAACTTTTATGCCCATCAGGTAATCTGGGACGGCTGGGTGGATACTGATACGCCAAAGGCGCATATCGTAGGGCATTGGAATTATGAAAAAGAAATAACGAAAGATATTACGGTAATTTCGACTGCCGATGCGGTAGAATTGTTTGTCAACAATGTGAGTCTTGGTAAAGGTGTGCAGAGCAAAAGATTCTTGTTTGCCTTCAAAAATGTTCAATTCAAACCTGGAAGCATCAAAGCCATTGGTTACGATAAATCAGGAAAACGAGTTTGCGAAAATGAAATCCGTACAGCCGGAAAACCTTACGCACTTAAATTAAGCACGATAGAAAGACCGGGTGGTACTTTGGCCAATGCCAATGATTTAGCCATCGTGCAAGTGGAAGTAATGGATGATAAAGGGAATCGTTGTCCCACGGCATTGAACATGATAGATTTTGAAGTAAAAGGACAAGGGACTTTTGTGGGCGGAATTGCGCAAGGACCGGATAATTATATTGGTGCCAGCAGTCTTCCTGTAGAATGTGGCGTAAACAGAATCATGGTGAGATCAACTGAAGTGGAAGGAGTAATTACTATCAAGGCTGCTTCTAATTCGCTCAAGAGTGATGCAATTGATGTAAAAACGGTTAAGACCGATTTAGGAAAATTGTCGGCAAATTTGCCAAATGAAAACTTGCCGTCTTTCACGGAAAAAGGACCAACACCAGCAACGCCATCTTTCACGAGAACAAGATTGGCAGTGCCGATTATTGGAGCCAAAACGGCATCTAATCAGGCCGATGCATTCAAAAGCTATGACGACAATGAGTTGACGCAATGGTCATACGGAAAAAATGACAAAGCGTTGATCGAATATGAATTGGAGCGTGAAGCAAACATCAATCAGGTCGTGATGAAATTGGCCGGATGGAAAAGCAAAAAATATCCAATCAGAATTTTTGTTGATGGCAAGAAAGTATTTGAAGGTCAAACCCCAACAGGGTTGGGATATGCAACCTTGGACGTGACTCCAACCAAAGGAAAAAAAGTTCAAATAGAATTATTGGGCTCTGCCAAAGACAGTGATGCCATTAATTTGGTCGAAATTACCGGAAAAGTGGACGATGCAGGTTTGGGTAAAGGAGGTAAAACCATACAACGTTTACCTATTATTGAAGTGGAATTTTACGAACCCATTCGTTAACCCATTTTAGGATTGGAATAAAATTCAGGGCATAAAATTCACACTATTTGGTGATTTAAAAATATATAAAATTAGGTTATTGGTTAGTTATTAGCCTATCAGGTATATTGGTAGTATTCTGGTAGGCTTTTTTTAAATTATTGAATTATTGATTAAAAAATTAAATTGTGGGCATTACTCAATTCTTAAACTCCAATTTGTTTTTTAGTAATTTAATAAAAAAAAAGCACAATGAAATACACAAAAAAACTCTTTTTTTCTTTTTTAAGCCTCGGCTTATTTTTCAATACAGCAGCTCAAATGAAAGCAGCAACCCAAGAATTTTATTTCGGGGAAAAAGCAAACGCCAAATCCGGAATAGTCCTAAATAAGGCAATAGTATATACGGACAACCTTGGTTACGGATTTGATTTACAATCCGATAAAGATGTGGTGTTTGACAAAAAATCAATATCGGCAAAGAGTCCGTTCTATTTTTCGGTAAAACTTCCAGAAGGGAATTATACTGTTGAAGTCGTCTTGGGAGGGAATAGCAGTGGAATCACAACCGTAAATGCGGAATCCCGAAGATTGATGTTGAGAGAAATTAAAACAGCCGAGAAAGAAACTAAATCAGAACGTTTTATAGTCAATGTGAGAACCGCAAAATTTGACACAAATAATAGTGTTCGTCTTAAGCCTGGTGAAATTAGTGGTTTGAATTGGGACGATAAATTGACTTTGGGTTTTTTGGGAACATCAATTGTTCAAAGCATCAAAATCACTCCTGTTTCAAAAATTAAAACCCTCTTTATAGCAGGGGATTCCACTGTTACGGATCAAGACAACGAACCTTGGGGATCTTGGGGACAGTTTTTCCCGGGTTATTTGACTACTGACGTGGTAGTTGCCAATTATGCTTGTTCAGGTTTGGCATTAAGTTCTTTTAAATCGGGAAATCGATTGGAGAAAATCTTGTACTTGATGCAAGCGGGTGATTATCTTTTTATCGAGTTTGGCCACAATGACGAAAAAGCAAAAGGAGAAGGAAAGGGAGCTTGGGGGCAGTATACCACTTTGCTGAAGGAATATGTTACCAGAGCCAGAACTAAAGGCGGAATTCCGGTATTGATCACACCAACACAAAGACGTCATTTTAATGCTGACGGAACTTTAAATCCTACACACGGCGAGTTTCCCGACGCAATGCGAAAAGTGGCTCAAGAGTTGCAAGTACCTTTGATAGATGTTACCAATATGACCACATTTATGTATGAAAGCTGGGGCGATGAACTTTCAAAAAAGGCATTCGTACAGTATCCTGCAAATACCTTTCCCGGACAAACAAAAGCCTTGGCAGACAATACGCACTTTGGTAGTTTTGGTGCCAATGAAGTGGCCAAATGCGTGGTGCAAGGCATCAGGGATTTGGGTTTGGACATAGCTAAAAACATAAAACCTGCCGTTCCTGCGTATAATCCTAAAAATCCTAGCAAACCAAGTGACTGGACAGTTCCTATGAGCAACAGATTTCAAATTGCTAAACCAGACGGTAATTAAAAATTTACCATACTGAATGGCTGTATCTTAAAATGGTTTACCCACTAGATTTTTTTAAATCTTGTGGGTATTTTTTTTGATACTTACTACAGAATCCAAAAAAATCCTTGCAGGAAAATAATTCCATGCCTTTGAATAATAAAACAATTGATTGGATGTAGGGTAATTCAGTCCTCCATTGGGATTCTTTTTCTTGAAATAAATAACTATCTGTTTTGATGGTTTCGATGAAATCAAAATAGTTGTCAAAAAATAATTTATAAATATTTGATTTTTAAGTATTTAAAATCCATGTCTTATTTTGACATGCATTGGCAGGATATGATAATGGGAAAAAAGAGGTTAAAGTTATTTTTGATATCAAGAATTATTAACGATTAAATTATCAACATCTAAAATTATTAACCATTAAATTATTTATTATGAAAAAACAATTACTTTTTAATTTCTCAAAGTCACTTGCCCGTAAGATGCCTTTTAGAATGGCTGCTTTTACAGCTTTGACACTTTTGACTGCACAGGCCTCTTTTGCACAGACTTGGGCGGGTGGAACATCTGTTGAATTTACAGAGCCATTGAACTGGAGTACTGCGCCGGATTTTTCTCTTAGTAATACTTATTCTATTGGAGCAGTCGTTGCACCCAATAATAATCCGGTGCTTAATACACCTTTGTCTGCAGCCAGTTTTGGAATTTTAAATATGGGTATTGGATCGAATTTTACAATAAATGCTAGTCTTACAACTAATCATAGTACTAATAGTAGTGTAGATGGAACATTGAATGTTAATGCCGGTACTTTTAAACTGCAAAAACTTTATATTGGTGTTGCTTCTGGTGCTTCAGCTGTTGTAAATGTTGCAACTGGAGGTATTTTAAACGGAACAGGAGTATGGAGAATAGGATCGCAGAATAATTCAGGTACTCATAATTTATTTATCAAAGATGGAGGAAAGTTTATTATGGACTTAGGGTCTAGTTTAACCATTGGAACCACAAGTTCAAGAAGAGGGGTTTTAACTGTTAATACTGGTGGACTTGCACAAATATCTGGAGGACTTACTATTTCTACCACAGGTTCTACTACGGTTTCGAATGGTACTATTAATGTTGACGGAGGGTCATTGGAGTATAATCCAGTAGATTTAAATATAGGTGCTGGAAAAATAAATATTTCTGCTGGATCATTCAAGTTGCTTAATACGACAGGTACTACCACCATAACTAACTCCTCTACTACTGCGGATGTGGCTGTAATAAAAATTACTGGTGGTTCACTAGATGTTGCAGGACCATTGGCAATAGGAAATAGCACAGTGGCTGGTCTTGTTACTGTTAATCTAACTGGAGGAACAATGAATATTGCTGGAAATCTAACAATCTCAGAATTTGCTGGTGCAAAAACTGCCGTGTTTAATATTGATGCAGGTAGTATAGTATTGGCAGGAGACCAAAAGAGTGCTATAGATGCACTTGTTACTGCTGGAGCAATAAAAGCAACAACATTAAGAACGATTTCGGTTGCGTATGATGGTACCAAAACAACAATTGTTGCAAACGTAACACCACTTGGTGTTAATGATGTTGCGCTTGATGCGAATGCCATCGTGGTTTACGCACAAAACCAAAACATCAACATCCAGTCAGGAAATGCAGCTTTGTCCGAAGTGAAAGTATATGATTTAAATGGTCGTTTAGTTGCCAGTAAAAGCAGCATTGAATCAAAAGAAACCAGCATTCCTTTGAATAACTCAAACGGAGTGTATGTGGTGAAAGTAACGACTACCGATGGTGCTGTCGTGACTAAAAAAATAATTCAATAGAAATTTAGTGTTTTTTTAATATTGGAAATTTAAAATGCTATTCAATACACTACAATTTCAGTGTATGGAATAGCATTTAATTTAAAAAACTTTATTAACAATTAAAATTAAAACAAAACAAATGAAAAAAATATTTATCGTGGCCTTATTGGCTTTGGGATTGAGCGGATTTGCGCAAGAAGCATCAGCTTGGTCGTTGAAAAAAGTAGATAAAATGACAACGGAATTGACGTTGACTGCAGAACAACAAAAATTGATGTTGCCTTTATTGGAAGAACAAAAAGTGCTGTATGATGACATTAAGGCAAATCCAGACAACAAAGATGCCGATAGAGCAAAAATCAGGGAAATCGGAAAAAAAATGAACGCGATTTTGACACCGGAACAAGTAGAACTTCAAAAGACGCTTAAAGCAGCAGCAAAAAAAGAATAATGACTTATCTCTAAATCCCGTTATTTTTGGCGGGATTTTACTTTTTAATTTTCTAAAAAAGATAGTAAACAGCAGCCTAAAATAATGCTGCCAAAACATTTTTTAAAATGAACCTAAAATTGAAAATTGTATTTAAAATAACAGCGTGTTTAGTGTGTTGCCTTGGTTTTAATGCTTATGGACAAACAGTCAATCCAAGCAAGCCCATGGAAGTGTATTTGCTCATTGGCCAGTCCAATATGGCAGGTCGTGGCACTGTTGATACACAAAGCCAGATTACATCCGATGCTGTTTTAATGTTGGACAAAACGAATAATTGGGTTCCAGCCAAGGATCCAGTACATTTTGATAAACCCGTTGCTGGAGTTGGACCAGCCATAAGTTTTGCCCAAGCGATGCTTAAGGATAAAAAAAATACCCAAATAGGGCTTATCCCTTGTGCGTGGGGAGGCTCTCCAATAAAAGTATGGCAACCGGGAGCCAAGTATTTTGAAAATTTCCCGTATGATGAGGCGATTCAACGGGCAAAAATAGCCATGCAAAAAGGCGTTTTGAAAGGAATTCTTTGGCATCAGGGAGAGTCCGACAACGATCCCAAAAGAGCGGAAGCGTATTTAGAAAAATTAAAAACCTTGGTTACTAATTTGAGAAGAGACTTAAATGCACCCAGCCTTCCATTTGTGGCGGGTGAAATAGGGTATTTTAATAAAGAGAATTACATCAATGCCATCATCAATAAACTGCCTGCCGAAGTAGAAAATGCGGCCGTGGTTTCTGCAAAGGATTTGACTGATAGAGGGGATCATTTGCATTTTGACGCTTCTTCTGCCCGAGAACTCGGCAAAAGGTATGCAGCTGCCATGAAAAAAATGGAACAAAAATCTTCCAAGGAATCCAAGAAACCTACCGTGGTGCTCACTTTTGACGACGCCGAGATTTCACATTATAATAATGTGGCTCCTTTATTGTCTAAATATGGTTATAACGCAACCTTCTTTGTTTGCGAATTTCCGATTAAAAATCCAGGAGAAGAAAAAGAATTCATGAATTGGAACCAGATTCGTGAATTGCATAAAAAAGGTTTTGAAATAGGAAACCATACGGGACATCATAAAAACTTGACCAAGTTGAGTCCTGATGATATCAAAAAAGAAGTAAGTTACATTGAGGAGAAATGCAAAGAATTTGGAATTCCAAAACCAATATCGCTTGCCTATCCGGGGAATCGTAACGATAGCATATCCCAAAGGGTTTTAAAGGAAATGGGGTATCAGTTTGCAAGAGCTGGCGATGCCAAATATTATAAAGTAAATGAAGATTTAAAACTGGCCATTCCAAGTTATACCGTAATCTCTTCCGATAAATACAAAACGCGCACCATGAAAGCGTTGCAAGATCTAAAAGGAGATGATGTCTTGGTCTTGACTTTTCATGGAGTGCCGGACATACTTCATCCGGATTACTCTACTTCAATTGATTTTTTGAAGGAAATTCTGCAGTACTTGAAAGAAAACAACTTTCGGGTAATTGAGATGAGAAATTTATAATGAACACAAGAATAAAATTAAAAACAAATAGTTACAAACAGATTAATTATTTTAAAAATGGAAAATTAACAACTATTTTTAACCACATTACCTGTTTTTAATAAAGTAATGTGGTTTCTTTCTGACTGGGAATTACATTAAAACGACCACTCTTTCATAAAACCAAAATAGGGAAACAACAATCGTGGCTATGGAAAATACAATCCTCACGGCATGAAATTCTTTGAATTTACTGATAAGCAAAATTGGAAACACAACGGCCATTATGACAAGTTGTATGGTTTCAATCCCTAAATTGAATCCCAACATGCTTATTACCTTGTTGAAAGGGGAAAGTTCCAAGCCAGAAATACTTTCGGAAAAAGCCAAGCCATGGATAATTCCGAACCCAAACCCAATTAGGGATTCCTTGTATGGGAAAACTGGTTTTAAAGCGTGTAGGGCCGAAGCTACAATAGTCAAAGAGATCAGGATTTCTATGTATTCTATTCTGAATTGAATTAAGTTGAATGCACCTAAAAACAACGAAATGGAATGCCCTAAAGTGAAGAGTATGCTGATGCTTAAAAAACGTTTCAAGGTGTATTTTGTGCCTTGAAATAAAGACCATTTTTTGTCGATGTTTCTTAAGGGCGCAATCAATAATAATATGATAATAAACAACATGTGATCCAGACCATAAATGATGTGGTCAATGCCTAATACGTACATACTTTTGAAGCCAATAAAAGAAGTGCCTTTTTCTAGTTTGATTGGTAAGGCATCTGTTTTTCCGAGAGGTAAATTATAAGATGTTGTGCCAAGATATACGGGCGGGTCATCTGTTAATTGTCCGTTTTCCCAATCTTCGGTGAGGAAAACCATGATGGATTCGTTGAATACTTCGCGAGTGATCACGTCGAGTTGCAAGTCAAAATTCCTGAGGTTTTTTATGTTTGCCGGGTACAGTTTAAAAAGTAGGGTGACTTCATCGTATTTTCCTGTATCGGATGCAATTTGAGTCCCTGTGTAAATGGTGTCAATTTTGGTTTTCCATATTTCATTGTTGTTTTGGGCAACAATATGGTCCAAAAAATAAGAGGACAAAGTATTGATGTCTTTAATTGATTTTTGTTTGAGCGCCTTCTCATAATCAGCTAAAGGAGCTTTCAGTGTACCAACAATATAGGATTCCTTGATTTGAAGTTGCAAATAGGATTTAGGCATGGGATGTGGATAGAGGAGACCCATACCCAACAAGATAAATAACAAGCACAACTTGATATGCGAAATTGGGGTTATTCTCATGGAGGTTTAATTTGTGGGGATAAAAATGCGAATGATATATTGTGAAACTATAGCTCTTTAAAGGAAGAAATTATACCATTGAAAATGGTAAAAGCCAAAGATAAATATTTATTTATCGCTAATTGAATTTATTTTTTTAAATATAAATAAACCAATTTTTACTGTTTCCAGTGAATGGTTGTGTCGCGATAATTCAATAAAGATTCTTTAAAGAGTCATTTGCTTCAGTTTAAATTTATCCTTAAAAATAACTGTTACATTGTTTTTTTAAGGCTTAATCAAGTAAAAATTATAATTATTGTAAACGAATAAAAACAGTTATAAAATTACTTACTGTGGAATTTAAAACCAATGAAAATATCAAATAGTCCAGAATTTATGGGGAATGGCAATGAATGATATGTTTTGGCTTGTTTTGATAACTAGCGATTTTGGTTTAAAGTATAGTTTTGTCAGCCAACTAACTAAACTAATAAGTTAATAGATTATGAAAAATTTTACTTTGAAATTGTTTTGTATTATTTGTCTAGCTTTTATTCCTATAACGATGGATGCGCAGCGTATAGTCCAGGATCTGGACAGGGGAGTTGTTGCAATTCGTACGGGTACTGCCAAGGCATTTGTTTCCTGGCGTTTATTTGCGACGGAACCTTTCAATACGGGATTTAACCTTTATCGTTCCGCAGGCGGAACAACGGCCGTGAAATTAAATACAGCGGTGCTTACTGCCGCCACCAATTTTACGGATGCAACATTGAATATTGCGGTATCCAATGAATATTTTGTAAAAGCCGTGGTAAACGGTGTGGAGCAAGCAGCCAGCAGGTCTTTTGTAATGCCTGCCAATACTCCATGGCGATCTTATATGAGCATACCCATAAATCAAGTTCCGGCGGGATATACTACGAACTATGTGAGAGTAGGAGATTTAGATGCTGATGGTGATTATGATTTTGTTTTGGTCAAATTCCCGCCAAGTGGAGGAGGATCAATATTAGCGGAAGCTTATTTACAAGACGGAACTTTTTTATGGCAATTGGATTGTGGTCCCAACAGTCTTGATACCTATAATAATGAGCCAGGTTCTTCCACATTGGATTGCGGTCACGGAGATAATATCGAAGTGTATGATATCAACGAGGATGGTAAAGCGGAGGTGATTATTAGAACTGCCAACGGAGTGAAATTTGGAGATGGAACAGTTTTAAATTATCCATCCAATAATAATGTTCAATTTATATCTGTTTTGAATGGAATGACCGGAGCAGAGATTTCACGAACCCAATATAATAATCCCTATTTGGTAGAAGGACCCATGAATGGGCATTTTGGGATTGCCTATCTGGACGGTATTCACCCAAGTGTGGTTTGGGAAGCAAAGAATAGGACAGGAGACACAAATTTTAATGACATGACCACTGCCTGGGATTGGAAAAACGGCACACTGGTTCAAAAATGGCAGTTTATTTCAGATCAACAGGGTAAATCTCTTCCAACAGGACATCAAATACGAATTATTGATGTGGATGGTGACGGGAAAGATGAAATATGTCCGCAGGGTTTTGTTATTGATGATAATGGTACTTTGCTTTATACATTAGCAGATAAGGACATCTATCATGGGGATCGTTTTTTTATTGGAGACATGGATCCCAATAGACCCGGTTTGGAGCAATATGGAATTCAACAGGGGTATAGTAAATCTGGGATTATGTGGTATTATGCCGATGCCAAAACAGGAGCCCTTTTGTTGACTCAAAAAGACCCGGCCAATCGAGATATGGCAAGAGGGAATGTTGGGGATTTTGACCCGCGTTTTTCTGGTTTCGAGTTTCATACGTTTACAGATCATTTGTATAATATATCTGGAGCCCCTACCTCTGTTGTAAATATGCCTTCTTCGTATCCTAATTTTAGAATTTTTTGGGATGGAGATCTATTGACGGAGAATTTGGACTATGCGAGAATGACCAAATGGAATTATCTGGGAGATTCCGAATCAAGAATTCAAATAGATGGGAATAGTAGTTTTTTTGGTGTAAATCCTAATGTGGGCCCCAATACCCCTAGTTTTGTCGGAGACATTTTAGGAGATTGGCGAGAAGAGGTGGTTTACGCATCTTCAGACCAGAAGGAATTGAGAATTTATACCACTCCAATTACTACCAATGAAAGGATATATACGCTGTCCCAAAACCCGGCTTATTTAAACAGTATCCATGTCAGAGGCTATTATCAAGGCCATTTAACCGATTTTTATATTGGAGACGGCATGCAGGAACCTCCCATTTCGCCTATTCAAAAAGCGGATAAATATTGGACGGGAACCACCACTTCCGTATGGGACAAAACAACCTCAAACTGGGCAACGAATTCAGGAAGCGCTTTGTTTGTCGATTCCAATAGCGTAATGTTCGATGCTAGAGGAAATAACAGCAATCCAATAAATCTAACCGGTGATTTTTCGCCTGCCAAGATTTGGGCAATGAATGCTGAAGGCAAGGATTATGTTTTCTCTGGGACAGGAAAACTTACGGGAGCGATGGATTTTGTAAAATCATTGTCCGGTTCCATTACATTCAACGGTAATTATGATTATACCGGGACAACACTGGTTTCCGATGGGGCATTAAATGTAAACGGAAGTTTGGAAAGCAGGGTAACGATAAAACCCAAAGGAGCCATCGGAGGAATCGGAACCTATAAAGGAGGAGTCGTTTTAGAAAAAGGGTTTAACATCAACGGGGGCAGGATTAATCCAGGAAATGGTACTGACGCAAATTCAATAGGTTCTTTGGTTATCAATGGAGACCTAGTAGTTCTAGGAAACAATAATTTCGCTTTCGACATCGTTCCGGGATCGACAAAGGTAAATGATGATTTAATTGTAAACGGCAACATCAATTTTTCAGGTAAAAACAACATTATCGTCGCGTTCAAGGATGGAGTTGCAAAAGAAGGGATTTATTCACTTATAAAATCCACTGCAACACTTACAGCGGTTGCAACCGATTTTGTAGTCGTAGGCATAAATGGCATTCCTAATGAAATTATTATTGAAAACAACGAAATCAAACTTAAAATTTTGGCTTTGCGTAATCCGGGAACGATCATATGGAAAGGGTTGATTGACAATAAATGGGATTCCAATACAAAAAATTTCAACTTGGCAGGCGTTCAAGAAGCTTTTACTCCAAAAGATGAGGTGATTTTTGATGAGACAGGACAAAACAAAGCAGTTCAGCTTTCGGTTATTGCCACTACTTTAGGAGTAAGTTTTGATGCAACAAGTGATTATAGTATTGGTGGAACGGGAGCAATTGACGGTACCGGTGATTTAGTAAAATCGAATACCAATAAAGTAACCCTGGACTTAACGAAAAACACCTATACAGGTAAAACATTAGTAAATGGAGGGACTTTGGCGGTTGCCACTATCAATAATGGAGGAGAACTTTCGTCCTTAGGAATCACGGCCAATACGGCAGGAAATCTCGTTGTCAATAATGCCACATTGCAAATCAATCATAACAGTACCACCGACAGGATATTGACCATTACGGGAACTTCTACGGTTACAACTCCTTCTGCAACTGAGTATGCAATTTTTACCGGAGATGTTATGGGTTCAGGGAATTTGGTAAAAGATGGCCCAGGGGCAATGTATTTTTTAAATAATAATTCCTATTCAGGAACGACGACCTTAAAAGATGGTAAAATATTATTGAGAGGTGCTTTAGGGAATACAAGCGGGCTAGGAACATTAGGGAAATTAACCATTGAATCCGGCTCTCTTATTATGGAGGATAGACAGGCTTATGATGCTCCTTTTTGGAATATTGAAGTACCTGCCGGAAAAACAGGAACATTTATAACTGATGGACGTTGTACGTTAAATGGTAAATTGACGGGGGCAGGTACCTTAAATGTGACGATGCCATTTATTCGAACTGAGTTTAGAGGCGACTGGTCGGCTTTTACGGGTGTACTTAACATCAATGGAGATTTTAGATTAAATAATACATTCGGTTATGCCAATGCAACAGTAAATTTTACAGGAAACGGTTTGGATGGCACTATACCGAATGCTTATTCTTTAACCTCGTCAAGAACAATTAAATTTGGAGCGCTAAATGGTATTGCTACTTCAAAACTATCTAGTGCCAATTGGGAAATTGGAGCTAAAAATATTGATTCACAATATGATGGAGTGATTTCCAGTAATTTGCTTACCAAAGTGGGTACGGGATCTTTGATATTGACAAATGCCAATACTTATACAGGCGTTACCAATGTAAATGGAGGAAAACTGGTTGTAAACAATACAACAGGAAGCGGTGCCGGTACAGGAGCCCTTACCATCAATACTGGAGGAACATTATCTGGAAAGGGGATTTTGTCCAACACGATCAGTGTTGCCAGCGGAGGAACTTTGGCTCCAGGATATCCTTTATTGGGAACACTTACGGTAAACAAAGCCGTAACGATGCAGGCAGGAAGTACTTATGAAGCTGATGTGTATGCCGACACAAATACTTCGGATCTTTTATCGACGGGAGCTAATGTATTAACGTTAAACGGAACTCTTAATGTAGTCAATCGAAGTGGAGTTAATTTTGCAGTGGGCAATTCCTTTAAAATCTTTAATGCGACCACAATCACGGGGAATTTTGCCGCCATTAATCCTGCAACTCCAGGGGCAGGCTTAAGTTGGGACATTTCATTGTTGAAAAGCAGTGGAATATTAAAAGTGTCAACTGCTTTGTCAACAAATTCAGTTACCAAAGACAGTGAAATAAGCATTTTCCCGAATCCAGTAAAAAATAGTTTTACAATCGATTTGCCAAATGAGCTTTTAGGAGCAACTGTTGAAATCTACAATGTTTTAGGCATAAAATTAAAAACAATACAAACAAAAGACGAACACGTTAAAGTGGATATTCAAAATTATGCTGCTGGAATTTATGTTGTCAAAATCTCTAAAGAAGGATTGTCGTTTAGCGAAAGAATAGCAAAAGAATAATAGGGATTAGCGCTAAATCTGTAACCTGATATTACAATAAATACTATCTGTGGACATGATAAAAGTTCATGGATAGTTTTGTAATTTATAACAAACCTATAATTTCAATAAGTAAAATAAAAGATGAAATCGCCACTAACAATGAGTTTGTTGCAAACAAACACAGATAAGAAAAGGCGATACCATATATGACCACTAAAAAATATAAAATTACATATATGAAAAAAACAATATTGCTATTAGTGTTTTTCTTGACAACTAAATTGCTTTTTGCCCATGATTGTCTCCCGCAATTGGCCAAGTGTCCAATTGACAATACGGAAGTGAAATTTTGTGTTTATGGACCTTCAGCAGCTTTTGGAATTTTTACTGACTTTCAGCTAAAAGTGGACATAGACGATTATTACGAAGTACAAATTAAAAGTTGTCCCAAATGCCATTTTTCGGGATTCCTGGCTGATTTTAAAGTAGTGTACAATGATAAAGAAAAAAGCGAAATAAAGGGATTCCTGTCCAAGTATAACAGTATTGCCATTGACGATGTCAAGGAATGCCAAATAGCAGGCGAACTAAAAGAATTTCAAAAAGAAAGCAATGATAAAATTGGTAATTGTTTTTTGATTGGCTCGTATATCTTGAAAATAAGGCCTAATAAAATGGAAATTCGAAAAGAGTTGCAAAACAAGGCCAGGCACTATTTTATGAAAGCTGTTGCCGATAAAGAATACAAGAATCCAAACGAACTGGCCTCCATAAATTACTTGATCGCCGAGATGTACAGAAGAACGGCTGATTTTAAAAATGCAATAAAATTCTATAATGTAGTTGTCAAAAATCCTAAAAAAAGTCCTTGGATTGAAGAAATGGTAGTTATACAAAAGGAACTTGCCGTTAAAAAAAATGAAATCAATACGATTTAAAAAACAAGTTTTTGAGTAATTGATATTGCAAATAAAAACGGATTAATCCTAAAAAGTCAAAACCCTTTAAACTTTAAAGTTTAAAGGGCTTTGACTTTTATGTTTCTTTTGAAACAAACTTTTAGCATAAAACACAAATTTATTGGTTTGATAAAACGCATTGATTTCTTGTTCAAATGGCATATTTTTGATTAAGACAATTATTAAAAAAAGCTTTGAGATTTAAATTCCAAAAATGATAAATGAATTTGTACATAAATTTTTATTTATTATATTAAAAAGTATCTTTACACTCGTTAAATTTAGTAAGCGAAAAATTTCAATCAATAATCCTATACTACAATGATTAAAAAAAACATACTAGTTCTATTTTTATTTTTTTTGGCCAATGTAGTCTTTGCCCAAACGGACACCATAACAAAAAAGAAAGTAGAGACAAAATCAGATAGTCTTTCGAAATTTGATAATTTCAATAAAAAAGCCGAGGCTTTTTTTAAAGTGTGTCCGGTGCCAATTTATACACATACTCCTGAAGCAGGCAATATTTATGGATTGGCAAAATTTAATGTGCTTAATTTATCCAAAAAAGACACGATTTCAAAACCTTCAAAATTAAGTGAGGTGGTTTCCTTTTCTTCCAATGGAAGAATTAATGCTTCTGTTGCGACCGAATTAATTTTCAAAGAGAATAAACGGGTTGTAGTGGCTTACATCAATTATCAAAAGCAGCCTGATTATATTTTTGGAATTGGAAACGATGTCAAAAGAGAAGATATTGAAGAAATTCAGTTGGAAAGGATAAAATTCTTTGCAACCTACATGTTCCAGGTAAAGAAAGATTTTTATGTTGGTTTCCCAATTAATTTTGCCCACTATTTTAATATAAAAACGGAACCAGACAGTTTCCTGATAACGGATAATATTACAGGCGTAAAAGGAGGAACATCAGTGGGTTCGGGTCTTGCGATTGCATACGATACCAGGGATAATCGATACAATCCCCAACAAGGCGGATATGTGATAGGCTATGCATTGACACATCCAAAATTTCTGGGCAGTACCTATCAGTATTCAAAGTATGAAATCGACATGCGAAAATATTTTAATCCTTGGCTAAAGCATATCATTGCTTTGCAGGCTACCACCAGTAACACGACGGGAGATACTCCGTTTTATGAGCTTTCGATGTTGGGAAGTGATGCCCAAATGAGGGGTTATTATAAAGGAGCCTACAGAGATAACGTGCTTGTGGATTCCCAAATAGAATATCGTGCCCCCATCTGGAATATTTTTGGAGTTACCGGTTGGGTTGGAACTGGGCGCGTAGCCAGTAATTACAAGGATTTGTCGCTTAACGGCTGGAAACTGAATTATGGTGCAGGTTTGAGAATTCGAGTTGATACAGAGCACAACACCAATTTGAGAATAGATTATGGATTTGGACCCGATGGTATTTCTGGAGTCTATTTTGCTTTTGCAGAAGCTTTCTAACTTAATTTATAAATATAATAACTAAATTGAAAATTTAAAAAATGAAAAAATTAATGATGCTTGCAGGATTGTTTGTTTCTTGCACAATGATGTCTCAAGACTTGAATGTTGTCAAAGGTGATTTTGGGTTTCTTAAAGATCAAAAAGAGATTAATGTCGAATTTGACTATAGCAAAATGACTTTGATGAAAGAGAAAAAAACGGAAGCTCAATATGTTGAAGACAGGACAAAGGAATTAAATGATGACAAAAAAGGGGTTGGAGATATATGGAAAAAGAAATGGAATCCAAGTAAAGAAATGATATGGAATCCTAAATTTCTAGAATTAATAAATGTTGTTTTGTTGAAAGATGATAAAGAGGTTAATTATCAAGAAGATTTAAAAACGGCAAAATATACTTTAATAGTTGAAACGGTATGGATTTATCCAGGATGGGATGCAGGAATAATGAAGCAGCCAGCAAAAGTTACCACCAATTTAAAATTTGTTGAAACAGCCAATAAATCGAATGTTTTACTTGAAATTTCCAGCGAAAATGCTCCGGGTGATCAATGGGGAAATAATTATAGCAATGAAAGTAGAATTGGTGAAGGATATGCCAAAACCGCGAAATCCTTGGCAAAAATGTTGTTGAAAAAAGCATATTAATCAAATTTCTGTCAAACGAAGAAAAACTTAGTTTTCACTATGTTTTTCTTCGTTTTTTAATTTATTTTTATTGGTAACGTCATAAAAATTAAAAGATTAAAAATGAAAAAAACTTTAATTTTAATATTCTTGTTTGTTGTTTCGATTGCGTCTGCCCAACGATATAATGTATTGTCGGGTGATCTCAAAAACCTCAAAGGGATTGCGTTATACAATGTCACTTTTGATTATTCAGGCCAGAACGTGCAAGGTTTTGAAACGGAAGAAGCTTTTCTAAAAGAGAAAATGGATAAAAGAAAAGAAAAGGATGGTGCTGCCGAAAAATTCAAAAAAGATTGGTATGAAGACAGGGAAAATAAGTACGAACCAAAATTCATTGAATATTTCAATAAACGTTTTGAAAAAGGGGAGATAAAAGTCGGAAAAAATATCGACGCAAAATACACCATGAATATAAAAACGACTTGGATTTATCCCGGTTATAACGTGGTTGCAGGAGCAGAACCAGCAAAAATAAGCGCAATAATTACTGTTGTAGAAACAGAAAATCCAAAAAATATTTTGGTTTCTTTGGAATTTTATAAATCGATTGGATTGGAACAAGGCCAATTTGATTTTGACCAAGGCTATAGAATTGCCGGTGCTTATGAAAGACTGGCCAAAAATTTGCTCATTCAATTGAAAAGATTTGTTTAACCAAAAAAACCTAGCTAATTGCTAGGTTTTTTTTGGTTTTTATTGCTTTCCATTTCTATTAAATAAGCCATGTTTTTGATTAAATTGTCGTGTTTCTTCACAAATGGATTGGTTTCGTCCCAAACATAACCGGCAAGAACGGAGCATATTTTTCTTTTGACATCAGGATCTTCCGGTTGGTGGAAAAACAGGGTTTGAAGATTTCCAGTGTACCATTCCTTTACATAAGTGGTGAAAACGGCAATCCCGCGTTTCATGTAACCCGTAAATTCTTCTTCCCAATTTACGCTAATTCCTTGTGATTCTTTTAAATATAGTTTTGCGGCAAGCATTCCCGATTCAGTGGCAAAAGCAACTCCCGAAGAAAAAACGGGATCCAAAAATTCCGAACTGTTGCCTGTCAAAGCAAAACCGTCTCCATACATTTGTTTTACCGAACGGGAGTAGTTTTCCAATTTTACGGGTTCGAACAAGAAGTCAACTCCCGCAAATCGGCGGATGTAATAATCCGATAACTTGATGGCGTTGTTTAAGGCTTCTCGATTGTCCTTGTTCTCGGAGAGTGAATTGACGAAATCTGTTGGACCAACAACTCCCAAACTGGTGTTTCCGTTTGAAAAAGGGATAACCCATAGCCAAACCTGGGTTTCCAGAATATCGAATGAAATCAACGTTCCTTCTTCGCCTTCAGGACGATTAATGTCTTTGACGTGTGTGAATATTGATGAATGTGGGTCTAATTTTGAGGGCGTGTCCAAGTCCAGGAGTCTTGGTAGAACCCTGCCGTAGCCACTGGAATCAATGATGAATTTGGCGTGAATTTCTTTAAAATTTCCGTTTATATCTTTGACAACCGTTGTCGAATTTTTTCCTTCGAAAGCAACAGATATCACCTCGGATTCAAATTCCAAGTCGATTCCTTTTCTGGTTACTTCTTGCGCCATGGTGTTGTCAAAATCGGCTCTCGGCACTTGCCAAGTCCAATCCCAACCTTCACCATATTTTTTGCTAAAATCGAAAACGCAAATTTCTTCGCCGCGAATGAAACGGGCTCCCAATTTTTTTTCAAAATTCATTGCGTCCAAACATTCAAATAATTCAGCTTCGGCAAAATGATCCATGACGCGAGGAATCAGGCTTTCACCAACAACAAGTCTGGGGAATTTTGTCTTTTCGACTACTTTTATTTTCACGCCTTTTTTATGTAGATATGAGGCCGAAACGCATCCAGACGGGCCAGCACCTATTATTAAAACATCTACGTATTCTTTTAACATGATTTTATTTTTAAATTATTTTTTCTTGCATTTAATCAGCGTGTGGCTCATTCCTATCATTTCGTGAAGTTCATCAACAACAAAACCTGCTTTTTCGATAACAGCCAAAATATCTTCAGAATGAAACATTTGGCTATTTCCATTGGCTACAGCCGTAAAATATAACGAGGTTGCATGCAAACTATAGGTAGAAGCTTGAAATTTTTGTAAATCCCAAAAGGTTTCCAAAATATAAAAACTGGCATCATCTGTCATGGCGTCATAAGCCCTTTTAAAGAGTCCACTTATTTCTTCCAATGAAAAACAATCTATAAATTGACTCATCCAAATGATGTCAAAACCTTTTGGAAAAGGAATGGTATTGTCCAATAAATTGGTGTCAATAGCCGAGATTCTATCTTCAAAACCTGCCTCGGCAATGTTTTTTCGAGCAACGGCCGCTTGTCCCGGCAAATCCAAAATGGTAATTTTTACCGTAGGGTCATAATTTGCACATTGCATGGAAAATTTACCCGTATTGCCGCCTACATCCAAAAAAGACTTAGGTTTATTGCCAAATAATATGGGCATAATTTCTGGAAAAGTATAATCGGAGTAAAAATGATCAAAGTCAAACCAACTTTTTTTGATTTTTTCGGGTAGTTCGGAAAGACCTATGTAAACGGTATCCCAATCGCCCAGTTCCTTTAATCCTTCGGGTTTTCCATTTACGATTGATTCTTCAAGATGATTTATCGCCAGATAATTCACGTCTTGGGTAAAATCCATGTTGATATTGGTCATTTTATCCCTCAATATGAAATAACCCGTTTTGGTCAGGATGAACTCGTCATCTTTTAGATAAACCATTTCTAAACTTAATCCTGCTTCCAGTAATACTTTTACACCATAAACCGACAGGTTTAATTCGGTGGCGATGGTATTGATTGTTGCTTTATTGTTTTGAAAAAGGTATTCCAGAATTCCCAAATTTCGTAAAGATTTCGCCGCTTGAAACATAATGGGCGCAAATGCAATTTTTTGTGCATCCAAATTTGCTTGGACAACATTTTTTTTATCAGAACCAAAATCTTTCATTTTTGCTTTTATATTTGTAAGTGGTTGTTTATTAGCAGGTTTTGTTTGAATTTGAATAGTTGGAAAAAATGAGTTTTGATGTTCTTTTCTAAGCTATATTATCCTACATTTGCTCACTTCAAATTAACCACAATAAATTCTAAATAAAAACTAATTTTTAAGTTTTTTAGATAAATTAATACGAAAAGTTGAATGAACACGATAAAAGAATATTTAAGCATCAAAGAGTTTGAGTCAATAATCTTTGAAAACGGCAAAATAGCCATTAGCGATCTTGTGTTGAACAGGGTAAATGAAAGCTTTAATTTTTTGAAGGATTTCTCCCAGAACAAAGTTATTTATGGCGTGAATACTGGTTTTGGACCAATGGCACAGTATCGCATTCAAGACGAAGACAGGCTTCAATTGCAGTACAATTTAATTAGAAGCCATTCTTCGGGAACGGGAAAACCGCTAAATGCAATTTGCGTGAAAGCGGCTATTTTGGCAAGATTGAACACACTTTCTCTAGGAAATTCAGGAGTTCATCCATCAGTGATTCATTTAATGAAGGAATTTATCAATAGAGATATTACGCCCTTGATTTTTGAACACGGTGGGGTTGGAGCCAGTGGCGATTTAGTGCAGTTAGCCCATTTAGCATTAACATTAATTGGTGAAGGAGAAGTTTTTTACAAAGGCGAAAGAAGATCAACCAAAGAGGTTTTCGAATTGGAAAACCTGAAACCCATCGAGGTTGAAATCAGGGAAGGTTTGGCCTTGATTAACGGAACATCGGTAATGACCGGAATTGGTGTCGTGAATGTTCATTATGCCAATAAATTATTGGATTGGTCTTTAAAGTTTTCTTGTGCCATCAACGAAATTGTTCAAGCTTTTGACGATCATTTTTCGGAAGAATTGAATAACACCAAACGTCATGAAGGACAAAGAGAAGTAGCCGCAAGA
The DNA here is from genome assembly GCF_900129545.1 of Flavobacterium fluvii. Lineage (GTDB taxonomy): Bacteria > Bacteroidota > Bacteroidia > Flavobacteriales > Flavobacteriaceae > Flavobacterium > Flavobacterium fluvii. Next base: position 56,022 of record NZ_FQWB01000007.1, on the reverse strand, counting down.
ATGAGGGAAAATCTTGCCGACAGCACCTTGATTCGAAAAAGGGAAGACCATTTATACACGGGTGAAAATACCGAAGACATATTCAAGGAAAAAGTGCAGGAATATTATTCCTTGCGTTGTGTTCCCCAAATTTTGGGACCAGTTCTTGAAACAATAAACAACGTGTCTTCCATTCTTGAAGACGAATTTAACTCGGCAAACGACAATCCAATAATTGACGTAAAAAATCAACATGTGTATCACGGCGGAAATTTCCACGGAGATTATATTTCACTGGAAATGGACAAGTTAAAAATTGTAATTACCAAATTGACAATGCTTTCCGAACGTCAATTAAACTATTTGTTGAACTCAAAAATCAACGAAATTCTGCCTCCGTTCGTGAATCTGGGAACTTTGGGATTCAACTTTGGAATGCAGGGCGTGCAGTTTACGGCGACTTCAACCACGGCCGAAAATCAAATGTTGTCCAACCCAATGTATGTCCACAGTATTCCAAACAACAATGACAATCAAGACATCGTAAGTATGGGAACCAATGCGGCCGTAATCACGGCAAAAGTGATTGAAAATGCATTCGAAGTTTTGGCAATTGAATTGATAACCATTGTTCAGGCGATTGACTATTTAGAACAAAATGGCAAGATTTCGTCCGTGACCAAAAAAATGTACGATGATGTTCGTGCCATTATCCCAACATTCAAGGAAGATCAGGTAATGTATCCTTTTGTACAAAAAGTAAAAGATTATTTGATAAATAATTAGTACTTTGGTCTGTTCTAATTATAATCGTGCTGTCATGAAAAAACTAGTTTTTCTTTTGTTCTTGTTGACTCAATTTGCGAATGCCCAAGAGTTGGCATTGGTAAGAAAAGACGGAAAATTTGGATATATCTCCAAAAGCGGAGAATTTGCCATTCAGCCCAAATATAAAACAGCAAAAAATTTTTCTGAAGGATTGGCTGCCGCCGAAGAAAACGGAAAATGGGGTTTTATCGACGCAAAAGGAGAATGGGTTATTCCAGCTACTTTTGACGATGCAAAATATTTCGCCAATGGAATTTGTGTAGTGTCAAAAAATAAAAAATGGGTCTACATTAATGCAAAAGGAGAAATACTCACGGCGCCTGCGTCAGACAAGGTTTATGATTTTGAGGATGGTGTTGCTTTCATAAGACAAGGAGACAAGGTTGGTTTAATCAACAATAAAATGGAAGTTGTTTTAGAACCAAAATATGATGTGATTAAATCGTTCCAAAAAGGGTATGCCAGAGTGAAAAACAGTGATTTTTGGGGAATTATCGACAATACCGGAAAGGTAGTAGTTGAAATAAAATACGAAGAAGTTGGTAATTTCTATAAAAACACCACTTGGGCAAAATCAGGAAAGACTTTCGGATTAGTAAACAATGGAAAATTTATTGTCGTTGAAGGCGTAGATAAAATCTGGGATTTTAATGTTCAAGATGTTACTTATGCCAGAAAAAACAATAAAATTGGTTTTATAAATTTAGAAGGCAAATGGATTGTTGAACCAAAATTTGACAAAGCAAAAGCATTCGTGAAAAATCTGGCACCAGTGGCTTCAGGAGGAAAATGGGGTTATATCAATCTAAAAGGAGATTTTGTCATAGAACCAAAATATGATGACGCTGAAATTTTCAGCAAAGATGGATTAGCTCCCGTGAAAGACTCAAAATGGGGTTTTATTGATGAAACTGAAGTTAAGGTAATTCCAATGCAATACGAAATTTCAACAAATGCGGGTATTATGGCAATGTTTGGAAGCGATGAAAAAGGTTTTATCAATGGTTTAGCCAGGGTAAAAAGCGATAAAGGATGGGGATTTATTAAGCCAGACGGTCAAGTGTTGGGAAATCAATGGTTTGAAAACGCAGAGCTTTTCCAAAAATAAAAATTAAAGTTAAAATATGAAGTGTGCATTAGTAACAGGTGGTTCAAGAGGAATTGGCAGTGCAATTTGTCAAAAATTGGCAATTGACACAGATTATCATATCCTGATCAACTATCAATTCAACAAAGAAGAAGCCGAAAATACATTAGAAAAAATAATCGCAAAAGGAGCTACGGGGGAAATTTTGAAATTTGACGTTACTAATTTTGATGAAGTGAAATCAGTATTGACTGAATGGCAGGATGCAAATCCTGAAGCAGTTGTTGAAGCAATTATAAATAATGCTGGAATTACTAAAGACGGGCTGTTCATGTGGATGAGTCAGGAAGATTGGTCTAGCGTTATCAATACCAGCTTGAATGGATTTTTTAACGTGACCAACTTTTTTATGCAAAAAATGTTGCGCAATAAATTCGGTCGAATTGTAAACATAGTATCTCTTTCGGGAGTAAAAGGAACGGCCGGACAAACCAATTATTCTGCCGCAAAAGGTGGAGTTGTTGCCGCCACAAAAGCATTGGCACAAGAGATTGCCAAACGAAACATAACCGTAAACGCAGTGGCACCCGGTTTCATCAGGACCGACATGACCAGCGAATTGGACGAAAAAGAATTGATAAAAATGATTCCCGTGAATCGTTTTGGCGAAGCCGAAGAAGTGGCCGACTTGGTAAGCTTTCTAGTTTCAAAAAAAGCAAGTTACATTACTGGCGAAGTTATTAACATAAATGGAGGTATTTATTCTTAAAAAATTACTTTAACGATAATGAATAAAAGAGTTGTCATAACAGGAATGGGTATTTACTCATGTATTGGAACGTCACTGGATGAAGTAAAAGATTCATTGTATCAGGGAAAATCGGGAATTGTGTTTGATCCTGAACGAAAAGAATTTGGTTTCCAATCCGCTCTGACAGGAGTGGTTCCCAAACCGGATTTGAAAAATTTACTGAACAGGAGACAAAGAATAAGCCTAGGTGAAGAAACGGAATATGCCTATATGGCAACAATAGAAGCCTTGAAAAATGCCAATATTGACGATGCTTTTTTTGATGAAAACGAGGTTGGAATCATGTATGGCAATGACAGCGTTTCAAAAGCCATTATTGAAGCCACTGATATTATTCGAGAAAAAACAGACACGGCTTTAATAGGTTCCGGCGCTATTTTCAAATCGATGAATTCTACTGTAACGATGAATCTTTCAACGATTTTTAAGTTAAGAGGAATCAATCTTACCATTAGTGCTGCCTGTGCCAGCGGTTCACATTCAATAGGTCTGGCTTATTTTTTGATTAAAAGCGGTTTTCAGGAAATGATAATTTGTGGAGGAGCACAAGAAATCAACAAATATGCGATGTGCAGCTTTGATGGTTTGGGTGTTTTTTCTCCTAGAGAAGAAGAGCCTACAAAGGCTTCCAGACCGTTTGACGTTAGTCGTGACGGATTAATCCCAAGTGGAGGTGGAGCAACATTAATTCTGGAAAGCTACGAATCAGCCATAAAAAGAGGCGCAAACATTATTGCCGAAGTTGTGGGTTATGGATTTTCATCCAACGGTGGACATATTTCGACTCCCAATGTGGAAGGGCCTTCCATAGCCATGCAAAGAGCATTGGACGATGCCAATTTAAAATCTAGCGATATCGATTACATAAATGCGCACGCGACTTCGACTCCAGTGGGTGACGGCAATGAAGCCAAAGCCATTTTTGAAGTTTTTGGCGAAAGCAATCCTTATGTAAGTTCAACAAAATCAATGACTGGACACGAATGTTGGATGGCTGGCGCAAGCGAAGTCATCTATTCTATTCTGATGATGCAAAACGATTTTATTGCTCCAAACATTAATCTGGAAAACCCGGATGAAGATGCTGCAAAATTAAATTTGGTTAAAACCACATTAAATAAAAAAATTGATATATTTTTGTCGAATTCCTTCGGATTTGGAGGAACAAATTCTGCATTAGTAGTTAAAAAGTTTAAAAAGAATAATGAATAAAGAAGCAATAATTGAGAAGGTAAAAGAATTTTTGATTGAAGAATTCGAAGTAGATGGGGATGATATTCAATCTGAAGCTAATTTAAAAGACACTTTAGGATTAGATAGTTTGGATTATGTTGATTTGGTAGTTTCTATTGAATCAAATTTTGGCGTGAAATTAGTTGAAATAGATTTCGTTGGAATTGATTCTTTTCAAAGTTTTTACGACTTAATTGAAAACAAACTCAAACAGAAAGTTTAAAAATTCAACCAAAATTTCGGGACAAAAACGGCTCCTGAAAACTTCGGGACTAATATCTAAAATCTACCATGAGTCAATGGGATGGAAAATCTAAAGGAACAGTTTTAGGATACAAAATATTTGTTTTTTTTATCAAAAAAGTTGGAATCAAGTCGGCTTATTTTATCCTTTATTTTGTAGCCTCTTACTATTTTGTTTTTCTCAAAAAAAGCAATAAAGCCATTTTTTATTATTTCAAAGAAAGACTGGGTTATTCCTATTTCAAGTCAAAAAGAATGGTTTTCTGGAGTTATTATACTTTTGGACAAGTTATTCTGGACAAGATTTCCATTTCGGCAGGATTGCGAAATAAATTCACTTATGAATTTGATGGGGAAGAAATATTGAAAAAACTTTTGGCTGAAAAAAAAGGAGGAATTCTTATCAGCGCCCATATTGGCAATTTTGAAATAGCGGAACATTTTTTTGGGGAAATTGACATTGATTTTCAAATTAACCTTGTCACAACTGACTTGGAGCATTCTGCAATAAAAAAATATCTCGAAAAAATCACCCAAAAACCTAGCGTAAAATTTATTATCATAAAGGATGACATGTCCCACGTTTTTGAGATAAGTGCTGCTTTGGGAAGAAACGAATTGATTTGTTTTACGGGCGACAGATATTTTGAAGGAGTGAAATCTATGTCGGAAAAATTATTGGGTCAAGAAGCCCAATTTCCTGCGGGACCTTTTCTTATTGCTTCCCGTTTGAAAGTTCCGGTTGTTTTTGTTTATGTGATGAAAGAGCATAATTTGCATTACCATTTGTATACAAGAGAGGCTAAAACAAAACACCGTGACGAAAAAGGGTTGCTCAAAGCCTACACGGAAAACGTCGAGTCGATGCTTCAAAAATATCCGCTGCAGTGGTTCAATTATTTTGATTTTTGGGACCAATTGGATAATGATGAGACAAAATAGATTTTAATATTGCAAACACCAATGATTTGCAAAAAAAATAGAATTAGTTCAATTATCAAAAATTCCGCATATCCCAACGGCAATATAAAAAGCCATGATGTTTTTTTAAAATTAATTCTATATGGGTTATTTTTTAAATATTTGAAATTCAATAATTTGAATGTGTTGTTGTTTCTTTTTTAAACAATTTTTTTACTTTAAAATATTAATCGAATTTAGTTATTAGGATAAATTATATTTTTTATTTAGATTCGCTTTCATAAATTGCATAAAATGAAAAATGTCCTTGTTGTCTATTATTCCCAAAGCGGACAATTGGAATCCATTGCAAGAAACATTGCAAAGCCCCTTTTGGATTCAGATGAGATTAATGTTGTATTTCATGAAATTAAGTTAGAAAAACCATTTCCTTTTCCTTGGAATAGCGAGGCTTTTTTTGATGCTTTTCCGGAATCTTTTTTGCAAATCCCAACGCCTTTAAAACCAATTTCCACAGAAATTTTGAATACAAAATTTGATTTGATTCTATTGAATTATCAGGTTTGGTATTTGTCTCCTTCCATTCCCGTGAATTCTTTTTTGAAAAGTCCGGAAGCAAAAATACTTTTTAATAATACCCCTGTAATAACCATCAGCGGATCCAGAAATATGTGGATACTTGCCCAGGAAAAAATAAAAAAATTATTAAAGCAAAACAATGCCCAACTCAAGGGAAATATTGCTTTGGTAGACCGAGCTGGAAATTTAATTAGCGTTGTTACCATATTTGATTGGATGCTTTCAGGAATTAAAAGAAAGTATTTGGGAATTTTTCCATTGCCGGGAGTTTCGGATAAAGATGTTGAAGAATCATCAAAATTTGGAAAAGCTATTCTTTCCTGTTTAAATGACAATAATTTAGAGAATTTGCAATCTAGATTAATTGAACTTGATGCCGTGAAAGTGAAGCCATTTCTAATTACTGTAGATAGAACGGGGAACAAGATTTTTACTATGTGGTCCAATCTGATCATTAAAAAAGGAGAATCAAGAAAAACATGGCTCAAAGTTTTCAAAATGTATTTGTTTGTTGCAATTTGGGTAATCTCGCCAATAGTGTTTGTGTTTTACCTTATTTTTTATCCATTGATGATGAATAAAATAAAAAAAGAAAAATCGTATTATAAAGGAATAGTAATTTAAAATTAAAAATATGTTTGATGTTTATATAACAAAGACAAGTAAGTTTTTGCCTAATAAAGTAATTTCTAATGATGAAATGGAATCTTATTTGGGCTTGATCAATAATACCATATCAAAAGTAAAAAACTTGATTCTAAGAAATAACAAGATTACTTCTCGCTATTATGCCTTGGATAAAAACGGAAAAGCCACACACACGAATGCAGAATTGACATTCAAGGCAATTGAGGCTTTATTTGACGATGAATTCACAAAAGACGACATGGAAGTTTTGTCTTGCGGAACTTCATCTCCTGATTACTTGTTGCCTTCTCATGCTTCAATGGTTCACGGATTTTTCACAAACAAATCGGTGGAATTAAATTCGTCGGCAGGTGTTTGCAATGCCGGCATGAATGCCCTGAAATTTGGTTTTTTGTCGGTACGATCCGGGAATTCTAAAACAGCAGTTTGTACAGGTTCCGAAAGATTTTCGTCCATGTTGCTTGCAGACCGATTCGAATATGAGGTAGTCAATTTAAAAACACTCGAGGAGCAACCCATATTGGCTTTCAAAAAGGATTTTTTACGTTTTATGTTGTCAGATGGAGCATCTGCTTTTTTATTGGAGAATGAACCAAAAGGAAAAAATCCAATAAAAATAGAGTGGATGGAAGCGTATTCTTTTGCACACGAATTGGAAACTTGCATGTATGCCGGAGGAGATAAAATGGAAAACGGGGATATTAAACCTTGGAGTGATTATAAGTCGGACGAATGGTTGGAACAATCTGTTTTTTCAATAAAACAAGATGTTAAACTTTTAGATGTAAACATCATTGTAAAAGGAGCTGATTGCATAAAAATGGCATTAGAAAAAAATAATGTCAAACCAGAAGAGGTTACTTATTTGATGCCTCATATTTCTTCTTATTATTTTGAAGACAGACTGGCGAACAGACTCGTAGAATTAGGTATTGATTTACCAAAAGAAAGATGGTTTATAAACTTGAAAGATGTAGGTAATGTTGGGGCTGCTTCCGCTTTTTTAATGGTGGAGGAATTAATGAATTCAGGCCGTTTGAAAAAAGGAGATACAATATTGCTTGCTATTCCAGAAAGCGGTAGATTTTCGTATGCATTAGCCTATTTAAAAGTTTGTTAAGGGCCGTGAGCGAGTCTGGTAAGGTGTTCGAGAAAGATTTCGTGGAAAAATTATTGCCGCAAAAGTTCCCTTTTGTAATGGTGGACAAAATGTATGATTATACGGAAACATCATTGGTTTCGGGGTTTACAATTCAAAAAGAGTCTATTTTTTTTCAGGATGGAAATTTCGTGGAATCGGGGTTGATTGAACATATTGCACAATCTATCGCTTTGCATACCGGGTATGAATTTTTTTTAAAAAATGAGCCGGCACCCACTGGTTACATCGGTTCAATTAAAGATGTTGAAATACGACAACTCCCAAAACTTGGTGACGAAATACAAACAACGGTTTCAATTCTTCAAGAATTTGCAGGCATTACTCTAGTCGATGCGGTTACAAAATGGAATGATATTGTAATTGCTGCCGGCCAGATGAAAACAGTTTTAGCTAAATAATGCTCATTGAGAATGGATGAAACCTTAATCAACATAACAAAATATTTGCCACATAGGACACCCATGCTTATGGTGGACATAATTTTGATCATGGATGATGAAAAAGTGGAAACCATTTTTGATATTAAAGCCGATAATATTTTTATTGAAAACAACTTTCTTGCAGAATCAGGATTGATTGAAAATATGGCACAAACTTGCTCTTCGGTAGTGGCCAAAGATTTTTTTGTTGACGCAAATAATCATCATAAAGAAGATGTTGATGTTGTAGGATTTATAAGTGCCATCAAAACAGTAAAAATTCACAAACTTCCAAAAGTGGGAGACACCATCAAGACCATTGCAACATTGGTTTCAAAATTTGTGACCAATGAATATAGCTTGTGCTTGATGAATTGCAAAACCTTCCACGAGGACGAATTACTGTTGGAAGGCGAAATCAACCTTTTTATTCAAGAAAATAATTCAAAGGATTAGAATCATGAAAAAAGAAGAAGTACCGCAGGACAAAGGAAATCTTTCCAATAAAAACATGAAAGAATTGGTTTATGCCACCGATGAAAACGGCAATTACACGACTGCTCTAAGCACCGGTTGGGAGCCAAAAACCATTGCGCTTTCTAATTCTATCGATGAAATAAGTGAACGTGTTGCCATTGCAAAAGCGCAGGTAGAAAATAATGAAGCAAGTCCGATTGTGTATTTCATGGAATACTGCAGAATGGATGTTGGGGTGCTTTCCAGTTATGTGGGAATGTGGCAATGGCGCGTGAAAAGACATTTCAAACCCAAAGTATTTGCCAAATTAAACGACAAAATTTTGCAGAAGTATGCCGAGACTTTCGATATATCTATTGACGAATTAAGAAATTTTAAAACCCATTAATGGAAACAAACTTTATACATCATCAATCTGCACATTGCGAAAATGGAGTAGCTTCCAATTTGTTGAAACACAATGGCTTGAATATTAGCGAGCCAATGGTTTTTGGAATTGGCTCAGGCCTTTTCTTTGTTTATTTGCCTTTTTTGAAAGTGAATTATGGTCCGGCAATAAGTTATAGACCCTTGCCCGGATTAATTTTTAATAAGGTGGCGAAACGATTGGGACTGAAAATAAAACGACAAAAATTCTCCAGTGAGGCCAATGCCGTTAAGGCTTTGGACGACAATCTAAAAAATAATATACCGTCAGGATTACAGGTTGGGGTTTATAATTTGACTTATTTCCCTGATGAGTATCGTTTCCATTTTAACGCCCACAATTTGGTGGTTTATGGAAAAACGGAGACTGATTATTTAATCAGCGATCCCATCATGGAAAACGTGACTACCTTGACACACGAGGAGTTGAGAAAAGTGCGTTTTGCCAAAGGTGCTTTTGCTCCAAGAGGTCAAATCTATTACCCAATTCAAATTCCTGAAACAGTCGATTTGAAAGGAGCCATCATCAAAGGAATAAAAAATACCTGTCGCGACATGCTGGCTCCAATGCCAATTATCGGTGTTCGAGGAATGCGACTTGTAGCCCGACTAATCAGGAGATGGCCCGTGAAACACGGAACCAAAAAAGCAAACCATTATCTGGCTCAAATGGTTAGAATGCAGGAGGAAATTGGTACTGGAGGTGGCGGTTTTAGATTTATATATGCGGCTTTTTTAGAAGAAGCTTCCGGAGTTTTAGAAAATCCAAAGTTGAAAGAATTGTCAAAGGAAATGACCGAAATTGGCGATTTGTGGAGAGATTTTGCCGTCGAAGCTTCCAGGATTTACAAAAACAGAAGCACTCAAGTGGATGTTTACAACCGCATTGCCGACCAACTTGTGGATATTTCCAATAAAGAAGAAGTGTTTTTTAAAAAATTAAAACTAGCCATTAGCTAAAGCCGAAATTTGCAACCCATCATTCAAATAACAAAACTTTCAAAAAAGTACAAAGATGCCGAAACGTATTCTTTGAACGACTTTTCATTGTCGGTAACCGAAGGTCAAATTTTTGGGTTATTGGGACCAAACGGTGCCGGAAAAACAACCTTGATTTCGATGCTTTGCGGATTGATAAAACCTACCTCAGGTAGTTTTTCAATCCATAATTTGACTTATGCCGACAATCCGAATGAAATAAAAAAAATTATTGGAGTCGTTCCCCAGGAATATGCCTTGTATCCAACATTGACAGCAAGGGAAAACCTGATGTATTTTGGGAGTATGTACGGTTTGAAAGGGGAGAATCTAAAAGAAAAAATAATAGAAAGCCTTGATTTTCTTGGACTTTTAAAATTTGCCGACAAGCGAATCGAAACTTTTTCTGGCGGAATGAAACGCAGGGTGAATTTAATTGCCGGGATTTTGCACAATCCTAAAATACTTTTTTTGGATGAACCCACTGTTGGTGTTGATGTACAATCCAAAAGTGCCATAATTGATTATCTAAAACAACTCAACAAGAACGGCACAACCATTATTTACACTTCGCATCATTTATCTGAAGCGGAGGATTTTTGTACTGACATCGCCATTATCGACAGAGGACAATTGTATGCCCAAGATACTCCTGAAAATTTAATTCGTTCGACTGCAAATGCCAATAATCTCGAAGATGTATTTATTTCGTTAACTGGAAAAGAATTGCGGGATGATATATAAATTAGCCATGTCGGTATACAAAGAATTCCTGCTTCTCAAAAGAGATTTAGGCGGTTTATTGACCTTGTTCGTGATGCCTTTGGTGTTGCTAATTGCCGTGACGATAATTCAGGACAGTACTTTCGTTTCAGCTAGCAAGGCAAAAATCCCCATCCTTTTGGTGGATAACGACAACGGAAAAGTATCAAAAACGGTTTATGATAATTTGCAGCAAAGCACCATTTTTACGGTTGTTACCAAAATTGACAATGAACCATTAACGGAATCCATTGCCAAAGAAGCCGTTTTCAAGGGAAAATACCAATTGGCCATCATCATTCCCGAAAAATTAAGTGTTGATTTACAAGCCAAAATAGACCAAAATGTCGAAAAAATTACCAGTAATTTGGGAATGACCGACACTTTGGCGAAAACTCAAAAGACTAACATTGTCAATCAAAAAGAAGTAAAACTCTATTTTGATCCCGCGGTGCAAATGAGTTTCAAGAATGCCGTAATGAGTTCGGTTGACAAGATGATTTCGCAAATAGAAACCAAATCCATCTATGCCACTTTTCAGGAACAATTGGGTGATGGAGACGTTAGTTTTGAACAAAAAAGTTTTATTAGTTTCAAGGAAATTGTCCCTAGAGTTAACGACGAAGAAATTATTCCCAATTCCGTGCAACACAATGTTCCGGCTTGGACACTTTTCGCGATGTTTTTCATTGTCCTTCCGTTGTCCATCAATATTGTAAAAGAAAAAACACAGGGGACTTTTGTTCGGTTGCGAACCAATCCGGTTTCCAACAGTATTGTATTGGCTGGAAAAACCGTGGCCTATTTAATCATTTGCATGATTCAATTTTACATGATGGTGGCTGTCGCCATTTTCTTGTTTCCTCATTTAGGGTTACCTTCGCTCAATGTGCAAGGGCATTTATTGATGATGAGTGTCGTGGCATTGTTTGCTGGATTTGCGGCTATTGGTTTTGGAATATTACTGGGAACAATCGCCAAAACCCAAGAACAATCAGCTCCTTTTGGCGCCACCTCCGTAATTATTCTCGCAGCAATAGGAGGCGTCTGGGTTCCTGTTTTTGCCATGTCAAAAGCCATGCAAATTATAGCGGAATCGTCTCCCATGAACTGGGGGTTGAATGCCTTTTACGATGTGCTTTTGAGAAATGGTTCCCTTTTGGACATTTTACCGGAAATAAGTTTGTTATTTTTGTTTTTCATAATCACCACAACCATAGCATTGCTGTATGACAAGAAGAAAAGAACTGTATAAGGAAGCAACCGAATTGACTGTTGTAAAAGACATCAGGGTTCGATTTAACGAAACCGATCCGCTCGGAATCGTTTGGCACGGCTATTATATTACCTATTTCGAAGACGGTCGCGAAGCTTTCGGGAGGCATCACGGGATTTCCTATTTGGATGTCAATGATGAAGGATTCACGACGCCCATTGTCAAATCTATCTGCGAGCATAAATTGTCTTTGCGTTACGGCGATGTTGCCCGAATTGAAACCACGATTGTGGACACTCCTGCAGCAAAAATGATTTTTAGATACACCATCTTTGATGCCAATAATGAAATTGCCTGCACGGGCGAAACCGTCCAGGTTTTTCTGGATAAAAATGGGGAATTGATGTTGACAAATCCGCCATTTTATGAAGAATGGAAGAAAAAAGTTGGATTAATTTAGTAATCAGAGCCCAGTCTCAGTATTCAGTTTGAAAAAATGCTTAACAGTGACATAAGTCTAACAAAATAATAGCCACGAATTCACGAATTTTCGTAAATTAAAATTTAAAAAATTCGTGAATTCGTGGCAAAAAGAATATATGCAAAAAGAAGTTTTTATAACCGAAACCAATTGTATCACGCCCATAGGGTTTGATGTGGCTACCAATATTCAAAATATTGTTGGCAGTGTTTCCGGTATTCAATGGCATCAAAATACGGACTTGATGAAAATGCCTTTTTATGCTTCCATAATTAATGATGAAGCATTAAACTCGGCTTTCGCCAAAATTTCGACAGCGGAAAAGTACACCCGATTGGAAAAAATGATGATTTTGGCTTTGCAACCCATAGTCGAAAAATCAAAATTGGATGAGAGAACAGGTTTCATTCTTTCGACGACCAAAGGAAATATTACCGCTTTAGAAAATCCTTCATCGGACAATTTTCAACAAGCACATTTGGGTCATTTGGCAAAAAACGTGGCTGATTTCTTCGGCTTTGCAACCGAACCAATTGTTGTTTCCAACGCTTGTGTCTCGGGAATATTGGCTGTTTCAATTGCCAAAAGACTGATTCAGGGCGAAATGTTTGACAACGTATTTATCATTGCCGGCGACGAAGTTTCCGAATTTGTTTTATCGGGATTCAATTCTTTTCAAGCAATGAGTGATTCGCCTTGCAGACCTTATTCCAAAAATAGGAACGGGGTGACTTTGGGCGAAGCAACGGCTGCGGTTTTAGTTTCTTCTGACAAAGAAAATGCCAAAATAAAAGTTATTGGAGACGGTTCCATCAACGATGCCAACCATATTTCCGGGCCATCAAGAACTGGAGAAGGGCTGTTTAGGAGCATCGAAAGTGCTTTGGCGGAAGCCAAAATCAACGCCAACCAAATCGATTATATTTCGGCTCACGGCACGGCAACGCCTTTTAACGACGAAATGGAAGCCATTGCTTTCAATAGATTGGGGCTTGAAAATGTTCCCGTGAATAGCCTGAAAGGTTTTTACGGACATACTCTCGGAGCTTCAGGATTACTGGAAACCGTCATCGGAATTGAATCTGTTTTAGAAAGCAAATTGTTTGTTTCTTTGGGTTTTGATGAAATGGGAGTGAGTCAGCCTATTAATATCATTGAAAAAAATGAAAACAAGAACATGAATTATTTCCTGAAAACGGCTTCCGGTTTTGGAGGTTGCAATACGGCGGTTTTATTCGAAAAAGGGAGATAATGGTGGAAAACAAAACCTACATACAATCTTTTTGCACCATTCAAAATAACGAAATTATTTTGGAAGGAGCATCCATTTTCAAATTGGAACCAACATTGTTTTCGGACTTTTCAAAGAAAGCCTACCAGAATTTCGAAATGAATTATCCCAAGTTTTTCAAAATGGACAGCTTGAGTAAATTGGCTTTTCTTGGGGCAGAATTACTTTTGAAAAATGAAAATAGTGAATCCAAAGAGAACAATACAGCCTTGCTTTTTGCCAACAATTCGTCGAGTTTGGACACTGACGTGAAATACCAAAACTCGATTTCCGACCCAGAAAATTATTTTCCCAGTCCGGCAGTTTTTGTTTATACCTTGCCCAATATTTGCCTGGGGGAAATTAGCATCAGGCATCAACTGAAAAGCGAGAATTCTTTCTTTATCTTTGAAACTTTCAATCCTGTTTTTATGGCAAATTATGCCAAGATACTTTTGAATTCAAATAAAGCGGAGAAAGTGCTTTGCGGTTGGGTAGAATATTATGACGAAGAATACAAAGCATTCCTTTATTTAGTGGCAAAAGAAGGAAATTTAGAACATAAAATAGAAACATTACTAACTGAATATAACAAATAAACATGGAAGCATTAAAGCAAGAATTAAAAGAAAAAATTATAGATGTTTTAAATTTGGAAGACATTAAACTGGAAGAAATCAATGATAATGATGCTTTGTTTGGAGATGGTTTAGGCTTGGATTCAATCGATGCATTGGAACTTATCGTGATGTTGGATAAAGATTACGGAATCAAATTGGTGGATCCAAAAGAGGGGAAAGTCATCTTTAAATCCATTGAAACAATGGCCGCTTACATAAAAGAAAATAGAGCGAAATAATTTTAGATTTTAGATTAACGATTTTTGATTTCAGAAGTAGAGCTACGAGTTTTCGTTGAAAATCTAGGGTGTCTACACTTTTTTAATCTTTAAAATTGGCAAGAAATCAAAAATCGTCAATCAACACTCAAAAATCAAAAATCTAATGAGTAGAGGAATTGCCATAACAGGAATGGGGATTATTTCGGCTATCGGGAATACGGTGGAGGAGAATTATGTTTCGTTGGTAAATAATAAAATGGGAATTACGACCATCGAAAATATTTCGACGGTACATTCTGGCGAAATAAAAGTGGGCGAGATAAAAAAAACGAATCAACAATTGGTTGCCGAATTGGAACTTTCTCCAGACAATAATTTTTCACGAACCGCAATGATTGGTACAATTGCGGCCAAACAAGCAATTCAAGAAGCCCAGATTTCTTCGATTAACGAATATAAAACCGGATTGATTTCGGCCACCAGCGTTGGCGGAATGGACATGACGGAAGCTCATTATTACGACTATTTTGAAGACGAAAATCTTGTAAAATACATCAGTTGCCACGAGGGCGGAGATGTGGCCCATAAAATTGCCGATGAATTGGGTTTAAAGGGAATGGTTACCACAATCAGCACGGCCTGTTCTTCGGCGGCGAATTCGATTATGCTGGGAGCAAGACTGATACAATCAGGGAAATTAGACCGGGTAATTGTAGGCGGAACCGATGCTTTGGCAAAATTCACGATCAACGGTTTCAAGACTTTAATGATTTTATCCGATGGTTACAACAGCCCTTTTGACGATAACCGTAAAGGGTTGAATTTAGGAGAAGCCGCAGCGTATTTGGTATTGGAATCTGATGAAATTGTAAAGAAAGAAAACAAAAAAGTCTTGGCTCGGGTTTCCGGTTACGGAAATGCGAATGATGCTTTTCATCAAACCGCTTCTTCAGAAAACGGTGATGGCGCTTTTCTGGCAATGGAAAAAGCGTTGAAAGTGGCCAATTTAAAGCCCGAACAAATCGATTACATCAACGTGCATGGAACGGCAACCCCCAACAATGATTTGTCCGAAGGAAGGGCTATTGTGAGGATTTTTGGAGAAGAAAAAGCACCCGATTTTAGTTCTACAAAACCATTGACTGGTCACACTTTGGCGGCTGCAGCTGCGATTGAGGCTGTTTACAGCGTTTTGGCTATCCAGAACAACGTGGTTTTTCCAAACCTGAATTTCCAAACACCAATGCAGGAATTTAACCTGATTCCGCAAACGACTTTGAAACATAAAAACATTGAACACGTATTGTCCAATTCTTTTGGATTTGGAGGAAATTGTTCGACCCTAATATTTTCTAAAAGCGAATGAGAAAGACATATATCAACGGATTAGGTTGTATTTCGGTTCAGGAAACATTCGACACGATTTTTTTAGAAAAAGCCGAAATCAATGAAAATGACACGATTCTTCCTGTAAAAACTCCCGTTTACAAAGATTTCATTTCGCCTGTTGCCATCAGAAGAATGGCAAAAGGAGTGAAAAACGGAATTGTGGCTTCGGCGATGGCAATGAAGGAGGCGAATGTCTCGACTGTTGACGCCATCATTACCGGAACTGGAATGGGTTGCATAGAAGATTCGGAGAAATTTTTGAAAGCAATTATCGACAATAAAGAAGAATTTTTGACACCTACTTCTTTTATTCAGTCGACACACAATACGGTTGGAGCGCAAATTGCTTTGGGATTGCAGTGCAAAGCCTATAACTTGACCTATGTAAATGGTTCCATTTCTTTTGAATCGGCACTTTTGGATGCCAAAATGAAAATCGAGGAAGAGGAAGCCAACATCATTTTGGTTGGTGGAATTGACGAAAATGCCGATTATACCACTTCACTTTTTAAATTGGCTGGATTTATAAAAAGAGAAAATGAAGGGCCATACAAAGTTTTAAACGCTACCACAAAAGGGGCAGTTTATGGAGAAGGAGCGACTTTTTTTGTTTTGGAAAATGAAAAAAAGAGTACTACTTATGCCGAAATTTTGGATGTGGAAATCATAAACAAACTGGATGTAAATGAAGTTGAATCAAAATGCAGTGCTTTTTTGGAAGCCAATGGTTTGCAAGTTTCCGATATTGATACCATCGTTTTAGGTTTTAACGGCGATGTGGAATTTGATCCTTACTACAAAATCCTTTCTGAAAACAGTTTCAAAAACACGCCACAAGCCTTTTATAAACAGCTGTCCGGCGAATACAATACGGCATCCGCTTTTGGATTATGGGTTGGTGCAAAAATCATCAAAACGCAAGAAGTACCGGAAATTATCAGTGTCAATAATTTGGAAAAACCAGCTTATAAAACAATCCTTTTATACAATCAATACAAAGGAATTGACCATAGTTTCACCTTGATTTCAAAATGTTGAACTACCAAAAAACAAATTTTATTTCCCTTGCCGTTTTACTTGTTTTACTGGCTTCAAGCTTTTTTGTGTCCATAAATTGGTGGTGGTTTCTATTGGTTTTCATCGTTCGATTCGTGATTCTTTTTATTGGTTCTTTCTTTATTTCTTCGAATTTTCACGTTAAAACTTATTGTGCTAATTCATTGGAAAACAGAAAGATAATGGCACTTACTTTTGATGATGGTCCAAATGAAAATACGTTATCCATTTTAGACATATTGAAAAAAAATAATGTCAATGCGACTTTTTTTTGCATTGGAAAAAACATCGAAAAACACCCTGGAATCTTGAAACGAATTATGGAAGAAGGTCATGTCGTGGGAAATCATTCGTACAGTCATTCCAACTTTTTTGACTTTTACAGAAAAAAACGTTTGATTGCCGAAATTCGAAAAACGGATGCTTTAATTGAAAGTATTTCCGGGAAGAAGGTGCAACTTTTTCGACCACCTTATGGCGTAACGAATCCTTCGATTAGAAGGGCTTTGGAAGTGACCAAACACAAAGTCATCGGCTGGAATATTCGTTCCTTGGACGGCATTCTTAAAGATGAAAAAATTATCTTTGCCCGGATTAAAAAAAGAATAGCTCCAGGCGGAATTGTTCTTTTGCACGATACGTCACACACGGTAGCTATTTTGGAACGGTTAATGCTATATTTGGAGGAGAATGAATATAAAGTGGTTTCGATTGAGGAACTTTTGAATATCAAAGCGTATGAAAATTAGAGTCTATTTTGTTTTGTTGGTTTTATGTATTTGTCCTGTTGTTTCGTTCGCCCAGGAGCAAAAAATGTCTGAAAGCGAAATCGTGATTTTCAAACAAAATGTCAAGGAAGTTTCCAAAAAAATCAAAACTTTGAGTACTGATTTTGTGCAATACAAGCATTTGGATTTTTTGTCCAAAGACATCGAATCTTCGGGTAAAATGGTTTTTGTGGCGCCGAGTTTGTTGCAATGGCAATATAAAAAACCGTACAATTATTCGATTGTTTTCAAAAGTGGCAAGATTTTGATTAACGATGAAGGCAAAAAAAGTGCGGTTGACGTGGGCAACAGCAAAATATTCGGCAAAATCAACAAACTGATTGCCGGCAGCGTAAGCGGCGACATGTTTGACGACAAGGAATTTGCCATTTCCTATTATAAAAACAAGACCAACACGATTGCCAGATTCATTCCAAAAGACGCCAATTTGAAGAAATACATCAAGCAAATCGAGCTGACTTTTGACAAGGATGACACAACCGTAATTCAGGTAAAACTCCTGGAATCATCTGAAGATTATACCAGAATTGTATTGAAAAACAAAGTATTAAATGCGAAAATCGACAGTTCTATATTCAATAATTAGTGTTTTTTCAGCGCTGATTCTATCTTCTTGTTCCAGCTTGGATGTTGTAAAAGGATATAATCCGATAGCATTGGAAAAAACAGCATTTGAAGTTTCGTATTTTTCAAGTACTGAAATGGACTATGTTTATAAAGCCAATATCACGATTTATGGAAATGAATTGTCGGGTATTTTTATTGCCAAAAAAATAAACGACAGCACGCATCGAGTCGTTTTCACGACGGAATTTGGCAATAAACTATTGGATTTTGAAATTTCGGAAACGGATTTTAAAGTCAATTCAATTGTGGATGAATTGGATCGAAAAGTACTGATCAACACTTTGAGAACTGATTTTAGATTGCTTTTGAAAAATAGTTATCGGATTAAACAACAATACGATAATTCGAAAAGTAAAGTTTATCTAACGGAAGATGCTAAAACAAACAATTATCTTTTTATTTCGAAAGCGGATAACAAACTGGATAAAATAGTCAATGCTTCTAAAAGAAAAGAAAGAATAAACCTCTTTTTTACTTCAGAAAACAATATTTTTGCCACAAAAATTATTATTCAGCATTATAATATAAAATTAAGGATTGAACTAAATTATTTACAGACAAAACTAAATTAACCATTATGAAATTAAATAATCAGATTGCCAAAGGACTAATTGTTGTCATTTTTGCTCTTTTTGGAATAGTGCAAACACAAGCCCAGGTTACTTTTAAACCAGGATTAAGGGGTGGAGCCAATTTTTCGCATTTCACGAAAGGAGATTATTATTATTCCAACAATAATAATATCGATTATGACACGCATACTGATTTCTATCTTGGTTTTTATGGGGCATTAAAACTATCAAAATATTATACTTTGCAACCTGAAATTGATTATTCTGCCCAAGGGTCAAATTATAGTTCAAATATAGAATCAAGAAATTATAATGTTGATTATTTACAATTAGGTGTTGTAAACAAGTTTACTTTTAACGATCAATTTAATATTCATTTAGGACCTACCCTTGATTTTGTAGTAAGTCAAAATTTCAATACTGAAGCAGATGTCGACATGGCTTTTGTTTTGGGTGCAGGTTTCAATTTTACGCCAAATTTTGGGATTGAAGCAAGGGTCAAAAAGGGAATAATTCCGGTGAGATATAATGATCTGACGGATTCCTATCATACAAATGTTGTATTCTCTTTAGGAGCCACTTATACTTTTGACCTAAAATAGAACAATGAAAAAACTGATTATCGCATTATTTATGGTGATTGGAATTGCTCAATCATCAGAGGCTCAGGTAACATTGAAACCAGGTATTCGTGCTGGTGTAAACTTTTCAAAGCTCACTAATTATGATACCGATTTCAAAACGGGGTTTTATGTAGGGGGTGAATTGGCCATAAAATTCAATAAATTATACACTTTGCAACCTGAATTGGTGTATTCACGACAAGGTGGAAATAGTGAAGATAGGTATGTTTACAATATAGACGACATGCTTTTTTATAGTGACAATAAAATCATATATACGATTGACTATATTTCTTTAAGTGCCATTAATAAATTCCATTTTGGAACTGGATTTCATCTTTTGGTTGGACCCTCATTGGATTTTAAAGTGAATGACAACTTTGACAACAATTTTTACTATGAACAGCCAATTGGATTTGATTTCTCTCTAGTTGGAGGTTTTGGCTATTCTTTGCCAAATGGACTTTCTTTTGAAGCGCGATTCAAGCAAGGAATGGTAGATATTTATGGAAACAATTACAACATGAATATGGATCAAAACAATAACGGCAATTATGACGAAGTTGTTTTGAATCAATCCTTTCAGTTGGGAATTTCTTATACATTTGACGTAAAATAAAAACAATGCTACTAAAAGATTTTTACAAAGTTGTTTCTCTAGAAAACACAGGCGAGAATAAACACTTGGTCCTGATTCACGTCAATGCGGAACACGAGGTTTTCAAGGGACATTTTCCGGGTAATCCAATTATGCCGGGCGTTTGCATGATGCAAATCATCAAGGAACTTGTGGAACAAATTTCGGGAAACTCCCTGTTCATGCAATCTTTGTCCAATGTCAAGTTTATGGCATTGATCAATCCGTTCAACACGCCGGAATTACGATTGGAACTTGAAATTTCAATGGCTGAAAATGACTTGGTAAAAGTAAAAAACGTGACTTATTTCAACGATACGCTGGCTTTGAAACTAAACAGCGTTTATAGAAAAGTTTAGTAAACTACCACGAGACATGAAATTATTTCTTTCCATTTTCCTTTTTCTAAGTCTTTCCAATAGTCCTGAAATTGCGGATATTAGGAAAATGTATTCTTCCGTGGTAATTTCTGAGGGCAATGCCAAAGAATTTGCTTCAAAGCTGGCCAATATTGAAAATGAAGACAATAAAACATTGGTCGCCTACAAAGGGGCTTCGATAGTGATCATGTCGAGATACAAAAAAGAAATTTCGGAGAAGTCCAAAAATTTTAAAGTAGGAGCAAAGATGATTGAATTTGCTGTCACAAGCGAACCCAACAACATCGAAATACGATTGATTCGATTGAGTATTCAGGAAAAAGCTCCAAAAATAGTCAATTACAACAAAAACAAGAAGGAAGACAAAGACTTCTTGTTAGACCATTACAAAGAGCAATCAGGAAACTTGAAAGCGTACATAAAAAACTTTATGCTGCAATCTAAAAGTTTTTCAACTGCCGAAAAGCAAACGATAAATTAGTGGAAGAAATAAAAACAAGCTTGGATTTATCAAATAATGAACGGATGAATCAAAATAAGATTTGTGTTATTGTACCGACGTATAATAACCACAAAACGTTGAAACGTGTTTTAGATTCAGTTTTACTTTATACGGCAAACATTATTGTTGTCAATGACGGTTCAACGGATGAAACTTCCAGGATTCTTGAGGATTACCAGCAATTGGCCCAAATTCATTTTCCTAAAAACAGTGGAAAAGGAATGGCCCTGCGAAAAGGTTTCAAGGAAGCCATTCGGTTGGGCTATGATTATGCCATAACAATTGATTCCGATGGACAACATTTTGCATCCGATATTCCGAATTTTGTAAGTGAATTATCGAATGACAGCCCGCTGTTGCTCATAGGCAGCCGGAACATGATGCAGGAAGGTGTTCCCAAAAAGAGTAGTTTTGGAAACAAATTTTCCAATTTTTGGTTTTGGTTTGAAACCGGAACTCGTTTGGAGGACACGCAATCCGGCTTTAGATTGTATCCGTTGAAACACATTCCTAAAAATTATTTTACCAATAAATTTGAATTCGAAATTGAAGTAATCGTTCGTTCTGCATGGAAAGGAATTCAAGTGAAAAACATCCCGATCAAAGTTTTATATGACCCAACGGAAAGGGTTTCCCATTTCAGGCCATTTCAAGATTTTACAAGAATAAGTGTTCTCAACACGGCCTTGGTTTTTGTGGCACTTTTTTACATCAAGCCAAGAGATATTTTTAATAAACTAAAAAAAAAAGGAATTAGGAAATTTTTTCTGGAAAACATCCTGGAAAGCAACGATTCAAATACAACAAAATCTCTTTCGATTGCTTTAGGTGTTTTTATTGGAATTTCCCCGTTTTGGGGACTTCAGACTGTTATTGTTTTGGCTTTGGCGGTACTTTTTAAACTGAACAAAGTCATTTCATTTACATTTTCCAACATTAGTTTTCCTCCACTTATTCCTTTCATCATTTATGGTTCCCTAAAAATTGGAAGCAACTTCATTCAAAGCTCAAAGCCTTTGCTTTTTGACAGTTCGATGACTTTTTCGGATATTCAGGTTAATATTAATCAATATCTTGTCGGAAGTTTTATTTTAGCCGCACTGATGGCAATACTTTTTGGACTTTCAGGCTACTTATTATTGACAATTTTTAGTACTTTTAGAAACAAAAAATAAAGAATGCACCACTATTTTTTCGCCATTCATTCCTTTGTGAATAGAAGGAAATTCCTTTCTGTTGCATTGTTTATTGGAATGCTTTTTATATTCCTGTTCTTTGCTTCCAAAATTAAATTTAGCGAAGACATCACCAAATTAATACCGACAAACGACAAATCCGACGTCACGGCAAAGGTGTTGAACCAATTGAATTTTGCCGATAAAATCACCGTCACGATTCATCTCGAAAAAGATGGAACCACGGAGGATTTAGCCGAATATGCCCAAGTTTTTCTAGACAGCATTTCCAAGGAATGCAAACCCTATATTACTTCAATTCAGGGGAAAATTGACGAGGAAAACATTCAGGAAACGATGGATTTTGTACACAACAATTTGCCGTTATTTCTGGACGAGAAAGACTATGAAACCATTCAGGGAAAATTGCAAAAAGACAGCATTGCAGCTGTTGTTGCAGGTAATTACAAAACCATAATTTCGCCAACGGGAATTGTTACCAAAGATTTCATACTTAATGATCCATTGGGAATTTCTTTCATTGGATTGAAAAAACTCCAACAACTCAACATAGGCGACGACTTTCAATTGGAAAACGGTTTTGTGATGACCAAGGACAAAAAAAAATTGCTTCTGTTTATCACGCCCAATTTACCTTCGAGCGAAACGGAAAAAAACACTTTTTTTGTAGCCAAACTCAATTCGATAAAAGACCATTTAAACCAGCAATTTAAAACAAAAGCCGAAGCCAATTATTTTGGCTCCACGCTTATAGCCGTGGCCAACGCCAACCAGATTAAAAGCGATATTGTCATGACGACTTCGGTTGCCATGATTGCACTAATGTTGATTTTAATCCTGTTTTACAGAAACATTTACATTCCACTTATCGTTTTTTTGCCCACTGTTTTTGGCGGACTTTTCGCCATTGCGTTATTGTATTTTATAAAGGGAACTATTTCGGCAATTTCATTGGGAATTGGTTCCATTTTGTTGGGGATAACAATTGATTATTCGCTGCATATTCTCACGCATTACAAACACAACAGCGATGTGAAAACATTGTACAAGGACATTACGATGCCTTTGATCATGAGCAGCACGACAACGGCTGTCGCTTTTTTGTGCCTGCTTTTCGTAAAGTCGGAAGCCTTGAAGGATTTAGGGATTTTTGCGGCAATTATTGTAGTGGCTTCGGCGGTGTTTTCGTTGCTTTTTGTTCCTCATTTGTACAATCCCAAAACTGAAGATGGTGCCCACAAAAAGAATATTATCGACAATGTATCTGATTTCTCTTTTCATAAAAATAAATTCCTGATCGGGAGTTGCATCATCATCATGATTGTTTGTTTTTTCACCTCCAATAAAGTGGTTTTCAACAACGATTTGTCACAATTGAATTTTGTTCCAAAAGAAATTAGGGCTGCCGAAAAGGAATTGGAAGAAAGTTCCAATATTACTTCAAAATCAATCTATCTGGCTTCCTACGGCAATTCCTTGGAAGAAGTTTTACAGAACAACAGCCAGCTATTTTCAAGCTTGTCCAAACAAAAAGAAAATCAGAAGATTCTAAGTTACAGTTCCATTGGCGGCATCGTGATTTCCGAAAAAGAGCAACAAAAAAGAATTGATAAATGGAATTCCTTTTGGAACGAAAACAAGAAAACGGTTTTAACATCAAATTTAGTCTCTGAAGGTTCAAAATTTGGTTTTAAACCATCGACATACCATCTTTTTTTCGAGCATTTGAAAACGAAGTTTCAACCGCTGACTTTTGAAGAATATGGGCAGCTAAAAGCTTTGCAGCTACAGGAATTTGTAACCGAGAAAAAAGGTTTTTTTACGATTTCGACTTTAGTGAAAGTGGCTAACGAGCAACGCGATACTTTTGTCAAATCGATGTCGTCCCAAGCCAAATTGAAGGTTATCGACAGACAGCAAATGAACGAAACCTTTCTTGGCCAGCTCAAAACCGAGTTCAATACCTTGGTCAATTATTCTTTTATAGCCGTGATTCTTATCTTGTTTTTCTTTTTCAGGAGAATAGAATTGGTCATTATCAGTTGCATTCCCATTGTCATTACTGGAGTCGTTACGGCTGGAATTATGGGCATTTTCAATATTCAGTTGAATATTTTTAGCGTGATTGTTTGTACTTTAATTTTTGGTCACGGCGTTGATTTCAGTATTTTTATGACCAGTGCCTTGCAAAAAGAATATACCAACGGGAAAAACGAAATTGCGATTTATCGAACCTCCATAATTTTGGCCGCCATAACAACCATTTTAGGAATTGGAGCCTTGATTTTTGCGAAACATCCGGCATTGATTTCCATTTCTTCGGTTTCGCTGATTGGGGTTTTTGCAGCCTTGATAATTACGTTTATTTTCTATCCAATTTTATTCAAATTATTTTTGTCCAATAGACCCAAAAACGGAAAAGCGCCTTTCGAAATCAAAAGATTGTTGCATTCGATTCTTTCCTTTACATATTACGGATTGGGAGGTTTCCTGCTGTCGATCATCAGCGTTGGTTTAATGAAGATTATTCCTGTTTCCAGAAAAAGAAAGGAGATGGCATTTCATTTTTTAATGTCTAAATTCATGCAATCGGTGTTGATGTCTTATCCGTCGATTAAACGAAAAATAATTAATGTCCAAAAAGAAACTTTTGAAAAACCAGCTGTAATCATTGCAAACCACACTTCGTTTTTGGATATTTTGGCGGTTGGAATGTTAAGTCCAAAAATCATATTTTTGGTTAGTGATTGGGTTTATAATTCGCCTATTTTTGGTGCTGGCGTTCGTCTGGCGGGATTTTATCCGGTTTCCAACGGAATTGATAATGGAGTTGAACATTTGAAAGCCAAAGTTGACCAGGGATTTTCATTGATGGTTTTTCCCGAGGGAACCCGTTCTTCGGACAATTCTATTAAACGTTTTCACAAAGGAGCTTTTTATTTGGCGGAACAACTGCAGTTGGATATTGTTCCCGTTGTCATTCATGGTTATTCCGAAGTATTGCCAAAAGGGGATTTCGTAATCAATGGTGGGAGAACCACGGTGGAAATATTGGACAGGATTCCTGTAAATGATGCTGCTTTTGGCAAAGAATATTCCGAGCGAACAAAGAAAATGAGTGCTTTTTTCAAAGCCCATTTCAAAAAAATGCGTGAGGAGTTGGAAGGACCAAGCTATTTCAAGAAAATGATTCTCAACAGTTTTGATTATAAAGAACCTGAAGTTGTCAGGGATGTAAAGAGAGATTTTGACCAACATTTAGAATTATATCATGAATTGGTTTCGGTGATTTCTCCAAAGGCAAAAATTTTGCATTTGTCCAATGATTACGGTCAATTGGACGTGTTGCTTTCGCTGCAGGAATCACAAAGAAAAATTGATTCTTTTATTGCCGATGAAGAAAAAAGAGCGGTTGCCAAAACAAATTACATAGTTCGGAAAAGAACGATTCATTATTTGGAAAACAGGAAAAATTTTGAAAAGAAGAACTATGAGGTTGTACTGATTTCTGACGATAAACAGGAGGTAGGCATAGAAATAAGTGAGTTGGCGAACACCGTTATTTTAGTAAATTCGTCTAATCTAAAAGAAGTTATAGCATCATTAGGTTTTGATATTGAGATTGAAAGTGAAAATTTAATTGTTTTAAAGAAAAAAAGACCATGAAAAAACAATATGACGTTGTCATTGTAGGAAGTGGTCTAGGAGGACTGGCTTCGGGTATTATTTTGGCCAAAGAAGGTTATAGTGTTTGCGTGCTCGAAAAAAATAATCAATTTGGAGGAAACCTCCAAACTTTTGTACGCGATAAAACCATTTTCGATACGGGAATTCATTACATAGGGGGGTTGAGCGAAGGTCAAAATTTGAATAAATATTTCAAATATTTAGGCATCATGGACGATTTGAAACTTCAAAAAATGGATGAAGACGGTTTCGACATCATCTCTTTTGAAGATGACTCCCAAGAATATCCCCATGCCCAAGGCTACGACAATTTTGTCAATCAGTTAGTGAAGTTTTTTCCCGAAGAGCAGGAAACCATTCAGAAATATTGCCAAGAGGTTGCCAAAACCTGCAGTTCTTTCCCTTTGTATAATTTGGAGTGGGAGGGGAAATACGACAGTGAAATACTGGGTATAAATGCCAAACAATATATTGACGAACTAATCCCAAACAAGAAATTAAGAGCGGTTCTGGCAGGGTCTAATTTTCTTTATGCCGGAGTCGACAAATCACCTTTTTATGTCCACGCATTATCCGTTAATTCCTATATTCAAAGTGCTTGGCGTTGCATAAATGGAGGAAGTCAAATTACGAAACAGTTGATAAAACAACTCAAAAAATACGGGGGAGAAATTTACAAATACAAGGAAGTTGTACAATTTGAAGTAGAAGACAACGCAGTTTCTGCTGTAAAAATGAAAGATGGAACAGAAATTTTGGCCAACATTTTTATTTCTAATGTTGACCCAAAAGCAACATTGCAAATGGCCGGAGTGGACAAATTCAGGAAATCGTTTTACAATCGAATCGAGAGTTTGGAGGGAGGGATTTCAGCTTTTAGTTTGTACGTGGTTTTCAAACCTAAAACTTTCAAATACCTAAATCACAATTATTATCATTTCAAGAATAGTGAAGAAGTCTGGACTGCCCACGAATATGATGATGAATCTTGGCCAAAAGCATTTATGGCTTCGATGAACACTTCAAAAAACACTGAAGTTTGGGCCGAGGGCATGACGTTTATCACTTACATGAAATATGAGGATTTAAAAGTGTGGGAACAAACATTCAACACTACTGCCGAAGAATCGGATAGAGGAGAGAGCTACGAAGCATTTAAAATCAAGAAAACAGAAAAATTTCTTCAAGAAATTGAATTCAAATTTCCGGGAATTAGAGATTGTATCCAGTCAGTACATAGTTCAACGCCATTGTCCTACAGGGATTATATTGGCGGTTACAACGGCAACATGTATGGTTACGTGAAAGATTCCAACAATCCGATGAAAACGTTCATTGCTTCAAAAACCAAACTGGATAATTTATATTTGACAGGCCAAAGCATCAATATGCATGGCGTTTTGGGTGTGACGATTGGCGCAGTGGTGACTTGTTCTGAAATTATAGGAAAAGAATATTTGGTCAATAAAATCAATCAATTCTCAGAAAAATAATAAGATATTTGAATATGAAATCACTTTTTCAGTTCCTGTTTTTATCCTTTTTTTTCCTGACAATCGTTTCTTGCGGTATTTCAAAATCATTACACGATCAACCTCAATTGGAGGGTTACAACAAGGCAATTCCAGTTGTAAACAAACAATCGAAAACTGCTTTTTCCACGGGAAATAATTTTATGTTGAAAAACAAGCAAAACCTCTGGGAGCTTTATGTGGAAGGTGATCCGCTCGAAAGGGGCTTGGCTACAGGAAGTTTGACTGATTCATTGTTAAAGAAGCAGCAAAAAGTTTTCTTTGGTAAAATAAATGAGATGTTGCCTTCAAAATTCAAACAAAACACACTCAAGACTTTTCTGAAATGGTACGGAAGGAAACTTTATCTCAACGTTCCCGAAGAATACAAAACCGAAATATATGGGGTTTCAGAATACAGTTCGCACGATTTTGACAACATTGCACCGCGCTATTTGAGGAGTTTGTATTTGCATGGCGCCCACGATATTGGTCACGCCTTACAGGATTTGATGTTGGTGGGTTGTTCCTCATTTGCTGCTTGGGGCGAAAAATCCGAAGACGGAAACTTGATTTTGGGACGCAATTTCGATTTTTATGCGGGCGATGATTTTGCCAAAGATAAAATCGTTGCCTTCATCAATCCGAAAGAAGGGCATCCTTTCATGATGGTGACATGGGCAGGAATGATTGGTGCCGTTTCCGGAATGAATAGGGAAGGCTTGACCGTGACCATAAATGCGGCAAAATCAAGAATTCCGTTGGTGGCAAAAACTCCAATTTCAATTCTGACAAGAGAGATTTTGCAATATGCGGCGACTCTTGACGAAGCCATCGCTATTGCCAAAAAACGAAAGGTTTTTGTCTCGGAATCAATAATGGTGGGCAGTGCCAATGATGGAAAGGCAATTATAATTGAAGTTACGCCACATAATTTTGGCGTTTATGAAGTTCCAAACAGCAACCAATTGATCTGTTCCAATCATTTTCAAAGCACGGAATTAAAAAACGAGAAAAATAATCAGCTTCAAATAGAAAACAGTCATTCCAAATACCGTTTTGATAGAATGGAACAATTATTTGATGCAAACCCCAAAATAAATCCTCAAATTGCGGCCGACATTCTTCGAAACAAGGAAGGCTTGAGTAATTTGGCTTTGGGTTATGGCAATGAAAAAGCCCTGAATCAGCTTATGGCACATCATGCAATTATTTTCAAACCCAAAGAACGCTTGGTTTGGATTTCTTCAAATCCTTATCAATTGGGCGAATTTGTATGTTATGATTTGAATAAAGTCTTCGAAAAGAGGAGTGCCAAAGATTCCATTGTTTCATTACAGGTAGAAAAATCAAACATTCCGAAAGATGCTTTTTTGGAAACCACCGAATATGCCAATTATGAAAAATTCAGGATTGAAGACCGAAAGATGGATGCTTTTAGAGAAAATAAAAAGGATTTACCCATAGATTTTGTTGAAAAATACCAATCTTTGAATCCTGATTATTGGGTGGTTCATTATAAAATTGGATTGTATTATTATCAAAAAAAATCATACCAATTGGCCCAAAAACATTTTGAGAAAGCGTTGTCCAAAGAAATCACGACCCTTCCCAAAAAAGAAGAAATACAAAAGTATTTAAAGAAAATTAAAAGAAAATTATCATGATTCCCCCAATAGAAAAAGCTGCTGCATCAGAAATTAAGGCATTACAAGAGCAAAAACTTTTGGAAGTTTTGAGTTATGTCAATCAAAATTCTCCTTTTTATAAAAGACTTTTTTCTAAAGAAAAAATAGATGTCAACAGTATCAAGACAATTGAGGATTTGCAGTATTTGCCGGTGACAACCAAGGAAGATTTGCAAAAATACAACGATGATTTTCTGTGTGTGCCAGCCAACAAAATTATAGATTATGCCACGACCTCCGGTACATTGGGAGATCCCGTAACCTTTGGTTTGACCGATAAAGATTTAGACCGATTGGCTTATAACGAAGCAATTTCGTTTGATTGCGCCGGAATTAAAGAAGGCGACATCGTGCAGTTGATGACCACAATCGACAGGAGGTTTATGGCCGGTTTAGCCTATTTCTTGGGATTGCGAAAAATGAAAGTAGGCGTAATTCGTGTGGGTGCCGGAATTCCGGAATTGCAGTGGGATTCTATTTTGAAATACAAGCCTACTTATTTAATCACGGTTCCATCTTTTTTGCTAAAACTGATTGAATATGCCGAAACAAACAATATTGATTACAACAACTCTGGTATAAAAGGAGCAATTTGCATTGGTGAATCCCTTAGAAACCAGGATTTTTCGATGACCGTTTTGTCCAAAAAAATCACCGACAAATGGAATATCAAGTTGTTTTCGACTTATGCTTCGACCGAAATGAGCACGGCATTTACGGAATGTGAGCATTCAATAGGTGGTCATCATCATCCCGAATTGATTATAGTTGAAGTTTTGGATGAAAACAACCAACCCGTAAAAGAGGGGGAATCGGGTGAATTGACTTTTACCACTTTGGGAATTGAAGCCATGCCATTGGTACGTTTTAAAACGGGAGACATTGTACAATTGCATACAACTCCGTGTGCTTGCGGGCGTAATACGTTGCGTGTTGGTCCAGTTGTTGGTAGAAAACAGCAAATGATAAAGTACAAGGGAACTACCTTGTATCCGCCGGCAATGATTGATATTTTGAACGATTTCGACACTATAGAAAATTACATCATCGTAATTTCTACCAATGAACTGGGAACGGATGAAATCGTAATCAAGATTGCCGTAAAACAGGAATCAGAATCTATTTTGCATAAAATAAAAGACCATTTCAGGGCCAAATTGAGAGTGACTCCAAAAATTGAATTTACCACCAAAGAAGAGTTGCAGGCATTGATTTATAATCCAATGAGCAGAAAGCCAATTCATTTTTTTGACAATAGAAAGAATTTACTTTAGTTGGTATTGCATTGTTAATTAAAGTATTTCAAGCCTTTAGTAGTGTTTAGGGATGGTTTTAAAATAAATAAGTTAGCTGAAATCCACCATAGAAATTCCTTGGGTTTCCGGGATAATAATAACGGGGAGGAGCGGTTCCAACACCAACTGCATTGGGCAAAATACTGGACGAATATTTTTCGTTCAAGATGTTTTGCATTCCAGTATTTATTTCTGTTTTTAATTTTTTTAGAACAACAAAAGCATAGGCTACTTTTGCATCGAATAATTGGTAGCTTTTGGTGTATTTTGAATTGGCATCATCCATTGGCATCTTGCCAAAAAAGCCGTAGTTGGCGTTGATGTTCAGGCCAAAATCAGTACTCAAATCAAACCCTGAATTCAATTGAACATTGGGTACGGCGGGAAGCTTGTTTCCTGAAAAATCGTTGTTTTTATCTACAAAGTCAGTAAACTTGAAATCATTTATCGTCCCGGAAAAGTAGGGACGAAGTTGGAGGTTTGAATTAGGAATCCATTTGTAATTCACCAAGAATTCGATACCTCGATGGGAACTTTTCCCGGCATTGATTCCCATATATTGGTCATCGGCAATGCGACGGGCGACCAATAAATTTTCTACCTCTAAATCATAAAATACCAGTTCCGTATAGAGTTTGGAATTCAGGAAATTGCCTTTGAAACCCACTTCATAATTAATTCCTGTTTCTGGTTTTAAATCCGTGTTGATTTGCCCTTCTGGCGTCAAGGTTTCGGCAACGGTAGGTGTTGAAAAACCTTTGCTTATGGAAGCAAACATATTTTTTCCAGTGGATAATTTATAGGAAAGACCCAGGCGAGGTGACCAAATCGATCCAAAAGTATAATTCTTTTCGTCTGTTTTATTTTCGATAAGAACATCATTTTGCTCATAATTGGTGGAGTTGTAAGCGAGGCCGGATTCCAGGTACAGTTTTTTTAGAAGTTGTATGTTCATTTGCACAAAGGCATTTGAATTGTTTCTTTTTTGGTTGATTTCGCTAAAACGCTCACCCTGAATGCTTCCTTGTCCCGGTTGTGATTGATATAAATTTTTATAAAGCGAAAAGTCATAATTTTCTGTTATGGATTCAATCCCAATGCTAAAAGTGGCAGGAATTGAAAAAAAGTTGGTTGTATGGTTGATTTTGGATCTAAAGTTGAAAGAACCGCTTTTGTCTTCCAAGATATCAAAAGGGCGGGCTTCATATCCGTTTTTGAATGAAGTGGCAATACTTGTGTTCAAAGACCAATTTTCAGAGAAATGATGTTGATACCCCAATCCAATCAAGGCTTTGTCATACGATTCAAACCCTTTGGCAGCTTCCCAAGTTGCTGCAGCTTTTTGAGGAGAATTGATGTAGTTATTTTCACTGAGAGAACTAGGAATATAAGATTTCAGTCGGGTGCCGATTGCGAAAAGGGAAAGGATGCCATTCTTGGAAAGATGTTGTTTTCCAAACAAGTTGAACGACTTGCGATCATAGCTGCTATTGGATCGGTAGCCTTCATTTTGTAGTGTACTGTAATTGGTGTAAAAATTTGATTTTTCATCACTGTATCCAGCAGATAATACCTGTTTTAGTAGCTCGAAACTTCCTATGGTGGTGCCTGTTTTTACAAAAGAATTTTCATTGGGGGTTTTATTTGCCTGTAGATTGATTACGCCTCCAAGTCCAGCTCCAAATCCAGTTGAATTGGGGCCTTTTATGATTTCAATGCCATCTATGGCTTCTAAATCAATATCTTCCAATGTGGTTTCCCCTTCGGCACTGGTAAGCGGAATTTCTTCAAAATAGGCCTTGATGCGAGTGGTGCTGTATTGTGATCTTGAACCAATGCCTCTAATGGTAATTTTATTGGTATTCAAGCTGCCTTGTTGCATATAAACTCCGGGAACTTTGTTGAGAATTGAGGTAAGAATTACTCCGTCGGCTTGCTTGATTTCTTTTTCCGTGACAATGGAAACTGATGCCGCCAAATTTTGAATGGAATTCTGGATGGGTAAACTTTTGACAATCAATTCCGAAAGTCCAATAGTGTCGTTTTTTACCTGTCCTGAAACAGAATGACAATACAAAAGGAATAGGAGATAAAGGAAAACGCCGGAAGATATTTGTCGCATTTTATTCTTTTAAATAAGATTTATTTTAAGCAAAAATATCAATGTAGGTTACTTCATCGGTAATGGGTATGATACCGTGTTTGTGCATGGCATTAAAGTATAGACTGTCACCTGATTTAAGGATGTATTCCGTTTCTCCCACTTGCATTTTCATGCTGCCTTCAATAACAAAAACAAACTCTTCGCCTTCGTGTGACAGCTGATGGGGAATCACTTCGCCCTTGCGGGCCACAAATAAAAAGGGCTGCATTTTTTTATCGTGAAACTCGGAAGCGTATGGGAAAATCAGGTATCCTTTTTCAGTCTTTATTAATTTTTCCATTGCCGTTTTCTGGCTTGTGACAATTGTTTTGCCCCAGCCTTCTTCCTCCAACAAACCTGAAATAGTCGTGCCTAGCGTTGCTGCTATTTTAACCAAAGTGGCAACCGAAGGAATGGTTTTGTCGTTTTCAATTTTAGAAATCATGCTTTTAGACAATCCACATTTATCCGCAACTTCCTGCAATGTGCGTTTTTGGTTTATGCGCAATAGTTTTATTCTCGTTCCCACTTCAAGAGTGTTTACTGTGGCAATTTTTTCTTTTTCCAAAATAATATTTTTAATTAGTATTTCGTAGTTTATTAAGGTGTGAATAATCCAACAATACATTTGATTATTGGAGTCAAGAAATGAAATATAAAATATAAAATTAAAAATACTGGTTTTAATAATATATAATTATATTTGTCAACATTGTTGAATACAAAGAAACAAATTTTATTAATACAAACTTGCGGAAACCCGCAATAAAACAAATTACAACATGCATAAACTAATAAAGTATTGCCTGATAGTTATTGTAGTACAGTATTTGGCTGCGCCATTGTATGCCCAAAGTCCTGAAATTACCGTGGATCTTAAACAAGAGATAGCTCCGATGACTCCGGTATGGGCTTGGTTTGGCTATGATGAGCCCAACTATACGTATATGAAAGACGGTAAAAAACTTCTTGGCGAAATTGCAGCTTTGAGTCCAGTTCCCGTATATGTGCGCACTCACAGTATGTTGGTGAGCGGTGATGGCGTTGCAGCTCTTAAATGGGGTTCTACCAATGCCTATACCGAAGACAGTTTGGGTAATCCAATATACAACTGGAAAATCGTGGACAGTATTTTTGATACTTATGTTTCACGTGGTATGAAACCCTTGGCGCAAATAGGTTTTATGCCTGAAGCATTGTCAACTCATCCGACACCATATAGACATTATTGGAAACCCGGTGATCCTTATACC
Source organism: Flavobacterium fluvii (assembly GCF_900129545.1). Lineage (GTDB taxonomy): Bacteria > Bacteroidota > Bacteroidia > Flavobacteriales > Flavobacteriaceae > Flavobacterium > Flavobacterium fluvii. The sequence continues at coordinate 22,314 of NZ_FQWB01000007.1, read as the reverse complement.
GATATTATTACGGGATGGGCTTATCCGCCAAAAGATTATGATAAATGGCGAAAATTGGTGTACGAATGGGTCAAACATTCGGTGGAACGTTATGGTCAAAAAGAGGTGGAAAGCTGGTATTGGGAAGTATGGAACGAACCCAATGGTCACTATTGGAAAGGTACGCGAGAAGAATTTTTGAAAATGTACGACTATGCAGCCGATGGACTAAAGCAAGCTTTACCTACTGCAAAAATAGGTGGAATTAATATTGCCGGTACAAAAGGGAAGGGGGCCCAGGAGTGGACCAATGATTTTATTAAACACTGCATTAGCGGGACCAATTATGCAACGGGAAAAATAGGTTCGCCTATGGATGCGATTCTTTTTCACGCTAAAGGCAGTCCTAAATTGGTAGATGGTTCTGTTCGAATGAATATGGCACCACAGTTAAATGATATAGAGACAGGGTTTAAACTTACGATGTCGTATCCAGAAACAAAAAAATTGCCCATCATAATTGGAGAATCAGACCCAGAAGGCTGTGCAGCCTGCGGAATGGCCACCAATCCTGAAAATGCTTACCGAAATGGCACCATGTATTCCAGTTATACAGCGGCATCTTTTGCTCGAAAATACATATTGGCAGACCAGACAAAAGCAAATTTTCTTGGTGCAGTTTCATGGTCTTTTGAGTTTGAAAACCAACCATGGTTCTATGGCTTTCGCGACCTTGCAACCAACGGAGTGGACAAACCCGTACTTAATGTTTTCAGGATGTTTGGCATGATGTCGGGAAACCGTTTAGTTGTCAAAAGCAATCGTATGTATCCGATAGGCGAAATCTTAAAATCAAGTGTTCGCGGCACACAGTCAGATATTGGAGCATTGGCAAGCAAGGATTCAAAATCAGCAGCAATAATGGTCTGGAATTATCACGACGATGATAAACCAGGTCCAACAGAAAACGTAACTGTAACTATCGAAAATATTCCCGCTAAAAAAGTTGCACTAAGCATTTACTTAATTGACAAAGAAAACAGTAATTCTTATGAAGTTTGGAAAAAAATGGGTTCGCCACAAAATCCTACGCAAGAACAAATAGATACCCTTGAAAAATCTGGAAAACTAAAATGTATCTTGACTAAAAAAATTAAAATCAAATCTGCCAAAAGTGTAGTGCCTTTAAATTTAGAACGTCAAGGCGTGGCTCTGGTAAAATTGGATTGGTAATCGCTATTTATCAGTTTCATTTTTAGATACCCAGATTAACGAAAACACGAGAGGGGGAGATCGCTTGATTGCCCTCTGACTCAAATGCAGCCATTTTGGGTATCCAGTAAAAGAATAAAGGATATAGCGATAAAAATGCTGTAACTCCGTGTAATTCCATAATTTTGTGGTACATTAAGTAACTAACTTCTTGATATCACACTATGAGCAATACATTTTCTGACAGCAACCAAATTGGAATGGTATCCACTTTTTCTGAACTTGTAAATACTGATTTTAAGGGAGAAATGAATGCACTATGCTGGTACAGAAATTTGGAAGGAGATTTTAAAGAGATTGTAGGTAAACTGCAAATAAAAGAAAATATGACGGAAGTTTATCCTAAAGATCTATTGGCACTCCAACTATCAGAAAAGGGGAATAGAGCAAGGGAAATTATCTTGAATGATTTACTATTATTAACCGATTTTGGAGCTTCCCCCTCTCTTAATTTACTTAAATGTTATGAACGAGATGATGAATTTGATTTCATATCCACTGATGTGTATTCGTATCATGTCGATCGTTCGCCCATCGCAACAGACACTTTTTTATGTACCTATCACGGAGTGGCAAGTGATATTATTTCCAATGAGCAAGCCGAGCAAAAAATTCTAATTCCTGAAATTCGAAAAAAATTGGAAGAACTACATAACGGCCCATCAGAGGAATTTGAAAACTTTTTGAAGGAAAATTATTTTGATTTGCATTATCAGGCGCAACCCCATATAGTGCCTATTAATTTAGGATTAGGACATCTTTGGCGCCTGGCGGTGGATCATCCAAAACAGCAGGTTCTACCTTGTATTCACAGGGCACCAATGGAAAAGGAAGGGGAATATCGTTTGTTGTTGATTTGCTAAAAAAAAACAAGGGGTATTCAAATTGATTGGTAATTTGAATTAAAAAGGAGTAAGTCCGAGTTTAATATATCCTAATCATTGTTTTATTAATTGACTTTTAGGTTTTTGGTTACTTTTGATTTTCCACTTTCGTTAAAGGCTTCAATGCTGAAATAGAAGTCAGTTTCCTTGTCCAATCCTCTAAAATCATAAGAGTTTCCATTGTAAACCATTATGTTGTTGTATAATTTATCAGGAGCAATTCCGTAGTAAATGGTATAGCCAACAGCATCTGGCTGAGCATTCCAAGAAATCATGGCATTTCGGGAATCCTTGGCATTCCTGTCCACTTTGAATCGGGAAACTGGTTTAGGTTTCTCTGACAATCCATTTCCAAAAACCCGGAAATCTGAAACGGCGAACAATCCGGAAGCATTGTGGATATTCACCATTTTCACAAAACGTGCTTCAATAGGTTTTGTCAACTCAACATAATCATGAGGAACGTCTTTGTCATTTTTTGATTTATCAACCACCAATTTCCAGTTTTGTGCATCATCGGACATCAAGATTTGATACTGATAATAAATATCCATCGCCTTGTTGTATTGCGTGGCTTTGTGATCGGCATAATTAATCTGTAATGCATTTATTTGCATTTTACTACCCAAATCAATCTGCAACCATTCACCGGATTTGTCCGTTTTGGCGGACCAATACGTTTGAATATCTTCATCGGTGAGATTTTTGGTATCATAACAGATTTTTTCGAATACTTTTTTCCCGCCTGTGTCCACTCTGTGCGTCTGCACTTCCATGCATTCTTCGGAAGAGGATACTGTTGCCTTTTTTTTGTATGAAAGCAACATCCATCCTGACGAAGCCCCATTGACATGATCGCGTTTACCTGTGGGAAGCAAGATGGGGAAATCTCCATACGACGTGTTGGAATACATGACATCATCCTTGTCAAATCCGGCAGGGAACATGTCGATGCGTCGCTCGAAACGATCTTTTATGGAAATCTTGCAGGTTCCCGTATTCCAATAATTTCCATAATTGTCTGCAAATGTATTTCCGTGTCCGGCTCCAATTACAAATCCACCAGGCTTGTACGACATTGGATTGTGTTTTTGGTATGTGAAAGGTCCCAGCGGATTATCGCCAACGTGTACACCATTAGCATACCCTTTAAATTCAGTTGCCGGAGCTCCATATTGCATGTAATATTTGCCATTGTGTTTGGTCATCCAGGCACCTTCGATAAAATTCCCCCAAGGAGCAGGTTCCATGTCGTTGTTGGGCCCAAAACGTTCCCAACCGTGTGAAGCAGGATCCAAGCCAACAACTGCTTTTACTTCACCATACGGACGCTGAATATCCTCAACTTCTGTAGCTTTATATAATTTTGCATAATCTGCCTGATTCCCTTTTGGCAACCATGTTTTGTAATCCACTTCAACTCCCACCAAAGGCAATTTTCCGCTTGAACCGTAATACATGTATACTTTTTTGTCATCGTCCTGAAAAATGGCGGGATCCCAGGTTGGCAACATGGCGGTGTCAACGTGCCTTAGCCATCGACCCGATTTTGGATCGGCTGTTTTCCAAATTGGATGATCCCTTTTCCAGGTTGACCCCACATAAAACAAAGTATCGTTTACAACCCAGGCTGCTGGGGCACATTGATCGTCATCGCCCGGCTGTCTTTGAAAACTTCCGTAAACAAATTTCCAATCAGACAGGTCTTTGCTCCAGAAAAAACCTGCCTGATTGGTCGCGAACAAATAATATTCGCCTTTGAAAGTAATGATGACGGGATCTGCGCTTGAACGGCGAGATTCCGGAATTCCATTGTGATTGTAAGTCGTGTAATTGTAACCAATATTTATCGGGTTACAATACGTTGTCGCTGGTTTGTTTGGGTCGAACCATTCTGTTTTTTGTGCTGAGACATTGACATTAAATCCTGTCAAAAACAACAAAAGTAATAGTGAAGGTAGTTTATCCATTTCTTTTATTTTTATGTTATTTTAAAACAAACCTCTAAAGGCTATTTTTTATCCTTTATTTTTTGATTTAATAATTCAGGTTCATTGGTGGTGATATAATCAAAATTATTTTCAATAATCCAATCCATTACCTCAACCTCATTCACGGTCCAAGCGTTTAGCGTAATATTATTTTCTTTTGCTTCTTTTATCCATTCAGGATGTTTTTTAAAGACTGAATAATGATAATCAATTCCGGAGATGTTATCCAATTTTACTTCCTTTGGAGATTTATTGCCATCCAGGTATTGCAAGGAAGTTTTATTGTCCACTTGCCTGATTTGTTTTAGAATTTCGTAATCAAAACTAATGTAGCAGGTTATTTTTTCGGCTTTGAGTTTCTTTACGGTTTCAACAACTTTCAAGGCAGTCATTTTTCCTCTTTCCTTGTTTATTTCTGAAGGTTTTATTTCGCAAACCAAAAGAGTGTGTTTGTTGTTTCTTTTGCCCTCCGTAACATATTCGCTCAAAGTGGGCAGCTTCTCGCCATTTGAAAGTTTGAACTTTATCAAGTCGGCATAATTGGTTTCCTCGATGGGCAATTTGTTGTAATGTGGATCGTGATTGATGACCAGCGAATCATCGGCGGTTCTCCGAACGTCAAATTCAGAACCAGGTAGTTTCAATTCGATTGCGTGCCGTAATGCTGCAATGGAATTTTCCGGAAGATTGTTTTTTTTCCAAGCTCCACGATGTGCCACAACAGCGTTTTTCTTCGCATTGCAAGAAGAGAAAACAATTATTGCCAGCATAAAAAGAAATACTCCAAATCTTTTAATAGGCTTCATTTTTATAAAATTGAAATTATGATTGTTTATAAAAAAACCCTTCGCATAACCAGTACGAAGGGCAACTACTAAATTAACTAACCAATTATTTTGTTAACTCAAAACTAACTTTCTTGTCGGCATTTGAATTTCCTCCCACGAAAACATCAAATTGCCCTGGTTCCGCCACAAATTGCAATTCAGAATTATAAAATTTTAAATCTTCAATCGCAATGTCAAAAGTCACGGTTTGTTTTTCCCCTTTTTTGAGAGTTATTTTTTGGAATCCTTTCAATTCTCTAACGGGTCTTGTTACTGAACCAACTATATCCCTGATGTACAATTGAACAGTTTCTTTTCCGTCAAAATTTCCTGTATTGGCAACATCAACTGTTACTTTTAATTTCCCGCTGAAATTCATTTTATCGGAAGAAATTTTCAGGTTTGAATACTCAAAATTGGTATAACTCAAACCAAAACCAAATGGAAATAACGGCTCGTTTCTTTCGTCGATATAATTGGACCTGAACTTTTCGAATTTGCCTTCGGTATTGGAAAGTGGTCTTCCCGTGTTTTTGTGTGCATAATAAATGGGCACTTGTCCCACGCTTCTCGGGAAAGTGGCAGTTAATTTTCCGGAAGGATTTACATCACCAAACAAAACATCGGCAATGGCGAAACCCGCTTCACTACCTGCAAACCAAACATTTAAAATTGCGGGAACAGTTGCATTTTCATCATTTAATACCAAAGGTCGTCCGTCAAATAAAACCAAAACGACGGGTTTTCCTGTTTTCAACAACACATTCAATAAATCTTTTTGAGCCTGTGGAATTTCCAAGTTTGTACGGCTGCTGCTTTCTCCGCTCATTTCAGCAGATTCGCCAAGTGCCGCCACGATTACATCGGCTTGATTGGCAACTTTTAAGGCTTCTGCGATTAATTCGTCTTTGGAACGTTTGTCTCTGTTCAAGGTTTTACCAAACATGGTTGCATTGGTTTCAAAAGTTTCATCATAATCTAAATTGCTTCCTTTTGCATAAAGTACTTTCGTGGATTTTCCGGCTACTTCCTTAATTCCTGCCAATAATGAAACTGCATTTTCCATTTTTGTGGCCACGCTCCAAGTTCCCGGCATGTTTTCTTTGGCATCTGCCAATGGCCCAATCAGGGCAATAGTTCCTGATTTTTTAAGAGGCAATACCTGGTTTTGGTTTTTTAACAGCACCAATGACTGGGCAGCAATCTGGCGCGCTTCTTTTCTGCTGGCTGTCGTGAAAATCTCTGTTTTAGATCTTTTTTCATCACAATATTTATATGGATCGTGGAATAATCCCAAATCATATTTGGCATTCAAAATAAGAGTTACCGCATTGTCGATTTGCTGTATGGTCACTTTCTTTTCGTCCAATGATTTTTTTAAAGTAGTCAAGAATCCTTCACCTACCATGTCCATTTCAACTCCGGCGTTTAATGACATGGCTGTTACTGTTTGCAAATCGCCCATGCCATGTGCGATCATTTCTGGAATTCCGGTAAAATCAGTAACAACAAAACCTTTGAAGCCCCATTGTTTTCTTAAAACATCTGTCATCAGCCATTTATTTCCCGTGGCAGGAATACCGTCCACTTCATTGAAGGAAGCCATAACCGATCCCACTCCGGCATCGACAGCGGCTTTATAAGGTGGGAAATAATCGTTGAACATTCGGATGTGGCTCATATCGACCGTATTGTAATCGCGACCCCCTTCTGGAGCACCATACAATGCAAAGTGTTTGACACATGCCAAAATTGTATTGTTTTTTGAAAGATCATTTTGCTGATATCCATTCACCATCGCTTTGGCTATTTGGCTTCCTAAATAAGGATCCTCCCCGGAACCTTCAGAAACTCTTCCCCAACGTGGGTCACGAGAAATATCAACCATGGGGGAGAAGGTCCAGTTGATGCCATCGGCACTCGCTTCCTGTGCCGCGATTTGGGCACTTCTTTCGATCAAGTTCATGTCCCAAGTACAGGAAAGTCCAAGAGGTATAGGAAAAGTGGTTTCGTACCCGTGAATGACGTCCATGCCAAAAATCAAGGGAATTTTCAAACGGCTTTTTTCGACTGCAATTCGTTGTACCTCTTTTATTTTCTGTACAGATTTGATGTTGAACAAACCGCCAACCTTGCCTTCTTCGATTTTTTTGGCAACATCGGAACTATTGGCTTGACCAGTGGTTATATCGCCAGAAGTTGGTAAATTCAGTTGTCCTAATTTCTCGTCTAATGTCATTTTTGACATTAACTCTGATACAAACTCTGATTTAGGTTTAATTTTTACGGTACTTTTTGTGCTCTTTTTTTGAGAGTAACCTAAAACAGCACATACTAAAAAAAGTAAGACTAATTTGTTTTTCATTCTATGGTATTTATATGTTCTTGTTGTTCCTGTTTGAATGGCTAAAATCCGTATTTCGTTGAATGAAAACCTAGATTCAACAAGCCTTGTTTTACCTCGGGTGCATTCATGAATAATTTCCACAATAAGCCTGTTCGATAGTTCTCGATCATGGGAGCAATTGTTCCTTGGTCTATGGCTAAATAACGCGGCGTTACCCAATTAAAATGGGGAGAAAAAGCATCATAAGGCCCAGCAATTCCAATATATTTTGCTTTGTTTTCATCGTATAAATAATGTAAAAACTTCATGCTCTCAATTGGCGTGTACGGAAAAGAGGATAGTGCGGCTGTTGGAGTAATTACGCCTAAATCATTGTCGGTGTCATGGGCAGAATACCCAGTTGTTCCGTCTGCATTTCGGGAATAACTGGCTGTGAGTCCCCAACATTTTTCGGAATAGCCTTTCCATTTTTTTGGATTCACCAGACTGTGCTGTACCATAATCTTGGCATGATTCTGGGTCAAAACGCCATAATCCGCATATTTGTCTTTCAAGTTATTTGGATCTAATCCCAAGTATGAATATTGTGCCCAAAACAAAGGACCGGCATTTCCACTAACGGTATTGTATTTGAATATTAATGGAATTCCATACTGTGTCTTGTCGGTTGCAATAGTTCCGTTTCGTGTCCAGCCTTCGTGATATGCAGCGGCAGGAATCGGATGAGTTGTTGAAGCAGCACCCAAAATGTAAGCAATCAAACACTCATTGTATCCTTCCAATTTGAATTTCATTTCCCATTGATATGTGGGTGACCAATGCCAATACATCGCATTTTCTCCATTGGTGTACCAGCTCCATTCCACACCTTTCCATAAATTATCCGCTTTGGCAGCCAATGCTTTTTCTTGGACGTTGCCGTTTTTGAAATACTCCCGAACGGCAATCAATCCTTGGCACAAAAAAGCAGTTTCAACTATGTCTCCACCGTCGTCTTTATTTCCAAAAGAAATGGCTTTTCCTGTGTTTCCATCCATCCAATGTGCCCAAGCTCCGTGAAAACGATCTGCTTTTTCCAGAAAATCCATGGCAGTGGTCATTCGGGTAACGGCTTCGGCTCTTGGAATAAAACCTCTTTCCACTCCAACAATCAGGGACATTAGTCCAAAACCAGAACCACCAGTGGTTACTTTACTGGCTTCAAAACCTGGATTGTCTGTGTGGTAACGCTCTCTTCCTAATTTTGAATTGGGTTCCGCATAATCCCAAAAATACTTTATGGCATCTTTTTGAACCTGATCCATTGCTTCGACATCAGTCAATTGAACTGATTCCTGCTGTATGGGTTGTTCATTAACTTTTGTACTGTTGTTGCAACATAAAAGAAACACAAAAGTTGGGATTAATAAAAGTTTGATTTTTTTCATGCTGTAAAGTATAAAAATTTGCCAAAGTACTTTTGCACTTTGGCAAATCCTTTTTATTTAAATTTTAAAGTTTCCCGGTAAACAACTGGTTTGCCTCTGCGGCAGTCAATGCAGAAGCATACAACCTGAATTGATCCAATGCGCCAGTCCAGGAGTTCATCCATCCTTCTTCTGGATTTCCTGATCCTCCTATTCTAAAACTACCCACTTTTGAAGTGTTGAATTTTATGTTTCCATGATTTGTCCATTGGCTAAGAGGTTCGTATGCCACACCATCTCTGTAAAGCACCATTTTTGAAATTGTTCCATCATAAACAAATGCATAATGATGCCATTGATCGTCAAATATGCCAGGAACAGCTTTGGCATTTACCCATTCAAACCATTTGTCGGAACCTCCCGTGCTTGGCTGTTCATCCACAAAAAGTTTCAAAACCGGGTTTGCAGTTGTTCCTTCCACCATTACAAACATTGCCGCCTTTGCCCAGTTGTCACTTGTCAGTGCAAATGCAAATTCTGTTTGGGTTGGTGCTTTGTGTTTTGCCCAAAATGAAACTGTAAAACTCGCTGCTGTAGCTGCAAAATCATTTGCAGACGAATAGGATATGAATTTTTTTGCCACACCTCCTTGCGCTGCTTTTCCATTTATTCCTTCGGTTTGGGTTAGAGGATTGTCAGTGGGAAATTTTGCACGAATATTGTCCACGGCAAACCGCAGTGGATCTGTCGTGTTGTTGTCAAAAGGGACATAGAATTTCAAAGGTCCTCCCACAGGATTTTCATCTATAGGATAGTTTCCCAATTCCGGTCTGTCCATGTCCTGACATCCTATAAATACCATCGAAATAAACACTATTCCGAAAGCTTTCTTAATCATTGCTATATTGATGTTCATCTTATTTATTTTTTAAGTGGAATGGTTATTAATAATTAGGATTTTGTTTTAAAACCCCTCCAGATTGATCAACGGCTGTTTGGGGAATAGGATAGTATTTGTTTTTGTCCTGATATCCTAAACTGCTCAATACCGTTGTGGCATCACCCCAACGAACTAAATCATAGAAACGTTCTCCTTCCATTGCCAATTCTATTCTTCTTTCGTGTTTTATTGCATTTTTGAGGTTGGCATCTGCAGGTACGTCAGGAAGTATTCCAGCGGTGTTGCCTCTTGCTCTTTTACGAATTTGGTTGACATAACCAGCCGCTTTTGTTCTGTTTCCCAGTTCATTTGCAGCCTCGGCAGCCATTAAAATAACATCGCCATAGCGAATGATTTTCACGTTAAACCAAAAGTTTTTTCCTGTTCCTTGAAGGGCTCTGTAACTTGGTGTGGAATATGCTTTTTTGTTCCAATACGGCTGATCAACACTAAGAGGAACCACATTGCCGTAGCCATCGTCTTGTCCAGAAAAAAGAATCGTGGAGTTTTTACGTGGATCTCCCACTTCGTAAGCATTGAACAAATTAATGGTAGGAACATTGAATCCCCATCCTAAATCCCAAGCACCCGAACCCCTATAACCTTGTGATTCAAAATAATTGTTCGAATAATCAACACCATTTTGTCTCAGGAATTGCACTTCAAAAATGGCTTCACTGCAATTGTCACCTTGCTCTTTGAATAAAGTTTCGTACGAATTGAAAAGGGTATATTGCCCTGAGTTGATTACGATTTCAGATTTTTCCAATGCTTTTGCCCAATTGCCTTGGTACAAATAAAGTTTGGCCAATATCGAATTGGCAAAACCTTTGGTTGCCCTGCCTGGATAAGCAGGCCAGTTAAGAGGTAAATGGGTTGCTGCAAATTCCAGGTCACTTATAATTTGGACATCTACTTCAGCAACGGTAGATTTTGCTTTGATTCCATCGCTTGGACTGACTATTTTTTTCAAGATAATGGGCACTTCGCCATAATCCCTGCGCAATTCAAAATAAGCAAGTCCACGAATGGCTGAAGCCTCTGCTTTGTTTATAATGCTTCCGGCATCCGTTTTTCCGGAATTGTCAACATCGGCAATCAAATCATTGCAGGCAAAAATCAAGCTGTAATGACCATCCCAATTGGCAGCAAATTCAGTTGTGGAATAAACAAAACGATCCATTATGTTGCCTCTAGTTGCGGCATCTCCGGGAAAACTTCCTTTCATGGCATCGTCTGAACGAATATTTTGGAACCAGTACCTGTCCCAATCCGTAACACCTCCTTGGGTCCTCATTTTTCCGTATAGACCAAAAGCTTTTTCTTCAAAACCTCCCGCCGGCAAATCTCCTTCCACTGCGGTACCCAATGGTTTCCTGTCTAAAAAATCATCGTCATTACATGAATTTAAGGTCGGTAATGCAACAACGGCCAGTAGCGATATATATAGTATAGATTTAAAATTTCTCATTTTTATTCAAGTTTTAATGTTAAAAAGTTGCGTTCAAACCAATAGATGTAATCGCTGGAAGAGGATATCCTCCCGTGTCTTTTCCAAATGAAATTGGCGATCCGCCGGCTTCTGGAGTAAACCCTGAATTATGAGCCCAAGTAATTGGATTCTGTGAATTCAAGAATAGCCTTAAACTTTGGATAAATGTTTTCTCCAAAAATTTGGAATCAAAATCATAAGCCAACTGTACATTTCTTAGTCTCAAGTAACTACCGTCCTCAATCATGTAAGTTGAAGCCAATTTATTGTAACCAGAACCATCGTTTAGCCTTGGTTCCCAGTTTGATGTGCCAGCTCCGGTCCATCTGTCCAATCTTTCCGTTCTATAATTGAATGGTGCAAATGTGGAACCATTACCCCAATCCCTGTAAATTTCGTTTCCATAAACCCCTTGAAAATCAAGCGACAATGAAAATTGTTTATACGTTGCACTCAATGAGAAACCGTACATGACATCTGGAGTTGGATTACCAATTATGGTTCTGTCATCGGTATTGATTTTTCCGTCACCGTTTACATCTTTATATTTGAAATCTCCAGGACCGTAATCACCCAATGAACTTGGTGCAGAGGCGAGTACATCGGCATACGATTGGTAAACGCCATCCACGACATATCCGTAGAATGAACCAATAGGAGAACCTGCCGTAAGTATGGAAGGGCCGTCAAAAACTTGGAATCCAGGTTCGTAAACTGATTTCACGACATTTTTTAGTGTAGTGGCATTACCACTGATTGAATAACTCAAATCATCATTTATTTCATCATTCCAAGAAGCCGTAAATTCAAATCCTTTATTTTCGATTTCTCCCGCATTGGTATAGAATTTTTCGCTTCCAAGGTCAACAAAAGTCAATAAATCTTTGGTTGTTTTGTTGAAATAAGCCGTTTCAAAACTCAATCTGTTATCCAAAAGCTTCATTTCCAATCCTGCTTCATAAGAAGTTACGGTTTCCCATTGCAAATTTGGATTGTTTCGGTAGGCCAACACATAGGCCGGAACCACGGATTCTCCAAAAATAGCCGAACTTCCAGTAGTATATGCTGGATATGCCGGATAATGAATGGATGAATATTGATTCCCTAAAATACCATAAGAACCTTTAACTTTCAATTGGTTAAAAATGGTTTGGTCTTTCATGAAATCTTCTTTGACGATGTCCCAGGCGGCTCCAACAGACCAAAAGTTTTGGAAACGGTTTTCTTCGCTAAGTTCAGAAGAACCATCTCGACGGAAAGAGGCATTCACTATGTATTTTCCATCATAATTGTACAAAATACGAGCCAAATACGACACGCTTGACCTGTCCCATTGGTCTGAATTGGCAAAACGCGTTGTAGGGTCTCCGTAAGGATAAACATTTAGATACCACCATCTTTTATCATAAGGAATGGGTTCGCCGCCAACAAATTGTTTGACAGTTCCGTTCAGTCCTTCAAAATTTTCTTCCAATCGGTTGTAGCCGGCCAAAAGCGTAAAATCATGTTTTCCAAAAACTTTATTATAGGTAAAGTTATAATCCTGTTGTGCTCTTTTGAAATCATTTTTAAACTGATTGACGTTTGTAAGGGCATTTCCTCCGTATGGAGTTAACTGATCCGTCTCGGATACGTAAACATCAAAAACAGGAGTATAGCCTCTTCCTTTACTGTAACTGTTGTCAGACAAATAAGACCCTCTGAATTTTAGACCTTCAATGATTTTTATTTCTGCAAAAGCATTGGCAATGTATTTGGTTTCTTCATTCAATTGCGTGAATTGTTTTCCCTCCACATTTGCAAGTGGATTGCCAATTTGGGCGGCGCCAATTTCCAACGGCAATTGATTGTAGATTCCTTCGGCATTTCGTGGAGCAACAATTGGGGTTGCTCTCAAGGAACTTTCAAAATTATGCAACTGGGGTAGAGAAGAAGTATAACCATTCATTGCCACTCCAATTTTGATGGACTCTGTTAGTTGAGTTTCGTTGTTAATATTGAAGGTGAATTTTTTGTATTTTTCGTAATCAATTAATCCTTGATCTTCTATATATCCCAATCCTAAATAAAACTTGTTTTTATCTGTGCCATTTGACACACTCAAGTTATGTGTAATGATGGTTGCATTGTCATTTTTAATTTGATCAATCCAATTTGTGTCAGCATTGAACAAAGCGTATTGAGAATAAGGTGCCAAGCCTTGATTGCTTCTTTGTTCATCATATAACGTCCTGAATTGACTTGCATTTGTTAATGACGGCGTATCGGTTATGTTTTTAAATCCGATGGAAGTATTGTAATTTACGGTGGTTTTACCGTTTTTTGCTCTTTTGGAAGTAACAATGATTACACCATTTGCACCTCGCACACCAAAAATAGCCAAAGAGGAGGCGTCTTTCAAAATTTCCATGGATTCGATGTCGGAAGCATTCATGAATTTGATGTCGTCACAAAATATTCCGTCAACCACGTAGAGTGGTTTGGTTTGATATCGACTCACCGTACCACGAATTCTGACATCGGGATCTTCACCTGGTTTTCCAGAATTGACGATTGAAAGACCGGCCACTTTACCCTGAACCGAAACTATGGGGTTGGGGTTGGGCTTGTCGGCAATTTCTTTTGCCTGAACTTTCACGATCGAACCTGTCAAGTCTCTTTTCTTGGCAGTTCCATAACCAATGACCACAACTTCTTTCAGTGCGGTGTCTTGCGATTCTTTTAAATTGATATTCATTAAATCGGAAGTTGCCGCTACAGAAACAGCGTCAAACCCCAACATTGAAATCTTCAGAATTTCACCAGTTTTGGCATTTATGGTAAAATTACCGTCGAAATCTGTCTCAGCGGTAGTTTTGGATTCTTGAGCAACAATAATGGCTCCGGGAATTCCCAATCCACTACCATCCACTACTTTTCCTTTAATTGCCTGACCCGACATGTAAGCCGGTAGTAGCAATAGTGCTAAAAAGCTAAAAATAAAATTTCTCATAAGTTTTTGATTGATTAAGTTAGTAGAGCCAATTTAAGCAATTACAACGTTGTAGTACATCATGTAGTCCTACTACATGAGTACATCAAAATCAAAAAAAATAGATATATTTTACTGAAAATCAATATATTGTGTGCTAACAAAAATAGCTTTAACATATTGATATGATGTAGTAATGATGTATTGTAATAATGTATAAAAAGTGGTTTAAAAATAAAATATCCTTAAAATTTAACGAGATAAATTATATAGTAACTAAAAAATTGGACAAATTTTCCTCTTGAGAGAGGTTTAATTTCTTTCTCAAACGATAACGGTGAAGTTCCACACCCCTAAACGAGATGTTCATCATCGGAGCAATTTCTTTGGAAGAAAGATTCATTTTGAGATAAACACATAATTTTATGTCCTTTGAAGTAAGGTTTGGAAACTTTTTGGAAAGACTAATGATGAACTCGTTGTGAATCTGGTTTAGATTGGTTTCGAAGATTTCCCATTCGTGTTTGTTTACCTCATTAATCTTGATTGCTTTTTTGATTTCGCTTTTTAGTTTGTTGAAATCTTTTTCAGAATCCAAGATTTGAATAATATTGTCAATCATTTCACTTTGCTTGGCTATGGACAATGATTTTCCTGCAACTTCGGATGATTTGGTTTGCAATTCAAGTTCCAGGATGTGTTTTTCGTATTCTTGGATATTCAATTCATTCTCTGCTTTCAATTCCATTTCTAGAATTTCTTTCTGGTGTTTTAGTTCTTCTTCTTGCAATTTCAATTTTTGAATGTAACGCAACTTGTTCCATTTATAATAGAAAAAGAAAACAACTCCAATCAAAACGGCATACAACAATATCATCCAAAAAGAAAAATACCAAGGTTGCGCCACTTTAAAATCAAAACTGGAAAGCTCATCATAACTAACGCCATCGTTCTTGTAAATAACAACAGAATGAAGTCCGCTGCTTAAGTTGTTCAATACAATCAAACCATCAATAATGGGTACAAAGTTTTTTGTGTCATTGAGTTTGTAAAACAAATTGGGTTTTCTGGCGCCATAAATTCCTGAAACGACATGAATTCTTAATTCTGAATTAAAATTGATTTTATCATCATCACCAACAAGATTTTGATTGTTGAAGGCTTCTATTTTAAGGTCTAGATTTTGCTTGTTGCCGGTTTTTAATTGAAGTGAAATAAAACCATCATCCAGATTCAACAAGTAATTATTTTTGTCTCTAAAAATCTTCAAGTTGTCGTTAATCAATTTTCCTTTATAATATTTCTCCTGAATGATATTCCAAACGAACTTATTGCCATTGGCATAAATATGATATAAAATTCCATCTTGAAGCACCACAAAATGACTTTCGTCAATGGCCACGACATCCGAAATGTTTTTGAAATTCTCATTGAACATTTCGTTCTCTTCCAACTTGTTGGTCAATGAATTATAAGTATACCAAGAATTGTTGATCAAGAAGAGAATTTCTTTCCTGAATTCGAAAATCTTGACTCCAAAATCATTTTCTATCTTGCTTAGTTGGGTAATATTTTCAACCTTTATTGTTTGATACCCATCGTTGTATAGAACCCGGTATAAACCACGATAATTATCGGCAGCAAAAATTTCGTTCTTTTTATTTTGTGCCACATATTTTATGGGTTTCAGTATCTCTTTAATTGTTTTATGCTCGGTTGATTTAGTAATGTCGTCATAAACTAAAATTCCACTATAGGTTGACTGAAAACAGGTATTGTTAATGCTGCTTTTTGATAAATTCCAACCACCGTTTACATTGTTGATTTTATAAAAAGAACCATTGTCGTAACAGAATGTGCCATCGTTGTGGCCAATAATGTATTTATCATCAATTTTGGTAATATTCCAAGCTTGTCCTTGAGTATTGGGAAGCATGGTAAATTTCCCTGATTCATATTCGAAAA
This sequence comes from Flavobacterium fluvii, assembly GCF_900129545.1. Lineage (GTDB taxonomy): Bacteria > Bacteroidota > Bacteroidia > Flavobacteriales > Flavobacteriaceae > Flavobacterium > Flavobacterium fluvii. Next base: position 6,240 of record NZ_FQWB01000007.1, on the reverse strand, counting down.
CGCCGTGATTGGAAGCAATCAGATACCCTTTCGTGGTAGTTGCCACGGAATATACAGAGCCTAAAATTCCGGAATTATCGTAAAATATGGAGATGGGAGAATTTACTTCAACATGGGCAATGCCATTGTCCAGTCCCAGCCACAAATCGTCCTCTTTATCAAAACCGATACTCAAAATGGAGTTATTCATCAAGACATTGTCACGATCGATATTTTTGTAGGTATTGGTATTCAAGTCAAAAACATAAATCCCCTTATTGCCTGTACCGATAATCAGCTGATTGTTTTTTGTAAACCTTGCCACATTGATGGTGACTGTTTTTAATATTTCATTTAAGGGATTATGCCAAGCTGTGAGATTGTTGTTTTCGTGGATAAAAATTCCTTTTTTCTGGCTAAAAACATATACTTTGCCCTGATGTTTTTCAATGGCATGAACAACTGTGTTTTTGGGAACATTCCATCCTTTTGGTCGAGTAATTCTAGTGCCATCCATCTTGAAAATTCCTTTTTCCACAGATGCCACATACAGGTTTTTTTCAACTACAAAACAATAAGATATTAGAAATGGAAATCTGGTTTTTTGGATATGCTTGCCATTATAGATAAAAACAACATTAAAGGACTGAAAATAAATTGACCCGTTAAATTTGAAAATTTTCCAGATTTCTTCATTGTCTTTTTCATCAAATAGTCGCAGGTTTTTGGTAATAGACACATAATGCATTTTACCGTCTTTTCTGTGCCAATACCCAAATTCTTTATAAGAGCCGGAGTAAATCTTGTCTCCTTCTATCATGATGGAACGAATGATGGTTTTGTTGGGAAGTGTATATTTTTCCCACATCACGCCGTCATATCGCAACAAATAATGATTGTTTGCAAAATACATTGCCTTGTCATTTCCCTGGGCAACATTCCATATCTGGTTGTCTCCATGATAATGCAACTTGCTGTAATTTTCAACAAATGGCAGTATTTCTTGTGAATACAAATAGCAATTTTGAATTAGGAATAAAAGGAGAGCAAAAGTTTTTGTTTTTAGCATTTTGAAAAAAAATGTAATTATTGTTTTTTAATTAACGTGCGCTCGATTTAAAAAAAGTAAAAATATATTTGAAAAATGGAAATGATTGCCGTGAATTGATAGCTGACTACCAATTAGATTTAAAGTGCCTTCTTTGTTAGAGGCGAATAAAAATACAGAAATTTACTTTATTATGAACGAATTCTCTAAAGAATTTGATAAAACGCCAAAAGCTTTTAGAGTTCAATTAAGGGGAGGGAAGAAATATTGAATTCTTCCTTTTTAGACCAACTTATTCTTTAGGCCAAATTTTTATCGCTCTGCTGGTTTTGGGATTGAATGCGTTTTTTATTTGAAAGAGGGACAAAGAGGGACTTGTGACATTATGAACCCTCCTGTATTTACTGACTTTAAAGCCAATTCTCAAAATGAGTGCACCGAATTATGCACCCTTTTTTTTTGACTCAATTTAGTACCTAAATTGCATAGTCCAAATTTACAAAATTAAGTCCAATTATTCGTATTAAGTCAGCCAAAAAATGAACGGGTTGCCTCGGGATTTTTGATTTTCGAGAATGATTTTAATCGACGATCAAGGTCATTACCTGTTCCTGTTTCAGACTGGTGTATTGGCAGAATTCTTCTATGCTCACCAATTCGTTTTGGAGCTTGTTGAGCTCTTTGCGGATGGTTTGCATCATTCTCACGCTTTGGCGATAACTCTTCCCGGTAATGCGTTGTATGTCCTTCGGGTAGATACACAACCTCTTGTTTTCGATTTTCATACACTATCTATAGCTTTGATTAGGCTTTGATGTACGGCAAAGTACTGTTGGCCAAACTTTAGTGGAGTAAAATTAATCAAAAAAAGGATGCGTTTATTCCCGCTGAAACAAGCTGCGGTATCTTTCTTCCATCAGGGTTTTGTATTTCTCCTTGTATTCCTCCGACAGGAATGAATTGTTGATCCATTGGATGGCGACGGCCTTGTTTTTCTGGAAACGCTTGGCGATGCCTTTTATTTGTTTTTCGTTGAGACCGAGGTTGATGCCCAGCTTTTCGAAATTTTCCCATTTGAGTTTTTTCTTCTTGCCTTCGATGGTCAAGGCCAGTTCCTCGGTGTCGTCCGGATTTATTATAGCCACGTTCAATAAATCGTATGCCGGCGCCAATGTCCAGGTTTCGCCGGAATGGATCATGGAGAAGTTCTTCAGGTGCATGTCGTTGTTCCCGGTCAGGAAACTGAAAATGCCCAATTCCAGAAAATATAATTTGTCCAACAAAGTATTGTCCGAATACTCGTTTAGGGCTTTGCCGACTTTTTCCATCGAGCTTTTGTATTTGTCGAAAGCTTCCGTGATCTGGAACATGTCGAGCATGTGGATTTTCTCTCCGGTATCCGTTCGGTCGATTCGTTTGGTGATATAGGACAGTTCGCCCGATTGCAATCGGATCAGGCTCGACTTTACGGTGTTGATTCCGAAAGCTTCCGCGATTCGCATGGTCAGGTGTTCGTTTTCGGGCATTTCCGGAAACTGGTCTGAGGGTGGTTTGAAAATGTAATTTCCTCCCAAGGCTCCGACAACGGTTAGACGACCCTTGTTGCCGTCCTGCAGAGAGTCATTGACGATGGACAGAGATAGTTTGGGCTGCACGCCGGGAACCGCCACGCTACGCTCCACCACGTTTTTGGCTAATTCCGCCATTTGTTTTAGTGAATGTTCGAATGCCGGTGGCTGTTTGGTGCCGAAAAACTCCAGACTGCACTGTTCGTGGAAATCCACAATTGCCGTATCGTCTAATGACTTATAACAGTATAAACACTTCTTACTCATTTTCGTTTTGTATTGGTTGAATACTTACGGCTCCAATGCAATTCTGGCAACAGGCCAGAAGCAAACCCATACGGTCGTTTGGATTTATTTTCCAATTTTTGGAAGCGATATCCAAAAGCCAGCCTTCCGGGATCAAGCCTTCAAAAAACGGAAACAAACGTTTTTCGGTGTAGCTTTTTGAGCGTACCGGCATTGTCAGGCTGATGCCTTCTTTGGGATGTTCCAACGCATACTTTTCATCGTATTCGAAGGTGTAGTCCCCGTCGTCCGTTTCCGTGAGGATGCCCGCCAGAAACGTTTTGTAATATATGGCTGCTTTTCTCATGTTCTTTAGTCTTCATTTTTGGATAATTCCCTTGCATTGACCGGAGCCAGGGTATGCCCGAACATTTTGAGCACCTGGTTTACCTTTTCGAGGTTGAGGTTTTCCTTTCCCTGTTCTATTTTTCGAATCACGGTAAGTGCCACACCCGCGCGTTCCGCAAAGGCTTCCTGGGTAAGTTTTACTTCGTTTCGTTTCTCTTTTACAAAATCGGCTAATGGTTTCATAGGTTGAAGTTTATTGTTTTTTATTGGTCCCATGTAATCGCCATTTTAATGATTTCAACTTTATGTTGGCGATGTCATATTATATGCTTTTGCATTGATTTTAGACAAATGTAGTAAATTATATGTAAAAGCATATAATTTTGATTAATAAAATTAATTTATATGTAAAAGCATATAGGTTCTATTTGGTAATCAATTCCGATACAGGATGACATTTGTGTTTAAAAATGTCATTTATGCCACTGTAAGACAAATGGAACAGTACCCTATTTTAAATTATTGGTTTAAGTGTAATCTTTGTTTCGAAATCAATCGAAGGATGTTGCAACAGGATGATGATTGAGGGATTTTGAAACATTATTAATTTAAATTTTAGAAATTATGGCAAGGCAAAAAGGCATAATCAAGTTGAAAGGTACTATCGGGGATATTACTTTTTACAAAACCCAAGACGGGCATTTGGCTCGTGAAAAAGGAGGCATCGATGCGAGCAGAATTGCGAGCGATCCAGCATTCCAGAGAACCCGCGAGAACGGTTCCGAATTTGGAAGAGCCGGCAAGGCCGGGAAGATTTTGAGAACCTCCTTGAGAGCTTTGCTCTTGAATTCTGCGGACGGCAGAATGGTCAGTCGATTGACACAGGCAATGGTCAAGGTAATCCAGGCGGACGTGACCAGCGTGAGAGGGTTGAGAAACGTTATTGATGGCGAGGCGGAATTGCTTGCCGGCTTTGAATTCAACATCAGGGGAAAATTGGGCACCAGTTTGTTTGCCCCATTCGTGGGAGCAATTGATCGTGCGACCGGTGCAATCACCGTTGACCTGGATCCGTTTGTACCGGCCAACATGATTGCCGCACCAAGCGGAACAACCCATTTCAAGATTATTTCGGCCGGTGCAGAAATTGATTTTGAGGCGGAAACTTTTGTTGAAGCACATTCAGAAACTGCGATTTTGCCTTGGGACAGTGTTCCAACGGTGGCCATCAGTCAAACCAACCAGGTTACTCCAGCGAGTACCAAACCGTTGTTTTTGGCTTTGGGTGTCGAGTTTTACCAAGAAGTGAACGGCCAGATGTACCCATTGAAAAATGGTGCCTACAATCCATTGGCCTTGGTTCAGGTGAGCGGCTTGTAGGATGGTTTTAAAACTGTCCAGAACTTATTTCCCCGACGGAACCAACGGCAAACTCGAATGCGAGGGCAAATTCATCTGCAACACGATTGAATTGCCTTGGAAGAATAACGAAACGAAGGTTTCCTGCATTCCGGAGGGGAAATATTTTATCATAAAGCGTTACAGTCCAAAATTCAAGTGGCATTTGGAAATAATTGACGTAAAGAACAGAAGCTTGATTTTGTTTCATCCAGCCAATAACGCCCTGCTGGAATTGAATGGCTGCATTGCTCCCGTAACGAAACTTTCAGGATCCGGTTTAGGCCTGATGTCTCGAAAAGCTTTTACCCAATTAAAAAACTTGGTCTATAAAGCAATCGAAAACAATGAAAGCGTGTCGTTAATTGTTGAATCTTAAAACACTTATTATGAACCTCATAAAAAGAATAAAAAACCCAACGCCAAAATTTTTCAAAGTGCTTCGAAATATTGGTTTGGCATTGGCCGCCGTAGGCGGAACCCTCTTGGCCGCTCCCATAGCTTTGCCGGTGGTGGTAACCTCCATAGGCGGTTATTTGGCAGTAGCCGGAGGCGTGATTTCCGCGGTTAGTCAACTGACCACCTCAACCGAAAACGAAGATGCAACACAGTGATTCCACCGTGGTTGGTACCGCTGGCGGTACCATTTTGAGTGTTTTGCCGAATTTGCATTCGGAGGATGTCCTGAAAACGATCATTCTTGCCACCGTTGGTGCGGTTGTCAGTTTTTTGATATCTTTGATACTCAAACTTTTGATCAAGAAGCACAAAAAAATAGTTTGACTCTAGTTGTGGTGACCTTTGGGTTAAACTCTAAAATGCCCTTTCCGTTTGGATAGGGCATTTTTTTATTGCCAAAAATCAAACTTCTTCAAATAGATTGAGGGTCACTTCCAAAACGACCACTTCCGAATAGTGGTTGTATAATTCCTGCCATTTTGCGCTGTCGATGGCTTTGGCCCTGGTGTCAAAAACTCCAAAACACACTCTCGATGCCTTGGACTTCCAACTGTCGGTTTGGTACAAAATGAATAGTTTCATAGTATTGATATTTTAAGTTATTAAATAATTATTTTCTGCAGAAGCGGGATAAAATGGTTCTACGCAAGTCATTGATAAGCACGATGTCTTGATGCAGTTGATCTTGTTTTTGTTCCAGTAACCTCAACGCTTGGACTTGTTTCTGGTGCAGCTCGTGTTCCAGCATCATTTCATTGACTTTAGAGTCAAATTCTTCCTTGAAATCCTTGATACGCAAGAATGGAATAACAGACCCGATTAAAAATTGGTGCCAGAAGTTGGATTTCCAAAGGCTGTAGGCCAGCCAATAGACTGTTTCGGCATCCCTTTCATCAGGGAATACAATTACGAAGCTGTTGGAAAAGGGTTCTTTTTGGGGTTTTCCACTGTTCATTCCCTTATTGAGGATAAAGATTTGGTTTCCCTTGTAAACAGTGTCTTTTTGGTGGGTTTTGATGATGAAATTCAGCATGGCTTTATGGTTTAAAAAATTAAACATGATTTTTTCACTGTTTTCATTTTCTTTTGGATGCGAAGAATTATTTTCGAAAAGAAATAGTCATGATTAAAGAGCAATCACAAACCCGGATGAAAATGGAATGATGCGTAACTTTGTGTATAAATCTTAATGTTATGGAAGCTCAAATCTCATTT
>NZ_FQWB01000025.1 GCF_900129545.1 Flavobacterium fluvii | reverse complement strand
TGTAAATCGTCAGCAAAAAGTGGACTGATTTAGACAAAAAATAAGAGAGTGTTTTCAAAATCCTTAAATTTGAAATAAGTATGAAAACACCAAGAAAACAAACAGCCGAAAACTACATCAAAGAGATTCGTAGAAAATCCAGACGAATATTTAGTTCGGAACAGAAAATCCAAATCGTTATGGAAGCATTACGGGCAGAGATGTCTATTGCAGAATTATGTCGAAAGTATTCCATCAATGAATCCCAGTTTTATAAATGGAACAAAGAGTTTTTGGAAGCAGGCAAGAAGCGATTATCGGGTGATACCACAAGAGAAGCCACCAGTGATGAAGTAGCAGAACTCAGAAAAGAAAACCAGCGATTAAAAGAGATGGTTGCCGATTTGGTATTGCGATATGATATTGTAAAAAAAAGCTTGTCCATTCTGGAATAACTTTAAAATACAAGAAGTATATGCGTCTTACAGTTTCCGAAAAACAAGAAATCATCCATATGGTGGTTCGTTCCGAAATTGGGGTGAACCGAACGCTCAGAGAGATTGGACTCAATAAAAGCACCTTTTACAATTGGTATCATGCCTACAGTGAAAAAGGAGTTGAAGGTTTATTACCAAGCAAAAGATGTTCCAACCGACAATGGAACAGTATTCCTCAAGAACAAAAGAACCTGGTTGTTAAATTAGCCCTCGATTACCCTGATTTATCATCAAGAGAATTGGCTTATAAAATTACAGATGAGCAACAGGTATTTATCTCTGAATCGAGTGTATACCGAATTTTAAAGTCAAGGGGATTAATAACAGCTCCAGCCCATATTTTCCTGAGCGCAGCTGATGAATTTACAGATAAAACTGGATTTGTTCATCAAATGTGGCAAACTGATTTTACGTACTTTAAAATATTGGGATGGGGTTGGTATTACCTGAGTACGGTTTTGGACGATTACAGCCGATATATTGTGCACTGGGAGCTTTGTGTGAACATGAAAGCTGATGATGTGAAAAGAACCGTTGACAAAGCAATAATAAAGGCAAAATTAGTTACCAAACAAAAGCCAAGGCTTTTATCCGACAATGGCTCCTGTTACATTGCAACGGAATTAAAATCATATTTAAAAGATAATTATCAAATGGAACAGGTTCACGGAAGACCAAATCATCCCCAAACACAAGGGAAAATTGAAAGATACCATCGAACCATGAAAAATGTTGTGAAACTCGATAATTATTTTGCTCCAGAAGAATTGGAAAATGCCCTAGAAAAGTTTGTTTATCGATATAACAATGAAAGATATCATGAATCATTAAACAACTTAACACCTGCTGATGTATATTACGGAAGAGGTGACCAAATTTTAAAAGAAAGGGAACGACTGAAGAAAATATCGATTTTAAACCGCAGAAAAGAGTATCAAAAATTTAAAAATTCAACTAACAAAGAAAAACATTTATCTTTGAATTAATTAACAGAACACTCTCTTAGTAAAAGTCCAAATTAGTTTGAAGACGTACA
>NZ_FQWB01000024.1 GCF_900129545.1 Flavobacterium fluvii | reverse complement strand
GGTTTGTACATTGGATATGGATACGACCACGAAACCACCAATTTGAACAACTATAATTCCGGTTCGCACGAGATATACCTGCGTTATGAATTATTCAAAAACATCAGCAAAATCACCACTCCAAGATTCTTCTAAAAACAATTATTATGAAAAATTTTATACTCCTTTACATAACGATAATAAGTGTTTTTTCATTTAACAGTTATGCCCAAAAATCACAACTGGCTTCCGCCGACAAGAAGTACAACAACTATGCCTACATAGATGCCATCAAAACCTATGAAAGGGTGGCCGAGAAAGGATACAAATCGGAAGACATGTTCCAAAAACTGGGGAATTCCTATTATTTCAACGGCGAATTGGACAAGGCCGCCAAATGGTATGACGAATTGTTCGCCATGGCACCGGAACAGAAACCCGAATATCTATACCGATATGCCCAATCCTTGAAAGCCGTGGGACAAACCGACAAGGCCAACCAGGTGATGGAACAATTCAACCAAAAAGCAGGAAACGACAACAGGTCCAATATTTACGGAAAAAACAAGAATTACCTAGATATAATCAGGGCTAATTCGGGAAGATACAACATTGAAGATGCCGGAATCAACTCCAAATATTCCGATTATGGAAGCGCCTTCTTCTTGAACAAACTTGTTTTTACCTCCTCCAGGGATACCGGAAACTTCATGCAAAGAAAACACAAATGGACCAACCAGCATTTTACCAACCTCTATGTTTCGGATTTGGGACAAGACCTGGCTCCGGGAAAAGTGGACAAGTTTTCCAAAAAAGTAAAATCAAGATTCCACGAATCCAGCGCCATTTTCTCCAAAGACGGAAAAACGATGTATTTCACCAGAAACAACTTCCTGGACGGCAAAAAAGGAAAAAACGGGGAACAGGTTACCTTGATCAAAATATACAAAGCCTCTTTTGAAAACGAGGATTGGGACAAGATAACCGAACTGCCTTTCAACAGCGACTCCTACAGCGTGGCACATCCCGCCCTGAGTCCTGACGAAAAAACATTGTATTTTGTCTCCGACATGCCAGGAACAGTGGGACAATCGGACATCTTTAAAGTAAAAATAAACGAGGACGGCAGTTTTGGAACTCCGGAGAATCTAGGCAGGGAAATCAACACCGAAGGAAAGGAGACTTTCCCCCTTGTCACCGATGAAGACGAGCTCTATTTTGCTTCGGACGGACATCCTGGATTGGGTGGACTGGATATTTTTGTGTCCAAGGTGAACCCAGACGGAAGTTTTGGGGAAATCCAGAACGTGGGTGACGGAGTCAATTCGCCCAAAGACGATTTTGCCTATCTAATCGACACCAAATCCAGAAGAGGATTTGTTTCCTCCAACCGTGGTGGCGGACAAGGATATGACGACATCTACAAGTTTCTGGAAACCAGGAGAATCAAGTGCGAACAGGAACTATACGGAGTCGTGACGGATATGGCCACGGGAAAAATACTTCCCGACAGCAAAATCAGCTTGTTTGACAGTAAATACAACTTGATCAACACCGGCGTTACCGATG
>NZ_FQWB01000027.1 GCF_900129545.1 Flavobacterium fluvii | reverse complement strand
ACTTTACGGATGCCTGCAACAATGCAGCCGATCAGGTAAGCATTACTTACACTTGGACAGTTGATGCAACAAAACCAATCATTGCAACTACCGCAACAAGCGAAAACAAAGGATGTAATCCAACAATCGTTGCGCCGGTCTTCACTTTGACCGAAGCGTGCAGCCCAGGTTCAATCACTGTCGTTGACGGTGGAGTGACTGGTACCGATTGTGCAAAATCCCAAACGTGGACTGCCAACTTTACGGATGCCTGCAACAATGCAGCCGATCAGGTAAGCATTACTTACACTTGGACGGTGGACACGACAAAACCAATCATTGCAACTACCGCAGTAAGCGAAAACAAAGGGTGTAACCCAACAATCGTTGCGCCGGAATTCACCTTGACCGAAGCTTGCAGCCCGGGTTCAATCACTGTCGTTGACGGTGGAGTAACAGGTACCGATTGTGCAAAATCTCAAACTTGGACTGCCAACTTTACGGATGCCTGCAACAATGTGGCGGATGAAAAAGTTATTACTTACACTTGGACGGTGGACACGACAAAACCAATCATTGCAACTACCGCTGCAAGCGGAGACAAAGGATGCAATCCAACAATCGTTGCGCCGGTCTTCACTTTGACCGAAGCTTGCAGCCCGGGTTCAATCACTGTCGTTGACGGTGGAGTGACTGGTACCGATTGTGCAAAATCCCAAACGTGGACTGCCAACTTTACGGATGCCTGCAACAATGCAGCCGATCAGGTAAGCATTACTTACACTTGGACGGTGGACACGACAAAACCAATCATTGCAACTACCGCAGTAAGCGAAAACAAAGGGTGTAACCCAACAATCGTTGCGCCGGAATTCACCTTGACCGAAGCTTGCAGCCCGGGTTCAATCACTGTCGTTGACAGTGGAGTGACTGGTACTGCTTGTGCAAAATCTCAAACTTGGACTGCCAACTTTACGGATGCCTGCAACAATGTGGCGGATGAAAAAGTTATTACTTACACTTGGACGGTGGACACGACAAAACCAATCATTGC